>NZ_VJZR01000004.1 GCF_007097365.1 Flavobacterium franklandianum
ATTTTGAAGAAAAATTATTCGATAGGCTAGTAATAGCAAGCATTACAGGGTTATGACTAAAAACGGACAATCAAAAATTAAATAACTTAATATGAATAAATTTAAATTTAATTTTTTTTTCTACTTGTGTTATTGGTTTCCTGTTCAAAGGATAGTAAGCCAACTAAGCCTAATAGACCTCCAGTAGCAGAAACAGTAACACAATATTACTTTTAAAAAAAAACCACGCTTTAGGATTAAATTTCCTCAAAGGCGTGGCTGGGGGGGATATTCATAATGCACTTTTAGCGGGAATTGGATACAATTTAAAACTACGATTTAATCAAATTAAAGAGCAAATTGCTTTTGGATATTTAAAATACTCAACTTCTCTACTCAAAATAATATTCTTATTTTACCATAAATTAAAAACCAACTCTTTTAACAATTGACTAATTATAGAAAGGATTTTTTACGAAGACGTTATCTTCTTTGAAGATTCCCGAACCAATACTTCGGTATTCAGAAAAGTAATTTCTTTGACTTCGTCTTTATTTGGGAATTTGATACTTTTCAAAATAATTTCCGCTGACATTTGCCCCATTTTTGCAGCTGGATGTGTAATTGTTGATAAATTTGGATCTATAATCTCCGAAATAGGGTCGTTATTAAAACCGATCACTGCAAAATCTTCTGGAATTCTAAGACCTTTTCTTTTAGCACTTTGTATCGCACTCGCAGCCATGATGTCTCCCGAAGCAAATAAACCATCGGGTCTATTTTTTAACTCCAGTAATTTAGTACTGGCTTTTAATGCTTCGTTGTAAGTAACTGTTTTTAAATCTACCATGAGTTCCTTTTCTACAGGCAAATTGTATTTTATCAAGGCATCGATATAGCCTCTTTTTCTTTCATTATATAAATTACCAAACTCAGAACCGGCAGTAATATGAGCAATGCGTTTGCAACCTTGTTCTATAAGGTGTTTTGTTGCTTTATATCCAGCAGCATAATTGTCAATTATTACTCGAAATGTATTGAAATCTTTTGGAACCCTATCGACAAAAACTAATGGAATATTGTTATTTACAAATTGTTGAAAATGGGAAGTGTCAACTGTTTTCATCCCTATGGAACAAATAATACCACTAACTCTGCTACTATATAAAGATTTAGCCATGCTGACTTCTTCTTCATAGGAGTCATGAGATTGCATAATAATTACATTATAACCTGATTTTCGAGCAGTAATTTCTATACCGCTTATCAGTGAAGAAAGGAAGGGTTGGGTAACAGTTGGAATCAAAACTCCAATGGTATTGGTCTTATTCCCCCGCAAACCAGCGGCCAAAGTATTAGGAACATAGCCCATTTCCTCGGCCATTTTCTTAACCTTTTTTATTGTTTTTGTGCTTATTGTAGGATGATCTTTTAGAGCTCTTGAAATTGTTGAGGTTGCTAGTTTTAATTTATTAGCGAGATCATATATCGTCACGTCTTTATTTTCTTCCATATAATAAAAAATAATTAATAACAAATATACTATTTTTTATAATAGTTTTCATAAGAATTTCTCTCTGAATATGCTTCAGGAATTCAGCTCAGACTAGATGATTGTCTAACCTAAAAAAAAATGATTAAATTATTTCGAAAATAATTTTTTATATTGAAAAAATCACTAATTTAGCATACCGGAACAGAACAGTACGCAGGTTATGAATATAAAGATTTTCGCTTTTAATATTAATCACGAAAGTGACATCCCAAAGTATCAGCAATTGGTAAATTCTATCAATAATGCTATTGCTAAAAAGCTTCTTAACAAGGGAGATTTGTTGCCTTCAGTGAATAGTATTTGCAATGAAAATAAACTTTCAAGAGATACAGTTTTTAAAGCTTATTCAATTTTAAAAGACCAAAGAGTTATTGAATCGGTTCCAAATAAAGGGTATTACGTTGCTGGCGAAACTCGAAAAATACTTTTAGTTTTAGACACCTTCAAAGCATACAAAGAAGTTTTGTATCATTCTTTTGTGAATAATTTACCCGATAATATTATTACAGATGTGCAATTTCATCATTATAACATCGATAATTTCAAAACGATTATCAATAATAGTGTTGGCAAGTATTATAAATATGTCGTAATGAATTTTGATCATAAAGAAGTCGCTTCTGTTTTGACCAATATCGCTAACGATAAGCTCTTGTTGATTGACTGGAATATTCATTCGAAATCCAAGAATAATTATGTATTTCAAGATTTTGGAATTGCTTTTTATGAATCTTTGAAAGAGGCTGTTGATTTGTTTAGAAAATATGAAGCGATTCATTTTGTGTATCCAAATTTCACCAATCATCCAATAGAAACTGTTACTTTTTTTAAAAAATTTTGTAAAGAATTTGGTTTTGAATCTAAAATTATCATCAATCCAAAGGAGTTTAACATTGAAAAAAACATTGCTTATATAAGTGTAAGCGACAGAATATTAGGTTTCTTTTTAGAACAATGCCGGGAAAAAGATTTTGAACCCGGAAAAGACGTTGGATTTTTATCGTACAATGAAACTCCAATGAAAAAATTTATTTATAAAGGAATTTCGGTGGTTACAACAGATTTTAAGGAATTAGGAACCAAAGGGGCCGAATTTATTACCAAAGACGAACCGATGCAGTATTATGTGTCGACAAAATTAATATTAAGAGAATCATTATAAATTATGTATTACATTGGATTTGATATAGGTAGCTCCTCGGTAAAAGTGGCTATTGTAGAAATTGCAACCGGAAAAAGCATTGGTGTAGCACAAGAGCCAGAAACCGAAATGAGTATGCTGGCACTAAAAAACGGTTGGGCTGAACAAAAACCAGAAGATTGGTGGTTACACGCATGCAATGCTGTAGTCAAATTGAAAAAGAAATTCAATATTTCCAGAACACAAATAAAAGGAATAGGGATTTCGTATCAAATGCACGGATTGGTTTTGGTTGATGCAGCAGGACAACCTTTGCGAAAATCAATAATTTGGTGTGATAGTAGAGCCGTTGAAATAGGAAATGAGGCATTTTCTGCCATCGGTGAAAAGAAATGCAACGAACATTTGCTAAATTCTCCTGGCAACTTCACTGCTTCAAAGTTGAAATGGGTCAAAGAGAATGAGCCAGAAATTTACAATCAGATTCATAAATTTATGTTGCCAGGTGATTACATTGCCTACAAATTGTCTAATGTTATCAACACCACGATTTCAGGTTTGTCCGAAGGTATAATGTGGGATTTTAAAAATGATACTTTCGCCAATTTCTTGTTTGAGCAATATGGTATTTCGACTGAACTTGTTCCAGATATTGTAGATACTTTTTGCGTTCAATCTAAAGTAGATAAAAAAGGAGCAGAAGAAAGCGGACTTGCCGAAGGAATTCCTATATTTTATAGAGCAGGTGACCAACCTAACAATGCACTTTCGTTGAATGTTTTCAATCCAGGCGAAGTGGCTGCAACAGGCGGAACATCGGGTGTGGTTTATGCAATGACCAGTAGCTTGTCTGTCAAAGAAAGTTCGAGAGTCAATAATTTTGCCCACGTCAATTATAAAAAAGGCAATGAACCAAGAATTGGAAAATTGTTGTGCATTAATGGAGCCGGAATTCAATACCGATGGTTGCTGAATAATCTTTCGGTAAGTTCTTATGAAGAAATGAATAATCTAGCTTCGGATATTCCCGTAGGATCTGATGGGGTTTGTATGATTCCTTTTGGAAACGGAGCCGAACGAATGTTGAATAACAAAGACATTGGAACCCGATTGGTCAATGTCAATCTCAACAATCACGGCAAAGCTCATATTTGTCGCGCTGCCTTAGAAGGGATTGCTTTTTCATTTGTCTATGGAATGGAAATTATGAAATCCGATGGTATCGAAGTGAATGTAATGCGTGCTGGAAACGATAATTTATTCCGTTCCGAGATTTTTTCAAATACTGTGGCAACACTTATTGGTCACGAAATAGAGATCTACAATACCACAGGAGCCATTGGTGCAGCAAGAGCATCAGGACTTCACGAAGGCGATTTTGAAACCTTCGGAAAATATATTACTGACAATGATCACGTAATGACGTATATGCCTTTTAAAGACAAACAACCGTATTTAGAAGCGTATCAACTTTGGAAAAACGAATTAGAATTAATAATCAATAAATAAATAGAATATGGCAACTTTAGGCAATAAAGAATACTTTAAAGGTATTGGCGAAATTAAATTTGAAGGAGCAGCATCAGACAATCCTTTAGCATTCAAATATTACAATCCAGACCAAGTTGTGGCAGGAAAAACGATGCGCGAGCATTTTAAATTTGCTATCGCATATTGGCATACTTTCTGTGGGCAAGGATCCGATCCATTTGGACCAGGAACACAAAATTTTGCTTGGGATCAATCATCAGATGCAGTGCAAGCAGCTAAAGACAAAGCAGATGCAGCTTTCGAATTCATTACCAAAATGGGATTTGGATACTACTGTTTCCACGATTACGATTTAATTCGTGAAGGAGCAACCTTTGGAGAATCTGAAAAAAGAATCTTAACTATCACTGACTATTTGAAAGAAAAGCAAGCGGCTTCTGGTGTGAAATTGCTTTGGGGAACTGCCAATGCTTTTTCGAACCCTCGTTATATGAATGGTGCTGCTACCAATCCTGATTTTAACGTAGTGGCAAGAGCAGGTGGACAAGTAAAATTAGCCTTAGATGCAACGATTGCCTTAGGCGGTGAGAATTATGTTTTCTGGGGAGGACGCGAAGGATATATGTCATTGTTAAATACTGATATGGGAAGAGAATTAGACCATATGGGAGAATTTTTGAGAATGGCTCGTGATTATGCTCGTGCGCAAGGATTTAAAGGAAATTTCTTCATTGAGCCAAAACCTATGGAGCCAATGAAACATCAATATGATTTTGATTGTGCTACCGCAATTGGATTTTTACGTGCACAAGGTTTAGAGAATGATTTCAAAATGAATATCGAAGTAAACCACGCTACATTGGCACAACACACTTTCCAACACGAAATTGAAGTGGCTGCCAAAGCGGGAATGTTAGGAAGTTTAGATGCTAACCGCGGAGATTATCAAAACGGATGGGATACAGACCAATTTCCAAACAATATTCAAGAAACTACCGAAGCCATGTTGGTATTCTTGAAAGCAGGCGGTCTTCAAGGTGGTGGTGTTAATTTTGATGCTAAAATCAGAAGAAATTCTACAGATATGGAAGATGTTTTCCACGCACATATTGGCGGAGCAGATACTTTTGCAAGAGCTTTGTTGACTGCAGATAAAATCATCACTTCATCAGCTTATAACAAATTAAGAACAGAAAGATACAGCTCATTCGATTCCGGAAAAGGAAAAGAATTTGAAGAAGGAAAATTAGATTTTAAAGCTTTGTACGAAATCGCCAAAGAAAATGGTGAACTTACATTACAAAGTGGCAAACAAGAATTGTTTGAAAATATCATCAACCAATATATTTAGGACTAGTTTTAGTTTAGTTTTAGGCTTGTTTTTATTTTAAAATAAAAACAAGCCTTTCTTTTTTAACAGAAATCCATCGGTTATGGATAAAGGAATTACAATTTCTTTTAGACCTATTGAAAGGTTGCTAAAACACCCAAATACGGATATTGGTTTAGTGACTTCTTATATTGATTTTAAAAAAGAAATTTATTATAGAAGTTAAATATATTTTTTTGTCTCAATAATTCCGTTAACACAAAAAAATCAGAGTTGTTTTTATTACTTACAATTTTGTAGCTGTATAATTTTCTTGTACAATAATTTCTAGTTGCATATGGTGTAAGTCGGTAACCGTTTCCTTTAAAACCACTTTTTTGTACAAATGATTAATTCCCATATAGCCTTGTTCTTCAGGTTTTTGATGAATTAAAAAGTCGATAATACCGTCATTTAAATATTCTAGGTTTTGTTTTAATAACTCATAACCTACAACTCGAATTCCTTGTAAGTCGTTTTCTTTTATGAATTTAGCCACAATATAAACTCTCGAATTAGGTATAAATACACAGTCTATTCCACTAAACATATTTATATTTAATTGGTTTTCAATATCATATTTAATACTGATTTCAGTAAAATTAAATTTTGGGAGATTCTGTTTGTCATTGAAAAAGGCATAAAAACCTTTGATACGTTGCAAAAAAACATTTGTTCTTGAAGTGCTTTCTACATTTCGAGTGATTTTTAATATCAAAACATTACTGTCGTTTTTGATGCCATAACTAATTAATTTCCCCCCCAGATATCCACTTTGATAAGAATCTTGACCAATATAGGCTACTCCGTCAATTTCTGGAAGGTTGGAGTCAATCATGACAATTGGAGTGTTTTTCTTCTTGTATTCTTTTAAAAAAGAAACAGATTCCTCATAAAAGATTGGGGCAAATAGCAGTCCATCATAATCCATTTTTAATACTTTGGTTGCCGTTTTTTTGAAAGAAGAGATATTGTAATCAAAATAGAGGTAGTCAATAGAAATACCAAAATTAGCCAATTCTTCTGCGGCTTTTGATATACCTACAATTGGTGCTTGCCAATATTCGACATTTTTATTTTTGGGAAGAAAAACAGCAAATTTAAATTTCTTGTTGAAAGCTAAATTGCTGGCAAAAATATTTTTTTTATAGCCATACTCTTTGATAATCGTCTGAACTTTGGCGATATTTTCTTCCGTTACCTGTCCACGATTATGAATAATTCTATCTACTGTTCCTACGGAAACATTAGCAATTTTGGCTATTTTTTTTATTGTAATGATAATTCGAACTTTTAAATATTTGACAATGTAAAATTATACTTTTTTTTGTCTTTTATAATTATTTTAAATTTTCATTTAATTTTCTGTTTGACTTCTTTTTTTTTATATATTTGTACCGCTCGTGTACGCACACGAAAATTTCATCTGATATGTCAAAAAGAATTGTAACTTTTGGAGAAATATTACTTAGGCTTTCGCCACCAAGTCATTTAAGATTGACTCAGGCCACCTCATTTGATTTGTATTACGGTTGCGCCGAAGCCAATGTAGCTGCTTCGTTGGCCAAATTTGGTCTTCCTGTAAAATTTATTACTGCTGTGCCTCCAAACGAATTGGGAGAATCATCATTGAGTATGTTGCGCTCTTTTGGTGTGGAGCCTATAGCTTTTACCCAAGGCAAAAGACTTGGAATTTATTATTTTGAACAAGGTGCTTCTGAAAGACCTGGAAAAGTGGTTTACGATAGAGAAGATTCTTCATTTTCGACGCTAAGAAAAGAAATGATTGATTGGGAAACAATATTCAAGGATGCCGATTGGTTCCATTGGTCTGGAATTACTCCTTCACTTTCATTGGAATTAGCTGAATTATGTAAAGAAGCTTTAGTAGTTGCCGAAAATATGGGATTGACTATTTCTGCCGATTTAAATTACAGACCTACTTTATGGAAATATGGTAAACATGCTAATGAAATAATGCCAAATCTAGTACAACATTGCGACTTATTATTGGGAGGTATTGATGAATCAGAAAAAGTATTGGGAGTTAAAATGAATGAAGGTGAAACGGAGGAAATTGTTTTTGCCAATTGGATGAAAGCATTCCCAAAATTAAAAAACATTACTTCAACCCACAGGATGCGTGCTAATGCTTCATCGAACAGTTTGAACGCTTCTATCTGGAATGGTAAAGAATTATTGCATTCCAGAGAATACAATGTTTCGCATATTATTGATAGAATAGGGGCAGGAGATGCTTTTATGGCAGGAATTATCTACGGATTAATCACTTGGCCAGACGACCATCAAACAGCACTCGAATTTGCAGTTGCTGCGACTTGTTTGAAACATTCCATATCCGGAGATATTAATTTAGCGACTGTAAGTGAAATAAAAGCATTGATGAGTGGTTCAGGGGGCGGCAGAGTTTCGAGATGATTTTAATAATACACGTGTTCGAACACTTAAAAAAAAGTATATAACTAATTATAAATTAACAATTAACAATTAAAGTAATGACAAAAAGAGTAGTGACTTTTGGTGAGATAATGTTAAGATTAGCTCCACAAGGATTTTTAAGATTTTCACAAGCAGACAATTTTGATGTTGTATATGGAGGAGGAGAGTCTAATGTAGCTGTTTCGTTAGCTAACTATGGAATTCCAGTTGATTTTGTAACTCGTTTACCAAAAAATGATATTGGAGAATGTGCTATGATGGAAATGCGTAAAAGAGGCGTTGGAGTGGATAATATTGTTTGGGGTGGAGATCGTTTAGGAATTTATTTTCTTGAAACAGGTGCCGTAAGCAGAGGGAGTAAAGTGGTTTATGATAGAGCACACTCATCAATGTCTGAAATCCAGCCAGGGATGATCAATTGGGAAAAAGTTTTTGAAGGGGTCGAATGGTTTCACTGGACTGGTATTACTCCGGCTATTTCTCAAAGTTCTGCCGATGCTTGTTTAGAAGCTGTCAAAATTGCCAGTAAATTAGGCATTACTATCTCAACGGATTTGAATTATCGTGCTAAGTTATGGAAATACGGTGGAGATCGTGAAGCTATTATGACCGAGTTAACTTCGTATTGCGATGTGATTTTAGGAAATGAAGAAGATGCTGAAATGCACTTCGGAATTAAACCTGAAGGAGCTGCAGTTCAAACTCATGGACATGATGTAAAAGCAGAAGCCTTCTTGTCAGTTTGTCAACAAATGATGGAAAAATTCCCAAGGGCTAAAAAAGTAATTACTACTTTAAGAGGTTCTATTTCTGCGTCTCACAATACTTGGGCTGGCGTTTTATACGATGGAAAAAAAATGTTACAAACTCGTCAATATCAAATTACTGATATCGTTGATAGAGTAGGTGGTGGAGATTCCTTTATGGGAGGTTTAATCTACGGATTATTAACTTATCCTGATGATGATCAAAACGCATTGGATTTTGCTGTTGCAGCTTCTTGCTTGAAACACACAATCAAAGGTGATGCTAACTTAGTTACGGTTGAGGAAGTTTCTAAATTGATGGGTGGTGATGCATCCGGTAGAGTTGCACGTTAATTTAGATAATTATGATTATAGATACATTAGCCAACGCTCCTAAATATATTGGTTTAAATCCATTATTTGCAAAAGCATTTGACTTTATCAATAAAAACGATTTAGCTACTCTTCCTGATGGTGTTTCTGAAATATCTGAAGGTCTTAAACTAATCGTCAATACGGCTAACGGAAAAACCGCAGAAGCAAGTTTAGCAAAATTTGAATGTCACGATAAAAATATCGACATCCAGTTTTGCGTAAAAGGATTAGAAACAATTGCTTGGAAACCAAGAGAAAAATGCGTTCAACCAAACGGAACGTATAATCCCGAAAAAGACGTACGTTTTTTTAGTGATGCTCCAGATATGTCTTTCCAATTGACAGATGGCCAATTTGCCATATTTTACCCAGAAGATGTTCACGCTCCAATGATTGGGGAAGGTGAAATCAAAAAATTAGTGTTTAAAGTTAAAATTTAATAAAATGAGTAATATTCAAAAAGTAACTGACGCAATTGTTGCTCAAGGGATGCTTCCTTTGTACTTTAATGCTGATGAAAATGTAACTATAGAAGTTTTGAGAGCGATTTACAAAGCTGGAATTAAAGCTGTAGAATATACAAGTCGTGGAGAAACCGCTTTGAGCAACTTTACCAAAATGGTGGAAGTGAGAAATGCTGAAATGCCCGATTTATTATTAGGCATTGGAACTATTAAAAATCTACAACAAGCAGAAGAATATCTAAATGTGGGTGCTGATTTTTTTATCAGTCCAGGTTTTGTTCCTGAAGTAGCCGCTTTTTTAATTCCAAAAGATATTTTGTATAGTCCAGGTTGTATGACTCCAACTGAAATTATTGCTGCCGAAAATGCAGGAGTGAAATTTATTAAACTTTTTCCTGGAAATATGCTAGGACCAGATTTCTTGAGTGGTATCAAAGATATTTTTCCAAAATTATTGTTTATGCCTACAGGTGGTGTTGACACAACTAGAGGAAACATCGAAGGTTGGTTCAAAGCTGGAGTTTCTGCGGTAGGAATGGGAAGCAAACTCATCAGTAAACAATTGATGGCGGATAAGGATTACGCAACCATTGAATCAGAAACTAAAGCCGTTTTGAATTTAATTCAATCCATAAAAAATAAATAGATGAAACGCCTTTGACGGAAGTTATTCCAACACGCAGGAACATAATTACAGGCGGTCCATCTTCCATTAAAAAACAAATAAAAAATTCAGATGAAAACAGTAGTTATAACAGGGGCAGGAGGAGTTTTGTGTGGTACATTGGCCAAAGCATTGGCTAAACAAGGCTACCAAATAGCCCTTTTGGACTTAAAAAAAGAAGCTGCAGATAAAATTGCCAACGAAATTAATGCAGCTGGAGGAAAAGCAATTGGTGTAGCCGCAAATGTATTGGAAAAGGAATCATTGGAAGCAGCCAAAAAAGAAGTCAATGAGAAATTGGGTAGCTGCGATATTTTGGTGAACGGAGCAGGAGGAAATCATCCCTTGGGAACCACATCAAATCCATTTCTGATGGAGGTGGACTTGCAAAATACAACTGAAGGTTTCAAAACATTTTTTGATTTAGATGCCGAAGGGATAAAATTCGTTTTCAATTTAAACTTCATTGGTACTTTATTGCCAACTCAAGTTTTTTCAAAAGATATGATAGGTAAAAAAGGCTGTAGCATTTTGAATATTTCTTCGATGAATGCCTTTACACCTTTGACAAAAATACCAGCATACAGTGGCGCAAAAGCTGCGGTCTCTAACTTTACACAATGGCTTGCAGTACATTTTTCTAAAGTAGGGATTCGTGTGAATGCTTTGGCTCCAGGATTTTTCTTGACAGATCAAAACCGTGCTTTATTGACAACCGAAAACGGTGAATTGACAGCCAGAGGAAATACCATCATTGGGCAAACACCTATGGGAAGATTTGGAGAACCTGAGGATTTAATCAGCACTACTCTTTATTTATGCGATGACGCATCTTCTTTTGTAACTGGTGTAGTTATTCCTATCGATGGAGGTTTTAGCGCGTTTAGCGGAGTTTAATATATAGAACTTAAAACATTAAATACCTAAAGTTATGGAACAAACATGGAGATGGTACGGACCCAATGATCCCGTAAAGTTATCTGACGCTAAACAAGCCGGAGCCACCGGAATTGTGACTGCGCTACACCATATTAAAAATGGTCAAGTGTGGGAAGTTGACGAGATAATGAAGCGAAAAAATGAAGTGGAAGCGGCTGGATTGACTCTTTCGGTTGTCGAAAGTATTCCAGTACACGAGGATATCAAAAAGCAAACAGGAGATTATTTGACATATATTGAAAACTACAAGCAAAGTATCAAAAACTTGGCAACTTGCGGTATCAATATTGTTTGCTATAACTTCATGCCTGTTTTAGATTGGTCCAGAACCGATTTGTCATTTGAAATGCCGGATGGTTCTAAAGCATTGCGTTTTGACGTGAATGAATTTGCTGCTTTTGAATTGTTTATTCTAAAAAGACCTGGAGCAGAAAACACTTATACTGAAGCGCAAAAAGCGAAAGCAAAAGCCACTTTCGAAAAGTTGACCGATGCCGAAAAAATAAAATTGCAACAAAACATTATAGCGGGTTTACCAGGTGCAGAAGAATCATATACTGTTGAAGATTTCTTAAAAGTACTTCAAGGATACGACGGAATTAATGCCAATAAATTGAAAGAAAATTTATACTATTTCTTGCGAGAAATTATTCCAGTAGCTCAGAGTGTTGGCGTTTTGATGGCGATTCACCCAGATGATCCTCCTTATCCAATTTTAGGTTTGCCAAGAGTGGTAAGCACTGAAGCTGATTTGATACAATTATTAAATGCAATTGATTCTCCATCCAACGGATTTTGTATGTGTACAGGTTCTTACGGAGTAATTGCCGAAAATGATTTGCCAGGCATTGTTGATCGTCACGGAGATAAAATGAATTTTATTCATTTAAGAAGTACCCAACGCGATGAAGAAGGAAATTTCTATGAAGCCAATCATCTTGAAGGCGATGTAGATATGTATGAAGTGATTAAATCTATTATAAAAAAGCAAAGAGAAACGAAAAGAATCATCCCAATGCGTCCCGATCACGGTCACCAAATGTTGGACGATTTGAACAAAAAAACCAATCCGGGATATTCAGGAATTGGTCGTTTAAGAGGTTTGGCTGAATTGAGAGGTTTGGAAATGGGAATAGAAAAAAGTTTATTTTAAAAAAGATGTCTGAAAATATATTTATTACGGATGATTTTTTGCTTCATAGTGAAGCTGCAAGAACGCTTTATCATGATTTTGCAAAAAAGCAACCTATTTTTGATTACCATTGCCATTTGTCTCCAAAAGACATTGCTGAAGACCGCCAATTTGAGAATTTATACCAAATTTGGATAGTTGGTGACCATTATAAATATCGGGCTATGCGCGCCAATGGTGTGAACGAAAAATTCATCACAGGAGATGCTAGCGATTATGTAAAATTTTTGAAATGGGCAGAAACAGTTCCTAATACATTGAGGAACCCTTTGTACCATTGGACTCATCTAGAACTCAAGAACTATTTTGGGATAACCACTTTATTGAATTCAGATTCTGCCGAATCGATTTACAATCAATGTTCTGAGTTATTAAAAAAACGGGAATATAGTGTGCGAAATATTCTAAGGAAAATGAATGTAAAAGTGGTAGGAACAACAGATGATCCAACAGATGATTTGGCTTATCATAAACAACTTCAAGAAGAAAACTTTGAAATTAAGGTTTTACCTTCTTTCCGACCAGACAAAGCTACCGAAATTGAAAAAGGTCAAGCATTTGTTGATTGGATTCAAAAACTGGAAATAGTTGTAGGGTTTCCTATTATTAATTTTGAAACACTTATCAAAGCATTAAAAGAGCGTCATACTTACTTTCATGAAGTGGGTTGTCGTATTTCGGATCACGGACACACTACTTTTTACGGGAAGGATTATACTTTAACCCAAGTTAATGTAATTTTTAGAAAAGGGTTGAAAGGAGAAAAGGTTTCTTCATTTGAGATGAATAAATACAAATCAGCAGTTTTACATGAATTGGCTTTGATGAACAAAGAAAAATCTTGGACACAGCAATTTCATGTGGGAGCTATCCGAAACAATAATGTCAAAATGTTACACAGTATTGGTCCTGACCAAGGATATGATTCTATTGGCGATTTGAATATGGCTGATAGTATGAGTAAATTTTTCGGCAAGTTGAGTGAATGTGATGGATTGGCAAATACAATTGTCTATAATTTAAATCCTAGAGATAGCGAAATGTTTGCTTCTATGGCTAATAATTTCAATGATGGACTTGTCGCGGGAAAAATGCAATATGGTGCAGCTTGGTGGTTTTTAGACCAAAAAGACGGTATGGAAAAGCAATTGAACATACTTTCAAATTTTGGTTTATTGAGTAAATTTGTTGGAATGGTAACTGATTCTAGAAGTTTTCTATCTTTTCCACGTCACGAATATTTTAGACGTATCTTGTGCAATGTTCTCGGCGAAGAAATTCAAAAAGGGGAATTGCCGGATGATATGAACCTTATAGGAAATATGGTGGAAGGCATTTGTTACAAGAATGCCAAAAGCTATTTTAAAATAAATATTTAATTAAAATTCAACAAAAAATATTTTTAACTAATCAAAAAAACCAAATCAATGATTAAATCAACCGAAAAAATTGGAAATTACAGATGGACTATTTGTGGTTTACTCTTCTTTGCCACGACAATCAATTATTTAGATAGGCAAGTACTATCTTTAACTTGGAGCGATTTTATTGCCCCTGAATTCCATTGGACTAACAATGATTATGGAAATATTACGGCTTTATTTTCTATATTTTATGCGGTTTCTTTATTATTTGCAGGGAAATTTGTAGATTGGTTGGATACCAAAAAAGGATTTCTTTGGGCTATTGGAGTATGGTCTGTAGGAGCTTGTTTACACGCTTTTTGTGGAATTGCAACCGCTGGTATAATAACTGGTGATTGGTTTGTTGGTTTTGAAGGAGCAAAAGAAGCTCTTAGTACGGTAAAAGATACCGGATTAATTATTAACGTGAGTGTTACTTTATTTATTTTTGCGCGTTTTGTTTTAGCAGTGGGTGAGGCAGGAAATTTCCCTGCCGCAATTAAAACAACTGCAGAATATTTTCCTAAAAAGGATAGGGCATTTTCTACAAGTATCTTCAATGCAGGCGCTACTGTTGGAGCACTGGCTGCCCCAATATCTATTCCGTTTATTGCTAAAGCTTTTGGATGGGAGATGGCATTTATTATTATTGGTGCGTTAGGTTTTATATGGATGGGCTTTTGGGTATTTATGTATGACAAGCCTGAAAATCATAAAAGAGTTAGTGCCGCTGAACTAGAATATATCCAGCAAGACGATGTTGCCGACAGTAAATTAGTAGGTTATGTGCCAGAAACTACTACTAAAGTAACTTTTAGAGATTGTTTTAGATACAAACAAACGTGGGCTTTTGCTTTTGGCAAGTTTATGACAGATGGTGTTTGGTGGTTTTTCTTGTTTTGGACACCTGCTTATTTAAGCTCAGTTTACGGAATGGATTCTACAGAGGCTGCTTTTCCTTTATTTGTTCTTTATATGATTACCTTACTTTCTATCATTGGAGGCTGGTTGCCCACTTATTTTGTTGAAAAGAAAGGAATGAATCCGTATGAGGGAAGAATGAGATCGATGTTGATTTTTGCTTTTTTCCCATTGCTGGCATTGGTGGCACAACCCTTAGGGCATATCAGCTATTGGTTACCCGTAATTATTATTGGAATAGCAGGAGCAGCTCATCAAGCTTGGTCAGCAAATATTTTCACTACGGTTGGAGATATGTTTCCTAAAAAAGCTATTGCTACAATCACTGGAATTGGGGGTTTAGCTGGGGGTTTAGGCGCTACAATTATCAACAAAGGCTCTGGATTGTTGTTTGATTACACCAAAGAAACAAATATGGCATTTATGGGCTTTGAAGGTATTGAAGCAGGATATTTTATTATTTTCTCCATTTGTTCCGTTTGTTACTTAATAGGTTGGATTGTAATGAAATCATTAGTGCCTAAATACAGTCCTATTACAGATTTGTAATTTTATTTATTTTTTTATTAATCATAACCCCGAAGTACTACTTTGGGGTTATTTTTTTAATACTAAATTGATTCTAACTTTAAACATTTAATCCAGTAAAACAAGATAGATTTTTTCTATTTTTATCCAAAATAAAAAGTTATGACTTTCCATATCAAATCCGTTTTTCTTTTTTGTGCGATTCTGAGATTGTTTTCCTGCAAATCGCAAACAGTAACTACCGATGAGAAAAAGGAGGCAATCGTAAATGACACCACATTTGTGAATTTAAAAGATTACAGCAAAGATTTTGTGTATGATATGAAATACGCCAGTTCAGATAATTTTTTAAAGGCGAAAGTGTATGATTGCGCCGAATGTTTTTTGCGTTTAAAAACCGTAAAAGCAATGCTAAATGCCAATTCCGAATTTATGAAAAAAGGCTACAAAATCAAGATATTCGATTGTTATCGCCCTTTGGATATTCAAAAAAGAATGTGGAAAATTGTTCCAAATCCCGAGTATGTAGCAAATCCGAGCAAAGGTTCTATTCATAATCGAGGAGGAGCTGTCGATATAACTTTAGTAGATACTAAAGGAGTAACGCTCGATATGGGAACAACTTTCGACTTTTTTGGTATTGAAGCGGGGCATAATTATCAAAATCTTTCGCAAGAAATAAAATCTAATAGAGAATTATTGAAATCCATAATGATTGTAAATGGTTTTAACTCATTAGATTCGGAATGGTGGCATTATAATTTGAAATCGGCATTAAATGATAAAGTTTCTAATGCCAAATGGAAGTGTGATTAATTACTCAACGCAATGCAAAAAGTTGATAAAATAATTTTCAGGTTGGTAAACTTGGTTGTCCATTTCAGCGGTAAATTCTTTTCGGACAACATAATCATCTAAATCGGTCAAATATTTAATTCGCATTAAATTGGCAGGAGAACTTTTCAAATCTTCGAAAGAACCTTTTAAAAACATAAAATTTCCAACAAGAATTCTGTTGTCGAATCCCTCGTTATCTCTGATCATTGTGCCACAATTTTCTTGGTCGATGTGGATTAAGGTTATGATTTTTCCGTTATTCAATTGAAAAAATAATTTTGAATTTTTGTCAAAACAATTCGCTTTTATAAAGTCTTTACTTTTTTGAATAAACTGAACATTCAAAGTAGGAGTTCCATCAGTCAAAGCTAAAGAAAGGAAGATGTAATTTTTGTTTCCAGCAAAATTTTTCTCATAAATCATATATTCTTTGGTCAATTTATAGGTTCCAATAGAATCAGTAATATTTGTACTGTATTCACATGTTTTTTGGGCAAATAAATTGCTGCTTATCAAGAAGAAAAAGGCTAAAGCTACTTGTTTCATTTTTATTTAATTTTTTTGCAAATTAAAACTATTTTATTGTCATTTTCATCAGTTGTAAAGAAACAATATTGTTTTCCACCTTCTTTTATTTTCCATTTTTTGCGAATGCTATCTACCGTTTCTGGAAAATTTCGGGTGGTGATATTGAATTGTTTTCCTTCTAGAAAAATTTTCATCTCTTTTTTGTGATATTCAATGGTATTATCAATTTCGAAAATTCTTCCAGGAAAGGCGATAATTTCAGAATTAGTATATAAATGCGAATGTTTATGGAGTTTTTTGAGTTTATAAAATATGCCAATTTCATCAAATCCGCCTGATTTCATTATCGCACTGTTGGGTTCATATAAATAATTCGCTGGCAAACCATATTCAGGATTTTCGGAATTTTCATTGAATACAAACTCGAAAGTATCTCTTTTTTCCTTGACTATGTTAATAGTTTTCAGGATTGTTTTTCCAAAATAATTTTTGTGTAATTCCCATAATAATTCCTTGACTTCATTTTCTAGAGCTATAATATGTATCGATTTTACGTTTTTTAGTTCGGATAATCCAGCCGAAATATCGAGGAGAGGTGCTGTTTTTATTAGAATTCTATCCGAAGAATTAAATAAAAAATCGAGATGTTCAGGAACATTGGGCAAACAATCTTTGAGCATAAAAACTTTGCCTTTGGCATCACTTCTTCTGGAAGGGTCAATGTAAATCCAATCGTATTCAGCCTTTAATTGCGACAAAATCTCTAAGCTATCTCCTGAAAGACATCTTATGTTTTTTACATTGAGTTGCTCGAAATTGTGTTTAACGATATTGGAAAGTTCAGGGTTTATTTCGCAATGAGTTACCTTGTTTATTTTTTTTGCAAAATAAAAATCGTCAACACCAAAACCTCCAGTTAAATCAATGAGACTTTCGCCAGAAACAATTTCGGATTTATAGGAAGCAGTTTTTTCGGATGAGGTTTGTTCAACAGAAATTTTGCTGGGATAAATGATGTTTTTGGTAGCAAACCAATGGGGTAATTTCTCTTTCGATTTGGTTTTAGCCTCAATTTGATTTAAAATAGAAACCCACTCCATTACAGGAAATGGATTTTTTTGCAAAGCCAATTTAGTAATAGTTTTATCAATAGACGAATTGATAAATTCTTGAATTTCAGAATTCAATAGCTTTAAATCCAAAATCAAATGTTTTTAGTAAGTAGCTGAATTACTTTGTTTTCTGGAAAAAATTCTTTCCCAATTACTTTCATAATAGTGTATAACGGTACAGCGATAATCATTCCTAAAATACCGGATAGAAACCCAGCAATCAGGATAACTAGGAAGATTTCGAGAGGATGTGAACTAACACTTTTGGAAAAAATTAGAGGTTGTGATAAGTTGTTGTCAATCACTTGAACAATCCAAAAGCCTATTAAAACATAGATTGTAGTGGGTAAAATTACGGTTTGAAAATCAGAGCCTAAATTGCTCAACATTGTCAAAATAGCTGCTAAAATCGATGCTATTAACGGTCCAATGTAAGGTACAATATTCAAAACAGCACATAAAAAGGCAATTATTAATAGATTGGGAATGCCAAAAATAGATAACACAATTACATATAAAATAAAAACTATAAATAATTGAAGCAATAATCCAATGAAATAGCGAGAAAGTAAATAATTTATTTTGTGAACCGAATTCAATATTTGTTCTTCGTGTGTGTCAGGAATCAATTTTTTTGCTCCAACAATGAAAAGTAATCGGTCTTTAAGAAAGAAAAAAGTAATAAATAAAACGGAGGCTAATCCCATACCAAAACTTCCAATTGTACCTAATACGCTATTTAAAAAATTGGGAATAAAATTGAAATTTAATTTAGAAGTCACATTGGCTTCTTTAAGCATTTCTTCAGAATCAATATTATGACTTTCTAGAAAAGTGATCGCTTGGTCTGATAATTCGGTTATGTTTTCTTCAATTTCAGCTGATTTAAGTAATGATAAATTTTGTCCTTGTGCAGAAATCAAAGGAATAAACATCAGTACAAAGCCAGCAATGAAAAGGATAAAAATGGAAAGTGTAGCAATTGTTGCCAAGGTGTGTTTGAATTTTAATCTTCTTTTGAAGAAATCAAGAATTGGATTTCCTATTAAAGTAAGTATCAAAGCCACTACGAGATAGATTATAACCGATTGAATTAGATAAATAAAAGATATGGATATTGTGGTTAAAACTATAAAGCCTATGGCTCTTAAAATTCCGTTTCCAATAATTTTTGATGTAATCATTTTTGATTTTTTTGAGGTTAAAGATAAAAAAAAACTCGCTAACAAGTAGCGAGTTTCATATTTATAACACTAAAAAAATTATATTCCAAATGCAGATCTAGCGCCGCCAGAAACAAATATAGCAGACATTCTTGATTTTTGTCCGTTTGTAAACAGATACATTCCTCTATCGTCTGTGTAGTCCATATAATTCATCGTCATTTCGTTATGGGCTGGTAAACATGTGCTTACGTAAGGATATGTAGGTACTCCGAAGTTTGAAGTATTGGCAACAGGTGTATCTGCAACTAGGTCATTTCCGCAAGAAGCGTCTCCCCAGATATGTCGTAAATTCATCCAGTGACCTACTTCATGAGTTGCGGTTCTTCCTAAATTATAGGGGTAAGATGCACCAGAGTTAGGTGTTACGCCAACATATTGTGAATCACAAACAACTCCGTCAGTAGCCGATGAACCACCTGGAAATTGTGCATAACCCAAAATTCCTCCTCCAATGGTACAAACCCAAAAGTTTAATGTAGTAGAAGGTGTTGTAGGATCTAAGCCTCCTTTTTTTGTGCTTTTCATAGCATCCCTGGTTCCCCAAGATGTTTTAGTCGTGGCTTTGCGATTAATTTTTACCAATTCAAATGTAATATCAACATTAGCTTTTATCCCAGACCATTCAGCAGGAACATTCGCAAAATCAGGGTTTGTGGCAGTAAAATCTTTGTTTAAAACATCAATTTGTGATTGTATTTGAGCATCAGAAATGTTTTCGGCCACTGTTCTGTACAAAACATTGACAACAACTGGAATTACAATTTTTCCATTTACTAATCTGAAATTAGGATTTGAAGTTCTTTTTTGTGTAAAAGCTTCAATTTTATTCATTCTAATGGCTAAAGTAGGATCGGCGGCCAATAGTTCTTCGAGAACCTCTTGTGAGGCACAATGACGACGCGCACTAGCATTTTTTGTTGAATCGGCTAAATCTGTTGAGTCGTTTTGACAAGAGAAAAGCATCAGGATTACTGCTGCGGATAAAAGAATTTTTTTCACAGTATCAAATGTTAAATATTTAATGATTTGAATTAATTATTTACAATTGTATAACAAATTTATTAAAACAACAAATAATTTCACAAAAAAGCATACTATTTGTTTGTAGTTTCTGTCTTCTTCAAATTTAATATAGATTGTTTAAAATTTTAAAAATGAAATCAATTATTAAAAATGTAATTCAAAATGTTGGCTCCCATTTTTAAAGCTTTCTCACGAACTTCTATAGGATCGTTATTAACCTCGGCATCTTCCCAGCCATCTCCCAGATCACATTCAAAAGTATAAAGCAATACTAATCTATTTTCGACAAAAACGCCAAAAGCTTGAGGGCGTTTTCCATCGTGTTCGTGAATTTTGGGTAATCCACTCGCAAATAAATAAGGTTTTTGAAAAATGAGATGATTAGCAGGAATTTCGACCAAATCAGTATTAGGAAAAATTTTCTTAATTTCTTTTCGGATGTATTCATTCATTCCGTAATTGTCATCTATATGTAGAAAACCACCCGAAGTCAAATAATTCCTTAGATTACTGACATCGGCATCGCTAAAAACAACATTTCCGTGCCCGGTCATATGCACAAACGGATAGGAAAACAAGTCAGGACTGCTGGGAGTTACAGTGGCTGGTTTTAATTTTATCTTTGTGTTAATATTGGCGTTGCAATATTTTATCAAATTGGGTAAAGATGTAGGATTTGCATACCAATCGCCGCCACCACTGTATTTTACCAAGGCAATTTCTTGGGAAAATAGAGTAGTGCAACACAATAAAATCAAACTTATAAAAAGATTTTTCATAAACTTCTGAAATCTAAATTAGTTTATCTTCAATCATTATTCAATGTCGATTATTTAAGAATTCATTCGTCACTTCGAGTGATTTTGAATTGTAATGCGATAGCTTTACTCTTCAAAATTGTATCGAGAAGCTTCATTGTTAGGGTTCTCGATACATTTAATTAAAAAAAGCTATCGCATTTTTAATTAAACACTCGAACTGACGAGCTGTTATTCATTTAAAAAAGCTATCGCATTTTTAATTAAACACTCGAACTGACGAGCTGTTATTCATTAAAAAAAACAACACTATGACAAGCCACAATAGCAGCTGTTTCGGTTCTTAATCTAGTGTTTCCCAAAGATACCGGAACATAGTTGTTTTCGAGTGCCAATGCTATTTCTTTTTCAGTAAAATCGCCTTCGGGACCAATGAGCAAAGTAACATTTTCGTTGGGTTTTAAAACTGATTTTAGTGTTTTTTTATCGGTTTCCTCGCAATGAGCTATGAGTTGTAATCCATTATTTTTAAGTTTTATAAATTCTTTGAAACTAATAGCTTCATTGAGTTTTGGAAGAAATAAAACATTGGATTGTTTCATTGCAGTCAACAAAATTTTCTCAAAACGTTCTCTATTTACCACTTTTCGTTCTGAGCGATCACAAATAATTGGCGTGATTTCGTGAATACCAATCTCGGTGGCTTTTTCTAGAAACCATTCGTAACGGTCATTCATTTTGGTCGGGGCAACAGCCAGATGCAATTGAAATTTTGAAGGCTCCGTTTTTTCGACCGTAAGAATTTTTACCGTGCATTTATTGTCTGAAGCTAGAGTGATTTCAGTTTTGAATAATAAGCCTAGACCATTAGTCACGTATAAAATATCAGTGTCTTTTTTCCGTAATACTTTTATAATATGCTTGCTTTCTTCTTTGTCAAAAGAAAAATTTTCAGTGGTTTCGTCAATCGTTGGATTATAAAATAATTGCATAGTTTAGAATTGAATTCTTGCTTTAGAAACAACGGAAGAAGTTTCGAAATTTTGGGATAAAAACTTTTGATAACCTACAATTCCAATCATTGCAGCATTATCGGTGGTGTATTCAAATTTTGGAATGTAGGTTTTCCAACCGTATTTATTTTCGGTTTCTTTCAAAGTATTTCGAATTCCAGAATTGGCAGAAACACCTCCACCAATGGCGATTTGTTTGATTCCAGTTTCTTTTACGGCCAATTTTAATTTGTCCATCAAAATTTCGATAATCGTATGTTGGATGGATGCGCAAATATCATTGAGGTTTTCTTCAACAAAATTGGGGTTTTCTAATTTTTTCTTTTGGATAAAATACAAAATAGCTGTTTTCAATCCCGAGAAACTGAAGTCTAAACCGGGAACTTTTGGTTTGGTAAAGGCAAAAGCTTTCGGATTTCCGAGTTGGGCATATTTATCAACCAATGGTCCGCCAGGATAGGGAAGTCCTAGTATTTTGGCGCTTTTATCAAACGCTTCCCCAACAGCATCATCGGTGGTTTCGCCAATAATTTCCATATCAAAAAAGTCGTTAACTTTCACGATTTGAGTATGTCCACCAGAAATGGTCAAAGCCAAAAAAGGAAATGTAGGTTTGTCAAATCCATCTTCGTCAATGAAATGAGCCAAAATATGGGCTTGCATATGATTTACGGCAATCAAAGGAATGTTTAAAGCCAAAGACAATGACTTTGCAAATGAACTTCCTACTAGCAATGAACCCATTAATCCGGGACCTTGTGTGAATGCAATTGCGGATAATTGTTCTTTTGTTATATTTGCTTTACGTAAAGCAGCATCAATGACTGGAACAATATTTTGTTGGTGTGCACGAGAAGCCAATTCTGGAACAACACCTCCGTATTGACTATGTATCAATTGGTTAGCTACTACGTTCGACAGTACTTTGTCGTTGTGCAAAACCGCTGCAGCAGTGTCATCACAAGAACTTTCGATAGCAAGAATAAAAACCTCGGAATTTTGCATAAAAAGGCACAAATTTTGAATTATATTTGACAATCCGTAATATATACTTTACGGAGGAGCCAAAATTAAAGAATTTTTATCTAAAATTGCTTTCTTTCGTTGTGCAAAATAAAAATTCAGAATAAATTTAAACCACAAATAGGTATCAAAAAAATCATTAAAATAGTATTTCGTACGATTCTTGCACTCATTCTGCTAGTTCTGTTACTAGGTATTGCATTGACGGTACCATTTGTTCAAACTAAAATTGGGAATTATGTAACGAATACGCTCAACGAAAAATACAAGATAAGTATCAATGTTGAGGAAGTTTCTTTGACGGTTTTTGGTGGAATGAAGCTAAAAAATGTTTTGATTCTAGATCATCATAAAGATACTTTGATCTCGGCTAACCGAATAAAAACCAATATTTTAGACTGGAGTAAAATAGCCGATGGCGATTTGGTTTTTGGGGATATTGCATTAGATAGTTTGTATTTCAATATGAAAACTTACAAAAAGGAAAAACACTCCAATCTTGATAAATTTGTAGCTGCATTTAATTCGAATGCTCCACCTTCAAACAAAAAATTTCTATTAACAGCCACCAAAGTAAAAATCACTAACGGTCATTACAGTCTTATTGACGAGAATAGAGCCAATCCAAAAGATGTTGATTTTACAAAGATTAATCTAGCGGCTACTGCTTTGAAAATATATGGACCTGAGGTGACTACCACTATCAATTCCTTATCGTTTCAGGATCATCGAGGCATATTTATAGAAGATATAAGTACAAAATTCAGTTATACTCAGAAACATATTAAACTTGAAAATCTTGAATTAGTTACCAAAGAATCCAATCTAAAAGGTTCGGTGGTGATGAATTATGAAATTGAAGATTTTGCTCATTTTACAGATAAAGTTCAGTTTGATATTAAACTGGAAAATGCGGCTTTGGCCTCTAATGATATTCGCAGTTTTTATAATGAATTAGGGAAAAATCAGCTTTTCAAAATCAAGGGAAGAATTAAAGGCCCATTGAATAATCTTGTTTTATCAAATTTAAGATTAATCGATTCTAAGAAATCTCAAATCATAGGTACAATCAATTTCAAAAATTTTTTTCCAAGCAAAGGAAAAGAATTTTATATGAATGGTAGGTTTGCCAAACTTTCTACTAGTTACGATGATTTGGTTACTATTTTGCCCAATGTTTTAGGTAAAACGCTACCTGTTATTTTGAAAAAATTGGGCACCATCAATTTAGTGGGAAATGCTCAGGTTACTACAACTTCTCTAGATGCCAGTTTTGTATTGGCCTCACAAATAGGGAATGTAAAATCAAATTTAGTTATTGATAACATGAATTTATCAGATGAAGCTACCTATGCAGGAAATGTTGTCTTAGATAATTTTGATATTGGGACATTTATCGATAGAAAAGACTTAGGAAAAGCAAGTTTGAATCTTGATATTGAGGGTCAAGGTTTTTCTAAAAAATCATTGAATACTTCTGTAAAAGGAAGTGTTGCTCAAATAAACTATAACAATTATACCTATAGTAATTTAGATTTGAATGGTAATTTTATTAGAGGTCTTTATAAAGGTCAAGTTAAAGCGAATGATCCAAATTTGAAAATGAATTTTGACGGATTGGTAGATTTGAGTAAAAAGAATAGCCGATATGATTTTCATATTAATGTAGAAAATGCCGACCTAAAAAAATTAAATTTCATGAAAGATAGTATTTCCATATTCCAAGGAGATGTTATCGTGAATTTGTCTGGCAATACAATCGACAATCTTACCGGGGATGTTTTTATAAATAAAACGACCTATCAAAATACAAAAGCAACTTATTCTTTTGATGATTTTTATATCAATTCTACTTTTGACCAATACGCTGTGAGAACCATAAAGGTAAATTCTCATGATATTATTGAAGGTGAAATTGTAGGGAAATTTCAATTCAATCAGTTGGAGAAATTAGTGATGAATTCGCTGGGAAGTCTTTATGCTAATTTTAAACCTGAAAAAGTTAAAAAAGGGCAGTTTCTGAAATTTAATTTTGCCATTTATAATAAAATAATCGAAATCTTTTATCCTCAAATTTCGATAGCAACAAATACCCTTGTTAAGGGAAATATCAACTCAGATAATCAAGAATTTAAGTTCAATTTCAATTCACCAAAAGTTACCGCATCTACGAACACATTCGATAATATTAGAGTAAAAATTGATAATAAAAATCCGCTTTATAATGCTTTCATTGAATTGGATAGCATAAAAACAAAGTTTTATAAAATTCAAGATTTTAGTTTGATAAATGTGACTATGAAAGACACTCTATTCTTTCGATCGGAGTTTAAAGGCGGTACACGAGGTCAAGATTATTTCAATCTGAATTTGTATCATACTATAAATAAAGACAACAATAATGTAGTTGGAATACATAAATCCGAGATAAAACTCAAGGATTATTTGTGGTTTTTGAACGAAAAAGAAACGCCTAATAATCAAATTGTTTTTGATAAATCTTTTACAAATTTCAATTTTGACAACATTATTCTAACTCACCAAAACCAAGAAATCACTTTTATGGGTGATATAAAGGGTAAAACATACAAGGATTTAAAATTAAGTTTTAAAAATGTTGATATAAACCAAATTACCCCCGCAGATCCAAAGTTTGTCATCAATGGAAATTTAGATGCCATCATCAATTATAAACAAGATAAATCCATTTTTCAGCCTACAGCATCAATTCAAATTGAGAGTTTGAATATTAATAATACGAATTTGGGTAATTTGAATTTTGATATTACAGGTGATGAAACATTTAGGAAATTTGCTGTAAATTCATCTATCGAAAATGAAAATTTGGAGTCTTTCAGTGTCGATGGGAACTTTGAAATTGTAGGCAAAAACACCATTCTTGATTTACAATTAAAGCTTGATAAATTCAATTTAGGAATTTTAGGACCGCTTGGAGGTGATGTGATTTCGAACATTAGAGGCTTTGCTTCTGGAAATGCTAGTATTGCGGGAAATCTCAAAAAGCCCGAAATCAATGGGCGACTTTATGTAGATGATGCAGGACTAAAAATCCCTTATTTAAATGTTGATTATGCCTTAAATAAAAGAACCGTTGTTGATTTGACGGATGAGAAGTTTTTGTTTAAAAATGATGTACTTACCGATACTAAATTTGGTACAAAAGGGAATTTAAACGGAAGTGTTGAACATCGTAATTTTTCTGATTGGAAATTGGATTTAACCATTAATTCTCAAAGATTATTGGTGCTAGACACACAAGATTCTGAAGACGCAGCGTATTATGGTGTTGCATTTATAGATGGTGTAGCGACAATCAAGGGGCCAACAAACTCAATATTTATTAAGGTTGATGCAAAATCTGAAAAAGGCTCCTCCTTAAAAATACCTATTAATAATTCCGAAAGTGTGAGCAATAATGATTTTTTGCATTTTTTGACTGTCAAAGAAAAGTTTAATTTTCAAAAAGGAATTGTTGATAATTCCAGAAATTACAAAGGGCTTGAATTGGAGTTCGATTTAGATATTACGCCAGATGCTGAAGTAGAGGTTATTCTAGACCGAAATACAGGTCACGGAATGAAAGGAAAAGGAAACGGAACACTGCTTTTCAAAATCAATACATTAGGAAAATTCAATATGTGGGGTGATTTTCAAGCCTATGAAGGAACTTATAACTTTAAATACGGAGGCTTAATAGATAAGAAATTTATAGTCAAAAAAGGAGGGTATATTTCTTGGGAAGGAAACCCGATGAGAGCTCGTTTGAACCTTGAAGCCATTTATAAAACATCAGCAAATCCATCTGTTTTACTAGAAAATTCATCATATAATAAAAAAATAGATGTCAACGTCGTTATTGGTGTTCGAGGCGATTTGACCAGTCCTGAACCTGACTTTAATTTTGAATTTCCAACGGTTAGTAACGTGATGAAATCCGAAATCGAATATAAATTAAGTGACAAAGAAGTACGACAAACTCAAGCACTTTATTTATTATCTACGGGAAGTTTTTTAAGTTCTGAAGGAGTAAGTCAATCGGCGCTATCTCAGAGTGCTTACGAAACGGCTTCCAGTTTGTTAACAAGTATGATACATTCTAACGACGAAAAATTTCAGGTTAATATTGATATCATTGGTGCAGATAGAACTACTGGAAAAGAAACCGATGGTAGATTTGTAGCCTCAATATCTTCTAAAATAAACGAAAGAATTACCATTAATGGAAAAGTTGGAGTTCCATTTGGCGGGATTTCACAGACTGCAGTAGTAGGTGATGTTGAAATTTTATATCGTGTAAATGAAGATGGAACTGTGAATCTACGTTTTTTTAATAGAGAAAATGACATTAGTTACATCGGTGAAGGAGTTGGTTATACTCAAGGAGTTGGTATTTCTTATGAGGTTGATTTTGATACATTTAAAGAAATAATTGATAAGTTTAGAAATAAAAAAATAAAAAAAGTAGTAGAATCTGCCGTTATTGATGATTCTAATGTTGCTCCAGAAAAAAAGGATTCATCGAAATCGAATAACCCCAATTCGAAAACGTTATATCCTAACACAGAGGGAAGAGTTCCTGAAGAAGACTAAATTCAATCTGAAATTTTCTTTAAAATAAATTTAATAGCATATTAAAGCTTCACTTACGCAAGTAAATATCATTTTTATTGCAATATTTAAGCAACTTATCAACGATAACGTTTGAATTTGCTGGGTTTTACTAATTTATTAAAAACATACCGCCAAATTTGCTGAATGTTTATTAAATTTACGCTTTTAATACTTAAATGATGTCAAAAACAATAAAAAAAGTAGGTGTGCTAACTTCAGGAGGAGATTCACCTGGGATGAATGCTGCTATAAGATCAGTAGTAAGAACTTGTGCTTATCACAATATAGAATGTGCAGGAATTTATAGAGGTTACCAAGGAATGATTGAAGGTGACTTTATACCAATGGGACCACGAACAGTTCATAATATTATAAATAAAGGAGGAACAATTTTAAAATCAGCTCGTTCAAAAGAGTTTATGACAGTTGAAGGTCGTAAAAAAGCTCATGACCAACTCGTTAATGCTGGAATTGATGCCTTAGTAGTTATAGGTGGTGACGGAAGTTTTACAGGTGCAGAAATTTTTAATAAAGAATTCAACTTTCCAGTAATGGGAATTCCTGGTACAATTGACAATGATATTTTCGGAACAAGCCATACTTTAGGATACGATACAGCCTTAAATACTGTTGTAGAATGTATTGATAAAATTCGCGATACAGCAAGTTCACACAACCGTTTATTCTTTGTGGAAGTTATGGGGCGTGACGCAGGTCACATCGCATTAAATGCAGGAATTGGAGGAGGAGCTGAAGAAGTGCTGATTCCAGAAGAAGAATTAGGATTAGAAAGATTACTAGAATCATTAAAGAAAAGTAAAGCAGCTGGAAAATCATCTAGTATTGTTGTCATTGCCGAGGGAGACAAGATTGGTAAAAATGTATTCGAATTAAAAGATTATGTTGAAGCCAATTTGCCAGAATATGAAATTCGTGTTTCGGTTTTAGGACATATGCAACGTGGTGGTGCACCATCTTGTTTTGATAGAGTTCTCGCCAGTAGACTGGGAGTGAAAGCGGTAGAAAGCTTGTTAGAAGGAAAATCAAATTTTATGGTAGGAATGCTTTCTGACAAAGTAACACTTACTCCATTATTGCAAGCCATAAAAGGAGAATCAGTAATTGATAGAGAATTACTTCGAGTTTCTGAAATTATGTCAGTATAAATGTATGGCTTACGCCAAATAACAATAAATTAAATAAATAATTAATCTGCTTAAAGTAGGACCTTTAAGCCCAAAGCAAACAAAAAATGTCAAAAGTAAAATTAGGAATCAATGGATTCGGTAGAATTGGAAGAATCGTATTTAGAGAATCTTTTAATAGAGAAAATGTAGAAGTAGTAGCAATTAACGATTTATTAGATGTAGATCACTTAGCATACTTATTAAAATATGATTCTGTTCACGGTCGTTTCAATGGAACTGTTGAAGTAAAAGAAGGGAAATTATTCATAAACGGAAAAAATATTAGAATTACTGCCGAAAGAGAACCCGCTAATTTAAAATGGGACGAAGTAGGAGTTGATGTAGTTGCTGAGTGTACAGGTATTTTTACTACTATCGAAACGGCGAACGCACACATCAAAGGTGGTGCTAAGAAAGTAATTATTTCTGCTCCATCTGCAGATGCACCTATGTTTGTAATGGGAGTAAATCACGAAACTGCAAAAGCTTCTGATCTTGTTGTTTCTAATGCTTCTTGTACTACAAACTGTTTAGCTCCTTTGGCTAAAGTTATCCACGATAATTTTGGAATTGTGGAGGCTTTGATGACTACAGTTCACGCTACAACTTCAACTCAAATGACAGCTGATGGTCCTTCTAGAAAAGACTGGAGAGGCGGACGTGCTGCAAGCGTAAACATCATTCCTTCATCTACAGGTGCTGCAAAAGCAGTTGGAAAAGTGATTCCTGATTTGAATGGAAAATTAACTGGTATGTCTTTCCGTGTTCCTACTGTTGACGTTTCTGTGGTAGATTTAACAGTAAAAGTGGCTAAAGAAACTTCTTATGAAGAAATCATGGCTGCCTTAAAATTAGCTTCTGAAACTACAATGAAAGGAATTATGGGATTCACTGAAGATGCTGTTGTTTCTCAGGATTTTATTTCTGACAAAAGAACTTCTATCATTGACTCAACTGCAGGAATTGGTTTAAACTCCACTTTCTTCAAATTGGTTTCTTGGTATGATAACGAATATGGTTATTCAAGCAAATTAATTGACCTTGCGGTTCATATCACAAGTTTAAAATAATTATATTTACAAAAAGAAATCCCGTTAGATTCATTTTAGCGGGATTTTTTTACCTAACCCAATAACCATTTTTTAGCTTTTAGTCCCGGTAGCTATCGAGCTAAAATCTGAAATCTAAAATTTTTTTAAAGATGAGATTATTAGTTGATAGTGGCTCTACAAAAGCCGATTGGATTGCAATTGATGAAGAGGGAAAAATATTGTTTACCACACGAACTTTAGGTTTGAATCCTGAAATTCTTGATGAAGATGAAATTATTGAGCGATTAAATGATAAATTTGATATTCTGCAAAATAAAGATAAAGCCACACACCTTTTCTTTTATGGTGCAGGTTGTGGAACGGATAGAATGAAAATTATGCTTTCTCAAGCTTTTCAAAAATATTTTAAAAACGCAATCGTAGATGTTCAAGAAGATACCTATGCAGCCGTTTTTGCTACTACTCCAAAAGGGGAACAAGCCATTGTTAGTATTCTTGGAACGGGTTCAAATTGTAGTTTTTTTGATGGAAAAGCATTGCATCAAAAAGTGCAATCATTGGGCTACATTGTGATGGATGATTGCAGTGGTAATTTTTTTGGAAAAGAATTAATTCGTAAATATTATTTCAATAAAATGCCAAAAGAATTAGTAGTAGAATTTGAAAAAGAATACGATTTAGAGCCTGATTTTGTAAAAAATAAATTATACAAAGAACCAAATCCTAATGCGTATTTGGCCACTTTTGCAAAGTTTCTTATTCAAAATAAAGACCATGAATTTTGTAAAAAAATCATTTTCAAAGGGATGAAATCTTTTATAAAAAACTACATCAGACAATACGATAACTGCAAAGAAGTTCCGGTTCATTTTGTAGGTTCCATAGCTTTTTATCTCAAAGATGAATTGCAAATAATGTTTGACAAATACGAAATGAAGCTAGGAAATGTATTGCGACGACCAATAGATGGATTAATAGCCTATCACATTTCAAATAAATAAAATACTAAAACCTGATGCTTTTGTTATCAGGTTTTTTTTAATCTAACAAAATGGAAATAGCGATTATTGCTCACGATGGAAAAAAAGCCGATATGGTTCAGTTTTTGAACAAGAACAAAACCATTTTGCTGCGAGAAGATATTAAAATTATTGCTACTGGAACAACAGGTTCCAAAGCTGAAAGTGTGGGTTTTAAAGTAAAAAAAATGCTCTCTGGGCCCCAAGGAGGCGATGCCCAAATTGCGGGTAGAGTGGCTGAAGGCAAAACAAAAATGGTCTTGTTTTTTAAAGACCCTTTATCGAGCCACGCACACGAATCGGATGTGAGCATGTTAGTGCGCGTTTGTGATGTTCACAACGTGCCATTGGCTACAAATGAAGCTTCGGCATAATTATTTTTGAATGCTATCGCTAAAGAATAGCAATCATAGAGATTTCTACATTTACATTTTTTGGCAAACCTGCCACCTGAACCGTTTCGCGAGCTGGAGCGGTTTTTTCGTCGAAATAAGAACCATAAATGGTGTTTATTGTTCCGAAATCTCCCATATTCATTATGAATATCGTTGATTTTACCACGTTTTCAAAGGTCATTCCAGCCGCTTCGAGAACTGCTTTCATGTTTTCCATCACTTGTTTGGTTTCGTCTTCAATATTGGATGTAACTAATTCTCCATTTGCTGGATTTATAGCGATTTGTCCAGAAGTATAAAGCGTATTTCCTTTCAGAACCGCCTGATTGTATGGCCCAATTGGTGCTGGAGCATTTTCGGTAAAGATTATTTTTTTCATAAAAATAAGGATTATATGTTAATGATTTAATTGAAATGATTCTACTAGAAATGTTGCGAACATTAAGTCTTTTTTTTTAACCATTTAGGTAATTAAGTAATTAAGCTTTACAGTCTTTCTTAATAAATCTTAAAATATCTTAATGGTTTAAAATGTTTGTAAATTTATACTTTAATTGCTTTGACTTTTTACACAAAAGCAAGTAGAGCCCAATTATCTATTACTAGCGCTTCGTTTATCGTATTTTATATCACTCAAAATCCCCGATTTTATTCCAATAAAGAAGCTCCAGTTGGCTTGATTGCCAAAAGGTTGCCAGTTAAAATCCATTCGCCAGCTCAACAAATCCCTTTCAAAACGAAGTTGGGTGTAAGTTACTCCATTTTGAACAAAATCATATCCAGTTGAGGCTCCAACTTTCCACTTTGGTGTCAAATCGGCATTGGCCGAAACCATTATAGAATTTCCTGAAATTTGGCTTTGTCTGTTGTTATTGCTATACGTAAGTGAATAGGCGAATGTCATATCCCAAGGCAGTTTTGACGCAAAAAACTCGCTGATTTCATCTGTTCCTTCTGTGTCTTCATCGTCAAATTGGCTATTTCCTCTTACGTTATCTACTGTATTTCGTCCAAATAAATCATCATCACGCCCCCCATTTCTTTGACCTTGTTTGTTTTCATCTTCCTTTTCTTTGTCAGAATCTTTGCTAGAAATCGAATAATTTAAAGTCATATTGGCACTTGTCATTCTAAACAAACTTCCACCATTATTGATGTTATAGACATTAATTGTAGCCCCGGAATTGTCAATTGCATAAGGATCTAAGGTAGCGCCAAAATTCATATTTAGCTTATCTTTAAATAGTTGTGTTCCGCCGCTTACACGAACTGGAGCCCATCCAAATGTCGTTTTTCCATCAGCATTGACGTTATAACTTGTAGAGAAATTCAAATTATTAAGAAGCATTATTTTTTTTGCTTCTACTTTTGTGCTGTCTGGGTCTGTTATTTTAGCTTCGAATGTATTGCTCAAATCAAACCCAACAATATTAGAATTAGAATTTCCTGGAGCCCCAAAAATGCCACCTTCGAATCGAGTATAATCTTTAGTCATCGTTCCGCTGGCATCGGTAGCATAGGTATCGAAATATTTTTCGAAACTGGGTGTGTAACCATAAGAAAGAGAAGGTCGCATCACGTGTCGTATGGATTTTATTTTTTTATCGGGTTTGAAATTGAATGTCCCATAAATCGTGGTTCCTAAACTACTGGAGAAATTGTAAGTTCTGAAAGAATCAAAGCCATTGATGGTTTGGTCTGTTACTGTGCTTTGATCTTTGTTATAAAAACGGTTAATGGTTTTTATAGTCCAAACTTCGTTATAATTCATTGCAGCCGAAGCACTAAAATGTTTGAATAGTTTGAAATTGGTACTTAAAGGAATACTATGTTGAACACCCAACTTAGCATTGTCAAACATTTCTTTAGAAAAAAACAAGGAATCAGAGGTGACAAAACTGTTTTTCCCTACTAAGTTATAAAGTAAATTGATGTTTTTGAAAAACCCTTTTTTCATTCCGTCTTTGCCCACAAAAGGGTATATTCGATCTACACTGTATTGTAAATCTGGTAACGTCATATTAATTTCAGAAGTTTGAGTGTTTTGCGAATGTGTCGCACTCAAAGATAAACGCGAACCTATTGTTCCCAGAAATGTTTTACTATAAGAAACCGAAGAACTCAAAGTATTATTTAAATTTGAACCTACATTCGACTGATTTATAGATTGTTGAAAATATTTGCTGCTACCCATATTCACCGAAGCAGAAAAACTTGAATTGGGACTTCCCTTAGAATCCTTCGAGTGAGACCATTGCAAATTGTAAATGCTTTGTTTTGAATAATCAGGATAGCCTCTTTCGCTATTAATTAAATTTTCAAATCTAAAGTTTAAGTTTCCTCTATAACTATATCGTTTGGCATAACTGGATTCAAATCGCATCGCATAACTTCCGTTAGTGTAATAATCGCCCAAAACCGTTAAATCATAATTGTCGCTAAGTGCAAAATAATAACCGCCATTTTGCAATGAAAAACCTCTATTATTCGAATCGTTGTAGCTTGGTAAAAGAAGTCCAGAAACGCTAGTTTCCTTACTCATCGGGAAAAAAGCAAATGGTAAAGCTATAGGAGTAGGCACATTGGCAATCACCAAATTGGTTAATCCAGTAACGACTTTTTTTCCAGGAATGATTTTTACTTTACTAGTTTGGAAGTAATATTCTGGATTGTCTATGTCTTTAGATGTTGTAAAACGCGCTCCTTTTAAGAAATATACCGAATCATTTTCTTTTTTTGTTAATACGGCTTTGACTTTGAATTCACCTTGATCTGTTCTGGAATTCCAAATCAATGCTTTTTTTGATTTAAAATTAAAACGAATCGAATCGGGTTCAATGACATTTTCGCTCTGTTTGAAGTTTGGGTATTGAGATGGTTTTCCAAGAGAATCTTTTATTCGTCCAGCAAGAACTTCGTTTGTTTCATAGTTCAAAACGATGATTCCTGCTTTCAATTCGGTATCTTGATAGTAAAGTTCAGCATTATTGTATAAAGTAATTAGCTTTTTCTTTTGCTCAATTTTTACATAATCAGTAGCCTTGTATTTTATTTGTCCCTCAAGAAGTGCTTTCGGTTGAATACTATCTTTTTTGATGGTATCTGTAGTTGTTAAAAGTGTAGTCGATTCATTTTTGCTTTCAGCGCTAGAAATCGGGCTGTTTTTTTTATTATTTACGGGAATCGATTTCGTTTTTTTTGATATATCTTGTGAATATATTTTACAAGTTCCTATTGTTAGGAAAATTGATAATAAAACGATATTAAATAAGTTTGTATTCAAAGGTTTTAATGCTATTTTTGTAAAAATATGGCTTGTTTTTTGATGTGTCAAACTTACATATAAATTTTGGCAAAAATAATCAAATATTACATTATAGCCTTAGTGTTTTAATTAAATTAACTTTAATAGATGAAACCCAACAATAAAATATATAATACAATAAATATTTTAATGCTGTTTATTTGTGGGTTAGTAAATTCTCAAAAAAATCAACATTTTACAATTGTTCTTGATGCAGGTCATGGCGGAAAAGATCCAGGTAATTCATATCACGGATTTAGTGAAAAAGAAATTGCACTTAAAACGACCTTAAAAGTGGGAGCTATTTTAGAAAAAGAAAAGGATTTTAAAATAATTTTTACTCGTACTACGGATACATTTATTGAATTAATAAACAGGCCTAAAATAGCCAATAAGTCGAATGCAAATTTATATATATCTATTCATTGTAATTCAGTTAAAAATTTTGCTCCTTTCGGGACAGAAACTTTTGTGATGGGATTATCCAGAAGCGGAATGAATTTAGAAGTTGCCAAAAATGAAAACTCGGTTATCCTATTAGAAAATAATTACAAAGAAACCTATGAAGGTTTCAATCCTAAAAACCCCGAATCATTGATAGGATTGACTTTGTTACAAGAAGAAAATTTAAACAGCAGTATTAATTTAGCAACAAAAATTCAGAATAATTTTACGCATAATTTAGAAAGAAATTCAAGAGGAGTAAAACAACAGCCACTTTGGGTTTTAGATGCGGTTTTTATGCCAGGAGTATTAATTGAATTAGGTTTTTTATCCAATAAAGAGGAAGGAACTTTTTTGAATTCAGAGGAAGGTCAGAATAAAATGGCGATGCAAATAGCAAATGCAATTAAATCCTATAAAACAGAATATTTTGGTGAACAAATAAATAGTAGCATAAAGAACTATGATACTGAAAACGTCGCAATAATAAGTAAAGCTGATCTTGTAGTAAAACCTTTGTTGGTTTCAAACGATACTGTATATAGAGTGCAACTTTTTGCAACTTCTAAAAGAATACAAATGGACTCGAAACAGTTTAAAGGATTACAAAATGTATCAAGTACTTTTAATAATAATATTTATCGATATACTTATGGTAAAACATTGAGTATTAATGAAGCCAATAAAATGAAAATAGAAGCAAAAAAATTAGGATTTGTAGATGCTTATATTGTTGCTTTAAAAGACGGGAAAAGTACTATGGTAAATGATGTTGCGAAGCAATAAAACTAAATTTGTAAAAATATTGAAATTAATGAAAGAATTTAGTAGGTCGTCTATCAAGCTATCATTTATGATATGGTTTGTTTATAGCTCTGTATTTGCTCAATCTGATATTTTCAGGGTTGCCCTGGATGCGGGTCACGGTGACCACGATTTTGGTGCGGTTTATAGTGGCCGAGTCGAAAAAAATATCAACTTGGCATTAGTGCTAAAAGTCGGAAAACTATTAGAACAGAATCCCAAAATAGATGTGATTTACACCCGAAAAACCGATGTTTTTATAGATTTAATTGAAAGAGCCAATATTGCTAATCGGGCTGATGCTACTATTTTTGTTTCAATACATTGCAACGCCAACAAAAATACTTCGGCTTCGGGAACCGAAACTTATGTAATGGGGATGAGTAAATTAGCTTCTAATCTAGAAGCCGCAAAAAAGGAAAACTCCGTTATCTCCTTAGAAAAAGATTACAAACAAAAATATGAAGGTTTTGATCCCAATTCTCCTGAAACAATGCTTGGAATGACCATTATGCAGGAAGAATACTTAGAATATAGTATTTCCTTAGCCAGTAAAATTGAAGATAGATTTGCCGATTTAGGAAAAGAAATCAGACACGGTGGTGTAAAACAAGCCCCATTTATGGTGCTCCACAAAGCTTATATGCCTAGAGTTTTAGTTGAAACTGGATTTATTTCTAATCCTGTTGAAGGAAATTTATTAAACTCTGAAGAGGGTCAAAACGATATTGCCCAAGCCATTGCCGATGCCATAGTCAGTTACAAAAGAGAATATTTTGGTGCTGATGCTACCGATAATATTAACGAAAGAACTTTTAAGAAAATAATTGCTAAACAAGTTAAAGATACTTCATCAACAATTGAAAAAAAACAAGTGGAGAATAAAGATAGCTCTGCAATCATTTTTAAAGTTCAGTTATCAGCTAGTGTAAAGAATGTAGAATTAATTTCAAGTAATTTTAAAGGTTTGAAAAACATAACGATGTCTTCAGAAGGTAAATATTACAAATATATGTATGGCGAAGCTTCTAATTATGAAGATGCTAAGAAATTATTGCAGGAAGCAAAATCCAAAGGATATGATTCAGCCTATATAATTGCCTTTAAAAATGGCGAAATGATTAGTGTGCAAGATGCAATCAAATAAATTATTAACTCCAAGTTTAATTTATTTATATTAAATTTGTCTAAAATTTTACACTTTGAAATTATCACGAGAAATTAAAACTGCCATACTTGTCATCTCGACAATTTTACTATTTATTTGGGGATATAGTTATCTGAAAGGCAGAGACCTTTTAGATAAATACCGAACATTTTATGTGCAATATGACAATGTTGAAGGTTTATCTCCATCAGCATCCGTCACTATAAATGGTTTGATTGTGGGAAAAGTAACTAAAATTACTTTAGATAAAAGCACAGGAAAGCTAATGGTTCAACTGCAACTTAAAACAGATTTTCCTATTTCTAAAACTAGCACAGCGGTGATTTACAAACCTGGTTTTATAGATGGGAAACAAATTGCGATTCACCCTAATCTTGCCGACAAATCAGAAAGTGCCGAAGGACAAATTTTAGTTGGATTGTCTGAATTAGATTTAACCGAAGCCCTGAAAAAACAATTGGTTCCACTTCAGGCAAAATTCGAGAAAGTGTTGCTCAATGCCGATAATTTATTAACAGGAATTAACAATGTTTTAGACAACAAAGGACAGCAAGATTTAAAGAATAGTTTAGCGGAATTGAGTAAAACTATGGAACAATTTCACAAAGCTTCTTCGAGTATCAATACAATTCTTGACGACAATAAAGGACAAATAAACGGTGTTGTGACCAACCTGAATAAAGTTTCAAGTAATTTTTCTAAAATATCAGACTCTTTAGACAAAGCCGATTTAGGAAAAACGGTGGCCAATTTGCAAAGTACTTTGGAAAAAGTAGATAAAATGATGGCAAATCTTCAAGAAGGCAAAGGATCTATGGGGAAACTTATCAATGATGAAGGGTTGTATAATAATTTAGAAAAAACTTCAAAAGAACTAGAATTATTATTAGAGGACGTAAGACTTCACCCAACACGTTATGTAAACGTATCCGTCTTCGGAAAGAAAAACAAACCTTATGTTGCTCCAGTAAACGATACAGTTTCCAAATAAAAAACGTGTAATTATGGGTTATTTAGATTCTATTTTATTTGCAATTCTATTAATTATAGGATTTGGTTATTTTTTTATTAATATAAAAAAAATCACCAGAAATATAAACTTGGGTACTCCCATAAATCGTAAAGACAATCCCAAAGCCCGTTCGAAAAATATGGCGATGATTGCCCTTGGACAATCCAAAATGGTTAAAAGACCAGTTGCGGGAATTCTTCACATTATTGTTTACGCAGGGTTTATCATCATCAATATCGAATTATTAGAAATTATTATCGACGGATTATTTGGAACCCATAGAGTTTTCGCCTTTTTGGGAACGTTCTACAATATATTGATTGCTTCTTTCGAAATATTAGCTTTGTTGGTTTTAGTTGCAGTATTTGCTTTTTGGATCAGAAGAAATAGCATTAAATTAAAACGATTTATCCATAAAGATTTAAACGGTTTCCCCAAAAAAGACGCCAATTACATACTCTATTTCGAAGTAGTTTTAATGTCATTATTTCTGCTAATGAACGCTTCCGATTTGCATTTACAAAACATTCCAGGAGGTTTTTCGCATTTTATCAAGGCAGGTTCTTTTCCTGTAAGTCAATTTATTCAACCTTTATTCAATGGCGTTTCCAGCGAATTGGTGATGCTACTCAACGAATTATTTTGGTGGTTGCATATTATAGGGATTTTGATATTTATGAATTATTTGTATTATTCAAAACACCTTCATATTCTATTGGCTTTCCCAAACACCTATTTTGCAGATTTAAATGCAAAAGGACAACTCTCCAATTTAGAATCTGTAACTAACGAAGTAAAATTGATGATGGATCCAAATGCCGATCCATACGCCACACCAGTTGTTGACGCGAATGTGGTGCCGAGTAAATTTGGAGCTAGTGATATTCAGGATTTGAATTGGGTTCAATTACTGAACGCTTATACGTGTACCGAATGCGGTCGTTGCACATCGTCTTGTCCAGCGAATCTTACAGGCAAAAAATTATCGCCGCGTAAAATTATGATGGATACGAGAGACAGAATCGAAGAAGTTGGAAAAAATATCGATGCCAATAAAGGAATTTTCGTTCCCGACAATAAATCATTATTAAACGATTACATCACACCCGAAGAATTATGGGCGTGTACATCCTGTAATGCTTGCGTTGAAGAATGTCCTGTGAATATCAGTCCCCTCTCAATTATTATCGATTTACGACGTTATTTGGTTATGGAGCAAAGCGCAGCGCCAAACTCATTAAACACAATGATGACCAATATCGAAAACAACGGTGCGCCTTGGCAATACAATCAGCAAGATAGATTGAATTGGAAAAATGAATAGAATAATTTGGGCGTGACCCTCCGTAAAAACTACGGGTCGGGCTATACGTTCCCGCTTTTTTTGTGAGGCAGAAAAAGCCTCACAAAAAAGAGCTCCACTGCTATCCCTCACGCGGAGAGGAAATAAATAAATAAAACAAAACGGTTTCAACTTTCAGATTTTCAAAACTTGAAACCCTTAAACCTTTATATATGTCAGAAGTCTTAATAGTACCAACAATGGCCGAAATGCTATCTCAAGGTAAACAACCCGAAGTATTGTTTTGGGTAGGTTGTGCAGGAAGTTTTGATGATAGAGCCAAAAAAATCACAAAGGCATTTGTCCGAATTTTGAATCGTGCCAATGTTTCCTTTGCCGTTCTCGGAACCGAAGAAAGTTGTTCTGGCGATCCCGCCAAAAGAGCTGGAAACGAGTTTTTGTTTCAAATGCAAGCAATGACCAATATTGAAGTTTTGAATGGCTACGAAATAAAAAAAATCGTGACGGCTTGTCCGCATTGTTTCAACACTTTAAAAAATGAATACCCAGAATTAGGCGGAAAATATGAAGTTTTGCATCATACAGAGTTTTTAAAATCTTTGTTAGACGATGGAAGATTAACTATCGAAGGAGGACAATTCAAAGGAAAAAGAATCACATTTCACGATCCTTGCTATTTAGGAAGAGCCAATAATGTCTATGAAGCTCCCAGAGATTTAATCAAAAAACTTGATGTTGAACTAGTCGAAATGAAACGTTCTCGTGCCAACGGTTTATGCTGTGGAGCAGGAGGAGCTCAAATGTTTAAAGATGCAGAACCTGGAAACAAAGAAATCAACATCGAAAGAACCGAAGATGCTCTTGAAACTAAACCCGATATTATTGCCGCAGGTTGTCCTTTTTGCAATACAATGATGACTGACGGAATCAAAAACAAAGAAAAAGAAGGTCAAGTAAAAATAATGGATATTGCAGAACTAATCGCCAATGCCCAAGATTTGTAAATTAATTTAAAATTAAAAAACCTGAAATCTAAAATCTAAAATCAAATGCTAATTCCTTTCGAAAATTTACCATTAGAATCCAAAATCTGGATTTACCAGTCCAACAGAAAATTTTCGGATGCAGAATTTTCCGAAATAGAAGCTGACGTAATTTCCTTTCTTGAAAAATGGGAAGCGCACAGCGTTGGTCTTGAATGTTCCTATCAACTGAAGTACAATCGATTTATAATTATTGCCGTAAATCAGGAAGTACAAGCAGCGACTGGTTGTTCTATCGATTCTTCGGTTCAGTTTATTCAAAAATTAGAGCAAAAATACAATGTAGATTTGCTCGATAAAATGAATGTTACTTTCAAAAATGGCGAACACATTGCACACAAAACCTTAATCGATTTCAAGAAAATGGCCAAAGAAAAAGCCGTTACCGAAAACACCATCGTTTTCAATAATCTCGTAAACAATATCGAAGAATATAACGAATCTTGGGAAGTTCCAGCTATGGATAGTTGGCACAGTCGTTTTTTCTAGTATAAATTTCTAGTATAAGGTTCGAAAGCCTTAGCAAGTATTCATAATTTCAATTTGGGAAATACTAATTTATTAAGTTCTTCTCATCAAAATATACACATGAAAATAGCAATTGTTTGTTATCCAACTTTTGGCGGAAGTGGTGTTGTCGCCACCGAATTAGGACTTGAGTTGGCTCGTCGTGGTCACGAAATTCATTTTATTACCTACAGTCAACCTGTTCGTTTAGCACTACTAAATCCTAATGTGTATTACCACGAAGTGAACGTTCCGGAATATCCATTGTTTCATTTTCAACCGTATGAATTGGCTTTGTCAAGCAAATTAGTCGATATGGTGAAGCTTTATAAAATTGAATTATTACACGTTCATTATGCCATCCCGCACGCTTACGCTGGGTATATGGCAAAGCAAATGCTCAAAGATGAAGGTATAAATCTCCCAATGGTTACCACGCTTCATGGAACGGATATTACCTTGGTTGGTAATCATCCTTTTTATAAAACTGCAGTAACTTTTAGTATCAATAAATCCGATTTTGTGACTTCAGTTTCGCAAAGTTTGAAAGAGGATACCCTTAAATTATTTAATATTAAGAACGATATTCAAGTGATTCCCAATTTTATCGAATTGGATAAAAACACTATTGATCCTAGTATTTCTTGCCGTAGATCGGTTATGGCCAATGAAAACGAAAGGATAATTACACACATTAGTAATTTTAGAAAAGTAAAGCGAATACCGGATATTATTAAAATATTTTATAAAATTCAACAACAAATTCCTGCCAAATTGATGATGGTTGGTGATGGACCTGAGAAAGAAAAAGCAGAGTTTTTATGTCACGAATTAGGTATTCAAGACAAAGTGATTTTCTTTGGAAACAGTAATGAAATCGATAAAATATTGAGTTACACCGATTTATTTTTGCTGCCTTCGGAAACAGAAAGTTTTGGACTTGCTGCTCTCGAAGCAATGGCGTGGAGTGTTCCCGTAATTTCGACTAATTCTGGAGGTTTACCTGAAGTAAATTTTGATGGAATTTCAGGTTATTTGAGTGATATCGGTAATACTGATGAAATGGCCGAAAACGCACTGAAAATATTGAATGATACAACTACGTTAAATAAATTCAAAAAAAATGCGTTATCTGTTGCAAAGCAATTTGATATCGAAAAAATTCTGCCTTTGTATGAAGAGCTTTATCATAAGGCTATAAATAAATTTTCATGAAAAAAATAGGTTTAATTTTTCTCACTTTAATTTTAGTTTCTTGTGGAGCTTCGTCAACAAAAACTTCGGTTGCGAATTCTTTGTATGAGGTCTTAACTCAACAATCAGACGGAGGAGCAAGCATTCGTTTTTATGAGATTTTATCTGAGGAAAACGAAATCGTCATGTTGCAAAATGACGAAAAATTAAAAAACAAAATTAAGCCAACCGACATTCAAACTTCTAATTTTATAGTTTTGAATATGGGCGAAAAAACATCAGGTGGATATAAAATTGGGATTGAAAGTGCTGTCGAAACTGATAAAAATATAATTATTACGATTAACGAAATTGCACCAGAATCGGGTTCAATAGTTACACAAGAAATTACAACTCCCTATTGTGTGGTGAGAATAAATTCTAAAAAAGAAATTATTATAAAATAAAAAATCCCACTCTAAATTAATGGAGTAGGATTTATAAATTTTAAAAGACTAATTAGATTAGAATTGGTACCGAATTCCTAATGCGATATCTGAACTATAATTATCTCCGTAGTAATTAACAGCACCTATTTCAGGTCTGAAATCTAATGAAAGTAAAATAGGCACTTCTTTGAAACCATACTCTATTCCAATATCTCCAGCGGCAAAAACGAAAGTTCCGTTGTCATTGTTATTGTTATAGCTCCAACTCCCAATACCTCCACCAACTCCAGCATACCAATTGAATCCTCCGTCAATATTCCATACCCACTGGTATATACCCGCTAGTTTGAAGCCATCAACGTTGTCATTATTTCTCCAACCCAAATCTAATTCCAAACGATTGTTATCTGATAAGCCTCTTTGATAAGAAACTTCTCCACCAAAACCGTTATTGTCTCCTAAACGTAATCCTAATGCATTTTTTGAAATGTCTTGAGCCTGTGTGGTAAATGCTAATCCGATTAGCATGATAGCCGATAAAATAATTCTTTTCATAATTGATTTTTTATTTTTTACAAAGTTAAAACTAAGATTTTACAAAAAAATTATATAAACATAAAAAAAAATCATATTTATTACTTAAAAATGTTCATTTTACAGCTTTTTTGTTTGGTAAGATTTGTTCTCAAAAAAGGGAGTATCAGGATTTTACACTTTTACCAATAATAGATTCAATTTTGTGAAGTTCTTATTATTCAAGAAGTTAAATTGTAGCTTTTTAACTTTAAAATTCAAATTTGTACTAACGGTTTTTAAAAAGTTTATCCTGAAATCAAGGGATAAACTTTTGAACTTTGAACTAAAATATTATATTTGTTCAAAACTAATTATAATGGCAGGAAATAGCTACGGAACCCTATTTAGAATAACAACTTTTGGAGAATCTCACGGAGAAGCCTTAGGTGGAATAATTGACGGATGCCCGTCAGGAATTGTATTAGATTTGGAGGCAATTCAAATTGAAATGTCTCGAAGAAAACCTGGTCAATCCGCTATTGTTACCCAACGAAAAGAGCCAGATGATGTACAATTCTTATCCGGAATTTTCGAAGGAAAAACTACAGGAACTCCTATTGGATTTATCATCCCGAATACCAATCAAAAATCGGATGATTATTCGCATATAAAAGACAATTACAGACCTAGTCACGCCGATTATGTGTACGAAAAAAAATATGGCGTTCGCGATTATCGCGGCGGAGGAAGAAGTTCTGCTCGTGAAACAGCCAGTAGAGTAGTAGCAGGAGCGATTGCAAAACAAATGTTGCCAGAAATAAAAATCAATGCTTATGTTTCTTCGGTTGGTCCACTATTTCTCGAAAAACCGTATCAAGATTTAGATTTTTCTAAAATAGAAAGCAATCCTGTACGTTGTCCAGATGAAAAAATGGCTGCGGAAATGGAAGAATACATTCGTGTGATAAAAAAACAAGGCGACACCGTTGGAGGTACTGTAACTTGTGTGATTCAAAATGTTCCAATTGGTTTAGGGGAACCTGTTTTCGATAAATTGCACGCCGAATTGGGCAAAGCCATGCTCTCGATAAATGCCGTAAAAGGATTCGAATTTGGTAGCGGTTTCTGTGGAGCAAAAATGAAAGGAAGTGAACACAATGATTTATACAATCCAGATGGAACTACCAGAACCAATCTCTCGGGCGGAATTCAAGGTGGAATCAGCAACGGAATGGATATTTATTTTCGAGTAGCTTTCAAACCAGTGGCAACTATCATGCAAAAGCAAGAATCTTTAGACAATCAAGGAAATATTACAGAAATGCAAGGTAAAGGTCGTCACGATCCTTGTGTTGTTCCCCGTGCAGTTCCAATTGTCGAAGCAATGGCTGCCATTGTTCTTGCCGATTTTTATTTGATAAACAAAACATATTTCAAATAGTTTTGGTGTTTTGTTTGTAATGTTCAGTGCGAACTGCAAACAGAATACAGCAAACTAAACCTAAAAATAATGACCAAAACCGAAACCAAAAAAACTTCTTTTTTAGGAAATCTTACTGTTCAAATTGTTATTGCAATGCTTTTAGGAGCATTTTTAGGCATTTATGTCCATAATAATTATGATGTGACTTTTGCCAAAGAATTTAGTGATAAGATAAAAATATTAGCTACAGTTTTTATTCGCTTAGTGCAAATGATAATTGCAGTATTGGTATTCAGTACATTAGTACCTGGTATTGCTAAGTTAGGTGATATTAAAACCGTTGGTAGAGTGGGAGGAAAAGCATTAGGTTGGTTTTTTAGTGCATCTTTTATTTCACTTTTGATAGGTTTATTTTGGGTCAACGTTTTGAAACCTGGAGTTGGACTTAATTTGTCCAATATCGATTTATCTACCGCTGCGGAAGTAACAGGAAATACGCAGAGTTTTTCTACACAAAATTTTATCGAACATATTATTCCCAAAAGTATTGTTGAAGCAATGGCGAATAATGAAATTATTCAAATTGTAATTTTCTCTATCTTTTTCGGTTTAGCTGCTGCTTCAATTGGTAATTATGCAAAACCTGTAATACATGCCATAGAAGTATTATCGCATATTGTACTAAAAATGGTAAATTATGTAATGAAATTTGCTCCAATGGGCGTTTTCGGGGCGATTGCAGGTGTTTTTGCTGTCAAGGATCTAAACGAATTAGTGTTTACTTATATCAAGTTTTTCGCATCATTTTTAGTAGGAATTAGTTCTTTATGGGTTTTTCTTTTAGCAGTTGGATTTATTTTTCTAGGAAAAAGAATGAAAACTTTATTAAATCATATTGTTGGTCCGCTGATTATTGCCTTTAGTACAACCAGTAGCGAAGCAGTTTTTCCAAAGTTGACGGAGGAATTAGAACGCTTTGGAATAAAAGATAAAATCGTAGCTTTTATGTTGCCTTTGGGATATTCATTCAATTTAGATGGCAGTATGATGTATATGACTTTTGCTAGTTTATTTATCGCACAAGCCTATGGAATCGATTTAGATATGGGAACTCAAATGACAATGCTTTTAGTTTTAATGCTTACAAGTAAAGGAATTGCAGGAGTTCCTAGGGCAAGTTTAGTTATTGTAGCGGCTACTTGCGGAATGTTTAAAATTCCAATTGAAGGTATCGCTTTGATTCTTCCAATAGACCATTTCTGTGATATGTTTAGAAGTGCAACCAATGTTTTAGGAAATGCTTTAGCAACATCTGTAGTCGGAAAATGGGAGGGTGAAGATTCTGTTTAGGAAAATTTAATTCAATATAAATAGCAAATACCCGTTCGATTATTCGAGCGGGTTTTTTTGTGAACATCCTTTTTATTTTTAATTTATATTTTGAATCTTTGTATATTAAGGAATAACTTTTAAAAACCTTATGTCATATAGTTTAATATAAATTTATAATGTATATTTGAAATGTTTTTAATTAATCATGCCTCAAATCCGCCTTTTTTTATTATTAATATTACTTACTACACTGAACTCTTTCAGTACTATTTCATTTGCACAAACTAAAACTCCTTCTAAACTTGAAATACGAAATACTGTAAAACGTGCAGTAAAATATTTGAATTCAGAAAAATTTGAAAAATCGCTAGAAACAGCAAGATTGAGTTTGAATAATGCTACAATCATTAAGGATGATTATTTTATTGCAGTATCTTATAATATTATCGCGGCTAATTTTGATGCATTATCTGAGTTTGACAAAGCTATATTCTTTTATAAAAAAGGGTTAACTTATGCTAATAAAACCAAAAATGATACCATCAAAAATTATTTAAATAATAATTTGGGTAATGTGTATTGCTTTGAAAAAAAAGAGTATCAAAAAGGAATCAATTATTACAAAAAGTCCTTAGAATACAGTCAAAAAGTGTCTGATACTACCCAAATTGTTTTCACCAAACTAAATATAGCTTGGGCTTACTTTGATATTGGTCAATATGAAAATGGATTACCCTATTTACAGTATATAAATAAATACCATGCGAAATTTGGAGATGAAACGACAATAGTTATTTTCAATATGCTAAATGGTATATATAGCAATCACATTGGTGCTGATAAAACTGCCGAATCGTATTTTTTGACTGCTATAAGTCTTGGAAAAAAATTTGGTGAAAAGAATGATTTAGCCTTTTCTAACCAAGAATATTCTAAGTTTTTATTAAAAAAAGGAGATTATAAAAAAGCTTATGAAAGCTTAGTGATTTATCATAAAATCACAGAGGAAATTTATAGCGAAGGATTGCTGAAAAAAGCCAATGTTGCGGGAATTAATCTCGAATTGGACGAATATAAAAGAGAAATTGATAGAATTGAAACAGAAAATGTATTACAAGCGCAAAGTTTAAAAAAATCGCGCATCATAGTAGTCTTATTTGTAATGGTATTTTTGGTTTTATTAATGTTGTTGTATTCGCTCTATAAAAATTATAATTTTAAGAAAAAGGCAAATTACGACCTTACACTTTCCAATGCAGAATTGTTAATTGCTAAAGATAAAGCCGAGGAAGGATCTCGTGCAAAAACACAATTTGTATCGACTATTAGCCACGAACTTAGAACTCCGTTGTATGGCGTTATTGGAATTACCAATTTGTTATTAGATGAGCATAAAGAACTCGCAAAAAGTCCTCATTTGAATTCGCTGAAATTTTCGGCTCGTTATTTATTGTCACTTGTTAATGATATTTTACAAATAAATAAAATTGAAGAAAACAGAATAATTCTCGAAATTTTAACCTTCAATCTTTCGGATGAAATTAAATTAGTAAAAAATGCCCTTTCTTTTATTTCACAAAGTCATAAAAATAAAATTAGTGTCAAAATAGATTCAGCAATTCCAGAATATCTTATTGGAGACAAATTGCGATTGGCTCAAATACTTATGAATCTCGTAAGTAACGCATTGAAATTTACCAAAAACGGGGAAGTAATTATTAGTGCGGATTTAGTTAAAGTAGAAAATAATTTGCATCATATTGAGTTTCAAATTTCTGATAATGGAGTTGGAATTGAGGCCGCTGACCAAGATAAAATTTTTGATAAATTTGTGCAACTAGGAAGAAACGATACTGATTATCAGGGAACTGGTCTTGGTTTGTCTATAGTAAAACGATTGTTAGGACTCTTCAATAGTGAAATTTCGCTCGAAAGTCAAGTAGGTGTCGGAACTACATTTATTTTTACAATAGCATTTGAATATGATCCTGAAAAAACAAACGAAATAATCAATAATATTAATGTTGATTTAAGTTCAGGACAAATATTTAAGGTTTTAGTAGTAGAAGATAACAAAATCAATCAGACCATTACCAAGAAAATAATCGAAAAAAACAATTGCAGTTGCTTTATTGTTGATGATGGATTTCAAGCTTTGGATGTGCTAGAAAAAGATGTTTTTGATGTTATTTTAATGGATATAAATATGCCTCTAATAAGTGGTTTTGAAACTACCAGAAAAATTCGTCTCAAAGGCATTCAAACTCCTATTATTGCTTTGACGGCTTTCGCCAAAGACGAAATTACCGAAGAAGCATTAGATGCTGGAATGAATGATATTATCATAAAACCATTTGAGTCAATAAAGTTATTTCAGGTGATTAATAATCAAATTATAAAAGCAAAAAACGCCGTCTTGTGACAGCGTTTTTTTTGCTTTTTGATTGTTCAGAAGTTAAATGCGAATTAATACCACCGTTTTTTATTTTGTTTAGATGCGTCTGATTTTCTTGATTTGTGAGCGCCACCACTTCGGTTGGAGTTTTTTGGTTTTGTAGATCCTCCTGGAGCTGTTTCAGGACTTCCAGAATGCCAAGGATAGGGATGATCACTTATTGTTTTTACATCTACTTTGATTAGTTTTTGAATGTCTTTCCAATATTGATGTTCGTCTTTACTGCAAAAGGAAATCGCAATTCCTTCATTTCCAGCACGACCAGTTCTTCCAATTCTGTGCACATAAGTTTCTGGAATATTAGGCAAATCAAAATTGATTACATAAGGCAATTGGTCAATATCAATACCACGAGCGGCAATATCAGTAGCCACAAGAACGCCAATTTCTTTCTTTTTGAAAGCATCTAAAACGCGTTGTCTGGCATTTTGCGATTTGTCTCCATGAATGGCTTCGGCAGCAATATTATTTTTTCGCAAAGCTTTCACCACATTATCCGCGCCGTGTTTGGTTCTTGAAAAAACTAAAACATCCGATAAGTTTTGATTTTTGATTAAATGATACAACAAGTTTCTTTTTTCGGTTTTTTCGACAAAATAAACGTGCTGTTCAACATTTTCGGCAGTGGAGGAAACGGGAGAAACTTCTATTTTTTCGGGGTCTTTCAAGAACATTTCGGCCAATTCTCGTATAGCCATTGGCATTGTCGCTGAGAATAACAAAGTTTGTCTGTTTTTTGGCGTAAGCTTTACAATTTTCTTGACATCGTTTATAAATCCCATATCTAGCATTTGGTCGGCTTCGTCAAGGACTAAAGTATGCAAATGATCTAAATCGATGAAACCTTGTTTGTGCAAATCAAGCAACCTTCCCGGTGTTGCCACCAAAACATCCACTCCTTTGCGAAGTGCATCTACTTGAGGAACTTGAGAAACACCACCAAAAATGGTCAGTTGCACTAAATTGGTATATTTGCCATAGGTGTCAAAACTTTGCCCAATTTGAACCGCTAATTCTCGGGTAGGAGTAACTATTAGAGACCGAATCTCTTTGGCTTTTTTTGATGAGCCTACAATTCGGTGCAATTGATGTATAATTGGAATGGCAAATGCTGCTGTTTTTCCTGTTCCTGTTTGTGCGCAACCTATTAAGTCTCTTCCTGCTAAAACTAGTGGAATAGATTTTTCTTGGATGGGTGTGGGTTGTGTATAGCCTTCTTCAAATACGGCTTTTTGAATACTTTTTGAAAGTGATAAATCTTCGAATAACATATTTTTTGTATTAAATATCTAGAAATTTTTACTTAGATTATTTTCGCAAATATAGGTTTATTATTTTTGATGGAAATTAATTCAAAAATTCCGAAGATTTATTAAGAGGTTTTAGACTTATAAAACCTCAATACTATTGTTCGATTTTATAAAATCGGTAACCAAATAGCCAATGAGTTTACCAATTAAATGATTGTTTTTTTCATAACATAAATCAGGTGCGCCTTCGCAAATATGAAGATAAGCAGCATTTTTATTTTTCGCGAAGAATGTAATAAACTGTCGAAGTTCTTCAATAGAAAAACCGCTTAACGTCATTGCACTACTGGCAATATTTGGAATAGCATCTAAATCGACTTCAACTCCATAAAAATCAGTTTGAATAAATTGAGATGCCAAAATGAGTTCGTGATTGAAGTCTTTTTCCTTTCGAATATTGATGCTGTCGTAAGTAGTATATCGCACTCGATCTTCAATTTTTTTGATAATATCCAGGACACTTTTGGAGGTGTAATTTTCGTGTAAGCCAAAAATAAAATACTTTTTAAGAAAGCCTTCTTCAAAAGCATATGAGAAACCATTTCCGCTATGGCGTCCTTCGAGAATTCTAAAATCAGAATGGGCGTCAAAATTAACAGCATTGATGGGTTTTCCTTTGGCAAGCGCCGTTCCTTTAATATTTCCATAGGAATTATTGTGACCGCCACCAATAATAATTGGAATTTTTCCTGCTTTTACGATATTAAAAATGATATGCGAAACATCTTTATCAATTATTTCAACAAGCTGACTCAATTTTGATCGATCGTCAATATCATTAAAATCTAAATGTTCTACTTCTTTCATCTCTTCACAGACATTCAATCGTCCTAAAACTAATATTTGGCTGCCTTTACAGAAACGATTGTGTTGAATGTTTGCAATACTAGCTATGGCACATTCCCAAGCGGATGCTGCTCCGGGTCTTCCAAAATTGGCTCTAACCCCAATGTCTTCTGGAATTCCGAACAACACATATTTTGCTTCACAGGTTTTTAAAAACTCAATAATATCGATTCCTTTCGGAATAGTTAACATCTTTTCCCCAAATTTTATTTCGCCACTACGGTGGTTGGTAACTTTTGCAAGATCATTAATCGTGAACGGTATCAGTTTTTCCATATAAATTTAAATCCCCAAATATAATATAAATGTTTAAAATCCGTTATCAAGTCAAATTATATTATTAAATTTGTTTAATTATTAATTTCTACCACAAAAAGAAAACAAAATGGAAGATCAACAAAACAATTCGAATTCAAGTCTAAAGATTATTATCGGTATTTTAGCAATTCTATTAATAGGAAGTTTATTTTATATCTACAAGATTTCATCTGATGCTAAACAAGTGCAAACTGAATTAAAATCTACTATGACTGAAAAAGAATCAGTTATGAAAGATTTGCAAGAATTAAAAGCAACTTATGATGCTGCAATTGCCGAAAACACTTCAATGTCAGAAGAATTGATTATAGAAAGAGACAAAGTAGTTAATTTGATGAATGACATTGACAAATCTAAAGGAGATGTGTCAAAATTCAGATCTCAATTTCAGAAATTAGAAAACAATATGAAGGTTCTAATGGCTGAAAATGAAAGCTTGAAAAAACAAAATACAACACTAACTGTACAACGTGATAGTACTGTTGTTGTATTAGGAGAATCCAAAAAATACAATGAAGTTTTGGTAGGGCAAAATGAAGAGTTGTCGAAAACTGTCGAAAAAGGTTCTAAATTGTCTGTATTGAATATGCAAACTGCTGCCTACAAAATTAAAAGCTCAGGAAAGCAAATTGCTACAGATAAAGCGGGTAGAGCGGATGTTCTAAAAATCAGCTTCACTATTGCCGAAAATCAAATAGCAAAATCGGGAGATAAAGAATATTATGTTCAAGTTATCGACAGCAAAAACAATGTACTTGGCGACAAACAAACCGTGAGTTTTGATGAAAAATCATTAACTTATAGTTTTATTTCTAAAGTGAAATACGAAAATAAAACAGTTCAAGTTTCTGAAGATTTACCTGGAAAAGATTTTGCAAAAGGAACTTACTTTGTAAATGTTTTCGACAAAAGCGAATTAGTTTCTAAAACGAGTTTCACTTTGAAATAATAGTTTCAAGATTTCAATTTAAAGAGGAGCATTTTTGTTCCTCTTTTTTTATGCAAAAATTTTCCCTTCAATAATTACAGAATCAATCAGGTTACTGCCATAAGCATAAGGCAATTGATAATAGGAGGAAATGGGTTTAGTGATAATAAGATTGGCTTTTTTGCCAATGGTGATACTTCCGTGGGTTTCAGAAATCCCCATCGCATAAGCTCCATTTATCGTTGCGGCGTTTATAGCTTCTTCTGGAGTCATTTTCATTTGGATACAAGCTGTAGAAACCACAAAATTCATATTTCCGGAGGGAGTTGTACCGGGATTAAAATCGGTAGCGATTGCCAATGGTAGTCCTTTTGCCATCATTTCACGAGCAGGAGTATACGGAATTCTCAAGAAAAAGGAGCAAGATGGCAAAGCTACCGGCATAGTTTCGCAATTTATTAAGGCTTCAATATCTTCGGGATTCATAATTTCTAGATGATCTACAGACAGCGCTTTGTATTTAATTCCAGCTTGAATTCCGCCAATAGAGTTGAATTGATTCACATGAATTTTTGGTTTTAAACCAAAACGAATTCCAGCTTCCATAATTTGTTCCGTTTCTTCAACGGTAAAATACCCTTTTTCGCAAAATACATCTATAAAGTCAGCCAAATTAGTTGCGGCGATTTCAGGAAGCATTTTGTTGACTATCAAATTGATATAGCCTTTTCGATTCTCTGTATATTCTAAAGGAAAAGCGTGAGCGCCCAGAAAAGTAGCTTTTATGGTTATGGGATAGTTTTGGGACAATTGATTGATTACCCGAAGCATTTTCAATTCTCCCTCGACAGTAAGGCCGTAACCCGATTTTATTTCGACCGCACCCGTTCCCAATCGCATAACTTCTTCCAGTCGAACTTTCGATTGGTTGTAAATTTCTTCTTCGGAAGTTTCGTTGAGTATTTTGGCCGAATTTAATATTCCACCACCACGCTTGGCGATTTCCTCATAGGAAAGTCCGTTGATTCTATCGACAAATTCTCGCTCCCGATTGCCAGCATACACAATATGAGTATGGGAGTCACACCAACTTGGAAGCACTATTTTTCCATCAACATCAATACATTTTTCAGGGTTTATGTCTTCAGGTAAATCATCCATCGAACCAAAATCGGCTATCAAATCATTTTCGATTACCAAATAAGCATTTTTAATGGATGGAAGAATCGCCATTTCCGCACCAGAAACTTTCAAAATCGAGGTATCTCGAACTTGAAGTAATTTCTGAATGTTGATGAGTAGCGTTTTCATTTAGTAGAATTGTGATTATCTAAAAAAATTACCGCAAATTCGCAAATTATGATTTTAATTTTCGGTTTTTTAATTTGCGAATTTGCAGTTTTATAATTATTCTGAAATGGTGATTTCGAACATTTTGTCCCACTGTTTACCAGTTATAAAAATGGTTTTAGTTTTGGGGTTATAGGCAATTCCGTTGAGTACTTCGGCTTGTGGGAATTGTATGGATTTTCTTAAAGCTGAAAAATCCAAAATTCCTTCAACAGTACCATTTTCAGGGTTTACCACAGCGATAAGATCTTTTTGCCAAACATTGGCATATATTTTCCCATTGATCCATTCAAGCTCATTTATTTTGGGAATTTTATAATCACCGGAATACACATTGACATAATCAATCATTTTTTGGGTATCTGGGTTCATTTTCCAAATTTTCTCTGTTCCATCCGATTGATAAATGTTTTTCCCGTCATTGGTCATTCCCCAACCCTCGATATCCCTATCGTAAGTAAACGTTTTTTCGAGTTTCCAACTATTGGCATTATAGATAAAACCTGTTTTGTTTTGCCAAGTCAGTTGAAATATTTTGTTGTTGACAAAGGTTATTCCTTCGCCAAAATAAATTGAGTCAAGATTTTTTTGCTTGTATATTTCTCCAGTTTTATAATTGTATTTCCTTAAATACGATTTACAATCATTTCCTGATCCCGTACTTTCATACAAGGTATCTTTGTAAAACTCTAAACCTTCGGTAAATGAGGCAGTATCGTGCGGATAGGTATTTACAATAGTATATTTTAATGCTTTAGGTGTTACATTCGAAACCAATTCAATTCGTGTTGTAGCCACAGAATTTTCGCCTTCAAAATAGACAATTGCTTTCAGGTTTTGATAGCCTAATCTTTGGTTTTTTAATTCGAAAGTAAGTTTTTCAAGTCCTTTTATGGAACCAATTTTCAAATCGTTATTATAGTATTCAACACTATCAACGGTTTTTGTATTTGGATTCAATACCCCCAGTTTTAACTCCTCTTGTGACTGATATTGTGCTGAAAATTTCGAATCATCGAAAGTAAATATAGAATTTTCACCTTTTTTTTTACTCCCACAATTCGACAAAGTGATTCCTAATAAAATGATAAATAGGAAGTTATAATTTTTCATAAATTTTATTTTTGATGATGCAATATACAACGATATTTTATAGATGCAAAGTCCTTGCAAAAATATAAAAAGAGTGTATCTTTGCAACGGCAAGTCCTACACGACCAGCTCCTGCAAAATCCCCCAGGATGGGAACATAGCAAGGGTACGTGGTTGAGCGGTGCGATGTAGGTCGCTTGCCATTTTTTATTTTAAGCAATCTTTTTTTATATTATAGTCTTCCTTAGGGAAGATTTTTTTATTTTTGGACACGTTAAGTCCTCCACCTCCTAAATCTAAAATCTAAAATCTAAAATGAATAAAGTAGTTCTAATCACAGGCGGTTCTTCGGGAATAGGAAAATCTATAGGCGAATTTTTGCACCACAAAGGATTTGTTGTTTACGGAACGAGCCGATATCCAGAACGAGTTATGAACTCAGTTTTTCCTTTAATTTCTTTAGATGTTCAAAATGTAGATTCCATTCAAGCGGCTGTTGCCAAAATCCTGGCTACTACAGGACGACTCGATATTGTTATTAATAACGCTGGTGTAGGGATTACAGGACCTTTAGAAGAAATTCCGACAACTGAAATTCGGAATAATTTCGAGACCAATTTCTTTGGTCCCATCGAAGTAATGAAAGCAGTTTTGCCACAAATGCGTTCTCAAAAATCTGGACTGATTATCAATATCACTTCCATTGCGGGGTATATGGGTTTGCCCTATCGAAGTGTATATTCGGCTTCGAAAGGAGCTTTAGAATTGATTACCGAAGCCTTGCGAATGGAAGTCAAATCTATGGGAATTCAGATTACCAATGTGGCTCCAGGCGATTTTGCTACGAATATTGCTTCGGGGCGTTTTCATGCACCTTTACTGAAGAATTCGGCTTACGAAATCCCCTATGGAAACACCTTGAAATTGATGGACGAACACGTAGATAGCGGCAGTAATCCCAATGAAATGGCCGAAGCAGTTTATAAAATTATTCAGAATCCAAACCCACGAATTCATTATAAAGTAGGTGCTTTTATGCAGAAATTTTCGATTGTTTTAAAACGAATTTTGCCTGATAAAGTATATGAAAAGATGCTGATGAATCATTATAAATTGTAATTTTGCACCTGATTTTAAACACACAATTAAATAAATACATATGAAATTTTTTATTGACACGGCAAATTTGGCCCAAATTAAGGAAGCACAGGCATTAGGCGTTTTAGATGGTGTAACTACCAATCCATCTTTGATGGCAAAGGAAGGTATTACCGGAAAAAACAATATTTTGAAACATTATGTTGACATCTGCAACCTTGTAGATGGTGATGTAAGTGCCGAGGTAAACGCTTTGGATTTTGAAGGAATGGTAAGAGAGGGAGAAGAATTGGTTGATTTACACGAACAAATTGTTGTGAAATTACCAATGACCAAAGAGGGTGTTATGGCTGCCAAATATTTTTCGGATAAAGGGGTAAAAACAAATGTAACATTGGTTTTCTCCGCAGGTCAGGCTTTATTAGCTGCCAAAGCGGGTGCTACTTATGTTTCGCCATTTATTGGCCGTTTAGATGATATTTCTACTGATGGTTTGGCCTTGATTGAAGAAATTAGATTGATTTATGACAATTACGGTTACGAAACGCAAATTCTTGCGGCTTCGGTTCGTCATACAATGCACATTGTAAACTGTGCCAAAATTGGTGCCGATGTAATTACTGGACCACTTTCTGCGATTTCAGGCTTATTGAAACACCCATTAACGGATATTGGATTGGCACAATTTATTGCCGATTTCGAAAAAGGAAATAAATAGAACTTTTTAAAAATGGAAAAAATTGTATTATTAATTCCTGAATAAAGATATTGTTTTATTAAAAATTACAACCCACTGAATCCTAACTTCAGTGGGTTTTTTATTGCCATTTTTTGTCAAATTTCTAACATTGAAACCTGCTAAATATGATAATTATCATTTTTATTGCAATAGACAAGTCGTAATTTTGAGAATAATAAAATTATGACACTATAATCATATATAAATTTATTGAAATGGCAAAAGTAAGAGGAGCTATAGTTGTAGATACTCAAGTATGCAAAGGCTGCGAAGTGTGTATTCCTGTTTGTCAGGAAAACGTGATTGGCATGTCAAATGACATCAACAGAAAAGGCTACCATTATGCCTATATGAAAAACCCCGATGCTTGCAACGGATGTACAAATTGTGGGACAGTTTGTCCCGACAGAGCCATTACAGTTTATAGAGTGAAAGTTGCTACAGAACCATTAAAACATTAATGATGTCAGAATTAAAATTGATGAAAGGGAACGAAGCATTGGCCGAAGCCGCTATTAGGGAAGGAGTTGATGCTTATTTTGGTTACCCAATTACTCCACAAACAGAAATTATTGAATACTTAATGACTGAACGTCCTGAAAAACGAACAGGAATGGTTGTTCTTCAAGCCGAAAGCGAAATAGCAGCCATCAACATGGTTTATGGTGCAGCAAGTACTGGTAAAAAAGCGCTGACCTCCTCATCAAGTCCTGGTATTTCTTTGAAATTAGAAGGAATTTCTTATTTGGCTGGCGCCGAATTGCCTGCTGTAATCGTAAATGTAGTTCGTGGTGGCCCTGGTTTAGGAACGATTCAACCCTCGCAAGCCGATTATTTTCAATCGGTGAAAGGAGGAGGGCACGGCGATTATAAATTATATGTTTTAGCACCAGCATCGGTTCAGGAAATGGCTGATTTTGTTGAAGATGCTTTTGATATTGCATTCAAATATCGTGCACCAGTTTTGATTCTTTCCGATGGATTAATAGGTCAAATGATGGAAAAAGTAATTCTAAAAGACCAAAAACCTAGATTGACAGATGCCGAATTAATCGAAAAATATGGAGATTGGGCAATTACTGGTAAAAAAGGAAGAGAACGCAATATTATTACGTCTCTCGATTTGCAATCCGAAAAAATGGAAGCTAGAGTCCATCGATTGCAAAAGAAATATGCGCAAATGGAGAAAGAAGATTTGCGTTTTGAAAAAATAAACTGTGAAGATGCTGAATACCTTTTAGTAGCTTACGGTTCAAGTGCTAGAATTTCACAAAAAGCGGTTGAATTGGCTAGAGCCAAAGGAATCAAATTGGGTTTGTTAAGACCAATAACATTATTTCCTTTTCCAAAACAAGCACTATTAGAATTGGCCGATCAAGTCAAAGGAATTTTAAGTGTGGAATTAAATGCGGGTCAAATGGTAGAAGATGTCAGACTTTCTGTGGAGCATAAAGTACCCGTAGAACACTTTGGAAGAACCGGAGGAATTATCCACACACCAGAAGAAATTGTAGCAGCCTTAGAACAAAAAATAATCAACAATGGAAGTTTTAGACATCATAAAACCAGAGAATCAAGTATTCTGTAAGTCACATTTAATGACGGATACGCCTTTGTCGTATTGTCCTGGTTGTGGTCACGGAACGGCGAATAATTTAATTATGGAAGTCATTGATGAAATGGGAATTTCAGAGGATACTATAGGTGTTGCGCCAGTTGGTTGTTCTGTTTTGGCTTATGATTTTATGAATATCGATATGACCCAAGCCGCTCACGGACGTGCTCCTGCTGTGGCAACAGCGATTGTTAGAACTTGGCCAGAAAAATATGTTTTTACCTATCAAGGTGATGGAGATTTGGCCGCCATTGGAACAGCCGAAACGATTCACGCTTGTAATAGAGGCGAAAATATAGTCATCTTTTTTATCAATAATGGTATTTATGGAATGACTGGCGGACAAATGGCACCAACGACTTTAGAAGGAATGAAATCTTCGACTTCGCCTTATGGAAGAGAAATAGCTACGATGGGTTCGCCTTTAAAAATAACGGAGTTAATTGCAAATCTTCCGGGAGTTTATTCGGTAAGTCGTCACGCACTTCATACTCATAAACACGTTCGAAAAGCAAAAATAGCGATTAGACGAGCCTTTGAAAATACCCGATTGAAAAAAGGGCTTTCCTTTATCGAAATTCTTTCCAATTGTAATTCGGGTTGGAAAATGACTCCTAATGATGCCAATGATTGGATGGTTGAAAATATGTTTCCTTACTTTCCTCTAGGAGACATAAAAGTAGAAAATAAATTAAAAGTATAAATCATGACTGAAGAAATAATTATCGCAGGTTTTGGTGGGCAAGGAGTGCTCTCAATGGGAAAAATTTTAGCCTATTCAGGAATAATGCAAGACCAAGAAGTGAGTTGGTTACCCTCATATGGACCCGAAATGCGAGGCGGAACAGCAAATGTTACCGTAATTTTGAGTGACGAAAGAATTAGTTCGCCTTACTTAAAAATTGTAGATACTGCTATCATTTTGAACCAACAATCGATGGATAAATTTGAGGAATCTGTAAAACCGGGTGGAATTTTAATTTATGATCCAAACGGAATTACCCATCATCCCACAAGAAGCGACATCAAAATTTTCCAAATTGAAGGCACAAAATTAGCTACCGAAATGGGTAATAAAAAAATCTTCAATATGGTAATTTTAGGAGGGTTTTTAAAAGAAAAACCCGTAATAAAAATAGAAAATGTGATTGAAGGCTTGAAAAAGTCCATCTCTGAACGCTATCATCATTTAATTCCTTTAAATCTAGAAGCGATTACAATGGGAATGAAAAATATAGTCCCTTATAAAGTTGCTGAACCTGTTTTGCAACATTAATATAGTAGTATTAAAAATCATTTTGAATTAGTAACCCATTGATTTTTTTAACAAGACCTTTGAAGTTTTTTATTATTTCAAAGGTCTTGATGTTTAATTTTTTATGGTTTATTTGTCATTGATATTCATCCAGAATTTCCTTTACACTATCGAGCGTAACCCGCCCGTACACTTTATCGCCTATTAAAACTACTGGTGCTAATCCGCAGGCACCAATACATCTGAGACTGCTCAAAGAGAATTTTTCGTCTGCAGTAGTCTCTCCAATATTGATGTCTAGTAATGTTTTAAACTCGTCGATTATTTTTTCAGCACCTCTTACATAACAAGCGGTTCCTTTGCAAATATTTACAGGGTGTTTTCCTTTTGGAATCATGGTGAAAAAAGAATAAAAAGAGACCACGCCATACACTTGAGCTAAGGAAGTTTGTAGGTTTTCGGCAATAATTTCTTGAACATCTTCGGGTAAATAGCCAAAAGTGTTTTGCGTTTGGTGGAGTACATTGATTAATTCTCCTTTATCGCAATTATATTCTTTGCAAATTGCTTCTATTTTGGCGACATTACTTTCGCATATTGTCATCATTTCTTTACTATTTTAATTATCGAATGCTAAAATTAATCTTTGGTAATTTCCACGTGAGTACTTCGGTCAAAATAATGAGTGTGAAGTAATTGATGTGCTTTTTCACTCATTGGTCTTTCTAAAAACTCAGTGTACAACTTTTGAATAGAAGGATTTTCGTGAGATTTTCGAATGACTTTCGCTTTATCTGCAGCATACAGTGCTTTTTGTCTTGCCAATAAAATATTAGAATCTCCGTGATGCAAAGGCTGACCTCCGCCACCAATACATCCGCCGGGACAAGCCATAATTTCGATAGCATGATATTGTGATTTTCCTTCTCTGATTTCCTGTAGCAGTTTGCGGGCATTTCCTAAACCATGGGCAATTCCAATTTTGATTGGCGTTCCATTAAAATCAATGGTCGATTCTCTAATCCAATCCATTCCTCTGAGTTGTTTGAAATCGACTTTATCTAGTTTTTGCTTTGTAAAAGTTTCATAAGCCGTTCTTACAGCAGCTTCAATTACACCTCCTGTTGTGCCAAATATGACCCCAGCACCTGATGATTCTCCCATTGGATGGTCAAATTCTAAAGGTATTAAACTATCAAAATCAATACTGGCTTGTTTGATTAATCGGCTTAATTCTCTGGTTGATAAAACGTAATCTACATCGGGATTACCATTAGTTTTAAACTCATCTCGGCTGCATTCGTATTTTTTTGCCAAGCAAGGCATGATAGAAACTACGACCATATTTTCTCGTTTGATGCCTAATTTATCTGCAAAATAAGTTTTGGCAATCGCACCAAACATTTGTTGAGGGGAACGAGCTGTTGAAGGAATATCTTTCATTTCAGGAAACTGATGCTCAAAGAAATTGACACAAGCCGGACAACAAGAAGTTAATAAAGGTAATTTTACCGTAGTATCCCCATTGATGTATCTTGTCAGTCTGTCGAGAAGTTCCGTTGCTTCTTCCATAATGGTAAGGTCAGCCGCAAAGTCAGTATCAAAAACATAATCAAATCCCATATCTTTCAGAGCTGCTGTCATTTTTCCGGTAACGATTGTGCCAGGTTCGTATCCAAATTCTTCTCCTAATGCAACTCTGACAGCCGGAGCTGTTTGCACAACTACAGTTTTGGTTGGGTCTGCCAATGCTCTAATTACTAAATTAGTATGGTCGACTTCGGTCAAAGCGGCCGTTGGACAAACCGCTACACATTGGCCACAATAGGTACAAACACTGTCTTCTAAATTCATTTGAAAAGCCGGAGCAACAACCGACATAAATCCCCTGTTAATGGCTGATAAAGCGCCAACAGTTTGAACATCATTACACATTGTCAAGCATCTTCGGCAACCAATACATTTGTCCATATCTCTTTTGATGGCTGGCGAAGTATCTTTGATATAATGCGATTGTTCTCCTTTGTAGTGAATCTCACGAATACCCATTTGTTGCGCCATACTTTGAAGATCGCAATCTCCATTTTTGGCACAAATCAAGCAATCAGTGGGATGGTCGCTGAGGATAAGTTCTAATATGGTTTTTCGGCTGTTTAATACTCTGATGGTTTGGTTTTTTATTTCCATTCCGGGCAGGCATTCCGTTGCACAAGCGAGAGCTAAATTTTTGCGACCTACGACTTCTACTACACAAATTCGACAACCAGTTGGATTGTGAGTCGTGTTTAAATCGTGTAAGTGCATATAACACAAGGTTGGAATATTAATTCCCACACTTTTGGCAGCATCCAAAATTGTAGTTCCTTTTTCAACCTGAAAATTTTTATTGTCGATTTTTATGCTAATGGTATCCATAAAATTGTAGTATAGAATTAATTTAAGTGAACTGCATGAAACTTGCATTTTTCCATACAAACTCCACATTTCGTACAAAGTTCCTGATTGATTATATGGAGTTTCTTTTTCTCACCCGAAATAGCGCCAACAGGACATTTTCTGGCGCAAACCAGACAACCAATACAATTTTCCTCGCTGATATAATAAAGCATAAACGATTTACATTGACCACTCGGACAACGATGTTCAGCAACGTGGGCGTAATATTCGTCATAGAAATTGGCCATTGTAGAAAGAATTGGATTTGGAGAAGTTTGCCCCAATCCGCACAAAGATGTGTCTTTGACCACAACGCTTAAATTGCGAAGCAAATCCAAATCTTCCATTGTTCCTTTACCATCACATAATTTGGTGAGCATTTCGTGCAATCGTTTATTGCCAATTCGGCAAGGGGCACATTTACCACAGGATTCTTCCACAATAAATTCCAAATAAAAACGAGCCATCGAAACCATACAATCGTCTTCGTCCATAACAATCATACCGCCAGAACCCATCATAGAACCTGCGGCGGTAAGTGAATCAAAATCTATAGGTAAATCCAAATGTTTTTCTGTCAAACATCCGCCTGAAGGTCCTCCGGTTTGCACTGCTTTGAATTTTTTTCCGTTAACAATTCCGCCTCCAATATCATAGATTATTTCTCTAAGAGTGATTCCCATTGGAACTTCAATCAAACCTACATTATTGATTTTTCCTGCCAAAGCGAAAACTTTTGTTCCCTTGGATTTTTCTGTTCCAATACTGGCATACCAATCGGCTCCTTTGTTGATAATAGCGGGAATATTCGCAAAAGTTTCTACATTATTGACATTGGTTGGTTTTTTTAAATATCCTGAGACACTGGGAAATGGTGGTTTTAAAGTAGGTTCGCCAAGGAATCCTTCCATCGAATGAATCAGGGCGGTTTCTTCGCCGCATATAAATGCTCCTGCTCCATATTTTATAGTGATGGTAAATTCAAAACCAGTTCCGAAGATATTTTTACCTAGTAATCCATATTCTTTGGCTTGATTTATAGCTATTTTTAATCTTTTGACAGCCAATGGATATTCGGCTCTAACATATATAATTCCTTTGTTGGCACCAATACAATAACCACAAATTGCCATTGCTTCAAGGACAGAGTGTGGGTCGCCTTCAAGTACGGAACGATCCATAAAAGCTCCCGGATCGCCTTCGTCGGCATTGCAAACTACATATTTTTGGTCGGAAACACTTTTGCTAGTAATTTCCCATTTTAAACCTGTTGGAAAACCACCGCCACCTCGACCTCGAAGTCCGCTTTTTATGACTTCTTGAGTTACTTCTTCTGGAGTATATTTGGATAAACATTTTGCCAAAGCATCGTAACCGTCTTTTTCAATATAATCTTTGATTTCTTCAGGGTCGATAAAACCACAATTGCGGAGTGCGATTCTGTATTGTTTTATTGGAGCAACACCATTTCCGTTTTCTTTATCAAAAACAAGCCGTTCTACAATTCTTTCGTTCAACAAATGTTCAATAATGATGTCGTCAATGTCTGATTTGGTGACTTTTGAATATTCCACATTGTCGGGATACACAATGATATTTGGACCAATGGAACATTTATTGGAGCAAACCGATTGCACGACTTTGATTCCGTCCTCAAGGTTGTATTCTTTTAATTTGAAATTGATAAAAGCTACTAAATCAGCATCTGACGCTTGCTGGCAAGAACTACCGTTGCATACCAATAAATTTTTCCTGTACCTATTACTCATTTTGAAATTATTTTGAGTTTGTATTATGCTTTTTATTTAAACACATAGATGCATAGTTTGAAGTGTTTTAATAAGTCATTTCATTTTGAAATAGTGAACATAGCTCTGTGTAAACCAAGAATTGGTCTATCTCATTCTTTTTTCTATGTTTCTATGTGTTTCAATTTTTTTCAATTTAAAATTCAATTAATTATAACTAATGTGTTAAAATTTATTAATTGGCTAATTCATATTTTATGGGAATAATTCCATCGACCAATTCTCCTTTTTTGATGAATTTCTCAATGATTTCATCCGCTTTTTTAAGATCTACATACCCGAAAACCACCGGTTTTTCGTCCTGAATTGTAATTTCCAAAGTAGGTTCAGCATAGCAATATCCCATACATCCCGTTTGTTTTACATTGGCCACAATATTTCTTTTGGGTAATTCTTCTCTAAAGAAATCCATTACCGCTTTCGCTCCTGATGCAATTCCGCAAGTAGCCATTGCAACTTTAATTTCGACCAATTTTTTATTGTCATTTTCGACGATTTGCTTCTGTTTTGCTTCGAGAATTGAAGTTCGGATTTTATGTAAATCTGCCACTGATTTTATGGTTTCCATTGTAAAATGTTTTGTTTTTTAAACCCATTGGGTGTAATTTAATTTCTACTTTTTAAACACATAGAAACATAGTTTTTATTGATTTTATTAAGACGTTTCACTTTATTATAGTAATCATAGCTTTGTGAAACCAAGACCCGAGCGATAGCGAACTGGCGAAGCAATTAGTCTATCTTATTCTTTTTTCTATGTTTTTATGTGTTTCATTTTTCATTTTTATTTTCAATAATTCTTATTTTCAATTTATTGCTCCCTTGGAGTTATTTAAACTTTCAAATTCGTAAAATGTTTTGAATCTCCCCATTCGTTATAACCAATTTTACTTCCTATCATACTCATTCTTGCATCGATGCAGGTGTTGCAATCGTTGGCATTTTCATCAGTGCAAGGTTTGTCTTGATAGAGTTTGTAATTATTTCTAAAATTTCCTGGTGTGATATTCGGCATCAGGATATTGGCTCCGTATCGAATGGCTTTTTCGCGCCCTATTTTGTCGATAGCTTGCAAGGCTGTTGCGGCTACAATGTTAATGTCTTTCATTATAATTCGTAAACTGGCAATCATTTTGAAAGTCAAATCCAAGCGTTCTTGAGGAGTTTTTAATAAATGTCGAGCTTCAAATAATGGAGTTTCAAAATGCTCTATATAAGGTCCCATTCCCACCATATCAACATCTAAAGCTTTCAAAAACAATAAATCGTCAGCCAAATTTCCTATGGTTTGATGCGGTAAACCAATCATTACACCTGTTCCCAATTGAAAACCTGCTTTTCGAATATTTTGCAAAGCTTCAAGTCGTTTATCAAAATTATGTAAGTCATTGTTGGGATGAATTTTAGAATATAGTGCTCTATTTGAAGTTTCAATTCGCAACAAATACCGATGCGCTCCTGCATCAAACCATTCTTTGTAAGTTTCTAATGTTTGTTCGCCCAATGACAATGTAATTCCCAATTTTCCATTGCTTAGTTTCTTTATTCCTTTAAGTAAGTGAGTGATTTTGGAAATAAAAAGTGGGTCAGTTCGTTCGCCAGATTGAATTGCAATACTTCCATAATTATGTTCCAAAGCATAAAGAGCACATTGGATAACTTCTTCATCGGAAAGTGTATAACGTTGCGTATTTTTATTCGATTTTTGGATGCCACAATACAAACAGTCTTTGATGCAAACATTAGAATACTCAATTAAACCTCTCAAATGAACTTTATTCCCAATTAGGGAATCAGTAATTTCTTTTGATTTTTTGAACAATATAATTTGGTCTTCCTCGTCAGCATTGAGCATCGTGATGAGGTCTTTTTTGTAGAAAGAAGTTTGATTCACTATTTTAGAAAAGGCATTCAATGGTTTGAATTTATTTGTTCTTTTAAAAAAGGTTCGACAACTCGGTCTAAAATTCCGTTCATATAGGCTATGGCAATTCCGTAATTAGTCACGGCAATTCCAGCTTCCAAAGCTGGTTTTAGTCTGTTGAATAATTGTTTTCGGGTAATCATACAGCCACCGCATTGGATAACCAATTGATAGTCTTTAATAGGTCTTTCAATTGCTGAAAGTCCGGCGGCAACATCAAATTCCAAATTTTTGCCACTGAATTTTCTAACCCAATTGGGGATTTTAAATCGTCCAATATCTTCGCAACTTACCTGATGGACGCAGGATTCTAAAATTAGAATTTTATCTCCATTTTCTAATTCCGAAAGTTTTTGAGCTCCGTTCACATATTCTTCGAATGGGCCTCGCATATGAGCATAAACAATGCTGAAACTGGTCAACGGAATTTGTTTTGGAATAATTGTATTGACATATTCAAATGCCTGACTGTCGGTAATTACAAGGTCTGGTAGGAGTGAAGTTTTTTCGAAAAAAGTTTCCACTTCGGTTTCTCGGAGTACAATATTTACCGCATTATTATCCAATACATCTCGGATTGCCATAGCTTGTGGTAAAATCATTCTACCATCGGGAGCTTCTGAATCTAATGGCGTGATGAGCATCACAATGGAATCTTTTTGGATAATATCGCCCAATAAAGTATTTTTTTGATAGGAAGTTTCGGGAATGGTAATTTTTAATAATTCAATGACTTCTCCAATATTTTGTGACTTTTTAATGCTGCAAATTTCAATAGGCGCTTTCGAAAATTGTTTGATTTTCAAAGCGGTTTCATCCCTCAGTTTTTCAAGGTCTTCCTTGTTGTGAATAATGATATATTCAATGTCAAAATTGTTGAATTCCTTGATTAGTTTTTGTTCAAATGAGTCGAAGACATTATTGGAAATCAATAATATTGCCGCATCAATATGTTCCAGAGTTTGGATGGTTTTTTGAATTCGTTTTGTGCCTAATTCTCCAAAATCGTCAATTCCTGCAGTATCAACTAGAATGGTAGGACCAATTCCGAAAATTTCAATAGATTTTTTAACGGGATCTGTTGTGGTTCCGGCTATTTCAGAAACGATGGCCACATCAATTCCTGACAGCGCATTGATAAACGAACTTTTGCCTACGTTGCGCCGTCCGTAGATTCCAATGTGTGGTTTATTGTCTTTACCTTTATCCATAAGGCAATTATTTAATTATTTTGCACCCAACATTTGAAACTGTTGGCTATTGATACCCTCAAACTCGAAACTCCCAAACTCGAAACTCTTAGCTTCCAACTTCCTCAATAAATTAAATCTCGTTCACCAGCTTTAACTCTTTCGATTCTTTCTTTCAGCGATTTTTTTAGTTTTTTATTCTCAGTTTCATCAACTGTTTTCTGAATCAATTTCCATCCTTTTTCGGCAGTTGTTTCATCGGCATAATCAATCAAATATTCAGCTAATGTCAATGTTGCATTAGGAGTACAGCATTTTTTGATAAATCCAGGAACTGAAAATTCCATAAAATGTTCGCCCGTTCTGCCCAATCGATAACAAGCAGTGCAAAACGATGGAATCATTTCTTTATCCAATAATTCATTGACGATTTCGTTTAACGAACGTTCGTCGTTGACTTTAAACTGACCTTTATTGAGATTTTGTTCGCTATTTAATGTTTTCGAATACCCTCCTAATTCAATTTTGGTACCTCCATCAATTTGAGATACACCATATTGAATAATTTCGTCTCGAAGTTCTGCGGGTTCTCTAGCGGTGAGAATCATTCCTGTATAAGGAACTGCCAATCTCAAAATAGCGATGAGTTTTGTGAAATTTTCATCAGAAACTAAATATTTTGGAATTGCTTTAAATCCCGAAGCTTCCTTGATTCTTGGAAACGAAATAGTGTGAGGACCAACGTTGTAACAAGCTTCTAAATGATTTGTGTGGCGAACCAAGGCCATAACTTCATAACGCCAGTCATATAATCCAAACAAAACCCCAATTCCTATATCGTCAATTCCGGCTTCTTGAGCTCGGTCTAAGGATGTCAATCGGTTCTCAAAGTCTGCTTTTTTTCCGCCTAAATGGTATGCTGCGTATGCTGCTGGATGATAGGTTTCCTGAAAGATTTGGAAGGTTCCAATGCCAGCTTCTTTCACAATTTTAAATCCTTCAATATCCATTGGAGCCGCGTTGATGTTGACTCTGCGGATTTCTCCATTTCCTTTTTTTACACTGTACCCTAATTTTACAGTATTAGCAATAAATTCAGGGGTATACTCTTTATGCTCGCCAAATACTAAAACCAATCTTTTCTGCCCATTTTCCTCAAGAGCTTCAATTTCGTTGATGATTTCCTGATCGTCAAGTGTTTTGCGAACAGCCTCTTTATTGGAAGTTCTAAAACCACAATAAGAGCAGTTATTCTGGCATTTATTGCCAATGTACAAAGGAGCAAAAAGCACAATTCTATTGCCATAAATATTTTTTTTTAATGTTTTAGCACCTTCTTTTATAGCTTGAATTGAACTAGCATCAGTTGCATTTATTAGAATAGCTACTTCGACTAAATTGAGTCTTTGTTTGGATAAAGATTTGGCAATAACTTCTTCGATGGCTGCTTTTGAAGAGGCAGTATTTTTGAGAATATTCCATATTTCATTTGCATCAATAAAGGGTTGCATCGAAAGGTCTGGATAAGAATATTCTTGTGGTGAAAATTTCATTAATGTATTCTTAATGATTATTTTTCTAATTTATCAATTCGTAAAATTTTCAAATTAATTGATCCTATTTTAAGAAATTGATAATATGGTAATGAAATATCGAATAAATTTAAAAAAATTTAAAAAAAAATTATGTTAAATTAATCATAAATAATTTTATTTGTACTACTTCCAAATAGGAGAAAGTGCTTAAAAATATTTTGTAAAAAAAATATTAAATGGACCAAATATTTAAAAATTTGGCAATAGTAATAATGATTTTTTAAATATTAATTTCCGAGTCGCTTTTAGATTATATTTTGACATTATTGTATCTCTTCTTTAATTTTAAAATCTATATTTTTACAGAATTCATCTTAATTGCTTAAAAAAATGATTTTAAAAAAATTTTCGTTTTTCATTCTGTTGTTTTCGGTTTATTTAGTTTGTAATTCTCAAAATGTACAAACAAAAAGCAATTCATTTTCATATTCCGGTAGAGTTGAACTTCTTGACACAAATAATGTAATTCTCATCGGTCCATCTTCCTCAGTTTCTTTTGATTTTATAGGGGATTCCTGTTCTATTTTGTTACAAAGTGTTGAAAATCATCAAAATTATGTGTCCTTAGAATTAGACGGAAAATACATTGGAAGAATCCGAATCGAAAAAGGAGATGTAAAACCCTTTCCTATTACCATTTCCGAAAGAAAAAATATACACCATCTTTCGGTTTATAAAGCTACCGAAGCTACAAACGGAGGTGTTTTATTTGCAGGTACATCCGCTAAATTAATGGAAATTTCAGCTCCAAAAACCAAAAAGAAAATCGAACTCATTGGCGATTCAATTACGAGTGGTTTTGGTAATGATGACTCAACAATTTCTTGTGGAACAGGTGATTGGTACGATCAGCATAATGCGTATTGGGCATACGGGCCAATACTTTCTAGAGCTTTGGATATTGATTATGTATTGAGTTCGGTTTCGGGATACGGAATGTATCGCAATTGGAACGACGAACATATTAATGAACCTATTATTCCTGATGTTTATGAAAATTTATACCTCAATACAGACCGTTCAAAACCGTATGATTTTAAGTTTCAACCCGATTTAGTGAGTATTTGTTTAGGAACCAACGACCTTTCTGATGGTGATGGCAAAAAACCAAGATTACCATTCAACGAAGAAAAATTTGTTTCGAATTATATCGAATTCATTAAAACCGTTTACAAACATGCTCCAAAAACTCGAATTGTTTTACTCAACAGCCCAATGGTTTCAGGTGATAGAAATGTAACTTTTGTAAATTGTTTGAAAAAAATTATTCAAGCTTTCGAAAATGATACAATTCATAAAAAAATTGAATTATTCGAATTCCAACCAATGGTACCCAAAGGTTGCGGTTATCATCCCGCCATCGCCGATGATAAAGTGATGGCCGACCAATTAATTCCATTTTTTAAAATATTGTTAAATGAAAAATAATTTAATCGCATTTGTTCTTTTCCTAACCTTGTTTAATACTGCTTTCGCCAATGTTACGCTGCCGAACGTGCTTTCGGACAATATGGTTTTGCAACGCAACACCGAAGTTACCATTTGGGGTTGGGCAAATCCACAGGAAGAAGTTGTAATTACGCCAAGTTGGAACAATCAATCTTATAAAATAAAAGCTAGCAATCAAGCTAAATGGGAAATTAACATTCCAACTCCAAAAGAAGGCGGACCTTTTTCAATTTCGATAAAAGGCTACAACGAAGTCATTTTGAAAAACATTTTGATTGGTGAAGTTTGGCTTTGTTCTGGCCAATCCAATATGGAAATGAACGCCAGTTGGGGAATCGAAAACGGCGATGAAATGGTAAAAAATGCCACAAATCCCAACATCCGATTTTTTACAGTTCCTAAATTAACAGCTGCAACTCCACAAAACAATCTTTCTGGAAACTGGACAGAATGCACTCCCGAAACAATGAAATATTTTAGTGCCGTGGGTTATTTTTTTGCTAAACGTTTACAAGATGAATTGAAAAATGTGCCCATTGGCTTGATTTCTTCCAATTGGGGCGGGACTCCAGCCGAGATTTGGACACCCGAAGAAGTGATTCAAAACGATGCTATTTTATTAGAAGCCGCCAAAACCAGAAAAGAGGAAACTTATGGTCCGAACCAACCGGGGCGGGCTTTCAATGCAATGATTTATCCTTTGGCGGGATTCAAAATCGCAGGTGTGATTTGGTATCAAGGCGAAAGCAATGTAGGATCACCAGTTTACGACAAGACTTTTTCAGCTTTAATCGGTTCTTGGAGGAAATTGTGGAAATATGATTTTCCATTTTATTATGTGCAAATCGCTCCTTATAAATATGGAGAAAATCATTTTGGTGGCGCCATCATCCGCAATGCGCAACGAAAAGTGTTGCAAGAAGTTCCCTATACCGGAATGGCAATGACCAGCGATATTTCCCCCATTGACGATATTCATCCAAAAGACAAAAAATCAGTAGGAACACGTTTGGCTAATTTGGCTTTGGCCAATACTTATAAAACCAACACCGCATTGGTAAACGGTCCACTTTATAAAGGAATTAAAATCGAGAAAAACAAAGTCGTAGTTTCTTTCGATTTTGCCGAAGGATTGCATTTTTCGAATACAAAATTCAATCAATTTGAAATTGCTGGAGCAGATGGTATATTTTATGAAGCTGTGGCAATTATCAAAAATAATAATGTTGTTTTACAATCGGATAAAGAGAAAAACCCTGTAAAAGTGCGTTTTGCTTGGAAGAACACCGATCAGGCGACTCTTTTCAATAAAGCCAATTTGCCAGCTTCATCTTTCATCACTAAATAATTAATAAATTTTACAATAACGAAATCAATACTTATAACTATGATTAATAAAAATTTAATTTTCTTTGGAATTTTTTGTCTAATGACTTTTGGAACTTTAAACGCACAAAAAAAACCACATTTAGACAAAACTAAACCTACTGAAGAACGAATCGATTTGCTGTTGAAACAAATGACACTCGAAGAAAAAGTGGGTCAAATGAATCAATATAATGGTTTTTGGGAAGTAACTGGTCCTGCGCCAAAAGGGGGAAATGCCGAACTGAAATACAAACATTTGCGTGATGGATGGGTGGGTTCTATGCTATCGGTTCGTGGTGTAAAACAAGTGCGAGCCGTTCAGAAAATTGCCGTTGAGGAAACCAGATTGGGAATTCCATTAATAATCGGTTTCGATGTGATTCACGGTTATAAGACTTTGAGTCCAATACCTTTGGCAGAAGCGGCGAGTTGGGATTTGGAAGCCATCAAAAAATCAGCTCAAATAGCAGCGGACGAAGCATCGGCCTCAGGAATAAATTGGACTTTTGCTCCAATGGTCGATATTTTTAGAGATGCCCGTTGGGGAAGAGTGATGGAAGGTGCTGGTGAGGATCCTTTTCTTGGAAGCAAAATTGCAACAGCCAGAGTAAAAGGTTTTCAAGGTGATACAAAAGCGGATCTGTCGAAAGTAAATACGATTGCTGCTTGCGCCAAACATTTTGCTGCTTACGGTTTTGCCGAAGCTGGTAGAGATTACAATACAGTCGATATGAGTAATTCAACATTATTCAATATCGTTTTACCACCATTTGAGGCTGCAAAAGAAGCAGGAATTCGTACGTTTATGAATTCCTTTAACATTCTGAATGGTGTTCCAGCAACTGCAAGTAGCTTTTTGCAAAGAGACATTCTAAAAGGCAAATGGAAATTTGATGGATTTGTAGTTACCGATTGGGGTTCTATTAAAGAAATGGTTACACACGGTTATGCCAAAGATGGAAAAGAAGCTGCAGAAAAAGCAGTAAAAGCGGGCTCGGATATGGATATGGAGTCTTATAATTATGTCAGTGATTTAGTTCAACTTGTTAAGGATGGAAAAGTAAATGAGTCCTTGATTGATGATGCAGCTCGTAGAATTCTCCGCGTTAAATTTGAATTGGGCTTATTTGATGACCCTTATAAATATTGTGACGAAGCTAGAGAAAAAGCTGTTATTGGTAGCAAAGCCAACAACGATGGGGTTTTGGATATGGCAAAAAAATCGATTGTATTGCTGAAGAATGATAAGAATTTGCTTCCGCTAAAAAAATCAGGACAAAAAATTGCTTTGATTGGGGCTTTGGCCAATGATAAAAACAGTCCATTGGGAAGCTGGAGATTAGCTGCCGACGACAATTCAGCCGTTTCTGTTTTAGAAGCAATGCAACAATATAAAGAAAACAAACTGACCTACGAAAAAGGAGCAGATTTAACTATTGAAAAAGCAACTTTCCTCAACGAATTGGTTTTTAATACAACCGACAGAAGTGGTTTTGATGCTGCCAAAAAGGTAGCCGCAAATGCCGATATAGTGGTTATGGTTTTAGGTGAAAATGGTTTTCAGACAGGCGAAGCTAGAAGCACAACTAATCTTGATTTACCGGGTTTGCAACAAGAATTATTGGAGGAAATTTATAAAGTAAATCCAAATATTGTTTTAGTTTTAAACAACGGAAGACCATTGGCTTTGCCTTGGGCTGCCAAAAATATTCCCGCTATTGTTGAAGCTTGGCAATTAGGAACCCAAGCCGGAAATGCAGTTGCCCAAGTGTTGTATGGCGATTATAATCCGAGTGGAAAATTGCCAATGTCTTTTCCAAGAAATGTAGGTCAATGTCCCATTTATTACAACAATTATAGTACAGGAAGACCCAATATGACAGATAATAATGTGTTTTGGTCGCATTATACTGATGTAGAAAAAACACCACAATTCCCTTTTGGATTCGGATTGAGTTATACCACTTTCGAGTATAAAAATTTGAAAATTAACAAAACGGCTTTCGCCAAAGGAGAGCCAGTAAAAGTTTCTGTTGAGGTGACCAATTCCGGAAATTATGACGGAAAAGAAGTAGTTCAATTGTACATACACGATGAATTTGGCAGTTTAGCAAGACCAGTAAAAGAACTCAAAGGCTTCGAATTAATCGAATTGAAAAAAGGAGAAACCAAAACCGTTACCCTGACTTTGACCGAAAAAGAACTTGGTTTCTATGACAACGATGGTAATTATTTAGTAGAACCGGGCACTTTCAAAATTATGGTAGGAGGAAGTTCCGACAAAGGTTTGGAAAGTGGATTTGAGTTGAAATAAAAAAAAAAGAAACACGAATTTTACGAATGGACACTAATTAATTGGTGAAAAATCGTGAAATTCGTGTTTTATATTTAAACCTTTTTATATTAATCAAATGGAATACAATAGATGTGGAAAAAGTGGTTTGAAATTGCCGCAAATTTCCTTGGGATTATGGCACAACTTCGGTTCGGTGGATTCATTCGAAAATGCCGAAAGTATTGCCAAAGCTGCTTTCGATAAAGGAATTACCCATTTTGATTTGGCCAATAATTACGGACCAATTCCAGGTTCAGCGGAGACTAATTTTGGTAAAATCCTCAAAAATAATTTTCAAGGAAACCTTCGTGATGAAATCGTGATTTCGACCAAGGCAGGTTATGGTATGTGGGAGGGACCTTATGGCGATTGGGGTTCACGCAAATATCTGTTGTCGAGTTTAGATCAAAGTTTGAAACGAATGGATTTGGACTATGTCGATATTTTTTATTCGCACCGTTTTGACCCAGAAACACCTTTGGAAGAAACGATGACGGCTTTGGATTATGCGGTTCGAAGCGGAAAAGCTTTGTACGCCGGAATATCCAATTATCCCCCAGAACAAACTGTAGAAGCTGCAGCGATTCTAAAACAATTGGGAACGCCTTGTTTGATTCATCAAGTGAAATATTCGATGTTTGTTCGCACACCCGAAGAAGGGTTGCTCGATGTTTTGGGCGAAAAAGGAATTGGTTGTATCGCCTTTTCACCCTTGGCACAAGGACTTTTGACTGATAGATATTTAAAAGGAATTCCAGAAAATTCAAGAGCTTCCAACCCAAATGGTTTTCTAAAAGCAGAAGATATTACCGAAGAAAAAATTAAGGTAATCGTTGCCTTGAATGACATCGCACAAAGTAGAAATCAATCTTTGGCTCAAATGGCGCTGGCTTGGTTGCTCAAAGACAATAGAATTACCTCGGTCTTGATTGGTGCGAGTTCGGTGGGACAATTGCAAAACAATATTGATGCGTTGGGAAATATCGATTTTACACAAGCGGAATTGGACAAGATTGAAGCGATTTTGGCGTCGGTTTGAAATTGGGAGTTGGATTAATTTAAAAAAAATGAAATCTATATGATTTTTTTAAAAAAAATTATAGACATAATTAATCGAAGAAAAGCAATTGATGAAATCTACAACGATATAAAAAATTTAGATGAAGTTCTATTAGAAAAGAGACTTGAGATTTTTAATGAAATTGTAACACCAAAATTTGCGAAAATTGGACTAAATAATTGGAATGGTAAATATTTATGGTTTAGTGATTTTAACGCACAGGGCATTAAATATGTTATAGAATACAATGTTTTTAAAGGTTTTGGAGGCTCATTCTCTTTTGGGATCTGTTACGATTTTATTCCAACAATTTCATCACAGAAAAAGTTAACTTATCATAAAACTAACAAATCAACCAAAATCATTTATTATAAAAGATTGGAAGGTTGGCAAAAAAGTTATGAAAATAACAGTCCAATAAATCCCGACAAAATAAGTACCGTAAATGAAGATAAATTTAGAAAAAGTTTAAATAATGTTATTGAAAATAATATCTCTAAACTAAAAGAATGGTTTGAAGAAAACAAAACTATAGAACAAAATATATCAAATCTATTGAATGACATAAATAATCCACCATATGAAATAGGAAGAAGAATTATATCATTTGAATACATTCTTAGTTTTATTTATGCTATAAAAATAGACTTTGATACTGCTGAGTATTGGATTAATAGACATTTTGAAGATAGGCTTGACAAAACAGAAATGAATTTGATTTTGACAAAATTTAATTCTTTTAAAAACTAATCTTTGCAATTTCTCAATTGCCTCCAGCTTTAGCTGGAGGGAAAAAAATCAGCAATAGTGCATTGGCTTTAGCCAAAATTGTATGTTTTTTGGCTAAAGCTAATTTGATATTCATTTCTTTTTCTCCAGCTAAAGCTGGAGGAAATTCAAAGCTGGAGACAATTAAAAATTTTAAAAATTATCATCGATAAGATTGAAAATATTTTAAAAGCAAAAAAGGGAGCAAATATAAACTTGCTCCCTTTTTTGCTTTTAAAAGCTATTCTTATTTAGCTGTAATAATTGCTGACAAACCACCGCCACTAGCCAAATGAAAGGTCATTTTAGTCGAGGAATCCACAGTGATTTTTTCTCTTTTGTAATCGACTGGAGCTTTTTCAGCATTTAATCCATCGGTAAATAAATCGGCTTCGAAAGTTTTTCCTTTTTCCAAAAAGGAGAAATCAATAGTTATGTTTCTGCCGTTCCAGTTGGTAATGGCTCCTAAATACCAAGTACTTCCTTTTTTTCGGGCTATAGAAATGTATTTTCCAACTTCGCCGTTTAAAGCAACGGTTTCATCGAAAGTGGTTGGGATTTTTGCAATAAAATCGGTGCTTTCTTGTTCCTTTATGTAAGCCGTTGGGCTATCGGCCATCATTTGCAAAGGCGCTTCAAAAATAGTGTACAACGCCAGTTGGTGACATCGCGTTCCTTGGCTTACAGGGTTCGAATTGCTGGGTTTGAATTCACTTTTTGTGGCGTTTCGCATGGCTCCGGGTGTATAATCCATTGGACCAGACATCATTCGGATATACGGAATGGAACAGTCGTAAGTAGGAACATCATCGTTGGGTGTCCATTTGTTGTTTTCCATACCTTTTACACCTTCAAAATTCAAAATATTGGGATAAGTCCGCTGAATTCCTGTTGGTTTGTACATGCCATGAAAATCGAGCAACAACTTATGATTGGCTGCTTTTTGAGCAATTTCATACACGGAATTCACCATTTTGGCATCGTCTCTGTCCAGAAAATCGATTTTAAAACCTTTGACACCCAAATCGGAGTAATTTTTGAAAATCACATCTATATTTTCATGTAATGCCATCCAAGAACACCACAGAATTATCCCAACATTTTTTTCTTTACCATACCCGATTAAGGTTTTCAAATCCACTTTTGGGTTGTGTTCCATAATATTGGTTTCCACACTCCAACCTTCGTCCAAAACAATGTATTCTACCTTGTTTTTGGAAGCAAAATCGATGTAATATTTATAGGTTTCGGTGTTGATTCCCGCTTGAAAATCGACCTTGTAAATGTTCCAATCGTTCCACCAATCCCAAGCGACTTTACCGGGTTTTATCCAGCTAACATCCTTGATTTTGGAAGGTTCGGACAATCGTTGTACCATATCGTTATTGGTCAAAGCGGCATCGTTTTCTGAAATAACCACAATTCGCCAAGGGAAATTTCGATTGCCATTTGTGGTAACCAAATAATCGGTTCTTTGGCTAATTAATTTGTTTAGAAAATTGAAACCGCCGTTCATTTCCTGCAAAGGGTATTTAGGGAAACGAGCTTCGAATCCTGATTTTGATTTGTTATTTGTAACATACATTCCAGGATAATCTTGAAGATTGGATTCGAGGAAAACGGCTTTTTTCTGGTTTTTTAAATCTATTAAAAAGGGTAGAAAAGCTAAAGTATCTTTGGCAAATTCGCTGATTTTTTTGTTTTCGTAATGTGATTCAAATGAAGAAATATAGGGGTCTTTTGGGTTTCTTAAATCTCGAACATAAGGCATTAAAGTACTGTAGTCTTGGTCAAAATTCAAAACCACTTCTTCTGATTTTACGGTAATATTGCCTTTCTTTTTGGTTAGAAACCGATACGCAACCCCATCATCGAAAGCGCGGTATTCAACACTGAAATCGCCTTTGAAGTTCAATACTAATTGATTGTAATGATCTTGAACAGATTTTTTTTTGTAAAATGGTGTTTCAAATGAAGTGCGAATACTTTCCTTTTTTGTATTTAAAAGTATTGGGTTTTTACCTAAAATTACGTTTTTATCCAAAGTCATCGACATTGCCGAAGGAGCCAAAAAAAGGTCTTTTTTATTCAAAATAGACCAACTTATAGTTTCGTCAACAACTATTTTAATTTCAATTTTTCCGTTAGGAGAAAGCAATTGAAAGTTTTCCTTCTTTTGGGAATAGGAAGTGTAAATAAACAAAAAATAAAATGCTAGGATTATTGTTTTCATTTGAGACGATTTTGAGAATTTTTATTTTAATTGCCTCCAGCTTTGACTGGAGGGAAAAAATCAGCAATTGTAGAATTGGTTTTAGCCAAAATTGTATGTTTTTTTGGCTAAAGCCAATTTTATATTCATTTCCTATTCCTCCAGCTAAAGCTGGAGGCAATTCAAAGCTGGAAGCAATTCAAAGCTAATGGCAAATCAAAGCTGGAGGCAATTCAAAATAGGGACAATTAAAAAATCATCATTGAATTGTAATTCAATAATTTAATTTTACTTCAACTCCAAATTATATTTTTTCACAATATCTAAAGTCGATTTGTCCGACGAAAAAACACTGTTCAGCCCTTGTGGTTCCTGTGGTGGATCGGTTGTTAATGGATCTCCGGGATTCCATTTCCCGTCTGGGGTAACGGCTTTTCCTTCGCCACCAAATCCCCAAAAATTGGCCGCTTGCAACACTCCATTATTTTTATGACTTTCTAAAACTCTATTGAAGATATAGTTGTAAAAAACATTTCGATTGGCAACAGAGGAACTGGAAACTAAACTTTCATTTTCTCTAGGCAAACCAAATTCTTCAATAATGATGGGTCTTTTTAGATTTTGTGCCACTTTGATGTGAGCATCAATATATTTACCTGTATTTTCTAATGTGGTTGGTAACGTTTTATCGGCATCGTCGGCTTTGAACCAATTCCAGTTTTTAGGCCAAATGTGCATCGTTAAATAATCGATATTCGGATTTTGATGGGTTCTCTCGAAAATTTCTATCTTGTCATTCGAACTATTCAACCCTTCGGAACCGGTCGAAATCAAATGGTTTTTGTCTAAACTATCCATCAAATTGACAATATTATTCAGCCAACCCGTGAATTTAGCTTCGTTTTCCTCCGTAAAAAGTCGGGGTTCGTTGCCTACTTGCCAAGCCATAATGGTATTGTCTTGGGTATATTTTCTTTTGGTGTAGGCATTTGTTCTGGTCATAATATACTTCACGTGATTGTTTAAGGCTTCTATACACGGTTCGCAACTGTGGAATTTTTCGGTGTATGACATATACTGAGGCCACGTATTTGGTGGGATTGCAGGAACGGGAATTGGTCCTTTTCCGTTCCATTCCAAGTATTGCGACATTCCACCCGACCATTCCCAGTTGTTGGTCAAAAATAAAACGGCGTACATCTTGCGTTTGCCCATTTCGGAAATCAAGAAATCCAGACCGTCGAGTAAATCTTGGTCGTATTTTCCTTGTTCGTATTGTAAAGCAGGGCGAACGGTAAAATCGTATTTTCCGCCATCGCCACCAACAAGAATTCTCAAGTTATCGATGCCATTTTTCTGCATTAAATCCAGTTCACGCAACAATCTTTTTCGGTCACCCACTTTTTTCGAAGCCAATAAACTTCCGTACCAATAATTGGTTCCAATATAGGAATAAGGTTTGTCGCCTTTGAAGAATTGTGTTTCCTTGACCGTGATCTTGGGTTGTTTTTTTTGTGCTTGACAAGAAAAATTTCCCAAACTAAAAAGAGATAAAACTAGTAGTAATGCTGATTTTTTCATAATAATATTTTTAAATACTGCTTTTTAAGCTCTATAATTAGATCGAATTTTTTTAGAATTTCACTTCTAATTTATTACCATTATATTTCACTTTTTGTCCTTCATTTGCGTTTGAAATCAAATTGAAAGTTGCATTTTTATTTTTCCCAATGAAGACAATATTGAAAGCTCTGTTTTTTTGCATTCCGTCAAAACTTCCTGTTCTGTTTGCGATAGTCAATGTTTTTGAAGCTTCGTTATATTTAAATTCAATGGTAGAAAACTTCCCTTTCTCGTAATTGTAATTTGTATTTTCATCTTCGTATAAACTAAAAGAAACGTCTTTTCCGGTATAAACATAAATAGTAAAAGGCTCCGACGATTTTTGTGAAGTATATTCAATATTGGGTCCACAAGCCAAAATAGAACCTTCTTTTACATACAACGGAATTTGTTCGTAAGTTGCTTCGGCAGTAATGGTTTGACCACCTTTTAGGAATTCGCTAGTGTACAAATTGTACCAACCATTGGTGTTTGGTAAATACAATTCACGACTGCGTTTTTTGTATTCGGTTACTGGATTTATAAGCAATGCTGGGCCAAACATAAATTGATCGGCGATATTTAAAACTTTTTTATCAGAATTAAAATCCATTGGAAGTCCACGCATCATCGTGTAATCGTTATGATACGTTTGTCCAATTAAAGAATAAATATAAGGCATCATTCGATACCGTAATTTGTTGTAGAACAAGATGCTTTTGTATGCTGGATGATCTTCAGGTGCAATGTTGTAAATTTCTCTGTATGGAAATTGACCGTGAGCTCTAAATAGTGGACAAAAAACGCCATATTGATACCAACGAGCGTTTAATTCTCTCCATTCTTCTAGTGTTTCGCCTGTTGCGTTTTCGTAACGAGTTTCTACAGAAAAACCTCCAATATCACTTGTCCAATACGGTAATCCAGACATTGTAAAGTTCAAACCAGCAGGAATTTGATTTTTCAAATCTTCCCATCGAGAGCCAATATCACCACTCCAAGTGGCTGCAGCATAACGTTGCAAACCTGCAAAACCCGAACGAGTCAGCATAAAGATTCTTTTGTTGGGATCTACACTGCGTTGGCCTTCGTAAATTCCTTTGGCATTCATCAAGGAGAATGCGTTATAGTTGATTTCTGGCGCTCCAAGGTAGGTGTTTCCAATCATTTCTTTTCGAACTTCGGGAGGCATATTACTGTGAACATCTGGTTCTGAAGCGTCCATCCACCAAGCATCGATTCCGGTGGTATAGATGTTTTTGTTGATTAATTTCCAAAATTCTTTTCGGGCTTCGGGATGGAACGGGTCGTAAATGGCATTGTTAAAACCCAACCAATCTTTTCGGTTTTCGACCACGTTTCTTTTTAGGATATAGCCTTTGGCTTCAAGATCTTTGTAGTTTTGAGTATCTTCATAGAATTTTGCCCAAACCGAAATCATTAATTTGGTATTGTATTTTTCGTGAAGTGTTTTTATCATTCCTTTTGGGTCAGGAAAACGTTCTGGGTCAAATTCATGGCTTCCCCATTGACCTTCTCTCCAGTATCTCCAGTCGAGTACAATATTGTCTAATCCAATTTTTCTTTTACGGAATTCGGCAACCGTGTTTAGTATTTCGTCTTGTGTTTTGTAGCGTTCACGACTTTGCCAAAATCCCATCGACCATTTGGGCATCATAGTCGCTTTTCCCGTAAGGGTTCTATAACCGCTTATTACTTCGTCTATATTTTTTCCAGAAACAAAGAAATAATCTATTTTTTGACCAGCTTCCGATTCAAAAGCAAATTCATTTTTTTGTGTTTCGGTTAATGGTTTTGACCAGTTAAAGCAAATGAAAGATTCATTTCCCAATGGATCCCACTCAATTTTTAGTTTGTGTTTTGTGCCTTTTTCAAGATTGATTCGAATCAATTCGTTGGTTGCATTCCAACCTTGTCTCCATTTTGCTGCTACTAGTTTATCGTCGATATACACATTGGTATAACCAGATGACCAAAGATTAAATTGGTGTTCACCCGAAAAATCAGTTTCAAAAGCACCTTCCCATTTTACGGTAGTGTTTTCTAATACAATTCCTTCCGGAAGGTGTTTCAAGGATGGAATAAAGCTATAATCGATAAAAGATTCTGGGAGAGAAAGTACTTTTGATGGCCCTTTTTTGTTGGTGTAAGTTGCGGTCAACCAGCCTTTGTCTCCCTTATCAGAATACAATCTTAAGGTAGAAATCTTTTCGAAATCTCGAGTATCAACCGACTTGGTAAGCGAGTTGTTATCCCATAAAATCCCGTAGTTTTTGCTCGATACCAAGAAAGGAATGGCTACTTCAGTATTGTATTGTGATAATAAAACTTTGGTTCCTTTGTAATTGAAAATCCCATTTTGGTGTTGCCCTAATCCGTACAAAGCTTCGTCGGTTTCGCCAGTGAAGGATTGTTTTACGATATAGGATTGTTTTCCGTCCAGCGTAGTTCCAGTTATTGTTTTTCCGCCACCTTTGGTTTCTTGCAAAAGTGTATTTCCAGTTTCATCTTTAAAGATTATTTCACCTGTTTCTGTCGAAACGGTAGCATTCAAAGTTGCAGTTGAAATCGTAACATTATCGTTGGTGCTTTTTACCTCGAATTTAGCTATGTTGGGTTTTAAATCAATAAGCATTAAGCTTTTTGTACTGTCAAACGTTGAGGTTGGACTCGCTGTAATATGCAAAATCGAATTGGAAACTACTTGAATTCTAAGAACAGCAGCATCATTTCGTTGCGGTTTTTTTATCTTAATTTCTATTCCATCGTTCAGTTTTGTTACATTTTCTTGAGCTGTAGCTTGGAAAAATATTAGAATGACAAGTAAAAACAGAAATTGTTTTTTTAGGTTTTTCATTAGGATATTAATTAATGATTTTATTTAGTTAAAGAGAGGTTTTATTCGATGTATTAATTCAATACATACTCTAGTATTATGATATGGACATTTCCAAAAACCAGTTTTGTCTTTTTCAATTTTGGAATAATCTTTATTGATACCCCAAATCCATTCTCCATTTTTGTTGTCTAAAATATAGTCCTTTACGAATTCCCAGTTTTTGAGTACGACATCCAAATATTTTTTGTCGTTTGAAAGTTGGTAGGCATTGTAGAAACCAATCATTAATTCGGATTGAGGCCACCAATGTTTTTCTGCTATCAACTTGTTCTCTTTGGGTTCTAATTCGTACCAAAGTCCGCCGTCATTTGGGTCAATTCCTTCGAAAGTGGCATCGGTTAGGAGAATTGCATATTTTTTGTAGCGTTCGATTAGTGCTTCGTTTTTAGTAATTTCGGCACATTGCAATAATAACCAAGCGGCTTCAATGTCGTGTCCATAAGAGGTTACGTCTGGTTTTTCGATCCAATTTTCGTTAAAAAATAATCGTAAATGACCTGTTTCTTTGTTGATAAAATGCGTTTCAATGACTTCTAGCAATTCAATTATATCATTTTTTAGATTTTCGTTTTTCCACACTTTGTACAAATTCGCATAGCCTTCAACGATATGCAAATGGGTATTCATTGTCTTTTTTTCGTTAGCATCTTTATCGCTCAAACGCAAATCTTCGATAGGTTGCCAATCGCGGGTAAAAGCTTCGAAATAGCCTTTTTTTATTGGGTCGTAGCTGTGTTTTTGTATTCTGTTATATAGTATTACAGAAAATCTCAGCGCTCTTTCGTCATTGGAAATTTCATAGTATTCAGTCAATCCATAAATCACAAAAGCCAAAGCATAAATTTGGTTTTTGGTATCTTTTGGTGTTTTATCAGGATTAATGCTCCAGAAAATTCCACCAAATTCGATATCATAAAAATACGTTAGAATGAATTCGAAAGCATCTTTGGCAATTTTTTTGTGTGCTTCGTTTTTTGTGATTGAATAAGCAGCAGAAAATGACCAAAGAATTCGAGCATTTAGAACAGAGCCTTTTTCCGCTTCAAAATTTTTGTATTCATTGCAATCTATTTGACCAATAAAACCGCCATTTTTTTGGTCAATAGTATTTTTTGACCAATATTCAAGAATGTTGTCGAGTTCAGTGGTGAGTTCGGTTTTTAGATGTATTGTTTGTGTTGACACGATTTATTTTTATAACTATTTGGTTTAGAAGCGGTCAGAGACCGCCATTCACATCCTCAAAGTCGGAGACTTTGCGGAGCTGACAGACACTTATTTAATTTCTTTATTCTTATTCACTTGAGAGATGATAGTATTCACAGAACCAGCTGATATAAAAGTATCTTCGGGCGTATTCAGTACATAATCTACTAATTTTTCAACCGAAGAAACGGCAACGTGCATTCTTGTATCTGATGCGGCATAATAGATAAAAACAGTTCCGTCTTCATCGGCAATCCAGCCATTCGAAAACAATACATTGGATACATCGCCCACTCTTTCGGAGTCTTGTGGTCCCATAAAATGTCCTGCTGGAACGTGAGTTACTTTTGAAATATCGTTTAAATCGGTCATAAATATATACAGTGTGTAACGCAATCCCGCAGCGGTATTTCGTACTCCGTGTGCCAAATGCAACCAACCTTTTTCTGTTTTAATCGGTGCTGGACCCAATCCGTTTTTTAGTTCATAAATGGTATGGTATTGTTTTCCGAAAATGATTTTTTCGTTTATTACAATTGGATTTTTCATATCGTCTACATAACCCAATCCAATTCCACCACCGCTTCCTACATCGATAAATCCGTCTTGTGGTCTTGTGTAAAGGGCATATTTTCCGTTCACGAATTCAGGATGCATCACTACATTTCTTTGTTGACCTGTATTCGAAATTAAATCAGGAAGACGTTCCCAATTCACTAAATCTTTGGTGCGTACAATTCCTGCATTGGCTATAGCCGAACTCGTATCGCCTTTTGGTGCCTTTGGATCTTTTCTCTCGGTACAAAAAATACCGTAAATCCAGCCGTCTTCGTGATGTACCAAACGCATATCATAAACATTGGTATCTGGCTCTTCGGTTTGTGGAATCACGCAAGGTTTATCCCAAAATTTGAAATTATCAACCCCATTTGGGCTTTCGGCAATGGCAAAAAACGATTTTCTGTCCACACCTTCCACACGAACTACAAGTATATAGCTGTCATTCCATTTCATTGCCCCAGCATTGAAGGCGGCATTGATACTAATGCGTTCCATTAAGAATGGATTCGTGGCTTCGTTTAAATCATAACGCCACTCTATTGGAGCGTGATTTCTGGTTACAACAGGGTTTTTATATCTCTCGAAGATTCCATTTCCAACAGTAGATTGTGGTTCGTTTTTTTTCTCGATCAATTGTTGAAATTCTTTTTCAATTGCTGCTTTTCTTTTATCGAAAATTGTATTTGTTGTTGTACTCATGGGTGTTAATGTAAAAATCAAAAATTATTTTGTTGTATTTCTTTTGTTACTTAATTCGTGTTCGATTGTTTCTAGTTTTTCTTCGGTTAATGGATAGAGTAGAATGAATAATACCGAAACTCCAGCAGCAATTGCTGGAAGAATACTCAACATTAACTGAATTCCGTTTTGGGTTACTGCGGTTTGTTCTACATTGGCTTGAAAGCCATAATACCCCAAAAGCCATCCTGTTGCAGCACCACCTATTGTCCAACCAAATTTTTGTGACATCGAAGAAGCAGAAAATATCAGTCCAGTAGCACGTCTTCCTTGTTTCCATTCGGAATAATCAGCACTGTCGGCATACATTGACCAGATCAATGGGAAAATACAACCGGCACAAATGCTTATCAATACTTGGAAAACCATGATCAACATCACATCGTTTTTTCCGAGGAAATAGAAAATTACACTTAAAATTGCTGCCAATGTCATTGAACCGAAAAAGGTATTCTTTTTTCCAATTTTATTGGCGATTGGTGTGGCTGCAATGACTCCAATAATATTAGCAGCTTGTCCTAAAACGAAGTATAGTGAGGTAGGTGTCATAGCAAAATTTTCTCCAAAGACATTAATACTATAGCTTACCGTACTACTTACATAGTATTTAAAATAATAAACGGCAGCACCATCACGAATGGAGTTGAATACTAATGCGCCAATTCCTGCACCTAAAAGAATCCACCAAGGACGGTTTTTTAAGAGGTCGTTTAAATCTTCTTTTAAATTTGGTTTTTCGTCATTGATTGGTTCCATTCTTTCTTTGGTTAGAAAAAAGCAACCCCAAAAGAAAATTGTAGTAATGATTCCGAAAACCATTATGGTGTACAACCAACCCGTTTTAGAATTTAAACTTCCCCCAAAATGATTTACTAAAGGTTCAATTAACCAAAGCGCCAATAAGCTTCCGCCAAAGGCAAAAACCATACGATAGGAGGAAAGTGTTGTTCTTTCTTTTCTGTCGGAGGACATCACACCAAGAAGCGAGGCATAAGGAACGTTGATTATGGAATACACCATCATCATCAATGAATAGGTAACGTAAGCATAAATTATTTTTCCTTTTTCGTCGAAATCGGGTGTGTAAAAAGTTAAGATTCCGATTAATGCAAAGGGAATGGCTGTCCAAAGTAGATAGGGTCTGAATTTGCCCCAACGCGTTTTGGTTCTATCGGCCATAATCCCAACAAATGGATCAAAACAAGAATCCCAAATACGGGTAATTAAGAACATTGTTCCAACGACAGCTGGTGCTATTCCGAATACATCGGTGTAAAAAAACATTAGATACATGCTGAATATTTTCCAAAACATTGAGGAAGCAGCGTCGCCTAAACCGTATCCTACTTTTTCTTTTAAACTAATTTTTTCGTGCATTTTTAAAGGTTTTTGAGGTATTAAGGTTTAAGGATTATTTTTTGTATAGTTTTTCTTTTGCTGCTTCTTTCTCGAATAAAATTTGGTCAAGTTTATAAAAATCAACAAAATCTTTTTCACTCACTTGACCTTTGTAAGGTGAATAGTAGTGCATTTTTTTCTCGTTTTCTTGCCAACCATGGTTTCTCCAAACCAAAACATAGGAGATTTTATAGTCGCCAATGGCTTTCAACAAAGTGTTCGTCCACCATTTGTCATACGGAATCGCTTCGTAACCCGTTTCGGCAAAGGCCATAATTTTATTTTGTTCTTTGGCAATGTCATCCATTATTTTGAATTGTCTTTGGCAATTTTCAATAAAAGAATTGTCTTTTGTTGGATCGTTGTATTGGTAATTATCAAAACTCAAAACATCAGCATAATCGGAACCTGGATAATATTCTAAGAATTCTTCTTTAGATTTAAAATCGGCAGTGTTGTACACGTAGATTAGATTATGAATACCTTTCATTTGAAAATAATCGTAGGTGAATTTCCATAAAGTCTTAAACTCTTCTGGACTTGCATTGTTTTTGCACCACCAAAACCAAGTGCCAGTCAATTCGTGGTATGGTCGATAGAGAATTGGAATTGGTTTTCCGTTTTTATCTTTTAATGTCAGAATATATTTTGCGGCTTCATCCAACCAGGATTTGAATTTTTCGTGGCTTTTGCCACCAGGTAAGGCTGATACAAGCGATTTTGGAGTAATGTCCCATGCATTTTTTCCGGTTAATGGATTGTCACAGTGCCAACTCAACGTTATAATTCCACCACGAGAATGACCATCTTTTATATATTGACGCATTTTATCAAAAGGAATGCCGTCTATATTCTTCTCTGATTTATTTTCTAATCCACCAAGATCCCAACCATAAACTGCGGGATACTCACCAGTAACGTCTTTTACATCACTTCTTCCGGCTTCATATTTCCAGTTAACACCATAGGCTAGATCGTCTTGGTGACCAAAAAGTATTGCTTTATTAGATAATTTTGTTAAATTTTTGTACAATATTTTAGTTTCAGGTGTAGCTTTTTTGTCTGAAATAGATGAAATAGTATTACTAGTTTGAGCTTTCGATGAACAAGACATTCCTATAGCAATATAGATAAGGGGTAGAATTAAGCGTTTTTTCATGGAATGGAATAATTATTTGTTAGTGGTTTAAAAAACATATTTTGAGGGGACTGCTTTGTTTTTTTTGATTTAATATATTTAGATAATTTTTCTAAAGAATTATCAAAATTATAAAAACTTGTCCTATTTATAATGATTATAGTTTTTTATAAATATTAATACTAAAAATAGTGTAATTATATATTTCAAAGGTAATTTGATGTAGCTTGCTTAAATAGTATTATTTTATCAATTATATATCATATTATTGCAAACAAAAAATAGAGATGAGTAATTTGAAAAAATTTTATAGAGAAATTCCTCCATTGTCCCCGCTTGATAGTTTTTTAGTCTTTGACAGAGTTAAAGATACTTTTGACTTTCCGGTACATTATCATCCTGAATTTGAGATCAATTTTATATTAAATGGAAAAGGCGTAAAACGTGTTGTAGGTGATAATATAGAAGAAATTGAAACTATTGAACTGGTTCTGATTGGTCCTAATTTATATCATGGTTGGGAATTGAATAAATGTACAAGCAAGAAAATTCACGAAATTACAATTCAATTTGATAATAATTTATTTCCAGATTCTTTACTTTCTAGAAGGATCATGAATCCTATTAAGGAGATGTTTAATCGCTCTATTCATGGTATTTTATTTTCAAAAAAAGTTGCCGATGAACTCACGCCAAGACTGATTAAATTGTCAAAATTGGACGGTATGGACTATTTTCTTGAGATAACTTCGATATTGTTTGACCTTGCAAACTCCCGAAATCAAAGACTTCTTTCTACTTATACTGTTGATTATGCGACTTTCGATGATTATGACAAAATGAAATTGGTGTATGAATATGTTCAGAAAAACTTTGCTCAAAAAATAACTCTTGAAGAGGTTTCCAGTGTTGCCAATATGACCAGTATTTCTTTTAATCGATTTATAAAAAAACGTACAGGAAAGACTTTTGTCAATTATATTAACGACATTAGAATAGGATATGCGGCAAGATGGCTGGTAGAGAAAGATATGAGTGTTTCTGAAATTGCATTCAAATCTGGCTATAATAATCTGGCTAATTTTAACCGAAGTTTCAAAGCAATTAAAAACCGTACTCCGAGTCAATATCGAGAAGATTTTTCAGGATTAAAGCGTATCTTATAATTCGACTTTTTTAAGCCAATTTCTAATTTTTGTTAAGTTATGATTGTATTTTGACAATAAAGTATCATTGTTTTTAGTCATTATTATTTAACATTGTATGTTCTATAGGCTAATCAGTTTTTTTAAACTTTCTTTAATGATAAATTCACTCAAAATTACATTTTCATTATTTATTTCTCTTAGTTTTTGTCTTGCAGGGTTTTCTCAATCGGCTCCAAATAGCAAAAATCGAGAACACATTTCTATCGATAAAAATTGGCAATTTGCCTTTGGTCATCCTTTTGATACTGCCAAAGATTTCAATAACGGAACGGGTTATTTCTCTTATTTAGCCAAATCCACTTATGGCGACGGTGCGGCTGCCGCGAATTTTGACGATCGTTCTTGGCGAAAACTCGATTTGCCACACGATTGGGCAGTCGAACAAGGTTTTAGCGAGAAAGCTAGTTATAGTCATGGATTCAAAAACATTGGAAGACCATTTCCAGAAGCCAGCATCGGTTGGTACCGAAAAAAAATAAACATTCCCGAAGGCGATTTGGGACGTAGAATCCACATCGCTTTTGATGGTGTTTTTCGCAATTCAACGGTTTGGTTCAACGGACATTATTTGGGAATAAATCCATCGGGTTATTTGGGTTTCGAATACGATGTTACCGATTATGTCAATTATGGTGGAGAAAATACTATCGCAGTTCGAGTAGATGCAATGATGGAAGAAGGTTGGTTTTACGAAGGAGCCGGAATTTACCGACACGTTTGGTTGAACAAAACCAGTCCATTACACGTTCCATCGGACGGAACTTTTGTAAGTACAACCAAATTAAATACTAACAATGCTGAACTCACTTCGAAAGTCTTGGTAATTAATGAAGGAAGTAAGTCCCAAAACTTCAAAATTGTACATACTGTTTTAGATGCAGCTGGAAAATCTATTGCCACTGCAACGATCGATAATCTGAATTTGCGACCAATGGAATCCAAAGAATTTGAAGCCGCATTATCTATTCTTAATCCAAAACTTTGGTCGGTGGACAATCCGTATTTGCACAAAATGGTTATCAATATTTATGTAGGAACGGAATTAACAGACACACAAACCACCACTTTCGGAATCCGAACTTTGCGTTTTGATGCCAACGAAGGATTTTTTTTAAACGGAAAACATCTTAAAATAAAAGGAACCAATAACCATCAAGACCATGCAGGAATCGGAGCAGCATTGCCTGATGGTTTGCAAGATTTTCGAATTGCTGCTTTAAAATCTTTTGGTTCAAATGCTTATCGTTGTTCGCACAATCCGCCCACTACAGAATTATTGGATGCTTGTGACCGACTGGGAATGGTTGTGATTGATGAAACCCGATTAATGGGAATTACAAGCACCCAATTGAGCGAATTAAAAAGAATGATGCTTCGAGACAGAAACCATCCTTCTATCATAAGTTGGTCTATAGCCAATGAAGAATGGGGAATTGAAGGCGACATCAAAGGAGCAAGAATGACCAGAACCATACAAGATTATGCCAAAACCATCGACACCACAAGAGGAATTACAGCGGGAATTAGTGGTAATTGGGATAACGGAATCGCTACAGTTTTAGACATTGTGGGCTACAATTATATCAAACACGGAGGAAAAGAAACCACCGACAAACACCATCGTGAATTTCCAAATTTGGCCAGTTGGGGAACCGAAGAAGGCTCCACTTTTGCCACACGCGGAATTTATTTTGAAGACAACGAAAAACAATACAAACCCGCTTACGATCTGCCACAATCGGCCAATGCACACAGTATAGAACAAGGTTGGAAACATTACGATTCTCGCGATTATCTCGCCGGAATGTATATTTGGACCGGTTTTGATTATCGTGGCGAACCCACACCTTACGTTTGGCCTGCAACAGGCTCTTATTTTGGGATGTTGGATCAATGTGGTTTTTATAAAGACGATGCTTGGTATTTAAAATCGTGGTGGGGAAGCGAACCCGTTTTACACCTTTTACCCCATTGGAATTGGAAAGGAAAAGAAGGACAACCCATTGATGTTTGGGCTTACAGCAATTGTGATGAAGTAGAATTGTTCCTCAACAAAAAAAGTTTAGGAAAAAAAACAATGGAAAAAAATGGTCACTTGGAATGGAAAGTCAATTATCAAGCCGGAACGTTGGAAGCCATTGGCTATAAAAACGGCAAGAAATTTCTAAGCGAAACAGTGAAAACCACTTCCGATGCCGTTGCTCTTGGCTTGCAATCGAATGTAAAAACAATCCAAGCTAATGCTACCGATATCGCAATGATTACCGTCGATATCAAAGATAAATCAGGCTTGCATGTTCCAACTTCTGAAAACGAAGTAGCCTTTACCATTTCTGGTCCAGGGAAAATAATCGGCGTTGGAAACGGAAAGCCAACATCTGTAGAACCTGACCAATTTTTGGAACAAAATACGGTTATCAATATTTCAAATCTGAAAGAAAAAATCATTAATTCTATTTTTGATACGGCTGAAACTGCTGATAATATGGATGTTTCCAATTGGGATTCTGCTTTCAAGGACAGTCGCGACACCATTTTTGGAAAGAAAGCCAAAGCCGTAATCTATCGTACTGATTTTGATTTACCGGATAATTTCAAGGAGACCAAAATCAATTTGTTCTATAACAGTATCGGGCAATCGCAATCCATTTATATTAATGGAAAACTAATTGCAAATGCCCTTCCCGAAAACAAAAAAGGAGACAGTTTTGTATTAGATAAAACCAATCTTCGAGCAGGAAAAAATACAATTACGATTGTTACAACGCCTTTAATTTACAAGTACAAATGGGGAACAGTAAACACCAATCCGGGAACAATCCAAATCCTCACACCAGCGCCAACTTGGAAACGAACTTTGTTTAGTGGTTTGGCTCAAGTTATCGTGCAATCGACGGGGGAAACAGGCAAAATTATTTTGACAGCAACAGCAAATGGATTAAAGAAAGCCGAAATAAAAATAAATACAACAAAATGAATTACCTCTAGATTTGAATTTTCTCCAGCTTTAGTGAATTTCCTGCAGCTTTAGTGAATTGCCTCCAACTTTAGCTGGAGGGAAAAGGAATGAATGTTAAATTGGCTTTAGCCAAAAGGAATACAATTTTGGATAAAGCCATTCATAACTATTGCAATTTTATTCCTCCAGCTAAAGTTGGAGGCAATTTTAATCTAAAACAAAATATTATAATTTAACTAAAACATAAAATGAAAAAATTACTCATCACTTTGCTTTTAAGCGGAACAACAATTCTAGGCTTCGCACAAGGCAACACCCACAAACAAGAATTAGGAAAGTACAAAGGTCTAGCTATGACGCCGCCAATGGGTTGGAATTCTTGGAATACATTTGCCACAAATATCGACGAAAAATTAGTTAAAGAAACCGCCGATATTATGGTTTCGTCTGGAATGGCGGCAGCGGGTTACAATTATATTGTACTCGATGACGGCTGGATGGCCAAAGAGCGTGATGAAAATGGCAATTTAATTCCCGATCCTGTAAAATTTCCAAGCGGAATGAAATCCGTAATCGATTATGTGCATTCCAAAGGATTGAAATTTGGGTTGTACAATTGCGCCGGAACACAAACCTGTGCTGGTTATCCAGGAACTCGAGGATACGAATACCAAGATGCTCGTTTTTATGCCAAATTAGGAATCGATTTTCTGAAATACGATTGGTGTAATACCGCAGGAATTACTGCCAAAGAAGCTTACAATACAATGAGTAATGCGCTAAAAATGGCTGGAAGACCAATAGTATTTAGCCTTTGCGAATGGGGAGACAATCAACCGTGGGAATGGGGAGAGCCTGTTGGAAATCTTTGGAGAATTTCGGGCGATATTTATCCTTGCTTCGATTGCGAATTCAAGCATCCCGAAAATTGGTCGTCTTGGGGATTTATGAAAATTGTCGAAATGAGAAAAGACATTCGGAAATATTCAGGTCCCGACCATTGGAACGATTTTGATATGATGGAAGTAGGCAACGAAATGACAACCATCGAAGACCGATCTCATTTTGCAATGTGGTGTATGATGGCTTCTCCGCTAATCGCAGGAAATGATTTCCGAAAAATGAAACCAGAAACATTGGCCATTTTAACCAACAAAAATTTAATTGCCGTAAATCAAGACAAATTGGGAATTCAAGGATTCAAATTTACGATAGAAGACGGAGTGGAAGTTTGGGTAAAACCTTTGTCCGATGGTGCTTGGGCAGTTACTTTTTTGAACCGAACCGAAGTGGCTAAAAAAATCAATTTCGATTGGAAGAAAAATTCTATTAAAGATACTGATTTTGGTTACGAAGCCGATTTTAACAAAAACATCTTCAAAATTATAGATCTTTGGAAAAACAAAGAAGCAGGAACCACCAAAAAGAATTTCACCGCCGATATTGTTGCTCACGATGTTATTACTTTGAAATTAATTCCTTAATTTAGTAAATATGAACTTCAAATCTAAAATTATTTTGCTTTTGCTTGTCTTGAATTGTAGTTTTGCAAACGCACAATTTGTCAAAGAACACGGACAGCTTAGCGTAAAAGGAACACAGTTAGTAGATAAAAATGGAGAGGCTATTGTGTTGCGCGGACTAAGTTTCGGATGGCACAATTGGTGGGGAAAATTTTACAATAAAGAGGTAGTCAAAACGCTTCATAACGATTGGAATGCCAATGTTTTGAGAGTTGCTATGGGAGTAGATGCTGACCAAAATTGTTTTATTCAGAGTCCAGAAGATTCCAAAGCAAAGATTGAAGCAGTTATAAAAGAAGCTATAAAACAGGACATTTATGTAATAATTGATTTTCATAGCCATAACATTCATCTTAAAGAAGCTAAAATTTTCTTTGACGAAATGTCAAAAAAATACGGAAAATATCCTCATATAATTTACGAAGTTTTCAATGAACCAAATGATGAATCTTGGGCAGAAGTAAAGGTATATTCAGAAGAAGTTATTAAAGTGATAAGGGCAAATGATCCAAAAAATATTATCCTTGTGGGTAGTCCACATTGGGATCAAGACATTCATTTACCAGCCAAAGACCCAATTTTAGGTTTCGATAATTTAATGTACACGATGCATTTTTATGCGGGCACTCACGGAAAATGGTTGAGAGACCGAACCGATGAAGCCATAAAAAGTGGTTTGCCTATTTTTGTTTCAGAATCGGCTGGAATGGAAGCATCGGGTGATGGCCCATTAGATTACAAGTCGTGGCAAGAATATATTGATTGGATGGAAGAAAGGAAAATAAGTTGGATTACTTGGTCAGTTTCTAGCAAAGTCGAAACCTGTTCGTTTCTTAAACCATATGCAAATTCAAACGGAAATTGGAAAGATACCGATATACAAGAATCAGGTTTGAAAACGCGGGAATATTTGCGAAAATATAATGCAAAACAATAATAAAAAGTAAATTAAATTCCCATAATTTTATAATCTTTGTGATTTGTATATTTATTGAAAAAAGGTAGCTACAAATGAGCAAAAGAAGAATTGGAATTATGGGAGCTATGCCCGAAGAAATTGAAGGCGTTGTGGCATTACTTTCGGATTGCGTTGAATCATCAATGGGGAAACGAACCTATTTTTCGGGACAATTGAATGGAATAGAAACTGTAGTGGTTTTTTCGAGATGGGGAAAAGTCGCTGCTGCAACAACAGCAACTACATTAATTCACGAATTTAAAATCACTGAATTACTTTTTACAGGAGTTGCCGGAGCCATTAGCTCTGAACTAAAAATTTGTGACATCGTTTTGGGTAAAAGATTAATTCAACACGACATGGATGCAAGACCATTGATGAACCAATATGAAATTCCGTTGCTATCCAAAACTTATTTTGAAAGTGATGCAACTCATTTGGTTATTGCATCAAAAGCAATACAGACAGTATTTGAAAATAAAAGTTTGCATTCGGTTATTGGAGAAAACGATTTGGTGGAATTCAATATTTCGCAACCCAAATTATTCATTGGAGATATTGCCAGCGGAGATCAATTTTTCTCTTCTAATGAACAAAAAGTCAACCTCAATACACAATTACCAAATGTACTTTGCGTAGAAATGGAAGGAGCAGCAGTAGCCCAAGTTTGTTATGAATATGAAATTCCCTTTAGTATAATTCGAACCATCTCAGACATTGCAGACGAGACCGCACACATTGATTTCCCCTCTTTTATAAAAAAAATATCAAGTAAATATGCTGCTGAGATTATTAAAAATATTTACAATCAGATGTGAAATGGTTCGAATTTGGTGAAAAGAATTTGGCAATTAATTTACGCCAAAACATGCGACGCCAAAACCATATGAACGTCATAAACATTCACCGATTTATTAAATTGCTTCACAATACTTGGATGAGTTTCACTTGAAACCCAAATTTTAAGTTCTGCCTCCAAGTCGAAAGTGCCTGCTGTTTCGATGCTAAATCTGGAGATACTTTTATAAGTAATGGATTTGTATTCAATTTTGCTAGCAGTTATGCCTTGTTTTTCTATCAAAATCAGACGCTTGGTGGTGAAGATAAATACATCGCGAATGAGTTTGAAACCCAACTCAATTTCTTCGCCTTCGATTAATAATTTACCATAATCTTTGATTAAACTTTCTTGGCTTACCGCTCCTGCGTTGCCTATTAATGCTGAAAAAAATCCCATAATTTTGTTTTTTTTTGATGTTTTTAAAAACTGGTTTTACAAAATTACTACAAATAAGTGAATAATAGTCGAATTTTTCTTAGGGTTTCAAAAGAGGTTTTTACTGCAATCAATAGACTTTTGCACGAGGAAGAAGAAAAAGAGGATGAGTATTATGGTGAAATAAATCACTAACTGAAGCGCAATTCGCAAGACATCAAATGAAATGTGCATTTACCACAAGAAACAGATAGGAATATTTTATACCTAACAAATGGAATTTATATAATTTTTTATTCTTTAATAAAATTATTGTTAAAAAAAAATAATTTTATCACAATTTTTCATTTAATTTACAATTCAATAATTGATATAGTAAAAAATCTGTTATTTTTTTCAATTATTTTTTTCGCCCCATTCTTTTTATTATTTACGGATTCCCTTAGCTGATTAAATTTTGAATCAGATTTTTTTTGGGAAATGAATATTGTTTTTTTAAGTAAAACTTACCATAACCTTCAATGGTAAACTAAAAATGCATAATTGCACAACTTGTTCTGTGATTTTAGAAATAGAAATAAATGAATCAACTCCTGCAATATATTTTAAATTTTATTCAGCAAGTCAAGTATTTGTCTGCCGAAGATAAAATTTCCCTTACCAGTACTTTTAGTATTCAATTGCCAACTACAATCTAAATATAGCATTATGAAAAAACTATTTCTTATTATTTTATTGGTAAGTTTTCAGGCGTTTTTCACGCCCGTTTCAGCACAACTTAATCCTAATAATCTTAGCTTTTATAATGAATTACAAGGCGTTCTTATCAGGGATATTATTACTGACAAGTCAGGTGTTGTTTGGATTGCATCCGATAATGGACTCGTGCGTTACGATGGTTACGAATACAAACATTATGATGTTGATCCCAAAGATTCAAAAACAATGGGCAGTATTTTACCTAATAAACTATTTGAGGCTCAGGATGGACATATTTGGATTGGCTCTTCAGATAATGTATTGAGTGAATTCAATCCAGTTACTAAAACATTTAAGAATTATAATTTCTCAAAACTAACTGATTTTCCTTTTGGTGAACGAGTTGTAATAACTACTATAAATGAGGATTTAGAAGGTAGAATTTATTTTGGGGCTTGGGGTAAATTTGGTAGTATAGGAAACCATACTATTTTCTATAAAGACAAAAACAAGGAACAGCTCCAACGCTATGATTCCCCAAATAAGGTGGAAATAAAAAGTATTTATCAAGCTACCACAGACAAATTGGGCAATATTTGGGTTTTTGCTTCCAATGGTTTTTTTAGGATTGATAACAATAAAAATATCCATAAAGAAAATTGGCCAATAGCTGAATTTCTAACTGATAAATACTATAGTACAATCATAAGTGATGCTAAAGGCAATATATGGATGGCTTCAAGCAATAACATTTATTCTATTCTTAGTGTATGGAATCCCAATTCCGGTAAAATTAAATCCTATCCTTTGAAACAAGCTAATGATAAAGTTCCGCTTTTTTTAAATGAAATGGAGATGGATTCAAAAGGAAATATATGGATTGGAACAAATAAAGGCTTAGGGTATTTTCAATTAAAAAAGGAACAATTTCAAATATTGAAAGAAAGTGAAGATCCAAAAATGGCAAAAGTTGAAGTCTACTGTCTTCATTTGGATTCCTTCGATAATATTTGGATGGGAACACCCTCTCAGGGATTACTTAGATATGCAAATAAAGCCGTATTGAAATCCTATGTTTACAAAAAAGAGGATAAAAACTCCATTTCATTTGGCTGGGTCAATAAAATGTTTGAAAAAAGAGAGGGTAAAGTTTGGATTACTTCAGAAAGGGGACTTAATGAATTTGATCCTAAAAATAATTCTTTAACACCATATTCTTTTGCCGATATTCTGCCTGGATTTGAAAATTGTTCCGCAATTGGTGAATTCTCTCCATACGAGATTCTCATCCAAACGAATAAAGGGTATTTCCTTTTTAATACAATTACTAAAATTTGTAAAAAAACTATACTAGATCCTAAACTAGCTAAACTACATATTTTTAATTTAAAAAAGGACAGTAGGGACAATCAATGGTATTGTACAACTGAGGGGGCTTTTTTGAAAAGAAAAAATAGTAAGACATTACAACATTTCGATTTAAGTAAACTTCCGGGTTCCAATACTTCAAGTAACTCAGTAAACAATATTTATGATAGTTCAAAATTTGGAATATGGTTGCTGACTGATAACGGATTGTTTCTGTATAATTATTCTACAGCTAAAGTGGAACGATACGGATTTGACCCCAAAAAAGGAGATGTTTTAAAATCACAAGACATCAATTCACTATATGTAGATAAAGAAGGAATACTATGGGTTGGGACTTGGAATGGTGGTCTTAATAAATACAATACCAAAACTGGAAAAATTAAATACTATACCATTAAGGATGGTTTACCTTCTATGGGTATTCAGGGTATTTTACCCGACGAAAAAAACAAGGCGCTTTGGCTTAGTACCTTTGAAGGAATGAGTAGATTCAGTTTAAAAGAAGAGCAATTTAACAACTTTTCGATGGAAGATGGGATTCAAGGACGATTGTTTGCAGATGGATCTTATCTCAAAACTTCGAACGGATTGATGATTTTTGGGGGTCAAACCGGGATTACAGTATTTAATCCTAATGATATTACAAAGAATTCAACGCCACCAAAAGTGTTTATCACCGATTTTAAAATTGGAGAATTATCAATTTTTGTGAACAATGATTCATTGGCAAAGAATGTACCCTATAAGTCGAAAAATATTGTGCTCAATTTCAATCAGAACAACATTTCTATAAATTATATAGGAATACATTATGCCAATCCTGCGAGTAATAAATTTGCCTATAAACTCGAGAACTATGATGACAACTGGCGTGAAGTAGGAACTGTTCGTATGGCATATTATTATAATTTGCCGCCAGGCGACTATACTTTTAGAGTAAAAGCAGCCAACAGTAATGGCGTTTGGAATGAAACGGGTGCTTCCATTCATTTCAGTATTACACCACCTTGGTGGAGTACTTGGTGGGCTTATACAATTTACGGTTTGCTTTTTATAATTGTAATATTTTCAATTGACCGATTCCAACGAAAACGACTTCTTGAAAAACAGCGTGTAATGGCCAAAGAAATTGAACTGGCTCAAGCCAAAGAAATTGAGGTAGCCTATCATAAATTGAAAGAAACCCAATCCCAACTCATACAATCTGAGAAAATGGCATCTCTGGGAGAACTGACAGCCGGAATTGCTCACGAAATCCAAAATCCGTTAAATTTTGTCAATAATTTCTCAGAAGTAAGTATGGAATTGATTGACGAAATGGAAGCCGAAATAGCAAAAGGAGATGCGGCCGAAGCTAAAACAATAGCCAATGACATCAAACAAAATTTGGAAAAAATAAACTATCACGGCAAACGTGCCGATGGTATCGTGAAAGGAATGTTACAACACAGCCGATCCGGAAACAATGTAAAAGAATCCACTGATATAAATGTGCTAGCCGATGAATATTTAAGACTGGCTTATCACGGACTTCGCGCCAAAGACAAAAGCTTCAACGCAGAACTGGAAACAAATTTTGACGCAAACCTTCCAAAAATAAACGTGATTCCGCAAGATATTGGTCGCGTGTTGTTGAATTTGTTTACCAATGCTTTTTATGCAACACACCAAAAACAAAAAACAGCAAAAGGTGAGTACAAACCATGTGTTTCTGTGACAACAGTTCAAAAAAATGAAATCGTTGAAATAACCGTAAAAGACAACGGAATGGGAATACCGGATGCCATTAAAGACAAAATAATGCAACCTTTTTTCACCACAAAGCCTACTGGAGAAGGAACTGGACTTGGATTATCCTTGAGTTATGATATTGTGGTACTATCGCATAGTGGCTCCATAAATATTGAATCGGTTGAAGGTGAAGGAAGTGTATTTATTATTTCACTACCTTTCAAAAATTAATCAGTAAAATTATATGAAAAACTTTTCTATTATTTTTGTTTTTATCAGCTTTTGTTCGGGACTTCCCAATATTAGTCAAGCGCAACAAAACCAAATATACTTTGAAAAGTATGATGTAAAATCGGGCTTGCCTGAAAGTTCAGTCAATGATATAAAGGAAGACCAACAGGGGTATATCTGGATGGCTACACAAAACGGATTGGTGCGATACGACGGTTACCAATATAAAGTATATCAATTGGGTTCCAAAAAAAATAATCTTGATCATATATCCAATGTAAGGAACCTTTTTATAGACAAGAACAATACGCTTTGGGCATGTACTAGTTCAAATGGCTTGTTTAAATACAATCGCAATAGCGATAATTTTATACAATTTGTTTATCCAGAAAAAGACGTAGCAGTTAGTTACACTATTTTTACAGATGACAAAGATGGAAATTTATGGGGTACTGTCGATAAAGATGATGAAAAAAATTATCTCTGGAAATTAGACAAAAAAGGGCATTTTGAATTTTTTGGCAAAAAATTTAAAAACACTAATTATATCAATGCCTCTCGAATTTATACAGCTTTTACTTCCGCATCCGGAAAAGTTTGGTTTGGTACCAATAATGGGTTTTATAGTTACGAAGGAAAGAACATTCCCTTAAAAGGATATAAAACAACAACTAATCCGGAAATTACTAACGAAGTGGTTTATCTGTATGAACCGCCTTCGGAGTCAGGGATTTTTTGGATGGTAACTTTTCACGGAAAATATAAAGATTGCAAGATTGTTCGCTTTGATTCTAAATCAAACGCTTATGAATCATTGAATACAAACTCTAGAATTTTTAATTATACAAATTCTAAATTATTTAATATCAGCAACTATATTCCTAAATTTTTTAATAGTATTCACGAAGACAAGAAACAACAATTGTGGTTTGCCGGTTTTGATGGATTGGTTCGATTGAATCGAAAAACGCAAACTTTCGACTATTTTAAAACAGGTTTTAAATATGAAAATGAAACAAAAACGGAATGGGTTTTTGATATTAAAGAAACCAAAGAAGGGGATTTCTGGTTGTCTTCGCCTGGTGGATTGGTTCACTTTGATCCCAAAACGGCTCAATTTGAAAGATACCTACCAGATCCAGATCGTCTGGGAACTGTTTTAACAAATCGAGTTCTTTTTTCAAAAATAATTGACCATACCGGTACTTTTTGGTTGGGATTTGGCTGGGCTGGTGCTAATAAAAGTAATAGGATAAAAAGTGTCTTTAATATCTACAAAAACAATCCAAAACAAATGGATAGTTATCCCAAAGAAGGCGGTGTTTTTGCTTCAGGAAAAAATGGTTTCAACTGGTTTAATGACGAAAAGATAATTTATAGATGGAAACAAGATTCAAATAATTTTATCAAGACCCATACAGCAGATACTGATGAGCATTTTATTGGTCGAGGATGTCTAACCAACGATGGTAATTTTTATATTTCTACTTTAAAAAGTTTAGTTTTTTACAACCTCAAAACAGGAAAGAAAGAAAAATTCACATCAGATAAAATAATTACAGAAGGAACTTTATACAGTCCATTTGAAGATGATAACGGGATAATTTGGTTGCGAACAAATGGTAAAGGTATCTGTTCTTTTAACCCGAAGAATAAAAAATTTAAGGCTTATCCCTACCGGGAAAATGGAGGAAAATTGACTACAAAAAATTCAGGAGCTTTAGATGACAATAGGGTAGTGGCTACCTACATTGACCGGCAACATCATTTTTGGGTGGGTACTAACCAGGGAGGTTTAAATCTTTATGATCCGATAAAAGATGGCTTCATTTCGTATTATAATTCAAAAGATAAAGCAATGAGGTGTATTACAAGTATTTACGAGGACAGCTCCGGCAGACTTTGGGTGGGTACCTATCAGGATGGTCTTTTCGAATTCAACCTTAAAAAGGGAAAATGGACAAGACACCTCAATGAAGCGTCTGGTTTGTTGTTTAATGGTGTACTTGGAATTAATGAAGATGCTTTAGGGCAACTATGGGTTACTACCGAAAGAGGCCTTTCACGTATTAATCCAAAGGATCTTTCAGTTAAAAATTTCTCGTCGAATATTATTTTGACGGAATATAATTTTTCTGATGTGTATCAAGGTTTATTTAAACTTGAGGATGGACGTTTTGTGTCACAGTTAACAAATGGTATTGTTGTTTTTGATCCCAAAAATCTAAATGCGAATCCGTTTCCTCCAAAAGTGCATCTTGAAGAAATAGTTTATAGTAATCCAGATGCAGACAAAAAGGAGGAAACCAGACGTGTCACATTTGGTCTTAAAGAATTGGAACTGCCGTATAATCAAAACCGTATTCGTTTGAACTATATTGGACTTCAATTCGATGAGCCAACTGAAAACACCTACGCCTATAAACTGGACGGTTATGACAACGATTGGGTTCAGGCTGGAAAAATAAGAACGGTAACCTATACCAATCTATCTCCCGGAACATATACCTTTAATCTAAAGTCCGCCAACAGTGATGGGGTTTGGAGCAAAGCCAAATCAGCGATTACGATTATTATTTCTCCTCCTTGGTGGAAAACGTGGTGGGCGTATTTGATTTATTTTGTTGTGTTTATTAGTTTACTGCGAGCCTACGTTGTCTTCAGAGCCAGAAATCTAAAACGGGAAAATAGAATACTCGAAGAAAAAGTTGCTCTCAGAACGAATCAGTTGACCAAATCAATTGAAGATCTCAAAAATACCCAATCCCAGCTCATCCAATCTGAAAAAATGGCATCACTCGGAGAACTCACTGCAGGAATAGCACACGAAATCCAAAACCCGTTGAACTTCGTCAATAATTTCTCTGAAGTAAGTATGGAATTAATAGACGAAATGGAAGCTGAAATTGGAAAAGGAGATTTGGAGGAAGCCAAAACCATTGCAATTGACATCAAACAAAATCTAGAAAAAATAAACTATCATGGCAAACGTGCCGACGGTATAGTGAAAGGAATGTTGCAGCACAGCCGAGCCGGAAATAATGTGAAAGAATCCACTAATATTAATACACTTGCCGATGAATATTTAAGACTGGCTTATCATGGGCTTCGCGCTAAAGACAAAAGTTTCAATGCAGAGCTGGAAACCCATTTTGACGCAAACCTTCCAAAAATAAATGTGATTCCGCAGGATGTTGGGCGAGTGCTGCTGAATTTGTTTACCAATGCTTTTTATGCAACACACCAAAAGCAAAAAGCAGCGATGGGAGAATATAAACCTTCAGTTTCGGTAACAACTGCGCAGAAAAATGACATTGTTGAAATTACCGTAAAAGACAACGGAATGGGAATACCGGATGCTATCAAAGACAAAATAATGCAGCCTTTTTTCACCACTAAACCTACAGGAGAAGGAACTGGACTTGGATTGTCATTGAGTTATGATATTATTGTGAAGAGTCATGGAGGAACAATTAGCATTGATAGCAAAGAAAACGAATATACCATTTTTACAATTCGCTTGCCTTTAGGATAAATGAAATGTTTTTTATAGCACATTAAAGATTATATTTAAAAATTCTAATTAGTTGAAAATTATTTAATTACAAATTAAATTTTAGAAATTTATGATAAAAATACTAGTAGTAGATGATGAAGCAGATGTGCAACCGCTTTTCCAGCAACGCTTCCGTAAAGAATTACGGGCACACGAATTAGAATTTGACTTTGCTCTTTCTGGCGAGGAAGCACTCGAATTTATGAAAAAGGAACATTCAGAAATCGTGTTGATACTTTCCGATATTAATATGCCTGGAATGAGCGGTATTGAGCTTTTGTCTAAAATTCGACATGATTACCACGAACCTGAACCTGTTGTAATGATGATTACAGCTTATGGTGATGATGAAAATCGCAGGCAGGCTATAGAAAATGGCGCCAATGATTTCTTGACCAAGCCTCTTGATTTTAATGTATTGAAAGAAAAACTCAAACACCTTCTAGAATAATGGCAAAAATACTTGTAGTAGATGACGAAGCAGATTTAGAAATGCTCGTTAAACAGAAATTTAGAAGAAAAATTAGGGAAAACACTTATGAATTCATTTTTGCCAGAAATGGAGAGGAAGCACTGCAAAAAGTACACGAACATCCGGATTTGGATATTATCCTGAGTGACATCAATATGCCGGTTATGGATGGGCTTACCTTGTTAAGCCGATTGCCTGAAGCCAATTCCTTATTGAAAGCCATTATGGTTTCGGCCTATGGAGATATGCAAAATATAAGGACAGCAATGAATAGAGGTGCTTTTGATTTTGTGTGCAAACCGGTTGATTTTGATGATCTTGACCTTACTATGGAAAAGACAATAATCCATGTCAAACAATTGCAGGATACAATTAAAGCCATTAAGGAAAACAATATCTTGAAAATGTATGTGGATTCGAATGTGCTGAACTTTATGACCAACAAAGAGTTTGAAAGCAGTCTACTGAAAAATGAATTACTAGACGCCACTGTTATGTTTATAGACGTTTGTGGATTCACGGCCATCACGGAACAGATCCCTGCGAATGAGGTTGTAGCATTACTCAATGGAATTTTTGACAAAATCGTAAAAGAAATCATTGCTCAAGGAGGTCATGTCGATAAATTTATGGGAGATGCCGTTATGGCTGTTTTTAGGGGTGAATACCATCTCGATAGAGCTATTGATGTGGCATTGGCCATCAAAGAGCAAATCAGTAATGTTGAAGTAGCAATGCAAGGAGGTAAAACATACAAACCACAAATTTCTATTGGCATTAATTCTGGAGAAATGGTATCTGGAAATATTGGCTCGGCTTCATTAAGACGGCTGGATTATACCGTTATTGGTGATGCCGTCAATGTAGCACAACGTCTTCAGACAATTGCTAAAGCAGGACAAATCATTATCACAGAAGAAGTGTACTTAAAAACCACAGAATCCTTTAAATGTACACCGAATGGAGAATTTACTTTGAAAAATAAAGCCAAACCAGTCAGCACATATGAGGTTATGGAATAAAAAAACTGTTAATGCCTTACCTTGCGTTTTAGTATACCACCAGCTGTTTCTTTAATGATGCTGGTAAATACAAACGCTTTGGGGTCAATTTTATGCACCAAGTTTTTCAATCGTATTAATTCCATACGGGTGACAACTGTAAAAACAATGTCAACGGGTTGGCTGATTTCATAGCTGTCTTTCATAAAGCCTCTTTCGCCTTTATATACAGTAATGCCACGCCCTAAACCCAACACCAGTTCTTCTTTGATCTTTTCGCTATGACCTGATATAATGGTGACCCCTGTATATTGTTCAAGACCTTCAATTACAAAGTCGATGGTTCGCGATGCCGAATAATAAGTTAGTATGGAATAAAGCGCTACAGGCAGACCTAATTTTATGGCTGCAATTAAAAAAATGATGGTGTTGATACCCAAAATAATTTCGCTAATCGTAAAACTGATGCGTTTTCCAGTATAAAGTGCCAACACTTCTATACCGTCAAGAGCACATCCAGCTCTCATAACTAAACCCAATCCTAATCCCAAAAATACACCTCCAAAAATAGACACGAGTAGTTTATCGGAAGTAATTTGTGGAAACTCAATAAAATGAAGACAAAGTGCTAGACCGATAATGGCAAGCAAAGTCCTTATGGCAAATGTTTTATTGACCAGAAAAGCACCGAGAATGATAAAAGGAATATTGGCCAATAGAATTACCAATCCAATATTCCAATGGTATATTTCGTGAATTAATAAGGAAATACCAGTAACTCCTCCATCAAAAAATTGGTTGGGAATTAAAAATCCTTTCAAAGCAAAGCTGCAAAACAATATTCCGGCGATGGTATAAATAGTATCAATAATATGTTGTTGAGTAATTTTCTCTATCATTTTGTTATTTGATTTTAGATTGTACTATTGCAATATTTTTTTCTTTTTGCAAATAATTGTGTTTGATGACCGTTGGGGTAAAAAAATGGTGATTTTGCATAAAATTCAACTGAACTTTGTTCCATTCCTTCTTGTTTTCTATATAACCAAAGGCATACATTTCTTCATAAAGTTTTTCCTGAATGCTAAGAAAATCAGTCCTTCCCAAATAATTCAGATCCGCATCGCAAATGATTTCTTCTAAATGGGTTTTTGGACGTTGTGGTATTTTGGTGGCCATAATAATTCCACAAATAAGGTCTATTTCTTCTTCAGTATAAAGAAATTGTGGCAAATATTGTCTTGCTATTTCACAAGAGATCTGTTCATGATTATTATTTTGTATAAGATAACCGGCATCGTGATAGACGGCGCCAACTAGTAGCAGTTTCAAATCCGAATCAGTAATACCTTCTTCTTTCGCTATACTTTCAGCAGAATGGTATACGTCAAGAGTATGATAAATAGAGTGATAAAACAAATTTGAAGATAATTCATTTTTAAGTTTATTCAAAATAAGTTGACATTCTGGAAGATGCTGCATAATAATACATAATGTTTTCAGGGCTAATATATTAAAAGATTAAGAGTAATGGATATTTTTCAGGAATTATTTAGAAATCAACATTCGAAGATTCAAAAAATAATTTTAAAACTTTTAAATGCTTACGTTATTAATTGAACAAAATTAATTCTGATAGCTTTTATACAGAATATCTTTTGGATTCTGATTTGACAAAAATTCATCTGGAATACGATTATCTAAAACGTTGAGACTTTTCGCAAAAATAAAGTACCGTCAAGTTCTGTGATTAGGGCAATTCTGTAAATACAATAATAAAACAACTAATAAATGACTTATTGCTTGTTTTAGCTTTTAATTTTTGCAAATTCTATAGTTGTTTTTATACACGTTTTATATAAATTGCGATTCTGAATCAAAACAAAAAAGCATGTCGGAAAGAGAGGTTGAAACTAATGCAGAAAAAGCGCGATTAAAATTAAGAACCGACAATAAAGGTTGGAAAAAATGGGGACCTTATTTAACTGATCGGCAATGGGGAACAGTTAGAGAAGATTATTCTCAAAGTGGATATGCGTGGGGAAGCACCAATCATGATATGGCTCGTTCTAAAGCTTATCGTTGGGGAGAAGAAGGCATTGGTGGGATTTCGGATAATAAACAACACATTTGTTTCGCTTTTTCGTTTTGGAACCACAAAGATCGTATCTTGAAAGAACGCTATTTTGGATTAACGCCAGCCGAATCTAATCACGGAGAGGATGTCAAAGAAATTTATTATTATCAAGATGCCACGCCAACTCATTCCTATCAAAAGATGCTTTATAAGTATCCACAAAAGGCTTTTCCATACGAAAAAATAATTGCAGAAAGCAAGAAGCGTTCTCGCCTTGAACCTGAATATGAATTAATTGACACCGGTGTTTTTGATAATGACGATTATTTTGACATTACTATAGAATATGCTAAAGCCGATGAGCAAGATATTTTAATAAAAGTTACAGTAGAAAACCGCTCAAAAGAAGCGGCTCCAATTACAGTTTTACCCACCATATGGTTTAGAAATACTTGGAGTTGGGGATACGAAAATTACAAAGAAAAACCAACTTTGAAAGGTATTGGCAATTCGCATATCGAAGTCGATCACAAATTAGTAGGACATTTTAACTTATATGCAGAAAATGCAAAAAATATTTTGTTTTGTGACAACAAGACCAATTACGAAAAATTATATGGATCACCGGCACAATCTTTATATGCAAAAGATGGTATAAATGATTATATAATTAATAAAAAAAGACTTAGCATCAATCCTGAATCCCTTGGTACAAAGGCTTCAGTACATTATGATGATAGCATTCCAGCACAAGGTAAAAAAGAATATCGCCTTCGATTTACAAATACTAATCCCGAAGATGCTTTTGAAGATTTTGATGCCTTATTCCAAAAAAGAATTGAAGAAGCCGATGAATTTTATGCTCCAATTCAAAAAGGGGTAACGGACGAAAATTTAAAATCCATCCAGAGGCAAGCTTATGCAGGGATGCTTTGGACCAAACAATGGTATTATTATAATGTTTATGAATGGCTAAAAGGAGACCCAGCTAAACCAAAACCAGAAAGAGGACGAAATGAAGGTAGAAACAGCTCTTGGAAACACTTATATACCTCTAACATTCTCTCAATGCCCGATAAATGGGAATATCCTTGGTTTGCTGCTTGGGACTTAGCCTTTCATACTTTGCCTTTGGCCAGACTGGATCCCGATTTTGCAAAGAGACAATTATTGGTCATTCTTCGAGAATATTATATGCACCCCAATGGGCAAATCCCTGCTTATGAATGGTCATTTTCTGATGTAAATCCGCCTGTTCATGCCTGGGCTACTTGGAAAGTATATGAAATAGACAAGGAAGCTAATGGAGGTGTTGGAGACACTGTTTTTTTAGAACGCATTTTCCATAAATTACTACTCAACTTTACTTGGTGGGTGAATTTGAAAGATGAAAATGGGAATAATATCTTTGGTGGTGGATTCCTCGGAATGGATAATATTGGAGTTTTTGATCGTTCCTATGACTTGCCCACAGGAGGCCATCTTGAACAAGCCGATGGTACAGGTTGGATGGCCATGTATTGCTTGAATATGTTAAGAATTTCTTGTGAAATATCACTAAAAAATCCAGTATATCAGGACATGGCTTCCAAATTCTTTGAGCATTTTCTCCATATTTCCGGAGCAATGCAATCTTTGGGAGACAATCACATAAGTCTTTGGGATGAAACCGACGAGTTTTACTATGATATGCTTCATAAACCTAATGGTGATGCCGAATTGTTAAAAATTCGTTCGATGGTAGGTTTAATTCCACTATTTGCTGTTGAAGTATTGACTCCAGACTTACTCGAAAAACTACCATTATTCAAGCGTCGTGTAGAGTGGATTTTGAAAAATCGTCCTGACTTAGCTAATTTAGTTTCTAGTTGGTTTGTTCAAGGTGAGGGAGAAACAAGATTACTCTCTACTCTTAGAGGACATAGGATGAAAATGATTCTCAAGCGGATGTTTGATGAGGAGGAATTTTTATCTGATTTTGGAGTGCGATCTATGTCAAAATACCATAAAGAAAACCCTTATAAATTTAAACATGATGGCGGAATTATTCAAGTAGATTATGCACCAGCCGAAGCCACAGGGGATATGTTTGGTGGTAATTCCAATTGGAGAGGTCCAATTTGGTTTCCAATGAATTATTTGATTTTAGATTCTTTAGAAAAATTTCACAACTACTATGGCAAAGAATTTAAAGTTGAATTTCCAACCAATTCTGGAAATAAAATGACTCTTAAAGAAGCTTCTAAAGGCGTAGCAAGGCGATTATTAGCCCTATTTATTCCAGATGCTGAAAAGAAAATCCCAATGTATGGCGAGTATGAGAAATTCCAAAAAGATGAACTTTTCAACAAAAATAATTTGTTTTTTGAGTATTTCGATGGTGATACGGGCAAAGGTTTAGGGGCCAATCATCAAACTGGATGGACAGGACTAATAGCCGAAATCATTTGGCATTTGAACAAAGAAGAAGAGGAAGAAGAATAATAATTTTTTTGGAGTTAAAAAAGAAAGGCTCTTTTAAAACAGTATGTTTTAAAAGAGCCTTTTTGTATTATAGTTTTGATTTTATGCTGTTTTAGAAAAGTGTTTTTTTCTAAACCAAAAAGCAACGTTGACCAAGGCTATCAAAGCTGGGACTTCTACCAAAGGGCCAATAACACCCGCAAAAGCTTGGCCACTATTGATACCAAAAACACCTATGGCAACAGCAATTGCCAGCTCGAAATTGTTTCCTGTAGCTGTAAATGCTATGGCACTAGATTTCGAATAATCTGCACCAAAATACTTTCCGATGAAGAAGCTAATCACGAACATTATCACAAAATAAATCACCAAAGGAAGCGCAATTCGCAAAACATCAAACGGAATTTGGACTATTAATTCCCCTTTCAAACTGAACATTAAAACTATCGTAAACAATAACGATATCAATGTTATTGGAGAAATAAAAGGCACATATTTAGTTTCAAACCATTCCGAACCTTTGAGCGCAATTAAAGCATAACGGCTTATGATTCCGAGTGCAAAAGGAATTCCGAGATAGATTCCCACGCTTTCGGCAATTTGTCCAATACTAATGTTCACCTCAAAACCCGTATAACCAAAATAGGGTGGAAGTATAGTGATGAAAACATAAGCATAAACGCTATAAAGTAATACCTGGAAAATACTATTCAATGCAATCAAACCTGCCGCATATTCGCGGTTTCCATCGGCTAAATCATTCCAAACCACAACCATTGCAATACAACGCGCCAATCCAATAAGGATAACACCAATCATATATTCGGGATAGCCATTTAAGAAAAATAAGGCTAATGCAAACATCAGGATTGGTCCGACTATCCAGTTCAAAAATAAGGAAGCTCCGAGAACTTTGGTGTTTTTAAATACTTCTCCCATTTGTTCGTATTTTACTTTTGCCAATGGCGGATACATCATTAGTATCAAGCCGATTGCCAACGGAATATTGGTAGTCCCACTCGAAAAAGAATTGATGAAATTACCACTCGAAGGAATGAAATACCCAATCAAAACTCCTATTACCATTGCCAAGAAAATCCAAAGCGTCAAAAATCGGTCAAGAAAACCTAGTTTCTTTCTTTCTACCACAGGTGCACAATTATTTGCTGACATATTTATGATTTAATTTGAGAGAATACATAGAACATTTCGGTAGCAATTTGCACACTTCTTTCTTCATATTTTTCGGCTTGTTGTGGCGTATTGTCAAAGGCTTTTGGGTCTTCAAAAGTAATTGGAATTCGCAATTCGGCACCAGCAATAAACGGACAACCTTGATCAGCGGAGGAACAAGTCAAAATCGCTGCAAATTCACTTTGTGGATTGAAATCATCGTCGAAAGTTTTTGAAAAACCAATAATTGGATGTTCATTTTCGGCATATTTTATGGCATAAACAGGATTGCTTCCCTCGGCAATGGTTTTGATTTGAAACCCTTGCTTGGTCAAAGTTTTGGCTGACATTGGGAACATTGCCGTAGCTTCGGTTCCTCCTGAATAACAAAACACGTTTTTAATTCCATAATGCGCTGCTGCTGTTTGTGCCCAAACTTGTGCCAAATGGCTTCTTCTGGAATTGTGGGTACAAATCAGGTTGAGTCTTATTTGTTGTTGATTGTTGGTTTTGCCTTGAATAAAATCAATAAGCGGTTGTAAAACGATTTTGCGTTCTTCGAATATGCTTTCGAAGTTTAAAGCTGCAATAATATTTTCAATTTCTGGGAATAGGATTGTTTTGGTTGATGTCATTTATACTGGTTTATATCGTTTAAAAATGAAGTTTGTATTTTAAAATTTTCAGAAAATCATTAATTATGAATTGCCTTTGGCTTTAGCCAAAGGATTAATTAATATTGCAATTGTTGGCTTTAGCCAAATTTTTTTCTATTTGGCTAAAGCCAATTCATATTCCCGGTATCAATTTTTCTACAATAACCGAATCAATTGGAATTTAGCGAAAATTAGCAGCAACTTCCACCTGGAGTGCAGCAGCTTTGTTCGATTTTTATATTTGATAATTTTACTTTTTGCTTTTCGGATGGAATACCGCATTGGTCTTGAGCTAAACAAGCGGTTTGTTTGTTTAGCAAAACAAAATCGTTTCCGTTGAAATCCAAATCGTATTTGCCTATGGTTTGTGCCTGATATTCCACTTCAATTTCAAAATCTTCGGTGCCCAAAATCTTTTCGGACAATTCGATGATGTTCAGCAATTTTTGGGGTTTCAAACGGTGTTCAAAATCGTTGGCATCCCACAATTGAAAATTGACAACCATTTCTTTGCGAACGGTTCCTCCACAATCGATGAAGTTTTTAGTAATTAAACCCACTTCGGTCACGTGAAAATGTTCTGGAACTGAAGTTCCATCAGGCAATAAGAAGTTTACCGCTTCTACTGACTTTAAGATGTTTTTTGCTTGTGATAGTTTCATTGTATTTGAATTTAAGTTAACAACAATTGTTTTTTCTTTTCTCTAGATGCAGGGTAACATCTTGAAAAAAACTTTTTATTTTTTCGAAACCCAGTTCATCAATGCAATAGCAAATGGATACACCTTCGAAGTTTCCTTTGATTAATCCTGCATTTTTGAGTTCCTTTAAATGCTGAGAAACTGTGGGTTGTGCCAAGGGTAACTCGTTGACGATATCGCCGCAAATGCAAGTATCTACTTTTAGTAAATATTCGATTATGGCTATTCGTGCCGGATGTCCTAATGCTTTGGCAAGAATGGCTAATTCATTTTGTTGATTTGTAAAACTGTGTGTTTTGGATGCTCCCATCGTTATATATTTATATTGCAATATTACGATACATATTTATTTAAAACAAATTTTATAAGAAAATAAATGTAATTGTTAATGTGTAATTATTGACTGCAAATCAGTTGAATTTATTCTTTAAGATTTCAAATAGTAATCGTTTTCTAAGATTTAAGTTTACTTTGAGATTTATCAATATTTTATTTATGTTGTATAAAAACGATGTTTTGTGTGTTTTTTTATATATCAAATTTTATTGTAACTTTTTTTTATTATAGCAAAAGCATAAATTTAACTTAACATTACTACATCAAACTATGTTTTTCAATAAAATTAAAAACGAACAGGTTTAAGTTGTAAACCTTTATATTCAGTGATTTCAAACGATTTCGTACTATTTTTTTTTGTATAGTTTTTATATAGTTCAACAAAATAGCAATTACTATTTTGTTGATTAAATTTGAATATTAACTTAAAAATAAATATTATGAAAAAAATTACAATTTTAATTGCACTAATGATAACTTCATTAGTTTTTTCTCAAGATCTTGTAATAGGTTTTGAAGCCGGAGAAAGTGGAGGTGTAAACGGAGGTCCTTTTGGTAACATGCCGGCCCCTGCTGTAGAAGCCGGAACTGGAACCAACACAAGCCAAGTTCTTAAGATAGTTGGAAGTGGCGGTCCTGAAGTTTGGCAAGGAATAAATTTAAATTTAACCTCTCCAGTACAATTGACATCAACCAAATCGATGACTATCGATGTGCTCTCTAGTGCACCAATTACTTTTTTGGTTAAAGTAAATGGTGGTTTATCAGGAGCTCCAGAAGCTGCAGCTGAGGTTACACACAATGGTAATGGCTTGTGGCAGACACTTACATTTACATTTAACACCGCACTAGACGGTAAGGCTGCAACTGCCAATGGCATTTATTCGAGTTTTGTCATACATGCTTATTGGACAGCAGGAAACACTACATTTGCAGGGGTTCTTACACCAGCAAGAACGTTTTATGTAGACAATATTAAAGGCGTTATTGGAACCCCACCCGTAGAACCAGCTCCTACAGCTGCTGCTCCAACACCTCCAAACAGAGCTCCAGCAGATGTTATATCATTGTTTAGCGATGCGTATACAAACATTGCAGTAACAGAGTGGTCAACCGGTTGGGATGATTCTAGTATTGCTGATGTAACAGTGGCTGGTAATGCAACTAAAAAAATTACTTTTGGAAATTTCTTAGGTGTTCAACTTGGGGCATATACAAATGCAACTTCTATGACACACTTTCACATGGATTATTATATTAATGTTGGAACTGATTTAGTTGGAAAAGTTTTAAACCCAAAATTGTCCAATCATGCAGCCATGGCAGGAGAAACTAATGCCCTTTTATTAACCAACTTACCAACAGTTGCAGGTTCATGGGTATCACTTGACGTTCCACTTTCAGACTTTGCTCCACAAGGAGCAGGACCTGCTTTTTCAAGAGAAGCTATATACCAATTCCTTATTTCATCAAATATTGGAATTGTATATGTGGACAATATTTATTTACACAATAATATTGTCTTAGGAACACAAAAATTTGAAACTTCAAAGGTAAAAATGTATCCTAATCCTGTGAAAAACACTTTGACCATCGAGGCCAACAGTGAAATACAAAGAGTATCTGTTTATAATATTTTGGGACAAGAAGTAATGAAATCAAGTCCAAAAAGTAATACTACCACTTTGCAAACCAATGAACTTCAAAAAGGAGTTTATATGGTAACTACAGAAATTGAAGGTAAATTGAACACCTCGAAAGTAGTTAAAGAATAGTTTTTTAGGTTTAATAGTTTTGTTTTTTAAAGGCTCGTTTTAACAAAAACGTGCCTTTATTATTTTATATTTGTTATTAATTTTTTATTTTTTTTACTTTTTATTTAAAACCCAATTTAAAATGCTTAAAAATTTACTTTTTCGATTTATTTTTTGTGTTTTACTGCTCAATTTATCGTTGAGTTTTTCACAAGAGCTACCTCCTATAATTAAATATTCAGCTTTAACCTATGAGGGTGGAAATCAAAACTGGATGATTACTCAAGATAAAAATCAACATTTATACTTTGCAAATAATGAGGGACTTTTAGAATTCAATGGATCTAGCTGGAAACTTTACCCTTCTCCTAATGAAACCATAATTCGTTCTGTAAAAGTCATCGGTGATAGAATTTATACAGGATGTTATATGGAATTTGGTTTCTGGAAAAGGCAGGATGATGGAAGATTAAAATATACTTCACTAAGTACTACTATAAAAAATAAAATCCTTAATGATGAAATCTTTTGGAATATAATAAGTTACGACCAATGGGTTGTTTTTCAATCATTAAATAGAATTTTTATTTTTGATTCACAAAAAGGAAACTTTACAATTGTTGCCACAAAAAAAGGAATAACCAAATCATATAAAACAAATAATTCTATCTATTTTCAATCGTTGAATGATGGACTTTATGAGATTGAAAGCGGAAAAAGTCGGTTAGTTTCGAATGCTCTTATTCTTCAAAAAAACCGAATTGTCAATGTGTTTTCTATAGATGAAGGCCTATTGATTCAGACAGAATTTAATGGTTTTTATAAATTGGCAAATTCTATTTTGTCTAAATATTCGACAGCAGTTGACGCTGAATTGGCCTCTACAAGTATTTATAGTAGCATCAGGCTATCTGACGGTAGTTTTGTTATAGGAACAGTATCAAAAGGGATTTATATTTTGACAAAAGAAGGTAATTTGAAATACCACATTACTCAAATTTTGGGATTGACTAATAATACTGTTTTGTCTTTATTTGAAGACTATGATAAAAATCTTTGGGTTGGTTCTGACAACGGTATCAATTGTTTAAACCTACAATCTCCCATACATAGTAGCACAGATGATACAGGTAATTTGGGAACAGTTTATGCAGCTAAACTGTATCAAGGAAAATTATATATAGGAACAAATCAGGGCTTGTTTTATAAAAATAATAAAAGCAACGAAGAATTTAAATTAATTACTGGAACAAAAGGGCAGGTTTGGTCATTATTTGAATACGATAATACCCTGTTTTGTGGCCATGATTCAGGCACATTTATTATTGAAGATACTACTGCAAAAAATATTTTTTCGTTATCAGGAACTTGGAAATTTCAAACGGTTCCTAATCAAAAATCACTTTTACTACAAGGGAATTATTTTGGGCTTTCAATTTTAACGAAAGTAAATAATCAATGGGTTTTTAGAAATAAAATAAAAGGTTTTGATTATTCTTCGCGATATTTTGAATTGGATAATACCTTTGGAGTCTATGTTAGTCACGAAAAACAGGGTATTTTTAGATTGCAATTAGATACAAAGTTGCAAAAAACAAACTCAATTATAACCTATTCTTCACCAAAGAGCGGTAAAAATTCGGGTTTAGTAAAGTATAATAATACAATCTATTACGCCTACAAAGAGGGTGTTTTTAAATTAGATTCTAAAACAAAACAATTCAAAAAAGATAAATTATTGAGTTCTGTTTTTGAAAATGATGAGTATACTTCTGGAAAAATGATTGTTGATAATTCAAATAAGATTTGGCTATTTTCAAAAAACCGCATACATTATTTTTCAATGAGTAAATTGAGCAATCAACTCAAACAAAATGCTATTCCTATTCCGGCTTCGCTTACTAATGCAATGCCAGGCTATGAAAATGTTACTCAAATATCAAATTATGATTATTTAATAGGCACTACTGATGGTTATTACATATTGAATATTAGTGATTTAGCATCAAAAAGATATTCTGTATCCATTTCTGAAATTACCACAAATACATTAAGCGAGGAGTCAATTTATAGATCAATTAATGAAGAAGGAGAATTTAAATATGACGAAAATAATGTGTCATTTAATTATACAGTACCAGAATACAACAAATATATTAAAGCAGAATATCAATATGTGCTAGAAGGATTTCATGATGAATGGAGCGAATGGAGCACAAAACCAACAGTAAGTTTTAAAAATATTTCTTCTGGGGATTATGTATTTAAAGTGAGAGCCAAATTTGCCAATTCTTCTATCGAAAACACGGCAGTTTATTCCTTTACTATTCTCAAACCCTTTTACAGAACAAATTTTGCGATTTTTATTTTTTTATTATTTTTTCTTTTCTTAACCCGTTATATTCATAAAACATATAGGAATTATTACCATAAACAACAAGAAAAATTAATAGAAGAAAACAATAGATTGCTCGAAATTAAAGAACTCGAAATTGAGCAACAACTGATGAAAGTAGAAAACGAAAAGCTCACACTTGATGTAGACATGAAAAACAGAGAACTAGCTGCTACATCGATGAGTTTAAACAGCAAGAATGAGTTACTCGCTTTTATAAAAGAAGACTTGAAGAAAACTTCGGAAAGTAATAATAGTTTAAGTGTAAAATCAGTTATCAGAACCATCAATAAAAACATTACCGAAGAGGATTCCTGGAAGGTGTTCAAAGAAGCCTTTGATAATGCAGATAAGGACTTTTTGAAGAAAATTAAATTAGCACATCCTTCTTTAACTCCGAATGATTTAAGACTTTGTGCCTACCTCAGGTTAAACCTTTCGTCTAAAGAAATTGCACCATTACTTAATATTTCACTACGAAGTGTTGAAATTAAAAGATATCGTTTGCGTAAAAAAATGGATTTACATCACGATCAAGGACTTGTTGAGTATATATTATCTGTATAGTTTGAGGATTTTATCATTAATCTAACTATACATTACCACAACATTAACGTTTTTTCTTCTTTTTAGGCTGTCGGTTTTTATTTGAGTTCACTTTTAATTAGTCAGTAAAAGCATAGTCTATTTTAAATATCCGAGATTAAATATACTTTTTTTTTGCATTGTATGTTTTTTGTTGTGGTTCTTTTTGAAGATACTTTAGTAAATTCAGATAATTTTACAAAAATATAGTATGTTCGATTTTATGCAATTCATTTTTACAATTTCTTTAAACACTTTAATTTATTAAATAATATGAAAAAAGTTATTTTTTTATTCACGCTTTTTAGTTATTCTTTTTCATTTTTTGCACAATCAGATAAAGTGCTTGTAGACAAAAGCAACGATGGCTTAAAGCTCAAAGTAAATGGTCAAGATATGATTGTTAACGGTATGAATTGGGATTATTCTCCTATAGGAACAAATTTCAATTATAGTTTGTGGAAACAAAAAGAGGATGTGATTCTTAAGGCTTTGGATGATGAAATGGGTCTATTGAAAAATATGGGTGTAAATACCATAAGGGTTTATACAGGTATTCCAAAAAAGTGGATTGAATACATTTATACAAAGTATGGAATTTATACTATGTTGAATCATACCTTCGGACGATATGGATTGACGTTGAACGGAACTTGGGTTGTAAACACTGAATATTCTGACCCAACTACACGAAATCTTCTTTTGCAAGAAGCAAAACAAATGGTTACTGATTATAAAGATACCAAAGGGTTGCTTTTATTTTTGTTGGGTAACGAAAATAATTATGGTCTGTTTTGGGATGGAGCTGAAACTGAGGATATCCCAATTGAAGACAGAAAATCTACTCCTCGTGCCAAAGCGATGTATCAGTTATTTAATGAGGCGACTTTAGCTATGAAAGCCATAGACAATTCTCATCCTATTGCGATTTGTAATGGAGATTTACTTTTTCTTGACATTATTGCAAAAGAATGTCCGGCTGTTGATATTTTAGGTATCAATGTATATCGTGGAGTCTCTTTTGGCGATTTATACCAACGGGTTAAAAATGAATATGGGAAACCAGTTTTATTGACAGAATTTGGTTCAGATGTTTTTAATGCAGTTACTAACGAAGAAGATCAAAATGCACAAGCCACTATTCTTAGAGGAAATTGGAAAGAAATATATGAAAATGCAGCTGGCTATGGCAAAAGTGGCAATAGTTTGGGTGGATTTACTTTTCAATTTAGTGATGGCTGGTGGAAATATGGGCAAACAAAACTGTTAGATGTTCACGATACAAATGCTTCATGGTCTAATGGTGGTTATGTTTTTGACTATGTGCAAGGCGAAAACAATATGAATGAAGAATGGTTTGGTATTTGTGCCAAAGGGCCAACAAATGTGAATGGAAATTATACATTATATCCTCGATCTGCATATTACGTTTTAAAAGATGTACATCAGTTTAATCCATTTACAAGTGGAAAATCAGTATCAGACATTCAAAATCATTTTGCTAAAATTCAAATTTTAGACGCAACACTAAGAGCTAGAGGAGATAAAGCAGCTTTAGAAAGCTCTAAAAGTTCAAAAATTAGATTGTCTAGATTATCTGCAGAAATCAGTACCTTCAGCACTGGTGGAGATTTAATTACTACTCCAGAAGATCCAGCACCAAACAATACAACTTATCCAAATCAATTGGGTTTTGATAATATGCAATCCTTTTTTGTGGGAGTTGAGGGTAACCCTTCATCGAATATGACCGCCAATGTTGAATTTAATGTGTTGGGAAATGTAGCACTAAATCCAATTGATGAAATATTTTATGAAAATAGAGGACGCCCAGTAACTGTAGATGGCCCTAATGGCCCTGTGACTTTAGAAGATAATAATCGTTTTCAAGTTTACAGAGCTAGTTATAAATGGGATGATAAATTATTTAAATTAGACGGATTTTATCGTACAGGTCATTATCATTGGGGTTACGAAGGTGATTTCTTTGGCTTGTATCCCGAAGCTAATTATGGATCTAATTTAGATATATACAGCGGTAAAGCTCCGTATGGTCTAGAAATTGAAGGAAAGAAAATGTTTAAGGGTTTTAAATTGGCTATGGGACCAGAATTATGGTGGGGAGCGAATCCAGCTATTTTACTTAAATATTCTAAAACAATAGGAAAATTTGATTTTACAGGTATTTTCCATGAAGATCTAACACAAAGAACAAATACTCAAACTTCTTATGCGATTCCGCAACCCAAAACAAGACGTATTACCTTGCATTTGAATAGAAAATTTGGAAAATTTGCGGTTGATTTAGGAGGTATTTGGGCTGGTCAACCACTTGAAGGTAGAGATTATCAGGTAGTAAGAGGTGAAGGAGCAAATCAACAAGTGTATATCAATCAAATTGAATCCAAAGATAACTTGGGTGGTAAAATGAAAGTAACCTACACTGGCGGAACTATCAATTGGTATGCGCAAGCAGCAGCTCAAGGATTAGTTGCAGGTGGAGGAGCCGATCTTACTCAAACATTTACGGGTTGGAGACTTAAAGATACTGGAAGTGGAAATCAATACAACTTTTTAACTGGATTGACTTACACCATAGGGAAATTGCAAATAGCACCTAACTTTTTATGGCAAAAACCTTTAGAAGGGCCAATAACTACAGATGTTCCAATTCCGGGAAGACCCAGAAATATTGTTGATGACCCTTTCGTGGTTAGAGCCAATAGAGAACAAGTAGCTACCGAAATATTATTTACGTATGACCCAACTCCTGGTACTTTCGCTTATGATTGGGATAATGATCGTTCTGAAGATTCAAAATTTTTAGTGAGTGCAGGATTTGTTTTCCGTCATTTGCCAACTACCCAAGATGCGGCAATTGGTTTTTTAGCAAATAGAACCACTTTTGCTTTCGAAGGAGCACCACCAGCTAAGGATTTATGGGAAACTAATGCTAGAATTGTTTCAAAAATTAATCCAGATTTAGGATTTATTGGTACAATCTATGGCGGACCTGCTCAAGCAAACGGTAGTGACGCAAGAACTATCGATCGTTATGGTTTAGATTTAAGAATGATTTACAAAAAAGTAAAATTGACTTCATTTATAAAAGTAAACGATTGGGGACCATTCGATTATCATAGAGATTTCAACTTGACTTACCCTTTACAATTAATGGCGGATATCTCGTTTAATATTGGAAAACCGGATTGGTATATCCTTCCTAATACAAGCCTAGGTATTCGAGGAACTTGGCGTTCCTTAGATCAATATTCTAATAGATATTCACCAACTTTCGTACCCGAAAATACTTTTCCTCCTGTGCCAATTTTAAGTCCGGTTGGATTTTCTAATGGTCAAGAATGGGAAATTAGAACTTACCTACACATTAATATCGGTAATTAACCTAATAAAATTTAAAAATATGAAAACATATTCAATTTTGAAATCAAAAAAAATAGCTTTTATCCTGATAAGTTTACTACTTGTTTTTGGATGTCAGAATGACGATGCTGATTTGCAAACTGCGAAAGCATCTAGTATAGCAGAAATTTTTACTGATACTCCTATAGGTATGGGGACTAATTTTTATTTCCCTTATGGAGCAGGTCCGGATAATCCTATTGGATCAAAACTTAATGCTTGGACTGTTGACTCAAAAGTAAGTTACAAAGGGAATGCTTCCATGCGTTTTGATGTACCCAATTCTAATGATGTAGAGGGAAATTATGCTGGAGGTATTTTTAGAATAGATGGAGCGGGTAGAGATTTAACAAATTATGATGCACTTACTTTTTGGGCAAAAGCTTCACAAGGAGTTACCGTTGCAGAGTTTGGTTTTGGAGAAGATTTTTTTCCAAACAAATATATTACAACTATGAGAAATGTTAGTATCGGTACAACATGGACAAAATTTATTATTCCTATTCCTGATGCGTCAAAATTAGTTCTAGAAAAAGGAATGTTTCGATATGCTGCAAATACAAATGATACAAATGGTAAGGGTTACACTTTTTGGATTGACGAACTTAAATTTGAAAAATTAGGAACAATTGCCCAAGGACAAGCATCGATTATGAATAGAACTAATACTTCTCTAACCACTTTTGTAGGGGTTAATTCTAAAATTGACAATGTTGCTGCTATATTTAATTTGCCAACGGGTATTAATCAAGCCGTATCAATAAGCACCTCTTTTTTAGAATTTATTTCATCCAATCCAAGTGTGGCTAGTGTTGATTCGACTGGTTTAGTGACTTCATTGAGTGCAGGAACTGCTGTAATAACCGCAAAATTTGGAGATACAGTTGCAAATGGAAGTTTGACAATAAATTGTGTTGGAACTTTTGTTCATGCTCCAACACCTACGAAAACTGCGGCTAATGTAATTTCTATTTTTTCAAACCCTTATACTAATGTTCCTGTAAATTATTATAACGGTTATTGGGCACCCTGGCAAACAACAGTTTCCAATGATTTTACAGTTAATGGCGACGGTGTTTTAAATTATACCAAGTTTAATTTCGTTGGTATTGAATTTAGCAGCCCAACAATAAACGCAACTGCTATGACTCATGTGCATTTAGATGCATTCTTTCCTACTAGTATTGCTTCAGGAAGACAACTTAGAGTTATAGTTGTTGATTTTGGTGCAGATGGTGCTTTTAACGGTGGAGATGACACAAGATATTCTACGACTTTTACTGCTCCAACTTTGGTTTCAAACAAATGGGTGTCTATAGATATTCCTTTTGCAAGTATGCCAACTTTATTAAGCAGAGCACACTTGGCTCAAATTATATTAGAAGGCGGAGACAATTCGGTTCTCTATGTAGACAATATATATTTTTACAAATAATAAGTTTTCTTTTTAACTTTTTAAAAAATTCCAAATGAATAAAAAAATTCAATTAATTAAAAATAGTATTCTTTTTGTAACAGCCTCTATATTTATAGTCGCATGTTCTATAGACGAGAAACAAACAGTCATAACCAAAACAAAGTTGGTTATGAGTGAAGAATTTAATATAAACGGTGCTCCTAATACTAGTATGTGGAGTTATAACATAGGCTCAGGAGCAAATGGCTGGGGAAACAATGAATTGCAATATTATACCGACAGACCCGAAAATATTGTTATTGAGAACGGAAATCTTAAGATTACAGCCCGTAAAGAAGCATATTTAGGTTCTGCTTATACCTCTGCAAGAATTTTAACTAAAGGGAAGTTCGAACAAAAATATGGTCGAATTGAAGCTCGTATAAAATTACCTTTGGGTAAAGGATTATGGCCAGCATTTTGGATGTTAGGTGCAAATTCCGATACTGTTTTATGGCCACAATGTGGTGAAATTGACATTATGGAATATCTGGGTAGTAAACCAACTCAAGTAATCGGTACTGTTCATGGGCCAGGTTATTCAGGTGGTGAAGCAATCACTAAAGCGTACACCTTACCTAATGATAGATTTGATAACGATTTTCACATTTTTGGAATCGAATGGGGAGAAAATTACATCAACTATTATGTTGATGATGTATTATACAACCAAATTACTCCAAAAGATGTCAGTGGCGAATGGGTTTTTAATCAACCTTTTTATATCATACTAAACATTGCTGTTGGAGGCAATTTACCAGGTTCTCCTAACAGCGAAACAGTTTTTCCTCAAACAATGTTGGTTGATTATGTTCGAGTTTACGAATAAAATTAGAAATGTAAATTTAAAAAGCATTGATAAAACTGTTTTGATTCCGAAAAACAATATTTACAATAGATAGAATATCTCTATTGTAAATAATTGTTTTAATTATAAGTAATAAAACCAAACAAAGTAACACAATTTTAAATAATAATAACGATGAGAGAAAGTTCAACCTCATTAAATGAACACCAAATGGATAATACAAACAACACTGTAGCAATTAATATAATCACAATCGAAAACGAGCAATTCTATAAAATATCCAATTGCGATAAGATGCGTCCTTTTTTTATGAGTATTGTAAGTGATTCCGATCATTGGATGTTTATTTCCAGTAATGGTGGGTTAACTGCGGGTAGAAAAAATGCTGAATTTGCTATCTTTCCTTATTACACAGATGATAAAATAACCGAATTTGCCGATATTACAGGTAGTAAATCTATTTTTCAAATTCGTTTTGATGATAATGTAATGGTTTGGGAACCTTTTTCGGAACGATTCAATCAAAACTACAATCTCACCAGAAATATTTATAAAAACTTTTACGGAAACAAAGTTATTTTCGAAGAAATTCATAATGATTTACAACTGACTTTTAGATACCAATGGAATTCTAGTAATCTTTTTGGTTTTGTAAAAAAATCCGAAATCACAAACCATTCAGGTATAGATTACAACATCACAGTTTTAGACGGGATTCAAAACATTATGCCACATGGTGTCAATAGTGATTTACAATCTAGTACAAGTAATCTTGTTGATGCCTATAAAAGAAACGAACTGCACTCAGAAAGTGGCGTAGGTATTTTTGCCCTAAGTGCCATTATTGTTGATAAAGCAGAACCAAGCGAAGCACTTAAAGCAAATATAGTTTGGTCACAGGGTATGAACAACCCAACTTATTTATTGTCGTCTAAACAACTTCCTGCATTTAGAAAACTCCAAAAACTGACTGATGAAACCGATATAAAAGGTGAAAAAGGCGCCTATTTTATTTCAAACGAATTGCATTTACCTCAAAATTCAACCGAAAAATGGAATATTATAACCAATGTCAATCAAAATCAATCACAAGTAATTCAGCTAAGTGAGTCTATAATTCACGATAAAACGCTGGAAAGACAGCTTTACAACGATATCAAATTAGGAGAGCAAAATCTTATTGCGCTTACTGCTTCGGCTGATGGTTTGCAATTTACTGCCGATAAATTTATTGATACCCGTCATTTTGCCAATACACTTTTCAACATTATGCGTGGCGGAATTTTTGATGATAATTATCAAATTGGCAAAAAAGATTTTACGCAGTATTTAACAAATGCAAATAGTGAAGTCTTTGAAAGAAATCAAGACTTTCTCCTAAATTTAAAGGATGAGTTTTCGTATGTCGAGTTGCTCGATTTGATAGAAAACTACCAAGATCAAGATTTAGTGAGACTTTGCACTGAATATTTACCCTTAAAATTTAGTCGCCGACACGGAGATCCAAGTCGTCCTTGGAATAAATTTTCTATCAATACCCGTAGTGAAGTTGATGGTTCAAAAATTCTAGATTACGAAGGAAATTGGAGAGATATTTTTCAAAACTGGGAAGCATTGGCGTATGCCTATCCAGATTTTATTGAAGGTATGATTCATAAATTCCTCAACGCATCAACATTTGATGGTTATAATCCTTACCGAGTTACCAAAAGCGGATTCGATTGGGAAGCCATAGAACCCGATAATCCGTGGTCCTATATTGGCTATTGGGGCGATCACCAAATCATTTATTTATTAAAATTTTTAGAGTTCATAGAAAAGTACCATCCCGGAAAATTGAACTCCTATTTTGAAAAAGAATGTTTTGTTTATGCTGCAGTTCCTTATACCATAAAATCGTATCAAGATATTCTAAAAAACCCAAAAAACACTATTGAATACAGTCACAGTTGGGAGAAAAAAATCACTGTAGAACGCAATAAAATTGGTGCTGATGGAGCGTTAATTCGAAGTAATAGTGATGAAATTTATCATGTCAATTTTATCGAAAAAATACTAGCCACTGTTTTAGCTAAAATGTCAAACTTTATTCCCGAAGGCGGAATTTGGATGAATACCCAACGTCCAGAATGGAATGATGCCAACAATGCCTTGGTAGGAAATGGAGTTTCTATGGTCACCCTGTATTATTTGCATCGATTTTTGAAAACCTTTCAAAATATTATAGAGTCCTCCGATTTAGAAACCATAAAAATTTCTAATGAAATGGTAGAATTTTATCATGAAGTTCGAGATTGTTTAGTAGAAAATCAACAATTACTTTCAGGTACAATTGATGATAAAATACGTAGAAAAATATTAGACCGTCTGGGAAAAGCAGCTTCTGAATATCGTTTTCAAGTATATAACAGTGGATTTTGGGGCAAGAAAAGAACCCATTCTATGTCTGGTCTAAAAGCATTCACAAAAGTATCTTTAGCATTTATTGAACATTCCATTCGTGCCAATCAAAGACCTGATAAATTGTATCAAGCCTATAATTTGATGTCAATTACTACTGATGGAATTGTTATTTCTAACCTTAGCGAAATGCTCGAAGGTCAAGTAGCAGTGCTAAGTTCGGGATATTTAAGCGCCAATGAATCTTTACAAATATTAGATGCGTTAAGAAATAGTAGTTTGTATCGTCCCGATCAAAACAGCTATATTTTGTATCCAAACAAAGATTTACCTAAATTTTTAGAAAAAAATAATATTCCAAAATCGAGTATCGAAAATTCTACTTTATTGAAAAAATTATTGGCTACTTCAAACCATTCAATCTTAAATATGGATTGTAAGGGCAATTATCATTTCAATGGAAATTTTCACAATGCCAATGATTTAAAAGTGGCTTTAGTGCAACTCAAAAGGCAAGAAGAATTTAAACTTTTGGTCGAAAAAGAGTCGGATACAATTCTTCAGATTTTTGAAGAGGTATTCAATCATAAAGCTTTTACTGGTAGATCTGGAACATTCTTTGGCTATGAAGGATTGGGTTCTATTTATTGGCATATGGTATCAAAATTACATTTGGCAGTATTAGAAGTAATCGAAAAAGCGTATCAGGACAATGAAGACAAAACTGTGATAGACGCTTTGGCTTTGCATTATGTTGCAATTGGAGAAGGCATTGGTGTTCATAAATCGCCAGAAGTTTATGGCGCATTCCCTACCGACCCTTACTCACACACACCTTCGCATCGCGGTGCTCAACAGCCGGGAATGACAGGTCAAGTAAAAGAAGATATTCTAACCAGAAAAGGAGAATTAGGGGTCAATGTACATCAAGGCAAGTTAACTTTTGAACCTACTTTATTAAATAAAAATCAATTTCTACTACAAGGCGAAACGGTGATTTTTAATGATTTAGAAAACAAATCGTATTCTATACATTTAGAAAAAGGAAGTTTGGCATTTACAGTTTGTCAAGTGCCCATAATTTATAAAATTGGTGAGCAGAATCAGATAGAAGTGGTATGCAATAACAACCACACAGAAACTTTTTCATCATTGACATTGAACCTAGAAATGAGTCAAAAAATATTTCATCGTACAGGAGAAATTAGTCAACTAAAAGTAAGTATTAACATTTAAGTAAATGAACAAAATATCAAAATTTGTACTACTTCTTTCAACAATTACACTATTATTTTCGTGTAGTAGCCAACATATGAATTCAAAACAATCAGCAGAAAAAACCGCCAAAGATATTATAGGAAACCCAAATTATCAAGCCATTTGTTATGGTGGATTTAGGGAGAAAACAAGGGATATTGAACCGACTATTGCTCAACTAAAGGAAGATTTGCAACTACTTTCGGCAATGAATATTAAAGTGCTGAGAACCTATAATGTGCATAATAAAGAGGTTTCAAATTTGTTGATCGCCATAAGAGAATTAAAGAAAGAAGACGCCAATTTTGAAATGTATCTAATGCTAGGTGCTTGGATTGATTGTAAAAATTCTTGGACCGCACTTCAGCCTATTCATAATATAGAAAGTGATCGAAATGCTATCGAAATTGCAGAAGCAGTAAGATTATCAAACGAATATCCAGATATTATCAAGATTATAGCTGTTGGGAATGAAGCGATGGTAAAATGGGCAGCCAGTTATTATGTCGAACCTGCCATCATTTTGAAATGGGTAAACTATTTGCAAAATTTAAAAAAAGATCAAAAATTACCTGCGACTCTTTGGGTAACCAGTTCAGACAATTTTGCTTCTTGGGGCGGTGGAGACAACGAATATAAAGTAGAAGACTTAAACCAACTCATAATAGCAGTCGATTATATTTCAATACACACCTATCCAATGCATGATACGCATTATAATCCCAAATTTTGGGGAGTTTTAGAAAGCGAAAAACAACTATCTGAAAAGCAAAAAATTGATGCCGCAATGTTACGCTCCAGAGATTATGCTATGAATCAATACAAAGGGGTTTACAATTATATGAAATCGTTGGGAGTAGATAAACCAATTGCCATTGGCGAAACTGGCTGGTCTTCTTTATCGAGTGAGCTATATGGTGACCCAGGTTCCAAAGCGACAGACGAATACAAATCGGCAGTGTTTTATAAACTCATGAGAGAGTGGACGGATAAAGAAAAAATATCTCTTTTTTACTTTGAAGCTTTCGATGAGCATTGGAAAGACAGCGGAAATCCTAAGGGTTCCGAGAATCATTTTGGATTAATTAATTTGCAAGGACAAGCCAAATATGCTCTATGGGAAATGGTAGATAAAGGCGTTTTTAAAAATTTGACTCGTGATGGAAAGCCCATTACAAAAACATATAATGGCAACGAAAAGGCTCTATGGCTGGATGTAAAAACGCCTTCTTTGTTGAAAAATAATTAATTTAGTGATGAAAAAAAATCAATGCATTTTAAATCGTTTCAAAGTTTTAGTACTAATTTTTAGTATCACATTATCAATGAATAGCTGTAAAGTAACAAAGGAATTAAAAACTGAAGTTTATGAAACTTCTGCCAATGGGAATTCATTGAAAAAAATCACGGAGTTTATCGAAAGTAAAACTCCAGTAATAATATCCTTAAATCCGGAAGTAAAATTTCAAACTATCACCGGTTTTGGCGGTTCATTTACCGAATCTTCTGCTTCATTGCTCAATCGATTAAGTCCTGGAAATCGCAATAAAATCTTAGAAGCTTATTTTGGGGAAAATGGGGCCAAATATTCATTAACCAGAACACATATTGCTTCCTGTGATTTTTCGTTGAGTAATTATACGTATGCCAAAGTTGAAAATGATACCTCATTGGAAAATTTCACTATTGAAGATGATAAAGCGGATTTAATTCCAATGATTTTAGAGGCAAAAGCCATTTCGAAAGAAGGTTTCAAAATCATCGCCTCGCCTTGGACCTCACCGCCTTGGATGAAAGACAACAAAAAATATGTTGGCGGAAAATTATTGCCTGAATACAATGATTCGTTTGCTTTATATTTTTCAAAATATTTAGAGGCATATAAAAAAGAAGGAATCAACATTTGGGGAGTTACCGTAATCAATGAACCACACGGAAATGGAAACAACTGGGAAAGTTTGCTGTTTTCGCCAAAAGAAATGACCGATTTTGTTCAGAATCATCTTGGGCCAAAATTAGAAAAAGACGGTTGGGGAGAGGTAAAAATATTAGGTTACGACCAAAATCGAGGAGGCTTAAAAGAATGGGTTGACGAGATGTTCAAGGATGAAAAATCATCTAAATATTATGCAGGAACAGCCATACATTGGTATGAAAGCACCTATGATTATTTGCCAGGCGCTTTGCAATATGCACACCAAAAAGCACCAAACAAATATTTAATTCAAACCGAAGCTTGTGTAGATTCTGAAATTCCACACTGGAATGATGATGCTTGGTATTGGAAAAAAGAAGCTACCGATTGGGGTTGGGATTGGGCACCTGAAAAAGACAAATATTTACACCCAAAATACGCTCCAGTAAATCGCTATGCCACAGATATCATTGGATGTTTAAACAATTGGGTCGATGGTTGGGTCGATTGGAATATGGTTTTAGATACTCAAGGTGGACCTAATTGGTTCAAAAACTGGTGTGTTGCTCCAGTTATTGTCGATCCAGAAAAAGATGAAGTCTATTTTACACCTTTGTATTATACTATGGCACATTTTAGCAAATTTATGAGGCCAGGAGCTGTAAAAATTGGTTGCCAAATCAACAATACCGATTTAATGTCCACAGCTGTAAAAAATCCGGATGGAACGATTGCAGTAGTAATTTTCAATCCTACAGAACAAGAATTTGCTATAGAAATCAATCAAAATAACAAAAAGGCAACTATTTCTATTAGTGCAAAGGCATTGCAAACCATATTAATTAAACCTTGATATCCATATAATTATAAACCACCAATACTATGTCAAATAATAATTCGAAATCAACAGGAATTGTTCCAATGAGTCAAAAAATCGCTTTTGGATTAGGAATGTTAGCCAACCAAATGTTTCCCGCAGCCTTGGGTATTTTTATGGTTGTTTTGGTCGAAAATTTAGGAATGCCTACCTGGATGTGGGGTATTACTTTTTTCCTACCCAGAATATTAGACGCTTTTATTGACCCAATTATGGGTTTCATTTCCGACAATACTCGTTCTAAATGGGGAAGAAGAAGACAATATGTGTTTATTGGAGCCCTTATTATGGGAATTTCGTTTATTGTCATGTGGCAATTATATAGAGAAAGCGGGATAGATTATAATTTCTACTATTTTCTTATATGGTCAATTATATTCTATTTTGGATTATCCATTTTTAGTGTTCCTTTCGTGGCAATGGGGTATGAAATGAGTGATGATTTTCACGAAAGAACAAGTATTATGGCTATATCGCAATGGATTGGGCAATGGGCTTGGGTAATCGCACCTTGGTTTTGGGTAGTTATGTATGACCCTTCTTGGTTTCCTAATGCAGATACTGCCACAAGAACTTTGGCTGTTTGGGTTGGAATTTCTTGTATGATATTGGCAATGATTCCTGCTATTTTTATTAAAAGCAAATCGACTATTGACGAAGTGAGCTTTTCTCCATTAACGTTTAAAACAATGGGAGGCAGTTTAAAAGAAATTTTTTCGAGTTTTGTTGAAGCTTTTAAAAACGGCCCTTTCAGAAAACTTTGTATTGCTACTTTCTTTATTTTTAATGCCTTCAATACTGTTGCTGGTTTTACTTTTTTTATAGTTGTTTACTATTTATTTAATGGAAGTTCAACAGATGCGGGTATTTGGCCAACACTTTTTGGATGTTTAGGAGCATTGTCTACCACTTTTGTCGTGATTCCGATAGTTTCTTGGATGTCTAAAAAAATGGAAAAAAAGAAAGCATTTTTAGTCTGTCAAGGAATATCAGTTTTTGGATATATTTTGCTTTGGTTTCTTTTCATTCCCGGAAAACCATATATGTTTATATTCGCTTTACCATTCTTTTCTTTTGGTATCGGAAGTTTATTCACCTTGATGATGTCAATGACAGCCGATGTTTGCGATATGGATGAATTGATTTCGGGTAAACGAAGAGAAGGAATCTTTGGAGCTATTTATTGGTGGATGGTGAAATTTGGTTTTGCTATTGCCGGACTGTTAACGGGTATAATAATGTCTTTTGTAGATTTCCATCCCGGGGCAGCAACACAAACAGAGGGAGCAGTTACTGGTTTGCGACTTTTTTTCTCAGGAATCCCTATTCTAGGAACATTAATTGCGATGTGGGTCATGAGAAATTATGACCTAACAGAGGAAAAAGCGAGAGAAATAAAAAAAGAATTAGATGACAGAAAAAAACCGGTAAAAAAACAATCTTCTGCTTATCTATCAGGAAAATTAATGTCTTTAGAAAAAATTGGAAGTTCTTTAAATTCTAAAATCGGAATTGATTTATCTTCAAAAAGTGAAACTGAAATTACTACACAGTTTTCAGAAATATTAAATAATGGTTTACACGGTTTGTGTTTTAGCCCTTATGTAGAAGGACAAGAAACTGGTGATATTTTATCTGAAAAGCAAATTCGAAGAAGACTGGATATAATTACTCCACATACTAAATGGATTAGAACTTTTTCCTGTACAGAAGGCAATGAATTAATACCCGAAATAGCACACAAAAAAGGACTGAAATCCCTAGTTGGAGCTTGGATTAGTGATGATAAAGAAAGAAATGAAAAGGAAATTCAATCCCTAATAAAATTGGCTGAGGCAGGTTTAGTCGATATAGCTGCCGTAGGAAATGAAGTGTTGCATCGTGAAGAAATTGGGGAACAAGAATTAATAGGATACATCCAAAGAGTTAGAGCTGCATTGCCAGATTCTATTCCTGTAGGATATGTAGATGCGTATTATCAGTTTCTGGACAGACCAGCTTTAGTTGATGCTTGTGATGTTATTTTGGCCAACTGTTATCCTTTCTGGGAAGGAGCAGACAATGATTTTGCGCTAAACTATTTGAGTAGAATGATGGAATTGACACAACAGTCTTCTAAAGGGAAAAAAGTAATCATTACAGAAACAGGATGGCCAAGCAAAGGAGAAAATATTGAAGCAGCAGTACCTTCTAGTTTGAATGCAATGAAATATTTTATTTCAGTGCAGCAATGGGCTCAAAGTAAGGAAATAGAACTTTTCTATTTCTCTTCTTTTGACGAATCTTGGAAAATAAAACAAGAAGGAGAAGTTGGTGCCGGATGGGGCATTTGGGACAAAAATGAAAATTTAAAATTTAATAATTAATGGTATGTCATATAGAGAAGGTCATTATTTTTCATTAGAGGATAATAAAAACAGAAAAGACGGTCAAAATAATTATCAAGAAATTCAAATTTCAGGTGTTTCTGCTAAAGAATTATCCAAAATTTGGAAAGAAACTTTAGAAAACGGAATGCATGGTGTTTGTTTCAGTTTATATGAAGACGGACAAAAACCAGGAGATATCATTTCAGAAGAACAAGTGCGACGAAGGATGAAAACAATTGCTCCCTATACAAACTGGATCCGCTCGTTTTCGTGTACTGAGGGAAATGAGTTCATCCCTAAAATTGCACGAGAATTTGGAATTAAAACATTAGTTGGAGCTTGGTTAGGCGATGATCCTGAAGTCAACGAAAGGGAAATTGAAGGTTTAATACAACTCGCAAACGAAGGTTATGTTGACATTGCAGCTGTAGGAAATGAGGTGATGTATCGCAAAGATCTAACCGAAGATGAACTTTTAGATTTCATTGATAGAGTAAGAAAATCAATTCCTAATTCAATTCCTATTGGATATGTAGATGCTTATTATGAATTTTCGCATCGACCAAATATTACCGCAGTTTGCGATGTGATTTTAACGAATTGTTATCCATATTGGGAGGGTTGCCCAATAGAATATTCCTTTCATCACATGATTAGTATGTTTGAATCGGCAAAATATGCAGGTCAAAATAAACGAATTATTATTACCGAAACTGGCTGGCCAAGTCAAGGCGGTTTTCTAAAAGGAGCTTATGCATCTAATGAAAATGCAATGAAATATTTTATCGATTCACAAAATTGGTCCAAACAAAATGAGATAGAGATGTTTTATTTTTCCTCTTTTGATGAATCTTGGAAAGTAGGCCCAGAGGGTGAAGTTGGAGCCTATTGGGGAGTTTGGGATAAAAATGAAAATGTAAAATTTGGAGATAAATAAAAAATAATCATGTCATATAAAGAAGAGCGTTATTTTTCAATTGAAGCATATAAAAAGATAATTGCACTTCAAAAAAATGTTGCTGAAATTCAAATTCCTGAAATTTCACCCCAAGATTTATCACAATTATGGGGAGAAACTTTAGAAAATGGAATACACGGAATTTCCTTCAGCGCATATGAAGAGGGGCAAAAACCCGGTGATATTATTACAGAAGAGCAAGTTCGTCGAAGGATGAAAATAATTGCCCCATATACAAAATGGGTTCGATCTTTTTCGTGTACCGAAGGAAACGAATTTATCCCTGCAATTGCCCATGAATTTGGGATTAAAACATTAGTTGGCGCTTGGCTGGGAGATAATTCTCAAGTCAACGAAGCTGAAATAGAAGGACTTATAAAATTGGCTAACGAGGGTTATGTCGATATAGCTGCTGTTGGTAACGAGGTCATGTTTCGAAAGGATATGACCGAAGACGAATTATTGGAATTTATCAACAGAGTGAAAAAAGCAATACCCAGTTCTATCCCTGTGGGCTATGTAGATAATTATTATGAGTTTTCATTTCGATCTAGAATTACAGATGTTTGCGATGTGATTTTAGCAAATTGTTATCCTTATTGGGATGGTTGTTCAATAGATTATTCTTTGCATCATATGCAGAATATGTTTGAAACAGCTAAAAGTTATGGGGGAGACAAAAGAATAATTATTACCGAGACCGGGTGGCCAAGTGAAGGAGGTTCTCATGGCGGAGCTCACGCATCCAAAGAAAATGCTTTGAGATATTTTATTGATACGCAAAAATGGTCCAAAGAAAAAGAAGTAGAAATATTTTATTTTTCATCCTTTGATGAATCATGGAAAGTGGGAACAGAGGGCAATGTAGGAGCTTATTGGGGAATTTGGGATAAAAACGAAAAATTAAAAAACAACACTATCATTTAACTTTGAAACTTAAAATATGAAGAATAAAAAATTACTTCAAATACTACTTTCTTTTTTTCTAATTTGTCAAATTAGCGTTGCCCAGGTTGATGTAGTGTATAATGATTTAGTTTGGTCAGATGAGTTTAGCACTAATGGAGCTGTTGATGCTAACAATTGGTTTTATCAAACACAATTGCCGGCTGGAGGAAACTGGTTTAATAATGAGGTTCAACATTATACCAATCAAATTACTAATTCGTATGTGAATTCAGGTCTTTTGAGTATTGTTGCAAAAAAAGAAAGCTACACCGATCAAGGTGTTACCAAGCAATATACTTCGGCACGATTAAATTCTAAATTCGCTTTCAAATACGGCCGAGTAGATATTAGAGCAAGAATTCCTAAAGATGCCGGAACTTGGCCTGCTTTATGGATGCTTGGAAAAAATGTAAACGAAGATGGAGGTTATTTTGATGCTCAATACGGCGATACTCCTTGGCCTGCTTGTGGCGAAATAGATATATTAGAGCACGGAATTACTCGATCTCAACCCAATAATTATGTTCAAAGCGCCTTGCACACGCCTTCCTCTTTCGGAAATACGTTTAATATTGGTGGTGTGGTGGTAGGAAATAATATCGATGAGAATTACCACATCTATTCCTTGAATTGGTCTCCAAACGAAATTTCATTTCTGCTAGATGGTGTTGTTTATTACACTTACAATCCGGCAGTGAAAGATGCCAACAATTGGCCATTTGACAAAGAGCAATATATTTTGTTAAATATTGCAATGGGTGGAGTCGCTGGCCCGATAGCTACAAATTTCACGCAAACCGCTATGGATGTTGATTATGTAAGGGTCTATCAAAACACAACATTAGATACACAAGCGCCAACGAATTTCACAGCCAGTGTGGGTACAACAACAGGTTCCTCTGTAGAACTATTATTGAATGCTACGGATAACTCAGGGAATGTATTTTATAATGTTACTTACGGTGCAAACTCGACTAATACATTTGGTACTTCGGGTGTTCAAAAATCGTTTACAATCAATAATTTGGCTCAAAATACAAATTATACTTTTACCGTTACGGCAACTGATCCTTCTGGCAATGCTGCACTCAATAATCCAATCGTTCTCGACGCTACCACAAAAACCATTATACAATGTTCAGGTACAGAAACAATAGGAACACAAGGATCTTTCTCTTTAGGGTACAAATATACTTTTGAAACTATTGGGACAGATGTGAAAATCAATTTTGAATTGTTGGATACAGACAAAGTAGATGTAGTAGCTTATTTGTGGAAACAATCCCCTTTCGCTGAAACGCCAATGACGCCAGTTTCAGGAAATATTTTTACAAAAACTATTACTGGACAAACAACAGGTTCAACCATCAATTACGCTTGTAAATTCGCATTTGCTGGAGGTTTGTCTGTCACGAAATATATTTCTTATGTGGTAGGTAGTAGCTGTTCATTGGGAGTAGAAACTGTATCAGAATTAAATCAATTTTGTTATCCCAATCCAGTAGAAAATGTCTTGCAGTTGCAATTGTTAGACGATCAAAACCAAATCACCGTGACCGATATTTTGGGACGTAAGTTAATAGAAAAGGTAGTGCCATCCTCTCACAAAATTAATATGAGTGCTTTTAAATCAGGAATGTATTTTTTAAAAATAAAGAACTCTTTTGGAATCCAAAACATAAAAATTATTAAAGAATAAGGATTTATTCTCGTGTATTCCAGAATTGTAGGAGATCACAGGTTTTATTTTGATTACTCTAAAAAAGGTAAAAGGCATCAGTCGAGAGATTGATGTCTTTTTTATAAAGTATTTAATTTTCAGGGTTTTTTGTTTTTATCGGTGATCTTTTTGGGTTAAATAGTTTCAATTACATTCTCTAGTAATCTTCTGGATTTTGGGGTTACTTCAATTCGGTTGGAATCCTCATCTGCACCATAACCTACGGCCATTGCAAAAAGTGGTTTGTATGCCGACATATTGAGAATAGCCTTGTATTTATCTGTTTCTATGCCTTCCATTGCTGTCGAATCCAGCCCCATTGCAATACTAGCCGTCAAACCTACTCCCAAAGCTATATACACTTGTTTGGCAAGCCATATTTTCAAATCGGCTTCTGGCGAACTTGACTTGATTTTGTTGTACCAATCTATCCTGGCTTGCGAAAATTCATTTTCTACGACTTTCTGGAACGCATCCAAATCATCGGCAACACTAAAAACGATTAATAGTTGCGCTTGATTGATTTTTTCTGCATTGTGCATCGAAACCGAAGCTAATTTTGCCTTGATTTCTGGATTTTGTACAAAGGTAAATTTCCAAGGTTGAATGTTTATTGAAGAAGGAGTGAGGCGTAAAATCTCTTTCAACTCTTCGATTTTTTCTTGTGGAATTACTTTATCAGCGTTATACTTCTTGGCTGTATATCTTTTTTGAATTAATTGTAGAATGTTCATAGTTGTATTTTTAAATGTTTATTATTGACTAATATAGATGTAAAGTTAAGTTAATAATAGCTTTTAAATTTGCCTCAATTTAAAATTTACACCATTTATTGGCATTATTTAGGGTACAACAACCATACTGTATCCAGATACTATTTAGTGTTTTGATAGGACTTTTCCCCGTCCTTTCTAACCTGCTTTTTCGTGTCTTTTAAATTATTTTTCTCCTCCATTTTTATTTAATTTCTTATCAAACGACCATTTTCCTGCACCTTCAATCACAAGGAAAATACCACCGAGTAGCATTGCCCAATCTGTTCTACTGCCGTGAAGCATTTCCCAAAATCCATCGTTTTTAAGAACTTCTGCTTTTGTTGTTGCAATTGCTACAAGCATAATTATGATAATAGGAAAACTTGCTAAACGTGTAAAAAGCCCAATTAGGATTAATGCACCACAAAGTATTTCGAAGAAACCAACAAAACTGCCTAAAAATTCTGGAGATGGTAAACCAATTTTAGCAAATCTACCTGCACCTAAAATATCAGGAAATAAAAATTTTTGTATTCCTTCTGAAAAAAATACTGCTCCAACCATTAAACGTAGTAAAATAGTTGTTTTTGAATTATCTGTTTGTGTTAATTTTTGCAACATAATTATTTTTTTATTTGAAAATCCTGATTTGAAAATAGTGGGTTTTTAGCGATTACGATTACATTTTATTCGTGATTTGTAGCTTGATGATAATAATTACAAGAATATGTAAGATTTGTATAATTTCTCTGAAACATTTCTTTGTTCTTTTTTAAAATAGAATTACTTATATTATCCATTGCAAAATTAATCATTCCAATAGATTTGGTTTTGGTTCTGTCGGAACAATATTTTTGTATTCCTTCAAAATTTTCTTTGATTTCATTCATTTCAAAATCAGATAATTTCCAATTTTGATTTTCACATCCAAACCAAAGTTTTGCGTGGTGAATTTGAATATTACCTATAAATTCTCCAAATCAAAGTTTGTATGTTTCTGAAAGTTCGTTTTCTAAACTATCAATTCGAGTTTGTGAAATTTTAGTTTTATCAGCTTGTTGATTACAAGAAATCAGAATAAAAAGTAAAAGTATTAATGTAATATGTTTTTTCATTTTATGACAAAATTTGTTATTTCTACGATTCTCCCGCAGCTGTCGCTCAGTGTTCTGGTAGTAGGCGATGGTCGGGCTAAATATAGCAATTTTATCGGATAATCTCACTAATTCCAATACAAAACCATTTTCATTTCAGCCTTATTTCCGACTATTGCTTACTAGCTGTTATGCCTCGTACTTTTATGTTTTCCTATTTAAAGATTTTTAAAAATTCTTGGCATTTATTTTTAATTTCTTCTATTTTAATTTTCTCTTTGTCGCTTTCTTTTAATACCCAATACTTGTTTTCATTCCATTCAAATACTCTATTTTCGCCCGAACCATTTTGCGTAATAAAACCCCAAAACCATAAGTCATCCCAAACTTCAATTTGTTGTCCTTTATATTTTGTCTCTAATGTCTTGTTTATTTTGTCAAAATCCCATTTTATCGAATTATCTAACTTTGTGAAAATTGCAATTATTACTGCATCAACGGGAAGATAAAAACTATCGTTTTCATCAATTAGTTTAGGAACATCATTCCAAATTTTTAAATCCTCAGAATATTGTCCGTTATGTAAGTGAAATATACTTTTAGAAATTAATGCAGACGTTTTTGGTCCCCATCCTTTTTGATTTAGCATTCCTTTATAAACGCTTTCAAAATTACTTTTCCCATTTGGATTAATGTTTAGGACGAATTCTTTAAAAGACTTCAAAGAATTTTCTTCAGTAATTATTGATTTATAAAATTCCGATAGTTTGTCAATTTTGGGTTGACTTTGAGTGTTCGCAATGTGGTATAATAAAGAAATTATTTTTTCTTTTTCATCCTTATATGGCAAAATAATTGAGCGATAATATCTTTCTTGTAAAGCTTTGTTATATTCTCTATTATTAGAAATGAATTTAAAAAGTTGTTCGATTTTATCGGTCATTGATTTTTTATAAATGTGTTTTTCTCCGTCGGTTTTTTAGTATGAGGCATAACGTTTTTTATACGCGTAGAAAATTACTGTTTTTTGTTCTAAATAGGGATGTTTTTGTTTGTGTTTTAGTATTATTCTTTTTCAAATATATAAAAAAAACATTACAAATTTATAAATTTTGTATATTTTTTATTTCAGATAAATCGATGAAAATTTTGTAAAAGAGTATTTTAAATTTGTTATGAAAATCCATCGTTCTGCTCCAAAAAAAACACCAATCTCTCGACTGGTGCTTGCATATCTTGAATTTATGATGTATCAGAAATAGTATTATAGTAGGATTGGTCAAATGCAATGATCCGTTTTTTAGTAAAAGGGGTTATACACCAATCATTTGATCCTTTAATGAATAAAGGATGGCAAGTACATCTTTTTTGGATTGCTCATCAACATTGTTATTGTTGAGCGCAAACATTATGTCGTCTATCACACACATGTATTCCCCTTGATTAATATTCATTCCTTTATGGGCTGTGAGCATGTCTTTACCAGTGTATTGATTAGGTCCTCCACTTCCCATAATAAAAAAATTAATCAGATGCTGTCTAACTTCCTTGAAATGTTCAGTGTCGTCTTTTAAAGGAAGAAATCTTGCTTTAACCGCTGGGTTTGTCATATGGGATTCCACAACGTCGTCTACGATGGTCGTTATTCCTGCCTCGCCACCAAGACGTTCAAAAAGACTGTTTTGATTTTCATTTTTTTCCATTTTGATTTAGTTTTAAATTAGAGTTACTATTTATTAAAAACGTTACGCAATTTTATATTGAATCATGGATTCAATAATTAAAAATAAGCCATTTGTAGGGAATATTGTTTGTAGGATTTGGGGATTGGAAATAGATATCAGAACATAAGGTGTTGATAAATATTGTTTTATAAAAATACAAAACATTATTAATATACAATGTTTAAAATGTTTTTTTTATTTTAAAGTTTAAAAAAAACCACCAATATCTCGACGGATGGTGTATAGAACGCTTTCAATTCCGATAACTATGAGGTATTGCTGATCGACTTTTATGAAACACTTCGAAGAGAGGGTAGGATATCGGGAGATTTTGTACTGCTTTGGGTATTGATTTAAAATCAGGAAATAGAATACTAATTTTAGGGTTTAGTAGTATGAATTTGAAACGTTTCCTTTTCAAATTCATACTATTTTGTTTACCATGGGAGATGGAGCTGCTTAACTTCATTCGCATAAAATTCTTCCAAATTTTGAACTATTTCCTTTGAAAGGGGATGGTTTATGCTTTCTATATTGTTTACTAATTGAGTACTATTTGCATTTCCAGGAATTACAGTAGCCACAGCTTCGTAAGACAAACAAAACGAAATGGCTTTGTGAACTAGATCTTCTTGTGCATCTACAATTGTCTTTACTCTGTTTACAAGTTGTGCCCTGACTTGAATGTCTTCTTTAGACCAACGCTTTCTGATGTCATCAAAGATACTTTCAGCAGTATATTTTCCTGATAACCAACCGGAGTCGAGAGGAATTTTTGCAATTATAGCCACCTTTTTTGACATAGCCATGTCAAAAGCTCGTGAAGTATCCTGATGCAGCATATTGAAAAAAGCTTCAATTACTTTGGCATTGGTTGTTTCCATTAGCAACTTCATATCTTCGTAGGTGTCTAGAGAGGCACCATACCCTTTTATTTTACCTTCCTCGATTAAACGTTCAAATAGTTCATAATGGTCATTTTTATTGCCATCCAGATATTCTACCGGTGGATTATGCATAATAAGCGAATCAACATAATCAACGCCTAATCTTTTGAGGCTGCCTTCCAAAGATTCTCTAATATAATTTGAATTATAATTCGTTTTGCCAGCATCACTATGACCAAATTTTGTATTGAGCACTATAGTGCTTCTATCAACCCCTTTTAGTGCTTTTCCCAGTCTTTCTTCGCTTGTACCGCGTCCATAATTTGGTGCTATATCAAAAAAATTGATTCCTAATTCCAATGCTTTTTGTACTAGTTCCACGGCATTATACTCGGACATACTTTGCCATCCCGAATTATTACCCAACTGCCAAGCACCAAGTCCAATTTCGGATACTAAGGCTGAGTCATTGATGTATTTATTGTATTTCATCACTTTTAGTATTATTTTTCAATGTAAATATAGGAAATCAACAGATTGCATAAAAACATAAGTAAAAGGAATCGTTTATTGTCGTATAAATAGATTTAGAAATCCTTTTATTTATAATGTTTCTTCTTGATTTAGGAAAATCAAAATACGACTTTATATAAGTTTCACTACTTATAAAACTTTGCTATGCAAAATTTCAAGACTTTGTAGTTATTTATTAAATTTAATAAGAACAAGAAGAAAAATAAGTTGCTGAAGTTGTGGTTAAATAGAAAGAATCAATTATTGTCGTATTTAAACAGTTACACATTTAATCTTACCATATAAGGCATATAAGTTCACATAAGCGATTCAATCAAAAAATTAAATGTTCTTATATGCCCTTATATGGTAAAAAAAACGACACTATTTTGTTCTCATTACTTATATATAGTTGCGGATAGGAAGTCGAGACTTTGTTCAGCATATCGCTTTTTGTGGAATATTATCAAGAGCTAGTGGAATGTAATTTGTTGTTTAAATTAGGCTATTAAAAAGGCGCTGTTAGTAATGCTTTTTTTATGACTTTATAAAAAAGTTCAAAAAAAATTAGGCGAACAATTTTTGAAAATTATATCCGAGTAATACCTCATAAATCTATATCAACTCATATTTCAAAGCCGTTTTTATCAGCAAAGCCGTGTTGCCAGTTTCGAGTTTGAGCATCAAGTTTTGACGATGTGTACTTACTGTTGTGATGCTTATAAAAAGTTTATCGGCAATTTGCTGGTTGGTCAAACCTTCGGCTATTTCCTTTAGGATCTCGAGTTCTCTTCGTGTTAAAAAGGGTTTTTGGTCGTATTTTGAAGTATTTTGTTTCTGATAATCCACATTAAAAAACATATTACCCTTTATAACTGCATCAATGGCGTGCATTATTTCATCTTTGGATGAGTTTTTCAACAAATAGCCACTTGCGCCGTGTTCTATCATTTTACAAACAAAATTCCTGTCATTGAAAGTGCTTAAGGCCAAGCATTTAATCCTGGGAAATTCGGTTTTTATTTTTTTGCACAAATCAACACCACTTATATCTGGCAGATTGATGTCAAGAAAAGCAATATCTACTTCGTTTTTTTTAAGGAAATCTATCGCTTGAAAAGCATTTTCGGCGCTACCAACAATAGTTATATTCTCATTTTGGCTCAGCAATGCTTTGAATCCTTCGATTACCATTGGGTGATCATCGACTATAAAAATTTTGTGTTTCATCTTATGTTGTTTCAAATTCAATGTGGGTTGATGTTCCTCTATTATCGGATTTTATGTCTATTCTTCCGTTAAGATATTCCACTCTATGGTTTATGTTTGACAAACCAATTCCATATCTTGTGAGTTTCGAAGCAATCTGTTGTGCATTTACATCAAAACCTTTTCCGTTATCTTCCACGGTTAACGAAATTAAATGACCATTCTTCGACAATTGAATATTCGATTTTGTAGCATTGGCGTGTTTTAAAGTATTAGTTAAAAGCTCTTGAACAATTCTGTACAATACAATTTCATTGGTTTGCTCCAACCGATCATCCATTCCAAAACTTTGATAAGAAACTGTAAGTTCTGAACTTAGACAAACCGAATCGCAATAGCTTTTTAGGGTTTGGTCTAAACCAAATTTCAACAACTCTTCTGGCATCATATTGTGAGCTACACGCCGCATTTCGGCAATGGCTTCATCTATTTGAGAGATACTTTTGGTAAATGTGAAGGCGTTTTCTTCTGATAAAATTACGTTTCCTTTCATACTATTCAATTGATATTTTACACCTGTTAGTATTCCGCCCAAACCGTCGTGTAGGTCACGGGCCAATCGAGTTCGTTCTTGTTCTTCGCCTTGTATCATATTTTGTGTGGCATCGATCTTTTTTTCTTGATGTAGTTGTATAATTTTTTGCTCGGCAATTCTTTTCCTTGCTGTATAATTTCGGTATAATAAATAAATAAAAAGCAACAAACTTATCGCAATGGCTGCTAAGGAATAAATAAATGTTTTTTGTCTAGTTTGATTTTTTTCTAGTAATAAAATTTCTTTGTCTTTCTTTTCTACTTTATACCGCTGTTCTAAATCGAGTGAATATTTTGACATTTCCCCTTCATTTATCATATTATTTACTGAATCGTATTTTAATCCATATTTTTCGGCTTCATAATAATTGCGTTCAGCATATTTCAAATTTGTTTTTAGGTAATATAAATTCAACAATTGACTTGTTAAACTATCACGTATTGCCATTTCTATTCCTTTATTCAAATACAAAGTTAAGCACAAGTTGCTTTTTCTTATATCATATAAAAGTAGGATATTATAAATCATTACAATGCAGTAGAACTGTTTTTTTTTAACCAGCTAATTTTACAATATTAAAACGATAACATCTTAATATTGAATACTATGAAAAACAAACAACGACTCTTGATCCTAATATTACGCATTGGTTTCAACAAAATCAATGCGCAACGAGCTAGAATAGCTTTTGGGGGAAATACCACGTGAACTGACGATAAAGCTTATGTTCTAAATCTTGCGGGAAACAATAAAACGCAAGGTAGCAATCAATTTTGAACCTATTTCGGTTGTCTAATAACAATATCAGTAACGTCTGATAAACGTTGGAAATCGGACATTTAAAAAACAACACTCGGATTGGATATTATCGACAAAATTAATCCTCTTTCTTATTCTAGAAACAAACTTGAACCAGCAATTTTTCACTAAACGAATAGCAGATTTAGAAAAAAATAAACTAAAATATACAATGATGAAAACAATACTTTACCTATTCATTACAATACTATTACTACTATGTAACTGGAGTGCGTATTCGCAACAACCTTTTATGGTTAAAGATATTTATCCTGGCACCAATTCTTCTTTGTCGCTTTTCACTCCAACAAAAAATAATACAACTCTTTTTTTTATGGCGAACGATCTCGTAAATGGATCTGAGTTATGGAAAAGCGATGGAACAAATGCTGGAACAGTTATGGTCAAAGATATTTATCCGGGCTACATGTTTGCTGGCGTACCTAATAGTTCTACACCAAGAAACTTAACTGATGTCAATGGATTATTATATTTTACGGCGGATAACGGCATTAATGGCAATGAACTGTGGAAAAGCGATGGCACCGAAGCTGGAACAGTTATGGTAAAAGACATTAATATTTACAGTAATTTTTCAGATGGGAGTTCAGATGCAGCAATGTTAACAAATATCAATGGAGTACTATATTTTAGATGTAATAATATTGATAATGGATATGAATTATGGAAAAGTGATGGAACTGCAATTGGAACCGTAATGGTAAAAGACATTTTTATAGGTAGTTCTTTGAATGGTCTACCAAATAGTTCTGCTCCTTATAGTTTAACCAATGTGAATGGTACGTTGTTTTTTTCTGCAAGAGACCAAAGTACTTCCAATTTTGAACTGTGGAAAAGTGATGGCACAAGTGCAGGAACAGTAAAAGTTAAAGAAATTGTCGCTGGGAATAACGGCTCAGATCCTATTGGTTTGGCCAATGTAAATGGCACTTTATATTTTTCTGCCAACGATGGAATTAATGGAATAGAGCTTTGGAAAAGTGATGGAACTAACGCTGGGACTGTTATGGTAAAAGATATTTTCCCTGGTTATAATGCTCAAAATAATTATTTTTATAACTCATCTCCCAATAATCTAACCAATGTAAATGGTACTTTGTTCTTTAGTGCTTGTGATAGTGAAATTGATTCCAACAGACAAAATTTTGAATTATGGAAAACCGATGGAACAGCGGCAGGAACTGTAAAAGTTAAAGAAATTAGAAATGGAACAGTAAGTTCGTTTCTTAATGGTTTAACCAACGCAAATGGTACTTTGTATTTTGATGCCAATGATGGAATTAACGGCAAAGAAGTATGGAAAAGTGATGGTACAGAAGCAGGCACTACACTTTTAAAAGACCTTTATGCTGGTGTTATTGGCTCAGAACCTTTTGAATTTACATATATAAACGGAACTATATATTTCGTGGCAAACGATGGTATTACTGGTCGACAAATATTCAAAACCGATGGAACTGCAAATGGAACTACTGGTGTCAATATATTGAATTTGATTGGTGATCCTCCAAGTAATTTAATCAATGTAAATGGTAAATTATTCTTTACAGCAAGGATTGGCGTTTATGGTACAGAACTATGGGTTTTAGATACAAATTTACTTGCCACTTTAAAAAATACAATCATGGAAAGTAAATTCTCGATTTTTCCAAATCCTGTTAAAGATATTTTAACCATTCAAAATTCTGATAGTAGGTCTTTTGAGAAAGTTATAATTTCAGATTTAACAGGCAAAAAAGTTTTAGAACAAAATAGTGGGTCTAATACCATAAACTTAGAAAAACTCCAAAATGGAATGTATTTGCTGCAAATAATTTCAGACGGAAAATCTACAGTTTCAAAATTCATTAAAAATTAAAATTATGAAAACAACAACTCTTTTTTTGGTCAGCTTATTTTTCTTATTGTTAAGTACTAATAATTACAGCCAACAACCTGTTATGGTGAAAGATATTTATTCTGGATCTAATACTTCGTTTTCATATAATCCAAGTTTTACCAAAATAAATTCAACCTTATTTTTCGCCGCAAATGATGGTGTAAACGGATTTGAATTATGGAAAAGTGATGGCACCAATGCTGGAACTGTAATGGTTAAAGATATAAATTTAAGCAGTAGTGGTACTTCATATGGGTCGGAACCCAGAAATTTAACCAATGTAAACGGCACACTCTTATTTACGGCAAATAACGGAATAAACGGTCGTGAACTTTGGAAAAGTGATGGTACAGAAGCTGGAACAGTAATGATAAAAGATCTTAACCCAAGTCTTACAGATAATACTGGCTTTATAGACGAATTAATAAATTTTAACGGAACTTTATTTTTTTCTGCCAATGCCAATGATAATGGTACAGAACTATGGAAAAGTGATGGAACCGACGCAGGAACTGTGATGGTTATAGATATTAATCCTGGATTTACATTTGATGTACCTAATAGATCAAATCCTAATAATTTCATCAACGTTAATGGTGCTTTATTTTTTGCTGCTTATAACGAAATTAATGGAAACGAATTATGGAAAAGTGATGGCACTGCATCAGGAACAGTAATGGTTTCCAACACGCCAGGAACTGCTTCAACTGTTGGTTCATACCCAAATTTGACAATTGCAAATGGTATCTTATTTTTCAGTGGAGAAAGTATTTTTTTTGGAACGGAATTATGGAAAAGTGATGGTTCCACAGCAGGAACAGCAATGGTTAAAGATATTTATCCCGGATATACGCCTAACGGTGTAGCATATAGTTCAGGTGCTGGTAGTTTTGCCAATGTAAATGGAATACTTTTTTTTATTGCAACTGATATTGACAATAATTTAGAATTATGGAAAAGTGATGGAACAGTGGCTGGAACTATAAAAGTTAAAGAAATTAGAGAAAGTACTTTTAATTTTGGTTCTAATCCTACTAATTTAACGAACGTCAATGGTATTTTATATTTTTCTGCAAATGATGGTATTCATGGGATTGAAATGTGGAAGAGTGATGGTACAGAAGCAGGAACTACACTCGTAAAAGATATTAATGCTGGTATTAGCTCCTCTGAACCTGGTCAATTTACAAACATAAACGGTACAATATATTTCGTTGCAGGTGATAATATTATTGGTCAAGAACTATTTAAAACTGATGGTACAGCAAGCGGAACAATTGGCTATAATATTAGATTTTTGAGTGAAAGCTCTTCGCCAGAAGGTTTAATCAATGTGGCTGATAATTTATTTTTCAATGCTACCAATGGCGGACAAAATGGTAGAGAATTATGGCGTTTAAACACGAATTCACTCTCAACATTAAAAAATATAACTAACGATAGCAAATTTTTAATCTTTCCAAACCCAGTTAAAAATATTTTGACTATCACAAACCCTGAAAATACCTCTATTGATAAAATTTCAATCACCGACATAACAGGTAAAAAAGTGTTAGAACAAAATGATGGTACCAATACATTAAACTTAGAAAACCTCCAAAACGGAATGTATTTGTTGCAAGTAATTTCAAATGGGAAAAATACTATATCAAAATTTATTAAAAACTAATAAAAAAGAGTAGAATCACGAAAACTAACAACCTATTGTAGGTCAGCCTATTTTCGTTATTAACTAGTAAAAGCTCTTTCAGAACATTTAGTATGTATTGTCAAATTTTCTTTAGAATTTAAAAAACTCACAAAGAAATCAATTTCAATATCAAAACTTTTCTTAAGAAAATTGACCGTAAAAAGCAACATATCTCCAAAAGGTTGTTACCGTTTTCGACTCAAATCTATTTTTTTTTATTATAAATACTGATATTATTTCACCATCAAATATTACCTCTCTTACTACTTCCAAAACAAAAAAGGAGTTTTTATTTATACACGGTAAACCGCTCTATAGTTTCAGAAAATGGTTTTAGGTCTTCTTCTGTAACAAGACCTTTGCAATATATGTTTAAAACAGTATCAAAGTAGTGAATCCCTGAAATTCAATCGTAATTTGAAGCAATGTATTTGTCATTTTTTTAACGATTTCAAAGACTTTGCCGTAAGTTTTTCATGTTTTTTTTGCCGTTTTTCCAGTCTGTTAAAATTTCTATTACCGAAGCGTTACAGATTTCAATTCCTTTGTCCATTGGGATTCGAGCAATTTTTTTATCTGTTTTAGATAGTTCCATTGGTATAGGGTTTTACTTTTTTATCAAGTGACATTAGGAGTTTTATAAAGTTATACACTTTGGTTTATTAGCTTTCTTATTCTTTTTTTGCTATCTTTTTCTCGGTGGTTTTTAGTTGATTGATAAAATCTTTTTCCACATTATAAAGTTCATTTTTTAGGGTTTCCTTGTATTTGTCATATTCTGTTTTTGCTTTTTCAATAGCTTTATTATAACTAATAGATCCTGAATGATTGAGTATTTCTTTTCCGGTCATTTTCAAGAAATCGTCCAATCGAGTCACCCAATCTTTCATATACATTGGGTTTTGATTGAGTGCTTGCAATTCGGCAATATCTAAATAGGCTACTACAAATCTATTGAGCAGGTTAAGTCCCTTTTCATCCAGATAATTTTTGGCTATTTAGGTTTCTTGTAAGCTTGGATTTTCTCCTTTGAAATTGGTTAATCCAAGATTGGGTTTTGTCGAGTCAATTCGTTGATAAATAACTTCGGCGGCAGTGTGTTCGTGGGCAGCTCAGTGTATTTTATTTTGGATGGTTTTAAAGAAGTTTTGAGAAACTTCGGTATTTGGATTATAATAGATACTGGTGGAATAAATATCTAAAATTTTTCTCCAAAAAACTTTTTCAGACGAGCGTATATCCCGAATTCGAGCCAATAATTCGTCAAAATAATTGCCTCCTCCAGCTTGTTTTAGCAAATCATCGTTCATCGCAAATCCTTTTACCCTATATTCTTTCAATCGCTGTGTTGCCCAAATCCGAAATTGCCTACCACGATGCGATTTTACGCGATAACCCACAGAAATAATAACATCGAGATTGTAGAAAGTAGTTTCATAGTTTTTGCCATAAGCGGCAGTATGTCTGAATTTCCGACTAACTGAATTTTCATTCAATTCCCCTTCTTTAAAGATGTTGTTTATGTGTTCCGTAATTGTAACTCTTCCTTTGTCAAAAAGAGTTGCCATTTGCGCTTGAGTAAGCCAAACCGTTTCATCCAGAAGTCGGGTTTCCATTTTGGTAACGCCATCTTCAGTTTGATATATGAGGATATTGGATTTGTTTTCTTGCATAGAAAAAGTATTTAATTGTAAAAATACAAAAAATCCCCAAGTTTAGAGTTGAGGATATGGGTAACAGAGGCTTTGTACTTAAGTTAGCTTATTTTCTAAACCCATCGAATTCGACGGGTTTAAAATCGAGTTTTCTTTGACTGCTCTGCGAAGTCTCCCGACTTCGTAGCTATTCCAATTGGCGACAAGCACAAGCTTATAAATAAGACTCTAAAGTTGTAGTTACAAATAGTTGTGGGTACGAAGTCGGGAGACTTCGCACAGCACGAGGATTTTAGCCTTGTGTTTGTTAGCGAAGAATTCCATTCTGTGCCCTTTCCAATTGGCAAGTAAACATATCTATTGTTTGCTCTCGCTTAGGGGCACGGATTGCAAATCCGCTATCTGGGTTTCTAAAAATACTTGCATAACGGTAATTCTCCCTAGTCTTAATTTTTAACTTATTTTTAATTACATTTGTATAATGTTATCAAAAAGCCAGTTACATATCATCATCGAAACTTTAAAACCGTATCATCCCAAAAGGATAGGGTTATTTGGTTCTGTGGCTAGAAACGAAGAAAACAGCGAGAGTGATATTGACATTCTTTTTTCCTTGAATCAACCAATTGGTTTGTTTACGCTGTCTAAAATTCATTTTGAGTTAGAAGAAAAGCTACATAAAAAAGTAGATTTAATTTCGGAAAATGGCTTAAATAAATTCATCAAGGAAAAAGTACTAAAGGAAGTTCGGTATTTTTATGAAAACTGAAAAACATAAAATTTACTTCTTACATATCCTTGAAGCCATTGAAAAATTAGAGCTGGTGGCAAACACAACATCTAAGGAAGAATTTCTAGGCGATTGGCTCAAGCAAGATGCCGTTCTTAAAAACTTTATCGTAATTGGCGAAGCCATTTCGCAAATTGATTAAGAAATGAAAAAAAAATTCCCTGATGTAGATTGGCGTGGTGCTAAATCAATGCGCAATTTTATAGTTCACGAATACTTTTCAGTCGATAACAGCTTTGTTTGGGAAACTATTTTTGAAACGATTCCCACATTTAAAATCCAAATAAACGACATATTAAACTCACTTGAATAAAAACACACCAATCTCTCGACTGGTGTTTTCATAAAATTAGAATTGTTCTCGATACATTTTATTAAAAAAAGCTGGCGCATTTTTTAATAAAACACTCGAACTGACGTAGACCAATTAATGAACCAATTCACTCTGATTCCTAAACACCAATTTCCCATCAAAGGCATCAATCAAAACGATACTGTCGGTAGTGATGGTTCCTGAGAGAATCTCTTTCGACAATTGGTTGAGAACGTCTCTTTGAATCACACGTTTTACAGGTCTTGCACCAAATTGCGGATCGTACCCTTTCTCCGAAAGATAGTCAATCGCTTCTGGTGTGGCATCCAAAGTAATACCTTGCAAAGCCAACATTTTTTTGACACTTTTCAGTTGCAAACCTACGATTTGAGCGATATTCGCATTGGTCAAAGGCGTAAACATCACGATTTCGTCAATACGGTTGATGAATTCGGGACGAACGGTTTGCTTCAACAAGCCCAAAACTTCCACTTTGGCAGCTTCGGTAGCTGCTTCAATTCCACCTTTTAAGTTCTCAAATTTCTCTTGTATAATCTGGCTTCCCATATTCGAAGTCATAATGATAATCGTGTTTTTGAAATCGGCCAAACGCCCTTTGTTGTCCGTCAAACGCCCTTCGTCTAAGACTTGCAACAAGATGTTGAACGTGTCGGGATGCGCTTTTTCAATCTCGTCCAACAGAATCACGGAATAGGGTTTTCTACGTACGGCTTCGGTCAATTGCCCGCCTTCGTCATAACCTACATATCCCGGAGGAGCTCCTACCAATCGGCTCACGCTGTGGCGTTCTTGGTATTCGCTCATATCAATTCGGGTCATCGCGTTTTCATCGTCAAATAAATATTCGGCCAAGGCTTTGGCCAATTCGGTTTTTCCGACACCCGTTGTTCCTAAGAAAAGGAAAGTTCCCACGGGTTTTTTCATATCCTGCAATCCGGCGCGACTTCTACGCACGGCATCGCTCACAGCTTCGATAGCTTCTTCCTGACCCACGACGCGTTTGTGCAATTCGTCTTCGAGTTTCAAGAGTTTTTCTCTTTCGCCTTGCAGCATTTTCATCACGGGAATTCCGGTCCATTTGGCCACGACTTCGGCGATATCTTCCCGAGTGACTTCTTCTTTTATTAAAGAAGTTCCCCCTTTTTGATCTTCGGCCAATTGTTTTTGGAACCCATTCAATCGTTCTTGGGCTTCCTTGATTTTTCCGTAACGAATTTCGGCCACTTTTCCGTAATCGCCTTCGCGTTCGGCACGTTCGGCTTCGTATTTGAAGTCTTCGATTTCAGTTTTCACGGCTTGAATGTTATCAACTACATCTTTCTCAGATTTCCATTTGGCGAAGATCTCGTTTCGGTCTTCTTTGAGGTTGGCCAAATCCATTCCCAAAGCTTTGAGTTTGCTTTCATCTTTTTCGCGTTTGATGGCTGCAATTTCGATTTCCAATTGCATTACTTTTCGATCCAAAACATCGAGTTCTTCGGGTTTGGAGTTGATTTCCATTCGGATTTTCGAAGCGGCTTCGTCCATTAAATCGATGGCTTTGTCCGGCAAAAATCGGTTGGTAATATAGCGTTGCGATAATTCGACAGCAGCAATAATGGCATCGTCTTTTATCTGAACTTTATGGTGTGTTTCGTATTTGTCTTTGATTCCACGAAGGATGGAAATGGCACTTTCGGTATCGGGTTCTTCGATAATTATTTTTTGGAAACGGCGTTCGAGTGCTTTGTCTTTTTCGAAATATTTTTGGTATTCGTCCAAAGTCGTTGCACCAATAGCACGCAGTTCACCACGAGCCAAAGCTGGTTTCAGGATATTGGCAGCATCCATTGCACCTTCACCACCTCCAGCACCAACTAGCGTGTGGATTTCGTCAATAAAAAGGACAATATCTCCTTCGGCAGCAGTCACTTCTTTCACAACCGATTTCAGACGTTCTTCGAATTCTCCTTTGTATTTGGCTCCAGCAATCAAAGCACCCATATCGAGAGAAAACACGATTTTATCTTTTAGGTTTTCGGGAACGTCTCCGTCCACGATTCGGTGTGCCAATCCTTCGGCAATGGCGGTTTTACCAACTCCAGGTTCACCCACCAACATTGGATTATTCTTGGTTCTACGCGTCAAGATTTGCAAAACCCTGCGGATTTCTTCGTCACGACCTATAACGGGATCTAATTTTCCGTTTCGAGCCAATTCGTTAAGGTTTCGGGCGTATTTATTCAAAGAATTATAGGTTTCCTCGGCAGAAGCAGAAGTTACTCTTTCGCCTTTTCGGAGTTCCTCGATTGCGGCTTTCAAACCTTTTTCGGTGACGCCTTGGTCTTTTAAGATTTGTGCTACCTTGCTTTTGGAACCAAAAATTGCCAAGATTAAATGTTCGATAGAAACGAATTCATCGTTCATTTTTTGTGCTATAATTTCAGCTTCGTTAAGCGTGGTTCCAGCAGTTCTAGAAAATTGAATTTCGCCACCAGAAACCTTCGGAAAGCTCTGAATGGTGCTGTCTAATATTTGTTGAAACAACGGAACATTTACATTCAGTTTTTTTAAAATAAAAGGTGCTACATTTTCATCGACTTCAAAAATGGCCTTAAAAATGTGTTCATTTTCTATTTGTTGTTGTCCCAAACGTTGTGCCAATTGCTGTGAAAACTGAATGGCTTCCTGCGATTTGATTGTGAATTTATTGATGTTCATTTTACTTTTTATTTAAAGTTGAATGTGTTAATTGATGTGCTTGTGTAAACTTAAAGTTATTGTATCTTCGGCAAATAATCGTCAAATGTTATTCCATCCTTAAAGGTACGACATATTGACTGTTTATAAGGGGTTTACGAACGACAAAATGACTTAAAAAACGACAAAATGAGTGTGTTTAATTATATTTTTGGGAGTTCTCAGGGACAAAATGATTCCAACAAAAAAATCAATTGGATTCCCTTGACTTTTATGGGACAATTGGATGAAATTGTGACTTTTTCAAGTCAAAAACCAGTTGTGATTTTCAAGCACAGCACCCGTTGTATCGTTAGCCGAACTGCTTTGAAACAATTTGAAAACGAGTTTAATTTAGAAGAAGAAGTAGATGCTTATTTTTTGGATTTATTAGAACACAGAGCTATTTCAAATGAAATTGCTGCTCGTTTTAATGTTTATCATCAATCGCCACAATTGCTATTGATTAAGGAAGGAAAATCGGTTTATGATGTTTCCCACAGTGATATTGATGCTGGAGAGTTGAAGGGGAAATTGTAGCTGTTTTTTGCCACAGATTGGCACAGATTCAAACAGATTTCTTTAATGTATAAAAGCCACGAATTCACGAATTATATTATTTTAATTCGTGAATTCGTGGCTTTTGAAATTGTAAATAGTTTACTAAAAAGCTTGATTCATCTTCTCTTTGATTTCACCTAAACAAAGGTTGTTGATGCTTCCTTCGTGAGTATGTTTAGTTTCTTTTGGTGATTGAAAAGTACCGTTTTCCAGTTGTTCCGCAACCGCTTTATAAGCATCTCTAAAAGGCATTCCGGCAACCACCATTTCGTTTAAAGCATCCACCGTAAACAGGTAATCGTATTTTTTATCAGCCAAGATATTGTCTTTTACCTTGATGTCTTTGATAGAGAAAATAGCAATATCCAAACACGCTTTCAGGTTTTGAATCGCCGGAAATAATCCTTCTTTCAACAATTGTAAATCCCTGTGGTATCCGCTTGGCAAATTGTTGGTGATGAGCGTAATTTCATAAGGTAGGGCTTGAATCTTGTTGCATTTTCCACGAATCAATTCAAAGACATCTGGGTTTTTCTTGTGAGGCATAATGCTGGAGCCTGTCGTTAAATGAGCAGGCAAAGTGATGAAATCAAAATTCTGACTCATATACAAACAAATGTCCATCGAAAATTTTGCCAAAGTTGCAGCCACGCTACTCATCGCAAAAGCAACTGTTTTTTCGGATTTTCCACGGCTCATTTGGGCAGCCACAGAATTGTATTTCAAGGTTTCAAAACCTAATTCTTCCGTAGTAAATGTTCTGTTGATAGGGAAGGAGCTTCCGTAACCTGCAGCGGAACCTAATGGATTTTGGTCCACAATTTTCAGGGCAGCGTTCAACATTGTGATGTCGTCAATCAAGGTTTCAGCATAAGCAGAAAACCACATTCCGAAAGAGGAAGGCATCGCAATTTGTAAGTGCGTATAACCTGGTAAGAGCACGTTTTGGTGTTTCTCTGCCGATTCCATCAACAAGTCGAAAAGAGTTCGTACTTGCGATTTAAATTCGGTTACGACATCTTTTAGGTACAAATTAACGTCGACCAAAACTTGGTCATTTCGAGAACGTGCCGTGTGGATTTTCTTTCCTGCATCACCTAGTTTTATGGTTAGCAGATATTCAATTTTGGAATGTACATCTTCGAAACTGTCTTCAATTTGAAAATCCCCTTTTTCAACTTCGAAGATGATGTCTTCCAAAGCCAAAACCAAAGAAATAGTTTCTGATTCGGTTAAAAGTCCAATTTGCCCCAGCATTTTGGCGTGAGCAATAGAACCCAAAGCATCGTATTTTGCCAAAACTAAGTCTAGTTCTCGGTCGTTTCCAACGGTGAAATGTTCTATTTGTTTATCTGTAGGTATTCCTTTTTCCCAAAGTTTCATAGGTTTATTTTTTATTTTGTAGGGACAGCTCGCGAGCTGTCCGTATGATATAATTATTGTTTCAAGAAATCGCCAAGTATTTTGATATACAATTGAATGCCTTCTTCTATTTCGTTTACATATATAAATTCGTCTGCCGAGTGGGAACGCAAACTTTCGCCTGGTCCTAATTTCAAAGATTTACAATACAAAACCGATTGATCGGAAAGGGTAGGAGAGCCATAAGTTGTTCTTCCCAAAGCGATTCCTGCTTGTACCAATCCGTGCGAAACAGGAATGGACGAAGCATTTAAGTGCATCGAACGTGGTGCAACTTCGGCAGCTATATTTGCTCTTACGGCGTCTAAAATTTCAGTATTGTTGTAGCAATCATTCACGCGAATATCGACAACCAAATGGCATTCGGCGGGAACGACATTGTGTTGTTTTCCTGCGGTCACTTGGGTTACGGTCATTTTTACAGGACCTAAAACCTCCGATATTTTCTCGAATTGAAAGGTTTTGAACCATTCAATCACGGGCATTGCATTGTAAATTGGATTGTCTGGATTGTTGTGTGCAGCGTGACTTGCAGTGCCTTTTACAACTACATCCAAAACCAATAATCCTTTTTCGGCTACCGCCAATTGCATTAATGTGGGTTCGCCAACAATAGCACATTCCAGTTCTGGTAAATGTTTCAAAACGCTGTTTAAACCCAGTTTTCCACTGCTTTCTTCCTCTGCCGAAGCTACTACTACAATATTGTAAGGCAGATTTTCAACGGTATAAAAATGAGTGAATGTGGCGATTAGTGAAACCAAACAACCTCCAGCATCATTGCTTCCCAAACCAAATAATTTGCCGTCTTCGACAATCGCTTCAAACGGATTTTTTGTGTAACCTTGGTTGGGTTTCACCGTATCGTGGTGCGAATTGAGTAAAATCGTTGGTTTGGATTTGTCAAAATGTTGATTGTAAGCCCAAATGTTATTGTTCTCTCTCTCGAAAGGAATGCTATTTTGTGTAAACCAATTTTCAATTAAAAGTGCTGTTTGCTCTTCTTCACTCGAAAATGAAGGTGTTTCAATCAACGATTTTAATAAAGCAATGGCTTCTTGAGTAAGGGTTTCTATGTTTTTCATAAAGTAATTGTAGTATGCAATGCAGCCTTATTTTGTAACATTCGATGATGACCAATTTTTATTTTCTGAACACCTTTGGATAAACTATTGAAACAGTTGTCCAATTTTGGAATCATCCCAGAATGAATCGCACCTTCTGCTTTTAATTTTGCGTAAAGAGCCGAATTGATTTGTTCGATTACCGAATTTTCATCTTCAACATCCGTTAGAACTCCCGATTTTTCGAAGCAATAATTCAAGGTTACTTCAAAAACTTCCGAGGCGGCAATGGCCAATTCACTGGCGATGGTATCCGCATTGGTATTCAATAATTGACCCTTTTTATCGTGTGTGATGGCACAAAAAACAGGAACAATTCCAATATTAATCAAGGTTTCCAATAATGATGTATTCACTTTTTGTACATCGCCAACAAAACCGTAATCGATGGTGGGATGGTTTCTTTTGGTGGATTGAATCAAATTCCCATCGGCACCCGAAAATCCCATTGCATTGGTGTTGTTGGCTTGCAATTGAGCCACTATATTTTTGTTGATTTCACCGGCATAAATCATCACGACTACATCGAGCATTGGTTGATCTGTAATTCTGCGTCCATCAATCATTTGAGGAGTCAATCCAATACTTTGCGCCATTTTGGTAGCCGATTTTCCGCCACCGTGAACGAGAATTTTGTTGCCTTCAATCTTGGAAAAATCGGCCAAGAATTGCGACAATTCCACAGGATTATCAATGATGTTTCCACCAATTTTGATGATGGATAAAGAGGGTTTATTTGACATTTTCTAATATTGTTTGTAATACTAATTGAGCCGAATAGGTTCTGTTATTGGCTTGTTCGATCACAATCGAATTTTCGCTGTCAATCACTTCATCCGTAACGATTACATTTCTACGAACAGGCAAACAGTGCATAAATTTGGCATTATTGGTCAGTTTCATTTTATCGGCAGTAACTGTCCAATTTGGATCGGAATTCGTAATCTGACCATATTCTTTGTAATTGCTCCAGTTTTTGGCATAGATAAAATCGGCATTTTCGAAAGCCTTATTTTGATCGTATTCGATTTTGGAGTCTTTCGTAATTTCAGGATTCAGTTCGTAGCCTTTTGGATGTGTAATCACAAAATCCATTTCAGTTTGCTTTTGCATCATCTCCACAAAAGAATTGGGAACTGCTTGCGGTAAGGCTCTAGGATGTGGCGCCCAAGTTAGAACAACTTTTGGTCTGTGTTCGGTTTTGTGTTCTGCCATTGTAATCGCATCAGCAAGAGATTGCATCGGATGTCCCGTAGCACTTTCCATATTGACAATTGGCACTGTGGCGTGTTTCAAAAATCCTGAAATTACCATTTCGGCATTGTCTTTTTCTTTGTCCACTAATCCCGCAAAAGCTCGGATAGCAATGATGTCTGCATATTGAGAAACTACAGCTGCGGCTTCCTTGATATGTTCCGAAGCCCCTTGATTCATAATCGCTCCATCTTCGTATTCCAATGTCCAACCTTCGCTGCCAAAGTTCATCACCATCACGTTCATCCCTAAATTTAAGGCTGCTTTTTGGGTACTCAAACGCGTTCTCAAACTAGCATTAAAGAACAACATTACTAGTGTTTTGTTCTTACCTAATTTTTTATTTTTAAGCGGATTCTTTTTGATTTTTAACGCTTGTTTCACCCATTTGTCGAGTGAATCTATGTTTTGTATGGATATAAAGTTCATTTTTTTATGGTTTAATCGGTTATTTGTTTAATTGCTTAATCGAGTTATCGATTAAGCAAAACAACATTTCATACAATTTTGGTAAATTTAATCTCGTTTTTTAAAGCCTTCAAAATAAAATTATCTTCCAGTCCGTTGATAATCCAAGTTTCTATATTCGCTGCTTTGGCAATTGCCGCCGAATCAATTTTGGATTGCATTCCGCCGGTTCCGTGAGATGATTTTTTGTCTCCAATTTCTTTTTGCAATTCAGATAAGTCAGTCACTAACTCAATGGTTTCAGGGACTTCGTTATTAATGGATGCTTTGGTGTAAATTCCGTTGGTATTCGTGGCAATTATCAGAATGTCAACGTTCAATAAAACTGCCGTTAAAGCCGCTAATTTATCATTATCACCAAACTGAATTTCGTCCGTGGCAACGGTATCATTTTCGTTAATGATTGGAATATAACTATTTTTGACCAAGACGTTTATCGTGTTTACGATATTGACTTTTGTTTGTTTTTTCTCAAAATCAGAATACGAAAGCAAACATTGGGAAGTTAGCAAACCCAAATCGCTGAAATTTTCGTGGTAAATCCGCATCAAATGAGGCTGACCAATAGAAGCCAAGGCTTGTTTTACAAAAACATCTTTGTCGTGATTGTCCAGTTTTACAAACTGTTTTGCTGCAGCAATCGCTCCAGAACTCACGATTATAAACTCATATTCGTCTTGTAAAGCGGCAATTTGCATTCCAATATCCTCAATCTTTCCTCTCGAAATGTGATTGGTTTCTTTGGTGAGCGTGTTGCTTCCGAGCTTTAATAATATTCTTTTTTTTGCCATTATTTATAAATATCAATCGTCATTATTGATGCAGTATTATGAGACGCGATAAATCGCGTCTGTACATTTTATCGGATTTGTCCTTCGCCGTAAATATACCATTTATTGGTCACTAAATGTTGCAATCCTATTGGTCCGCGTTGGTGTAATTTATCGGTGCTTATCGCTAATTCTCCTCCCAAACCAAATTGACCGCCATCGGTAAAACGAGTTGAAGCGTTTTGATAAACCGCCGCACAATCTACCTGCTCCATAAATTCCTGTGCAATAGCATCATTGGTCGTGATTATCGAAGCCGAATGTCCGCCACAATATTTGTTGATTTTGGCAATAGCTTCTTTATCCGAATTCACGATTCCGATAACAATTTTATAATTTAAAAACTCTTCGTACCAAATTTCTTCATTCGTAATGGCAGGAGCCTGAGTCGCATTTGCGAAAGCAGTATCGCCTAAAACTTCCACCTTGTATTTCTGTAATTCGGTTACCAATTGTTTTGCAAAATCTTCCCAGTTTTCTAAATTGGAATCAATCAAAACTTTATCCAACGCATTGCAAACGCCGATATTTGTTGTTTTTCCGTTGATGATAATGTCAAGGGCTTTTTGCAAATCGGCTTCTTTGTTTACATACACAAAATTATTTCCGCGACCGCTAACGATTACGGGACAAGTAGCGTGTTTTTTTGTAAAAGCAATCAATTGTTCGCCGCCACGAGGAACGATTAAGTCCACTTTTTGTGTTGGATTTTCCAAGAAAGCTTGGGTTTCGGCACGATTGTAATTCAAATATTCCACCCAATCTATAGTAATGTCATTTGCTGTTAAGGCTTGGTGCCAAAGAGAAACAATTTTCAAATTCGATAACAAAGATTCTTTTCCGCCTTTCAATAAAATCTTGTTTCCTGATTTGAAGGCGATTCCACCGGCTTCGACCGTTACATCTGGACGAGATTCGTAAATAATCATTATCGTACCAAAAGCTGCTGTTTTGTTGGTGATTTTAAGACCGTTGTCGTGTACAAAATGGAATCTTTCCACGCCAACAGGATCTTCTTGGCTCGCCAATTGTTGCATCGACAAAATCATTCCGTCAATTTTGGCATCATCAACGAGCAAGCGTTTTTCCATAGCCAAATCTTCACCAGAATAATTATTTAAATCCTGTTGATTGATACTTTTAAGGTTGGCTCTTTCTTGTTCTAGAAGTTCTGCCATTCGGCTTAAAACAGCATTTCTTTTTGCTATGGATAATAATGTGTTCATTGTTATGATATTTAGTTCCTTGCTCAGCAAAGTCTCCGACTTTGAGGATGTGTTTGAAGGTTTTAAACCTTCATTTTGTATGCGGTCTGAGACCGATTCTCACTTCCGCAAAGTCAGAGACTTTGCGGAGCGGGTTCATTTTTATGATTTTAGTTCAACTAATGATTCTTGTAAAGCCACGATAAATGTGTCAATTGCTTCAGTTGTAATCGTTAAAGGAGGTAGAATTCTCAATAAGTTTTTATTGTTGGCTCCACCCGTAAAAATATGTTTTTCGATAATCATTTTCTTTCTCAATGCGCTCACGTCAAAATCAAATTCGACTCCCAACATCAATCCTCTTCCTTTTACTTTGATGATTTCAGGAATTACTTTGATAGCTTCAAAAAAGTATTCGGATACTTTGTTTGTGTTTTCGATTAAATTTTGTTTTTCCATCACGTCCAAAACGGCAATACCAGCAGCGCAAGCCAAATGACTTCCGCCAAAAGTAGTTCCTAATAATCCGTAACTCGCTTTGAATTTTGGAGAAATTAAAACGCCTCCAATCGGGAAACCGTTCCCCATACCTTTGGCAGTCGTTACGATATCAGGATTGATTCCGTGGTGTTGGTGTGCAAAAAACTTTCCGCTTCTTCCGTAACCCGATTGTACTTCGTCCAAGATTAAAACCACGTCATTGGCTTTGCAGGATTTTTCCAAAGCTTGAAAGAATTCAGTTGTTCCTTGGTCTAAACCACCAACTCCTTGAATTGGTTCGATGATTACGGCACAAACATCGCCTTTTTTCAATTCAGCTTCTACCAAGTCAATATGGTTCAACGGCAGGAAAGTAACGACTTGTTGCGCGTTCAATGGCGCTACAATTTTTTTGTTATCGGTAACCGCGACAGCCGCCGATGTTCTTCCGTGAAACGAATTGTCAAAAGCAATTACTCTTGATTTATTGGTATGAAAAGAGGCTACTTTTAAAGCGTTTTCATTGGCTTCAGCCCCAGAACTGCAAAGGAATAGGCTGAAATCAATTAAGCCAGAAGCTTTTCCTAATTTTTCTGCCAATTCTACTTGTAAGGGATTCAGAATCGCATTCGAGTAAAAACTCAAATTATCCAATTGTGCTTTTACTTTGTCCACATAATCCGGTTGGGTATGACCGATAGAAATTACTCCGTGACCAGAGTATAAATCTAAATATTCGATTCCTTTATCGTCTGTAATGGTGCAGTCTAATGCTTTTACAGGCGTAATAGGATATAATGGGTAAACGTCAAATAAGTTCATTTTTTTCCTCCCCCTAACCCCCTCCGAAGGAGGGGGAACTAGCAACGGGGGGAATTGCTTTTTATATTTATAATTTTATTAGTTGTTCAACTCTCTCCCCTTCGGAGAGGGCTGGGGAGGGGATTAAAATCCGCTTGGTTTCAGGTGTAAACCTGTGGTTTCTTCGAGTCCAAACATCAAATTCATATTCTGAATGGCTTGTCCTGAAGCTCCTTTTACCAAATTGTCGATTACCGAAGTAATCAAAATCCGGTTCCCTTTTTTCATTAAACTAATGATACATTTGTTCGTTTGTACCACTTGTTTCATATTGATATCAGTCGTAGTAATGGTTACGAATGGTTGGTCTGCATAAAAAGCTTCGTATTTAGCAACCAAATCTTCTAGACTTTCTTCCACTTTAGTGTATAAAGTGGCAAAAATTCCTCTTGTAAAATCGCCTCTGTTGGGAACAAAAATCAATTCGTCTCTATAATCTGCTTGCAACTGATTCACGCTTTGGTTGATTTCACCCAAATGCTGGTGATTGAACGCTTTGTAATGTGACATATTGTTGTTTCTCCAACTGAAATGAGAAGTGGCTGCCAAACCAACTCCAGCTCCAGTACTTCCTGTGGTGGCGTTGATATGCACATCGTCATTTAATAATCCGTGGGACGCTAATGGCAATAATGCCAATTGAATAGCTGTTGCAAAACAACCTGGATTGGCGATATATTGTGCGCTTTTGATGTCCGTTTTATTCAATTCGGGCAAGCCGTAAACGAATGATTTTCCGTTAAAGTCTTTGTCTTTTGTTAATCTGAAATCATTGCCTAAATCGATGATTTTGGTAGCATCCGAAAACTGATTGTCTTCTAAAAACGAAATTGATTTTCCGTGACCTAAACACAAGAACACCAAATTTACGTTTGGATTGATGGTATCGGTAAAATTCATTTCAATATCGCCCAGCAAATCGTGATGCGCAATAGAAAGTGGTTTTCCCGCATTGGTTGTGCTGTAAACAAAATCTAATTTTGCGTTGGGGTGAAACATAAGAATTCTAATTAATTCTCCTGCAGTGTATCCTGAGCCTCCAATTATACCTATTGAAATCATAATTTTATTTTTTTAAAATAGCTTAATTATTCAGCATACTTTGTTTTTAATACATTAATTGCCTTCAGCTTTAGCTGGAGGAATAGAATTGGGTATTATTATTGGCTTTAGCCAAAATAGTATGTTTTTTGGCTAAAGCCAATTTGTTATTTATTCCTTTTCCTCCAGCTAAAGCTGGAGGCAATTCAAAATTGTTTAGTAACTGAATAATTTCATAATTATTTATTCGTAAGTTTCGTTATTTACAGATGAAAATATGTTTTGGGCATTTCCTAAAATCTTGATAAATCCTTTTGCATCGTCTGATGTCCAAGCATTGTTCATTTCTCCGTATTGTCCAAAACCAGTATTCATTAAATCATTTTTAGACTCGATTCCGTCTAATGAAAAGTGATACGGTTTCAAAGAAACGGTTACGGTTCCATTTACGGTTTTTTGTGTGTCTTCAAGGAAAGTTTCGATGTTACGCATTACAGGATCCAAAAATTGACCTTCGTGAAATAACATTCCGTACCAGTTTCCTAGTTGTTCTTTCCAATATTGCTGCCATTTTCCAAGAGTGTGTTTCTCTAATAAATGGTGCGCTTTGATGATGATTATAGGAGCAGCGGCTTCAAAACCAACTCTTCCTTTAATTCCGATAATAGTATCTCCAACGTGAATATCTCTTCCGATGGCGTATGCGCTTGCCAGTTTTTCAAGAATTACAATATTATTTGAAGGTTTGTCGGCAACGCCATTCACAGCAACCAATTCTCCTTTAAGAAATTCTAAAGTTACTTTCTCTTCGCCTTCTTTGGTTAATTGAGAAGGATATGCTTCACTTGGTAATGGTTTGCTTGATGTTAAAGTTTCTTTTCCTCCAACACTAGTTCCCCAAAGTCCTTTGTTGATCGAATATTGTGCTTTTTCCCAAGAATAGTGTACGCCGTTTTTAGCTAAATAATCTACTTCTTCTTGTCTTGATAATTTCAAGTCACGAATAGGAGTGATGATTTCAATTTCGGGAGCGATGGTTTGGAAAATCAAATCAAAACGAATTTGGTCGTTTCCAGCACCAGTACTTCCGTGGGCAATAGCAGTAGCACCAACCGATTTAGCATATTTTATAGCTTCAATTGCCTGGAAAACTCGTTCCGCACTAACAGAAAGTGGGTATGTGTTATTTTTCAATACATTTCCGTAGATCAAATATTTAATGGCTTTGTCGTAATATTTGTCTAAAATGGTAAGGCTAGCGTGTTTGGCACTTCCTAATTCATAAGCTCTGTCTTCGATGGCTTGTAATTCGGCATCGTCAAATCCTCCTGTATTGATTAATACGGTATGAACTTCGTATCCTTGTTCGTTTTTTAAATATTTTAGACAATACGATGTGTCTAATCCTCCGCTATAGGCTAATACTACTTTTTTATTTGACATTTTATATTTATTTTGGGGAGTTTGTAAAGCTCCGATTTCATTTTTATTTGAACTGTGTGTTGTTTATTTTTCTTTATTCTCCAAGAAAAGCGCTTCTTTAATTGCTTTTAATCTGTTCCAAATTCGAACGTTAAATGGATGTTTGGGTGGGTCTTTTGGTTTTTCTTTTGGATCGTAAAGCATTCCTGTACACAAGCACATTTTATAATCTTTACTTTTTAATATTTCAAAATTGGTACACGTTTGACAACCAGCCCAAAATTTGGGGTCACTAGTCAATTCTGAAAAAGTAACGGGTTTGTACCCTAAATCAGAATTGATTTTCATTACGGCCAAACCAGTTGTGATTCCAAATACTTTAGCATTTGGGTATTTTTTTAGAGAGTAATCAAATACAAAAGACTTGATTTTTTTTGCTAATCCTAATTGTCTGTAGTCAGGATGTACTATAAGTCCAGAGTGTGCGACATAGTTACTGTCTTGCCAACTTTCGATATAGCAGAAACCGGCAAAAACGCCATTTTTGTCCAATGCAATAACGGCATCGCCATTGGCTATCTTTTTTTTGATGTAGTCTGGGGTTCTTTTTGCAATTCCAGTACCTCTCAATAAAGCCGAATTTTCTATAGTGTCGCATATTTCTTGCGCATATTTAAAATGTTCTTCTTGGGCTATAACTACAGATATTCTCATTTCAAGAGTTGAAGTTTGGGTTAAAAAAATAAAAATTTATAGGTACTAAAAAAGCAGTACAAATGTACATCATACTATAAATAAAAGTATAAGTTGTAGTACAAAAAATAATACTGTTTTGTGGATTAAAAAATCCAAAAGATAACGAATGTAATTTCAAAATATGAAAAATGAAAAATGGATAAAAAACGATGAGATACTCTTTCGGAAACTATACTAATAGCATCCGTACTTCGGGAGAAGTCGTAGATCTGTTTATCCGTGATAAAGTTGTTATATGTAAACCTGATTTTTTCATTAGAGCAAATTTACTAATAATTTATTAGAACAATAGGATTTTTATAAATTTGTAACAAAAAGAATTAGTATTGTTTTTTTACGCCAATAAAGAGTTTGTCGATAAAATACATAAAAAATCCGACACTTTATAAAATGTCGGATGAGATGGAGCGTGAAAAATGATTTATTTCCTTACATACGGAGGAAGCAATTTAGTTGAGAGTTCCCCAAAACCTATTCGAACACCGTTGTTCTTGCTAAAACCTTTCATAATTACAGTATCGTCGTCATTTAAGAACTTGCGTTCGGAACCATCGTTGAGTTGTATTGGCATTTTTCCTCCAAAAGTCAATTCTAATAGCGAGCCAAAAGTATCTGGTGTTGGCCCTGAAATAGTTCCTGATCCCATCATATCGCCAGAATTAACACGACAACCATTGGATGTGTGGTGTGTTAATTGTTGATTCATAGACCAATACATGTTTTTTACATTCGATTTTGAAACAATTGTTGGTTCCTCATTTTCAGGCTGAATGGCTACTTCTAAATTAATGTCGAAATTGTTTTTGCCTTTTTGTTGCAAATAGGGAAGAGGTGAGGGATCCTGTTTTGGGCCTTTAGTTCTAAAAGGTTCCAAAGCATCCATCGTGATAATCCAAGGCGAAATAGAGGTAGCAAAGTTTTTGGATAAAAACGGTCCTAGTGGTTCGTATTCCCATTTTTGAATATCGCGCGCACTCCAATCATTCAATAAAACCATTCCAAAAATATAATCTTCGGCTTCGTTTATTGGAATGTTTTCGCCCATAACGTTGACATCTGTCGTGATAAAAGCCATTTCTAATTCGAAATCTACTAATCTCGAAGGGCCAAAAACAGGTGTTTTCTCTCCTTTTGGTAGAGTTTGTCCCATTGGTCTATGCACCGGAATTCCTGAAGGAATAATCGAAGAACTTCGGCCGTGATACGCGACTGGGATATGAAGCCAATTTGGCGACAACAAATGTTCTGGGTCGCGGTAAATTTTCCCTACGTTGAGTGCGTGTTCTTTATTGGAAAAGAAATCGGTATAATCACCAATTAATACTGGCAATTGCATTTCGATATATTTTACATTAAAAATTACTATTTCTCTATGTTCTTTATTGTCTCTAAGTTTTGGATTGGTTACGTCAAACAATTCTGCCAAGCGATTTCTAACCAAACGCCATGTTTTTTTTCCGTCTGAAATAAAATCATTCAAGGTGTCTTGCATAAACATATCGTCGGTCAATTCGATTCCTTCAAAATAGTTTAATTGTTGTAATGCTCCCATATCTATGGCACAATCTCCTATTCTGGTTCCAATGGTAATTACGTCATCTTTAGTAATAAAAACGCCAAATGGAATGTTTTGAATTGGGAAATCGCTATCAACGGGGACTTCTATCCAAGATTTTCTGTTGGTATTATTAGCTGATATTGGCATACTATTGTTAATTATATTGTTAAGAATTACTCATCAAATATATCATAATCTTACTATTTACCAAACGATTTTTTGTATTTTTGCCACAAATTAACTAAAATCAAAGAAATGCAACGCGACAAACAAATTTTTGACCTTATTTTAGAGGAACAAGACAGACAAATTCACGGACTAGAACTTATCGCTTCTGAGAATTTTGTAAGTGATGAAGTAATGGAAGCAGCTGGTTCTGTTTTAACCAATAAATATGCCGAGGGATATCCTGGCAAAAGATATTATGGAGGTTGCGAAGTGGTTGATGTAATCGAGCAAATCGCCATTGATAGAGCCAAAGAATTATTTGGTGCCGAATATGCCAATGTTCAGCCTCACTCCGGTTCTCAAGCCAATACTGCGGTTTATCACGCTTGTTTAAAACCTGGAGATAAAATTTTAGGTTTCGATTTATCGCATGGTGGACATTTAACTCACGGTTCGCCAGTGAATTTCTCTGGACGTTTATACTCGCCTTCATTTTATGGAGTTGATAAGGAAACTGGACGATTAGATTATGATAAAATTCAAGAAATTGCTACCAAAGAGCAACCAAAATTAATCATTGCAGGAGCTTCGGCTTACTCTCGTGATATGGATTTTGAGCGTTTTAGAGTTATTGCTGATTCTGTTGGTGCTATTTTATTAGCTGATATTTCGCATCCTGCGGGTCTAATTGCCAAAGGTTTGATGAATGATCCTTTGCCTCATTGTCATATTGTTACTACTACAACACACAAAACGTTGCGTGGTCCTCGAGGTGGTTTAATTTTGATGGGAAAAGATTTTCCAAACAAAATGGGTTTAACCACTCCAAAAGGCGAAATCAGGATGATGTCTTCTTTATTGGATTTAGCCGTTTTCCCCGGAAATCAAGGTGGTCCTTTGATGCATATTATTGCTGCCAAAGCGGTTGCTTTTGGTGAAGCTTTGACAGACGAATTCTTTAGATATGCTTTGCAATTGCAAAAAAATGCCAATGCTATGGCTGATGCTTTTGTAAAAAGAGGCTATGATATTATTTCGGGTGGAACGGATAATCATATGATGTTGATTGATTTGAGAAACAAAGGAATTTCAGGTAAAGATGCAGAAAATGCTTTAGTAAAAGCGGAAATTACCGTAAATAAAAATATGGTTCCCTTTGATGATAAATCACCGTTTGTAACTTCTGGAATTCGTGTTGGAACTGCAGCTATTACCACTCGTGGATTAGTTGAAGAAGATATGGAAACTATTGTTGCCTTGATTGATAAAGTAATTTCAGATCATACCAACGAAGAAATTATCGAAGAAGTTGCCAATGATGTAAACGAAATGATGAGCGAAAGAGCTATTTTCGTTTTCTAAGAAGTATATATTTCAAATAACGATTTCACTAATTTTCACCAATTTATTGGTTGTCAATTAGTGAAATTTTTATTTTATGGTCTAAAATGATATAAAAAAAAATCTGATATTTTTGGTAAAATGTCGGATTAATTATTTAAAAAGAAAGGTTTATTCCACAATAACTTGATGACTTTCTATATCTCCATCAACACTTATTTTTAAGACATAAATGCCTTTTTTGAAATGGCTTACATCTATTTGAGCAGTATTGCCTATAATATTTAAACTGGTTTTTTCAATATTATTTAGGTCGTATAGTGTTCCCTTAATAACTGCAGTTGGTTTTGGAGCTAAATTTTCATCAAAAAGTGTAATGTTTATGAGTGAATTCGATGGATTCGGAAAAATTTGGAATGTTGTATTAGCAGTTGCTAATCTATAATTACTCCTACAATTAATTGGCCTATAATGTGCATACTGGGTTATTGTTGATCCGCAATTATCAGTATAAGTTATATTGTATAATAAAAAAGAAGGTTGAGGATTAGAGGGTAAAAGAATTATAAAACTAGGATCGCCATTACTATTAGTTCCATTTGCATAATAGGTCACATTTGGATTTACGGTAGTGCCATTTGTTATAAATTGCGAAAAGCTAATGTTTGACAAAGAATTTCCTGCTCCAACAAAATCTATAGTTACGGATGAGCAACTGCTATTTTGTACAACGTCGTTAAAGACTTTTGAACCAACCCAAATAACTTTTGTAATGGTTCTAAATCCACAAGTAGGACTTCCAAAATTTAAGTTTAGTGTAACTGAACCACTTGCATTGGGCGATGTTTTATTTAATACAATTGAGTTTGTGCCATTTCCAGAAAGAGTTACTAAACTATTACCTTGTGTAATTGACCAAGTATAAGTAGTTGCACCTGTTGGAGCTGAATAATTTGCGGATGTACAAAGAGTTTCATTTCCAGAGATTTGAGAACTAGAAGTTCCTGAGCAAAGAAACGAGCAATTTGTTGTAATTGCATTTGCATTTAATTCTCTTGCAAACCATTCGCCATTTCTTGCATTGAAAGAAATATGACTTTTGTTACTTGAATTTGGATTGTTTACTTCAAAATCGGAACTAAAATTAACAAATGGCGAATTATTTGGTGCAACTGGAGGCATCGCACCGATATAAGCACTTTTATAATCAGCATCTTGCAGTACAATATTTCTTTTACCAATATCTAATGAACTTGTAGTAGGTATGAAATTAAATTTATCTCGAACATACAAATTAGGAAGTGTTAACGAGCCAGCAACTATTGAAGTATCATAAAATCCTCCCCCATAGGTATCTAATGGTAAAATTCCAGCTGGTTGGCTTTTTTGGACATTTGTAATATTAACAGTTATGTTAGGACCGATCCATAATATTTTTTTGGTATAAGATACTTTACCTTTATAAATTTGATTACTTGTTCCGTACGGCATAGCTTTAGCATTAAACTCAACGTCAAATTTAGATTTACCAGGTATTAAACCAGTTAGAGCTACTCCATAAAAATCATTGTCCAATATTCGTCCGCCAATAACACCGCCTAAGGGAAGATACACCATACTTAATAAATCGCCACCAAAAGTTAATCCTTTGTTCCAATTATAATTTACTAAATTTTCTCCAGGATTAAAACCTTGACCCAGACCACATTCGGCACCATTACTAATAGCAATATTTCTACAATTTATTGGATAACCGCCACAATTTGGCAATCCTTTGGCTTTTAATTCATTATAAAAAGCATTATGTTCAAAATTGTTTATAGTATAATTACTAGTTGATGAATTAGACAATAGCTGTTTTGTCGCTGGTAAATCAAGAATAGAAAGATAGGTAGAAACTGGCTGAACATCTGTAAAAAGTGGAACTATTATTTCGCCTCCAGCTAGCAATGCAGGAGATTTTACATATTGATTATTTAAATGACGATACATATATTGAAGGCTAACAGGAATATTTGCTCCTTGTTGTGGTGCATCGTGCGATATAAACAAACGAGTTTGATGATCTACTCCTGTTTGTTGCATATTTTGCTCCATATCTGCAAGCGCATAGCGAGCAATAACACCACCCATACTTTGTCCTAAAATGACATTTTACTCAGTGCCTACTTTCATAGCATTTACCCATTTGATTACTTCTTCGAGAGCGTAAGCGTTGCGCTGCAAATAATCGGAGCCATTATTCCAATCGACATAAATGATGTCATATTGCTTGTTGTTTTCGTAAATGAGATTTCTTAGCTCAGTACTGTTTGAAAATTGCAAACTCGTTCTGAATGTTTCTTCATAAGTATTCATACCCCTTGTATTTTCGGGGCTAAAAACAGCACCTAAATCAAAACCTTCGGCTACGATCAATGGTTTAATAATATCAGAATGTCCTGCTGCTAAATCGATAGTTAGCATTACCGTTGCTGTTGCTCCTAGATGCTGCTTTATACCTGTTATCGTTTGACTATAAACTGTTTGTGCTTCTACATTTTGCAAACAGAAAATTACCAATATTGCTATTGTAAAAATATTTTTCATAATTAATTTGTTTTTTTTATGTTAATTTAATATTTCACGTCAAATCTACCCTCACGTACTTTAACAATCTCACCCTCACTATTTACAGCATCAAACCAAAACGTACCGCTCATTATTGCTTTATCAAAATTGTGATAAGTAATTTTTAGTTCGCCCGTAATTGTTTCTGTGGTTGAATAGTAATTCGGATGAGGACGAGCTACAGAATTTATATTAAACTCAGCATATTTTGAATTAGAACCATAGCTCTTTAGTGGAAAAATTACATTTACATTATCGTGTAAATTTTGATTTAAAGATGCAATATTTACAGAACGAATCTTATTATCGTCCCTTTGAGATATTCCTAGAGTAAGATTTCTACCATCTTGATAGAAAAAGAATAAGGCACTTCCTCCCGGGAAATATCCTTTGGGCAAGAATGCCATACCATCGACCAAGCAACCTGCTTTATTAGCACCTATTTGTGTGGCTGCTGGTAGTTTTTCTAGTTCGGTTTTGGGTTTGTCGTTGTCTTTGTCGCACGAGCTTAAAATAAAGGCAACTAAAGATAGTATTAATAGCTTTTTCATAAGTTTTTACTTTTACTAATTGTTTCTTTGGCTGTAAGGAATGATCGTCATTGTTTGCAGCACTTTAATTCTCGATTGGTTGTACAAGGATGTCCCAGTTGTCAAGTTGAGTTTATACTTCCAAATTTTCACCCCTTCTGTAGTATAATTTACCGCAACATTTTGATTAAACGGAACAGTTACATAACCAGCTCCATTTCCAAAATCAATTTGTATAGACTGAACTGTACTTTGATAATTGCTATAAAATAATGTAGATGGGATGCGAACTTGCATAGTTAAACCTTCATATTTTTGTATGTCAGGTGTCATTGCAAATGTTTGAAATTCTTGATACGGATTTTGCCAAACACCACTAATAAATTTGTCATAGGCCTTGGCATTGGTAACCGTTATTTTATTCGTAGTTACTGCATTATCTGCTACTTGAACGTATCTAAAGAATAGACCGCCAATAGCAACATAACTACCGCTACGGTTGTTTCTCCAACGAGTGTCATACTCTGTTGGTGTAACAAAACCTGCGGTAACATCACGAATCCGGCTCGTTAATAAGGTTTTATAAATTTGGCTCATTGCCGTCTTATTAGTAAAGGTACTATCTGTAAGCGTCCCATTGTATCTAGGAACATTTGTAAATTCCATACCATAATCTAGAAGGATGCCGTGCGGCACTCGGTTTTTGTCTAGATTGCCAAAAGTGGTGTTCATTTGCGTTGTGAATGCCGTGTTTATTTCTTGCTGTGCCACAACAACATTAAAAGCAAGAAGAATACTGAATAAAAAGCAATTTTTTTTCATATTTTGGTAGTGTTAAAATTAATAAACGTGAGGTGCTAATTTTTTTACGATGAGAAACTGTTCCATCTAACGGATTAGTCTTTCTTTTTTAGTTATTTATTACATATCTTTTCTGTTGTTAATTCGTATATTGCATATCGAAACGACCTTCTCGTATTTTGTGAATCACACCTTTGCCATCTTTAATGTCGTACCAAAATGTACCTGAAACAATGTGTTTGGTAAAATCAAGTTTGGATATTTTCATTTCCCCTTTTTCTACGTTAGATGTCCTTTTCAATTCATAAATTCCAGTTATATCATCTCCGAAGTAATACAATCCTGAAGCATTTCCATCGATTTTATCTTGAAGAATATAAATTTTACCCTCTTCTATTTTTAAATTATCTGTACTTAGGCCTAATCCTATTAGTTGATTTTTAGGATAAGTGCTTCCTTGCAATGAAAAATAATATCCATTAACATACTGATAAACACAATTTTTAGCGAGATTTTGATTTCCTGGCACAAAAGCCACTCCATCGAGCAAGCAACCAAAGGTTTTTGCTCCAGTTTGCGTAGCAGGCGGTAGTTTTTCTAACTCTGTTTTAGGTTTATCATCGTCTTTATCACAAGAGGTTAAGGTAAACACGGTTAAGATTAATAATAATAGGTTTCTCATAGTTTAGGATATTGATAATGAATGTTTTGTAAATCTACAAAAAAAAAAAAAAACAGTTTAACAAGTTAATTAACAATTAATTGTTAATTTTTTTGTAATCTGAATTTAGAATTTGATGGTAAAAAGTTTGAAATTCTATTTTTTTTTCTAAAGATGCAAACTTGGCATTGATGTTTGCCGCTAAAGAGGTATTGATGTTTTGAGCAGCTGCAAAATAAGTAACGCACAAAAAAATACTATTAAAGTATAATTTTTCTTAAATTTGAAACATATTTATACCATTAAAATCACTACCAAATGAGAATAGAAACAGAAATGAAATTGGGGTTCAAAGATGTAATGATTAGACCTAAACGATCAACATTAAAGAGCCGTTCTCATGTCAGTTTAGAAAGAGAATTCAAATTTTTGCACAGTACCGCAACTTGGACAGGAGTTCCAATTATGGCTGCCAATATGGATACTGTAGGAACATTTGCTATGGCAAAAGCTTTGGCCGAAGACAAACTTTTTACCGCCATCCACAAACATTATTCCGTTCAGGAATGGAATGATTTTTTGCGTGATTTAGCGCCAGAAATGTATAATTACATCGCCATAAGTACCGGAACAGGAAAAAACGATTCCAAAAAAATAGCTGATATTTTCCAAGCCAATCCACAATTGAAATTCATTTGTATAGATGTGGCCAATGGCTATTCGGAGCATTTTGTAAATTTTGTGCAACAAACTCGCAAGCAATATCCCGATAAAGTGATTATTGCCGGAAATGTGGTGACAGGCGAAATGGTAGAAGAATTATTATTGGCTGGAGCCGATATGATAAAGGTAGGAATTGGACCCGGTTCGGTTTGTACTACCAGAGTAAAAACGGGTGTGGGTTATCCTCAACTTTCAGCTATTATCGAATGTGCCGATGCCGCTCACGGTCTTGGCGGACAAATCATTAGTGATGGTGGTTGCAAAACTCCGGGTGATGTGGCCAAAGCTTTTGGAGCTGGTGCCGATTTTGTCATGCTTGGCGGAATGCTTGCTGGTCATACCGAAAGCGGTGGTGAATTGATAGAAATTGATGGCGAAAAGTTCAAACAATTTTACGGGATGAGTTCGACCACTGCAATGGAAAAACATTTAGGTGGCGTAGCTGAATATCGTGCAAGCGAGGGAAAAACAGTTGAAGTGCCTTTTAGAGGCGATGTTGAAGTGACTTTAAAAGATATTCTTGGCGGTTTGCGAAGTGCTTGTACCTATGTTGGTGCTTCCCGTTTGAAAGAATTGACCAAACGAACTACTTTTATAAGAGTAGCGGAGCAGGAAAACACGGTTTACACCAAATAAGTATTGCTCCTTATTAAGGAGTCATTTTTGATACTCTATTTGAATTGAAAGTGTAAATGGTATTAAAATATATTTTCATCAAATCCCCTTTCGAAGTTTTGCTTTGAAAGGGGATTTTTATTTACTATTTCTAACGGAATTAGTTTGTTTTTGGATCGATTCTTCTATGAATTATGTTCCAGTTTATACCAATTTCATTCCATTTTTTTTAATAAAAATTCACTCTACAGGTTCGTTTTCAGAAGAAATTGAGACAAAAATAAAAATTAAAAAAAGCTATACCGTTATCGTAATTTTCACAATTTTACTTCAAAATCCTTGAAATAATTAAGATAATAAATTTATGAGACTAATAATGTATTGAATTAGTTTTCAATGAGGTAAAACTTTAAGCTATTCCTAAAAAAATCGTAAAATACATATTCTATTTACATATTTCGTAAATTTAATCATAGAAATAAAGGAAAGAATTTAGATAAATTTTAGAGATATAAAAAATGAAAAATTTAGTAAAAAGTTTAGAGTTTAAAGTTGGTGTTTGGAAAGACAGTATTAATGTACACGATTTTATATTGCAAAACCTTAAATCGTACGAAGGTGATGCGAGTTTTTTGGTTGGCCCATCATTCAGAACAATTCAACTTTGGGATGTTTGTAAAGAATCACTTGTGAAAGAAAGAGAAAATGGTGGTTGTCTTGCCATTGATACCGAGGTTATTTCTAATATTACCTCATTTGAACCAGGATACATTCAAAAAGAAAATGAAACTATTGTAGGACTTCAAACTGATGAACTATTAAAAAGAGCGATGAAACCTTATGGTGGAATCAAATTAGTTGAATCAGCTGTAGCAGAAAAAGGATTGAAAGTTTCAGACAGAGTAGTAGATATTTTTAACTACGCCAAAAATCACAATCAAGCTGTTTTTGATGCTTATGATGGTGAAATTAAAACATTCAGATCCAAACACGTATTGACAGGTTTACCTGATAATTATGCAAGAGGAAGAATAATAGGTGATTTCAGAAGAGTAGCTCTTTATGGTATTGACCGATTGATTACAGAAAAAAAATTAGATAAAATAAATGTTTCTGGCGAAATGAGCGATGCTAAAGTTCGTTTGCGTGAAGAAATTGCAGAGCAAATTAAAGCCTTGCAAGACATGAAAACCATGGCTCTTTCTTATGGAATTGACATTTCGAAACCAGCAACTACTGCTCACGAAGCAGTTCAGTTTACTTATTTAGGATATTTAAGTGCTGTAAAAGAACAAGATGGAGCAGCAATGTCTCTTGGAAATGTTTCTTCGTTTTTAGATGTTTACATTCAAAATGATATCGAAGCTGGAATTATTGACGAAGAGCAAGCTCAAGAATATATTGACCAATTTGTAATGAAATTGCGATTAGTGCGTCACCTTCGTCCGGGAGCTTACGATGCTATTTTTGGTGGAGATCCAACTTGGGTTACTGAAGCCATTGGAGGTCAATTACACGATGGAAGAACCAAAGTGACTAAAACTTCTTTCCGTTTCTTGCAAACACTTTACAATTTAGGTGCTTCACCAGAACCGAATTTAACGATTCTTTGGTCTGAAAGTTTGCCACAAGGTTTCAAAGATTTTTGTGCACAAGTTTCTATCGACACTTCATCACTTCAATATGAAAATGACGATTTGATGAGAGACAATCGTGGTTCAGACGATTACGGAATTGCTTGTTGTGTTTCGTATCAAGAAATTGGAAAAACGATTCAACACTTTGGGGCTCGTGCCAATTTACCAAAAGCGCTTTTATTATCATTGAATGGAGGTAGAGAAGAAGTAGAAGGGGCTCAAGTTGTGAGTGGTATTTCAGAAATGGACGACGAAGTATTGGACTATAATACGGTAATGAAATCTTTCAAGAAAACATTGGCCGAAGTAGCTCGTGTCTACGCAAAATCAATGTATATCATTCATTATATGCACGATAAATATTATTATGAAAGAGCTCAGATGTCATTGATTGATAGCAATCCAAAAATTGATATCGCTTATGGAGCTGCGGGAATTTCGATTATTGCCGATTCACTTTCTGCTATTAAATATGCCAAAGTAACGCCAGTTAGAAACGAATTTGGTTTGACTTCAGATTTTAAAATTGAAGGTGATTTTCCAAAATTTGGTAATGACGACGATAGAGTAGATGTTATTGCTCAAGAAGTGACCAAAATCTTTATCGATGAGTTGAGAAAACACAAAACGTATAAAAATTCGACACCAACACTTTCCTTGTTAACGATTACTTCTAATGTGATGTACGGTTCCAATACAGGTGCAACACCTGACGGTCGTAAAGCGGGCGAGGCTTTTGCTCCGGGTGCCAATCCAATGCACGGTAGAGATGAAAATGGAGCGATTGCTTCTTTGAACTCGGTAAGTAAATTGAATTACAACGATGCCCAAGACGGAATTTCTTATACTTTCACTATGGTTCCCAAATCATTAGGAAACAATTTAGAAGAGCAAGTTAGTAATTTGACCACTACATTGGATGCTTATTTTGGAAGAAATGCACACCACTTGAATGTGAATATTCTAAACAAAGAAACCTTGTTGGACGCCTACAATCATCCTGAGAATTATCCTCAATTGACTATCCGTGTTTCGGGTTACGCTGTTAATTTTGTACGTTTGTCCAAAGCACACCAATTAGAAGTTATCAGCAGAACTTTCCACAGTACTATGTAATTTCAAATTATAATGTATTTTTATAAATTCTATTTTTTTAAATTTTTACTTAAAGAAATAGAATTTAATTTTAAGGTTCTTCTGGGAAAATTGTGAACATTTAGCTTATTTTCAAACCATTAAGATTTTAAGGTTCATTAAGCGCACTAAATCTTAATTTTCTTAATGATCTTAATGGTTTATTTGTTTGTGAGCTATACTGGTTGGCTGGATTAATATAATGTTTTAGCTTTTCATAAAAAACACAGTAGAACCAATTTTAATAACAAACACCTATGTACTTCCTAGAACAAGACGCCCATTTATTAAACGATTCGGATAATGATATTTTAAGGATTCATTCTTTAGAAACTTTTGGAACCCACGATGGTCCCGGAATTCGGATGGTGGTATTTGTTCAAGGTTGTCAATTTCGATGTTTGTATTGTCAAAATCCAGATTCTATAGACATTCACGGAGGAACATTGGTCACAATTGACGAATTGGTTTCGAAAGCATTAAAACAAAAATCTTATTTTGGTAAACAAGGTGGAGTAACCGTTTCTGGTGGTGAACCTTTGTTGCAAAGAACCAAATTAATTCACTTATTTGATCGTTTGCACGAAAACGGAATCAATACGTGTTTGGATTCGAATGGACGCGTTTTAGACGATCACACTAAAGAACTTTTAGAAAGAACTGATTTGCTGCTATTGGATGTCAAACACATCAATCCAGAATGGCACAAAAAACTCACTAGTTTAAACAATACCACTACATTAAAAATTGCCGAACACCGCGAAAGCACAGGCAAACCAATGTGGTTGCGTTATGTTTTTGTTCCGGGATGGACGGATCAAGAGGAATATTTACACGAATGGGCCAAACATTTTTCGGGTTATAAAACAGTTGAAAGAGTAGAAATTATCCCTTTTCACCAATTGGGAAAACACAAATGGGAGTTGATGAATATGAAATATGAGTTAGCCGATACACCTTCGCCTACAACAGAAGCCTTAGAAAATGCCAAAGCTATTTTCAGCTCGTATTTAGATAACGTTACCATAAAATAAATTCAGATTTTACCGCATTAAGAATTAGAAGAATGAAAAAGAATAAATATTTAATCGTGTTGGCAGGAATGATTATGCAGCTGTCCATCGGGTCTATTTATGCGTATAGCAAATGGATCGAACCTTTATCTAATGAATTGAATTGGGATGCTCACGATACCAAAACAGGGTTTAGTTTAGCCATTTGTTTCTTAGGATTAACGGCAGCTTTTATGTGCAAATTGGCTCAAAAAGTGGGGCCAACCAAAGCAGGATTGCTAGCAACATTATTTTTAACCTTAGGATTATTAGGAAGTGCTTTGGCTGTAAATATGGGTAATATCTACTTGTTTTACCTAACATTTGGTGTTTTACAAGGAATTGGTTTAGGATTTGGATATGTTGTTCCAGTTTATACCGTCGTAAAATGGTTTCCTGACAAACCGGGATTGGCTTCCGGAATTATCATTATGTCTTTTGCTTTAGGTTCCTTATTGGCTTCTTTTTTAATTGGGCCTTTAATTGCTTCTATGGGATTATCAGGCGCTTTTGCCACACTTGGAATTGGCTACGGAATTTGCATGTTGTTGAGCGCATTATATTTGGCAAATCCTGAAAGTACGAGCACACCACACCACACTCATATCGATTTAACTCCAAAAGAAATCCTAACAGACAAACGTTTTATGGCACTTTGGTTATTGTTGTTCTTAAACGTTTGTGGCGGAATTGCCATTATCTCCAAAGCGGCTGTTTTAGGGCAAGAAGTGGTAGGAATGAGTACTGCACAGGCGACAATGTTTGTAGCCATCATCGGGTTGTTTAATGGGATTGGGCGTTTGTTTTGGTCCAGTATTTCGGATAAAATTGGGTGTTGGACTACTTTTATGCTTTTTATTGGAATAAATGCTATTTGCTTCACTTTAATTCCTAGTTTTTCGACCAATAATACATCTTTTCAAATCTTGACTTATGTGATTATTGCGGGTTACGGAGCTGGTTTTGCTACAATGCCTTCGTTTGTAAAAAGTATTTATGGAACTGAAAATTACGGACAAGTTTTGGGTTACATCTTAACGGCTTGGTCTGCCGCAGCTTTTGCAGGACCATTATTGCTGGGTTTAAGCACAGAAATTACTATTTTCTATTTATTCTCAATCCTGTTAATCATTGCTTTAGTCGTTGGAATCTGGTTGAAAAGTTTGTTAGGAAATTCATTATTTATCAAATAAAAATGTGCAAACTGCCGTTAATAAAATTTCAATTTTAGGTAATATATAAATCTAACTTATAAAAAAAAAGTTAAAATTACTTTGTTGATGTTAGTTTGTCATTAACTTCGCAAAAAATATGAAAGCAAATATTTATTACATATTCTTACTTTTTCTTCTTGCACTTGGAGGAAATCATTTATTTGCAAATACGCATCAAAGTGCTGCAAGAGCTACTTTTTCTGAATATGGTGTAAAACATGAACAAATTAAACACAAAAAATCAAATCGACATAGTACCATAAATGTAGTAATTGATATTGATTTTGACGAGGAGTTCCATACCAATGAAAATCAAGAAGAAGGAAATTCTAATCATTTATTAGCAAATACCAACGGATTCTTAAACAATTGGTATTTGACTTTCGCTGACCCATTTTTTTTTAAAAATCGCTCCGATAATTTTAAAATTTCCGAACCTTTTAGTGTTCATTCCAATCCTATTTATCTTGTAATAGGAGATTTCAGAATTTGATATTTACCGCACATCAGTTCCCAAAGATGTGATTTTGTATCTTTAATCGAGGCTATTTATTTCATTTTATCTTTATTTAAGGTTCATAATTAACGCTGGCAACTGATTGTGTTTTTTTTTCAAAGGAATTCCTCATTCCAAGCATTATCTATTAAAACCATTTTTATATCATGAAGAAAATAATCGTGTTCGCGGGCTTGATAGCCTTGACGTGTATAACAAGCTGTACATCAAAAAAACAAGAAAAAAAAGAAGTTGAAAAATTTACGGTTACTAATCCTATATCCATTGATACTTCGTTTACCAAGCAATATGTTTCCCAAATCAAATCAGTGAGAAACGTTGAAATTCGGGCTCAGGAAAAAGGCTATTTACAAAATATTTATGTTGATGAAGGTCAATTTGTAAAGGCAGGGCAAGTGTTATTTCGAATCATGCCTGGATTGTATCAAGCTGAATTGTTGAAAGCACAAGCCGAAACCAAAGCCGCTGAAGTTGAATTTCAGAATGCTAAGACGTTAGCAGATAAAAACATAGTTTCCAAAAATGAGCAAGTTGTTGCTCAGGCCAGGTTAGATCAAGCACGAGCAGAAGTAGCACTAGCAAAACTTCATTTGTCATTCACTGAAATTAGAGCGCCCTTTGATGGAATCATCGACCGAATTCCTAAAAAATTAGGAAGTCTTATAGACGAAGGGGAATTATTGACGAGCCTTTCAGACAATAGTCAAATGTTTGCTTATTTCAACGTTTCTGAACCAGAATATATTCAATATGAGACGGATTTAAAAGATCGTGCCGACAACAATGTGAATCTGGTTTTAGCCAATGGCGACTTATTTAAATACAAAGGAAAAGTAGAAGTTATCGAAAGTGAATTTGATAACGAAACCGGAAATATCGCTTTTAGGGCAAGATTTGCCAATTCAGATAAATTGCTTCGAAACGGTGAAACGGGACAAGTGCAAATGGTTGTTCCCTTGAGAAACGCGATCGTGATTCCTCAAAAAGCAACCTATGAAATTCAAGATAAAAAGTATGTTTTTGTTGTGGATAAAAGCAATAAAGTAAGTTCTAGAGAGATTACAGTTTCAGGAGAAATTCCAGATTTGTATGTCATAAAAAGTGGAATTACTGCAAGCGATAAAATTCTATTTGAAGGCATTCAGAAGGTAAAAGATAACGACAAAATTAATTATGATTTCGTAGCGCCTCAAAAAGTAATTAATAATTTACGATTAAAAGCGGAGTAATAGTAAGCTAATAGTATTTAGTTTACAGTGTTCAGTAACGGTTTACTATTTAGAATATGAAACTCCATTTTGTTTAATCATTAAAAAATAAATCAATGTTTGATAAATTTATACAAAGACCTGTTATGTCGATAGTAATATCGCTTATCATAGTCTTTTTAGGGGTGTTAGCGGTAATGAATTTGCCAATAACCCAATTTCCGACCATATCGCCACCAATGGTCAATATTACTGCAGATTATCCTGGTTCTAACGGGGAATTGATGATCAAATCGGTTGTTATTCCATTAGAAAGAGCTTTGAATGGAGTTCCAGGAATGAAATATATGACCTCTGATGCAGGAAATGATGGTGAAGCGAGTATACAAGTTGTGTTTAACTTAGGTACTGATCCCAATCAAGCTGCCATTAATGTTCAAAATCGCGTCGCTTCGGTTACCAATAAATTGCCACCATTGGTAGTAAGAGAAGGGGTAAAGATTACCCGAGAAGTACCGAGTATGTTGATGTATGTGAACCTTTTTAGTACGGATAAAAATACCGACATGAAGTTCTTATACAATTATGCCGATATCAATGTTTTATCAGAATTAAAAAGGGTAAATGGTATTGGATCTGGGGATATTTTAGGAACACGAGAATATGCAATGCGTATTTGGTTGAAACCAGATCGTATGTTGGCTTATAAAATTTCAGCCGATGAGTTAATGGAAGCTTTATCAAGTCAAAGTTTAGAAGCCTCGCCGGGAAAAACAGGTGAAGCCTCAGGTAAACGTTCACAAGCGTTTGAATATGTATTGAAATACTCTGGCCGTTTTACCACCAAAGAGCAATATGAAAATATTGTAGTACGATCCAACAGCAATGGCGAACTTTTGCGTTTAAAAGATATTGCCAAAGTGGAATTTGGTAGCTCGATGTATGATATTTATTCCAATTTGAATGGAAAACCATCTGCTGCAATCGTACTAAAACAATCTTTTGGCAGTAATGCTAATCAAGTTATTGCTGATATCAAGACCAAATTAGAAACCATTAAAAAGAAATTCCCAAAAGGAATGGATTATGAAATTTCGTATGATGTTTCGAAATTCTTGGATGCTTCTATCGAAAAGGTAATTCACACATTAATTGAAGCGTTTCTTTTAGTAGGATTGGTGGTGTTTCTCTTCTTAGGAGATTGGCGTTCTACAATCATTACCGCTGTAGCAGTACCAGTCTCATTGATAGGAACTTTTGTTTTCATGCAATTCTTCGATATTTCACTTAATTTAATTACTTTATTTGCTTTGGTTTTGGCCATTGGGATAGTCGTCGATAATGCGATTGTAGTTATTGAAGCTGTTCATGCCAAAATGGAAGAAGAACCTATTTCGGCTCTTAAAGCAACTAAAAAAGTAATGCACGAAATTTCGGGAGCTATTATTGCCATTACCTTTTTGATGGTAGCAGTATTTATTCCTGTTACATTTATGTCTGGTCCAGTCGGAATGTTTTATAGACAATTTTCGATTACAATGGTAACTTCAATTGTTCTTTCAGGCGTCGTGGCATTGACATTAACACCAGCGCTCTGTGCGATGATGTTGAAAAACAATCACGGAAAACCTAAAAAGAAAACACCTATAAATAAATTCGTAGATGGTTTTAACGATTGGTTTAACCTGACACAAACTAAATATGAAAATCTATTAGGAAAAATAGTGAACAGACAGTCAGTTACTTTTATAGTCCTTTTAGTTTTTTGTGCTGGAACTTGGCTTATCAGTAGTACCGTTCCATCAGGATTTATTCCAAATGAGGATCAAGGAATGTTTTATGCCATTATTCAAACTCCTCCTGGTTCATCTTTAGAACGAACTAATGATATTGCAGATAAATTACAAAAAATTGCCGAAGGTGTAGAAGGAGTAAAATCAGTTTCTTCATTGGCGGGTTATGAAATTTTGACCGAAGGAACAGGATCTAATGCAGGAACTTGTTTGATAAATCTTAAGGATTGGAGCGACAGAAAACAATCAGTTCAGGAGATAATGACAGCATTAGAAGAAAAGTCGAAAGACATTCCGGGAGCCAATATCGAATTTTTTCAACCACCAGCCGTACCTGGATATGGAGCAGCAGGAGGATTTGAACTTCGCTTATTGGATAAAACGGGTTCGGGCGATTACAAAAAAATGGAATCAATCAATACTGATTTCGTAAAAGAATTGAACAAGCGTCCTGAATTGTCCAATGTATTTAGTTTCTATAGTGCTAGTTTTCCGCAGTACATGATGAAGGTGGACAATGATCTTGCACAACAAAAAGGAGTATCTATCGAAAATGCGATGAATACTTTGTCTACTCTTGTTGGAAGTAACTACGAGATTAGTTTCATTAAATTCGGAATTAATTATAAAGTAATCGTTCAAGCTGCACCAGAATATCGCTCACAACCCAATGATATTTTAAAACTCTATGTAAAAAACAATCGGGATGAAATGGTGCCTTTTTCAGCTTTTATGAAATTAGAAAAGGTGTATGGTCTATCTGAAATTACAAGGCATAATATGTACACTTCTACAGAAATTAGTGGTTCTGCTGCTCCGGGATATAGCAGTGGAACTGCCATTAAAGTAATTCAAGATGTTGCTGTCGAAAAATTACCTAGAGGATATGATATCGATTGGGCAGGTATCTCTGCCGATGAGGTTGCTCAAGGCAATCAGGCAATATGGGTATTCTTAATTTGTTTAGCATTTGTGTACTTGGTTTTGGCCGCTCAATACGAAAGTTTTATTTTACCATTTTCGGTAATCCTTTCTTTGCCAGCAGGTATTTTTGGCGCTTTCCTTATGTTAAAACTGACAGGATTAGAAAATAATATTTATGCTCAAGTTGCTATGGTAATGCTCATTGGTTTACTCGGAAAAAATGCCGTGTTGATTGTAGAATTTGCCATACAAAAGCATGCGGCAGGAAAATCAGTTTTTGAAGCTGCAATAGAAGGCGCCAAAGCAAGATTTCGTGCTATTTTGATGACCTCTTTTGCTTTTATTGCAGGCTTATTGCCACTTGCTATGGCTACAGGACCAGGTAAAATTGGTAACCGAACTATTGGAACTGCTGCAGCTGGAGGTATGTTGATAGGAACCATTTGTGGTGTCTTTGTGATACCAGGATTGTATTATATTTTCGGTAAAATAGCCGAAAGATTTACCTATGTTAAAAATCAAAAAGAAAATCCATTAACCGAAGAATTTGATGATCATCATGCTAAATAAAAAGTTATTTAAATATAGTGTTACGCTAAGTATTTGCTTGGCGGTAGCTAGTTGTACTCCAGCTCTAACACCTTTGACAGCAACAAAATCTGTTCCTGAATCATTTGAAAAGAGTACCGATACGACCAATATGTCCAGTACACTGTGGAGAACCTATTTCAAAGATCCAAATTTGGTGAGTTTGATTGATACGGCCTTGAAAAACAATCAAGAATTGCAGATTACTTTGCAAGAAATAGAAATCGCCAAAAACGATATTCGTGTTCGAAAAGGCGCACTTTTACCAAGCGTTGGAGTTGGAGTTGGCGCAGGAATCGAAAAAGTGGGGCGCTACACTAGTCAAGGTGCTGGAGATGCTTCTACTGAGATAATGCCCGGCAAAGAAATGCCCGATCCGTTGGCTGATTTCAAGTTGGCGGCTTTTGCCAGTTGGGAAGTAGATATTTGGAAAAAACTACGCAATTCGAAGAAAGCGGCTGTAAGTCGTTATTTATCGACTGTTGAAGGAAAGAATTTCGTGATTACGAATCTTATTGCCGAGGTGGCTGATTCTTATTACGAATTGCTGGCTTTGGATAGCCAATTGGATATCGTAAAACAGAATATAGCCTTGCAAAGTAACGCTTTGGAAATCGTAAAAATTCAGAAAGAAGCCGCTAGAGCTACTGAATTGGCAGTACAAAAGTTTCAAGCCGAGGTTTTGGCTTCAAAAAGTATGGAGTTTGATATTCTGCAAAACATCAAAGAAACGGAGAATAAAATCAACTTCCTTCTGGGGCAATATCCACAGGAAATTACGAGAGATAAAACCAATTTTGTAAGTTTGATTCCTGCGGTAATTCATTCTGGGATTCCTTCGCAAATGTTAGCGAATCGTCCTGACATCAAACAAGCAGAATTGGAACTCGAAGCGGCAAAACTGGATGTGAAAGTTGCTCGTGCCGAGTTTTATCCGTCACTTGATATTTCTGCAGCGGTAGGATTCAATGCGTTCAAACCTTCGTATTTGTTTACGTTGCCAGAATCTTTGTTGTATTCCTTGGCGGGAGATTTGGTCGCGCCGGTCATTAATAGAAATGCCATCAAAGCCGAGTACAGTTCTGCCAATGCAAGACAATTGCAAGCTTTGTACAACTACGAACGTACCATCTTGAATGCATATCTAGAAGTTTCGAGCCAACTTTCCAGAATCAATAATCTGGAAAAAAGCTATGAGCTAAAATCGCAACAAGTAGCTGCATTGAATCGCTCAATTGATGTGGCTGGTGATTTATTTAAATCGGCGCGTGTAGATTATTTTGAAGTCTTAATGACTCAACGAGATGCCTTGGAAAATAAACTCGAATTGGTAGAAACCAAAAAAGCCCAACTCAATGCCACTGTTCACGTCTATAGAGACTTAGGAGGAGGTTGGAAATAGTATTATTTTCTAGGAGAACAAAAGCCCTGAACAATAGTGTAACTGCCCCCAAAAAATTAGACACTATTTGGGGGTATTTTTATTAACCTCAATTCCCAAAAATAGCAACAAAAGATTTTTATTTTTCGATTTAGTCTATATTTAAGGTCACAAGAAACAAAAAGTTTCCCAAATTTACACTGAACCCAAAAGTTTAGACAAATTTATTGAAATGCATTTATACCAGTTCTTCTTCTTTTTTAAATTCAGAAACTAATTTTTTCTGCATATCAAAAGAAACCGATTCATAATGATCAAATTTCATAGTAAATCGAGCTCTTCCCTGAGTGATGGAACGCAAATCACTACCAAATTCCTGTATTTCTGCAAATGGAAGATAAGCCGTAATCAGAGTAAATTGACCTTCGCCATCCATACTTTCAACAGCGGCTCTATGAGTTTGAATATTACTCATAATGGCGCCAGTAAGTTCTTCTGGAGCTTGAATTTGAACGCGATAATAAGGCTCTAATAACTGTGGGTCGGCTTTTACAAAGTTTTCTTTGAACGCCATCATTCCAGCTGTTCTAAAAGCTGAATCGTTACTGTCTACAGAGTGCATTTTTCCATCAAAAACAACAACTCTTATATCTCTAACATAAGAACCAGTTAATGGACCACTATTCATTTTCTCCATAATTCCTTTCAAAATTGATGTATGAAAACGGGTATCAATTGCTCCACCAACAATGCAGTTGTAATAAATTAATTTTCCACCCCAATGTAAATCAATTTCTTCTTTTCCTCTAATATTATATCCTTTGGGTTCATCCATTCCTTCGTACCAAGGTTCGATTTTCATTGCTATTTCGGCAAATTGTCCGGAACCACCCGATTGTTTTTTGTGACGATAGGTGACTTCGGCACTTTTTTGAATCGTTTCGCGATACGGTATTTTCGGATTTCGGAATTCCACAGAGAGTTTATATTGTTTTTCTAGTTTCCATTTAATGATGGCTAAATGCAACTCACCATGACAATGAATAATAGTCTGATTCAATTCAGGTGAAACTTCAATTCTAATGGTTGGATCTTCTTCGACCAATTGGTGCAAAGCCATGGATAATTTTTCTTCTTCGCCCTTTTTGGTGCCTTCCACAGCAATCGAATAAGTAGAATTTGGAAAAACAATTGGCGTAATTTCAATGTGTTTTCCTTTTTCGTGAAGCGTGTTATTGATGTGTGTGTCTTTCAATTTTAAAGTCGCACCAATATCTCCAGCGGTCAATTCATTTACAGCAGTTCGTTTGCTTCCTTCCACTTCATACAATTGATTGATGCGTTCGATTTGACCCGTATTTTCGTTGGTTAATTCGTCTCCCACTTTGATTTTTCCCGAAAGTACCTTGAAGAAACTTAAATCGCCAATATGAGGCTCTGAGAGGTTTTTATAAATAAATATGGCAGTTGGACCTTTTTCGCTGCATTCAATTTCTTTTCCGTCGATGGTTTTTTGTTTGGGCATTTCATAAGCCGATGGACACACATTATCAATGAATCCCATGATGCGACCACTTCCCATATTTTTCTTGGCTGATACACAAAAGACAGGGAAGATTTCGTGTTTTATCAAGGAGTGATGCAAACCTAATTTCATTTCATTTTCATTCAACTCTCCTTTTTCGAAATATAATTCCATTAAGGTTTCGTCGTTTCCTGCGATTGTTTCTATTAATTCCTGATGCAAACGATTCGCTTTTTCGATTTCAGTTTCCGGAATGGGCAGTTTTTCGGGTTTTCCACCATTTTTTGGATATTTGTACAGCACCATATTCAAAACATCGACAATAGCGTCAAATTCTAGACCCTGGTTTAAAGGATATTGAACCACAACCACACTTTGTCCAAAATGATCTTTGGCATCTTGAATGGTTTTGTCGAAGTCTGATTTTTCATTGTCTAATTGGTTTACGGCTAACAAAATGGGTAATTTATAATCATTGGCATACTCCCAAATAATGTCGGTTCCTACTTCAACACCCATCGAAGAGTTCAAAAGCATTAAACCACAATCGGCAACGCGCATTGCTCCAATAATTTCTCCAGCGAAATCATCGTAACCGGGCGTGTCCAGCAAATTTATTTTGTAGCCTCTCCATTTTGTATTTACTAATTTAGAAAAAAAAGATTTACCTTTTTCGTGTTCAATATCCGAATAATCGGCGACTGTATTTTTCTCTAGGATGGAACCTCTTCGATTGATTGTCCCAGCTTCAAATAACATCGACTCAATTAGAGTCGTCTTGCCGCTTCCGGTATGTCCCACTAAAACCACATTTTTAATGTGTTTAATATCAAAATTTGCCATATCTCTTTGATTTAAATTAGATTAGTGTATCAAATTTCAAAATAAATAATTGTTTCAAATATGATATATATCATATTTTATATAGTATGTAAACGTTATTTTTTGGAAGAAAAATTTTATTTATGCAGAAAAGATTTGGGAAAGTAATTTTAGACTAATAAAAGTACTAAATTATTTTAGTATTGGATCTAAAAATAAACATAAATTACTTAAGTAGAAATAATTAAGTGTCCAATGGAATTATTTTTAAGTCACAACAATATCGTGTTTAAAAAGCAAACCTTTGATTTCCGCTAGAGAAAACAGGGCTTTCTTAATCTTAGTTTTTGTAGGGTCAATGGAGTAATTGTAACTGGTTTTAAAATTAGCCTTATTCGCATTGGCTTTGCCAAATTCAGAGCGGTATAAATCACAGTTGTCGAAAACTACTTCGGTTAAATCGGCGCTCATAAAATCGACGGCAACCATACTGCAATCGACAAAAGAAGTTGCTTTTATTTTCAGGGTATAAAATTTAGAAAAATCCAAGACACATTCCTTGAAATGAACTTCAAAGATGAGTTTGTCGCACATCGAAAAATTGACATCCTCTATTTTGCAACGGTTAAAAAACACACTTCTCAGGGCAACGTGATTGATTTTGGCTCCGCTAAAAAGACAATCGTTGAAGGTACAATCGATAAAAATGACTCCAATAAAATTGCATTTCGTGAAATCACAACCGTTAAAAGTACAGCATTCAAATTCCTTTAAATTGACTTCTTTTTCACCATAAGTGAGTTTGTTGTATTCGACGTCAAGGAAATAATCTGACATTTATGGGTTTTAAAGATGCAGCGACAAAGAAACAAAATTTAAGGAGGTAATGACAATTATTTTTTCAAACCCTTTCGTAATCGCCTTTCCAATGTACAATTGCTTTTTTTATTTGGGTTCCGGAAAGATTTTCCTGCATAGTTTTTTCAATAAGTTCCTTAAGTTCTTCATCGGGAGCGAATCGTAAGGCAAATAATTGGTCTTCCTTTAATTGCTTTTCAATAACCTCGAATCTTTTCCAAGTTAGGGCAAAATAGCGGTACCTAAGTTCTAACCGAACGATACGGTTTTGCAAAGTCAACGCATAATGTTGGCGCAGCATATAAGCCAAACAAAACATTGCAATAAAAAGAGCACTGATAAATGCCCAAATCAATTTGTCTTCGGTGGCGAATGCAAAATAAATACTAAAGACTATGAAAGTCAGTATGATAGGATAATATACAAAATGATGCGGCGTATAATAGCGAATGTGATTTTTGAAAGTTTGTATCTCCATAATTTTATTTAAAGTTTTTTAAGAATATTAAAAATCACTAATTTTTATTATCGACCGAGTTTTATTTGACTTAAACAGCTTCTTCTGATTAATGGGTATCAAGCTCGTGTACCTTTTCGTTGGCCATAGACGGAAAGTTGAAAAACCCCTATGTTCTTGATGCCATTTTGTCAACTTGTCAAATCAGAAAGAATACTATTAAATGATTTTTTTTATAAAAAGTATGGTCATCAATTTATAAATACACCACTATTTGACTAGCCGTATATTGAATCGTTATTTGAAAATAATACTGCGCTTTAAGAATAGTTTTTAAATGCGTTCCCAAGATTTTTTTTAGAGTCATGGCTTTTTGTTTTAATTATTTTTTAAACGTCGATTAAGAGGCATAAAAAATAATCTATAAGTTATTCAAAAGTAGTCTGGTACGTTTCAGAAAGCATTATATAATTTTAAAAAGGAGTTGTAATATTCACGGATTTGGGTTGGAGAGATACTTTTAATAGAAGTGTTATAAAAGCAAAAACTCTAAACGATTTAAAGTGTTTAGGGGATGAAAAATATTAGTGAAACAATAGTGTTTTTTATCGGAGTTAGGAGATAAGTTTAGGCAAAAATGAATATTTGGAATAAGATTTAAAATGGTTAATTTACATTGAAACTTATGAAGTTTTGGGTGGTTTATTAATCATCATCCCAAAGACAAGAGCATTGAGCGCTTTGATAAATTTCTCAATTATGGTTGACATTGTATTGACGAATATCGTACAGGATTTCAGTGGTTTGCCTATTGCAGGAGTTTTTAGTGCTATTTTGATTTGGATACGATAACAAAGAAAAATACGTGATATTGTTTAAATAAAAGACCAAATCAAACAGTAATAAAACACAATAAACTGCTATTAGTAAGTATTTTATTTTTTTGACCATGACGAGACAATTTACAAACCATTTCGTGAATGTTTTTAAGGAATTGGCTATGTGGAATCTGGTATAAAAAGTCTTTTTAAATTCTCAAATTTAAATAAAATTAAGGGATTTTATTTTTTAAATCCACTTCATAATTTGATCAGAATATAGTTTTTTTTTCTTTTTATGAATTGATGTTTTTGAGTTATGATTTGAAGAAATGGTCAATTTTAATAAGTTCTTTGAAGATAAATAGTCCACTTATATTGTTTAAAATGAGCTACTAATTAAATATAAAACTAAACAACTAGTTTTTTTAAAATAAAAAAAGTCAGATTCTTTGTGTAGATATAGATAAAAATAAGTTTATTGTTTTAAAATTTTGCTCATAGTTGACCATCATATTAATAAAATTTTTTCAAAAGACAAAAAAGGAAAAAAAGAAAGTCATCTTATCATTGGAGGTTTCAAGAAAGTCAAGTTTTTTTTAAAGAAAATACTACTCCAAATATCCTTTGCCACTGGCCTGAATATAAAATCAGAAGTTGTTATGAAATTGCGATGTGGAGTTTTTTTATAAAAACTGGAGGCCTGAACTTTACTTTCTTGAAACTGGAGCTTAATTTTCTTTCTTTCTTTCTTTCTTTCTTTCTTCTTAATCCGAATTTTCCTTTTAGGACTAATCCAAAAATGTTCTTTTTAGATCCATACTCTATCGTTAAATTTATTTTTATGAGTGCAGAATATTACTTTATTGGAAACGTAGATTTCAAGAATCAACGTTGTAAATGATGGTCTGCACTCATAAAAACATGCATAATAAATCCAACCGCGGGGGAAAGTATCTCAAATTTACAAAACGATGCTGTTTAATTTATATTTTCTTCAAACCTTTCATTTTTGAATCGGTTGCTTCTTTGATGCTAATTGCAACACCTCCTCCAGGAGCAAGATATTGTTTTAATATACTTTTTGAAGTTACGATAACTTTAGAAACAGTATAGTTCTGTGGTTTTACGTTCCAACTGGCATCTTTAGCATCGGCATAAATTGTGGCGATGTATTTTTTGCCAGTAGGCAAAAAATCAAAAGCGATAGTTGCCGTTCTTCCATTTTCATCGGTAATTCCACCCACAAACCAAGCAACTTTTTCTTTGGCTTTACGTGCAATGGTAATGTAATCACCAGGTTCAGCTTCCAAGATGTAACTATTATCCCAGTCTACAGCCACGTCTTTAATGAACTGAAAAGCATCTGGAAAACGATTGTAATTATCAGGAATGTCTGCCGCCATTTGCAGCGGACTGTACATCGTTACATAATATGCTAATTGTTTTATCAAAGTAGTATTCACTCGTTGATTCCCACCAGTTTTGTAATAGGTAAGATCCGTCTGGAAAATACCTGGGGTAAAATCCATTGGTCCACCCATCAAACGAGTAAATGGCAAAATTGTCGTATGATCAGGATTCAATCCAGCCATAGCTTCAAACTCATTTCCTCTAGCAGATTCCTGAGCAATCCAGTTAGGATAGGTACGATTTAAACCAGTCGGACGAACGGCTTCGTGGCTATCAACCATAATTTTATAATCGGCAGCGCGTTCGGCTACGTGTATGTAATGGTTGACCATCCATTGCCCATCATGATGCTCACCACGTGGAATAATCTGTCCCACGTAACCTGTTTTTACTGCATCATATCCATTGGCATTCATAAACTCAAAAGCACGATCCAAACGGCGTTCGTAATTCGTGGCTGCTCCCGAAGTTTCGTGGTGCATGATGATTTTTACTTTTTTTGCGGCAGCATATTCATGAACAGCTTTGACGTCAAAATCAGGATAGGCAGTAACAAAATCAAAAACTTCTTCTTTCCAGTTGCCTACCCAGTCTTCCCAACCAACGTTCCAACCTTCAATAAGGATAGCGTCAAAACCATTTGCAGAAGCAAAATCAATATATTTTTTGGCATGCTCTGTGGTTGCCCCGTGTCTTCCATTTGGAGTTAACTTAGTGAAATCATCAGAAAGTTTTACATTATTTTCTTTTCCGTAAGCCCAAGTGCTTTTACCAGCCACGAAATATTCCCACCAAATCCCAATATATTTCACAGGTTTTATCCAAGAAACATCTTTGTAGGCTGAAGGTTCGTTGAGGTTTAGAATTAATTTGGAAGCCAGAATTTCAGTTGCTTTATCGCTCACGACAATAGTTCTCCAAGGTGTTTGGGTATCGGTTTGCATATAGCCTTTGTTACCCAGTGCATCTGGAGTAAGATGACTGGTCATTTTTAAAGTTGCAGCATCAACTTGTAAAGACATTGCGGGATAATTAATCAAAGCCGCTTCGTGAATGTTGATGTACAATCCATCATTGGATTTCATCATTGACGGGGTTTGCACTGCTATTTCTTTGATGGGTTGTTGTGCATTGATGACAACTGTTGCTTTTTTCATCCGAGACGGAATCTCGGAGATTTTTGAAGTGGTGTAGGCATATTCATTGGTATCATAATCTCCCGGAATCCAAAATATTTTGTGGTTGCCTGCCAATTGGAATTCGGTGTGTTCTTCTTTGATGACAAAATATTTTAAATCATCCTGTTTTGGGAATTCATATCGAAAACCCAATCCGTCGTTGAACAGACGAAAGCGAATACGGATGTAACGGTTCTTGTTTTTAGCCTGCGCCAAGGTAACTACCAACTCGTTGTAATTGTTGCGAATGGTTTTTTCTTCACCCATAACTGGATTCCAGAACTCATCCACCGATTTTTGTTCAGAATTAGTAATTGAAAAACCATCCATAAACGAAGGAGCGTCTTTTATCTCCAATCCTAAAGTGCTAGGCTTTATTACGTATTTTCCTTTATAGTATAATTGGTAAGACGGCACGCCATTTGCGGCAAGCTCAAATTTAAGGACGAGATTTTTATTGGGTGAATTTATTTCTTGCGCTTGTGCCAAAAAGGGAACAATGCAAATAAATAAAAATATTGCATGAAGATGGTTTCTCATTATTTAAAAATTATTTTTTTGTTTTTTGAATTAAAATAGTAAAGCAAAGACGCACAAAGGCAAATAGTTTCGAAGTATTAAAAATTTAAACAAACCGTACAATTAATTTAAACAAGAATTTATGAATTAAATCTTTGATGCCTTCGTGGCTTTACAGTAACAACATGTGGGTGAAAATTGCCTCAATTTAGTTCTTTTTCAATCTGGAATTGTGTATAAAAGGAGGGACTTGATTTAATATCTTTTAAAAGCTAATCATATAAGAAAATAAGATTTATTATTATATTTCTTTTAATAGTTGTACTGCTTTTTCAGGTTGCATGGAAACAAAATAACCGAAAACAGTATCCAATTTTTTTTGAATTGCAGCATCGCCTTTCTTCTCTTTTCTTAGATTGTAAAGCTTGCTAATCTCTGCAAATACTGAGCCTGTTTTTTGAACTCCAGCAAAAGCTTTTACTTTCTCAATATAGCTGTATCCAAATTCTTTTGTAGGTTCAAACATAGTTCCTTCTCCAAAATCGTTCCAAGTAATGAGTTGCAAATAATTAACATTGGCTGTTTTGCTCAATGCAAGCGTTTCGTCAAGAGTAGCGCCATTTTTGTGATCAATGGTCCATCCAATACTTGTACCGCCACCGCCTTGTGCATAATAATCATTGAATCCAGGATAAGCACTTCCCATAGCAACAGAGAGTTTTGGAAGATTATTTTTGTAAAAATCAGTTAGATATGTGCTGTTTTTATAAACCCAAGCATATTCTCCAGAAGCATTGACACCTGCATCCGCTGACTCGTTCCACAGGGTTAAAAAGGTTGGTTTTGGACTAAGATTACTCAATGCACTTGTCCATTCGGCAGGAGTTGTTAACGTAATTGGTCCAAAATTCAACAAAAGTGGCTTGTCGTTTATTTTTATATAATTGGCATCTTTAAAATAGTTGCTTTGCAAATAACTAAAATCTGTTTTTGCTGCACTTACAGTTGTTGGAGCTAATCCTGCCTGAACAATATTGCCCAAAAAGCGATCTTCATAAACAATTGCATATTCGAGTCCTACTTTGTCCAGCATGGCAATGAGTTGTTCCGTATTTTCCTTTATCATCGCATAGTCATTTACATTGTAAGTACCGTACCAATCGATTAAAAGACCATCAATTCCCGCATATTTCATCAATAACAAATGATTTTCTATGACCTCTTTGTCACCAGAATGATAAGGTCCGATGAGAGGATAGTAATGAGAGGCTATATCTCTTTGGCCATTTGCATTAATCGTATTTGGATTTTTGTTGGCCATAGTCCAATGGTATCCCCATTTGTGATCAGGACTACTTTCATTGGTTTCAAACCAAGTCATATAATGCATATAGATTTTGGTTTTATTGGTTTTTTCAACTGCTACAGGCGCCAAATTTTCAGTTACTAGAGTATCTGGTTTTTTTCCGTCGTTACTACAATTTGTTAAGAGCACCATGTAGATCATAGCTATAAATACTGTCATAAACTTTTTCATTTGTTTGTTTTTTAGTGTTAAAATATGTCAGCCTTCCGAGACTAACCAACAAGGAAGGCTGACACTGAATCACTTAGTTGTCTGGGTATCCAGGATTTTGCTCTAAGTTTTTATTGGTAACTAATACCGAAGTTGGTATTGGAAAAAGGCGTGTATTATGGCTGGCATCCGCTCCTTTTTCCCACCTTGGTAGGAAATAAGTGCCAAATCGGATATTATCGGTTCTTCTTCGTCCTTCAAAAATAAATTCACGAAGTAACTCTTTATCAATAAAATCAAGATTGATTGTTGCTGGCATTGCTGTTCCTGCACGTGAAGTGACTTGTTGCACAAATGGTGTTGCTAAATCAGGTGAGCCCATACGCACATAACATTCTGCCTGCATCATCAAAATTTCGGCATAACGAATTAAAACGAAGTCGTTATCACGTTCCCATTGGTCACCTGCTTTGGCTTCATATTTGTTTAATCGTATTCCCTCATTTTCTTTAGCATCTGCTAAACTTGTAATGTTTTCAGTGTAAGTAAGAGGTTCACCGCTATCCATTATGATTACAGAACCTGTGGCCAAATTAATTTGATCACCTACCAACATTGTACCTCTTCTTTTGTCAGTATCTGAGAAAGAAGAGTAAACGCCAGGTTGGGCACTCATACCATTGGCACTCCAAGGATAATCTCCAGTAGCCGAAAGCGTAAATTTGTGTAAATAATGAGCAGACATAGATGACATATAGTTTCCTAATGTCCCTGCTTTTGAATCATAAGGAATAGCAAAAATGATTTCACTAGAAGTTTGATTTTTTATAGCAAAATTGGCGAAATAATCTTGCGTTAATGAATAACCAGATATTTTTTGACACATATAGATACAATCCTGCCAACGTGCTATACCAACAAAGGCTTCGGAATTCAAGTATAATCTAGCCAGTAAAGAATAGGCCACATTTTTGGTGAGTTTTGAATACACAATGTTTGTTGACAAGTAAGGTAAAGCCTCCACTAATTCTTTTTCTACAAAATCATACACTTGTTTGCGTGTAGAATTAGTAGGCAAACTAAGGTCATCAAAACTAGTAACAATTGGCACATTACCAAACATATCCAAAAGCAAATAGTAATAGTAGGCTCTTATTGATTTTAGCTCTGCATAGATTGGTTTTTTTGATGCTTCACTTAAGTTTGATTTATCTATTTGATAAATAATGGAATTTACTTTAGCAATTCCTGTATAACAATAACGCCATGCAGATAATACCATTCCATTTCTTGGTTTTATGACATGTTTATGTGCATCTTGATATTGTCCTCCATCATACCAGTTTGAACCTCTGGTGGGAATGGTAGCTTCATCGGAAGTAATTTCGTTCAAAAAGAATACATATTCACTGGTTGGAAATGAATTTGAAATGGGATCGCTAAATCCTCTTAATGAAGAGTAGGCACCACCAACGAGGGCATTTATTTCTTTTTCGGTATTACCGAAATTTCCGTCTGGGACTTGATTATAGACTTGCTCACTTAGATCGGAACATGAAAAAGTTAAAAGTATGATTAAGAGTAAACCTCCTGTTATTTTGACTTTCATTTTTTTTATTTTATGGTTAGTAATCACTTAGTTTTTTAATGTAAAAAATAGCCCTAACGAAACCGTAGTTGGTCTTGGATAATTATTAAATTTATCAATTCCAGGACTCGCTAATCCCGTTTGATCTTGCCCATCATATGCATTCAAACCTATTTCTGGATCTACTCCGGAGTATTTTGTAAAAACAAAAAGGTTTTGACCAATTACGAATAATCTTAAACTAGTGTCTTTGTTTTTCATGGGAACTGTGTACCCTAAGGTAAGATTTTGAACTCTGAAAAAAGAAGCATCTTCTATCCAATGACTAGAATAAGTAGGAGGAGATTCAATGCCGCTGTTCAAGAAATCATCAGGTACATTATTTGATGGCATTCTCAAAGGATCGTAAAGAATCATGTTGGTTGCATTTAATACTTTTTGTCCAAACATTCCATAACCAGAAGCTTGAAAATCAAAGTTTTTATAGGTCATGTTCACACCAAGACCAAGATTAAAATCAGGTTGAATATCTCCTAAAGCTGATTTTTCATCGGCAAGGATAAATTCGCCATTTTCATCTAAACCTGAGGATTCGTAACCCCAAAACGTACCTACTGGATACCCTTCGGCTATGATTTGAGAATATTGACCTGACATACCAGGAAGTCCATGTAATGAGCCAGAAAGGATTATATCAGTTTCATAATTAGCATTCGATAACTTTTCAATTTTTTGTTTGTTTTGAGAAAATGTAAGATTGGCATCTATTGTAAAATCCTTAGTATCTACAATACTAGCATTCAAGGCAATTTCATACCCTTTATTAGACAATTCTCCAACATTTGCGAGCATTGTTCCAACCAAATAAGGAGGCTGTGGCACTTCATAAGTGTACAATAAATCACTTGTAAGTTTAGAATACACATCGATAGAACCTGTTAGTCTTTTGAAAAGACTAAAATCGACACCAATATTGGTTTGTGCAGTTGATTCCCATTTTAAATCAGGGTTTGCATTTTGCTTTGGAGAATAGGCCAAACTCCAGCTATCGGTAACTGGGTCATAATAACTATCATTTCCTACACCAAGAAGTGACAATGATTTGTATTCACCAATTCCATCTTGATTTCCTGTAACCCCATAACTAACTCTAAATTTTAAATTTGACAACCATTTTTCGGTTGATTTCATAAATGGTTCATTGGTAATATTCCAAGCTACTGCCGCAGATGGAAAAACTCCCCATTTATTGTTTTCGCCAAAACGGCTGGAACCATCTCTTCGTATTGTACCTGTAATCATGTATCTGCTGTCATAGGAATAATTTGCTCTGGCAAAAAGAGAAATCAAGTTTGATTTTCCTTTGTACGAATACACATCTCCTAATTGATAATCAGAACCTGCACCCAAATTATTGTAGCCAAATAAATCGGTTACAAAACCTTGTCTTTGCGCACCAAAACCTTCATAAGTGTTTTCCAAATACGAATATCCACCCATAACGCCAATGTTGTTTTTGCCCAAAACTTTAGTATAGTTTAAATAAGCTTCAGCTTGTGAGGTGATATATTCTCCGTATGTTTTTTGTGCATACCCAACTTGAGTTGTGCCTTCCATAACGGCATACGTAGGTTTGTAGGTATTGGTTTGCGTTCCATTATATTCCGATGATACATTAAGGACTGCATTGAAATCAGTAAGAAAGTTAGCTTCAGTTTTAAAATATCCTAAAAGCCTTGTTCTTTTGTTATTAGCAGTTCTATTTGTTAATATTTCAACTGGATTTTCATAAATTGTCCCTCCTATTGAAGTAAATTCTCCATTTTGATTATAAACCGGAATGGTAGGATTTAAATTATAAGCACGTTGAAAAATTCTATAATCAATAGGATTCCACTTATCGAAAGTGGCGAATATACCAGTATCAAATTTGATGGCTTTATTTAAAGCATATTGATGGCCGCTAATATTACCGCTTAGTCTTTTCAAACCAGATTCTTTTATAACTCCTTCATTGTCGAGATAAGAGACAGAGGATCTTATTCCATTCATTTCATTACTGGAAGATAGACTCAAAGTGTGTGAAGAAGTATAAGCAGTTTGCTCTAATTCTTTTTGCCAATTGGTAGTAGCTCCATAATCTACGGCATTTGTAAGTTGATTATCACGTACATATCCTCTCCATTGATTGGCCGAAAGCATATCAACATGATTGGTAGTAAAACCAACGCCCGTAAAACCATTATAAACAACGGTACTTGTTTTTGTGCCTGCTTTTGTTGTAATTATGATTACACCATTAGCTCCTCTTGAACCATAAATAGCAGTTGCCGAAGCATCTTTTAAAACATCAATCGATTTTATGTCCGAAGGTTGTATCACATTGATGTCAACTCCTGCAACACCATCAACAACCACCAATGGATTATTGCTAGCTGTTAACGATGTTCCTCCTCTAATGCGCATAGTCGAGCCAGAACTTGGATCACCAGAACCTTGTACAATTGCTAAACCGGCAACTTTTCCCTGTAATGCTTGCTCGGTAGAAGTTATAACCCCTTTTACCAAATCTTTTGAAGAAATTGATGTAATAGCCCCCGTAAGATCTGATTTTTTTACGGTACCATAACCCACAGAAACTACTACTGCTTCCAACAAGAATGTATCATCCTTTAAAGAAACGGTAATAGATGGTACTGTCGAAGCGTTTACAGGAATACTTTGTGTTATGTATCCCATATAAGAAATTTGAATTGTACCTTCTTTTGACATTTCTAAAACAAATTTTCCACTGAAATCTGTTAAAGTAGAATTTTTAGTGCCTATTTCAAGTATTGAAACACCTGGTAATGCTTCGCCAGTTTTATCATAAACGGTACCTTTCACTTTTTTTTCTTGAGCATACATTCCTATGGAAAGAAAAAGCATGAATGTTATCAAAATGACCAATTTGGTAGACCTATTTTGCAACGGGTCAGTTTTTTTATTTTTACTATTCATTAGAATTTATTTTTTGTTTATAGTGAATAATTAATCGAGTACTTTAAGTGTTATTACAGTATCCGAAATCGTTCTATTGGTATTGTCTTTAACTACAACATGGATTTCTTTTAAGTTTGGAATTCCATTTAGTTCAGACACAAGATTGATGAATCCTTTAATCTCCGCTGTATTTCCTGAAAATACTCCAGTAATAACTTTAGTGCCAGCTGTTACTGTATACGTAAGTTTGTTTATTCCGCGTTCGTTGTTTTTTCTAATTAGACCCAAGAAATCTTTTTGACTGATTTGCAAAGGAAAATAGGAAAATTCTGGAGGTGGTGGTGGAACAAATTCACCTGCATAGATAATTTGATCCGGCGATGTTGCAGCCCAATCTTTTGCAACCATTAGAAAAACAATATTTTCCATTACATATCCAGCAGGTGTTCCATAATATTGTGATGGAATAAGATCCATTTTATAAAAACCATTCCCTAAATCTTTCAACTGCGTTTTTGCTGAAATATCTGGAAGCCAAGCCTGATATTCTTGCAATACATTCCAGTTATTTATGCCACTATGAAAATGCACACTTGGCACACCGACAAATCCGGGTACTAAATTTGAATTGAATAGGATGCTTACTCCCTGGTCGACAAGTGGTTTTTCTGGATACGATTTGATCATTTGATTAGCGGTATAGAAAGCAGAAAAATCGGTGTATGCAACATTACCTACACCAGATTGTTTGGTTCCTGTTTTATCTTTAAGGCGGAACCAAAAACCTGCACTAGCAGCTATTTCAGCAGGAGTTTTCGAAAAATATAGGGTAGGAGTCAGTGTAAAACTCCATCTCATGTCTCCTTCATATTTTAATTTGGCAAAATCAGATGAGTTCGTCCAATTTCCTGCATCGGGTTCGGATGGAGACCAAATCCAGATGTAAAGATCTTCTCCTGGTGAAAATGTGGTAGCCGAAAGATCAAAAGTCCAAGTAACCTGTTCATTATAGGCATAAATAACAGGGTAGGATTTAATACTACTAATATCTCCAGCTTCTATAGGTTGAGCCTGCATGAAATTTGGAGCCAGCAAAAATATCATTAAAAGGGTAAATATAATTTTTTTCATATCATTTAGTTATTTAATGGTATTTAATTTGAATACATAAGAGATAAATGCAGCTCCACCAGAAATTCTAACGAGTTGGATCTCCATTTCTCCATTGCTGTTTGGAACCGATGTTACTCTAAATTCACCAATTGATTTCGTTTTGGCTTCATCATTATACAAGTAAATTTTCAAAGGGCTTGAATCCGTTGGTTGAAAAGCTGAACTCAGTTTCCAAAAGCCCTTTGGAGGAAATAATGGAGGAACATTTCCGGTAACTTCGTAACTGGTTGGATTCATTTTTTCATTAACACTAAAATTAATCTTAAAGTCTGCATAATTAAATAGAGTACTCAAGTTTTGCTCATCGGGTTTGATTTTATTTGTTTTTGCAAATTCATCAACCATTTTCAAATTCATTAGACTCCAATCTCCGTTCACTTTTTCATAAAGTGTGATTGGTTCTGCATAGCTACCATCATCAATTTCATTACAGCCAAAGGCTAGTAAACTCATGATGGCTAAAAAAAAAATACTTTTACATTTCATAAATTTGGTTTTTTTAATTAGTTTAGATATCCCATAAAAGGATTAAACGAAATTAACAGAAAATGAAATGTAAAAAAAAAGATAGGAAAAAAATCAAGGTTTTATAAATGTCATTATGTGTATAAAAATCTAATAATCAATACGATAAACTTGTATTTGCAAATATAAAATCAAGAGAGAATACAGTATTTAAATCTGTTAAAAAGCCCAAAATAATAATAATATTGAATTTTTTTGGCGTTATTTTTTCTCATATCATATAAATAGTATTATTATTTAATTTTATAATAAAAAAAGTTGTTGTTCCTTAGCAAATAATTAACTGTGTTTTTTAAGTTATAGCATTATAAAGAATAGTGTTTTAAAAACTTTATCTTTAATCGCTATATGCCACCAAATTGTTCTTGTTGAAAAGAAAGGTTCAAACCCAAAAAAATCATCCCATGAGTAGAATATTTATTTATTTTATTTTCCTTGCCAATATTGCTCTCTTCGCGAATGAAATAAATCCTACCCTTAAGGATTTAGATAAAATTCTGGAAAAAAAAGAGTTTTACATTCAACAGAAATATACAAGAATAAAAAGCTTCAAAATAAACGTCAATAAATTTACTTTAAGCCAAGACAATATAAATCTTTGCAAAACGTATTTGCAGTTGTTTAACGAATACCAATCGTTTAAATATGACTCCGCTTATTATTACTTAGAAAAAGCAAAACAAAAAGCAATTATTTTAAAAGACCCACAATTGTTATCAAAAGTTCGCATCAAAGAAGGCTTTGTCCTACTTTCATCAGGTTTATTCAAAGAAGCTATAGATACTCTCGCGATTATTAATACAGATAAACTAGATATTGATAACAAATTCGATTATTATTCGATTAATGCCCGAGCCTATTATGATTTAGCGGACTACAATAAAGATGATCGGTATGATATTAATTATATTCAAAAAGGGAATCTTTATTTAGAAAAAGCATTAGGTCTAATTAAAAAAAACACAAATAAATATTGGGCAACCGAAAGTCTAAAACGATTGAAACAAGAAGATTGGAAAGGAGCCGAATTTGCATTTAATTATTGGATAAATAATTTTAAACTTCCTCCAGAATATTATGGAATTGCCACTTCGAGTCTGGGATATATTTATTCCGAAAGAGGAGATACAGAAAAAGCAATTCAGTATCTGATACTTGCTGCGATAGCAGATGTGAAAAATGCCACCAAAGAAACCGTGGCATTGCGTAATTTGGCAAATGAACTCTTTAAACTGGGCTATTTGGACAAAGCCAATGAATACATCATTTTAGCAATGGATGATGCTACCTTTTATGATGCAAGACATAGGAAAATTGAAATATCATCAATATTGCCTATTATCGAAAAAGCCCAACTCAATAAAATAAAAGATAAAAATGATATGTTGCAAAATATTGTATTATTACTTACAGTATTAAGTCTTATAATTATTTTTTTTATTGTAATTATTTTCAAACAATTGAAAGAAAGAAATAGATCCAGAAAGGCAATGACTACCTCCTACAGCCAAATGCAGGAAATGAACACATGCCTAGGTGAGGCCAATATCATCAAAGAAGAGTATATAACTTATTTTATAAAAGCCACATCTGAACTTATTAATAAAATGGATCATATCCAAAAAAGTACGCTTCATAAAATAATAGCCAAGAAAACAGAGGAAGTTGTTGCTAGTCTAAAAAGATATAATCCAAGGGAAGAAAGAGAAAAACTTTTTCGTCAATTTGACGAAATTTTCATAAAATTGTTTCCCACTTTTGTATCCGAGTTTAATATGTTTTTTCCAGAAGAAAATAGAACCATAATCAAAAAAGGAGAAATTTTGAATACAGAACTCCGAATTTTTGCGCTTCATAGATTAGGCATTCAAGATTCCAATCAAATTGCTGATTTTTTAGAACTCTCTGTTACTACAATATATTCTTACAAAACCAGAATAAAAAGTAAGTCAAATCATAAAGAGGTTTTTGAGGAAAAAATTATGGAGATCAAAAGGATATAGTAAGTGTTTGAGCGATCAAATGCCTAAACAACATAATAAACTGGTAATTTATTAGAGGTAAGTCACTTGTTATTTTGCAAATTAGGACTTGATAATTTATACTAAAATAAAAACAAACCAAATGTGTTTTCATGAATCTAATCTGTTTGGTGAACGAACCCTTGGTATAAAACACGAACCTTTTATTAGAAGATTTAAAATTGTTAGCTGATTATTTTGAAGAGAAAAGTTACTAAAAAATATATCTTTTATGAGAGGAATAGATGTTTTTTTTTGAACGCATAGAAATATAGATTTATCAAATGTTATTGAGGTGTAAAAGTCAGATAATCTAAAATCATATTTATGTTTTCAACGATATGTAATGTTGGCACTTGTTTTCCTTTTTATAATTTAATAGTGCTAATATTATTTGAACTGTTCCTATGATGTCATTATCTCCAAGCAAAAGGATCTTTGTAATCATGCGTAATTCACTAAATTAAAAACTACAATATTAATTTCACTATATTTGAACCACAATTTATGATTTAAAATTAAAAATGGTTCTCAAATGAATAAAAAACCTGTTTCTATTAGAAATATAGCAGACGAATTAAAAATATCTGTAACTACTGTATCTTTTGTTTTAAATGGCAAGGCAAAAGAAAAACATATTTCGAAAGAAACGACAAAAAAGGTTTTAGATTATGCAAAATTAATAAATTACAGACCTAATCAAATTGCACAGAGTCTTCGAACTGGGAAATCAAAAATTTTGATTTTTATGGTTGAAGATATTTCAAATAATTTTTTTTCAAAAATAGCTAGAATCTTTGAAGATATCGCCTACGATTTAGGATATAAAGTTATTTTTTGCAGTAATGAAAATGATGATGCGAAATCTAATGAACTCATTAGTTTATTTAATTTTCGCCAAGTTGACGGGTTTGTTATTGTGCCGTCGCCAGGTATAAAAGACACTATTGAGACTTTAATGAAAGATAATATACCTGTTGTGTTATTAGACAGGTTTTTTGATGGATTAGAATGTAGTAGTGTCGTCATAGATAACGAAAAATCCACTTTTGATGCAACATTACATTTGATCCACAATCAATTTAAAAATATTGGTTTTATTACTATTGCGCAAGAACAGACTCAGATGCAAGGTCGTCTTTCTGGATATGTAAAAGCCGTAAATGAAAATGGCTTAAAACCAATCACACTTGAAATTCCATATGATGAAGTCTATAAAGGAAAAGGCAAAGAACGTATCAAGGATTTTTTTGATAAGGAAACAAGTTTAGACGCTGTATTTTTTGCGACCAATTATTTGGTACAAATAGGACTGGAAGTCTTTAAGGAAAATAACCCATCCTTGATAAACAATCTTGGAATTGTATCCTTTGATGATAATGATATGTACAAAATTTACAGCCCTACTATTACATCTGTTTCTCAGCCTTTAGTAGAGATAAGTACTGCATTAATGGAAGTGTTATTACCTCTTTTGAAGAAAGAGGATGGAATGATTGAAGAGCCCCATAAAATAATACTGAAAACTGAGCTAATTATTCGTGAATCTTCATTAAGTAAAAAGATGTGATTTTAGAAAGTTACGATCTTTAATTTTTACTAATCTGATTGTCAATCTTTAAATTGATTATCAGATTTTTTTTTATTCCAATTCGAAAACTGTAGCATTTTTTTATTATATATAATTCCCAACGTGCTTTAATTAAATTTTTATTACTACTCTAGAGTGTTTTAACATCGTTTTATTGAGTTATGTTTAAAATAATGCTTTAAAATAATGCTTTATTTGTTAATTTAATATAAATTTTGAATTTAATAAAAAAATTTTTATTTTACTAAAACGTTTTAGTACTTTTGCTTTTAATTATTAATAATTTGACCTTTAACGATTAGGATTTATTCTAGCCTTTCAACTTGAAAATAGCAAATTCTGATATAATGAATAGTAATCAAAATCGATATACTATAAAGAAAAAATTAATAGAAAAAAACTATTAAAAAAAAATGACTGAGCTAGTCTGAATTAATGAATGCGACAGCACTTGAATTTAATCTATCAGCGGCAACAAATAACTAAAGAGGAATTTATAAAGAATATTTCTGTATTCATTAATTAATAATTGGATAACAAACAATTTAAAACATAACAGTAATGCAAAGAAGAAAATTTATCCAGAACACTGTTCTATTTAGTAGTTTAGCGCTTATTGATCCTATGATAGTAATTGCCAACACCAAGGTAATCAGAGATTTTCCGATTGTGAGGGTGGCAAAAGATAAAAGGAATTTTGAAAGTGAATTTATTGAAAAAACAATCGCTGAATTTCAAAAAAACATAAAAGATAAAGAACTTGGGTGGTTGTTTAATAACTGTTTTCCTAACACACTTGATACTACCGTAACCTATTCTCAAAAAAATGGCAGACCCGATACGTATGTTATCACGGGTGATATTGACGCTATGTGGTTAAGAGACAGTTCTGCACAAGTATGGCCGTATCTGGCTTTTGCAAGTAAAGATCTTAAATTGAAAAACCTGATTGCAGGGGTTATATATAGACAAACAGAATATATTCTGAAAGATCCTTACGCGAATGCATTTTATAATGACGCTAACAAAAAAGGAGAGTGGACAACGGATCATACCGATATGAAACCTGGAGTTCACGAGCGAAAATATGAAATAGATTCACTTTGTTATCCCATCAGACTTGCCTACAATTACTGGAAAAATACTGGAGATGTTGCCCCTTTTGACGAAAATTGGGTGAAAGTTATTAAAACGACACTTAAGGTTTTCAGAGATCAACAGCAAAAAGATGGTAAAAATCCATATACGTTTCAAAGAACGACACAGTTTGCTACAGATACAAGGCCGTTAAAAGGATATGGTTATCCAGTTAAACCTGTAGGTCTTGTTTGTTCTGCTTTTAGACCAAGTGATGATGCTACCGTTTTTTCATTCCTAGTACCTTCAAACTTTTTTATTGTAACCAGTATGAATCAGGCTGCAGAAATGCTTGAAAAAATAAAAAAAGACAGTACGACAGCAAATGAGCTGCGAGCTTTAGGGGACGAAGTTGCAAAAGCTCTTAAAGAACACGCCGTGGTTAAACATCCTAAATATGGTGACATTTTTGCATTTGAAGTGGATGGTTTTGGAGGGCACTTGCTTATGGATGATTCAAATGTGCCGAGTTTACTTAGTTTACCTTATTTGGATGCTATCGATGTAAACGACCCGATTTATCAAAATACTCGGAAGTTTATTTTTTCGGAGGATAATCCATTTTTCTTTAAAGGAAAAGCAGCCGAGGGTATTGGTGGGCCACATTGTGGGATGGACATGATCTGGCCTATGTCTCTCGTTATGAGAGCCTACACAACTTCGGATCAAAACGAAATAAAAGAGTGTATTAGAATGCTTAAAGCATCGCATGCAGATACTGGTTTTATGCATGAGTCTTTCCATAAAGATGACCCTAAAAATTTCTCAAGATCTTGGTTTGCATGGACAAATACTCTATTTGGAGAATTGCTTTGGGATACTTATCAAAAAAATCCAAAATTACTAGAGCTGTAGTAATAATATAGATTTTAATTTTTTATAAAATGATAAAATTTAAAAAGAATATTATTCTTACAAGGCTTATAGCGTCATTTTTTTTAGCTATACTGCTGAAGCTCAATAACTTGCCTAAAGCCTTGCCAATGGGAAATATACAGCTTTAGTAAATCCTTTTATTGGAATCCAACCTTTTCTGGACACCAAATAATTGGATATACCCCTCCAGCTAATATGCATATATGGGCAGGTTTGGTTTTTCAGGGTTCTTCTGCTCTTAATGCAATTGTACAGTTAAGCCCAATAACAGAATATAGCTCTGGTGCAGGTTATTTTGACGATAATTTTTTTTAGTTTTTACGCATGCCAATAAAGGGCATTGGTACCTTTGCCATATTCCGCTTTTGACTCTACCAGAAGAGGTGTCTTTTCCATACAAATCAACTTTTAACATGACCAGGAAAAGTAAGTCTAGCATATTATCGAGCTTATTTAAAAGAGTTTAATGTTCAGGTAAAGCTAATGGAGGGATAACAAATAATGCGAAAAAGCAAAGAATTTTAAACTAAACCTTAACTTTTAAAATCGGTAAAATCATATAAAGCAACTTCATTTGAATACAGAATCAACGCAGGATATCAGGAATGGATTTCAGAAGAAGACGATTTCTTTATATTGAAAACTCGAATAACTGAACACTAACAAATAATTACATTTTTTTTTAAAATAGTATCTATGGTCAAACAATTATTTAAAAACCAAACTGCAAAATTTTATTATTAACAATTCTGGCATTTAATCAAAATCAGGTGTTCTAAAACGTTTTTTTGCACACTTTTTTAGGTTTAAATCAGATTGTAAATTTTTTGAATATTTTGGACTAAGATTTTTTTGAACTGTTTATAATAAAGTTTTATAGTCATTTTATCTTTTTTTTCTGTAAAACAGTATTCTTTTTTAATTTCTGAAAGCTTTGTATAATGTTAATAGTTTAATGTTTTGGTATTAACAAAACGATTTTGTGAATTATTTACAACAAAATAATGATTTATATAAAAAAAACAAAAAAAACAGAGATATGTGGAATTAAATTTTTTTTACTAAAACGTTTTAGTATATTTGTATATCTTTTAACGAACCATTAACAATAACCATTATTATGAAACAAAAAATTTTCTTAGAAACTGTTTTTGTGAAGAAGCACAATAATCTTTTTAAGGTCATTAAAAATTAAGTATAGTAAAGTTGCTGTAATTAGTTAAAACCCTTTTTTATAGGAGATAAGTTACCATGAAATACAGTGGAATTCTATATATCGTTTTCTGTAGCTATTATTTAAATAAAAATGGATATTACATTATAATGCTACTTCTTGTTAAATATACAGAAAGTCTTTCTGAAAGAAACTTCGCGAAGATAAGGTATTTGGCTTATGTCAAATCTTTATTGAATTAATCTAAATAGTTTCATTAGGACAAACAATAACACTAAAATATTAATTACTAACTAAAAAACTTAATATGGGATGAAATGAAAATTTTTTTTTAAGATGATTTATTAAAAAACAGAAAACAGTTACAGATTTTCAATTTTTAGTGAATAATATGAACTAAATCTATATAATTTAAAGCTAAAAAATCATAATGAATGAAATATTAGAAACAATGATTAGGGAGGTATCTCTATACTTTTTAAGAAGAAATTTAAAAATAAAACTATTAGCATTTATACTAATACCAGTATTATACGGTACTCCAGCAAATGCAATTCCAAACAATTCAAAATTGGGGTTAGGTGAGAATATAAAATTCATTAATTTAGGATCAATAAACGCTGGCCTACAAACAGGAATTACAGGTTCTATTCGAGGTGTGGATGGACTTCCATTGCCAGGAGTAGGTATAGTAATAGTTGGGACGAAGAAAGCAACAGTAACAGATTTTGACGGAAAATATTTGATTGATGCAAAAAAAGGGAATGTTTTACGGTTTTCTTATATTGGAATGAAAATGATTGATATCACCGTTGGAGATAAGACTACTATAGACGTTGTATTAGAAGCGGATATTGCCACACTAGATGATGTTGTAATAGTGGGCTTTGGAAAGCAGAAAAAATTGGCCCTAACCGGTGCGGTTACTACTGTGGATGTAGATGATTTGAAATCCAATCCTACCTCGAGTTTGTCAAATGCCTTAGCTGGAAATGTAGCGGGAGTCATGAGCATGGCAAATTCAGGCCAACCAGGAAAGAACATTTCTGAATTCTGGATTCGGGGGATATCTACTTTCGGTGGGGGTAGCAGCCCTCTGGTTTTGATAGATAATATCGAGCGTAGTTTAAATGAAGTGAATATTGAAGATGTTAAAACAATTACAGTATTAAAAGATGGTGCGGAAACGGCTATGTATGGTTCCAGAGGAGCAAATGGCGTGATACTGATTACCACAAAAAGGGGAAGTGACGGCAAAATAAAAATAGATTTTAAAGATGAATTTATTTACAATTCCAGAACTTTTACACCTGACTTTGAAGATGGTTTAACTTATGCTAATCTGTTAAATGAATCGCGTATTACCCGTAACCAAGGACCAATTTATAAGCCAGAAGAATTGGAAATTTTACGTTTAGGTTTGGATCCCGATTTATATCCGAATGTAAATTGGAAAGACAAACTACTAAAAGATGGGGCCATGACGTATCGTGCTAATTTAAATATGAGTGGTGGTGGACCAACTTCCCGGTATTTTGTTTCGGGCAGTTATATAGACGAAGGCGGTATGTACGCAGTTGATAAATCGCTAAAAGACGATTATAATACCAATGCAAATTACAAACGCTGGAACTACCGCATCAATGCGGATTTTAATGTCTCTACAACAACAGTTGCAAAAATAGGTGTTGCTGGTTCCCTTAGTAAAAGGAACAGCCCAGGACTTGGTGACAATGATTTTTGGAACGCACTATTTGGCTACACACCCATTCGTACACCTATTCTTTATTCAAATGGTTATGTGCCGGCAATTGGAGGAGGGAATCAGACCAATCCTTGGGTTTTGGCTACCCAAACGGGATATAATGAGAATTGGATAAATACTGTACAAACCAACTTTACTGTTGAGCAGGATTTTAACTTCATTACGCAAGGTCTTAATATGAGAGGAATAGTTGGCTATGATATCGGAAATACGAACGACATACAACGCCGTAAATGGCCCGAACAATGGCGAGCTGATCGAGGCCGTGATGCAGACGGGAATTTAGTCTTTTCGCATATTTCTGACCCAATTGAATTGAATCAGGCCAGTTATTCATCCGGTAATAGACTCGAATTTTATGATTTGATGCTTAATTATGACCGTGGTTTTGGCGGCCATACTGTTGGCGCAGCCTTACGATTAACGCGTAATGAATTTGTACAGACAGTGAATCTTGGCACTGATATCAAAAATGGTATTGCCAGAAGAAATCAAAACATGGCTGGAAGGATTCTTTATAACTGGGAAAACCGCTATTTTGTTAACTTCAATTTTGGTTATAGTGGTTCAGAGAACTTTGCTCCTGGGAAACAATATGGATTTTTTCCTGCTATATCAGGTGCTTGGAATATAGCTGAAGAGCGTTTTATTAAAAACCATTTAGATTGGATTAATGTGCTTAAAATAAGATATTCTTATGGTAAAGCAGGGAACGATCAGTTAGCCGGTGGAGAACGTTTCCCTTATTTATATACAATCTCAGAGATACCTGCTGGAGGCTATCAATATGCTGACTATGGCTCTGATAGGTATTATGGAGGAATGATTTATTCACAAGTAGCCTCGACCAATGTAACCTGGGAGGTGGCAACAAAACAAAACCTAGGTTTTGACATAGAAGCTAGAGGCTTTTCAGCAAATTTAGATTTCTTTAACGAGAAACGTACAGGGATTTACATGGCAAGGGATTTTTTGCCTGCTATGGTCGGATTGGAAAGTACGCCAAGAGCTAATGTAGGAATCGTAAAAACAAGTGGTTTCGATGGACGTTTCAATTACACGAAGCAAGTTGGAGAAGTAAACATGACTGCAAGAGGTAATATTACCTATAGTAAAAACGAGATTGTTGAAAGAGATGAAGAGAATAATGTCTATGGCTATCAGAATCAAGAAGGCTACCGCATAGACCAGTCAAGAGGACTGGTATCTTTAGGTTTGTTTAAAGATTATGATGATGTTCGAAACAGTCCTAAGCAGATGTTTGGAGATTACCAACCTGGAGATCTTAAATATAAAGATGTAAATGGTGATGGAATTGTTAATGACGGTGACCGCGTAGCAATAGGAGCAACCAGACGCCCTAACTTAATTTACGGAATAGGTGCTTCTGCCATTTGGCGAGGATTTAGTCTTGGTGTGCTTTTTCAAGGAGCTGGTAAATCCACTTTTTCTACTTATGGAAAAACGGTACATGCATTTAGCGAAGGAGAGTGGGGGCAAGTTATGAAAGGTGTTATGGGAGATAACCGTTGGATTTCTGCCGATATTTCTGGAGATCCTTCTACAGAAAATCCTGACGCTTCCTATCCGCGCCTAAGCTTTGGCCCAAACTCGAACAACTTTAGGGAATCAAATTTCTGGCTTAGGGATGGTAGTTACATACGTTTTAAAACGTTAGATTTAGGCTATAGCTTGCCAAAAAGGATAGCTGGTAAAGCGAGAATGGAAAATATTCGATTATATTTCGTGGGAAGTAATTTGGTGACTTGGTCTAAGTTCAAACTTTGGGATCCAGAATTAGCCTCACCTAATGGAGAAGCGTATCCTCCTGTCAAATCCTATACACTCGGAATTTCTCTTAATCTATAAAATGAAAAATGATGAATAAAAAAATAATATATACTGTTTTATTGCTTATTTGCGTCACAGGTCTGATTACTTCTTGTAGTGACTACCTTGATTCTAGCAAATACTTCAAAGATCGTCTCACAGAAGAAAAGGTATTTCAAGGTAAAGTATATTCAGAAAAATGGCTTGCCAACGTATTTGATGAACTAAAAGGGGTCAATGCTGATGTTGCAAGTAAGGGGCAAACGCCAACTAATTTTGCCGATGATATGTATTACGGAGATAGAGATAATGTTTACGACCCATCAAAAAATGAACTTTCCTATAATTTGTTCAAAATGGGGCAATACACTGAAAATGACAAACAGGGAACTTGGATTCAGTGTTACCGTGGCATTCGTAATGCATCTACCTTCATTCATAATATTTATATGAATACAGAGTTGAATGCAAAAGAAATTGATGACTATAGAGGGCAAGCTCGATTTGCAAGAGCTTATCTATACTGGATACTATTGCGTAAATACGGTCCTATCCCGTTGTTGCCCGATAAAGGATTAGATTATACCGAAAGTTACGATGACCTGGCCGTTCCTCGTAGTACCTACGAAGATTGCGCTGAGTTTATAAGTAGTGAATTGTTACTTGCTGCGCAAGAAATGAAGGAAATGGGTATGGTACGTGGTCAGGACGGTTCAGCCAGACCAACTGTTGGAGCTGCCTTGGCTGCCCGCGCTAAAGCATTGATTTATGCAGCCAGTCCTTTGGCGAATGGAAATAACTCAAGTTTTGCAACACTATTAGTTGATGATAAAGGAAAACGGTTGCTCTCTTCCGATTACAAAGAGGAAAAATGGGCGAAAGCTGCTGCTGCTGCCAGAGACGTGATGGAACTTGGTGTGTACCGTTTATATACATTCCCAATAGTAGCAACAGGTCAGGATGCTACAGTTATTCCTCCATCAGATAATAATTTCTCTACTAAATCATGGCCGGAAGGTTGGGCAAATATTGATCCAGCCAAATCATATGCCTATGTATTTGATGGTACCTTGACAGCCTCAGGAAATCCGGAATTGATTTTCACCAGAGGAAATAATCAAGACGGAGAAAGTATAATGGCAATGGTTGCCCATCAGTTGCCCCGATCCGCGACGGGCTGGAATACTCATGGATTAACGCAAAAATTGGCCGATGCTTATGCAATGAATGATGGTAAGGATATCCCTGGTAAAGATAAGGAAATTGGCCGTGGGGATGGCTCCGAACGTGTAACTGGTTACGTTAAGACGGCGGATTATTTAGCGGGTAAGTATAAACCATTGAGACCCAATGTTTCTTTACAGTACGCTAACCGCGAACCTCGGTTTTATGCATCTGTAGCTTTCAATGGTAGTTTGTGGACATTGAAAAACGAGACTCAAGAACGTAATCGTAACCAACAGGTGTTTTATTACCGTAATGATCCTAGAGGAAACGGATTTAATTCATCCAATGCTTATTGGTTGCGAACAGGTATTGGGGTAAAAAAATATATTAATGAAAATGATACTTATGAGGGTGGAAATTTTGGCAATATCAAATTTAAACCTGAGCCAGCTATTCGCTATGCAGATATATTGCTTATGTATGCTGAAGCATTGAATGAATTAAGTGGTTCGTACAACATTCCAGCATGGAACGGAGGATCATACACTATCTCTCGCGAGATCACCGAGATGCAAAAGGGGATTCATCCTGTACGTATCCGAGCAGGTGTACCTGACTATCCAGCCGAAGTTTACAATGACAAGGCAGGGCTAAGAAAAAAATTGAAGCAAGAGCGTTTCATTGAACTTTTGGCAGAAGGTCAGCGATACTATGACCTGCGCCGATGGATGGATGCACCTATAGAAGAATCTTTGACCGTATATGGCTGTAATATTCTTATGAGTAGTGCTGAACGGGATCTTTTTCACCAGCCTGTAGCTGTTTGGGCACTCAAATCTACCTTTTCGGATAAGATGTGGTTTTGGCCAATTGGCCTTACAGAACTAAAACGGAATAACCGTCTTACGCAAAATCCAGGATGGAATTATAACGATTAATAAAAATATATATCATCATGAAAAAACCATTTATACTTTTTCTTTCGCTCACGCTGCTTTTAATTTGTGGCTCATGTAATGATGAGTGGACCGAAGAACAATTTGAAAATTATGTGTCATTAAAAGCTCCCATAACAAGTGGAGGAGTTAGCGATATCTATATTCGCTATAAGGGAGATGAGAAAACGACATTCCAGCTGCCTTTAATTGTTAGCGGGTCTACGACAAACGCTAAAAATATGACAGTAAATATTGCTGTAGACTCCGATACATTGGATGTACTGAATTATCAGCGCTTTCAAAATCGTGAAGATTTTTATTATAAGGAGCTAGAGAGTAAATATTTTACTTTTTCTTCTGAAGTGAAGATCAAGTCAGGTGAGAATACTTCATTAATGGGTATCGACTTTACATTAAAGGATATCGATTTGGTAGAGAAGTGGGTGTTACCCTTGACTATTAAATCTGACCCGTCTTATGATTATGTGGCTAACCCTCGAAAACATTACCGAAAAGCACTTTTGCGCATTAATCCTTTCAACGACTACTCGGGTACTTATAGCGGTACTGCATTGAAGACGGTAATGGCAGGTTATGAAAAGGAGACACCTCTTGTAAAAGCACAAATAAAATCGTATGTCGTGGATGAAAATACCATATTCTTCTATGCAGGAAATATAGATGAAGAACGTCAAGATCGACGCAACTATAAAGTTTATGCAGAATTTGACAATACTGGTGGAGTCAGATTCTATGCTGATAATCCGGATATGCATTTTAAGTTAAATAAAGATGCGAGTTATACAATCAATGAACAAATGGATGAAATTCGCCCCTACCTTTTACACAGGTATATAACGATTAATAATATTGATTATCAATTTTCAGATTATACTATGGTACCCAATATAAATATTAATTATAAGGTTGGTGGGTCGTTGATTTTGGAGCGTCGATTAAATACCCAGATTCCAGATGAAGACCAATCTATAGAATGGTAAGAATGTAACGTAACTATACGGTTGAAAAAAAAGGGAAATAATCCCAAAATATATATTGTAATTTTAAAATAAAAAAACTATGTATTTAAACATAATATACAATAAAAGGATATTGCATGCTCTTTGTTTGCTGTTGGCTTTTGCAAGTATTGGCTTTTATAGTTGTCAAAGTGATGATAGTGCAGATATAAAATATTCGCCCTTTGACTCTTCGAAACCCGTTGTGGTTTCTGATTTCTCTCCTAAATTGGGTGGTGCAGGGCAGCGTCTTGTTATTTATGGAACGAACTTTGGCACAGACCCTAGCATAGTTTCAGTATTTATCGGTGGAAAAGAGGCAGTCGTAATTGGTGTAAAAGGTGAGTCGATTTACTGTTTGGTACCTGTGGGAGCAATTGGTGGTGACATTGAAGTGCGAATAGGGGAAGTGGATAAAGAGGTTATTGGTTTTTCGAGTACCAAATTTGACTATCTGCGCAAGATGACGGTATCTACCGTGATCGGGTACAAAAATGCCCGGGGCGATGAACCTTGGAAGGATGGTAAATTCTTTTCTGCTAACCTCAATGATATGGCGAGCGGATTTTGGAAACCTTCAATTATGAAGTTTGATCCACAAAATCCAAAACATTTATGGATGGTATTTGATGAAAATAATGGTCTTTATCTGATTAATTTTGCAGATAGTACAGTAACCAAAAAACGCTCTGATTTTGACCGACCACGAAGTATTGATTTTACCAATGATGGTAAACATATGATTATTGCGGAAGATCGTGGCGGAGAAAATGATCGGGCAACATATGCGTTATCCCGAGACCAAGATTGGCAAGACAGAATAATCTTGACTACATACAAGCAATGTAATGGTGCAGCGGTTCATCCGGTGAATGGAGAACTGTATTTTAACAGTTATGAGAAGGGGCAGTTTTTCCGTTTCGATTTAAATAACGCTTTCACTCCTCCAGGACTTGGAATTAAAGATTATGAAACCTTGTTCGTAGTTCATGATCCACAATGGGAATATAAAATTTTTATACATCCCTCCGGAAATTACGCCTATATTGTTGTTGTTAACCAGCACTACATCCTCCGTGTAGATTATAATTGGGATAAAAAAGTATTTAATCAACCGTATCTAGTATGTGGTCAGCTTAAAGCCCCTGGTTATCAAGATGGAGTTGGCTCTAGTGTTCGTTTGAATACTCCCTATCAAGGTGTATTTGTGAAAAATGCTGAATATGCTGGTAAACAAGATGAATATGATTTTTATTTTACAGAACGGCATAACCATGATATTCGAAAATTGACCCCAGCAGGTAGTGTTACCACATTTGCAGGAAGAGGAAGCTCAAGTATTAATCCTGATCCATGGGGCTATATAGACGGTGACCTTAGACAAGAAGCTAGGTTTGACCAACCAACAGGAATTGCTTATGATGCGGAAGAAGGTGCTTTTTACATCGGAGACAGTTCGAATCACCGTATTCGTAAAATAGCTCTTGAAGGAGCAGATTAATAATTCTCTGAGAACGAGAAAAATAGTAAAAAAGTCAAAAATGTTCTTGCAAGTATAATTCATGGTTGTAGTAATGAGGACTGAGCCAATGTCGCACAATGCGCTTAGGCTCAGTCCTATTTTTATAATTATTTTGGTGTAATATTTATCTGATTATTTTTCTATCAGGAGTTTTTTGTAAGTTTAATATAAATTAACCTTTTATTAAATAAGAAAGAAATCAGCGATATCTCCACCCTCTCTTCCCTTATATATTAACATACATTATATCATATTTATAAAGGAATTATTACAATACAAGATGGAGTAAACAGCCGTAAAATGATATTCAAAATTAATAAAGTATTGCCTTATGATGATAAACAATAACTCTTACTTAAAAAAGTCAGTATTACTTATCTGCTATTTTTTGTTATTCATCACACCAGTCATAGCTCAAGTAACTTGGCCACAAGGACAACTTCTTCCTACATTTTCTGCCACAGCTCAAACTCAAGATCTGTTTGTTATAAAACAGGCAAGCTTTGAGCCAATGACCCGTTGGGAAGCAGAAGGCTTGTCAATTAGTCATGATATAGGTCATGTGAGTGGTGATGGATGGCTTTGCCAATCAGCAATAGATAGTCCAAATAATTACATGGTTAAAGGACCTTATGTAAAAAATGTTCCTGTGGGGTTAAATACTGCGGAATTTAGCATGATGATTAATAATAATAGCATCAATAACGATGCAGTTGCTATAATTGATGTTAGAAATGCGACAACAGGTGAAGTATTGGCGAAGCGAACAATTACCCGCAAACAATTTTCTTCACCAGCAAAATATACAAGTTTTAGGCTTGATTACAAAATGCCAGTTGCTAATCAATCATTGGAATTACGGGTGTATTGGCTTGGAAATTCCAGTATAAAGGTGGACTGGGTCGGAACTCAGATAAACTATGATTATTCTCGCTATAATTACTTATTTGCTTCACTAAAAGGAATCGTAAATAAAAAACAACCCCGAATTTTTTCTTATGACGGTAATGCTTTTGCCGAAGGTGCTTATACTTGGTTACAGTCATTGGGATTGAAATGGAGAGAGAATTCAGATATATGGTCATTAATTTCTAAATATCGTAGTGAAATAGATGGACTGATTGTTTATGACCCCGACGAATTACATACTGTAAATTTAGCATCAATGTTAGCTTCAAGTAGAAATGCACTTATCGTTTCTCCAAGTTTATTATCTCAACTAACTTCTGCACCCTATAATTTGCCTATATTGATGGATTTACGTGGTCAGTTTAATAATAAGTTAGAAGTGTATCAATCGCTTTATGATAACTATTGGCCAGATCTTGATCACCGTTTATTGGTGGGATTAAGCCCAACGTTTCATGAAGCTTCATTGCGTGAATATGTTGTGTCTTTAGGAGTTGCAACAATATGGCTTGATCCTTTGGTACCTGGTGAAAGTGAACTGCTGAACAAGTTTTTTGCATCGATGCCATCAGGTTCGAATTATATGGGTTGGTGGCCTGAAGAAGGCCCAGGAGTAGATAGGGCATCTAAATATGGAGTTGCAACTATACCTAGTGATTATTGTACTAATCTACCTGTGCATAGTGGAATGCCAAGAAAGATAAATTTAAAACCAGTGCCTCCAAAACCTGCATTGGAAAATAAAATTTATGTAGCATTCATTATAAGTGATGGTGATAATTTATCTTATGTTGAACATTTGATGCGCAAACTCTGGAACAATCCTGATCGTGGCTCTGTCCCAATCGGTTGGACTGTATCGCCAGCTATGGTTGACGCTATGCCTGGAGCATTAAATTATTATCACGAAACAGCCACAGTTAATGACAATTTAATTTCTGGACCTTCTGGTTATGGGTATGCCTATCCAAATTATTGGCCAGATCAAAATCGTTTAAATGAATTTGTCGATAAAACTGAAAATTACAACCGTCGTGCTGGTCTCCAGGTCATTACGGTTTGGAATGGAATTAATGGAGGAATTAACCAAAATGTAGGTGAAACCTATGCTAAACACGCACCGTCTTTATTAGGAATAACAGCTCAGAATACTGCTGGACCTTTAAGCATATACAATAACTCCCTTCCTGGGTTTCCTCTTTCGTGTAATTACTGCGTTCAAGAAAATAATGTACAGGATTTTATTGCACAAGCAGCAGCTGGATGGAATGGAAATGAACCTAGGTTTATTATTATTCAGGCTCAACCTTGGAATGATATGAAACCATCTAATTTTAAGAGCGTTGCCAATTCGCTTAGTGCAGATTATAAAGTGGTTCGTCCAGATCATTTATTTCAATTATTAAGAGAATCAAAAGGTCTTCCTATTGACCCTTTTCCTTTATCAAATACAGGTATAGTAACAGTATATAAAGATTGTGATTTTTTGGGGTTTTCTAGAGGTCTTGAACTTGGTGATTATAATTTGGATCGCTTAAAATCATTGTCAGTTCAAGATGATGATATTTCTTCCTTAAAAATTGCCGAAGGTTACAAAGCTATTTTATACCAAGAGGATAATTTTACTGGAAATTCAATAATTATCAACTCTGACACTTCATGCCTAAATAGTACATGGAACAAAAAAACTAGCTCTATCCGTGTCCTTTTCAATGGAGACACCAATTTAGGAGGTACTACCTACTATTTGAAAAATCGCAATAGTGGTTTGAATATGGAGGTTACTGGGTCAAGTAGTTCTAACGGTGCCAATGTTGCTCAAGGAACTGTTACTACAGGGAATAATCAGAAATTTACTTTCACACATTTAGGAGATGGTATATACAAAATTATTGTTAATCATAGTGGGCTATCATTAGATATTAATAGTTTCAATAAAGCTAATGGTGCCAATTTAGAGCAATATCCATACAATGCTACTCCAAACCAACAATTCATTTTAGTACCTACTGGTGATGGTTATTATAAAATTTTGGCTAAACATAGTGGAAGACTGTTAGAAGTAGATGAGGCGAGCACTGTAAATGGAGCTAATATTCAGCAATTTGATAATAATAATCAAACTTGCGGACAATGGAAATTAATACCAGCAGTCTCTAAATTAATTCAAGCAGAAAATTATTCAACCATGAACGGCATTCTAAAAGAAGCTACAAGCGATTTAGGAGGAGGATTAAATGTTACTAGTACTGATCCTGGGGACTTGTTGACGTATAACAATATTAATTTCCCAACTACTGGTTCTTATTTAATTGAATACCGAGTTGCTAGTAATATAGACGGAGCTAAAATTTCTACAAATTTGAATGCAGGTAGTATCCAATTGGGTTCAATTAATATTCCCAATACAAGTGGTGGTCAAAATTGGCAAACGATATCACAAACTGTGAATATAAGTGCAGGAACATACAATTTTGGCTTGTTAATTGAAAATGGAGGTGTGAATATCAACTGGATTAATATTACAAGAATAGGTGTTGGAGAAACGTTATCAGTAAAAACACAAGAAGAAATAGTGTCCACTTTAAATATATATCCAAATCCTGTAGAAAACACACTTTTCTTTTCTACAGATTTGACAGGAATCAATGTTAGTATTTTTTCTCCGACAGGAAGTTTAGTTTCAAAACATAAATTAATAGATAATAGTATGGATGTTTCGCATCTTAAAGCAGGAGTTTATTTTGTGATTTTTGATAAAGATGGTAATAAAATTGTAAAACGATTTGTGAAGAAGTAATTAAAAAAAAACCTTAAAGATATTTGATTTTAATACAATTCCAAATAGAATCTTATATACTAATATTTAAAAATTTCTAGATGTAGTAAAGATGTTCTAAATAGAAAGAATCAATTATTGTCCTTTCTTTAAAGCATTTATTCAATTATTTGTTAATTTTAATAATGTAAAGTAAATTATGATATATATATATATAAAGATAAATTTAAAATGGTTCGTTTTCTTTTTGTTATATACTTGTGACTTATTTGCACAAACCACAGACCAACGTGCAGAATATATTCAAAATGGAACTTTTAATAGTTTCATCTCAGCAGATGGAAGTTATTTTAAGGGTAACAGTTCTTCTGATAATAATCCTTATGGATATGGATATTGGGTAACAGCGCATACTCTTGAAACATTAGCAGATGCCTATCAAAGAACACGTAATTCTGTTTATAAAGACAGGATGAAAAATATTATAGGCGGAATCCGAAAATACAATCTGTATGGTAATGAAACCTATCACAATGATTATTATGATGACTTAGAATGGCTTTGTTTGGCAAGTTTTAATTGCTACAATGCAACTAAAGATTCTGAGTTTCTTGATGCGGTTCATCAAATATGGTCAGAAATTAAAACAGGTTATGCAAATAATGCTATGTCTTGGAAAAAAGGATGCACATCTCCTTGTAACAATTCTATTGCGAATGCGCCAGCGATTATTATTGCTGTCAAATTGTATCAATTAGAAGGGGACCCAGTCAACCTGCAAATGGCAAAAGACATTCATGCTTGGATGAAAGCGAATGTACTCAATGCTCAAGGTGGCATTTGGGACGCTCCAGATAATTATGACCCTAGCTGGCAATTTTCTTATAATTCTGGAATGTACATTGGTGCTTGTTTAGAACTTAGTATTGTTACAGGTCAGCAATCTTATGTTGATGATGGTATCAAGGCGTCAGAATTTATGATGAATTATAGACTTTATGATGGAGGAGTTTTTTATTTAAATGAAAAAGGACAAGGAGATGGAGGTTTATTTAAAGGGATTTTTGCAAAATGGTTTGCAGAGTTTGTTAGGGTAGGAAATCTTACCCAAGCACAAAAGGAACGTTATTTAAAAGTAATTAAACATACGGGTGATTATGTATGGGATAATTCTGTTGATAAATCTAGTTTTTTAATTAGTCCAGATTGGGAGCGGAGACCAAACGGCACAATCGATTTATCCACGCAAACTAGTGGTGTTCATTTGTTCGAATCAATTGCCAGTTTAAATAAAGTGCATCTTTATCAAGATATTAATTATGGTGGGTTTTATTCTCAACTTCCTGCAGGCAACTATACATCAGCGCAACTTTTATCACGAGGCACCCTTGATAACTATATTACATCATTGACAATCCCTGATGGGTACACTATTACTGTTTTTGAAAACGATAATTTTTCTGGCACATCAAAAGTTTTTACTTCAAATACCCCTTGGCTTAATGATTGGAACGACAGAATAAGTTCCATAAAGATTGATTTTGATAATGGATTTGTGAACGTATTTCAAGAGGCAGATTTTGGAGGGTATAAAGTTGGATTTGTGGTGGGAGATTATAGTTTAAGCGATTTAGTTGCTAGAGGTATGGTCGACAATGATATTACCTCCGTAAAAGTTAATCCTGGTTATAAAGTAATTCTTTATTCTGATGATAATTTCACGGGTACATCTACCACAATTACTAGTGATACTAATTCCATAGTTAATTTAAAAGATCAAGTGACTTCATTAAAAGTGAAGTTAAATTTAGATAATGATTTAGGAAACAAGACCTACTATCTGCAAAATCGCAACAGTAGTATGAATATGTCTGTTTCAGGATCAAGCCTGTCAAATGGTGCCAATATTGCGCAAAACACACCCAGTGAGGGAGATAATCAAAAATTCACTTTCACCAATTTAACAGATGAAGGTTTGTATAAAATCATTGTAAAACACAGTGGTCAATCACTAGATATTAATAATTACAACAAAGCTAATGGAGCCAATTTGGAGCAATATCCGTACAATGCTACAACAAATCAGCAGTTTTTTTTGATTTCGACAGGAGATGGATATTATAAAATTATTGCAAAACATAGTGGTAGATTGTTAGAGGTTTTGGGAGCAAGTATTGTAAACGGTGCTAATGTTCAACAATTTGATGATAATAAGCAAACATCTGGACAATGGAAATTAATACCAGTAACACAGTTATCGTTAGAAACACAAAACAAAATGGGATCTTCTATAAATTTATACCCAAACCCAGTAAAGGACACCCTTTTTTTAACCTCAGACATGAAAGGAATAGAAATAAGTATTTTTTCTCTAATAGGAAATTTGGTTTTAAAACAAAAATGCTTAGATAATAGTATTGATGTTTCGGCTTTAAAATCAGGGGTTTATTTTATTTTTTTTGACATCGATGATAATAAAATTGTAAAACAATTTGTGAAGAAATAATTAAGAGATAAGCCTTGAAGACATTTGATTTTAAACAAACAATTTTTAAATTTTTTTTCTATTGATTTGGATAATCACCAATAATACCTTTCTAAAATGGAGTGCATTATTTAGATAAAAATTGCAAAGTTTTAATATCAAAAATTGATTTTATGAAAACAACTAACAAAAAAGAAAAACAATATCCAAAGTATCACTGTTTTCGGTTTTACTGATGGCTAAAAGCATGACGGGAATTTAGAAATTCCATTTTTGTCAAACTATTTTAAATTAATTAACCCTAAAAAATATAATTTTTAAATTATGATAACAATTACCAAATTACATATAAGGAATTTAGGATTTCTTATATTCCTATTTTTACTATGCATCACTCCTGCAATGGCTAGGGTTTCAAGTTTAAATATAGCTGTAGATAATTTTAATACTTATGTTAACAGTCCATTTGAGATTACTAACTCAAATTCTAATGTCACAGTTGTCGAGCCTTCAAATCTTATTGCTAAAACATTTTCAAATTCACAAATCAATTTGAGTTGGAAAGATAATAGCCAAGACGAAACAGGTTTTAGTATTCAATTAAAGATAGGTGCAAGTGGTACTTACTCTGAAGTAGCACAAGTAGCTGCAGGGATAACCTCTTATGATCTTAAAGAATTAACTCCCTTGACTACTTATTATATCAAGGTCATGGCTATTAGTGGAGCCAATACGTCTAATTATTCAAATGAAGTAATCGTTGCCACCACCTTAGCATCTTGGAATAAAGCTTCTAACCCAATCTGGACAACTTGGGGTGAGGGTATAAATGATCCTACCGGTGTATTGCAGGAGTATCCAAGACCTCAAATGATGAAGGAAAACTGGCAAAATCTTAACGGACTTTGGGATGTATGGGAAGGGAATGATATTAATTTTAGTGGTTCAAAAAGTGGAATTCTTGTTCCTTTTCCTATCCAATCTGCTCTGTCCGGCGTTAAGCAAAATTGGCACAGATTTACTTACGAGAAGTATATAGGTATACCTAAGGAATGGAATGGAAAACGAACTATACTTCATTTTGGAGCAGTTGATTTTCAGGCAGAAATATTTATTAATGGTCAAAGTGTTTTGCTTCATAAAGGAGGATACGATCCTTTCAGCATAGATATCACTGATAAAGTTACCGCTGGAAATACCTATAAGTTGAATGTGAAAGTATGGGATCCTAACACTTCAGAAGGATCCCCTGGGCCTCAGGGAAAACAAACGGATGAACAATTTAATGTTCCACCTGCTGGTATTTTTTATACACCTACTGGTGGAATCTGGCAGACCGTTTGGATGGAATCAGTTCCAAATGTTTATATCAAGGATATAAAACTAGTTCCAAATATTGATAATGGAACATTGCAGCTTACGGTAACAATAGTAGGGAATGGTAGCGGAATAACTTTTGAAGCATTGGCTAAAGATGGAAACACAGTAGTTAATACTGTTTCGGGTGCAGTAAACACTCCAATTACTATATCAATCCCGAATCAGAAGCTATGGTCTCCTGAATCCCCTTTCTTATATGATTTGAATATTGTATTGAAAAATGGTGAGAATGTCATAGAAAACGTTCAAAGTTACTTTGGTATGAGGAAGATTTCGTTAGGAAAGGTTAAGGGTATTACAAAGATGCTTCTTAATAATCAACCCGTATTTCAGATGGGACCTCTTGATCAAGGATTTTGGCCTGATGGTATATACACTCCTCCATCCGAAGAGGCAATACTTTTTGATTTACAAGGGATGAAAAATTTGGGGTACAATATGGTGCGAAAACATATCAAAGTTGAACCAGCAAGATGGTATTATAATGCAGACAAATTAGGATTGCTTGTTTGGCAGGATGTAGTAAGCGGACACAATAATACTACAGCTCAGCGTGACCAGTATGAACTTGAAATGAGAAGAATGATCCAAACACACTGGAATTATCCTTCCGTAATTATGTGGGTGCCATTTAATGAACAATGGGGGATGTTTGATTCTGTACGAATATCTAATATTATAGAAAATCTTGATCCTAGCAGGTTGGTCAATGAAAATAGTGGGTGCTGCGGCGCAGCATTTTCAACGGTAGGCCATATGAAAGATTATCATTACTATTCTGCTCCAAGTTGTCCTTCACCAGATGATAATAGAGCTCTCGCAAATGGGGAATTTGCAGGTGTAGTGTTGAGAAAACCAGGAAATATGTGGGATGATAATGCATGGACTACATGGGCCAGAGTTGTCGAAACTGATAATGAATTTACTGATGTCTTAGTTGATTATGCTAATATTCTTAAGAATCTTAGGGACTATGAAGGAATGAGTGCTGCGGTTTTGACTCAATGGACAGATGTTGAAGCCGAGATTAATGGTCATTATACTTACGATAGAAAAATTTTTAAGGGAGACTTTGAAAAAATTAAAACTGCTCTTGAGTCAACTCACAACAATGATATGTACTATTTACATCCTCCTTCAGGCTATGCTGTTTTTGAAGCCTATAATGTCGCAGGAATTTTTATCCGTCATCAGGAGGGCAAAGCTCATATGGATAATATTATTGAGCCTTTAGACGATGCTTATTGGAAAGTAGTGCCTGGTCTTGCAGGTGTTGGAATTTCATTACAATCATTAAATTCCCCAGACAAATATCTTCGTCATTCTAATGCTCAAATGATGTTGCAATCTAATGATGGTAGTCAAGTTTTCAAAGAAGATGCTACGTTCTATTTAAGATCGGGACTGTCAAATTCTTCACGTGTTTCCTTCGAATCTTTTAATTTTCCGGGTAGATTTATCAGACATAGAGGTTCTTTACTTTACTCAGAGGCAATTGTGAATCAATTGGATCGTGACGACGCTACTTTTTATATTTTTTCTGATTCTACTATTGGAGATAATGGTAGCGGAGAAGGATTGTATGGAAATTATTTCAACGGAATGAATTTTGGAACTCCTGTGTTCAGTAGAAAAGACGCAACAATTAATTTTAATTGGGGAGATGGATCTCCTAATATTGCAGTAAACACCGATCGATTCTCTGCAAGATGGACCGGACAAATTCAACCGAAATATACAGGAGAGTACACTTTCTTTGTCAATAGTGATAATGGTAGAAGATTATGGATTAATAATCAATTGGTGATTGATGCTTGGATTGGTGATTGGGGGGTTGAATATTCGGGTAAAATTACCTTAGAAGCAGGTAAGAGATATGACATAAAGTTGGAGTATTTTGAAGAGGTTGGAGGAGCAGATTGCAAACTCGAGTGGTCTCATTCGTCACAATTTCGAGAAGTTATTCCTGCTTCTCAATTATATGCCAGTGCTATGCCAATTGTAAATATTACTTTTCCATCTAATAATAGTAGATACTTAACAGGTGCTAAGGTAGATGTAAATTGTACCGCAAGTGATCCCGATGGTTCAATTGCAAAAGTTGATTTCTATAATGGAGCAACCTTACTGGCGTCAGTTACAACGGCTCCGTACAGTTACAGTTTTACGGAAACAGAAAATGGTACTTATAATGTTAAAGTAGTGGCAACAGATAATCTCGGTGTTAAATCAGATGTAGCTACAACAAATTTTATAGTCAGTGCATCATTGGGTATTAATGAACAAAAATTAAGCAAGGAAATTATTATTAAAAATCCAGTTGATCAAACCTTACACATTATTTCGAAAATCAATTTATCACATGCCGACATCACAATTTATGATATGCAAGGCAGGCTTTTAGGTAATCTTAAAAATCAAGGTAATGATTTAGATGTGCGTAATTTAACTTCTGGAGTTTATATTATCAATATTCAAGTTGGTGATGCTAAATATGTAGCTAAGTTTATTAAAAAATAAAATGAGAATTAATAACAACAAAGCTCCTTATGGGAGCCTTTGTTGTTTTAAAAACTACTTTAAAGGTGTTCAAAGAAAACATATGAGCTTTTGAAGCAATCTGTGTCAAAACATTATTTGAGTATTTGTTTTTGAATCAAAATTTGAAATGAGTTTCATCTAATCAAGAAGGAGGTTTAATCTGTTTTTACCAAATGAAGGGTATGTGATTATAAATTTCAGAAACGGTGTGGGAGACGATTTTTTTTAGAAATGATTATTGTTTCTATTGTAGAACGAATAATTATTTATTTTTAAGAATGTTTTTTAGATATTATTTTTTGTTTTTGGTGTTTTAAATAGAATTCGATAAATTTTCCGCATAAAAACAATCATTTGTTTGAAATAAATATAAAAAAATTATTATATGTGAAATTTATTTTTTTAAACTAAAACGTTTTAGTACATTTGTTTTGCTGTAGTGAAATTTAATTAAATATCTACTTCGATTGATACTAACGGACAAAGAAAATATTTAAATTATAACATAAGGAATTAAAGAAAAGAACATACTAAAATTAATCAACGTGTATTAAAACGTTGCGAAACTAAACATTTAACCAATATTAACATTAAATACATAGAATTATGAAAAAAACTACTTCTTTATTCGTCAAAAGGTTGTTTGCCTTGATGATTATGTGCTGTTTCTATAATGGAATGGCTCAATCTTTTACAAATCCAATTGCTGATATAGCAGATCCTCAAATTAGTTATATTGATGGTTATTATTATGTTACGGGTACATTTGATCAAGAGATTAGGTTAAGAAGAGCTACGACTATAGAGGGATTGAAATCTACTGAGTTTTCAAGGGTTTTTGGAGATGGAGGAGTTGGTTTACCAAATCGTAATTTCTGGGAAGCGGAAATGCACAAACTAGATGGTAAATTTTATATTTATTTTACTGCTAAGATTGATAATATGAATGTCGATGATGTAACGACTCATGTGATTGAATGTTCTGATGCAAATCCTGTAACAGGGGCATGGACTTATAAAGGGCGACTTTTTGATCCTAATGCGGATTTTAGGGCTAACTCTCCTACAATTGCAGAAATCAACGGCAATCGTTATTTCTTTTGTGCAGGTAGAGATGGTGTTAGTAATGAAAATAACATTTATGTTTCAGCTATGGCAAATCCTTGGACATTGTCTGGGGCTAGAACTCAAATATATACTTCTCGCGAATTGGAAAATATTGGAGATGGTGCTCCAACAAATGTGTTGGTGCATGGCGGCAAAGCCTTTTTAACATATTCTGTTGCTGGCTGTGGTAGTGACCAATCTAGAATTGGGTTAATGTATATGAACAATGTAGTGGACAATCCTTTGGATATTGCTTCTTGGACTAAAGAGTCTGCTGCGGTTTTTGGAGATAATCCATCTGCGAATTCTTATAATCCAATTCAGATAGGTTTTTTTAAGTCACCTGACGGTACTGAAGATTGGATTTCTTATTCTTCAACTCATGATAATGGTTCAAATTGTGGAGATCAGAGATCATCTAAAGCGCAAAAAATTAGTTTTGATGCTAATGGGATGCTTGTTTTAGGTGTTCCTGCAACAATAGGTAAGGTAGTGAATGCGCCAAGCGGTGAGGTAGCAATACCAGTTGGTACAGTAGTTACAAACGGTCTTTATAGAATGCAACCCGTGTCAGAAATTGGTGGTGAAAATAGATATGTGGAAATCGCTAATTCACCTGGCCTACTTAATGGTGGAGCAGGTGTAGGTATTTATCCTAACAATAATGACGAACCTGACTATAAGTGGTATTTGCAGGCAACTGGAGTGACTCCCGGTGAATACACTATTGTTTCTTTTTGGAGTGGTTTACTTGTTGAAGTTGGTGGTTGTAATACAGATAATAATGCAAGAATAAATATGTGGTTTCCGAATGGTAGACCTTGTGGATTATGGATTATGTCTGAAACTGCAACTGGTTCTGGGGATTATCGTTTTATGAATAAAAATAGCGGTAAATATATGTCAGCTGATGGGGGTGATATTAAGCAAAAAGATCTTGATGCGAATTCTAATTTTCAAAAATTTAAACTTACGTTTTTGGAAGCGACTCTTAATGTTTCAATTCCGGATAATAACAGTACTGTTGTTAGTTTGTATCCTAATCCTGTTCACGATCATTTTATAATCAATGGAATGGATAATTCAAAAACTAATAATATCATAGTTACTGATATGTTAGGTAAGACTGTGAAAAGTGTAAATACTAAGAGTTATGATTGTAATATTGATGTCAATGGTTTAAACCCTGGATTATATATTGTATCAATTACTAGTGAAGGAAAGAAAATTGCTACCAGAAAAATATTGGTTAAGTAATATTTACTGAACTTTCGGGCAATCAGTTTTCATGATGAAATTTCGTCAGTTTGATAAAAATTTATTGAACTGACGAAATTTTTCATTTAAAATTGGTTCATTTTTATTTTTTTTTAAAATATGTGAATTTTTCTCATAAAAACAATCGTTTATGTAAAAAAAGCATAAAAAAAATGTATTTATGAAACTATATTTTTTTTTACTAAAACGTTTTAGTATATTTGTCATGTAAACGAAATGTTAATCAAAAAACATCAACTAAAATGATTATGATAAAAAAAATTGTATCGTTGCTAGCTTTGACTCTAGCTTTAATAAATACTGGCAATGCCCAAAAATTAAGAGCGCCAGCATATCCTTTAGTAACGCACACGCCTTATCAAAGTATCTGGTCTGCAGGAAACGAGCTTAATGGTAGCGCAACCCAACACTGGACAGCTGCAGAGCATTCATTAACTGGATTAGTAAAAGTAGACGGTCAAATTTATCGTTTTTTAGGTGAAGAATCTACTCTTTACAAAACAGTTTTGGCTACTACTGACGAAGAAAATTACACTGTAAAATATACTGAGGATGCTCCTTCTGGAAACTGGTTTAACGCCGATTTTAATGATGCATCCTGGAAATCTGGAAAAGCCCCTTTTACCGATAGTGAATCTAAAGCTAAAACGGTCTGGAAATCAAACAATCTTTGGTTTAGAAGAACGTTCGATTTAGAGGACAAAAACTTTAGCAAGTTATTCTTAAAATTGCGTCATGATGATAATGTACATGTGTACCTAAACGGGGAAAAAATTTATGATGTAAGCGGATGGAAACATGAGTTTAAGTTTATCGAAATTGAAAAAGCAGTTATTCAAAAGCTAAAAAGCAAAAATAACGTATTGGCAATTCATATCGAAAATACTGGTGGAGGACAATGGCTTGATGCTGGTTTAGTTACTGAAGATGTTTCTTTGAAAAACATAAAGATTCATAAAGCAGCTCAGAAAAATGTAACTCTTGAAGCAACAAGTACAAAATATACCTTTGATTGTGGAAAAACAGAACTAAAAATAACATTTACTTCTCCACTTATTTTAGATGATTTAAAATTACTTAGCAGACCGGTAACTTATGTTAATGTAAAAGTAAAATCTAAAGATAATAAAGAGCATAAAGTGCAACTTTATTTAGGAGTTTCAAGTGCTCTTGCAGTAGATTCTCCAGCACAACAAGTTGAAGCATGGAAATACAATCAAGATAACTTGGCCATCCTAAAAGCGGGATCTACAGAACAGCCTATCCTTCAAAAGAAAGGTGATGATGTTCGTATTGACTGGGGCTACGCTTATGTTGCTACAGCATCTTCAAAAAATGTTCAGCAATATATTTCTACTGCTAACAAAGGTTTAGAGCCATTTTATTCTACAAAAGCTGCTTCGACTGTTGCGAATCAAAAAGGGCTTAGCTTATTATTAAATACAATTGTTGATTTAGGAACTGTTGGAAGCAAAGGTGCTGATCAATTATTTATGTTAGGTTATGACGAATTATTTGCTGTAAATTATTTTGGCACCAACCTAAAACCTTGGTGGAAAAAAGATGGAAGTACTATCGAAAAAGAACTTTCTCAAGCAAACAGCGATTACAAAAAAGTATTGCAAAAGTGCGATGCTTTTGATGCACAATTAAAAGCAGATGCGATAAAAGCAGGTGGACAAAAATATGCAGATTTGTGTATTTTGTCTTATAGACAAGCTATTGCTGCTCATTCTATTACTCAAGCTCCAAACGGTGATATTTTATTCCTTTCTAAAGAAAACCATAGTAATGGTTCTATCAATACGGTTGATCTTACCTATCCATCGGCGCCTTTATTCTTGATTTACAATCCGAAATTAATGGAAGGAATGTTAAACGGAATTTTCTACTACAGCGAAAGTGGTAAATGGAAAAAACCTTTCCCAGCACACGATTTAGGAACTTATCCTATTGCAACTGGACAAACTTATGGCGAAGATATGCCAGTAGAAGAAGGTGGAAATGCAATTATTGTAGTGGCTGCAATTGCACAACAAGAAGGAAATGCAGATTATGCTAAGAAACACTGGGCAACTTTGACAGAATGGGCTGCTTATTTAAGAAAGAGTGGTTTCGATCCAGAAAATCAATTGTCTACAGACGATTTTGCTGGACATTTAGCTAGAAACGCTAATCTTTCGGTTAAAGCGATTGAAGCTTTAGCAGCATACGGAAAATTAGCTGGAATGTTAGGTGATAAAAAAACGGAGCTTGACTATACAAATGCTGCTAAAGAAATGGCATTAAAATGGATGGAATTGGCAAAAGACAATGATCATTATACTTTGGCTTTCGGAAAACCAGGAACATGGAGTCAGAAATACAACTTGGTATGGGATACTATATTAGATCTTAATGTTTTCCCTTCAAGTGTTAGAAAAACGGAAGTTGCTTATTATTTAACAAAACAAAATAAATACGGTTTGCCATTAGATAGTCGTGAGAATTATACAAAATCTGACTGGGTATTGTGGACAGCAACTTTAGCAGATAATAAAAAAGATTTTGACGCAATCGTAGATCCAATGTGGAAATATGCAAACGAAACCAATAGCAGAGTTCCAGTAAGCGACTGGCACGAAACATTAGAAGGAAATATGATGAATTTTAAAGCTAGGTCAGTGGTAGCAGGATATTATATGCAATTATTGAAATGGAAAACATCTAAAAAATAAAAGTAAAATTATAAAAGGATAAAAAAGATTTTTCTTAGTATACTTTTTTCATTCTATGCAAATTGCATATCCAACGAAAAAATAAAAACTAAACCATGAAAATTTATAATAAAATAGTAATCCTTTTGAGTCTTTCTGTTTTGCCATCTCAAATTTTTTCTCAAAAAAAGGATCCAAAAACAGTATTCCAGGTATCAGATGCCTGGAATGCTGCTTATGATGTAAGAGCAGATGCAGCCATTGTTTACGGTATAAATGATGCTGGCGGTAACTTTAAGGAAAGAGCTAAAAGCTGGAAGGATAAAGGCTATACCATTCAGTTTATGACTGGAATAGCTTGGGGGCAATACAAAGATTATTTTAAAGGACAATACGACGGCAAAGAACATTTTGACGAAGGTCAAAAAATGAAAAACGGTGAAATTATCTGGCATGGTCATGATGTTCCTTACACCGTACCAACAGCTGGATATGTAAATTATATAAAAGGCCTAACCAAACAGGCTATCGATGCAGGTGTAACGGCTATTTATCTTGAAGAGCCTGAATTTTGGGCACGTGCAGGTTATAGTGATGCTTTTAAAAACGAATGGCAAAAATTTTATAACGCTCCTTGGCAAGCGCAAGACGAATCTCCAGAGGCAACTTATTTGTCGTCTAAGTTGAAGTATAATTTATATTTCAATGCCTTGAAAGAGGTATTTGAATATGTGTATACTTATAGCAAGAGCATTGGCAAAAAAGTAAAATGTTATGTGCCAACACACTCGTTAATAAATTATGCTTCTTGGGAAATAGTAAGCCCAGAAGCCAGTCTTGCACAGCTTCCGCACATGGATGGATACATTGCGCAAGTATGGACGGGAACTTCTAGAGAGAGAGTTTATTTTAATGGTGAACTTAAAGAAAGGACTTTCGAAAATGCCTTTTTAGAATATGGTTCTATGGTTTCAATGACAGCTCCAACGGGTCGAGAAATGTTTTTTTTAACGGATCCTATCGAGGACAGAAGCCAGACTTGGGCAGATTATAAGAAAAACTACCAAGCGACTTTTACTGCTCAGTTGCTCTATCCGACTGTGGCAAATTATGAAGTTATGCCTTGGCCTCCACGTATTTATTTAGGTAAATTTAAAATGGAAGAAGGGCAAGAAAAACAACCGCTTTCTAAAGCTTATGGAACACAAATGCAAGTAATGATTAATTCATTGAATAATATGCCTGTGTCTAAAAATGAAATTAACGGAACTAAAGGAATCAATGTTTTGCTTTCTAATTCTATTATGTTTCAGCGTTTCCCAATTCATGAAGGTTACCAAGATCCATCGCTTTCTAATTTTTATGGAATGGCTTTGCCGCTGTTAAAAAGAGGAATTCCAGTTGGGACGGTACATATGGAGAATCTCGAGCTTAAGTCAGGTCTAAAAGACACAAAAGTTCTAATTATGTCTTATGCCAATATGAAACCATTATCAGCTAAAAATCACGAGGTTTTGGCAAAATGGGTAAAAGGTGGTGGAATGCTTATTTATTATGGAAAAGATGATGATCCGTTTCAAAAAGTTTCGGAATGGTGGAATAAAGACGGTAATAAATACAATGCTCCATCAGAACATCTTTTTGAGTTGATGAGCATTAAGGCAGAAGCTTCAAAAATGAGTTATTCTTACGGAAAAGGAAATGTTTTTATCGTTCGCGAAAATCCAAAAGAGTTGGTTTTAGAAAAAAATAATGACAAAACTTTTCTCGATATAGTTGCCGAAGCGTATCATAATACAAAAACTATAGGAAAATTAGAGCTCAAAAACAACTATTATCTAGAGCGCGGTCCTTATGATATTGCCGCAGTTTTAGAGGAGAGTATCAGTAAGGAACCTTTGCATATAGAAGGTCTTGTCATTGATCTTTTTGATCCGGAATTACCGGTTTTACATGGGAAAATAGTCAATTCAGGGGAACAAGCATATCTTTTTGATTTAAATAGAATTGAGAATAAAAAGCAACCTCAAGTTTTGTGTGCAGCTTCCAGAATTTATGAAGAGAAAACAACTAGAAATAGCTACTCTTTTCTAACCAAAAGCCCCTCAAATACGATGAATGCGATGCGAATTCTTTTGCCATCAAAACCTAGCGGAATAGTATTAAAAAACGATGCAAATCAAATTATGAAAGAGTATACAGCTAGTTGGGATGAAGGAAGTAAAACCTATTTATTGAAATTTGAAAACAACAGTAATGGGATTCAAGTGAATCTGAAATGGTAAATAAAATAAGAATAAAATAGTAATCATGAAGTATAATAAATATCTAATATTTTTTCTTTTAGTACAATTTTTAAGTCATGCTCAAACATCAGATACTGCTTTAGATTTGGTTCAGTATGTCAATACATTGCAAGGAACAAATTCGAAACACGAACTTACAAAAGGAAATACATACCCAACAACTGCATTGCCATTTGGTATGAATACATGGTCTCCACAAACCGGAAATAATGGTGATGGTTGGAAATATCAATATTTTAAAGAAACTATCAGAGGTTTTCAACAAGCACATCAATGTAGTTCTTGGTCAAATGATTATGCAGTATTTTCGTTGATGCCTGTAACAGGTGCTCTAGAATTGAATGAAGATAAAAGAGCGGCAAAATTTAGTCATGCTAACGAAATTGCAAAACCTCATTATTACAAAGTACAATTCGAAAACAATATTACTACAGAAATGTCTCCAACAGAAAGAGGTGTTCATATGCGTTTTGCTTTCCCAGAAAATAAATCTTCTTTCCTTGTTTTAGACGGATACACAGGAATGTGTGGGGTAACTATTGATGTTATAAATCATAGAATTACGGGTTTCGTTCAAAACGGAAAGGGATTTGATCAAGTAAAAGAATTAAAGAATTATTTTGTAATTCAATTTGACAAACCTTTTAAAGCTCAAGGAACTTGGGAAAATAGAAAAGGAGAAAAATGGGCTAATAAATTAGCTGCAGAAGGAAAAGGAATCGGAGCATATCTTCAGTTTAATGATGGAGAAACAGTGCAGGCAAAAATTGCTTCATCGTATATAAGTTACGACCAAGCGCAACTTAATTTGAATAGAGAATTAGGAAAATTCAAAAAACTAGAAGATACTAAAGAAGCCGCTAGAAAAGTTTGGAACAAGCAATTAAGTAAAGTTGTTGTAGAAGGTGGAACAGATGAACAAATGAAAACGTTCTACTCTTGTTTTTTTAGAGCGAGTCTTTTTTCAAGAAAATTCTACGAAGAAAAAGCTGATGGAAGTCCAATCTATTTTAGCCCTTACGATGTAAAAGTGCATGATGGTTATATGTATACCGATACTGGTTTTTGGGATACTTTTAGGGCACAATTTCCTTTGAATGCTTTGTTGTCTCCAGAAATGCACGGTAGATATGTTGGTGCTTTGGTAGACGCTTACGATCAAATGGGTTGGTTGCCTTCATGGTCTTTTCCTGCAGAAGCCGGAAGTATGATTGGTAATCACGGAATCTCACTTTTGACAGATGCTTGGGCAAAAGGATTTAGAACTTTTGATCCTAAAAAAGCATTAAAAGCATATTATCACGAAGCTACAAACAAAGGCCCTCAAGGTCCATCAAACGGCAGACACGGCTGGAAAGAATATTTTACTTTAGGATATGTCCCTTATCCAGAATATGGAGAAGCTACGGCTAAAACTTTAGAGTATGCTTATGATGATTTTTGTGGTTATGAATTGGCAAGAATGACCGATAACCAGTTTTATCAAGATGTTTTTTCTAGACAGATGTACAATTACAAAAATGTGTACAACACCAAAGATGGTTTTATGGAAGGTAGAAACAAAAATGGTGATTGGAAAACAAATTTTGACCCTTACGAATGGGGAGGTCCTTTTACCGAAGGAAACGCTTGGCATTACTTATGGTCTGTTTTTCATGATCCACAGGGGTTGATTAACTTGATTGGTGGTGAAGACAAATTTGTTCAGAAATTAGACGCTGTTTTCTCTAGTCCAAATATAGTAAATGTTGGTACTTATGGAGGAAAAATTCATGAAATGACAGAAATGGAAGTAAGTAATATGGGCCAATATGCTCACGGAAATCAACCTATTCAACACATGATTTATTTGTACAATTATGCAGGTCAACCTTGGAAAGCTCAGTACCAGGTTCGTGAGGTAATGGAGAAATTGTACAACTCTACAGAAAATGGTTATCCGGGTGATGAAGATCAAGGGCAAACTTCTTCTTGGTATGTATTAAGTGCATTAGGTTTTTATAGTGTTTGCCCAGGAACTGACCAATATGTTTTAGGAAGTCCTGTTTTTGCAAAAACAACTATCAATTTAGAGAACGGAAAAAAGTTTGTCATTGAAGCAAAAAACAATAATAAAGGGAACGTTTATATTCAATCAGCGACATTAAATGGTAAAAAATACACGACTAACTATTTGAAATATAGTGATTTAACTAATGGAGGTGTGTTTGAAATGGAGATGAATAATACGCCTAATAAAACAAGAGGAATAAGCGCAGACGATCGCCCGTTTTCTCTAACAAAAAAGTAAAAATAAAAAAAGATTAATTAAAAAGATTCTGAAATTCCTCTGTTAGCAATGGATAACAAAAACAATACTTTTAAAAGTAAAAATAATTGGTTTTTGTTGGTTTGGGTTGTGCTTTTGAAAGGCGTTTTGTTGCCGAAGAAAACAAATAATAAAAACATTATTAATTAAGAAAATGTAAATGATAATAGGAATAGATATAGGAGGAAGCCACATTAGTAGTGCAGCTGTAAATAATGAAACTCTCGAGATAATTGCTGATACTTTGTTTAGAGGAGCTGTTGATAGTAAGGCTTCTAAATATGTGATTTTGAAAAAATGGGCTGAAATAATCAATCAGACACTTGGCAAAATTGATACAGTTGAGACAATTGGGATTGCGTTCTCAATGCCTGGGCCATTTCAATACGAATCTGGAATTGCAATGTTTGAAGGAAACGAAAAGTATGAGTCTTTGTACAAAGTGAATATCCCTGTAGAATTAGCAAATTTTTTAGATAAGAAAAATTTTACTTTTAGATTTTTGAATGATGCAACTTCTTTTGGAATCGGAAGCGCTTTAAATCAAAAAGGAGGAGGTGCTAATCAAAAAGTCGTTGCAATAACACTTGGAACTGGTTTTGGAGCTTCATTTTTAAACGATGTTATTCCGGTAATATGTGGCGATAATGTTCCTGAAAATGGTTGTCTTTGGGACAAACCTTTTCAAGATAGTATAGCAGATGATTATTTTTCGACGAGATGGTTCATCACTAAATATGAACAGTATAGTGGTGAAAAAGTTAATGATGGAGTAAAAGAAATTGCTTCTAAAAACAGCGAATATTCGGCAAGAGTATTTGAAGAGTTTGCTAATAATATCAGTGATTTTCTTTTTCCTTATTTAACTAAATTTGAAGCTGATTCTTTAGTGTTAGGAGGCAATATTGCAAAATGCCACCAATTGTTTTTGCCAAAAATAACTCAGATTTGGAAAGATAAAGGACTTGATATTTCGATAACTATTCTTGATAATACTGAAGAATCTAGTATTCTTGGATCAGGTTATATGTTTAATGAGGTTTTTTGGAGTAAGATAAAAGAAGAACTTCCTAGTTTTTAAATAATAGGCATATCCGTATTGATACCTAATTATTTTTTTACTTAAAATCTAAGCAGAATTGAGATGAGTATATTAGATTTTATAAAAAGTATCGATTTGAACTTGAGTTGTTAACTCAAGTTCAAATCGATACAGTATAAGGATGGGAATGTCTGTATGCACGAAGTATTATTTGAAAAAAGAGAAATGGAGTTATGAGTGCAAACTATGCAAATACAGAATTTGATTTAGATCAGGCACGGTAATGCAATCAAGCAAATTGCCATTTTACTATTGGTTTATACCTATGCATTTATTAACAGCCACTAAGAAAAGCAATTGATGTTGATTTTCTGGAAAATTATCTAAATTAATTTTGTTATAAATTTAATCGAAGATGCTTAAAAGATAAAACAATAGAAAGACTAATCATTGCTGGATTCAATCATCAATAAAATGAATTCTAGGTGATTAAATGGACAGGCATGTATAAATATTAATAAATATAATATGAACATTAGTATTTCAAAAGAGAAAAATAAAAAAGAAGTATTTGAAGAAATTGCAAGATTTCTGGATGCAGAAAATTTTAACGTGATAAAGCAAGATCAAACCAGACCGTGGGGAGGTTTTTTTGTAATCGAAGAAAATCAAGCAAGTGCTTTTGCGAATATTTTTTTTTCGCAATTAAATTTGTCAGATATTCAAATTACAAATAAATTAAGTCCTAAAATATTAATTGTAGCTCCTGACCAACGTTTGTCTTGGCAATATCACTTTAGAAGAGCTGAGATCTGGAAAGTATTAGTAGGGCCGGTTGGAGTGAAAATTAGCGATACTGATGAAGAAGGAGAACTAAGAGAATTGGTAGCTAATAGTTTTATTCAAATGGATAAAGGAGAACGTCACCGCTTAATTGGTCTGGATTCTTGGGGGATAGTTGCAGAAATATGGCAACATACAGATACTAATAACCCATCTGATGAAGATGATATTGTTCGTTTGCAAGACGATTTTGGGAGATAATTTTTGAGATTCTAAAATCTTTTCTAGATAGTAATTATTGTATTTTTGTGCCTAATCTACTTTTGTTTTATTTGATGCAGTTATTTGCTCAATGTTTCGTTGTTTCGAAAGATATTGAGCAAACAACTTTATAACTTTTACAAATTAAAAAAAAGGGTTTTCTCAATTAAGAAGATATTGCACCTGAACTTAATATAGCTGTTACAACTGTTTTTTTGTATTGAATGCGAAAGCAGAAGAAAAACATATATCCAAAAAACTTACTTAGAAAGTGCTAGATTATGCAAAATAAGTAACCTATAAGTCAAACCAAATTCCACAAAGTTGAGAACCGGAAAAGTAAATATTGGTTTTTATCGTTTAGGATATTTCAAATAGTTACTTCTCTAAATTAAGGACTATTATAATATAAAAGGATATAAAGTTATTTTTTGTAATAAAAATGACGACGAAAAATAAATTGAGTTAATTAGTATGTTCAGGTTTATAGTTTTATAATAGTTCCATCTCCGGGTCTTAAAAAGACTATAGAAGAATTAATTGAAGTAAATGTTCCCGTTGTATTATTAGACAGGTATTTTTTAGGTCTAGATTGTAATAGTGTGACTATAGATAATGAAGAGGCAACTTACAATGCCACAAATCATTTAGTTAAAAATCATTTCAAAAATAGTGATTATAAAACGACAGATTCGGGACAAATGCAAATGCTTGATCGTCGACATGGATACGAAAAAGCTGTTTTGGAATATAAGTTAAAAGCACAAATCCTTAAGATTCCATTTAACGAAACTAGGGATGGTAAATCAAAGGAATTTATTTCAAATTTTCTAAAAAAATCAAAGAATCTGGATGCACTTTTTTTTGCAACAAACTACCTTACGCAAACAGAACTGGAAGAGCTTGAAGAAAAATTAGCATATTTAATTCAGGACATAGGAATCATAACCTTTGATGATCATAACCTTTTTTAAATCTATACAGCTAGCATAACGGCAGTTTCTCAAGCTTTGAGAGCAATTAGCAATAATTAATGGATCTTTTATTACTAATGCTAAAATACGAATACGTCAAAGAATCTACTCAAAATATTTTGCTAAAAGCAGAATTAATAATAGGAGAGTCCTCTGTTTCAAAAAAATAAATTTGTTTAGATTATTTGGTTTTTTTCGATAATTGTTTTGCTGTTAAAATAGTTTCTTTTTAAACTAATCGTATTTTATTAACTTTATAATTATTTATAATAAAAAAAATATTATTTTAATAAATCGTTTTAGTATATTTGTAATCTATTACAAAACAAAAAATTAATACTAACAAAAGAAAAAAGGAAATGCTAAAACGAAAAGTACTATGAGGGAAAATACTTTTCGTTATTTTAAAACTATCTGACTTTTTAATACTTTTGATAAGACAAAAACAACGATAAATTTTTAAAAAAGACAATTTTAGTTTTTTTTTCGAATTTTTACTAAAACGATTTAGTATTTTTACTTAGGTTTGAATAAAAAAGAATGCAACATAAATTATAAAAAAACAAAAATGAAAAAAACAATAAGCTTTTTCGCTGTTCTATTTTTTACAGCGATTTCTTTAGAGGGGTTCGCTCAAAGCAATGTAAAAGTGGGGGGGGTAAAAAATGAATTAAGGGCCCCCGCTTATCCTTTAATAAACATAGATACTTATACTAGTGGTTGGTCAATGACCGATAATTTATATGATTCTTCTGTGAAACACTGGACAGGAAAAGATTTTCCGCTAGTTGGTGCTTTACGTGTTGATGGAGCTGTTTATAGATTTATGGGTACTGAAGATGTGCCTTTGATGCCAATTATAGGAATGGGTTCTTCGGAAGAATGGATTGGAAGTTATACTTTTCAAACACCAGAAAAAAACTGGACATCAACTTCTTATGATGCTAAAAACTGGAAACAAAGTAAAGGCGCTTTTGGTACAAAAGGGGAAAGTAATGTAAAAACACTTTGGGAAACTGAGGATATCTGGGTTCGCAGAGAAATCACATTAAAAGAAGATTACAAAAATAAAAAATTATATTTGAAATATTCTCATGATGATGATACAGAGATCTATATCAATGGATTGGAAGTCGTAAATACTGGAAATGCTTGCAAAAAAAATGTATTGATCGAAATTCCACAAAATGTTGCGAAGACGCTTAAAAAAGGTAAAAATATTATAACGGCACATTGTAAAAACAGAGTGGGCGGAGGATTACTTGATTTCGGAATTAATATCGAAGTTCCAATTGTGAGACATTTAAATACAACTGCAATACAAAAATCGGTAGATGTACAGGCAACACAAACACATTATAAATTTACTTGCGGAAATGTAGATTTAGATCTAACATTTATGGCTCCTTTGTTGATGAATAACCTCAATTTGATTTCTCGTCCGGTAAACTACATCGATTATACAGTAACTTCTAATGATGGAAAAACTCACGATGTTGCTATTTATTTTGAAGCAGCTCCAAACTGGGCTTTAGATGAGCCTTCTCAGCTAAGTACAAGCACAAGTTTTGAAAAGGGAAATCTTGCTTATGTAAAAACAGGAAGCGTTTCTCAAAAATTATTAGATAAGAAAAGTGATGATGTTCGTATCGACTGGGGGTATTTTTACCTTTCTGGAGAAAAGAATAAGGTAAAAAATGCTGTTGGTAATCCTTTTGAATTAAGAAGTTCATTCGTGAAAAACGGTAACGTCGTTCTTGATAAACAAGCGAAAAACGGAAATATTGCTATTTCTGAGTCATTAGGAAAAGTGTCAAAAGCAACATCTGGTAAAATAATGTTAGGTTATGATGATATTTACTCTTTACAGTATTTTGGAGAAAACCTAAGACCGTATTGGAATGATAAAGGAAATAAAACGATAGAAACTGCTTTTGAAGAAGCAAATACTGAATATGCGACTCTCAAGTCTGAATGCAATAAATTTGATGATAAATTGATGTCAGATGCTGTAAAAACAGGTGGCAAAGAGTACGCCGAATTATGTGTTTTAGCATATCGTCAGTCAATTTCGGCACACAAATTAGTTAATGCTCCAAATGGAGAATTATTGTTTATGTCTAAAGAAAATTTTAGTGGAGGTTTTATTAACACTGTAGATGTTACATATCCATCAGCACCATTATATCTTTATTACAATCCTGAATTATTGAAAGGAATGTTAAACGGAATTTATTATTACAGCGAAAGTGGTAAATGGGCAAAACCTTATCCAGCACATGATCTAGGAACTTATCCAATAGCAAACGGACAAGTTTATGGCGAGGATATGCCAGTAGAAGAGTGTGGTAATGTTGTGATATTGACTGCTGCAATTGCAAAAGCTGAGGGTAATGCTAATTATGCTAAAAAACATTGGAATACATTAAAAATATGGGCTGAATTTTTAAGTCGTGAAGGTTTTGATCCTGCAAACCAATTGTGTACAGATGATTTTGCTGGACATCTTGCTAGAAATACCAATCTTTCTATGAAAGCAATTGTTGCCTTAGGTGCTTATGTACAAATGGCAAATGAATTGGGTGATAAAACTGAAGCTGATAAATATGCTCTAATTGCAAAAGAAATGGTACGAAAATGGATGGAAATGGCAAAAGATGGTGATCATTATGCATTAACTTTTAATGATAAAGGAACTTGGAGCCAGAAGTATAACTTGGTTTGGGACAAATTATTAAAATTAAACCTTTTCCCAAGTTCAGTATATGAAACAGAAGTGAAGTACTATTTGACAAAACAAAATGAGTATGGATTACCATTGGATAGCCGTGCAAAATACACAAAATCCGATTGGATTATGTGGACAGGAGTTCTTTCTAATGATCAATCAACATTTGAGAAATTCATAAAACCTATTCATTCATTTATGAATGTAACTACTGATCGAGTTCCTATGTCGGATTGGTACAATACAGATTCAAAAAAGAAAGTAGGATTCCAAGCTCGTTCAGTAGTTGGAGGGTATTACTTAAAAATGTTAGAAGATAAGTTCAACGAGAAAAAATAATTATTTAATTGCCTTAAGAACTTTTTGAGTTCTTAAGGCAATTTTTAAAAATAATAAATTACTTTTTAAAGTACTATGATTCTAATCAAAAAAGAAGCTAAAAATGAAACAAATCACATTCTTCTTTCTTATAATTTGCTGTGCAAAAAGTTTTTCGCAAACTATAAGTTCAGAAATAAAGAAAAATAACAATCCTATTTTTAATGGTTGGTATGCCGATCCTGAAGGAATTATTTTTGATAAAACATATTGGGTATATCCCACTTTTTCGGCACCTTACGAAGATCAGGTTTTTATAGATGCTTTTTCTTCTAAAGATTTAGTTACATGGACAAAACACCCAAAAGTTTTAGATTCTGCCAATGTAAAATGGGCAAAAAAAGCAATGTGGGCGCCATCAATTATCAAAAATAAAAACAAATATTTTATGTTTTTTGGAGCAAATGATATTCAGAATGATAATGAGATTGGAGGTATCGGAGTTGCAGTAGCTTCTAAACCTGAAGGACCCTACAAGGATCATTTAGGCAAACCTCTTGTAGATAAATTTCATAATGGCGCGCAACCAATTGATCAGTTTGTTTTTAGAGATAAAGATGGACAGTGTTATTTAATTTATGGAGGATGGAAACATTGTAATATTGCGAAACTTAAAGCTGATTTCAGTGGTTTTGTGCCGTTTAAGGATAAGACAATATTTAAGGAAATCACGCCGGAAAATTATGTTGAAGGACCTTTTATGTTTATCCGAAACAACAAATATTATTTTATGTGGTCTGAAGGAGGCTGGACAGGACCAGATTATTGTGTGGCTTATGCTATTGCAGATTCTCCAATGGGACCTTTTAAAAGGATTGGAAAAATATTAGAACAAGATCCTAAAATTGCTAGGGGAGCTGGTCATCATTCTGTAATTAAAGACCCTAAGTCGGACAAATATTTTATCGTTTACCACCGCAGGCCGCTCACAGAGACGAAGGCAGAATCTAGAGAAACCTGTATCGAAGAAATGCACTTTGACGAAAACGGTTTTATTAAGCCCGTTACAATCACAAATGAAGGTGTAAAAGCCCATTTACTTAAATAATTTATTTAACGGTATTTAACCAAAAAAATAATTCTTATGAATAAAAAAATAATTTTAATAGCACTTGTTATGGCTTTTTTTCAAGTTTCATGTAAAAAAGAAAATACTAAAAATGTAGCCGCACCTAAAGTAAATGAAGTGATTGTAGTTGATTCCACTCTCCTAAAAGCAAAGGATTTTGAAGCTACAATCGACAAAAAAGTAACCCATTTATATTGGATAGAAAACAACGGAATAAAAGCTGCTTTTACCAATTATGGAGGTAGATTAGTTGGGTTATGGATGAAGGATAAAAACGGAAAGCTGACTGATATCGTAATTGGAATGAATAGTGTTTCTGGTTTTCAAAAATCTACAGAGCCCTATTTTGGAGCAACAATTGGCAGGGTTGGAAATAGAATTGCAAAGGGCAAATTTACTATAGAAGGAAAACAATATAGTATTCCGCTTAACAATAACGGAAATACTTTACACGGAGGAATAAAAGGCTTTCAGGACGTTGTTTGGGATGCAGTTAAAACAAATGATAATACTTTGGTATTTACCTATACTTCGCCAGATATGGAGCAGGGATTTCCTGGAACTCTAAAAGTAAAAGTGATTTATACACTTACTGCAGATAAAGGCCTTAAGATGGAATATGAAGCTACAACTGATAAAACGACCGTTGTAAACTTGACCAATCATGCTTTTTTTAATTTAAATGGTGAAGGAAGTGGAACTATTTTAAATCACCAGATGCAGATTTTTGCAAATCAATTTACGCCTGTTGACTCAGGTTTGATTCCAACAGGAGAATTAAAATCCGTTGCTCAAACTCCCTTTGATTTTACCGAAGTGCATACCATTGGTGAGCGAATCGATGTTGAAAATGAGCAGTTAATATTCGGAAAAGGATATGATCACAACTACGCTCTTAATGATTCAAAAACAGGTGAAATGATTCATGCAGCAAGTGTTTTAGGTGATAAATCGGGAATTGTTCTGGATGTTTATACGCAAGAACCAGGTTTACAGTTTTACAGTGGCAACTTTATGCAAAGTAAGAATACTTTAAAATCGGGTATCAAAGATGATTTTAGAACTTCTTTTGCTTTAGAAACACAACATTTTCCTGATGCACCAAATCATTCCAATTTTGCTCAAATTACTTTAAAACCAGGACAAAAATATCAAACAGTTTCTGAGTATAAATTTTCTATTCTTAAATAATAATGAAATATATGGGTTATTCTTATAAAAATCTTACATTTTGTTTATTTGTTTTGTTTTCTGGCTGTTTTAGTGTGTATTTAAAAGCACAAAACACCAATTACGTTTCAAATAAAACACCACTTGCAAACACACCTTTCGTAGCATTGCCATTGGGTACAATTGAGCCAAAAGGTTGGTTAGCTAATCAATTAGTATTACAAAAAGAAGGACTTACAGGCGAATCCGAGCTTATTTATAGCGAGTTAGGAAATAATTCAGCTTGGCTTGGTGGGAATGCTCCTGATTCTGATTGGGAAAGACCTCCATATTATGTAAAAGGATTGGTGGGCTTAGCTTACACTTTGAACGATAGTAGTTTAAAAACTAAAGCTCAAAAATGGATCAATTGGACACTAAATAGTCAAAAATCAAATGGTAGTTTTGGTCCCGCGACAAATGCAGACTGGTGGCCCCGAATGCCTATGTTGAATGCTCTTGTCGATTATTATGAAGCAACAAATGATGCTAGAGTAATTCCATTTTTAACGCGTTATTTTCAATATCAATTTGATACTCTGGGCAGTCAGCCTTTATTTGATTGGGGAAAAGCGAGAGCAGCTGATAATGCAGATGTTATTATTTGGTTGTACAATCGAACAGGAGATGCTTTCTTGTTAGATTTGATTGATGTAATAAAAGATCAAAGCTATGATTTTACTGATATTTTTACGAATAATACTTTTATAACTGGTTTTACAAATAATTTTTTCCCAAAACACAGTGTAAATGTGGCTCAAGCCTACAAATATGGACCTGTTTTTTATCAAAAAACAAAAGATGTCAAGGATAGAGATGCTTACCTGAAAGGAGTCAGCAATTTGAATCCCTATCATACTCAAATTACAGGAATGAATTCGGGTAGCGAAATGCTATCTGGAAATGCCTCTATTCAAGGAGTAGAACTTTGCGCAACAGTTGAGAGAATGTTTTCCAACGAAATTGCTACCCGAATTTTGGGAGATGCAAGCATTGGGGATGAACTCGAAAAAATTGCTTTTAACCAATTGCCAGGTACTTTAAGTGATGATATTCACCAACATCAATATTATTCACTCCCTAACCAAGTTCAGAGCAAAAGAGGAGGCAATCAATTTGCACAGGATTATGATAATGGAGTCTTGCCTGGACCTTATTCAGGTTTCCCGTGTTGTCGATTTAATATGCATATGGGATGGCCTAAATTTGCACAATATTGTTGGATGGCTACATCGGATAATGGGATCGTTGCAACGGCGTATGCACCATCAGTTGTAAAGGCTAAAGTGGCAAATGGAGAAAACATTACCATTACTGAAGATACCAATTATCCTTTTGAAGAGCAAATTAGATTTACAATTGCCACTAACAATGAAGTAATATTCCCATTTAAACTCCGAATACCAGCTTGGTGTTCCAATCCAGTTGTCAAAATAAATGGCAATATTCAGGAGAATGTTGTTGTAGGGACTTATTATTCTATTTCTAGGAATTGGAGAAATGGAGATGTAGTTACGCTTGATGTTCCAATGGACATCAAAGTGTCGCATTGGGTAAATAATTCAGTAGGAATCGAAAGGGGACCTTTGGTATATTCTCTAAAAATGGATGAAAATTGGCAACAATTAAACCGCCATTCTTTTAATTCAAAAGACTTTAGTGAATTTGAAATCTTCCCTAATAATTCTTGGAATTATGGCGTAATTATCGATGCGAACAATCCAAATACTTCATTTAAAGTGGTGAAAAGTGTGATGCCAACAAATCCATTTGTTCAAGATGTAACACCAATTCAGTTAAAATTAAAAGCTAAAAAAATTAATTCATGGGGATTGGATGCTAACGGAATCCATGCTTCGGAACCTCCACTAAGTCCTTTATTGTCTGCTGAGCCTGAAGTAGAAATAACTTTGGTTCCCTTTGGTTCAGAAAGAGTACGCGTCACTTATTTTCCTGTAATTGGAGAACCCAATGCTCAAGAAAATCGTTCTTTTAAGGACGAATTCCTAACCAATGAGACTAATAAGTGGATTAATTTTGGAGGAAGCTGGCAACAACAAAACGGCAAATACCACGTACATTCCACTGGAGTCAGAGGTGTAAAATCGGTTGCAAAAGCGACTAATTTTGCTGATTTAACTTTTGATGCTACAATAACAATTCTTGATGATAATGCCCAAGGAGGGCTGATTTTCAGAGTTAATAATCCTTCGGATGGCGCTGATACGTATCAAGGTTATTATGTAGGGCTCAATACAAGTGGTCAAATTGTTTTAGGGAAATCCAATAATGCTTGGACACAAATTAAAAGTACTAGTGCCATAATTAGAAAAGCAACACCTTATCATTTGCGAGTTGTTGTAAATGGGTCGAACATAAAGGTTTATTTGGATAATATGGATGTGCCAAAATTAGAAGCAACGGATAACACTTTTCAAAAAGGTTCAATTGGTTTACGAGGCTATGGTGGCGAAACTGTTATTTTTGAAAATGTTTCTGTAATTGATCAAAATAATTTAGGATTTGAAGATTTTAAAAGTTCAAATATCAAAATGATCAATGATTATATTTTTAATAAAATAATTTTTTATGGAGCTAAAGATGTTAGTAAAGTTGAGTTGTTTTCAATTGAAGGAAGGCTTGTTAATTCTAAGAACTTTACAGATAAATCAGATAAAAAAGAAATTGAAATTAGTTATCTTCAAAAAGGAGTTTATATTGCAAAATGCAATATAAATGGGAAAATATATAGTCAAAAATTTATCAGATAATAACTTCGTTGTCTAATCATGAAATAAGTTGTCAAGAATTAGGATTTAAAATTATATTAAATAGTAACCTCGGAAGCAAAAAACTTTCGAGGTTTTCAGGACTTCAATTTTATAGCGGGAATTTTATACAAAGTAAAAACACTTTAAAATCAGAGGTAAAAGATGATTTCAGAACTGCTTTTGCTTTAGAAACGCAACATTTTCCTTGATGCACCAAATCATTCCAATTTTGCTCAAATTACTTTAAAACCAAGACAAAAATATCAAACAGTTTCTGAGTATAAATTTTCTATTCTTAAGTAAAAAATCAAATTTACTTTAATTAATCAAAATCTGCATGTGAATTGTCTCCGGCTAATAAGCAGATTTTTAAAATACTAAATTATTTTATGAAATCTTCTTCTTTTGTAAATCAAGAACGTATTGTTTGGGCTGATGTTCTTCGTTTTGTTGCTATGTTTATGGTAATTAGTGTACATTGTACGGATCCGTTTAATATTTCGCCTGCCGCTAGATTGAATCCTGAATATAATTTCTGGGGGACAATTTATGGATCTATATTGCGTCCCTGTGTCCCCTTATTTGTTATGTTAACAGGAATGTTGCTACTTCCTGTTAAACAAGAAATTGGGCTTTTTTATAAGAAAAAGTTAACCAGAGTTGTTTTTCCTTTTCTAATTTGGTCAGTTCTTTATAATTTGTTTCCTTGGTTTACGGGGGTAATGGGCTATGATTCGTCAATTATAACTAAGTTCTTTGTATATGCTGGAGATGCTCCGTCGCAGGCTTTTAAGGATAGTCTGCATAATATTATAATGATTCCTTTTACCTTCACGGCATTTTGTACGCATATGTGGTATATTTATTTGCTAATTGGACTTTATCTTTTTATGCCTATTTTTTCCGCCTGGGTAAAAGAGGCTACTGACAAACAGAAAAGAATGTATCTTTATTTTTGGGGTATCACGCTCTTTTTGCCCTATATTCATGAATATGTCTCTAATTATATTTTCGGTGCTTGTCCGTGGAATGGTAGATTCGATTTGTTTTACTATTTCGCGGGATTTAATGGTTATTTACTTTTAGGTCATTATTTGTCGAAAGGAAATAGTTGGAGTGTTCTTAAAACATTACTTATAAGCGCATTTCTGTTTGCTATTGGTTATTTTGTAACTTATGTGGGCTTTGGTAATAGGGTTGCTGACCCAAGATCAACCGAAGAGCAAATCGAATTATTTTTTCTTTATTGTACACCAAACGTATTTTTGATGACAATTGCGGTTTTCATGATTTCTCAGAAAATTAAAATAGATAGTCCCTTTTGGATAAATATATTTGCAAACTTAACTAAATGTGGTTTTGGAATCTATATGGTACACTACTTCTTAGTGGGGCCTAGTTTTATGATTATTGATTTATTGCATATACCAATTCCTATACAAATCCCTGTGGCTGCAAGTATGACTTTTGGTTTTGCTTGGCTGTTTACAGTTTTTATTTATAAATTGTTGCCATCAAAAGCGAAATGGATAATGGGTTAATAATATCAACTTTTCTATACTATATTTTTTACTAATAAATTCTTAATAAATATTTCTAAATCGACTAACACTTATTAAAATGAAATACCAAAATAATCCTTTTAAAAAAGGCACAATTCAATTTCGAAATTTATTGTTGATTCTAATGCTTGGAATTTATATAATTCCTTTGACGGCACAAAATTCTAATTATATATCAAATAAAGAACCTCTTGTGAGTACACCTTTTATTGCTTTGCCATTAGGGGCAATTCAGTCTAAAGGATGGTTAGAGACTCAGTTAAAATTGCAAAAAGAAGGACTTACAGGCAATTCTGAAATAATTTATAGCGAATTAGGAAGTAATTCGGCTTGGTTGGGGGGAAATGCGCCAGATTCTAATTGGGAAAGACCTCCGTACTATGTAAAGGGATTAATTGGTTTAGCCTATACTTTGAATGATAATGAGTTAAAATCCAAAGCTCAAAAATGGATTGATTGGACCTTAAACAGTCAGCAAAAAAATGGTAGTTTTGGACCTGAAACCAATAATGATTGGTGGCCAAGAATGCCAATGTTAACTGCTCTAGCAGATTATTATGAGGCAACAAATGATGTAAGGGTGATTCTGTTTCTAACACATTATTTTCATTATCAGTATGAAGCATTGGACAAGCAACCATTAGTTGAATGGGCAAAAACAAGAGCGGCTGATAATGTTGATGTAATTATTTGGCTTTACAATAGAACGGGAGATGCTTTTCTTTTAGACTTGGTAGATAAAATAAAAAGTCAAGCTTATGATTTTACTGATATTTTTACAAATAATACTTTTATAAGCGGTTTTACCAATAATTTTCTTCCAAAGCATAGTGTGAATGTGGCTCAGGCTTACAAATATGCGCCAGTGTTTTATCAGAAATCAAACGACGCAAAAGATAAAGATGCTTTCTTGAAAGGTGTAAAGAATTTAAAACCGTATCATACTCAAATTACGGGAATGGAATCGGGAACCGAAATGCTATCTGGAAATGCTTCTATTCAGGGAGTTGAACTTTGTGCTACAGTAGAAAGAATGTTTTCAAATGAAATTGCAACAAGAATTTTGGGCGAAGCAAGTATTGGTGATGAACTCGAAAAAATTGCTTTTAACCAATTGCCGGGAACTTTGAGCGATGATATTCATCAGCATCAATATTACTCGGTTCCAAATCAGGTTCAGAGTAAAAAAGGTGGAAATCAATTTGCGCAGGATTATGATAGCGGAATTTTACCGGGACCATATTCGGGTTTTGCTTGTTGTAGATTTAATTTGCATATGGGTTGGCCAAAATATGTACAATATAGCTGGATGGCAACTTCTGATAATGGTCTTGTTGCTACTGCATTTGCACCATCGGTTGTACATGCAAAAGTGGCAAATGGTGAAAATATTACCATCAATGAGGAAACGAATTATCCTTTTGAAGAGCAAATCAGGTTTACGATTTCAACTAAAAACGAAGTGATTTTTCCTTTGAAACTTAGAATTCCTGCTTGGTGTTCTAAACCAATTATTAAGGTAAATGGCGTTGTTCAGAAAAAAGTAATTGCAGGAACGTATTATTCCATTTCACGTAAGTGGAAAAACGGAGATTCCGTAACGCTTAATCTTCCTATGGAAATTAAAATTTCAAATTGGGTTCATAATTCGGTTGGAGTAGAAAGAGGACCTTTAGTTTATTCTCTTCAAATGGATGAAAACTGGAAGCAGATCAACAAGCATATTTTTGACGGAAAGGATTTTAGTGAATTTGAGGTTTTCCCTAAAAATGCCTGGAATTACGGTTTATTATTGGATACCAAAAACCCGAATAAATCCTTTAAAGTTGTGAAAAGTGCCATGCCCGAAAATCCTTTTGAACAGGATAAAACACCAATTCATTTAAAAATAGGCGCCAAAAAAATACCATCCTGGGGATTAGATGCAAACGGAATTCACGCTTCTGAACCTCCTTTAAGTCCTTTATTGTCTAACGAACCTGAAGAAGAAATTACTTTGGTTCCGTTTGGTGCTGAAAGGATTCGGTTGACTTATTTTCCGGTTATCGGGAAACCAAAAGCCAGAATTACGGACGCTTTCAAAGATGACTTTAAAACCAATGAAGCCAATAACTGGGTTAATTTTGGCGGAAGCTGGCAACAACAAAATGGCAAATATTACGCACACTCTTCCGGAATTAAAGGTATAAAATCAATTGTCACATCGACTGAGTTTTCAGATTTAACATTTGATGCTACAATTTCGATTTTAGATGATAATGCTCAAGCAGGAATTTTGTTCAGAATCAGCAATTCATCAGACGGAGCAGATATTTATCAGGGTTATTATGTTGGATTGAATACGAGCGGACAAATTATTTTGGGAAAATCAGATAATAACTGGACTGAGATAAAAAGTGAAAACGCTGTAATTAAAAAAGCAACTGCCTATCATCTAAGAGTTGTGGCGAAAGGATCAAAAATCAAAGTGTATGTTGATGATATGAATAGTGCAAAATTAGAGGCAGTTGATACCGCTTTTCAAACTGGTTTAATTGGTTTGAGGGGTTATGGTGGAGAAACTATTATTTTCGAAAACGTTTCTGTAAAACAATTATAGGTTTGTTTTTAATTTTCGTTCTGAATGTTAAACTTTCTATATGTTTTTTTAGTTAAAATAACATTATTCAGATTTTTATTGAATTAAGATAAAAAAGTAAAATATTTTTGGTAAAACTAAAACGTTTTAGTATGTTTGTTTTTTCTATTTATATAGATGCTTAAATATATATTAAAAATTCTGACTAATTCAAAATAAACCCTTTTATTATTAATATCCAAGACTCTTTTCGTGAGGCGTAAAAGTGTCTAAATCTTCAGTAAAACAGTAATCATGCACATGAAAAATTTCTTTATTAAATCAGTTGCTCTCTTTTTTGTCTTTCAATGCACAACTGCACAAGAAGGTATTATAAACAATGTTGAAAAACCTATCGATTGGGTAAATCCTTTAATTGGTAGTGATTCTGATCATACACTTTCTAACGGAAATACATATCCAGCCATAGCCATGCCCTGGGCTATGAATTTCTGGACACCGCAAACGGGAAAAATGGGAGACGGCTGGGCTTATACTTATAGCGCAAAAAAAATAAAAGGATTCAAACAAACACACCAGCCATCGCCGTGGATGAATGATTACGGACAATTTTCAATTATGCCGGTTACAGGTAAATTGCGTTTTAAGGAAGACGAAAGAGAAAGTTGGTTTTCGCATAAATCAGAAACCGTAACGCCTTATTATTACAGCGTTTATCTGGCAGATCATGATGTAACGACTGAAATTGCGCCAACAGAAAGAGCCGCAAGATTTAGATTTACGTTCCCACAAACAGATGATGCTTATGTGGTTATTGATGCTTTTGACAAAGGTTCGTATGTAAAAATCATCCCATCTGAAAATAAAATCATTGGTTATACCACTAAAAATAGTGGTGGCGTTCCTGATAATTTCAAGAATTATTTTGTGATTGTTTTTGATAAAAGTTTTACAGTAACCAAAACTTTTGATGGCGATAAACTTTTAGATGCAATAGAAACTCAAGCAGATCATTCTGGTGCTATAATTGGTTTTAAAACTGTAAAAGGAGAAAAGGTAAATGCAAAAGTAGCTTCATCATTTATCAGTTATGAACAAGCCGAAAGAAACTTGAACGAACTTGGTAAAAATGATTTTGACCAAATAAAAGAAAAAGGTAAAAACGTATGGAACACTGAATTAAGCCGTATTAAAGTAGGGGGAGGAACAGCAGAGCAATTCACTACTTTTTACTCCAGTTTATACCGTTCGCTTCTTTTTCCAAGAAAATTTTATGAGTTTGATGCTAAAGGAAAAGTAGTTCACTATAGTCCTTATAACGGAAAAGTTTTGCCCGGATATATGTTTACAGATACAGGCTTTTGGGATACTTTCAGAGCTTTGTTTCCTTTTTTAAATTTAATGTATCCTGAATTAAATCAGCAAATGCAGGAAGGTTTGTCAAATGCTTATAATGAAAGCGGCTGGTTGCCGGAATGGGCAAGTCCTGGTTTAAGAGATGTTATGGTGGGGAATAATTCGGCATCGGTTGTCGCAGAAGCGTATTTAAAAAGCGAAACCAAAAAGAATCCTGAAATTGAAAATTTATATAAAGCCTTGATTCACGGAGCGAATAATCAAGGTCCTTTAAGAGCAGTTGGGCGTTTGGGCGTTGATTATTATAATTCTTTAGGATATGTTCCTTATGATGCAGGAATCAACGAAAATGCTGCCAGAACATTAGAGTATGCATACGACGATTTCGCTATTTATAAATTAGGATTGGCATTAAATAAGCCAAAATCAGAAACTGATCTGTATAAGAAACGCAGTTTGAATTATAAGAATTTGTTTGATTCTGAAAACAACTTGATGAGAGGAAAAAATAAAGACGGTAAATTTCAAACTCCTTTTAGTCCTTTTAAATGGGGTGATGCATTTACAGAAGGAAACAGCTGGCATTATTCCTGGTCGGTTTTTCATGATATGCAGGGTTTAATTGATTTGATGGGAGGAAAAGATGTTTTTGTAAGTCAGTTGGATAAAGTATTTTCGTTAGCGCCTGTTTTTGACGAAAGTTATTACGGGAGTGTGATTCACGAAATTAGAGAAATGCAAATTGCCAATATGGGACAATATGCGCATGGAAATCAGCCAATTCAGCACATGACGTATTTGTACGATTATGCTGGAGAACCTTGGAAAACGCAATATTGGGTAAGAGAAACCATGAACAGAATGTACAAACCAACTCCTGATGGTTATTGTGGAGACGAGGATAACGGTCAAACTTCGGCTTGGTATGTATTCTCTGCTATTGGGTTTTATCCCGTAACTCCTGCTAGTGATCAGTACGTTATTGGTACGCCTTTATTTAAAACTGTTAAAATAAAATTGCAAAACGGAAAAGAAGTTTCTATTAATGCACCTCAAAATAATGCTGCAAATAAATACATTAAAAGTATGAAATTCAACGGAAAAGCGGATGCCAATAACTGGTTAAGCCATTCAGAATTATTAAAAGGAGCAACAATTGATTTTGAAATGAGCAACACGCCAAATAAAAATAGAGGAACTGCAAAAAAAGATTTTCCATATTCTCTTTCAACCGAAAAATAAAAAAAATTATATTTTTTATCATTTTATCAATCTAAAATTTTGGTTACATAAAGACCTATTTCTTTCAACGTAATACAGAGTACGAAGAAAATTAAAAACAGAAAGACCTGTATATAATGAATTAAATTAATGGACAATAATACACTTTACACAAAGCCGCATTATCAAATTTTAGATGGACTTCGGGGTTTAGCAGCTATTATCGTGGTGTTCTTTCATCTTGCTGAGCCACTTGCCATCAGCCGCTTTGACAATGTTGTAAACCATGGTTACCTGGCTGTTGATTTTTTCTTCCTTATATCCGGTTATGTAATTGGTTATGCGTACGATGACAGATGGAACAAATTAACCATAGGCAGTTTTCTTAGGCGCCGGTTCGAGCGGTTGCAACCATTGGTTGTATTGGGCATGACGCTTGGCGCCATCGGTTTTTACTTTACTGACTCAACCATATGGCCGCTTATTCATATGGTTCCTTTATGGAAGCTGATTGTGGTAATGCTGATAGGTTATACAATTTTGCCCATACCACTTTCTTTGGATATACGTGGATGGGAAGAAATGCACCCGCTCAATAGTGTTGGTTGGTCATTATTTTTCGAGTACATCGCCAATATTCTTTATGCGCTGGGAATAAGGAAATTATCTAATAAAGCATTAGCTTGTTTTGTAGTATTGGCAGGTGCAGTACTTTTGCATTTTGCTGTTACAAACCCTAACGGCGATGTGGCTGGTGGCTGGACACTGAATGCTTTACATATGCGCGTGGGGATAACGCGTACAATATTTCCATTTTTTGCTGGTTTGCTTTTATTGCGGGTTGCACGGCCAACCTATATAAAAAATGCTTTTTTATGGTGTAGCCTGCTGGTTGCTGCAGTGTTGTTTATGCCAAGAATAGGCAGTGCAGAACATCTTTGGATGAATGGTTTGTATGAAGCTTTTTGCATTATCATTGTGTTTCCACTAATTGTATATATCGGTGCCAGCGGTGTGGTGCATAACCAAAGGGAAAATAAAATTTGTAAATTCCTCGGCAATATTTCCTATCCACTTTATATAACTCATTATGTATTGGTCTATTTTTATGTGGCATGGGTAAGCAATCACAAGGGTATTACATTATCTCAGGCTTGGCCGTATGCGCTGCTCACATTTTCAGGAGCCATAGTTTTGGCTAATGCAAGTTTGAAGTTATACGATGAACCGGTAAGAGCTTGGTTGAGAAAAAAGCTGAAGTAGTGAAAAGTAAAATAGTCAATTATACCCTGTCACTTGTGACCATCGTCAGCATCATGTTATTTACAGGATGCGCTGAAAAACGACAGGCTACGCACCTGCTGTTAGGCGCATCACCGTGGAAGTTTGCGGAAATGCCTGCGCTTAGTACACTTTCACCGGAAAATCAAAAAGCTACGTTTAGTGGGGCTTCGGACAGCAGCAGTTTTACGATCAAACTAAAAGTTAATTTCAAAACCCAAAAGTCTGCCAGGTCCATACTCAACATCCCAGGAATACTAAGTGTGAAGTCGTTTCAACACAATGCGAAGGATCGGAAGTATCAAAATTATCCGGCTTATCCAATGCCCGATGGTTCTGTTCCTGTACTGGAAGCTACTTTGCGGCTTTATTTTCCTGCCGAGCCGCAGGGCAAGGACATGCCAGTAGGCATTCCTCTGGGGATGCTGGAAAAACCTGAAGGAGTGCATGAGGTCGTTCTTCATTTTTCGGGTGTTCGATGGACTTTATATGTAGACAACGAGCTACTTGACAATGATTTTGCCCTGGGCTACCCTAAATGGGGCAAACAAAATACATGGGAAATAGATTCTTCCCTGGTTTCTAAAGCTGAAATCTTCTTCCCGGGAATCGAACCACAAAAAGTAGTATTGGAAACACCCCGCATATCCCCTGAGATACAGTATTGGACCCCTGCTGGACATAATACATGGGTTGGCGATGTAGCTACCTTCTATCATCAGGGACGTTATCATATTTTTTATTTATTTGACCGCAGGGGTCATGAGAGCAAATTTGGAAAAGGGGCACATTATTTCGAGCACCTGTCAACAATTGACTTCAAAACATGGACCGAACATGATGCCGCAACCCCCATTGAGGAACAGTGGGAAACATTCGGAACTGGCACACCCTTTCTTTTTGACAACAAACTTTGTCTCAGCTACGGACTGCATACGACAAGAATTTATCCGAAGGAACAAACCATGTTACCTTTACAATGGGATTATTACAATAAACATGGCGTTACAGGCTCCTTCCGATATGATACCATTCCCGGCTATCCTGCCGGATCCACTTATTCGATCAGTGAAGATGGCATCAGCAAGTTTAAGAAAACTAAGATTCTGTTTCATCCATGTGAAAACCCAAGTGTTTATACCAATCCCGAAGGACACTTACGGATGTTGGCCAACTATGGAGCGAAAGGAACCTGGGAATCTAAATCCATTGATGGGGGCTGGAAATCTGTAAATGAGGCATTTCCGCCGGGTGGAGACTGTACATTCTTCTTCCGCTGGGGGAATTACGATTACGTGATTGGTGGTTTTACCGGTTTTTGGTCAAAACTGGCAAGTGCCTCTGAAGACAAATTCGTAGATGGTGTTAAAGCAGGTTTAGACTTTTACAATGGAATGAACGTGCCAGCGGTAACGGAGATAAACGACGGCCGTTTCTTACTGGCGGGCTGGATTCCGATGGCTGGTTGGGGTGGAGCATTGACGATCCATGAAATGATTCAGTCTCCTGAGGGAAGGATTGGAACCAAATGGATGGAAGAAATCATACCTGCGACACAAAAAGAAAGATCATTGTCGATAGAAATTAAAGAGACTTCCACTTTTGCAACAGGGTCTTCTTCTTCTTTTTTGCTAACCTTTGATGTGGAGCCAGGAACTGATCTAAACGGAAAAATGGCTGCGCTTTTATTGGGTGCGAATGCTGAAGATCAGGCCTGTGAAGTACAAATCAGTCCCAGCGTCAAAAAAGCTCAATACGGTAACGGGCAGACCAGAAATTTTTCGGGTGCAGAGAAATCCTTGCGGGAGGGCGGGTCTACAAATGCTGCACGCAATTATGCAATTGATAATATGGCAGGTACAGATAAACCTTTCAAGGTTCGCATGATTGTCAAGTATGTAGATAAATTTGGTGGGTCACTGATCGATACAGAAATTGCAGGTCAGCGTACCATGATTGTGTTCCGGCCAAACCTGAAAGTTGAAAAGCTATTGCTTAGGTCTGAAAAAACTGGGATCAAAAATGTTAGAATCTCGGCTCTCAAAAATTAATATAGTAATTTGTGACAAAGCTGCGGTGTTGTTTATACCAAGAATAGGTAGTTCAGAACATCTATGGATGAATGGCTTGTATGAAGTTTTTTGCATTATCATTGTGTTTCAGCTAATTGTATATATCGGTGCCAGCGGTGTGGTGCATAACCAAACGGAAAATAAAATTTGTAAATTCCTCGGCAACATTTCCTATCCACTTTATATAACTCATTATGTGTTGGACTATTTTTATGTGGCATGGGTTAGCAATCACAAGGGTATTACATTATCTCAGGCTTGGCCGTATGCGCTGCTCACATTTTCAGGAGCCATAGTTTTGGCTTATGCAAGTTTGAAGTTATATGATGAACCGGTAAGAGCTTGGTTGAGAAAAAAGCTGAAGTAGTGAAAAGTAAAGTATTGTCTACTTGCGGTTTATTTGGCTATGTTTATTTTTCAGTTCCCTGCTACCTGCAAGGCTACAATGGATTGAAATAAATTTGTTTCCACTATTTTAAAGTTTAGGTTGATTCTCATCAGTTCGTTTTTTTGAACTTTGCGAAGAGGTTTTACCAATAGACTTGTTGTTACATATCAAAATTTTCAAAAGTTTTGTCATTGTGAAAGGATTGTCTGAAACTCTACTCGTTTCAATGCTTCTTTTATTGGTAACGGTAATTTCTTTACCGTCTTTATCATGGTGTATGATTTTTAAAAATACCGGCAGGAGTAGTGCTTGTCTTTAGAGCTTAATTTAATGTTAGTGTATCTTAATATTAAGATAAAAATCAAAGCACAGATTGAATGCAGAATGTGCGCGAAAATGTCTGATACCACTTATCAAAAGAGAGGTTAACTTTGCTTCGATGTCCTTCTTAACGGACGTTTTGAATATAGCCTGTGACCACATATTGGATATTCCCATTACTTCGTGTGCTTGTTCTAAACGCTGTTTGGCGTTGGATGTGTGTCGAAGCGGACGGTGTTGATTTCCAAACCGTTTGAGTCAATTAAATAGTGGTATTATCTATCTAATAAACTGGGATATAGGATTAAATAAGAACGGGACAAGGAAGAAAATTTCTTCTTTGTCCCGTCTAGTGACCGCGGCTGGATTCAAACCAGCAACCTCTTGAGCCGTAATCAAGTGCGCTATTCAGTTGCGCCACGTGGCCATTTTTGTGAGTGCAAATATAGGTATTTTTTGCAATCTTGCAAACCTAAATATGAAATTATATTGATTTTTTTTTAAATCAAAATTCTCAAATCAAGAATCTGGATTCATCAATCTAATGCTCTTGTAGTTACATAATATCTATAACCAATGATAGCCATTTGCCATTTCTTGGTTTTGGACAAATCCAGTCCGCTTTTAGTGAAACTCGGCAGAATAAGCTTGTTTATTTTGGCTAGAATTTTGAACATATCTGTTTTTTTTTCAAAGATATAAAAAAAGACGGTCTTGATTAAGGACCGTCTTTAGGGTAATAGTTGAAAAATTATTTTCCTATTTGCGCTTTCATTTTAGTTTCGTATTCTTCCATTTGCAACTCGTAGGTTTTCATTTTTTTTTCAAAAGCCTCCATTGCGGTATTAAAAGGTTCCATTTGTTTATCAAATTCCTCCATTTGTTTATCAAATTCTTTCATTTGTGGTTCTAAAGCTTCCATTTTTTTATTGAAATCCTCCATTTTGATTTCGAACTCTTTCCACGCTTTTTTGTCTCCATTTATTGGATCTCCTTTTGGAGCTTTTGGAGCCTTTGGAAAAACGGGAGGTTTTGGGTTTTTTAAGGTAAATGCAGGTGGTGTTGGAGGTGTTGGTGGCGAAGGAATATCAATATTATCCGCTGATTGATGGATTGTTTTGGTAGTAATTCTTATTGTTTTTCCAGTTTTATTTACATCCATTTTCTGAATAGTATTCTGATCTAGAAGTAAGAGTTCGTTTTTATCAACTTTTTCGTCATTAATGTAAATATCATTTTCATTGATGGTTTTAGAGAATTTCTTAGTGACAACTCTAATAGTTCCTATATCTGATTTTTTGTTAACATCGATGCTTTCAATTTCATTTGGATCTAATTTATCTAAATCCTCCTGACTCACTTTGGCTCCATCGATAAAAATTTCTTTTTCAGTGAATACTAAAGGTGCATTAGGTGAAATCAAGACACTTTTTTGGTTGATAACCGCTCTATCATCTGTTCCGAAATCGGCGGATAGTTCTCCGTTTATATTTTTAGAAACTATAATTCCAAATGTTTTTATGGCTTCTGTTCCTTTGGTTGCCATTTTCTTTGAAATATCTTTGCCTTTTTTTAAATTCACTTTGATGGCAATCAATTCGTTTTCTGAATTTCTTTCCATACTAGAAAAAGTAGCAATAATTGCGTAATTCTCTTTTAAAGCCTTAGTTTTTTCTTTTAATTCAGCATCGGTGGTATTCTTGTTTATTTTGTAAACATCTACCGCATTTTCAATTGATTTTACATGATCAATAGTTGTAAGTTCTGGTTCTTTTTCTTGCGCAACGACTTTCACCTGAAAGAAGAACACAAATGCACCTAATATTGGAAGTATTAAAGCATACTTCCAAGAATTCCTTTTGTTTGATTGATTTTTGTTTAACATAACGATTCGTTTTTTGATTAATGATTGATAAAAATGATTGGTAATGGCAACACAATTTTCCTGTGTTGTTATTTTTAAAAGCGTCAATTGATAGGCTTTTTTGTCGGATATGGTTTTAGAAGCTTCACTGTCGGCGATGAATTCTAGATTTTGAGCAATGGCATTTTTGTACAACCACACTATCGGATTGAACCAAAAAACGACACAAAACAGCCTTGAAATCAAAACGTCAATGGTATGATTTTGAGCGCTATGCACTTTTTCGTGTTCCAAAATATTTTCCAATTCCGTCTCGCTGTATAGTGATGAATTATACACAATAGAATTGAAATAGGAAAAAGGAGAAACATTTTCGGAGACGTCAATAAACTTGAAATCGGCTTGATGCTGGATGGTTTTTCCTTTGAGAATCATAGAAAGACTGAAAAAATCAAAAGCGAATTTCACTAAGAATGCCAGAATTCCAATTGAATAAACAATAGCTAAAACAAGATACCAATTGATTTCAAACGCTTCATTTTCGACGGGAGTTGTCATCGGAATATTCGACCAATCAATAGTTGTAGGACTTGGATCAACCCAAACTATTTTTGTAAAAACAACCAACGGCAATTCTACCGATGTGATTAATCCCGCCAATAAAAACCAACGATTGCTGTTGAAAAAAGTTTCTTTTCGCAACAAAATATGATAGGACAAATAAAATAGGCCTATTAATCCACTAGATTTGAAGAGGTATATAAATAGCGTTTCCATACGATTATTTATTTTCGATCATCTCTAAAATCTCACGTAATTCCTCGGCTGAAATCTTTTCTTCTTTGGCAAAAAACGATACCATATTTTTATAAGAACTATCAAAATACGTATCGATAGCTGTGTTCATAAACCGCTTTCTGTAGTCTTCCATTTTTACGATAGGGAAGTATTGGTGGGTGTTGCCAAAAGCATTGTGCGACACAAAACCTTTTTCTTCCAAGTTTCTGATAATCGTCGAAAGTGTGTTGTAATGAGGTTGTTCTTCAGTAATTTCAGCTAGAACTTCTTTTACAAAAGCTTTTTCTAGCTTCCATAAAATTTGCATAATTTCCTCTTCTTTGTTGGTGAGTTTTTGCATAATTGTATCGTTTTTATCTTTCTTGAAACAAACGTACAACTATATTTATAGTTATCAAACTGTTTTTATAGTTATTTAACTATATTTTAAGTTTTAAGTGGAATGATTTGGTTTTGAGATGCTTAATTATTTTCAGTTCGCAACATTCGATTCAGCCAAAGGCAGCTAATTGCCGCCAACATTCCTAAAGTTCCCATAACAACCCAATTGATTTGATACCCAAAATGTGCAATAATATCCAATCCAGTTTTTGAACAAGCAATGTGAGCTAGGCTAAAACTCATCGTAAATAGTCCCATATATTGTCCTTCTTGCCCTTTTGGAGCTCGGTTCAGTGCAACAGCATTTGTCAAAGGGAAAGCAAAAATTTCTCCAAGAGATAGTAAAACAATACTTATTAATAAGATAAACACCCAAGAATCGAGTAGTAAAATATAATATCCTAATGCAACGCACAAAGCACCATAACCAATGATTTTAATTTTATTGATTTTTTTTCTTTCTATTCGGCTTACAATAGGCATTTCTAATAAGAAAACTAAAAGTCCGTTCAGGGAAAGGAGCATTCCGGTTTGAAACTCGGTCAAGCCAAATTTTTCGTTATGATACAAAGGAAGAGTGGTGAAAATTTGAAAAAACACCATCGCAATGATAAAAATAATAAACAATAACAACCAGAATGGTTTGTCTTTATAAATGGACTTTCGGTTGATTAGCGTTGGTATTTCGCCTATCGCTAGAGGAATTCTTTTTTTCTCTTTGACTGTCAAAGCAAAAATCAGAATGGCAATGATACAAGAACTACCATCAACCCAAAACAAACCTTGATAGCCCATTCCTAAAATAATTAAACCGCCCAAAGTGGGACCAGCAGCAAAACCAAGATTTACCGACAAACGCACCAACGACAGGGCACGAACTCTGTTTTCGGGTTTGGCATACACACTCAATGACACAAACATTGCCGGTCGAAACATATCGGCAATGGTCATAATCCCAAACATTCCCAAACACAAACCCCAAAAACTAGTGATGTATTGCAGAATAAAAAATAGAATTCCACTCGTAAAAAGACTGAAAACCATTATTTTATAAAACCCAATTTTATCGGTCAATTTGCCGCCAAGCCACGAACCAAGCATTGAACCTAATCCAAAAGCAACCATAATCCATCCCACTTGACCGTAGGTAAAATGCAGATTTTCCTTTAAATATCGGGATAAAAAAGGCAAAACCATCGTTCCCGCACGATTGATAAAAGTGATGAGCGCCAGAATCCAAACTTCACGCCGGAAGCCTCTAAAATTATTGATGTAACTGCGGAGTCCTGTTCTAAGCATTGGGAAATTTCTTGTTGGCAAAGCTACAAAGATTTTCAGGAGCTTTTTCCACAAGACATTCGCATTTAAAATTTTCAACCACGAATTTCAAGAATTAGTACTAATTTTATAACTTTCAAAATGAAATTCATTTTGCTTTTTAAAAATTAACAGAATGTAATTTGTGTGAATTTGTGCAATTCGTGGCTAATTTTTTTTAATCTGTCGTAATCTGTGGCAAAAAATACAGCTTGACAAGTTCCGCCCACAAGCAGTAAATTCGTGGCTAACTTTTTTTAAATGAAATGCCTTGGAATAGTATTTTCTCTAAAATATAAACGTTGTGGCTTTCTAACTTTTAAACTATTTTTGCTAAAATTTATACGATGAGAACGATTCTACCTTTTGTATTTTTAACACTATTCAATTTTGGTTTTGCCCAAGAAAAATTTGATGTGGCGGCTGCCGAAAAATTTCAAAAAGAGTTAAATTCCGAATATGCCGATGCCAAAACAAGTCCATTGACAGTAGAAGATTTGGCAACATTCAAAAGCTTGGGTTTTTATCCTATAAGCGAAAAGTTTTTTGTTACTGCAATATTTGTTAGAACCGAGAACGAAAAACCGTTCGAAATGAAAACTTCGACCGAAAGAAAACCAATGTATGTAAAATTCGGTGAAGCGCATTTTGAAATGGATGGAAAATCATTACAATTGAACATTTACCAAAACATTGAATTATCCAAAAAAGAGGAATATAAAGACTATTTGTTCTTGCCTTTTTCCGATTTAACTTGCGGAAAGGAAAGTTATATTGGCGGAAAATATATCGATATGAAAACCCCAAAAGGAGACACAATAGTTATTGATTTCAATACGTCATACAATCCTCTATGTGCTTATAATCATAAATATTCCTGCCCTAAAGTACCATTAGAAAACGATTTGAACATAGAAATTAAGGCAGGTGTTAAAAAATTCCATGACTAATGAAATACTTTAATCTACATACGCATCAATTCACCAATCAACCCGAGGTGTTGGAATTGGTCAATCAATATCCACAGGAATTTGATGCCTCGATTCCGTTTTATTCCATCGGAATTCATCCATTATATATTGACGAAAACCGATTGGAAAGCGATTTTAAAATTTTGGACGAAAAATTGGCTTTGCCCGAATGTTTGGCTCTTGGCGAATGCGGATTAGATAAAAGAAGCGAAACTCCGTTTGAATTGCAGCTATCCGTTTTTGAAAGGCAATTGGCTCTAGCCGAAAAATATCAAAAACCAGTTGTGATTCATTGTGTTGCCTCTTTTCAGGAACTTATCGAAATCAAGAAAAGATTGAAGGTTAGCGTTCCAATGCTAGTTCACGGATTTTCAAAGAAAGTAGAACTCGCCAAACAATTGATTGACAATGGATTTTATCTTTCGTTTGGTAAAAACTTGTTGCGATCCCGAAGCGTCGGGACCGAATTAGAATCCGTTTTTAAAAGTATTCCAAACGATAGATTCTTATTAGAAACCGATATGGTCGAGGAAGGAATTCAGGATGTTTACGCCTTGGCGGCGAAATATAAAGAATTAGGATTAAACGAATTACAAGAAATTGTAAATAGAAATTATAATCAAGTTTTTGATTTTAGATTGTAGATTAACGATTTTTGATTTTCAGGAACTTTAAACATTAAACTTGAAACAATAAATTATGGCAGAATGGACAGAAAGAGCGGAGCTCTTATTTAAAGCAGAAGGATTGGATAATTTAAGAAACGCCAATGTTTTGGTAGTAGGATTGGGTGGAGTTGGTTCCTTTGCAGCCGAATTTTTGGCAAGAGCCGGAGTCGGAACAATGACTATTGTGGATGGTGATATTGTAGATATAACTAATATTAATCGACAATTGCCAGCTTTGCATTCCACAGTAGGGCAACCCAAAGTAACTATTGTTGGCGATCGATTGATGGATATAAATCCCGAATTGAAATTGACTAAAATTAAAGAATTTTTATCGCCAGAACGAGCTTTCGAAATTGTTTCAGCCGAATATGATTATGTTTTGGATTGCATTGACAGCATCACTCCTAAATTGAATTTAATCATTGGCGCCAAGCGAAAAAGAGTCAAAATTATTTCTTCGATGGGAGCAGGAGGAAAGATGGAAGCATCAAAAGTGAAGGTCGCCGATATTAATAACACAATGAATTGTTTCTTGGCAAAAACCGTTCGTCGTCGATTGAAAGAATTTAAAATTGATAAATTGAAAGTCGTTTTTTCGTCGGAAATTCAAGATGATTCCAGTTTAAAAATGACCGATGGTTCTAATTTCAAGAAATCTTTTTACGGAACTAACAGCTATATGCCAGGATTATTTGGATTGTATGCTGCTGAAACTGTGATTCGCTATTTACTTAAAAAGTAGTTTCCTAATAAATAACTCGAGGCAAATTGCCAGTGGTAGTTGGGAAATAATAGCCACTGATTCACAGATTTTAAGAATCTTTTTTAATCTGTGAATCTGTGGCAAAAAAATACTGAGCTGAGCTTCTAGGAAGGAATCTAAAAAGAAATTAAAAAATCTGCAATCTAAAATCTAAAATGAATTACCTAAAACTCATCCGTTACCAAAACCTGTTAATGCTGGCCTTGATGCAGCTTATTTTTAGGTATGGTTTTCTCGAATTGCAAAATATTCCGTTGGCTTTGGCCGATTGGCAATATATATTATTGGTTTTGGCAACGGCGTGTATTGCAGCTGGGGGTTACATTATCAATAATATATTTGATGTGGAAACCGACACGGAAAATAAACCCGAAAATGTGGTTGTTAGCAAGTTTATTTCTGAAACCAAGGCATATAATCTGTATATTGGTTTTACCGTAATTGGTGTGGCGATGGGCTTTTATTTGTCGAATGTAATTGGCAAACCCAGTTTTGCATCCATTTTTATAGTCATTGCTGCTACGCTTTATTTTTATGCCACGAGTTTGAAACAAAGCTTGCTCATAGGCAATTTTATTGTGGCATTATTGCTTGCGTTTAGCGTGATTATCATTGGTATTTTCGATTTATTTCCTCTAACCAATGAAGAAAATCGACCTGTTATGGGATTGCTTTTTGGTATTCTTTTGGATTATGCAATCTTTGCTTTCATCATTAATTTCATCCGAGAAATTGTTAAAGATTTACAAGATGTTGAAGGCGATTCGATTCAAGAAATGAGTACTTTGCCCATTGTTTTGGGCATAAATAGAACAGCAAAATTGGTTTTTGTATTGAGTTTTATTCCAGTAATTTTAATCCTGAATTATATTAATACCAACTTATTTTCGTCGGAATTGCTTTTTGGAACGCTTTACGGATTGGTTTTTATATTGGCTCCGTTACTATACTTTATAGTAAAAATTTGGTTAGCAACAACAACACAAGATTTTCATCATTTGAGTACCGTTCTAAAATGGATTCTGTTTTTCGGAATCCTTTCAATTGTGGTTATCAGCCTAAACATTAAATACAATGCTTAAAAATAAATTACAAAAATACAAACTGATTTTGGCTTCGGGTTCGCCAAGACGTCAGCAATTCTTCAAAGATTTAGACCTCGATTTTGAAATTCGATTGAAAGAAATCGAAGAAATTTTTCCACCAGAACTAAAAGCCGAAGAAATCACCAATTATTTGGCAGTACTCAAAGCCAGCGCTTTCGAAGGAGAATTGAACGACAACGAAATCCTGATTACCAGCGATACGATTGTTTGGCACGAAAATATAGCTTTGGGTAAACCAAAAGATGCACAAGATGCCTTTGATATTCTAAAATCATTATCGAATGCGACTCACGAAGTAATTACCTCGGTTTGTTTTAAAACCAATGTAGATTCAACTATAATGTTTGAAGTGACCAAAGTAACTTTTAATGAATTGAGTGATGAAGCTATTCACTATTACATAGAAAACTACAAACCCTTCGACAAAGCGGGAGCTTATGGCATTCAGGAATGGATTGGTTTTGTGGGCGTTTCAAAAATTGAAGGTTCGTATGCGAATGTAATGGGAATGCCTACGGATAAAGTTTATGAATATTTGAGTAATTTAGCATAAAAATAGAGTTATGGACTACCTAAATGATTTTACAAAAGAATTAATTGCAACTGGAATTTTATTAATCTTGGTTATTTTGTCGCGTCTAATCGTTTCAAAATTGATAAGGAGTTTTGCCAAAAGAAGTCAAACTATAGAAAAACGAACCCGATTAGTACTCAAATACATTCATTTGCTGATGAATATAATTGCAGTGATAGGTTTAATTATAATTTGGGGAGTTCAGACAAAAGATATTTTTATAGTATTTTCTTCTATTGCAACGGTTGTTGGAGTAGCAATGTTTGCACAATGGTCGATTTTGAGTAATATCACTTCAGGAATTATCTTGTTCTTTTCATTTCCGTATAAAATTGGGGATTATATTTTCATTCATGACAAAGATTTTCCCATCGAAGCCGAAATCGAAGACATTGGCGCATTTCACGTGTATTTGAAAACCCCAAAAGGTGAAATTATGGTCTATCCTAATAATTTAATGTTGCAAATAGGAATAACAATTTTAAAACATCCTGATGAAGAAAAAGAGTTTACGGATTAGTTTTTAGTGTTAATCATATAAGAATTTCAAAGAATAATACAGCACTTTGGAAGTATATGAATCTAATATTTACTTGTTCCACCAATTTGCTTATTTATTAATTTTAAACAGCTCCTATTAATCTTTTTGAATGCTTCAAATACAAAAAACGAATTGCCTAATTTTTATAATTTTTTGCTTTCAACTGTCTTTTTCTCAAGAAAAAGTTGCCCAAAAAGATAGTTTAGAAGTATACAAGAACATACAAAACTATTCAAAAAAACACAAATTCACTAAGTTTGTGCACAAGTTGGTTTTTAAACCCATCAATCCCAAACAAATACTTAGAAAAAAAGTTGTTAGGCAAAATTATCAAGCCTTTGAGGGTAAGATTATTCGAAATATCAATATTATAACACTGGACCCTTTTGGTTATTCCGAGATTGATTCAACCAAAAAACCTCGAAATTGGGTCGAAAAAAACGGAAATTCCATTCACATAAAAACCAAAAAATTAGCCATACAAAATGTATTGCTTATTCGAGAAAACAAACCTTTTGATTCCTTATTAGTAAAAGAATCGGTTCGTTTGATAAGAACACAAAGTTATATTAACAGAGTTGTCATTACACCCCAATTAATTACTAAAAATGGAGATTCAGTTGATATTTATATTCGAGTTTTAGATACTTGGAGTTTTCTTCCAAAGGCTTCGTTCTCGAATTCAAAGGGGAAAATTCAATTGAATGAGCGAAATTTTTTTGGTTTAGGTCATACACTAAACAGTCAATATCAAAAAAGATATGATGATGGTAATAATGCCTCTAATCTAGAATATATTATCCCAAATATCAAAAACACCTTCATTAAAACGGCAGTACTTTATAATAAGGATTTGGATGATAATTATGGAAAATCCATAACCATCGATCGTCCTTTTTATTCGCCTTTTGCAAAGTGGGCTGGAGGAATAAATTTGAATCAACAATTTAGAAGTGATACTCTCACAGACTCTAATTTAGTGTATGCCAAGCAACGTTTCAAATACAATTCGCAGGAATTTTGGGGTGGTTATGCTTTTAGAATTTCTAAAGATAGTACCGAAAATAGTAGGATTACAAACTTAATTGTCTCGGGCAGGTTTTTTAATGTCAACTATATAGAAAGCCCAACTATCGCCTATGATCCCATCGATTTTTATTCGTCAGAACAATTTTTTCTTTCCGGAATTGGGATTTCAACTAGGAAATACGTTGAAGATAGGTATGTTTTTAAGAACGGAATTATCGAGGATGTTCCCATTGGAAAAATATATGGAATAACAGCGGGGTATCAATCTAAAAATAATAATCAACGTTTTTATTTGGGTGGACAAGCATCTTTTGGAAATTATTTTAAATGGGGATTTTTAAGTCTCAACTTTGAACTGGGAACATTCTTTAACAAATTGGTTACCAATCAGACAGCATTTTCTTTCCAGGCCAATTATTTTACCAATTTGATTGATATTGGAAAATGGAAAGTACGACAGTTCATTAAACCACAATTGACTATTGGGATTAACAGACAGAATTCTATTGGAGACCAACTCACCATCAACGAAAATAATGGTATTAAAGGTTTCAAAAGTGCTATTTATGGCAATCAAAAAATGATATTGACTTTTCAAACGCAAACTTATTCCCCTTGGAAAGTTTTTGGTTTTCGATTAAATCCATATTTTAATTACACCATCGCCATGCTTGGAAATGAAAAAACTAGCTTGCGAGATAATCAAGTTTTTTCAAAAATTGGTATTGGATTCCAAATCACAAATGATTATTTGGTGTTTCGTACTTTCCAGATTTCGCTAGCATATTATCCTACAATTCCAAGCAATGGCAATAATGTTTTAAAAACAAATTCTTTTGAAACTTCTGATTTTGGGTTTCAAGATTTTGGATTAGACAAACCAAGAACCGTGATTTATAAATAAGGTTTTACAATTTTAGAAATTGAAATTATTTAACAGATTTATAAAATGAGCATCTATCAATCCTAAATTTTTTGTCAAGTCAAGCAAAAATGTATATCAATAATCAATTAGAATTGAATCTGGTTAATAATTCCTTCCCCAAGGATGTTTCACCAAATAATTATTACAGCTTTCGCATTCGCGACCTATTTGCCAAGTAAGCGAAATTTCGTGAACACCTTGGGTATTGCCCATTTTTGAAGTATTGATGTCATAGGAATAACCAAAAACAAAGCGATCCAACTGGATGGATCCAAAAAGATTGAGGGAAGTTAATAAATGACTATTGTTGCTTTTTTCTTCCGGATTAGTCGCTGCGAGGATTCCAACGATAAAAGGTTTTAACTCTAAAGCGGTGCCAAAATCCAAGCGATTGTATTGAGCTTGACGGATATAATTGGCTGTCACTAACACATTGGTTTCCTCTGGAAAAAAGGACATTGGACTGTCATCCAAGCTCAAGGAATAGCCGCTGTGAACACTTAAAAATAATTCCAACGGAACGGCTGCATAATCCGTAAAGGCAATATTGGGTTTGTTCAGGTGTTTCAAAGAAGCACCAAACCAAGCTTTGTCACTGTATAATAATATACCCGATGAAAAGTCAAAAAAACCAATTTTGTCGTTAGCGTTCAAAACTCCCGGATCGGTAGTTTCGCCATTAATTGAGCCGTCATTGGGATTAATTTGATCTTCCAATAAAAGATTGCTAAAGTTGAAATTTTTGTGTCCATAACCCGCTTCTATGCCCAATCGGAATCGCCATTCATCATTCAAATTGACATTATACGAATACACGCCGTTGATTTGAGTGTAGTTGTATTTGGTAAAAACTTCTCTTTGATTTAAAATCGTTAAACCCAAACCCATTTCTCTTTCACGACCAATGGGACTATTGACAAAAGCATATTCGGTGTCAATTCTTCTATTTTCATTAGGCCATTGTGATCGGTGGATTAGCCCTGTGTATCCTGTGACCAAAGTTCCCGTAAAGGCAGGATTTAAAGATTCAGGAACCAAAAAATATTGCGTAAATATGGGGTCTTGCGCTTTAACCTCAGCAATTGATAAGGTGGTTAATAGTATGTATAAAACAAGTTTTAGTTTCATTATTTAGTTTCTTATTTTATTAATACAAAAGGGTGATTGTCATTGACAACAGTGCCATAAAAGGTTTCTCCGCTCACTTTACAATAGTAATTACCATTTTCAGCATTGATGTCTTTTATTTTCCCGTCCCAACCTCGCAAAACATCTCCTGATTCGGAATAAATCATCGAACCCCAAGTATCGTAAATGTCCATTCTGACGTTTTTCAAAGCCTTGGTTACCGGTCTAAAAGTATCATTCAGGGTATCATTGTTGGGAGTGAAAGCATTGGGAACGACCAATACATAGCCTTTTCCAACAATTAGAGTAATTTTTTGAATATAAACGCATCCAAAAGGATAAGTGACCGTTTGTGTCACTACATAGTCTTTTGGATTCACAAAAGTATGCATCGGATTGAGTTCTGTAGAAAAAGTTCCATCACCAAAATCCCAAACCACACCGATGTAATCGCCAGTTGCCGTATTGGTAAACTGTATGGGATCATTGATGGAATAAGTACCATAGGTCGAATAGGCATAAGAACTAACAGTAAAAGAAGGAGATCCAAGCGTTGGAATTGCAACAGTAAAAGTATAATTCGATTTACATCCAATGGCATCGGTAGCAGTCAGAATCACCGTTCCGTTTTGGGTAGTATTCATCATTTCATTATTGGCACCGCTAACCGTTCCGCTGGACCAAACCAATTGATAAGGCGGAACTCCACCCGAAACTTGAGCTACAAAAGTTTGTTTTACGGATTTAGTATCACAGTCAAAATCTGTTTTGGTAACCACTCCAGTCACAATAGGTGGTGGACGATTGATGCTGTATTGCGCTTGTTTGGAACAACCGTTGACATCGGTTACAGTAACCAAATAATTTCCTGCGGGAATGTTGACTAAATCCTCGGTTGTTGCTCCGTTTGACCAAGCATAAGTAAAAGGAGCAGAACCACCAGAAACGAGGAGATTGATGGCTCCGGTATTGGCATTATTACAGTCCAAAGCATTAGTCAAATTGGCTGAAAGTACTAATTGTTGCGGTTCGAGAATGATAAAAGTTCGGGTAATTGTACAAGGCTTGCTATCAACAATGGTTACAGTGTAAGAACCTGGTTTTAGATTATTTCGAGTCGTTCCTGTTACAGCTCCATCACTCCAAGTCAAGGTTACAGGTGCAATTCCTCCAACAAAATTGAGCGTTATACTGCCATTATTCGCTCCAAAACAACTGATGTTTTTTACCACTGGATTAACAGTAAAAATGGGAGCTTCGGGAATGTTGACGGTTACTGTTTTGGTACAATTCAAGGCATCGGTAACGGTAATGGTGTAGTCACCAGCCGAAAGATTGCTTTGAGAAGTGCCAGTTCCCAAATTGCTCCAAGTAATTTGATAAGGCGAAACACCACCAGTAACTACAAGGTTTATGGATGCATTATTGTCGCCATAACAAACAATAGGAGTCGTGGTTGCAGTTATTTTTATTTCTGAATTTTGTGTTAGGATTACAGACAAGTTTTTGACACAACCCAAATTATCAGTAACGATTAAAGTATAAGTTCCGGCAAAAAGATTCGTTAAGTTTTGATTGGAACTAGTGAAACCATTTGCCCCTGTCCAAGCAAAAGTATAAGGAGCAGTTCCTCCAACAACATTTACGTTTATCATTCCCGTTGAATCTCCAAAACAAAAAATGTTGGTTTTACTTCCCAAAGTTACCGCCAAAATAGGAGGCTCGGTTATGGTAAAAGTCGCCGTTTTGGGACCACAATTATTGGCGTCAGAAACAGAAACTACATAAGTTCCGGGACTTAAATTAGATAAATCTTCGGTGGTGGCATACGGAATTCCATTTTTTGTCCAAGCGATTTTATAATTTAAAGTGCCGCCAGCTACTGTGATTTTAATTTCGCCATTGGCAGCATTAAAACACGAAATATCTTTTTCTAAATCGGTGGTGATGATAATTTCGGCGGGTTGTGTGATGGTTACTGTTTGAACTTTGGTACAATTATTAGAATCGGTTACCGTCAAATGATACGTTCCTGTAATCAATCCTGTTAATGATGGCGTGGTTTGTACTGGTATTGTATCCCAAGAATAATTCAAAGTTCCCGCTCCACCACTGGCTAAAATAGTTACAGCTCCGGTGCTATTTCCAAAACAATCTACATTGGTTTGAGAAGCTATTGAAGTGACAATTCCATTGGGTTCTGTTATGGTGGCTTGGGTTGTGGTAGAACAACCTTTGGCATCTGTAATAGTAACAGTATAAGTTCCTGTGGGTAAATTTACGGCAACATCCGAAGTTTGAACAGGTGTTGTGTTCCAAGAATAAGTATAAGGAAATGTTCCTCCATTTGCAGTGACTGTTGCCGAACCAGTACTGTTTCCAGAACAAAAAACATTCGTTTGCGCCGTAATGCTTGCCGTCATCCCAATAGGTTCGGTGATAGTAACAGCTGTCGAGGTGCTACAACCATTTAGATCAGAAATCAAAACACTATAATTACCCGCTTTTAATCCTGTGGCTGTTGCCGATGTTTGAACCGGAACCGTATTCCAAGAATAGGAGTAAGGCGCTGTTCCTCCGATTACTGTTACAGTGGCACTTCCGTTATTTCCGCCAAAACAACTCACATTTGTCGAATTGGAAATGGTCGAGCTCAATCCTCCTGAAGGTTGCGTAATAATTACTTGTTGCACTTTGGAACACCCATTCGCATCGGTTACGGTTAAAGTAAAAGTACCGGCTACTAATCCAGTAGCAGTGGCTGTTGTTTGAACAGGAACGGTATCCCAAGAATAGCTTAAAATTCCTGTGCCTCCACTAACAAAAACTGTAGCCGAACCCGTATTATTTCCAAAACACAATACATTCGTTTGAGAAGCAATTGATGTCACAATCGCGTTTGGTTCCGTAATTATAGCTTGTTTTTGTATCGAACAAGTATTGGCATCGGTAATGGTGACAGTATAAGTTCCTGCTTTCAATCCTGTGGCTGTGGCCGTGGTTTGAACGGGAATGGTATTCCAAGAATAGGTTAAAGTTCCAATTCCACCAGTTGCTGTTACCGTTGCCGATCCCGTTGCATCACCAGCACAACTCACATTCGTTTGAGATGATATAGTTGCCGTTATGCCACTTGGCTGTGTAATAATTATTCCAAGTAGCGTCTTAACACTCCCATTGGCATCCGTAACTTTGATGTCATAAGTGCCTGCTGCTAAGGCTGTAAAAGTATGATTTGTAGCAGCTGAATCAGTCATAGTACTTATCATTCCTCCTCCTTGCAAGGTCAGTACATAATCATAAGGACCAACAGATTGCTGGGTAATATCCACTTTAATAACTCCAGTCGAATAACCAAAACATTTAATATCACTGTGTGCTACCAAATCCTCTTGGATAATCAACGGTAAAGGCGAAGTCAAAGTAAAATCTAATACTATTGGACTACAAAGTCCATCATTGATAGTGAGCGAATAATTTCCGGCAGGAACATTTGCAATACCTTGGCTCGTAGCCGAAAAACTATTCGGTCCTGACCACAAATAATTGTAAATACCCGATCCGCCTGTTACTGTAACATTAATGGAACCATCATTGGCTCCAACAGAACTCACATTAAAACCACTATAATTCGATAAAATACTGGAAGTTATAATGGCTGGATTCACCGTTATTTTATAATCGAAAGGCTGACCCGTACACGAAACACCATTATTATCGAAAGTAGCAGTCGCAGTATAAATTATTGTAAGTGGGCTAGTGGTAGTATTGGTTAATGTTTGCGCTAAAATGGTGTCCGTTCCCGAAGCAGCTGCACCCGTAATTCCCGAAGGAATAGTTGCTATCCATTTGAAAGTAACATTTCCAGTAGTTAGACTTGATAATGAAATTGGCAAACTGTTGCTACCAGAACATAGTGTTTGATTGGCTCCCGAAAAAACAACTTTTGGTGATGGATTGACAGTAACAACGACGGTAAATGTATTTCCTGTACAACTTCCTGATTTAGGGGTAACGGTATAGGTGGCACTTTGAACCGAATCGGTTGGATTAGTTAGTGTTCCTTTAATTGTAGTTTGGTTTGTTAATGCTGCACCACCCAAAACTCCTCCTGTAACCACTGGAATTCCCCAAGAATAAGTGGTTCCTGTCGGGACGATATTTCCACCTCCGTCCAAAGGAATTATCGAAAAAGAGGTGTTGGAACAAATAGTTTGCAACTGGGCAGTGGTAATTGATGGAACTGGATTAACCGTTATCGTATAAGGATATGTAATTCCTTGACAGCTAACGCCACTATTCGATTCGGCTGTTGCCAAATAGGTAACCACGATGGGAAGATTGGTCGTATTGATTAATGTTTGAACTGGAATTGTATTGGTGCCACTCGCAATAACTCCTGAAATTCCTGCTGTTTGCACTGCTGTCCAAGCAAAAGTTGCTCCTGTAGCTGTACTACTTAAAGTAACTAAATTAGAGGATGAACCGGAACATAAAGTTTGATTTGTTGGTGTAAAGCTGACAGATGGTGATGGGTTTATCGTGATGGTAAGCGTTTTTGATAATCCTGAGCAACCATTCAAATTTGGAGTTACTGTGATAGTGGCAACAATAGGACTGTTTCCATTATTGATAGCTGTAAATGCTGGAATATCGCCTACACCATTGGCTCCTAATCCAATGGTCGAATTAGTGTTAGTCCAGTTATAAATTGTATTTGGAATTGCTCCCGAAAATACAATAGCGCTAGTAGATTGTCCGTTGCAAACCGTTTGATTCGAAAGGACATCCACTGTTGGTGATGGATTAACGGTGATCGTAAAATTTGTGGGTGTTCCAATACAACCATTTGCTTTTGGCGTAACGGTTATGTTCGCTATTATTGGCGATGTTCCAATATTGGTTGTAGTAAAACTGGGTATGTTTCCACTTCCTGTTGCTGCTAGACCTATTGAAGTAGTATCATTTGTCCAATCAAAAGTAGTTCCGGTAACGCTTCCGGTAAATGTTATAATACTACTCGCAACACCATTGCATCTGACGAGATTAGATATCGTGTTTATCGTTGGTTTTGGATTGACGGTGATGGTAAATGTTTTGGATGAACCGGGACAACTATTAGCCGATGGTGTTACAGTAATTGTAGCAATCACGGGTGTCGTTCCTGAATTTATAGCAGTAAAGCTTGGAATTGAATTGGCTCCAGAAGCTGCAACTCCTATGCTTGTAATACTAGACGACCAAGTATAAGTGGTGCCCAAAATAGATCCAGTAAAATCGATTTGTGAACTTGTTTCTCCAGCACAAAGAACAACGTTTGTAGTTGCATTGACATCGGGTTTTGGATTTACCGATACAACCACATCAAATGGCGAACCAGAACAACCATTGAATGATGGGGTAACAGTGTAAGTTGCTGTTTGAACAACATTGGTTGGATTGGTCAAAGTGCCAGATATAGTGGTTTGATCTAAACCTGTATTTCCATTGGTCAAACCTCCCGTTACTGTAGGATTACTCCAAGAATAAGTAGTTCCTGTAGGGATCAAATTTCCAGAACCATTCGTTGGTGTAACTGTAAATAAGACACCACTACAACTAGTTGCAGTCATATTTGCGGCAATAAATGGTTTCGGTTTTACGGTTATGGTATAAGGAAATACTGCTCCTGAACAAGTAGTACCACTGGCCAATGTTGCCGTAGCATTGTAGGTTACAACGATGTTGGAATTGGTGCTATTTGTTAAAGTTTGGGCAGGGATTGTATTATTATTTCCACTTGTTACAACTCCAGATATTCCAGCGGGCTGAACGGCTGTCCAATTAAAAGTAGCTCCCGCAACACTGCTTAAGGTAACTACAGTCGAAGTATCTCCAGAACAAATGGTTTGATTAATAGGTGAAAAGCTTACTACTGGAGTTGGGTTTACAGTAATCATAAAAGTTTGGGTTGCTCCTGGACATCCATTGGCTGTTGGAGTGACACTTATTGTTGCCGTAATCGGTGCTGTAGTTGTGTTTTTTGGTGTAAATGCTGGTATATTCCCCGTTCCGTTAAGGGCTAAACCAATAGCAGAATTTGAATTTGTCCACAAATAAGTAGTTCCCACAACTGTATTACTGAAGATAATGGGAGTTGTTATCACTTCATTACAATAATCTTTATTGGTCACTACCACAGCACTTGGCGTAGGATTGACAGTGATAGAAAATGTTTTTGGAACTCCATTGCAGCCCAATGCATTTGATGGGGTAACCGTTACGGTAGCCACAACAGGAGAATTCCCAGTATTTATTGCTGTAAAAATTGGGATATTACCTGTTCCGCTTGCAGCCAATCCAATGGAAGGATTGTCGTTGTTCCACGAAAAAGTAGTTCCTGCAGTTGCACTTGCAAAAGCTATCCCATTTTGTATAGCATTATGGCATAACGATAAGTTACTTACAGCATTTACAGTTGCTTCTGGATTTACGGTAATAGTAAATGTTTTTGGAGTTCCAGAACAACCATTTAGAGAAGGTATTACTTCTATAGTTGCTGTTAAAATAGTAGTTCCTGTATTTGTAAGTGTAAATGGATTAATGTTGCCAGAACCTGTGGCAGGAAGCCCGATACTTATATTTGAATTTTTCCAACTAAAAATTGTACCAGATTCAGACCCTACAAAAGTTATGAGATTAGACAACTGACCTTTACATTTTTGTTGACTCAGGACATCATTTACCTGTGGTGTGGGTTTGATTATAAACGAACCATTTACAGTAGTAGGGCCACATTCATTGGTAACTTTTAATGAATAAGAGATAGTTCCAGAGGCACTATAACTTACGGATGGATTGATAGCTGTTGATGTTGGTGGTGTTCCACCAGGGAAACTCCATTCATAAGTCAGAGGCGATTGTGTTCCGCAATTTGTAACAACTGCCGTTGGACTAATGGTGGTACTGGGCAAAATTTGACAAAGAGATGCAATCGGATTTAGGGTTACCGTTGGCGGTTTCTTTATCGTAACGATTTGCGAAGAGGGGAAACTTCCACAAGAATTAGTTGCCGTAAGTGTAATGGTGTAAGTTCCGGGTTCTGTAAAATTATACGATGCGTTTGTTGTGGTTTGATTTGGAATTGTTGCAATACTTGTTCCGCAATAAGCAGGAACATAGGTAACATTCCAAACATAAGTGGGTGGAGAACAAGAATTGGTCGTAACAGTGGTATTCGTTGCGGTAATAGCTTGCGGTGAGCAACCAGAGCTGTTGTTCAAGGTGAAATTTGGAACTAGTGGGGCTTCTATGCAGATTTGTTGATTTTTTGGTGATGAAATACTACAACTCCCTCCTGTATTAGCTGTCATTGTAACTGTGTAGATACCTGGTCCAGAAAAGATATGATTAACATTTGGAGTAGTTGTTACAAATCCAGAATTAATGGTGTTTGAAGCTCCACTTGCCGGGTCTCCAAAGTCCCAAGTAAATTTCGTATCTCTAGCGCAATTAGCAGAATAGCCTAAAATAGAAGTATTGGTAAATAAAACATTTGTTGTACTACAGGCTGATGAAGGAGCTGTGAAATTTGGTTTTGCAGTAGATATTGTATTCCCTCCATCAACTGTGCCTTCAGTAGAATCGCAAGCATTTGATACCGTCAACTTTATGATGAAATTTTTATTTGGGCAACTGTTTGTTTTATAAGAATAAGGTACTGGATAATTTTCGGAAGATATAGGGTTTAAAGGTTTATAATATGTAGTTTTTATCATATCGTCCTGATTCAAATTTAATATAGCAGAACCATCTCCATAATCTATAGCATAAGTTGTTCCTGGAGAGTTTAAAGCCCAATTTCCAATAGTATATTGAATAGTAGGACTAGGAATACACATATCTTTAGATCCGCCTGGGTTAAGAATCCCTCCAGATGGATTTGATACGTTTTTTACAATATATGTTTTAGAATTACTACATCCATTACCTGAAGCACTAATTACCATATTATATACACCTAATTGTGGATAAGTATGTGATTTGGGAAAACTAACATTATTTTCGGTTGAGCCATCTCCCCAGTTTATAGAATAAGAAGTAATACACGGTGTAACAGAAAGATTGCCAACAGTTATTGTATAAGAAGTATTTGAAATTGATGCTGTAGCACAATTATTAAATTGAGTTGATGGTGTAGCACTAGGATTTGTATCTTGAAAATTAATATCAGGTTTTTGATTGACTGTTAGTGTATGACTCACCTGAGAAGAAGTACAACCATTAGAATCTGTAACAGTCAATTTTACTGTAATACTGCCAGTTCCACATCCCAAAGAGGTTAGTGAATGGATTGGATTCGCAATTGTTGAAGTTGTTCCATCTCCAAAATCCCAAGCATAAGTATAAGGAGCTGTACCTATTGTGATATTTGATGTAAATTGAATTGGGCTTCCTGAACAGGTAGAAGCGGTTGCATTTGTTGAAAAATCAATAATAGGAAGTGGGTTGACTTTAAATAGGATTGTTTTTTCACATCCGTTACTATCTTTATAGGTAATATTGGATGTGCCTTCGGTAATCCCTTTTACTAATCCTGTGTTGTCAACAGTTGCAACAGAGGTATTTGAAGAAACCCACGAATTTGCCGTTCCAGAGCCATTCAAGTTTGAAGTTGAACCAATACAAGTATTTAAACTTCCTGTGATTGTTGGCAAAGAATTTACCGTAACCGTTGCACTACCAGTTTGGGTTTGCGTTCCTGATGAATCTGTAACACTTACTAATGTATAAACATAAACTCCAGCAGTAGTTGTTGGTACATTAACTTTAGCAATATCACCTGTCGAAACAATATTAATATTTGCACCCGTTCCTATTTTATAAACAAAAGTATATGGAGCAGTTCCTCCCGAACCTGAAAAAGTGATTTGTGGAGCCGTTGCATTTTGGCATACTGTCGCTGTCCCAGAAATAGTAGCCGTTGGTAATAGCAAATTAATGTCTCCACTATTGTTTTTAGCATTCAAAAAACAACTAAAATGCGCTAAAACCAATAAAAACAGAATCTTATAAAGCTTCTTCATAGGTGTTTAATATAAAACTCCAAACTTACAAATAATAAAAATCGATTCCTTACGGTTTTCCTCATTTTGAATTATTTTTATTATTGGGTTTATTGTTAATCATTTCATTTTCCCAAAGAAAATATAAAATACTATTTAGAAATTCAATAAATTACTACATTTGGACTTATAGCAAAACAAACTACAGAAAAATGCAGAAAGCTTTAACTTCATATTTTATAATTTTCCTTCTTTTCTCTTCAATTATTAATGCACAACAACCCCATAAACCAAATTCGGTAGCAATTTACAATCAAATTCAGAAATTGAGTTTCTTGGGTTCAGTGCTTTATATTGCAGCGCATCCCGATGACGAAAATACTCGATTAATTTCCTATTTCTCTAATGAAACTAAAGCAAGAACTGCTTATTTATCCTTAACTCGTGGCGATGGCGGACAAAATTTAATTGGCCCACAACTTCGAGAATTATTAGGGGTTATCAGAACTCAAGAATTGATTGAAGCTCGAAAAATTGATGGTAGTGAACAATTATTTACCCGTGCCAATGATTTTGGCTATTCCAAAAATGCTGAGGAAACAGTTCAAATTTGGGACAAAGAGAAGGTTCTATCGGATATTGTTTTTGCCATTCGAAAATTTCAACCGGATATTATTATCAACCGTTTTGACCATCGAACATCAGGAAACACCCACGGCCATCATTCTGCATCTGCTATTTTGAGTGCCGAAAGTTTTAATAAAACTAATGATCCAAAGGTTTTTCCTGAGCAATTGAGTTTAGTAAAACCTTGGCAAACTAAACGCCAGTTTTTTAATCCTTCTTGGTGGTTTTACGGAAGTCAAGCAAAATTTGATGCAGCCGATAAAACCAATTTTATTTCAATGCAAACGGGTGTTTATTACACCGCTACAGGGAAATCAAATCAGGAAATCGCTGCCTTGAGTCGCAGTTGCCATCAGTCGCAAGGCTTCGGAAGCACCGGAAATAGGGGAGAAGAAACCGAATATTTAGAATTGATAAACGGAGAATTACCGAAAGATAAAGCAAATGTTTTTGATGGTATTGATACCACTTGGAATCGAGTAAATGGCGGAAAACCCATTGGCGAAATGCTTTCAAAAATTGCTGCAGAATTTGATTTTATCAATCCTTCTGCAAGTATTCCGGATTTGGTGAAAGCCTATTCTATGATACAATCTTTGGACGACAATCATTGGAAAACCCTGAAATCTGAAGAAATAAAAAATGTCATTGCCGCTTGCGCAGGATTGTATCTTGAAGCTGTAGCGCAAAATCAGGAAGCAACTCCAGGGAGTCTTATTAAATTGAAACTCGAAGCGATTAATAGAAGCCCAATCGAAATGCAATTGTTAAGTGTCACCACTTTGCCGGATCAAAAAAATACCATTCAAAATGTAGTGCTTAAAAATAATATTTTACAAAATAGTTCTATCGATTTACAGCTGCCTTCTACTATCGAATTCACACAACCGTATTGGCTTAAAGACAAAGGAACCGAAGGAATGTACACAGTTCCCGACCAGAAAAACATAGGAATTCCTGATGTAATTCGGGAAGCGAAAGTGGTTTTCAATATTAATATTAAAGAAATCGAAATTCCCTTTGAAAGAATTGTAGTTTATAAATACAATGACGATGTTAAGGGCGAAATGTATAATTATTTGGATGTTGTTCCCGAAGTAACGACAAGTATTCTTGATAAAGTTTCTCTTTTCAAAGACAACAAAAAGAAATATATTGGGGTGAAAATCAAGGCCGGAAAAGAGGCTGTAAAAGGTGATTTACAATTGGAATTGCCTAATAGTTGGATTGTTCAACCCAAATCTATTCCTTTTAATTTAGATAAAAAAGGTCTAGAACAAACCCTTTATTTTGAGGTGACACCACCCAATTCACAAGAAGAAGCTATAGCCCAAAGTGTTGCTATTATTGACGGAAAGCGCTATGACAAGGAGCAAATTACCATTGATTTTGACCATATAACCAAACAACAAGTCTTGAAACCCTCGGAATCCAAGTTCATCCGATTGGATTTGAAAACGAATAACCAAAGAATTGGGTATATTATGGGAGCCGGCGATGAAGTTCCCAATAGTCTGATGCAAATGGGGTACAAAGTAACTCTGCTCAATCCCGAAGAAATTTCACCTGAAAAAATGGCTAATTTTGATATGGTCATAACAGGAATTCGCGCTTATAATACGTTGCAAGCATTGGCAAACAAGCAAAATTTCCTTTTTGATTTTGTAAAAGGAGGAAAAACAATGCTCGTACAATACAATACACCAAATGATTTGGTAACCGAAAATATTGCTCCATTTCCAATGAAAATATCCCGTGACAGAGTTACGGAGGAAAACGCTGAAGTTCGTTTTTTAGCGCCTAATCATCCCGTTTTAAATTCGCCAAATAAAATTACTGCCAAAGATTTTCAAGGTTGGAAACAAGAACAAGGATTGTATTATCCCAATACTTTTGACAAAGCGTTTACACCCATTTTATCATCGAACGATAAAGGGGAAACACCTAAAAATGGAGCCTTGTTAATCGCTCCCTACGGAAAAGGATACTATATTTACACTGGTTTAAGTCTCTTTAGAGAATTACCCGAAGGAATTTCTGGAGCTTATAAATTGTTAGCCAATATCATTTCTTTGCAAAATCCTGTGACTATTCCTGCTGAAAAAGTGAAACCTTAACTACTCAAATTATGGAAACGAAAAAAAATAAAGTTTGGAAAAAAAGCTACACTTGGGTTCTGGTAGCGAATGCTTTTTATATTTTGATTTTTTGTTTATTAATGAAATTATATTCTTAGCCTATGCAACTATTTGATTGGATTGTTCTTGTTGTAACCTTACTTTTTATAGTGATTTACGGCGTATGGAAAACGAAGGGAAGTAAAAATGTAGAAGAGTATATTTTGGGCAGTAACGAAACGCCTTGGTACACTGTAGGACTATCGGTTATGGCGACTCAAGCCAGCGCGATTACTTTTCTTTCGACACCGGGTCAGGCCTATCACGACGGAATGGGATTTTTACAATTCTATTTTGGTTTGCCCATTGCAATGGTAGTTATTTGCGTGACTTTTATACCATTGTACCACAAATACAAGGTTTTTACCGCTTATGAATACCTCGAAAAACGTTTCGATTTAAAAACGCGTTCTCTTGCCGCGATTCTTTTTTTGGTTCAAAGAGGTTTAGGAACTGGATTGACAATTTATGCACCCGCAATAATTTTGTCGGCTTTGTTGGGTTGGAATTTAACGGCAATGAATATTGCAATAGGTGTTCTTGTAATAATTTATACTTTTTCAGGAGGAACAAAAGCTGTAAATGTGACCCAAAAACAGCAAATGTTTGTCATTATGTCGGGAATGTTTATCACGTTTTTCTTGATTTTAAATTATTTGCCCAATGATATGACTTTTACTAGTGCTTTGCATATTGCAGGGGCAAATGACAAAATGAATATCGTTGATTTTTCGTTTAATCCAGAGGAGAAATATACGTTTTGGAGCGGAATAACGGGAGGTTTTTTCTTAGCATTGGCTTATTTTGGTACCGATCAATCACAGGTGGGACGTTATTTATCTGGAAAATCTGTTCGTGAAAGTCAAATGGGTTTGATTATGAATGGATTGCTAAAAGTACCCATGCAATTCTTTATTTTGCTTACTGGAGTGATGGTTTTTGTGTTTTTCCAATTCAATCCCGTTCCTTTAAATTTTAACCCCAATAATAAAATCATTATTGAGAAATCCAAATATAAAAATGAATACCATGTATTAGAAAAAAAATTGGAAGCACTTTCAGAAGATAAGAAAGTGATTAACTTATTGTATATAGACCAGCTCAATCAAGATTATGACAATCCAATACTCCGAAAAGAATTAGTTGCTCTATCGAGTAAAGAAAAAGATTTGAGAGATCACGCCAAAGACCTTATTCAAAAGGCAGATGACCGCAGTGAAACCAATGATAAAGACTATGTTTTCTTTCATTTTATTCTGAATTATTTGCCCAAAGGGTTAATAGGTTTACTACTTGCAGTGATTATTTCTGCGGCAATGTCATCAACGGCTTCCGGATTAAATGCACTCGCTTCGACCACGGCGATCGATATATATAAGAGAAATATTAAAGAAGAAAAAAGCGAAAAACATTATGTTAATGTTACTAAATTTTTCACCTTGTTTTGGGGAATAATTGCCATCCTTTTTGCCAGCATTGGAACTCTTTTTGAAAATTTGATTCAATTGGTGAACATTGTGGGTTCCATTTTCTACGGAACGGTTTTGGGGATTTTCCTCGTTGGTTTTTACATCAAATTTGTTCACGCCAAGGCTATTTTTTATAGTGCTGTAATTAGCCAAATTACCATATTTATTATTTACTATTTTGCCATATATATTTATCCAAGTGGCGAAGAAAAATTAGGGTATTTATGGCTCAATTTCATTGGTGCAATGTTAACAATTGTATTGTCAATTATTATGCAGGCGCTTTTTAGAAAGGAAAAAGTGAGTATTGCTTAAATTATTTTTTTTGGAATTTAAAAATAATTAAACTGTCTTTTAAGGCAGTTTTTTTTGTTTTAAAAATTACCAACTTCAGGTACAATTAACTTCAATACTTCGACACTTCATTTTTCTTACAAATGAATCAATTTTAAACAAGACAAAAACATCCTCTTTTGTAAAAGTTATCTTAGTAACTATTTTTAATAAAATTATAATTATTATTTTCAAAAATAGAGAGTTTTGTAACATTTGTTACTTTCGAAATTATTTTTGCTAGCTATCTTTAACCTGTTAAATAGCTATAAATAGTTATGATTTTAATAAATAGGTCATAGCTGTTAAGTTTAAAATATTTATTTATGAAAAAGTTAGTGATACTTGGAGCAGGAACCGCTGGAACTATGATGGCAAGTCACCTGAGAAAAAAATTAAGCAAATCGGACTGGGAAATAACGATTATTGACCAATGCAAGCCCCATTATTATCAACCGGGATTTTTGTTTTTACCATTTGATACTTATAAACCCGAAGATGTAAAAAAGTCTATTGACGAATTCATTCCAAAAGGAGTGAAACTGATTCGAGAAAAAATTGACGTTATAGACAAAGATTCAGATACTGTTGTATTAGATGACGGCAAAAAATTTAAATACAATATTTTAATCCTAGCCACAGGAACAAAGACTGCTCCCGGAGAAGTCGCGGGAATGTTAGGAGAGTATTGGTACAAATCGATTTTTGACTTTTATACTTATGAAGGGGCATTGGCACTGCGAGACAAATTAAGACTTTGGAAAGGCGGAAAACTAGTAGTTCATATTACCGAAATGCCTATTAAATGTCCTGTTGCTCCGCTAGAATTTGCTTTTCTTGCCGATTCATTCTTTATAAAAAAGGGAATGCGTGATAAAGTGGACATTACTTATGTTACACCACTTTCTGGAGCATTTACAAAAGAAAAATGTACTACAGCATTAACCTATTTATTAAACGATAAAAACATCAAAATTGTACCTGATTTTGCCGTTGAACACATCGATGGAGCCAATGGAAAAATTGTAGATTATGGGGGAGAGGAAGTCCCTTTTGATTTATTGGTTACTATCCCAACCAATATGGGTGATGAATTAATGGCTCGTTCTGGAATCGGAAACGAATTAAATTATGTTCCAACAGATAAAAATACGTTGCAAACCAAAGTGAAGGAAAACATTTTTGCATTGGGCGACTGTACTGATGTTCCTGCGTCCAAAGCAGGTTCTGTGGCTCACTTTCAAGCTGAAATATTGACTGAAAACATTCTACTTTATATAAAAGGTAAGGAATTAAAACCTGATTTTGATGGTCACGCCAATTGTTTTATTGAAACTGGTCACGGAAAAGCGCTCTTGATAGATTTTAATTACGAATTCGAACCCGTTAAAGGGAAATTTCCATTTGCAGGAATTGGTCCTTTGAATTTGCTTACGGAATCCCGTTTGAATCATTGGGGTAAATTAGCTTTTAGATGGATTTATTGGAATATGCTATTACCAGCAAGAAAATTGCCTTTTATTACTCCAAAAATGAGCAAATCAGGAAAAAATTTTAACTAAAAATAATGTTTAATATAAAATAAATAAAAGATGGAAAAAGTATATGCAGGAAAAACTGTTGGTGTAGATAAAGAGGGTTATTTGACAGATTTATCCCAATGGAATGCAGCAATTGCGATGGAAATTGCTAAAGAAGAAGGAGTGGAACTTACGGCCAAACATTTTGAAGTACTCTCTTATTTACAAGACCAACAACGAAAAGAAGTGGCGTTGTCTATAAGAAGTATTGGAAAAAGTGGTGTTGTTGACATTAAACAATTTTATGAATTGTTTCCTAAGGGGCCATTAAAAATAGCAAGCAAAATGGCTGGAATTCCAAAACCTAAAAGCTGTATTTAAATTAATTAATCATGGAAGATAAAAGTAAATTTCCCGTAAAAAAAGTATTATTTATTTGTTCTAAAGCTACTTTAGAAAGTGTTTATGCTTGCTTTATAATGGCCAATGGCGCAAGAATGGAAGGCATAGAATCTGAAATATTTTTTACTTTTTTTGGATTAGAGGCTATTCAAAAAAATAAATTAGACCATTTGCATGTAGCTACCGTTGGTAATCCAGCCATGCATATGCCAACAATGATAGGAGGTTTGCCAGGAATGGAAGCCTTAGCTACCAAAATGATGAAATCTAAAATGGAAAAATTAGACATTCCACCCGTAGGTGAATTTTTAGAAATAATGGTCGCATCGGGTGTGAAAATATGGGCTTGTAAACTAGCCATGGAAATGTTCGATTTGAAAAGAGAGGATTTAATAGATGATGTAGAAGATATTCTGACGGTTGGAGATTTTTATGGTCGAGCTGAGGGTCAAGGAACCCAGATTATATTTATCTAGTTTATATTGAATATTGGTTAAAAGGCAATGGCTATACAAAAGTTATTGCCTTTTTTGGTTTACAATCTTTTTAACCATAAAGTTAAAAATTTCTATCTGGTTTTTTTATCGAAATTGCAAAAACAGAAGTAAATATTACTTATTTGTGCTTTTTTTTTAGGATAAATTGAATATGTTTGAAAAATTATAAAAACGCCTACTGATTTTAAAAAGAATGCCTAATTTTGAAATAAAATTAAATAGACTCAACTAGTTTTAATCATAAATTGACTGAAAAATACACAAAAAATAATAAATTATGTTGAAAGATAATTTTGGAAGAGCACACGATTATCTTCGGATCTCGCTTACCGATGTTTGCAATTTTAGATGTCAGTATTGCATTCCAGACGAAAATACTTCTTTTATGCCTTCTTCTCGTTTGATGACGGTCGATGAAATTGATACTATAGCCCAAGAATTTGTGAAATTGGGGGTCAAAAAAATACGCCTTACCGGAGGAGAACCTTTGGTCAGAAAAGATGCTGAAAAAATTATATTAGCACTTTCCAAATATCCTGTTGAACTTACTTTAACAACAAATGGCCTCCGAACCAATGAGTTTATTGATGTTTTTAAAAAAGCAGGAATAAAATCGATCAATGTCAGTCTTGATACATTAGATAAAGACCAGTTTTTTACCATTACCAAGCGCAATGTTTTTGATAAAGTTTGGGATAACATTCAGCAACTTATAGACGAAGGATTTCATGTTAAAATTAATACAGTTGTAATGCGTGATTTTAATGATTCTGAAATTCTCGATTTTATCCAATGGACAAAAGAACAGCCCGTTCACATCAGATTTATTGAGTTTATGCCTTTTGATAAAAACCAATGGAACACTCAGAAAGTATTTAGTTATCAGGAAATTATGGATGTTGCGGCAACAAAATACAGTTTCATCCGAATGAAAGATGGTTTGAATGAAACTGCCAAAAAATTCAAACCCTTGGGTCACGAAGGTACTTTTGCAGTTATCAGCACAATGAGCGCTCCGTTTTGCAGCAATTGTAACCGAATGCGATTAACCGCCGATGGTAAAATGAAGAATTGTTTATTTTCAAAAGGCGAAGCCGATATTTTGACCGCTTTACGAAATTCAGAAGATATTGTTCCAATTATAAAACAATGTGTGGCAAGCAAAGAAGAAGCATTGGGCGGACAATTTCAAGGCGATTATAAAAAAATTGATGCTACAAAAATCGCCAACAGAAGCATGATAAACATTGGAGGATAACCCTTTTTTTTGAATACCGTTATTCCTTTTTTGGCATATCGAAAATAAATATAAAAATGATAAATGTAAAAGAAGCCAAAAAGCTAATCGAAGAGAATTGCTGTACATTGAGAGTAGAAACCTTGACCTTGCTTGAAGCCAACGGAAGCATTTTGGCGGAGCCTATTTATGCCGTAATAGACACGCCACCGTTCCACCAATCGGCAATGGATGGATATGCTTTTTCCTTTGAAAATTGGGACAAAAAAAGTGATTTAACGGTCATTGGCGAAATTCAAACGGGTAATTATTCAAACAAAATAGTACAATCGAATGAAGTTGTAAGGATATATACTGGAGCTCCAATTCCTCCGGGTACAGATACTGTTGTAATGCAGGAAAAAATTAGTAAAGACGGAAATACGATTCAAATTCTGGATCCTTTTTTGGTCAAAGGTACGAATGTTCGTCCTCAAGGTTCTCAGACACAAAAAGGAGAAATGGCGTTGCAAGAAAGACAGTTGTTGACACCAGTTGCGATTTCTTTTTTAGCAGGAATTGGTATCAGTAAAGTGAATGTTTTTTCGAAACCAACTGTGAGTATTATTGTAACGGGCAAAGAACTTGCTGCTGCAAATGACGAAATCTCAGAAGGAAAAATTTTCGAATCCAATTCCATTGGTCTGATTGCAGCACTCCACCAATTAGGAATAAATCCAGTTTCCGTCGAAGTGGTCGATGATGTCGAAGAAGAAATTGAAAAAGCCATTTCCAATCAATTGAGTTCCGATATTCTGATTCTTACGGGTGGAGTTTCGGTGGGTGATTATGATTTAGTTCCCGATTCATTAGAAAAATGTGGGGTTCAAAAAATATTTCACAAAATCAAACAAAAACCAGGAAAACCCTTTTATTTTGGGCGTCACAACCAAACCTTGGTATTTGCTTTGCCTGGAAATCCAGCGGCGGTAATGAGCTGTTTTTATGAATATGTGGCTCAGGTAATTAGCAGTTTTACACAGAAAGAATATTTCAAGAAAATGGCATTTCCATTGGCAGACGATTTTAATAAGAATGCTGGTTTAACCTTTTTTCTGAAAGGAAAAATGGGTGAAAAAGCGGTGACTGTTTTGAACAATCAAGAAAGTTATAAGCTCAATTCTTTTGCTGTGGCGGATTGCCTGATTGAATTTGATGAAGAGAAAGAGATTTTCAAAAAAGGGGATTTGGTAAATGTTAGAATGATTTTGTAAAGCTTTTTTGTCATAATATTTTGTTGCCTCTTTTCAAAACATTAATAGCCTCAAGCTTTAGCTGGAGAATAAAATTTAGATGATTAATATGGCTTTAGCCAAAATAGTATTGTTTTTGGCTAAAGCCAATGTTACATTGATTACCTATTCCTCCAGCTAAAGCTGAAGGCAATAGAAAATTATTGATAGGCTGAATAGTTATGCTTTTTTAAACTAAAAAAAATGAAAAATTTAATAATCAAAGGACATCTTTCGATTGAAAATAGCAAAGGCCATTTGATGGGAATGGGAAAAAAAGAATTGCTCGAAAAAATCAAAGAAACGGGTTCTATCAAAGCGGCTGCAATCGAAATGAAAATTTCCTATCGGCACGCTTGGGAAATGATAAAAAAAATGAACACTATTTCAGATGCTCCTCTGGTTATAAAAAACACGGGCGGTTCCAGCGGAGGTGGTACTATTGTTACAAAAGAAGGTGAGGAACTGATAGCTTGTTACATCAAATTGAACGCTGCTTTCGAAGAATTTAAAGAGCAAATCTGTAAAACTATTTAAACGTATGTACCAAGAAATTTTATTTTATGTGTTGCTGGTGCTGGTCGCTTTTCTTTATTCTTCTGTGGGTCACGGTGGAGCAAGTGGCTATTTGGCGTTAATGGCATTTTTTTCATTTGCCCCCGAGACAATGCGATCAACGGCTTTATTGCTGAATATTTTTGTTTCATTAATTGCTTTTATTCAATATTATCGTGGCGGATTTTTTAAATGGAATTTGTTTTGGCCATTTGCACTTGCTTCTTTTCCAGCGGCATTTATCGGTGGAATGATTACAGTTGATGTTGGTTTGTATAAAAAAATTCTAGCGGTACTTTTGCTGTTTTCGGTGGTAAAATTGTTGGGAATTAAATTCAAAACTGCAACATTCGATCTAAGGCAAAACGTCTTCCTCGCGCTTTTAATAGGGGCAATCATCGGATTATTTTCAGGAATGATAGGAATAGGTGGTGGCATTATTTTGACTCCAATTATTTTACTGATGCATTGGGCAGATATGAAAAAAACTGCCGCAGTTTCGTCTTTATTCATTTTTGTAAATTCAATTGCTGGATTTGCAGGGCTTTTTACCAAAGGGTTTGAATTTAAAACAGAAATGGGATGGATGATTGTTCTTGCATTAATTGGCGGAATTGCAGGATCTTATTTTGGAGCTAATAAATTTAAAAGTGATTTTTTGAATAAATTATTAGCCATCGTCTTGATTATAGCTTCCATAAAATTAATTTTTACCTGATAATGGATACTAAAATAAAACACATAAATGCTTATATTTTGGCAGGTGGCAAAAGCTCAAGAATGGGCACTGACAAAGGTTTGCTTCTCTTTGAAGGAAAACCAATGATTCAATATGTAATGGAGCAAATGCAACCCATTTTTGACAAAATAGTTATCGTTTCTAATAATCTCGAATACGAAAAATTTGGATTGGAAGTGATTCCCGATTTGATAAAAGCGATTGGACCTGCAGGTGGAATTTACACCGCTTTAAATCATTCGGATTGTCAATTGAATTTTATGGTGAGTTGCGATATGCCTTTTGTGACTGCAGCAGCGATTGAATTTATTTTAAAAAATGCTCAGGAAAACCAAATTGTTTTATTGGAAAATCAAGGAAAAATAGAACCCTTGTTTGGAATATATTCTAAAGAGTGTGAGGAGATTTGGTTGCAACTCATCGGGCAAGAAAAGGTTAAATTACAAGACATGGTTTTGCACTTTAGATTGAAGACGATTCCAGTTGAAAATAACGAAATTTTTGCAGCAACCTTTTTCAAAAACATCAATACAAAGGAGGATTTTAACAACGTATCTAAACTAATTTAAAATGGACATAAACTTACTGGCGTTTGGAATAATTGCCGAAATAACAGGCAAATCAGCGTGGAAAATGGCTGGGATAAAAGATACCAATGAGTTGATAAATAACTTGGAAACACAATTCCCTGCATTGTCCACAACAAGTTTTTCTATTGCTGTAAATAGAAAAGTAATTCAGGACAATATAATATTTAACGAGAATGATACAATAGCTTTGCTTCCCCCATTTTCAGGCGGATAAAATGTTCTTATGAACCATTAAGTAATTTAAGGTTCATTCAGCAAAAAACTTAATTTTCTTAATGATTGAAATAAGTAACGGATACTTGTAAAGAATATATGAAGACAATAGTTAGTCATAATAGATACCAAAGACAAATACAACTCAAGGAAATTGGGCAAGAGGGTCAGGACAAAATTGCACAAGCAAAAGTGCTGGTAATTGGAGCTGGCGGTTTGGGTTGCCCTGCTTTGCAATACCTTGCTGCCGCTGGTGTGGGGAAGATTGGTGTTGTTGATTTTGATGTGGTCGAAATGTCAAATTTACAACGCCAAGTTCTGTATGCGGTGGATGATATTGGTCAATCGAAAGCTATTATGGCTTCAAAAAAACTCAATTTACTCAACCCGGAAATTACAATTGATATTTATAATTTACAAATTACTAATGAAAATGCACTTGAAATTCTGGAAAACTATGATATTATAATCGATGGTTCCGATAATTTTGCCACACGATATCTCATTAATGATGCTTGTGTACTTCTCAACAAACCTCTGATTTATGGGGCTGTTTTGCGTTTTGAAGGACAAATTGGGATTTTTAATTTGGCAGATAAAATAACAAATATCAAAACCAATTATCGTGATTTATTTCCAAAACCTCCCAGTTTGGATTCTGCTATTTCGTGTAATGATGTGGGTGTTTTTGGCGTGATTCCGGGGATTATTGGAACAATGCAAGCCACGGAAGCCTTAAAAATTATCACAGGTGTTGGCAAGCCATTGGCTAATAAAATAATTTCGTACAACGCATTAGAAAATTCTTTCTACGATTTTGAAATTATTGCAAATGCTAACCAATCCTTCGATTTCCCGAAAAGCAAAGCTGCATTTTTAGACTATAATTATCAATGTTTTTGCAATTCAAATTCAGTTAATGAAAGCCTTTCTGTTGAAGAATTTGACAGTCTTAGAAAGCAAGAGAAAATAACCATTATTGATGTTCGGGAAAAAGGAGAACTTCCGGTGGTAGATGGGTTTACTTTTATTTTAATTCCATTGAGTGAATTTGAAAATAGGGTTTTGACCATTTCAACTCAAAATAGAATAGTAGTTTTTTGCAAATCGGGTCAACGAAGCGCAAAAGCCGTAAAAATACTAAAAGAAAAATTTCCTAATTGCAGCGCTTATAGTTTGGCTGGTGGAATCGATGAATGGAAAATAAAAAATTTAAAAAACAGATAATGAAAGAGAAAAACACACACAACGTATTTATCAATGGACCAATAACGCCCGAGTTTATTGCTAATAGCATTGCCAAACACAGCACCAAAACCGACATTGGAGCACACGATATATTTTTAGGACAAGTCCGAAGCGATATAATTGAAGGCAAAACAGTGGTTGCTATCAACTACGAAGCCTATCAGGAAATGGCGGACGAACTTTTCCACGAAATCCGTGAAGCTGCGTTTGCCAAATACAATTTAGTGTGTATGCACATTTATCATAGCCTTGGAGCGGTAAAAGCGGGTGAAATATGCCTGTTTGTATTTGTTTCATCCAAACACCGCAAAGAAGCTTTTGACGCTTGTCAGGATATTGTCGAACAAATAAAGGCGATGACTCCCATCTGGGGAAAAGAAATTTTCGAAGATGATTCTTTTGTATGGAAAGAAAATCAACTTTAGTAATGGCAATATCAATGGCAATAACAATATTAATGTCAATGTCAATAACAATGTCAATGTCAATGTCAAAAACAATTATTTCCAACTTCCAACTTCCAACCTCTAACTTCTAACTTCCAACCTCTAACCTCTAACTTCTAACTTCTAACTTCTAACTTCTAACTTCTAACTTCTAACTTCTAACTTCCAACCTCTAACCTCTAACCTCTAACCTCTAACCTCTAACCTCAAACCTCAAATGGTCAATATAACATTCAAATCCAATACCCTTCGGATTGCCAAAGCGCAAGCCGTTGTAAGAGTCAGCAAAAAAGAAACTATTGATGCCATTGTCAATAAAACAGTTCCTAAAGGAGATGTTTTCGAGATGGCCAAAACCGCAGGACTCTTTGCCGTAAAACGCACCAGTGATATGATTCCGGATTGTCATCCCATTCCTGTAGAATTTACCGCTGTTCGATATACTATAAACGAGTTGGAAATCGCTATCGAAATCGAAGTACATACTATTTACAAAACAGGAGTTGAAGTCGAAGCAATGCACGGAGCCTCGGTTGTGGCGTTGACGATGTATGATATGCTGAAACCTATCGACAAAGGAATCGAAATTCATTCTATAAAATTATTGGAAAAAAGAGGAGGCAAATCCGATTTTACCGATAAATTCCGCACCGATTTGAAAGCAGCCGTCATTGTATGTTCCGACAGTATTTCGGCTGGGAAAAAAATTGACATGGCTGGAAAAGCCATTATCCAAAAATTAGAAACCTGTAATGTTAGTATTAGCGATTATTCGATTATTTCGGACGATACAGTTGGGATTCAAGAAAAAGTTTTGGATTTGTATGCGCAAAATATAGACCTTATAATATTGACTGGTGGAACAGGGATTTCGCCAAGAGATAATTCGCCAGAAGCCATAAAACCGCTTTTAGATAGAGAAATTCCAGGTATTATGGAAGCCGCACGCAATTATGGGCAAGATCGCACCCCTTTTTCTATGTTGTCACGTGGGATTGCTGGAATGATAGGCAAAACACTAATTATGACTTTGCCTGGTTCAACCAAAGGAGCTCAGGAATCTATGGACGCTTTGTTTCCCTCTCTTTTGCATATTTTTAGAGTGGTCGAAGGAAAACAACACGAATAATAAATTTGTAAAGCAATTATAATTCAATTATAGGAAAAACTATTGTAAATTTTATTTTAAAAGAGAATCTTTTTAAGATTCTCTTTTTTTTTATTTTAATAAATAACACACTTTAGTCCTGTTTTTATTTCATTTTAATTATTATTTTTTTTAGTATTTGAGTCAAATTTAACCATTAATTTAATAAAATTAACATTTAAATTGTTTAATGTTTAGTGTTTTAATTAAACAAGATGAATTCGTGTTTTTATTTCGTTATATGATATTTGTCATATTATTGGACTCAAATATCGAATAAATTTACATCATAAACACATCTTAATATTATGTTAAGATTTCCAAAAAAATAAAATAAATTAAAAAAAACAAACAAAATTATGAAAGCAGTTAAACAAATTATGTTAGTTGTTTTGGGGCTATTTTTTTTCGCCTTACAAGGGTGTTCTCACGAAGACTATATTCCAGTTCCTGGTCCAGCGGGTGCAGATGGAACAAATGGAACAAATGGAATTGATGGAACTACAGAATGTGCTACTTGTCACTCTAAAGCACACACAGGTCCAATTAAAGCTTCTTATGCTTTGTCTGTTCATGCAATTGAAACCTTACATGAAACTACAAATGCAAGTGGAGCCACAATTACTCTAAAGACTTCAGAATATACAAACAGGACGGGTTGTGTTCAGTGTCATACCAGTCAAGGTTATATAGATAAAGTAAATGGCGATGTTCTTAAAACTGGGACTGGAACAGCCTTAGGTTTTCCTGCTTATCCAGGAGGTAAACAAGCAATTTCTTGTACAACATGCCATGATAAACATTCTAGTTTTGATTTTAAAAATGATGGTAATGATTTTGCTCTTAGACAAGGGTTTACCCCAGTTGTTTTAGCTACAGATGCTTCTTATAAAATTGAAATGGGTACAAGTAATACTTGTGTCAACTGTCACCAACCAAGAGCTATAGTACCTACAACAGGGGACATTAAATTGAGTAATCGTTTTGGACCTCATTATGGTCCACAATCTACCTTATTAGAAGGTATTCAAGGAGCTTTAATTGTTGGATCAACTCCTTATCCAGCACCTAAGTCTGCTAAACATAGAACAGGCGCATCTTGTGTAACTTGTCATATGGGTAAAGATAGTGAAGCTACAAACGGAGCCCATACATGGAAGCCGACTCCAAATGCTTGTACTACTTGTCATGCAGGAGGTACTCCAACTTCTGTTACTGGTTATGCTGCTGATATGGCAACATTAGAAGAGTTATTAGTTGCAAAAGGAGCTTATAGTACTACTACGAACTCTTTAACTACAGCTACAGTTCCTATTAAAGTGGCACAAGCAGCTTGGAATTATGTTATGTTAAAACAAGATAAGAGTAATGGGGTTCATAATCCAGCCTACGCAAAAGCTTTATTGAAAAACTCAATTGAAGCTATAAAATAAAAAATAGAATACCTCTGGGCTTAGTCTCAGAGGTATTTATTTTAAATTGTTAAAGAATAGAAATTATTTTTTAACAATACAACAATTGCTCACATAACTTTAAATCTTTTGGCAATGAAAATTGTTGCATAAGACTCTATAGCAATTATTCAATAAAAAAATAAAAGATGAAAAAAATATTTCAATACTTAATGATGTTAACAGTGATTTTGATGGCTACATCCTGTTATTATGACGAGATGCCACCAGAAGCTGAAATTGTTATTCCAGAAGTAGTTTCTTACTCAAAAGATATTCAACCATTATGGGATCAAGATTGCGTAAGTTGTCATAAAACGGGAGCGACTGCCCCTGATTTAATAACGGCCAATTCCTATTTAGCGTTAACGAAAAATAACAAATATGTTATTCCAGGAAATGCGGCTGCAAGTAGTTTGCACAAATCTCTAGTTGGAGATGGTGCAGCAATTATGCCAACTGCAGGAAAATGGAGCGATTCAAAAATTGCTTTGGTGGACAAATGGATCAACAATGGAGCGCTTAATAATTAACTATAAATTGAAAATCATGAAATTATTAAAAACACTATTTATAGTTGTGTTTGCTTTGCCAACGATGTTATTGGCTCAAGAGCAAAAAGACACTACCGCCGTTGTTGTTGACAGCGTTGCACCAGTTATAGAAGTAGAATTGGAGCGAGCCGCTTTCGAAAGTACTTCATTGATCGAAAACCAAACCAATCGTGTGTATTCAAAGGGTACTATCGAAATGATCATGAATCACCGTTTTGGTTTAGTGACCGGAACAAATGATTTAATTGGAATTTGGGCACCAGCCAATATTCGTTTAGCCGTAAATTATTCGATTACCGATAGAATTACTGTTGGATACGGAACTACCAAAGACTTTAGATTGCAAGATTTTAGTTTGAAAGCAGCTATTTTACGCCAAACAGTCAATGGAAAAATGCCAGTGAGTGTTACTTATTATGGAAATGCATCGCTTAGTGCTTTGCCAAAAGAGAATTTTTATAACACGTCAGATCGTTGGTCATTTTATAACCAAATCATAATTGCAAAACGTTTGAGTAAAATGTTTTCGTTACAAATTGGGCCAAGTTATTCCCACTACAATGTAGTCGAAGCTGGAATGTATAATGATTTATTTGCCATTCAGTTTGGTGGTCGAGCCAAAGTGACATCAGGAATCTCTATTCTATTGGATGTGAATCAGCCAATTAGTTCTCAAGAAGCTTTGCCTAAATCTGGATTTTCTGTTGGAACAGAATTTTCGACCGTTGGACATACCTTTCAAATTTTCGTAAGCAATTACAGAGGAATAATAAATCAAACTAGTAATATGTTCAATCAAAATGACTTCTTCAAAGGTGATTTTGCTATTGGATTTAATATAGGAAGAACTTGGTAATAGTCTATTAATCCCATTTGTGTTAACCACAATACTGTGTAACACTTCAATAAAAAAAGAGGATTCTGACTCCATAAAAGGATAAGTTTATCCTCTTTTTTTTGCATTTATAAAGAATAGTTTTAGGTATTTTGCTAATTTTTTTTATTCAAATATTTGATTTTAAAGTAGTTGAATTTAGTTTAAAAATTTAAAAGTATGATAAATATCATTGAAATTAAGATAAAATTGATAGAAATTTACAAGAGAATTCTAATTCAAAACACAAATAATACTATAAGAATAGTTATTGTTTTATGAATTTCTAAAAGGTAATATATAACAATATGGAAAAAGAAAATAACAATTCATCCAGAAGGAATTTTCTAAAATTGGGTGCTTTAGGAGGAATAGCTTTGGCAGGAACTGCAATTGCAAACGCCGTTATTGATGAAAGTCCAAAAATTACAGAAAAAAAAGTAAAAGTACTTACTGCTGATGGAAAATTAGTAGAAATTGATAGCTCTCTGGTTGATCACCACGCATCCAATGATGATTTTTCGAATGCAGAACTTCGTCAAGGAGTGGAAGGGAAAAAATTTATTCGTGTGATCGATTTAGGCAAATGTGCCAATGAGAGAAAATGTATTACAGGATGTCAAAAAGCACATAATGTTTTAGCACCAGTGGAGTATATAAAGGTAAAAAAAATGCAAAATTCGCCTTTAGAATCTCCATATTGGTTTCCAACTATGTGTTACCATTGCGACAATCCTCCTTGTACAAAAGTTTGCCCTGTAGATGCAACATTCAAACGTTCTGACGGAATTGTGGCTATGGATTACGAACGTTGTATAGGTTGTAAATTTTGTATAGCTGCTTGTCCATATTCAGCTCGTACATTCAATTTTGGAAGACCTGAACAAGTAAAATTTACCGAAGAACATAAAAACGATACTTCCGATCCAAATCACTGTAGAACGCCTTACGCTCAGGAAGGAACGGTGGCAAAATGTGATTTCTGCACAGATCGTTCAGCTCAAGGATTATTACCAGCTTGTGTTATTGAATGTCCAAACGGTGCCATTTATCACGGTGATGAATTAGAAGATGTTGTCTCTAACGGAGAAGATACCGTTAGATTAAAAAAATTATTACAAGACAGAGCAGGATATCGCCAATTTGAAGAATTGGGAACAAAACCAAGGGTCTATTATTTACCACCAGTGAAACGTGATTTTCCGTTTGAAGATGCAACCCAAGCTCAAAATACAAAGGAGTAATCTTTTTAAAAAATAAAAAATGTCTAAAAATATAAATAAACACGAAACCTTTACTCAAGAAGAGTATATGGTGATGAAAAACGACCTGCTTCGTCCAATAGCAAAAATTGGAAAAGCCGGTAAAATATGGATTGCATTTCTAGTGGTCGTATTATTAGCTGGAATTGTTGCCTATATTATACAAGAAACTAAAAGCAAATATGTTACTACTAGTTTAAGAGATTATACAATGTGGGGAATATACATTTCTAACTTTTTGTTTATGGTCGCCATCGGTTTAGTAGGCGTGCTAATGTCGGCTGTACTTAAACTTACTAATTTTGAATGGTACAGACCCCTTTCCAGAATAGCCGAAGTTATTGCTATTGGTGCCATAATGTTTGGTGGGATAAGTATTGTTGTGGCAATGGGAAGACCCGATAGATTATTAAATTTATTCATTCATGGTAGAATTCAGTCGCCTATTATTTGGGATGTTATCGGAATTTCAACAGATCTTGCAGCTTGCATTATTTTGCTTTTTATTCCATTAATTCCTTCATTGGTGACCTGTAAAAACCATTTGAAAAATTTACCTAAATGGCAATTAAAAATGTACAATATGCTTTCTTTTGGATGGCAAGGCACTCCCGAACAATGGGAAATATTAAAAAAAACTATGAAAGTATTGACGGCTTTGGTAATTCCGTTGGGAGTTGTGATTTGCACGATTACGGCTTGGTTGTTTGCAACAACGCTAAGACCAGAATGGGATAGTACAAATTTTGGAGCCTATTTTGTTTCAAATGCCTTTTTATTGAGTGTAGCTGTAATGACTTTAGCCACTTTTGTTTTTAGAAAAGCTTATAATTTTGAAAAATATTTAACCGAAATGCACTTCGATAAATTGGGACAAGCTTTGGTATTAATGGCTTTAATTCACGGCTATTTTAATGTCAACGAATATTTGATTCCCGCTTATAAAATGTCGGGATTACACGAAAACACACTGCTAAACTTATTTACAGGCAAAGAAGCCGCTTTTTATTGGTCAGTAGTAATTTTTGGTATAATTGTACCCATTTTATTGCCCCTATTTCCAAAAATGCGAAAACCACTTCCTTTGACAATTATTTCAATTGTAGTATTAATTGCAGGCTGGTTTAGACTTTATTTAATTGTAATTCCAGGATTACTTCATCCTTATCTTCCAATACAAGACGTACCTGAATCGTGGACACATTATTTTCCTAGTGTGGTAGAAATGACCGTTGTTGCTGCAACATTTGCTGGCGTACTATTAATAGTGACTTTGTTCTCAAGATATTTTCCTATTATTTCTGTATGGGAAGTAGCAGAAGGTGAATTAGAAGGAAAAGAAGAAATATTTAATTATAAATAATTTACAGATGAAAAAGCATACCTATTTCTTAATATCTTGCTTAGTAATTTTGTTTTCGATTACAACTTCCTACGCACAAGATAAAGAAGCAAAAATTACCTTAACCTTTAAAAAAATAGATTCAGTCAACGTTTGCAAAGCTTTTGTGACTTCAGAAGGACAACCCGTAATTGAAGTACCGGTAAATTTATCGGTCAAACGATTGTTTGCTAAGTTGCCTATTGGAGATGCCATTGCTACAGATTCTACAGGGGTTGCGACTTTCGAATTTCCTAATGATATACCCTCTAAAAACGGCAAATTAACCCTATTTGCTAGTATAGTAGATGACGAAAACTATATGAACTCTGAAACTAGTGGAGAAGTGAATTGGGGCACAGTAGTTGTAACTGATAACTCCAATATAGATGAACGTTCTTTTTCTGCAGGACGAGATAGAGCACCAATATATTTTATAACGATTTCACTGTTAATTTTAGGCTTGATATGGGGAACTTTATTGTTTGCAGTTTTGCAGGTTTTCAAAATAAAAAAATTAGGAAAAATTCAAGAAATTAAAGAGTAACATTTATAACAAGTATTAATATTAAAATTCAAAAAAATGAAAAAAATCTTTTTTGGGCTAGCTATTATGGCAGCCTTTATGTTCGCCCAAACTTCTAATGCTCAAGCAAAACCAAAAGGAAAAGAATGGAAAGTTCCTGCTGCAGATGCTGGTAAAAAAAGCCCAGCTGGTGTTGAGGCTGCTGCTGGTAAAGCATTGTGGGGAACCAATTGTAAATCATGTCACGGTACAAAAGGATTGGGTGACGGTCCTAAAGCAGAAAAAATTGACATTTCTAGTGGTGATTTTTCTTCTAAAGACTTCCAATCTAAATCTGATGGATCATTGTTTTACTACACAAAAATTGGTAGAAAACCAATGCCTTCTTATAAAGAAAAATTAAGTGATTCTGAAATATGGCAATTAGTGGCCTATATGAGAACAATGAAATAATACTTTAAATAATTTATAATAGAATTAGGGTTTGAGCAATCTAACCCTTTTTTTTTGGTTTAATTTAATGGTAATTTAATGTAACAAAAAATCCTGTTTGAATATTCAAACAGGATTTCATTTGTAATGAATTTGTAATAATTATTTTTTGCTCCACTCAGCAATACTATCTTTATTCATTTTTACATAGTCTTGATTCTTGGCGGATTCTGCGCTTGCAAGTGAAATTTTAGCCGTTTCAATGGCTCCATTTTTGTCGCCTTGTTTGGCTTGAATCAACGATTTTAAACGATTAAACCAAAAAGGTTTGTCTTTGCTCATTTCCAAGGCTTTATTTACATAAGACAAAGCTTTGGTCAAATCTCCATTTGACTGAAATAAATACTGCGCTGATGAAAAATAATCACCAGCTCCTGGTCCTGCCAAAACTTTATCAATACTCGCCATAGCCATTTTTGCGGAGGGCACTTCAAACTTAACAGCTACTATCGTTTTCTCCCAAGATAATTCAAGATGAGCAAAATTATTGTCTAAATTATTAATTCCAATAGTAAAACTTTCGACTAACCTATCGATATGCTCTGACTTTACAGTGGCTTTCAAAGCCACTTTTGTTTCGTCCCAATTTTCTGGATTTCCCCAATTGTCTGTTGCAGTGTAGAAGATGATTTCCCAATTATCAGCTCTGGGAGTAGTGTATAAAGCATATTTCCCTTTTGCCAATGTTTTTCCTTCAATGACTACATCGTCGCTAAAAGAAATAGTGGTGTTTTCATTAGCTCCAGTTCTCCATAATTTACCAAAAGGAACTAAGTTATTGAATACATCTCTTCCTTTTGCACTAGGTCTTGAATAAACGATTTCAACATTGGTCAAACCAACTACTTGTATTACTGTCGATTTTGGACTTGGTTGCGGTGTTTTTACTTGAGCCTCGGTCACATAATTGGCAATAATCATTGCCAAAACAAAAATAATCTTTTTCATAGTGTTTAATTTAGATTTGTTCAAAATTACAAATTCAAGGATTTAAAAATGTTAAATATTCCTTAATTCGAATAGTTGTATTTAGAGATGATTTCAAAACTCAATTCGTTTAAATGTTCTACAACAACATCTGCTAAAGACAAATCTTGTAGTTTCGAATTTTCGCTATTGTAACCCACACAAAAAATACCAGCCGCTTTTGCAGCCCTAATACCATTAGTACTATCTTCGATTACGATGCAATTTTCTTTTGGAGCAGTTGATAAGCTAGCTGCATATTCAAAGATGGCTGGATGCGGTTTTGAATTGGGAAAATCTTCTCCGCTTACAATATGCGTGAAATATTGATGCAAATTAAATCGCTTGAAGACTCTTTCAATCGTTACTTTCGCTGCCGAAGAAGCCAGAATTAATTGCATTCCATTTTGGTGTAAATCCTGAATTAATTGCTCGACGCCTTCAATCAAATACAAATCTTCTTTGCTGTCGAAAGCATCATTAAAAAGGGTGCGTTTTCTTTGAATTAAATCTTCTACTTCACCATCAATCGGGAATATTTCTTTTAGTTTCTGAAACGTATTTCGGGTCGAATTTCCCATAAAGGAAGTAAACATAGTTGCCGAAACATCAATATTTAATTCGGCAAAGTGTTGAAAATAAGCATAGCTGTGTACGGGTTCCGTGTCGACGATTACGCCGTCCATATCAAAAATTACTGTTTGTATCATTGTAAGTTAGAGGTTAGAAGTTAGAGGTTAGAAGTTAAGAAGTTAGAGTATAGAAATTAGGAGTTTAAATCTGCAACCTGCAACCTGAAATCTGCAACCTGCTATCTAAAAACTAATCCAGTTTTCCATCAAAATGGAGATTCCATTTTCCGTGCACTTTCATCACTTGTTCAATGACTTCGCGAGCGGCACCTTTTCCTCCATTTTTATGAGAAATGTATTTAGAAATAGCTTTGATTTCAGGGCTTGCATCTTGCGGACAAGTTGGTAATCCAACTAATTTCATCACGTGAAAATCAGGAATATCATCTCCCATATACAATACTGTTTCCGGTTTTATATTGTAAAGTTCGATATATTCTTTATAAGTTTCGACTTTATCAGGACAACCAAGATGAATATCGGTAATACCCAAATTTCGCAAACGGACCCGAACACCTTCGTTGCTACCACCCGAAATCACACATACATTATAACCACTTTCTACGGCAGCTTTCAAGGCAAAACCATCGCGAATATTCATTGTTCGTAGCATTTCGCCTTCATTGGTCACAAAAACAGATCCATCCGTCAGAACACCATCTATGTCAAAAATGAAGGTGGTGATTTCGTTCATTATTTCTTTATAACTTTTTGCCATTATTTTGTATTGATTGGGTTAGTGTTTTATATATATTATTTTGATTTTCGTCCAATAAAAAAGCTATATGACTGGCAATAGTTTGCATATCGTTTCTGATTGCTGGGCCTGTTTGCGCTTCTTTTGGCGAAAGACTCATAACCTTGTTTGCCGTTTCCAAAATTAAGGGCTTTAGAATTTCAAAAGGAACTTTATTTGCTTCACAAATTTCATTACCCATTTGGTACAGATGATTCACGAAGTTATTGACAAAAACGGCCGAAACATGTAGCGCTTTTCGTTGTTCGGAATTGATTTTGAAAACAGTATCAGAAATGGATTGTGCCACTTTTTCCAATAATTCAAAATCGGTTTCATTTTCGCTTTCTAAACAAATGGGGATTTGGCTAAAATTAACGGTTTTGTTTTTTGAAAAAGTTTGTAGGGGATAAAAACTTCCTTTTCTGTTCTTTTTGTCCAATGCATCTAATGCAACACTGCCCGAAGTATGCACAACTAGACGATTCTCGAAAGGAAGTTGCGACAATACTTTTGCAATAGCATCGTCTGAAACGGCAATAATGTATAAATCGGCTTGGGCCAAATTGTTATAATCATCCGTAATTTTATTGGAATCGAGTAGGTGAGTTACCGCATCTTTTTGCCTTGAAAACACTTGTGTCACTTCCACTTTTTTGCTTTTGGCGAAAGCCTCAATCAAATGATGAGACACATTTCCAGAACCAATTAGTACAACTTTAATCATTTGGCAAAATTAATCAAAAAAAAAATAAAAGTCGATACATTCTATGTCAATTGATTTTTAAATAAAAACCTGTCAAATATCATTTTTATACAAGTATCAATGCCTTAAATTTGGATTAAATTAACAAATGCTCAAAGGGACTATTCAACTATTTTAGTTACTTTTGACAAGATTTTTAAAAAACGTAAATTCCTACAGATGATTAATAAATTAACTTCCATTTTATTTTCCACACGGTTGATGGCTATACTCTTCCTGACTTTTGCAATTGCAATGGGAGCGGGAACTTTTATAGAAAGTAAATACAATACCGACACAGCTCGAATTTGGGTTTATAATGCCTGGTGGTTCGAGGGAATTATGTTGATTTTTATGATCAATTTCATTGGAAACATCAAGCGTTATAATCTATTAAGAAAAGAAAAATGGGCAACTCTTATGCTACATTTGTCTTTTGTTATTATCATTGCTGGTGCTTTTATCACTCGCTACATTAGTTATGAAGGAATGATGCCAATTCGCGAAGGCAATACCGAAAATGTATTTTATTCAGATAAAATGTACCTTTCCGTATATGTTGATGGAGAGTATCAAGGTGGAATGAAACGTAGGGTTTTCGAAAAAACATTATTGCTTTCGCCTGTAACCAATAATAATTTTTCTATTTCAGACCAATTTGCAGAAACCAAATTTGACGTGGATTATGTCAGCTTCCAGATGGGAGTCAAACAAGTGATTAAACCTGATGCCAAAGGCAGTTTGCTTTTTAAATTGGTCGAAGCTGGCGAAGGGGGACGTGAAGAACATTTCTTGAAAGAAGGCGAAGTTCAAAACGTTCACAACACCCTTTTTGCCTTAAATAAATTCACACAAGGTGCCATAAATATAACCATTAACGATAGTATTTCTACGATTCAAACCCCATTTGCTGGCGAGTATATGCGAATGGCCGACAAATTGCAAGGCAAAGTAGCCAAAGATATTGTACAACCATTAATGATGCGTTCCTTGTACAGCATTGGCGATATGAGAATTGTGTTTCCAGAGCCAGCCATAAAAGGAGTTATTGGATATGATGCGACAAATGATTTTAAAGCCAAAGAACATAACGATGCCCTAACAGTCAAATTAACCGCGGATGGTCAAGAAAAAACGATAACATTAATTGGAACCAAAGGCTTAGTTGGACAATCTCAAACCGTAAAAATTGGAAAATTAGACTACACTTTTTTCTACGGAAATAAAGTCTATACTTTACCTTTTAGCATAAAATTGAATGATTTTATTGCTCAGAAATATCCTGGAACGGAACGTAGTTATTCTTCTTATGAAAGTAAAGTGACTGTTCAAAACAAAAATGACGTTTTTGATGCTCGAATCTTTATGAATAATATTTTAGATTATGAAGGCTATCGCTTTTTTCAATCCTCGTTCGACCCAGATGAAATGGGAACGGTATTGTCTGTAAGCCACGATTATTGGGGAACTATGATTACTTATTTTGGATATTTTATGTTGTATTTTGCACTAATGGCTATTATGTTTACCAAACATTCTCGCTTTGCCGATTTAAAAAGAAAACTAGAAGTAGTGAAAACTAAAAAAGCAAAATTTCTAACGCTACTACTTTTATTTTTGAGTTTTGGTGCATTTGCCCAAAATCATAATTCAGCTCAGTTTTTATCCGAAAAACAATTAGATTCTATTATCGAAAAACGCAAAGTTTCTGAAGAACACGCTGCCAAATTCGGAAGATTAATTGTTCAGGATGCTGGTGGTAGAATGAAACCAATAAACACTTTCTCATCTGAATTATTGCGAAAAGTAAGCCATCAAAATACGTACAAAGGAATGAATTCTGACCAAGTGTTTTTGTCGATGACGCAAGGAGGAAACATTTGGATTCAAGTGCCCCTGATTTATATAAAATCAGGAAATGATAGTATTCGTAAGATTATCGGAATCGATGCTGAAAAAAAATACGCTTCGTTTATAGACTTTTTTGATAGTAAGGGAAATTATAAATTGATGCCTTACCTGGATGCAGCCTACAAAGCGGCCAATCCGAACCAATTTGAAAAGGACTTTATAGAAACCGACAAAAAAGTAAATTTGATGGAATCGGCGCTGAGTGGAACTATCATGAAAATTTTCCCTATTCCTAATGATCCCAATAACAAATGGGTTTCCTTTCCTGAATTGACCAATTCGGGGTTAAAAGGAATGGCAGCAACTTATACTCAAAATATTCTTCAAATGTATTTTACAGCATTAGAAAAAGCATCCATTTCTAAAGATTACAAAGATGCAGATGGATTATTAGAAAGCATTAACGGTTTCCAAAAGAAATATGGTAGTAAGGTGTTGCCAAGTGACCAAAAAATCACATCTGAAATCTTGTATAACAAATATGATGTGTTCCAGAAATTACCGTATTGGTATATTTATGCGGCCATTTTGATGCTCTTATTCACTATTCTAAAAATATTCAAAGAAAGAAAATTTCTCGATTATGCTATTAATACGATGCACATTATCATCGGTTTACTTTTTGGTTTGCATACGCTCGCATTAATTGCTCGTTGGTACATTTCGGGTCACGCACCTTGGAGTAATGCCTATGAATCTATTATTTATGTAGCGTGGGCAACGATGTTTTTTGGCTTGGCTTTCGACAGAAAATCCAAACTTACTGTGGCTTCCTCTGCCTTCGTGGCTGCAATGATTTTGACTGCTGCTTATATGAATTGGATAGATCCAGAAATAGGTAATTTACAACCCGTTTTGAATTCCTATTGGTTAATGATTCACGTGGCAATTATCGTGGCGAGTTACGGACCATTTGCCTTGGGAATGATTCTAGGATTGGTTTCTTTACTTCTGATTTTGTTTACCAATGAAAAGAACAAGGAAAAAATGGAATTGAATATCAAAGAAATAAAATACATCAACGAAATGTCATTGACTATTGGATTGATAATGCTTACGATCGGAAATTTTCTTGGTGGACAATGGGCCAACGAAAGCTGGGGTCGTTACTGGGGTTGGGATCCAAAAGAAACTTGGGCATTGATTAGTATTATGGTCTATGCTTTTGTGATTCACGCTCGTTTTGTTCCGGCGCTAAGAGGTAAATGGATATTCAGCTTAATGAGTGTTTTTGCGTTCTTGTCTATTTTGTTTACTTACTTTGGAGTGAATTTTCACTTGGTTGGATTGCATTCCTACGCCAGTGGCGAAGCACATTCGTTAAACTGGATTTGGTATTCAATGGGAGCAATTACACTTATTGGTGCTATTACCTATCCAAAAGCTAGAAAATATTATACGAAGAGAAAATTATAAATTCCATAAAAAAGGTTCAACTTAATGTTGGACCTTTTTTTATGGAATTTCATTTTGTTGGGCAATGTGTTTTTGTGGTGAATTCCCAGTTATGTTTTTAAAACTCGTGAAAAAAGGATTGTAGGAGGCAAATCCAACTTCTTTTGCTAAGGTATCCAGAGTATTCGTTTTTAAATAATTGGATTCAATTAGTCGAATGGAATGATGAATTCGAATTTTCTTTTTATAATCCGAAAACGAGATTTTCGAATGGTATTTAAAAAGATAATTTAAATTGCTCTTTGGGATGTTTAGTTTTACTGCTAAATCGGAAATTGAAAATCTTGAATCCTTGAAGAATTCAAATTCTTTGGATACTTTCTCAATTTGAACAATATATTGCACAATATTTTTGTCTATTTTTTCTTTTAGTTTGCGGTCTTGAAGATTAATGAAGTCTTTATTAATTTCAACAATCCAATCGGATTCCATTACCTTAATAGGTTTTTTTTCTTCCTTTAGAGTATTATTAAAAATCGGATAACCATAGAGTATTTCTGGAGATATTAGAATTTTAATAAAAGTGGATATCCAGACAATGGCACCGATCCACTGAAAACGTTCGCCTGCAATAAAACCGTGATGATTATTGTCGTCTAGAAAAAGAGCCGTAAAAAGTTTTAAAGAATTGATTATTAATAGTGAAAATAATAAAATAGTCCAGTATTTAATTAATCTATTGTGTTTATTTACGACTTGGGATACTTCTCTTTTTGCCCATATATTTTTGTTAAGCATATCGTAAGCCAAAAAACAGTAGACTATATTGTAAAGAAACAAGACGGAGTAAGACGAAAAATAAAAGGCGTTAGTTAGAAAATTATAGGTACTGACGATGGATATATTTAATGCCAAAAAAACTACGGGAAATATAAAATGGGCTAGGTCTGATTTTAAGAATAGCTTCTCGTCGGCAATCAAATTTTTAAAACACAAATAAAAACTCGGAATAATCAGTATTAAAAATTTACTGTAATTAACATAATAATCTTGTAGAAAACCTAAATAGCCAAAAGGGAAAATACCAAATAATAAAAAACGAATTGCAATTAAAAGAAAAATAAAGATTAAATAGCGGTTCATCATTCTATTAATAATATAGTTTGACATTGTAATAATTACAGTCAAAAACCCAAATAATCCAGTAATGATGAAAAGTAAATTAATAATCAAGGGTTGTGTTTTTTGAAAGAAATTAAAAAACAATTCTCAGCAAAGTTTTCCAGAGCACAAAAATATAGATATATATGTTAGTAATTCAATCTGTTTAGGTTCAAAAAATTTGGAAATTAACTAATTTGTTTGAGTATCAATAGTAGAATAATTCTTTTTCCTATTCTTAAAATTGATTTTAGGGTGCTATTTCAAGATTTAATAGTTACTAAAAACTTAAAAAATCTTACTATTTTAACTGTTTTGTGTAGTTTGTCGGACTTAATGATTCAATTATCTATTTTTTAGCTTAATATTGTTGAAAACTAGAGTCCTATGAAATATTTACTTTTACTTTTCAGTATAACTTTTCAAGGTCAAGTCCTCCACCATCAAATGCTTTCTTCCCAAGGAATTTCCACAAAAACACCCGATGGCTTTTTAATAAGACAAACTGTAGGCCAACAAAGTTTGACGGGAACTTCCACAAATAAGGAGTATGTTGTAATGCAAGGATTTCAGCAAAGTATGTGGGGTAAATATATTGCCTCAAATAATGTTGATGCTTTCCAAGGGATTACAACCACAACCTATCCGAACCCTTTTACCCAAACTATCAATTTTCAGTTTTCAAGGCCAGTCACTGATATGATATCCATTTCAATTTTTGATTTTTTGGGAAGGTTGATTTTTCAAAAAAATACAAAATCGGTCAACGATATCCTGACCATCGATTTGATGGGATTACCCACTTCAGAATACCTAATACATCTAAAAACCAACAGCCTCAATTATTATACTAAAATTATCAAAAAATGATAAAAAACTACCTACTAATTGCCTTTCTCGCCGTTTCCTTCCAATTGTTTTCCCAAGAGACCTATTTTTTGGTGGGGAATAATTTTACCAAATATGTTTTTAAAAGCTCAGAAGGAGTGATGACCACTCAACTTCAAAGCGGCACCGGTTCAGCCTTTGAAATGGGATATTCATTTCCTGTCAAGAACGAAAAAATCTATTATTCGATAGGCCTAACTTTGAACGACTACAACGCTGTGGCGGGTTCCCAGTCTGAAAGTTATCAGTGGGAAACAAAATATATTGGAGCCCAAAATGCGGTAAGTTATAATTTTACTCTTTCAAATAATTTTCAATTGGCTGTAAAAGGGGGAGTAAATCTTTCGACACTACTTTACGGTAAGCAAAACATCAATGGAGCTGTGTATGATTTGAAGGGACAAGATGAATTTTCGGGGCTATTCCTTTCGCCTTTTGCTGGGATTCAAACCAGATATCGATTGAATGACTTGGGTTATTTAAGTCTTGGATATACATTTTCTAAAAGTCTAAATCCATTCAACACTTCCGAAGAAAAATTATCATTTAATACAAATCAAATTCTGTTCGGTATCCATTTTAACATCAATGAAAATTAATTATGAAAAAGATAACTTTACTTTTACTTTTATTGGTTTCATCGGCAATTTATTCCCAGAAAAACGGGATTACTTATCAAGCAATTATTTTTAATCCTAATGGTGAAAAAGTACCGGGAGTAAACAACACCAATGCTTCATTGGCAAATAAAAATATTTGTTTGCAATTCACGATTGTCGATACTACTTCAAAGACGGAATACCAAGAAACCATCAATACAACAACGGACGAATTTGGAATGGTAAATACCATTATTGGTTCTGGAAATCAATCGGCGGGTTATGCCTTATCTTTTTCAGATATATATTGGGGGGGCAATCAAAAAAGCCTGAAAGTGGCATTGGACATAAATGGGAAATGCTCCAATTTTGTTGAAATTAGCAACCAACTTTTTACTTCGGTACCTTCGGCTTTTTCTGCTCAAAATGCTGAAAACGTTACAGGTGTCGTGCCAATTGAAAGCGGTGGTACTAATGCCATTACAGTTCTTGGGGCAAAGAAAAATTTGGCCCTTGAAAATGTTGACAATACAAATGATTTGAATAAACCAATTGGCTTGGCAGCCCAAACTGCATTAAACCTGAAAGAGGATGCTGTAAATAAAAGTGTTAATGTTGCGACTGATGGAACTTCTAATTTCAAGTATCCTACGGTAAAAGCAGTAAAAACTTATGTGGATGCAAGCGAATCATTCAGTTCGTCTGGATTAACCACAGAAATCAACAGAGCCAAAGCCGCCGAAGGAGTTTTGACCGTAAGTATCACAACCGAAGCTAGCACAAGAGGAACAGCCGACGCAACTTTGACTACCAATTTGGCAGCAGAAATAGTAAGAGCCACAGCAGCAGAAACAGCTAACACGAATGCAATTTCATCGGAAGCTACAACAGCAAGAACAGCCGAATTGGCAAATGCCAATGAGATAGCTTCTAATACTAATGCAATAACTACAGAAACAATAAGAGCAACTACAGTAGAAACTGCACTTAATTCCTCCTTAAATTTAAAAGTTGACAAGGAAGCGGGTAAAGGTTTGTCTACAAATGACTACACCACTGCCGAGCAAATAAAACTTTCGAATCAATCGGGAACAAATACAGGCGATCAGGATTTGAGTGCATTGGCAACAACCTCGGCAATAGCAACGGCCTTAAATTTGAAAGTGGACAAAGTATCGGGAAAAGAACTGTCGACAAATGATTTTACAAATACAGAAAAAACAAAATTAGCTGCGATAATAGGAACAAATACAGGCGATCAAGATTTGAGTAGTTTTGCTACAACTACAGCTTTAAATTTGAAAGCTAATTTAGCTTCGCCTATATTCACAGGAACTGTTTCTGGAATCGATAAAACTATGGTTGGATTGAGCAATATAGATAATACCAGCGACGCGAATAAACCAGTCTCGACAGATACACAAACAGCATTAAATTCAAAAGCTTCGAATGCAGATTTAGATTTAAAAGCGCCTTTGGCATCCCCAACATTCACCGGAACGGTAACGGGTGTCACAGCGACAATGGTTGGATTGAGCAATGTGGATAATACTAGTGATGTGAACAAACCTGTTTCAGTAGAGATGCAAACGGCTTTAGATTTAAAAGCGCCATTGAATTCACCAACTTTCACCGGAATACCTTCATTACCAACAAGTACAGTTGCTGTTACACAAATAAACGGTGATAATTCTTCAGCTTTAGCCACTACGCAATTTGTTAGCAATGCTCTAAATTCTGCCATAGCAGGAAATTTTGTAGACTTGACTAACGATCAAACAATTGGTGGTATTAAAACGTTCACTGCTGATGCAATTATTAATGGCATAACTGTAGGAAGGGGTAAATTCAATGAAAATTCTAATACTGCTGTCGGTCTAGGACCGTTAGAATTCAATGAAGGTTATGCAAACACAGGTATTGGCCGAGCAGCAGTAGCAGCAAATATTAATGGCAATGGAAATACAGGTGTTGGATATACTGCATTGGTAAATAATATGAGTGGCAATGATAATGTAGCTATAGGAAGCCAAGCATTAGATACAAATATTTCTGGCTCTCAAAATATAGCTATCGGTCAAAATGCAGATGTTAGTATTGATGGCATTTCTAATGCTGTGGCTCTGGGGTCAAATGCTATTGTTACAGAATCGAACACCATACAATTAGGAAATACAAGTATTACTAATGTCCAAACTAGCGGTACTTTAACTGCCGGCGCTGTAATTTATCCCAATACAGATGGCACAGCTAATCAAGTTTTACAAACTGACGGTAGTGGCAACTTAAATTGGGTCAGTCCAACCGTAAGTGGTGTTGTACCTATTGCAAATGGCGGTACCGGCTCTGCTACTCAAATTTTTGTTGATTTAACTAACGATCAAACCATTGCTGGAACTAAAATTTTTAGTTCCGATTTGAATATAAATAGTATAACAGTAGGCCGAGGTACAGGTAGCGTTGGAAGTAATACCGCCATCGGATTGAGTTCTCTTTTCTCCAACACCACAGGCAGCAACAACACCGCCAATGGCACTGCTGCCCTTTACTCCAACACCACAGGAAACTACAACACCGCCAGTGGAAGTGTTGCGCTTTATTCTAACATTATAGGATCCTATAACACCGCCAGCGGACAGCAAGCCCTTCAAAAAAACACTACAGGATCCCAAAACACCGCCAGCGGAATGCAAGCCCTTCAAAATAACACGACAGGATCCTCAAACACCGCCAGCGGAATGCAAGCTCTTCCAAATAACACCACTGGAAACAGCAACACCGCCTTAGGTCTTCTTTCCCTTTTTACCAACACCACAGGTAACAACAACACCGCCTTAGGTTACAATACAGGTAGAGGGATAACAACGGGTTCAGGCAACACTATCCTTGGAGCTGAGGTAACAGGTTTAGCCGAAGGGCTTACCAACAATATTATTTTAGCAAACAGTGTAGGGGATATAAAGGCACAAAATGATGGAACAAACTGGACCATGCAAGGAAAAGTTAACGCCACCGAATTTGTGGGTGCATTAACCGGTAATGCAACAACTGCCACTAATGTATCTGGCACCGTAGCTCTGGCTAACGGCGGTACAGGTGCTACCACTAAAACAGCAGCTTTTAACGCTTTATCGCCTATGACAGCAGCAGGTGATTTAATTTATGGCGAAGCTTCAGGAGCTGGAACACGATTGCCTGTAGGTACAGATACACAAGTATTAACTTTAGCAAGTGGCGTACCTACTTGGGCAAACCCTTCTTCTGGAGGCTCTTTTGTGGATTTGTCAACTAATCAAAACATAGAAGGCGTTAAAACTTTCAGTGCCGATGCAATAGTGAACGGGGTAATTATAGGTCGAGGAGCGGGTAACATAATATCAAATACAGCCAATGGTGCAAATGCTTTGATGAGTAACACAACAGGTTATGCAAATACAGCCAATGGTAAACAGGCTCTCCAAAACAATATAACAGGTAGTTTTAATACTGCAAGTGGTGCAGAAGCCTTAACAACAAATACTACAGGCGATAATAATACTGCCAATGGGGCAGGGGCTTTATTAAATAATATTTCAGGAAATAACAATACGGCGATCGGCTCAAGTGCTCTTTATTACAACACTACAGGGAATTCTAATACTGCAAATGGAGATGGGGCATTAGCTAATAACGCAGACGGAAATGATAATACGGCAAATGGACGTGGCTCATTATATCGTAATTCATCAGGAGGTAATAATACGGCGGTTGGAAAATCTTCTTTGTATAATAATACTACGGGTGCTGACAATACCGCTGTTGGTAGCGAAGCTCTTAATATGAATACAACAGGAACAGAAAATACCGCAAATGGGCGATATTCTCTTTTTTACAATGAAAGCGGAAGTCGTAACACCGCAACCGGAACTAACGCATTATCTAAAAACACAAGTGGTGAAGGAAACACAAGCATTGGTGCCTATGCTTTGAGGCTAAATAATGTTGGATATGGAAACACTGCGACTGGATTGAATTCATTATATACCAATTCATCTGGTTATGAAAATACTGGTGGTGGTAGTGAAGCACTTTATTCAAATACCACAGGATTTCAAAATACCGCAAACGGATTTTATTCATTGGCTTCAAACACCACTGGAAGCCAAAATACTGGTATAGGTTATGGCGCAAATGTTTCAGCAGGTAATTTAACAAATGCTACAGCAATTGGTAATGGATCAATTGTTGGCGCTAGTAATACTATTCAATTAGGAAACACTTCGGTTACCAACGTAAATACTAGCGGTTCCATTACTGCAAATGCAGAAATTAGTTCAGAAATAACATCAGGTTTTACTATTGATAGTTCTAATGCGGAACAGTTTAAAGGTAAAGTATTGATTTGTAATCCAAGTAATGAAATTACAATTACTTTCAGCAACGATTTACCATTAGGATTCAATTGTATGGTACTCCAAAAAAGTAGTGATGCCAATAAAATTAATTTTGTTGGAGGTTCTGGAGTAAGTATGAAAAACAGAAATAACTTTACTGCTACAGCAGGGAATTATGCTATTGCCACTATTGTAAATATTGGTGGAAGTATAATCGTTACTGCTGGAGATATGCAATAAATAAAATAAATTTAAAAAGAATAACACACCCAATAAATCAATACTAAAATGAAAAAAACAACTTTAATTACGTTTCTATTTCTAGCCTTTAGTTTTCAAAGCTATGCAAATAATTTAATTGTGGGAACACCAATAATTAGTGGAAACACACTTACATTTACTATTAAATGGGATAATAGTTGGTACGTTACTACTGGTCCATCAAATTGGGATGCCGTTTGGATTTTTGTTAAAAGACAATCCTGTGTAAGCGGAGGATCAAGTCCTTGGATACACGGTCAATTGGCAGCAAGTGGACAATCGGTTACAGGTTCTGAACTTCAAATAGATTTGGCATCTGATAATAAGGGTGTCTTTATTAGAAGATCGGCTGCAGGGATGGGAAATATTACTCAAGCTACGATCACCTTAACCCTTGCAAGTGCAATTAACGGCGATAACGTCGGAGTTTATGGTATGGAAATGGTAAATATTCCAGAAGGACAATTTTATATAGGTGATGGAACACCGAATTATAAAGCTTTTACAGATGGGGCAACTTCAAATCCTAAATTAATAGATGCTTCAGTACAAAGTGCTGGATTGGGGACTGTTAGTAATTATCAAAATCAAAACTTGGGGTCCTCAGTAAGCCTTCCTGGCACTTTTCCATTAGGATACGATAAATTTTATTGCATGAAATATGAAATTACCGCTGGACAGTATGTTGCTTTTTTAAATACATTAAGTTTTGCACAACAAATAAGAATGCAAAGAGATAACCAGCCAAATACAACTCCTCCTGATTCTCCTGTTGGAACGATCTTTCATTGTTGGCCATGTGGAAATAATTCACCTAACGTTGTAATTGCAACTTCTGGTCAAAATACAACTCAAATTTCTCCAGCTGTTTATGCAAATGATTTAAACGGAAATGGAACTTTCAACGAAGATGAAGATGGAGCTGCATTAGGAATTACATTAAACATGAAAAACTTTTTTGCTTTTTTAGATTGGGCTGCCATTAGACCAATGACGGAATTTGAATATGAAAAAGTTTGTAGAGGTCCTTTAAATCCGGTTGCATCAGAATATTCTTGGGGCTCAACCGATTTATACAATGGATACAATGTTAATAATTATGGTTCTCCTTCCGCTTCTAATACCTCTTCAGGATTAGGAATGGGGAATTTAGGAACGAATAGAATTTTTAGGGCTGGAATAAACGCCAAAGCAACTTCTAACAGAAGTACTGCTGGTGCGTCTTATTATGGTGTATTAGATATGACTGGAAACTTATGGGAATCCTGCATTGGTGGTTGGGGAAATGATTTTTCTGATTTTACCGCAGCAAATGGAGATGGGAATTTATTTGAAAGTGGAGATTCTAGCAATAATGGCTCGGCTGATGTTGCAGGTTGGGCTAGTAATAAAATAATTGTAAAAGGTGGTGGAGCAAATTGGGTTGGAGGAGAATGGGCCACTATTTCAGCTAGAAATTGGACAAGCTTTGATAACTACGGATTTTTCCAAGGTGGACGTGGTGTTCGCTCAAATTAAAAAAAATATGATGAATAAATTAATTCTAACACTTTTTATTCTATTTGCAGCAACTATTACAGTTAATTCTCAAATTGTTTTACCAAGTATGAGAGCAGTTTTTAGTGCTAAAATCCCCACTACAATGTATTCTGGAGGAAAAGGATATGGTGCAATAGATCAAATCATTTCGCAGATGACTTGTACTCCAGAAACTATTCAATCTATATATTATGGTGGGATTGAATCCAATACCAATATGCAAGTAGTGATGCAAAGTATATGTTTGCTTCCTCCAATTGAAAATATTTATTCTGGAGGTATGGGTTATGGTGAACAAGAAAAAACAATAGTCCAAACGATTTGTGCTCCTGTACCTATTGTTTCCATTTATTATGGAGGCACTGGTTATGGTTCCCAACAAGAAATAATTGTGCAGAATGTTTGTTTAGCGCCTCCGATAGAAACCATATTTTATGGAGGCACTGGTTATGGAAATCAACAGCAACAAATAATTCAAACCAATTGTATTCTAGTTCCTTAGAAAATAATGTTATTTGAAATAATAATGTTTTAATATAATCTCGATACAAGTTGCTTATTGCGAATAGTATAGGTGCTAATTTAATCGAAAGTACCGTTACAGTTTTCACTAAAAAAGGTGAAAAAACAAACTCCAATCCTAGTTACGTTAATAAAAATGGAGCTATTGGTACCAGTAGTGGAGTAGGTGCAAACGGAGAATTAAAAGTTACAAAATCAAACTAAATTTTGAAAGACAGGTGATGTAGTTGATACTTGCTCAAAAAAATACAGTCACAAAAAAAAGTCCAACATTTTCGTTGGACTTTTCTATATAAAAACAGAATTGATTTATACTTTTCCTAGAGTATACAATTGTTCCATTGTAGGCGATTTACTTCCGCCAGCTGGTTCCAGTGTGATACCAAAAGCTTCTGCATCACCCGTTTTTTCGACAGCGAATATTTTTTCGGTATTGCTGCTAAAGTCAGACAGTAAACCAATACTTGTTGGAGTCAATTGTGGTAGTAATTTTAAAGACCAAATTTGGTACACCATTCCTTCTGGTGGTTCTGGTAAACCTGCGGCATCAACATAAACCACTTCGGTTTCTTTGTTCCAATAAATTTTGGCATACGATTTAGGAGAAACGGCTTGACCACCTAGGTTGATTACCGTGTTTTTGGCATCACGAATAACAGTCAAAGCGGTTAATGTTTGTTTGTTTTTCAATTGCAAACCTACTAAAGTATCTTGCAGGTTTGTTTTCTCTTTTTCAACATTTGCCACCTGATTTTGAGTTTCAGATAATTGGGTGTATTGATAGCCAATACCCACCAAAAGAGTTACAGCAGCAGCCCAACCCACATATTGCGACCAATTATTTCGTGGTTTCAAATCAATCACTTTTGAATATTTCAAGTCTAATTTAGCTTTGATTTTTTCAAAATTATCGGCAGATAAAAACGGAGAAAAACTGGTCGATAAATTCACAATTGCTTTTTCAATTGAAATAATTTCGGCTTCGATTTCCTGATGTTCTTTCGCCATTTGGCTCACTTCACTGTTTTCGGTTTCTGAGAGCAAACCATAAACATAGAGTTCTAAAATCCCGCTTTCGATATATTGTTTTGTATCCATTATACTTTTAAATAAGTTCTTAAATCATTGATGCAATTTCTATTTTGTGTTTTGACAGTTCCAAGCGGTATAGCAAGTTCGTCTGAGGCTTCTTGTTGCGTATAACCTTGAAAGAATAACAATTCGATAATGGCAATACACTTGGGTTTTAACTTCTTTACAAATTCAAGAATTCCAATGGTGTCAATTCTATTCGTCATTTTATTGCTGTCGTCCAATAGATGTACGAAATTATCGGCTGATAGGTTTTTTTGACTGTTGTTATATCCTTTAGATCTCAATTTATCGATGGCTGTGTTTCGGGCAATGTTTAACATCCAAGTGTATAATCTTCCTTTACTTTCAGCATAACTATCAATGCTTTTCCAGATTTTTACAAATACTTCTTGCAAAGTATCTTCGGCATCTTCTGTTTCTTTTAAAAGATTGGAAATAACCGAAAATAAACTTTTCGAATACATATCATACATAATCGTAAACGCTCGCTCATCCTTCTTAAGGATTAACGGAATTAATTCTTCTTGTGTCATTGTTTTTTTGTTTTTGTTATGAACATATACGACAGAACTCCATTTTTGGATTTATAAAAGTAATTTATTTTTCAAATGGTTTTATTTTTTCTGTTTAAATATAAAATGCAAAAAAAACTTATTATTTAAATCACTTAAAATCAGTATTTTAAAAATAATATTTAATTTTTTTAACTTTTTTTAAAACCAAAAGAAATCCATTCTCGTAAATCCATTCAGTAACAATTAAATTTCAAACAAATGAAAAAAACAAGAATGGTTGTAGGTCTGTCGCTGGTAGCGATTTCAGGTCTAGTTTTTATGGCAGCGGATCACGCAGATGCTCCAGCTGTAACAGGTAATGCTTCGGACATTACAGATGTATATGCTTTTCAAGGGCAAGATACAAACAATATGGTATTTGTGGTAAACACACAAGGTTTGTTGACACCAGGTGCAACTGCTATGGCTGCATTTAATGAAAATGTAATGGTAGAAATCAACATTGACAACACAGGGGATAATGTGGAAGATTTGGTTATTCAAGCCATCAAACGAGACAACAAGATGTATTTCTTTGGTCCGGTTGCTCCCGGAACTACAGGAGTTAACAGTATGGTTAAAACTAATGCAATGGCTGGAAGTGTTGACATTTCACAATACGGAAGTACTCCAATTATTGCAACTGCAAACGGAATGAAATTTTTTGCTGGTCCAAGAGATGATCCGTTTTTCTTTGATTTGGGTCAATTCAAAGCTATTTTGGGTGGTACTGCAACAGGTTTTAACAGTCCAGGAACCGACACTTTTGCGGGTACAAACGTCTTGTCAACTATTGTTGAAGTTCCAAAATCTTTATTAGGTACTTCTTCTACAATTAATGTATGGGCAGAAACTAAGAAAAAACAATAATTTAATTTTTAAAACATTACAAACATGAAAACATATAAAATTTCAATAGTAACAATGTCTTTACTTTTTGCTGCAACTTTACTTGTAAGTTGCGATAACAATGGGGATTCTCCAGCAGCAAGCCTTGACTTTTCTGGAACTTACGTACAGCAAGATCAAATGGCAAGACCAGCAATAAACACAGTATTTATTGCTTCAGGTGCACCAAAAGATGCTTTCAACACTGCAATTCCTTCCGCAATGGGAGCATCATACCAATCTGTTTTTCAGTCTAGATTGTTGGCTTTAAATTCTGGATATACCACTAATGCTCTAGGTCAAACTGCGGCTCAATTGACAGGATTATTGGCAACCGATGTTTTAGGAGTTAAGAAAACAGGAACAACCACATTTTTTGATGGAACAAATGTTTTGACAGGTCGTGCACTTGCCGATGATGTGATTGATGTAGAATTATTACTGATTTTTGGTGGACCATCGGGTACTTCAAATCCTAGATTGACAAAAGATAATGTAAACGCCAATGATAAAGCTTTCACAGCTTCATTTCCTTACTTGGCTGCGGCTTGGTAATATATAAATAGAATTCAGGGCGTATTTTTTTATGCGCCCTGATTTTTAACCAACAAAAAAACAAAAAAATGAGAACTATAAAAAAACTATCAACTTTACTACTGGCAGCTGCAGTGTTGCTAAGTTGTAATCAAAAATCAAATACAGTTACTTCTCAAAAAGAGTATTCTAAATATTTAGAAATTAAAGACAATAAATCAAGAGATTTTGTTCAAAGCGAAATTGATTTTTGGCAAAAAAAATTCGATGCAGCACCCAATCAGATTAGTTATTTAAGTCTTTTGGCATCTAATTATTCCAAACTTTTTGAAAACACAGGAAAAGTAAAATATTTGTACAAAGCCGAAGAACTATTGTTGAAATCCAATGAAGCCTACAACTATTCTGTAGTAGGAACGATTCGTTCATTAGGAAGAAATTATATCTCGCAACATCGTTTTAAGGAAGCATTGGTGTTGGCAAACAAAGCATTGGCTATTGGCGAAGGAATGAAAGAGACTCAAAAATTGCTTTTTGACATCAATATGGAATTAGGGAGTTATAGTCAAGCAGAGCAAAATTTAAAAGCGATAAATGACAGTTCTGATTTTGATTATCTCATTCGAATTTCAAAATGGAACGACCATTTGGGCGATTTAAAAACGGCAATTTCATTAATGGAAAAAGCCAAATATATTGCCATCCTAAATGAAAACAAACACCTGCAGGTGTGGACTTTTTCAAATCTGGGAGACTTGAACGGTCACGCTGGAAATATTAAAAAATCGTACGATTACTATTTAAAAACTTTGGAATTGGAACCTAATAATTCCTATGCCTTGAAAGGAATTGCTTGGATATCATTTTCACACGAAAGAAATACCGTTGAAGCAAAAAGGATTATTGAGAACATTTCAAAAAGACATCACACCCCAGATTTTTATTTGCTAAAAGCACAAATTGCAGAATATGAAAATAATACAGTGGCTAAAAATGAATATTTAACTGCTTATTTCCAAATGTTGGACTCGATTGACTATGGTGCAATGTACAATAAATACAATATTTTAGTTTATGCAGACGATAAAAGTACGGCCTCAAAAGCGCTGGAAATTGCCAAAAAAGAAATCGCTCACAGACCTACACCAGACTCGTATGATTTATTAGCTTGGTCGTATTACAATCTTGGCGATTCCAAAAAAGCCTTGGAAATAGCTAAAAAATATGTGGTGGGAAAATCATTCGAACCCAAGTTAAATTATCATTTGGCCACGATTTATAAAGCCAACAACAAACAGGCAAAAATAGTTCCTATCAAAAAGGAATTGCTAAATAGTATGTATGAACTAGGTCCAAATTTGGAACAAAAAATAAGCAATTTGTAATGAAGATATTTTTGATCCTGTGTTTTTTATTATCATTATTTTCTGGATATAGCCAAATTCAAAAAGGAAGTGTCAAAGATGTTATGGGAAATCCAATTGAAAACGCTTACATTATTAATACAAATTCTCAAAGTCACGCGCATTCGAACGAGTTTGGAAACTTTACTATTGATAAAACGAACGCGGGAGACGTATTTGAAATTGCATCATTGGGTTTCAAAAAAACCAATTTTACTGTGAATTCAAATGATTTTATATTCATCCTAGAAAATGATGTTTATAGCCTAGACCAAGTTGTGATACTTCCAAAATTGAATGCTATGAATGCGATTTCTAAGATAGATTTACTAACAGCTCCCGTAAATTCTTCGCAAGAAGTATTGCGAAAAATACCTGGATTATTTATTGGTCAGCACGCAGGAGGAGGAAAGGCAGAGCAAATTTTTCTACGCGGTTTTGATATTGACCACGGCACAGATTTGGCGATTTCTGTTGATGGAATACCTGTGAATATGGTCTCTCACGCTCACGGACAAGGCTATGCCGATTTACATTTTGTGATACCAGAAACCATTGAGAAAATCGATTTTGGTAAAGGAACCTATTATGCAAATAAAGGCGATTTTGCCACTGCGGGTTATGTTGCTTTTCAAACCAAGGAAGCTGTAGATAAAAGTATCATTAGTGTTGAAATGGGGCAATTTAATACCTTTAGAACTGTCGGAATTTTTAATTTATTGGAAAACAAAAAGAATCAAAATGCCTATTTCGCAACTGAATATGTTTTGACAGATGGTCCGTTCGATTCGCCACAAAATTTTAAAAGAATCAATTTGTTTGGGAAATACACCAACATTTTGAGTGATAAAAGTAAGTTTTCCATAATTGTATCTCGGTTTAGTAGTAAATGGGATGCTTCTGGACAAATTCCACAGCGACTAATTGATAACGGAACTATTTCAAGATTCGGTTCAGTCTATGATACCGAGGGCGGAATTACCTCAAGAACTAATTTTAATATTGCGCATATAAAACCCATTGACGAAAACACTTTTATAAAATCGAATGTTTTTTACTCAAATTATCAGTTTGAATTGTATTCTAATTTTACCTTTTTCTTGGATGATCCTATAAATGGAGACCAAATTCGCCAAAAAGAAAATAGAAATATTTATGGGTTGAATACTGAAATCAACAAAAAAGTAAAATTCAATGAAACTAATGCCTTATTTCAATTGGGATTTGGCTTTCGTGCCGATGAAACAACCGATACAGAATTGTCGCATACCCTGAATAGAAGTACAACATTAGACAGAATGAAATTAGGCGATATCGACCAAACTAATATTTTTTCGTATTTGAATGCAGAGTTGGAATTTGGGAAACTGAAAATTAATCCAGCCATTCGAATGGATTATTTCAAGTTCAATTACCAAGATAAATTGGTAGCGACTTATAAAACACAAACTGAAAATAAGGTTAAATTTTCTCCAAAGCTGAATTTTATATATTCACAAAATGCTAATTTTCAATTGTACCTAAAATCAGGATTGGGTTTCCATTCTAACGATACTCGAGTTGTGGTTGATAATGTTGGAAAAGACCCGAGAGCTTTGCTCGAACAGGCGAAGCAAATACTTCCAACGGCAATTGGGATAGATTTTGGAACAATTTTTAAACCCTTTCGACGATTGGTTGTAAATACGGCTTTGTGGTATTTGCAGTTACAAGAAGAATTGGTTTATGTAGGCGATGCGGCAACGGTAGAAATTTCGGGTCGAACCAAAAGGATGGGAATTGATTTCGGATTGCGCTATCAACTATCCTATTATTTGTTTTTGGACACCGATTTGAATTATACTTATGCTAGAAGTATCGATGCTCCCGATGGGAAAAATTATATTCCTTTGGCTCCAGATTTTACCGCAACAGCGGGATTAAATAGTAGTCAATACAAAGGATTTTCGGGTGGTTTTCATTACCGGTATTTAAAAGCACGTCCTGCAAATGAAAACAATTCGATTGTGGCTAAAGGGTATATGGTTTCTGATTTGAACATTAATTATGAGTATAAAAAGGGTACAATTGGCATTACTGCCGAAAATATTTTCAATACTAAATGGAATGAAACGCAATTTGCAACCGAATCTAGACTGAAAAATGAATCCCAAAGTGTCGAAGAAATTCACTTTACACCGGGAATTCCTTTCTTTTTAAAAGCAAAAGTGACGTATAGATTTTGATTTAACTTGTTTTTTTTGTTTGAAAACAGCGACTTCATTTGATAGTTGGAGTCACTGTTTTTTGTTGGGAGAAGCTCGGTGGTTTTATAATCACCGGGCTTTTTAATCAAAAGAATTCCTCGAGGCTCTGCCTCGGGGTCATAAGTAAATCAAAAGAATTCCTCGAGGCTCTGCCTCGGGGTCATAAGTAAAAAAGATTAGTACATTTGTTTGATGAGCGAACA
>NZ_VJZR01000005.1 GCF_007097365.1 Flavobacterium franklandianum
TTTCGGGGACAGACTATCGGATAGGTTATTGATTGCAGCATTAGAAACAACTTGGTACAAGTAACGGATAGTCATAATAATCTTTATATATTTGCCTAAACAAAATTAGATGAGTCTACTTTCGCTTTCTGAAAAATCAATAAAAACTATCAAATCGATTACCAATAGCACTTATTTGGATGTTATTGGTTTAACCATAGTTATCACAGCATCAATTATTTTAGAATATCATAAAACGGTTTTCAATTTCACCTTTCAGCATCAGAAATACGTTTTTTATTTGGGTTATATTTCCATCTTGAATACTGGTTTTTCGATGATGGGAAATCGATTGGTTACCAAGAAAAACAATATTGGGAATTTCATCACCACTTGCAATACTTTCTTGAGTGGTTCGATTGATTATTTACTTGGAAATGCCGGTGCAATTCTTACCTATCCTGTGTCGTTTATTGGAAATTATGTCGTTTTCAAAGCTTGGAAAAAAAGCAAAATTCTACGTTCAATAGATTTTATATTTTATAGAAATATAATTTTAGGTTTTTTCTTTTCTTTTGTCTTAAATTACATTGCCTTCAAATATTTATCTGAAAAACCCATTGATTGGAAGTTGTTTTTTGCTATAACTATTCCGGCAGGAATCACTTTTGGAGGAACATTCAACACCGCAAGAATGTACCCTGACAATTGGTTTCTGTGGCAATTTTACAATTTAACAAAAGCCATTCAGAACCTAATGTTGATGAATATAGCAAATGTTGCCAAATATACTTTCTATTTCTTCAACGCTATTCTTGGCTATATTACTTGGAGAGACGATAAGAAAAAAGGAAGTTTTTAGTATTCATTAAACCATTTGATACAAGAAAGCCAATTTCATTTTGATAATGAAATTGGCTTTGTTATTTAGAATACATTAAAATAGAGTTTATTCTAACTTATCAATATTTAAATCTTCGTGTTTTTCGTGTTTGATAATTTTAGCATTCACCATAAAATACACATACTCTGCAATATTAGAACAATGATCCGAAATACGTTCCAAATGTTTTAATGCAATAACCAAATTAGTTCCGGAAACGACCACTTTTGAATGGGCTTTCATTTCTTCAATAATGTGTTCAATAATAATATCACCTTTCGATTTGATGCTTTTTTTCAAAGTCAAAATTTCTGAAATCGTTTTCTCGTCTTGTGTCGATAAACACTCATTGGCTTTTGCGGTAATTAATTCAACCTCTTTGGCCAAATCAACTATTTCAAATTTTGAAATTAAGTCGTGCTTTTCTTTGATGTTTTTGGCTCTTTTTATAACACTCACGGCCAAATCACCTATTCTTTCAATCTCGTTGCTTATTTGAAGCGATGCCATAATAAAACGCAAATCAGAAGCTACTGGCTGTTGCAAAGCAAAAATACTTTGACAAATTTCATCGATTTTGACATCTAATTTATCGATTTTCATTTCCGTTTTCTTAACTTCCTTACCTTCTATAGGTTCAAAAAGCAATGCTTTTACTGATTCGCCAACTTGGCTTACGGCCAAATTGCCTATTTTTTTTATTACGTCTTTTAGTTTTTCTAATTCCATTTCAAAATGTGTCATCTTACAATTTTTAGTTTAAAAGATCAATCGGTTAACAAATTAATTGGTTAACAATGAAGTGATTAACCAATTTAAACCATTATCCAAATCTACCCGTGATATAATCTTCAGTTTGCTTCTTCTCTGGTTTGGTAAATATAGCATTTGTTTTTCCCATTTCAATCAATTCTCCCATATAAAAAAATGCGGTGTGATCGCTTGTCCTTGCAGCTTGTTGCATATTATGAGTCACAATAATAATGGTATATTGTTCTTTCAATTCGTGAACCAGTTCTTCGATTTTTGAGGTTGAAATTGGATCTAAAGCGCTTGCGGGTTCATCCATCAAAATAATATCTGGGCTTACCGCCAATGTTCGTGCAATACATAAACGTTGCTGTTGTCCTCCCGATAATCCCAAAGCTGAATCGTCTAATCTATCTTTAAATTCATCCCAAATCGCTGCTTGACGCAATGAAGTTTCTACGATCTCGTCCAATTGAGTTTTGTCTTTCAGTCCATTAATTCTCGGTCCATAAGCGACATTTTCATAAATGGATTTAGGAAAAGGGTTTGATTTTTGAAAAACCATTCCGATTTTTTTTCGAATATTAACCACATCCACGTTTTTATCGTAAATATCAACGCCTTCCACAAGCATTTCTCCCGTGATTTTCACACTCGGAATCAAATCATTCATTCGATTAATGCACCTCAAAAAAGTAGATTTTCCACAACCCGATGGTCCGATTAAAGCAGTAACTTTATTGGCTGGGATTTGCATCGAAATATTATTTAATGCTTTTTTCTCGCCGTAGTATAATGACAAATCGTTAACCTGTATTTTTATATCTCTCATTTTATTTTTGTTATATCTAAAATAATATAGTTTCGCTATAGGAAATTATTTTGCTTTTCGTCTAATTCTGGATCGGATAACTACAGCCACTAAATTTAATGACAAAGTTAGAATTAATAATACCAAAGTGGTTGCAAACTGAATTGGCATTGTTTTTTCAACATCCGAAGATTGGGTTGACATAATGTAAACGTGATACCCCAAATTCATAAATTGATCGCTCAATGATTCTGGCAAAGTCGCCAAATAATAAGCAGCTCCAGTAAATAAAATGGGTGCAACTTCACCAGCGCCTCTACTCACGGCAAGAATTGTTCCTGTCATAATTCCAGAAATAGAACCTGGAAAAACTACTTTTTTTATTGTTTGCCATTTGGTGGCTCCTAATGCTAAACTGGCTTCTCTTAATTCTCTCGGAATTGTTTTCAAAGCTTCTTCTACCGAAACGATAATCACCGGAAGCGTCAATAATGCCATGGTTAAACTCGCCCAAAGGATATTGGGTTGTCCCCAATGCAATTCGCCTCCGTTGAAAGCTGTATCCATTCCTGTCCCCACGAATTGGATGAAAAAACCCAATCCGAAAAGCCCAAAGATTATCGAAGGAACAACTGCCAAAGTTCGTATAGAAAATCGCACGGCTGCAGCAAATTTTGAATTTTCCTTGGCATATTCTGTCAAATAAATTGCCGTAATTGTACCGAAAGGAACCGCCGCTATCGACATTACGATAACTAGAATAAAAGTTCCTATCAAAGCAGGGAAAATTCCACCTTTGGTCATTCCGTCAGTTGGAAAAGAACTGATGAATTCCCAAGAAAATTTATCTCGTCCTTGGTAAATAATAATACCTAAGATGACAAACAGAATGGCAATAATCAAAAGTACCGCAACTTGAGTAATTCCCACAACGGCCGTTTCTTTAATATCTTTTCCTTTGCCGCTCGTCTTGGCAAACGGATTTACCAATATAGTATTTGTATTTTCCATTTCTATTTACCTTGGAATTTTTTGATTAATTTTCCTTTGACATAAAATTCTGCTACTGCATTTAATATGAAAGAAAAAATGAAAAGTAACGATCCAATAAAAAACAAAACGCTGTAATGAGTTTCTCCAAAAACAGTTTCTGCCATTTCAGAACCAATAGTTGCTGCAAAAGTTCGCACACTTTCAAACGGATTTGCCGATAATAAAGCTGCGTTTCCTGTTGCCATAAGAGCAATCATTGTTTCCCCAAAAACACGACCCACACCCAAAAGCAAGGCTGCAAAAATTCCCGGAGTCGCCGCTGGCAAAATCACCGAAAAAGCGGTTTGTGCTTTGCTGGCTCCCAATGCCAAACTGGCTTCGGTATACGTTTTTGGAACCGCTGAAAGTGCATCTTCTGAAATCGTATAAATAATTGGAATTGCTGCTAATGCCATTGCAACACCACCTATAAAAGCATTCAATCGTGAATCATAGCCAAAAATATCTTGAAAAAAAGTAGCCAACACCATCATTGCAAAAAATCCAATTACTACTGATGGAAAAGCGGCTAGCATTTCGATAATGGGTTTTATGATTTCTTTTCTTCTATTGGATGCAAAACAAGAAGTATAAACTGCTGCTAATATTGCCAAAGGTCCTGCAATAAGCATTGCAATAACAGTAACTTTTAAAGTTCCAATAAGCAAAGCAATCAGTCCAAAACGGGGATTATCGGAAACGGGAACCCATTCTGTAGAGAAAAAAGTACTCCATGTTTTGTCTGCACCTTCTTTGTTTCCAGTAACTTTTTCGTCAATAGCAACTACTTCTTCCGAAGCGGAATCAGGGTTTAAATCTTCGGTTACCGTTCCGTAAGTTTCTGGTTCAGTTACTGCTATTTCTTCAACCACTGGATTCAAATCCTCGGTTGTGGTTCCATAACTTTCAGGTTCTAGATTTTCGGCAGGAGCACCATAGGTTTCAGGTTGTATTTCTTCAGTAGAAGTTTCAGCTCCATAAGTTTCAACTTCAGCTCCTGTAGTGGTTTGTATTTCGGTTTTTGCTTTATCGCCAAAACTGAATAATGGCAAAGATTCCTTGAAAACAAAAATAAATATCAGGAAAATAATGGCAATCGAGAGAAAGGCTACCGAAGAAATAATCTTTTCGGCCAGAAATTCAGAAAGTCTGAATTGTTTTTTCAAACTCTCTTTGGTGAAAGTTTGTTTAATTGGAAGTGGAGAATTCATTTAATAGATTTAAGAATTCATTTATGTAAATAAAAAATCCCTCCCTAATGAAGAGAGGGATTTTTTAAAATTTTTATTTTACAGGAAAATATCCTACAGTTGCAATCATTTTTTGACCTTCTGAGCTCAAAATCCAATCAATGAATTTTTTTGTATCGCCTGTTGGTTTCTCTTTCAAATACATATACAAGTATCTTGAAATCGGATAGGTTTTGTTTTTTATTGTTGCTTCAGTTGGTAAAACTCCTTTGCTTTTAGCATCTTTTTTTACTTTACAATCTTTCACGCCTTCTGCGTAAGCAGCTCCACCATAACCAATGCTGTATTTGTCTTTTTTCACTGCGTTTACAATCGCTGCAGTTCCAGGCAAAGTTTGACATCTTGGAGAAAAATCGGTTTTTACTACGTGTTCTTTGAAGAATTCAAAAGTTCCTGAGCTGCTTTCTCTTCCATACAATTGAATTTTAGCATCTACTCCACCTACTTCATTCCAGTTGGTTATTTTACCAGAGAAAATATCCCCTATTTGTTGAATTGTCAATTCAGAAACAGTATTTCCTTTATTCAAGAAAACTGATAAACCATCTTTAGCACAAGCGATTTCAACACCACTTTTTTTGTATTTCGCTTTTATTTTTTCTAATTCTGCTGGTTTGATTGGACGACTTGAATTAGCAATATCTGTACTACCGTTGATTAATGCTGCAAGACCTACACCTGATCCACCACCTGTAACTTGAATGGTTGTTTCTGGATGCTTTTTCATATATGCTTCTGCCCATTGTTGAGACAAAATTACCATAGTATCCGAACCCTTAATCGTTATTTTATTTAAACTTGTAAACGAATATCCAAAAGTCATTACGACTACTAATAGGGCTGCAATTCTTGATTTAGTTGTATTCATTTTTAAAATTTGTTTTAATTTTTGACAAAAGTATAGCGGCAAGGTTAAGTCTGTGTTAAGTAAATATTATTCAATCTTTACTATTTGGATAGTTTTTACAATAATTTAACAATAAGAATATGCAAATTTAACCAAAGTTAATTGTAAAATATTGATTTTAAATACAATAAACTCATAAACATTAAAAAAGAGACTCGTTCATAAATTGTGAAAAAGCCCCTTCCTATGATTCATAAATTAAAAGTTGAACTGTGCTTGCAATCTCAACAAGTTACCTTGTTGTCTATTATTTTTTAATGCGCTATCTTCAAAAGTTCTGTCAGCAATAACCCATTCAGCTACTAATTCGAATGCTTTGATTGGTTGCCATTCTAGACCAATTTCATAATCTCTTACGATATAACTTCTAGAATCTTTCTCAAATTTCTTTCCACCATCATAATATTGAAACTTAGCAAAAGGATATAAAAAATGGTGTTTGGCTAAATTTATATCCCATTTGTAGTTCAAAGTAATGTAACCACCTTCTAAACTAGAAACATCGACTGTATTGGTAACTTTATCATAACGCGGTCCTTTTCCAATGTTGTATTCTGTTTGGATACCAAATGGTTTTGGATACAATACAAAAGTCGCTCCAACTCGTTGGTCAAGAGTATTTATTTTATTTGGAGTTGTCACGCCTGTAGATAATTCGCTTGTAAATGCCCATTTCCCAGTATATGCTTGTAATCCTGGCTCTATAATTTGGTTTCCAATAACAAAAGGATAAGTAACTCTAGTAACCACATGTAAATTTCTATTAGCCTCAGATTTGTTAGCTGTTTGACCATTATAAGCTCCAAAAGCGAACACACCATAATCACCTGAACCTTTATATCCATCTTTTACAAGCATTGCAAAACGCTCTCTGATTTCGGCTGGAGCCCAGTAAAAAAATGCTCCCAAATCTCTTTCGTTAACTACCGCACTATTCAAACCATCATTACGATCTAAGGTCAAACGGTTTTGGCTTGATTGCAAATTTTCGAAACCAAAAGGAACCTTACTTTGTCCCAATCTAACTCTGAATTCTCTTTTCTTGTCAAAAGAAATATCGGCATAAGCATCTCTAATTTGAGCAAAATGATTTATCCCTGAACCTGGAGAACTAGCAAAATCAGGTTGAATGTAAACATACACATTAGGATGAACTTGACCCGAAAACACAATCCGAGCTCTTCTTATAAAAAACCCATTGTTGGATTTGGCATCAGGAGCGGTTGAAGTTGTTCCCCAAGATTTATCACATTGATCACAAGACACTTTGTCGTTTGTAGAAATTAATCCGTTGTAACGAACTTGAACATAACCACGAATGGACAATTTGTTGTACCAAGATTCTTTGTCAGCTTTTTCTTTATCTACCTTTTCTTTTGCAACTTGTTTTTCTTTCTCAGTTTGCTTTTCCTTGTTTAAAGAATTGATTGAATCTAAAATACGAACTACTTCTTTTTTGATTTCGTCTTTTTTGACATCTTGTGCATGGGTTGCAAATGAAACAAATAGTAAACTTGCAAATAAAATCTTTTTCATTTTTTATGATTTAATTTTTTGCAAAGGTAGATTACTATGTTAAGCTAATGTTAACATAACGTTATATTGATAATAAATTAATGATGTGTTGACGATAATTTAATGTAAGAGCCCAAAAATTATAATGCAAAACAATGATTTTCGATTATTTAAATAAAACAATATCACTATCCGAAGGTTAATTAAACCTCATCATTTGTTTTGCTAATTAACTTGGCTTTTGTCAAAGTAAAAGAAAATTCTGAACCAATGCCGAATTCACTCTCTACATAAATCTTTTCTTTATGCGCTTCGACAATGTGCTTTACGATGGCAAGACCCAAACCTGAGCCACCTTCGCTGCGAGCGCCACTTTTATCAACTCTATAAAAGCGTTCGAAAATCCTTGGAAGATTTTGACTTTCTATTCCTTCTCCATTATCGGTAATTCGAACCAAGACTTTTTTCTTGGTTAAATTGATGACACTCACTTCGGTCAAACCACCTTCTTTACCGTATTTTATAGAGTTGACAATCAAGTTCTCTACAAGCTGTTGCAATTTGTCTTTATCGCCATTTACAAAAACAGGTTGAATGTGATAATTTTCGAATGCCAAAGTAATTTTCTTTATATCGGCTTTCATTTCTAATAAGTCAAAAACGTTTTGAATCGATTCGACAACATCAAATTCAGAAAATTCAAGATTTAAATCGCCTACTTCAAGTTTGGTAATCATATCTAAATCTTCGACGATATAGATCAATCGTTCCACTCCTTTTTCGGCACGTTTTAGGTATTTTTTTCGAATGTTTTTATCTTCCATTGCGCCGTCAAGAAGCGTTGACAGGTAACCTTGCACTGTAAATAAAGGGGTTTTAAGTTCGTGAGAAACGTTTCCTAAAAATTCTCTTCGGTATTTTTCTCGAACTTTAAGCATTTCGATTTCCATTTTTTTGTCGGTGGCAAACTTTTTAACTTCTCTAGTCAAGGCCTCCATATCGGTAGTGATATGCTGATCAATAAAAGTACTGGATTCTAAAAGTGAAATATCGTCATAGATTTTTTTCACCCTTCGGTAAATAAATCTTTCTACTCTATATTGTATGGCTACAAATGAAAAGATATAAATAATGAGTAGGTAGACAAGCCCAAACGAAAGTAAACTTTTGAATGGATATTTAAACATCGCTTTTGCCAAAAACATCGCAAAAAAAGACGCAAAAACACTGATGTATAATGCCGATATAACGGCAAACTTATATGTTTTTTGAAAACTTATTTTCATTTTTTTTAAATTCGAAGTGTTGTGCAAATTTACCACAAAAATTACACTTCGAATTTATATCCAACTCCTTTTATTGTTTTGAAGAAATCATCGCCAATTTTTTCTCGAAGTTTGCGAATGTGAACATCTATAGTTCTACCTCCAACAACCACTTCATTGCCCCAAACTTTATCTAAAATTTCATCGCGTTTAAATACTTTTCCAGGTTTTGATGCCAACAAATAAAACAATTCGAATTCTTTTCGAGGTAAGGCAATTACAATACCGTCTTTAACGATTTGATACTCTTCGCGATTGATTTCGATTCCACCTACATTAAGGGTTTCACTATTTTTTTCTTGTTCTTTTAATCTTCTCAACAATGCCTTTACTTTACTTACAAGCACTTTTGGTTTTATAGGCTTGGTTATGTAATCGTCAGCTCCAGCGTCGAAGCCTGCTACTTGAGAATAATCTTCGCTTCTGGCAGTCAAAAATGTAATGATTACATTATTCAATTCAGGAATTTTTCGAATCATTTCACATGCTTCCATCCCATCCATTTCTGGCATCATTACATCCATGATAATAAGGTCTGGTTCTTCTTTTTTTGCTTTGGCGACAGCCTCTTTTCCGTTTGATGCTGTGAAAATTTGATAGCCTTCTTGAGCAAGATTATAGCCAACAATTTCTAAAATATCCGGTTCATCATCGACTAATAAAATCTTTGTATTTTGTTTTTTCATAATATTACAATGCTGCTTTTTGGTTTGTAAAGGTAAATGTAAATCAAAAACAGTGTATGTGTTAAACTATTTATTATAAGTTAACAATTTGGTAATACGGTATAAACAAATTCATAATGATGATTAAAACAAACACATCCACCATATTCGTTAAAATTTTACTGCAAAAGGATCTAAAATTTGCGTTTTTTATTGAAAAGAATGAAGCAATCGCGCAATTAAAACAAAAATGTAATTTCTAAATAATAACAAAGTTAACCTCCATAAATTTTGTGGGTAAAACTTTAAAGGCGATTAAAATGAACAAATATAATAAACCCTTTTTACTGATTTTCTTGTAAGAAATCAACATTAACGTAAATTTAAAGTTTTTGGTACGAATTTTGAAAAGTTTTTTTCATATCTTTACAACTCCAAATCGAAATGATGACAAAAAATTACTTTTATATTACACTTTTATTGGGTTTTTTCATTACTTTGAGTGTTTCGGCACAAGATGGCAAACAAATTTCCAAACTTCAAGAAACTACGGTTATCGAAGGGCTGAACTTGTACCCTAATCCTGTAAGTAATGGCAAAGTTTATATTACATCAAAAAATGATTTAGACAAAAACATTATTATCTTTGATGTTCTTGGAAAAAAAGTCCTTCAAACTACAATGAGTTCAAAGGAACTCAACATCTCTAATTTATCTCCAGGCGTTTATATTATTAAGATAGACGAAGAGCAATCTACCGCTACACGAAAACTTATTGTCAAATAAGTAAATCTTACCGATTTTGTTAAATTAATGATTTTTTTACATTGGCCCTCTCTTAAGGAGCTAAAGTATTGCTACATTTGCATAACTAATTTAAAAAAATTGTTATGAAAAAAATTTACACTTTATCTTTTATTTTATTGACTACTTTGTCTTTTGGACAATTAACAGAAACGTTTAGTGGAACAGGCTTGTTAAGTACTAATGGATGGACACTTCACAGTGGAACTGCCGGTCAACTAACTATTTCATCTGGATCATTAACTTATGCAGGGTTAACTCCTACTGGAAATAAAGTTACATTAGTTGCGGGTAGTACTGAAGATGTAAATAAAAGCGTTGGTACAGCTATCACCACTGCCGCATACTATTCAGCGATTTTAAACTTTCCTAACATTACTGGCTTAACAACTACTGGGGATTATTCAATCGCTCTTGGCGCACAAGTTGGAGCTAGTGTTTCTGGATTATACGGACGATTATTTTTAAAAACTGGAGTCACTGCTAATACTTTTAATATTGGAATTGTAAATACTAGCACAGGTTCTACAGCTAATTATATGGCAACAGATTACCCTATTGGAACCCCTATTTTTATTGTTGTTAAATATGACAGATCAAATAATACAGCTTATTTATTTGTAAATCCAGCATTAGATAGCACTGAACCTGTACCAAGTCTAACAAACGCAACAGGAACAACTGCTGCTCCTGCATCAATTGCAAGTGTTTGTTTTAGACAGGCTGGCAATGTTACAGCTGGAACAGGAAATGTAGAATACGATGACGTAAGAGCTGGTAGCACCTGGGCCTATGCAACAACTTCCGCACTTGTTTTATCCTTAAAACAAAACACAATATCTGGTCTAAGCGTTTATCCAAACCCCGTAAAAAACGGTAATTTATTCATTACCTCAAATAGCAACAATGCAAAATCAGTTACAGTTTTTGACATTTTAGGAAAACAAGTTTTAAATACTAAAATTTCAAACAATGCTGTAAATGTTTCTAACCTTAAAGGAGGTGCATACATTGTAAGAGTCACCGAAGACGGAAAAACTGATACTAGAAAATTAATTATCGAATAATTAGTTTCAACCTATTTTCTAAAAAACTCCAATTGTAAAGTTGGAGTTTTTTTATTTAATTACTTTTGCAAAAAAAACTTGACTCCAACTCCTGACATATTTTCTATTTCAAGCCTAAAGCAATTTGAAAAAATAGCGCTGAAAGTATTTCGCTTTCAATACGAAAACAACGTAGTCTATCGGGAATTTTGCGATTTTTTGAAAACTAATACTCAAAAAGTTAAATCATTAGAGCAAATTCCGTTTTTACCTATCCAGTTTTTTAAAAGTCATACAGTTGTTTCTAATGAAAATCCCATTCAGAAAACCTTTACCAGCAGCGGAACAACCGGAATGGCTACTAGCAATCACTTCATTACCGACGTCTCTTTATACGAAGAAAGCTATCGAAAAGGTTTCTCCCAATTTTATGGAAATATCGAGGATTATGTGATATTGGCTTTGCTTCCGTCCTATTTAGAGCGCGAAGGTTCCTCTTTGATTTATATGGTTGAAGATTTAATACAAATGACCCACAATCCTGAAAGCGGATTTTACCTTCACAACCACAAAGAACTAATCGAGAAATTAGAAAGATTAGATAATGCTGGACAAAACGTGATTCTAATTGGCGTAACTTATGCCTTGTTGGATTTAATCGAGAAATATCCTTTCCAGTTACAAAATACAATCATTATGGAGACCGGCGGAATGAAAGGCCAACGCAAGGAGATGATTCGGGAAGAATTGCACGAAAAACTTTGCCAAGGTTTTGGCGTGACAGCCATCCATTCTGAATATGGTATGACAGAATTGCTTTCGCAAGCTTATTCACTTGGAAACGGAGTGTTTGAATGTCCTTCTTGGATGCAAATTCTTGTTCGCAACACCGAAGACGCATTGACTTATGTTGAAGAAGGAAAATCGGGCGGAATCAATGTGATAGATTTGGCCAACATTAATTCGTGTTCTTTTATCGCGACTCAAGATTTGGGAAAAAAAAATCCCAATAATTCATTCGAAGTATTGGGTCGTTTTGATAATTCTGATATTCGAGGCTGTAATTTGATGGTGATTTAAAAAACAAGCCGTTTATATTTTTTTTCTTGAAACTCTTTTAGCTAACCAATAAAATTTAAGGAAAGTCTTAGTGTTATCACTTAATCTTATCAATTGTTACAAACTTGTATCCTTGCGGTTTTCCATAAAGTATCATTTTCCCCAAAGAAGCTAACATTTCATCTTATTTTCCGAAATCATAATTATGCATTAAAACGATAGCGTGTGGATGAAGATACATTTTAAACTTATTTTCTATAGATGACCAATCAATTAGCGATGAATAAGAATTTAAACTCAAAAATCTTATAACTAAAATAAATAAGGATTTCATTTAATAGTTTTTTTGTAACGGTCTAATTTCTATGCGTCCGTTTTGTAAATTTGCTCCAGTGGCGATTATCGATATTGGTTTTTTGAAATGAGTAGTTTTAAGAATAATTGTCGCAATTCCAGCTTCAGCTTTTACTGGATTTTCTCCAATTAATTCAGCATTTCCTTCAGTTAAAGAAAAGGTTACTTCATCTGTTGCTGTAGGGATTACTGTGCCGTTTGCATCCGTGATTTTGGCATATACAAAAACCATATCTGGATAATTTGGATTGATTTTTTTTGAAGAAATATCATAAGTCAGCTCAATTTTAGTAGGTTTTTCAGGAGTCTTAACACTATTAGAAACTACTTTTTCGCCATTAATATATCCTTCTGCTCGTAATGTTCCAGGAATAAATTTATCCAATTTAAAAATAAATGGAGGGTGAATTAATTGATCACTATTCGTGTTAATTGCAGGTTTTTCTTTAGCTATTAAAACATCATTAAGATACATTGCAACCTCGTCACAATTGCTATAAACTGTCACATTCAATGAAGAGTTTTCTGTCCAGTAACTGGCAATATTTATCATTGGCCCAGAAACTAATTTGCAATCTAAAATAACATTTGCATCACGTTGACTTTGATAAAAATAGTAAGCGAATTTTGGTATTCTGAAAATATCGCTTATTCCTGAACTCTCTAAATCATTGCTGTAGCCGCGATTGTAATCAAACATTGCCCAATTGGCTTCGCCAATAGTCTGGGATCCTTTTCTATTGGAATTGGCCGCTTCCTGAAAATTATAGGCTTGTTGTAACAATCGTTTTTCACCAAAACCACGTAATTGTCGTGAGGTTCTTTCGTCATCTTTTAGATTCGAAAATTCGGTTTGATTGAATCCCGCATTTTGTGCGTAATATTCCCAATCGCCATATTCAGCAATAAAAATTTTGCGCTTTCCGTTGTTGTATTTTGTCCAATAATCAGGTGCTTTTCCGTGTTGTCGTGCCGGAATAAAAATATCATAATTTTCGTTGTCAATCCAACAGGCGGTGTAATTATTTGCAAATGGTATTTCCTCTTTTAATGTTTTTGCCGCATCTTTCATAAAACTTTCGCTCATTTGAGTTTCGTTTAATGAGGCTTCCCAAAAAATGACACTCGGATGATTTCTATCTCTTCTTGCCATTTCGCGAATATCCTGAAGTGCATTTTTCTGGAAGGTTTCGCTGCCAAAAAACTGCCAGCCCGTTAGGCTATTCATTACTAAAATTCCCAATACGTCACAAGCATTCAAAAAAGCTTCGGCGTGAGGATAATGGGACATTCGAACCAAATCAAAGCCTGCATTCTTAATTTTTACGGCATCACGATATTGCGCTTCGTCCGAAATGGCATAGCCTAAATAAGGATATTCCTGATGTTCGTTCGTTCCTGTTATGTATAATTTCTCGTCGTTTAGATAATAACCATCTTCTTTTATTTCGGATTTTCTAATTCCTATTGTCTCTGAATAGGTATCAATAATTTTATTGTTTACAATTACTTGGACTTCTAGACTATATAAATTAGGTTTTGAAATCGACCATAATTTTGGTTTTTTTACCTCAATATTTTGCGTAATCGCTTTATTTGAATTGGCATTTATTAGGAATGTTTCCGACTTAAATTCGAGTTTTTCACCCTCATTATTGGTCAGAATATATTTCAGCGAAACATTCTTATTGTTAGTATATTCATTTTTTAAATGAACCTGAATTGTTCCCGAAGCTTCGCTTTTGGTGACATTGTCAAAATTCACAAAAATTCCGCCGCTGGCTTTTTTATTCGCCTGAATCGCATTGGTAATGTATAATTTATCGGTTGTAATGAGATATACATTTCTATAAATTCCACCATAATAATTAAAATCCAAATCCTTTAATGGTTTGCCCGGAAGAAATTCTGGATTGTCTTCGTTGTTAACTTTGACTTTAATTGTATTGCCTTTCGATTTCAAAAAAGGTGTGACATCAACCGTAAAAGGCAAATAACCACCTTTGTGATTGGTCACTTTTTGGTCGTTGATCCAAACATCGGCTTCCTGCATCACGCCTTCAAAATAAAGAAAGACTTTCTTGTTTTTTGAATTGGAAACGTCGAACTTTTTTTGATACCAACAGGTTCCTTGAAACTGGTTGTTGACCACTAAAGGTTCTATTTTGGCCGTATGCGGAATGACAACTTTCTCCCAATTGGAATTTGTTTCAGCTCGTTTAAATTCCCAATCTGAACCAAAATTAACTTTGGTTCTGAATTGCGAATTTATGTTTCCAACAGAAAAAAGGAATACTAAAAGAAATGTGTTTCTTAAAATGAATTTCATTATTGTTTTTATTAATTTTTAAAAGCATCTAATGCTGGTGAAGGTTTTCCGTCAGATTTCCAAGCATTCAATTGATAACCACTCCAGCTTTTTTCGCCTTGAGGTTCCCAATAAATCACGCCAAGCCCTTTGTTATTTGGAGCGGATTTTACAGCTTTTATGACGGCAGTCAACATATCTTTGGTGTTTTGAACTAAGGTGAAATCACCTCCAACTTCAACAATCATAACTTCTTTGCCGTATCTGGAGACCATATCTTTTAGATTGTTTTCCAAATCAAGAATCGTGGTTGTGTAATCACTTTTTATCCAATACGGGTAATACGAAAGTCCAATGATGTCATATTTTGCATTATTGGCTTTGGCATTATCAAAAAACCATCTGAATTTGGAATTATTATTTCCTTCATCAACGTGCACGATTACTTTGATATTTGAATTTACAGCTTTTGTGGCATCATAACCTTTATTTAATAATTGTGCCAATTGAGGCCAATTATTTGTACTGCCTTCCGGCCATAGCATACCACCAGGAATTTCGTTACCAACTTGCACCCATTCTGGAGTAACTCCAGCTGCTTTTAACAAATTCAAAACATCAAAAGTATGCGTGTAAACGTCATTTAATAATTCTGGAAAAGAATGATTAGCCCATCCAGCTGGTTTTGCTTGCTTTCCAGGATCTGCCCAAGTGTCGCTGTAATGAAAATCAATCATAATTCGCATTCCTAATTTTTGTGCACGAACAGCCATCTCTACTGTTTCTGCTGGACTACAATGGCCACTTGCTTTATCATTAGATGGATTTACCCAAACTCGAAGACGAATAGTATTCATTCCTCTGTCTTTTAGGAGTTGCAAACAATCTTTTTGCGAACCATCCCAATCGTAAAATTTGTATCCAGTGGCTTCCATCTGTGGCAACCAACCCACATCTGCTCCTTTAGAAAAAGAAAAAGCGGATGGTTCAGGTGTTTGTGCGGCACTGCTAGAAGTTATTAGCATTGTGATTACTGCCATTAATACGAATCGAAATTGTACTCTTGATTTCTTCATATTTTAGTTAAAAAAGGTTTGAATCGTTGTTATATATTAAATTGAATAAACGCTTCAATGGATTTATAAAATGAATTTTGTTGTTTATTTTTTGATGAATTTAAACTGTTGTGTTCCATCTTCTGCAACAATTGATAAAATATAAATACCAGAACTTAATTTAGACACATCGATGGTGTTTTGGCCTTCTGAATTGACATTAGAATAAACAGTTTTTCCTTCGATGTTTGTAATTTTTAAAGATTTAATTATTTCGTTATTAGTGTTTTTAAAACTTAAAGTATTTGTAACAGGATTAGGGTATACAATTAATTCTTTAGCCAAGTTATTTTCCTCAACTCCTAATGATCCTCTTGCCGCAATAGTTAGTTTAGAAGATAAACTAGACCCTAGCTTCGTTCCCCAATTCGCTGTCCAAAGTTCCACATACATATCATAATATTCTCCATTGGTTAAACTTGCAGTTGGAGTCGTGGCCAAAGGTATGCCAAGTGTTAATTGAGTGGCAACATTCGTTCCAGCTGATGGTACTAAAAATTGATTTCCCGAACTTTCCACAATTGTTTGTAACCATTCACCACTTGAATTTCTTTTGAATAATCCCACATAAAAATAATCGGTGGCAGTATTTGCTGTATAGGTTAAATTTATACTGACATTTTTTTCTTCTTCTACAGGATTAGCAGCAAACCCATCAATTTTCACTTGTTCGATAACCAAGTTTACATCGTTTTTAAAAGCATCTAGCGCAACCGAGGGTTTACCATTGGATTGCCAGGCACTCAATTGATATCCACTCCAACTTTTTTCTCCTTGAGGTTCCCAATAAATTACACCAAGACCTTTGTTATCAGACACTTTTTTTACGGCTACAATTACCGCAAGTAGCATATCATAGGTATTTTGAACTTTGGTGTAATCGCCTCCAACTTCTACAACCATCACTTCTTTGCCATATCGTGAAACCATCTCTTTTAAATTATTTTCTAAATTGGTAATTGTGACAGTGTAATCGCTGTTTAACCAATAGGGGTAATAAGACATACCGATGACATCATATTTTACATTATTTGTTTTTACATTATCAAAAAACCATCTGAATCTAGCATTATTATTGCCTTGGTCAATATGAATAATCACTTTGATCGCAGTGTCAATCGCTTTTGTCGCTTCGTATCCTTTATTTAGTAATTGAGCCAATTGACTCCAGTTTGTAGTGCTTCCTTCTGGCCATAACATTCCTCCTGGAATTTCGTTACCAATTTGTACCCATTCTGGAGTTACTCCAGCTACTTTTAGCGCATTTAGCACATCATAAGTATGATTGTAAACATCATTTTGCAAGTCTGCAAAGGAATGACTTGCCCAAGCTGCTGGTTTAGTTTGATGTGCGGGATCAGCCCAAGTATCACTATAATGAAAGTCAATCATAATCCGCATTCCCATATTTTTAGCACGAACCGCTAACGCAACAGTTTCCGTTGGACTACAATGACCGTTGGTTTTATCATTTGATGGATTAACAAAAACACGAAGCCTAATGGTATTCATTCCCCTATCTTTCAGCAGTTGCAAGCAGTCTTTTTCAGTGCCATCAATATCGTAAAATTTGTATCCCGTAGCTTCCATTTGTGGCAACCAACTCACATCACCTCCTTTTGAAAATTCAGGAGTTGTGACAGTTTGTGCGTTACTACTAAAATAAGTCACAAACATTAGAAATGGCATTAAAATTAATCGAAATTGCAGGATTATTTTATTCATGATATTTATAAAAAGTGTGTAAAATTTAGTTTTACGTTTGTTCTAAAAAATTATAAGACTGTTAGTTATATTTTACTTCGTACCGTATTTTTATATTGATAAATTTAAACTTAACATATAAAGCCAATCATGGATTTACTTTAATAGTATTTCTTTCATAAATCAAAATAAAAAACAGCTTAACTGCGTTCTCTAAAACACTGTTTGAACCAAAACTAACAGTCTATAAATTTAAAAAACTATTTATGAAATCTTCACTTTATATAGAAAGATTTCTATATTTCTACTTTTTGTAAAATTTAAATTGTTTTGCTCCTTCTTTTGAACTTACCTACAAAATACAAACTCCTGAACTTAAATTAGAAACATCGATAGCATAATTATTTAAGGATGTTGTCGAACTTAAAGCACTGTTTTGCTTATTGTAAATTTTTATTTTATTGCCATCAAACCGATTTAATCCATTTTCCGTACCAATCCAAACAAAACCATTTTTCTCTTTTATAATGCTGCTTACTCTATCATTAGACAATCCATTGGTTTGATTTATTTTATTAAATATAACTTGAGACTGGCTAAAACAAGGTAAAAAACCGAGGGTAGTAAAGAATAAATAAGGTAAAATAAGACTTTATTTGTTTTGTTTTCAATGTAAAATTCGAATTAAGAGGATTCCGATTCTAAATTATTGAACTCTTTTTTAGCACAAATAAACTATTAATATTTTGTCCTAAACAACAAACACATACAATAGAAATTTATTTGATTGTTTTTATATCATTTGGTTTTTAGGGATTTGTATGAAAACTAAAAAAAATCCCAACAACTGCTTCGAGGTATTGGGACGTTTTGATAATAGTAATATTCGTGGGTATAATTTGATAGCTATATAACTCGAATCACAAAATAATTTTTCTTACCGCTTTGCAATAACACAAACTGGTTGTTGATTAAATCTTTGGTCGAAAGCACGAATTCTTCAGTAACTTTTTCTCGGTTTACCGAAATAGAATTGGCAGCCAAAGCGCGTCTCGCTTCACCATTCGATTTTAGAAATCCTGTTTTTTCGTTTAAAACGTCAACGATGTTGATTTCGGTTTCGATTTCGTTTTTTGCAATTTCAGCTTGTGGAACTCCGTCAAAAACTTCCAAGAAAGTTGCTTCGTCTAATTGTTTTAAATCATCGGCTGTGGCATTTCCAAAAAGAATTCCTGATGCTTTTATAGCATTTTCTAAATCTGCTGCAGAATGAACCATTACCGTAATTTCTTCGGCCAAACGTTTTTGCAACAAACGTAAATGCGGTGTTTCTCTGTGTTTTAGAGTTAATTCTTCAATTTCAGCTTTAGATAAAAATGTGAAAATCTTGATGTATTTTTCGGCATCCACATCGGAAGTGTTCAACCAATATTGGTAAAATTTATAAGGCGAAGTTCTGGCGGAATCCAACCAAATATTTCCGCCTTCGGATTTCCCAAACTTAGTTCCATCGGCTTTGGTGATTAACGGGCAAGTCAATGCGTAGGCTTTTCCGCTGGCGATTCTTCGCACTAATTCGGTTCCTGTGGTGATGTTTCCCCATTGGTCACTTCCGCCCATTTGAAGCGTACAACTTTTGGCTCTATATAAATGTAAAAAGTCATATCCTTGAACTAATTGATAGGTAAACTCTGTGAAAGACATTCCTTCTGCAGCTTCAGAAGACAAACGTTTCTTAACAGAATCCTTTGCCATCATATAATTTACAGTAATGTGTTTGCCAACGTCACGAATGAAATCCAGAAAAGAAAAGTTCTTCATCCAGTCGTAATTATTCACTAATTCGGCAGCATTCGGAGCATCGGAAGTAAAATCTAAAAAACGAGATAATTGTCCTTTTATGGCTTCTTGATTGTGCCGTAAAGTGGCTTCGTCCAATAAATTTCTTTCATTTGATTTCCCTGAAGGATCACCAATCATTCCTGTTGCGCCACCGACTAAGGCTAATGGTTTGTGCCCTGATATTTGAAAATGTTTCAACAACATCACGCCAACTAAATGTCCTATATGCAATGAATCGGCAGTTGGGTCAATCCCCACATACGCCACACGCATTTGTTCCATCAAATGTTCTTGTGTGCCAGGCATAACATCGTGGAGCATTCCTCTCCAAGTCACTTCTTCAATAAAATTCTTCATCTTTTTAATCAATTTGCGCAAAGATAAGAATTTCAATGGCAATGGCAATTTCAAAATATCAATGGCAATAAAAATTTCAATGCGATGAGAAAATTTTGAAGTTTTGAAAACTGAATTTGTTTTTTGCCATTAAAATTATTTTTTTACTTTCAAAATTGGTATTGATTTTTGCCGTTGAAATTGATATTGACATTGATTTTACTACATTTACAAAATGGTTTTAGTCACAGGAGGAACTGGTTTAGTCGGCTCACATTTACTACTTCATTTAATTGAAAATGGAGAAAGTGTTCGTGCCATTTATCGAAAATTGGAAACTATCCAAAAAACCCAGCATCTCTTTTCACACTACAAAAAAGAAAATTTATTCGAAAAAATAGATTGGCTTCAAGCTGATATTCTTGATGTTCCTTCTTTGGAAATAGCTTTCGAAAATATTAAATACGTTTACCATTGTGCTGCATTTATCTCTTTCGACCCAAAAGATGAAGCTATAATTCGAAAGACAAATATAGAAGGAACTGCCAATATTGTTAATTTTTGTATTGCTAAAAATGTACAAAAACTTTGTTTCATAAGTTCAATAGCCGCTCTTGGTGATTTAAAGGAAAACGAAAAAATTATCACAGAAGAAACCGAATGGAATCCCGAAAAATCGCATAGTGACTACGCTATTTCGAAATTTGGAGCCGAAATGGAAATTTGGCGAGGACAACAAGAAGGTTTAGATTCCGTAATTGTTAATCCAGGAGTCATACTTGGACCAAGAATTTGGGAAGAAGGAAGCGGCATTTTTTTTAAGAAAATAGAAACCGGATTCCCATTTTATACCAAAGGAACAACTGGATTCATAGCCGTGCCTGATGTAATAAAAATCATGGTGCAACTGATGAAAAGCGAAGTTAAAAACGAACGGTTTGCTCTCGTTGCCAATACGATTAGCTATCAAGAATTGTTTAATGCTATGGCAGATGCCCTCAAAACAAAAAAACCTTCTGTTTATATTAATCCTTTTTTAATTTGCATTTTATGGAGAATAGATTGGTTTTTTTCGACTTTTTTTCGAACAAAAAGAATATTAGATAAAGAAACTGCTATCGCTTCTTATTCAAAAAATTTGTACTCAAACGAAAAAATCAAAAACGCATTGCAACTAGATTTTTTGGATATTCAGCAATATATAGAAGATAATTCAAGTTTATAAATCCTTATTTTTTTATTTTCTTTAATGAATCCGATGATTTTGAAGCTTTGAGTAGGTTTGCTTTTTTAATAGAATCGGTTTGTTTTTTTAAGTTCAGATTTTGCTTTGCTTTTTTTATTGAATCCCTTACTTTCTTTTCTTTTAGTTTTTTCTTGATCTTTTCCTTTTGCATTTCTTTCTTAGCCTTAGCTCTAATCAAGGAAATAACCTCAGATTTGTTTTTATCTATTCTTGCTTTAACTTGATTGTACATTTTTTCGTACTCCTTGTAATCTGCAGCATAATAGATATTGCTTTGAGCAAATTGAACACTGTCTATTTTATATTTTTTATAGATGTATTTGTTCGAATTATTTTTAAAAGAGTCCATTAGAGCGGGATTCTCGACTTTCATTGCATCTAAAAGTGACAAATCACACATAATGTTTACCATTTTTTCTTTTTCGATAAGACGTTTAGGTTCCTTGACTAGCTCTTTTTTACAGGCAGTTAGAACTATCAAAAGAATAAAAAATGATATTATTTTTTTCATATAAGCAAATTATCGATCAAATAGTAATCGTTTTCCGGCTCGAATATCTTTTACTTTAAAAGCGGAATAAACCAATTGTCCGTTGACAAAAGTATGTGTAATTCGAGATTTAAAAGTAAATCCTTCAAAAGGTGACCATCCACATTTTGCCAAAATATTTTCTTTTTTCACACTCCAAGGCAAACCTGAATTTATGATAACCAAATCAGCATAATAACCTTCTTTGATAAAACCACGTTTTTCGATTTTGAAAATCTTGGCGGGATTGTGACACATTTTTTCGACAATTTTTTCAATGCTTATTTTTCCTTGATGAAAGGCTTCAAACATAGCAACAACAGCGTGTTGAACCAGTGGTCCGCCAGAGGGAGCTTTCAAATAAGATTGTTTTTTTTCCTCTAAAGTATGTGGTGCGTGGTCTGTAGCAATCACGTCAATTCTACCGTCATTCAAGGCTTCCCACAACGCTTTTCTATCATTGGCCGTTTTTACAGCAGGATTCCATTTGATGAGATTGCCTTTGGTAGCATAATCATCATTGGTAAACCAAAGATGATGAACACAAACTTCGGCAGTGATTTTCTTTTCTTCTAATGGAATTTTATTGGTAAACAATTCCATTTCTTTAGCTGTCGAAAGATGAAAAACATGCAATCTAGCGCCTGTCTTTTTGGCCAAAGCAATCGCTTTGGAAGACGAAATATAACAAGCTTCTTCGCTTCGAATTAGATGATGCGCCGTTACTGGTATTGCTTCGCCAAACTCGGCTTTGAATTTTTCTAAGTTGTTTTTTATGGTAGTTTCATCCTCGCAATGCACAGCAATTAGCATAGGTGTACTTGAAAATATTTTTTCTAAAACTTCTTCATTATCCACCAACATATTTCCAGTCGAAGAACCTAAAAATATTTTTATACCTGCAACATTCTTCGGATTTGTTTTTAGAACTTCATCGAGATTGTCATTGGTAGCACCCATCATAAACGAATAATTCGCATACGATTTATGGGCAGCAATTTGATATTTATCCTCTAGGATTTCTTGCGTTACCGCATTTGGAACCGTGTTGGGTTGTTCAATAAATGAAGTAATCCCACCAGCTACTGCGGCTCTTGACTCAGATTCTATATCTCCTTTGTGCGTCAATCCTGGTTCTCTAAAATGCACTTGATCGTCAATAGCACCTGGAATTAAATAATTTCCTTCGGCATCAATAATCTTACATTCGGATGATTTTGCGCTAATGCTTTCCGAAATTTCAACAATTAAGTCGTTTTCGATTAAAACATCGCCTTCAAAAATAGTTCCCTCGTTTACTATTTTGGCATTTTTGATTAAAACCTTATTCATTGTGAGTTCTTTTATAAGGTGTTAAATATTTTTTTTAAACGTAAAGCGATAACCCCCAAAACAGCTTCTTTAAAAATGGCACTGCTCATCTTGGATTGCCCTTTTGTTCTGTCGGTAAAGATAATTGGGACTTCTACAATCTCAAATTTTTTGCAAAAAGTTCTGTATTTCATTTCAATTTGAAACGCATAACCCACAAATTTTATTTTATCTAAATTGATTCCCACTAAAACTTCGCTCTTATAGCAAATGAATCCAGCTGTGGCATCGTGAATTTGCATTCCAGTTATAAATCGAACATAAACTGATGCGAAATAAGACATTAAAACTCGACTCAAAGGCCAGTTTACCACATTTACACCTGTAACATAACGAGAACCTATCGCTAAATCTGCTCCGCCAAAATGACAAGCATCGTATAATTTTTCTAAGTCGTTTGGATTATGAGAAAAATCAGCGTCCATTTCGAAAACATAATTGTAATTTCGCTCCAAAGCCCATCTAAAACCGTGTACATAAGCAGTTCCTAAACCTAATTTTCCGATTCTTTTTTCTAAAAACAATCTTCCCTCAAATTCAGATTGAAGCAAGCTGACTTTTTCTGCAGTATGATCTGGCGAGTTGTCATCGATAACAAGGACATGAAATGGTTTATGTTGAGAAAGCACAGCCCTAATAATGCTTTCAATGTTCTCAATTTCGTTATAGGTAGGAATTATAACAATACAATCATTCATATTTTCGATTAATTTCACCGCAAAAGTAAACTTTTTATACGATTTGATTCCTATGTAAAGCTAATAATTGTATATAATTTAGGAATTTAGAGTGCCATTCATTCAATGAATTTATCTTTTTGTTTCACATCGATTTCATAATTAATTTATAATGAAAATAATGAAATAAAAAATTAGTAATTTTGCGCCAATATGATTGACAATTTACTTCATTTAAGGATAATCGAGAACAAAGATTGGGCTACAATCTTGTTTGTCTTTTCATTTGCCACCATTGCAATAACAAAATCGGCTTTTGAAAATCGATTTGCCGACTTTGTAAAATTAATCTATTCCGATAAATACACTAATGTTTATAAAGACGGAAGTCATCTTAACAGTAATTTTACCGTGGCGTTATTTTTGGTACAACTTATTTCATTTGCATTTTTTATTCAAATTTCGCTTTCTTACTTTGGCTATGCTTCAAAAACAGATTGGATTTTATTTATACAGATAATTACATTCCTGATTTACTTCGTTTTATCAAAATTTTTAATTGAAAAAATTATTGCTAATGCTTTCGATATTGAAGAGGTTGTTGAACAATTCAACCTTCAAAAAGTTGTTTTTAGGACATATATAGGCATATTCTTATTGCCATTTAACATCATTCTGTTCTACAACGAAGCTGTTTCAAGAAATTTTATGGCTATACTTATATGTATTGTATTGTTATCGTGCGTTTTAACATATTTAGTGTCAATAAAAAATTATCAAAATGTAATATTTAGCAAGTTGTTTTATTTTATTTTATATCTTTGCGCTCTCGAAATAGGACCTTATTATTTCATGTATTATTGGTTCACAAAAGGTATTGCTTAGAAAATGTAAAATATGAAAGTAAAAACAATTTTGGTGTCACAACCCGAGCCTAAAGTGGAAAATTCCCCTTACTTTGAACTTCAAAATAAGCATAAAGTAAAAGTTGACTTTAGACCTTTTATCCACGTTGAAGGGGTTAATGCTAAAGAGATTAGACTTCAAAAAATCGATCTAAATCATTTTACAGCTATTATTTTGACGAGCAAAAACTCTGTAGATCACTTTTTTAGAGTGGCCGATGAGATGCGCTACAAAGTACCAGAGGGATTGAAATACTTTTGTCAATCAGAAGCTATTGCATTTTATTTGCAAAAATATGTGGTATATCGTAAACGCAAAATTTACGTTGGCCCAAAAGATTTTGCAGATTTATCTCCATTGATAAAAAAATACAAAGACGAAAAATTCTTATTGCCCGCTTCGGATCAGCTCAATGCCGATGCTCCAATAACATTAAACAATCTTAAAGTAGATTGGACTCAGGCTATTTTTTACAAAACAGTTGTAAGTGACTTATCTGATTTAGCCAATGTCTATTATGATGTATTGGCATTCTTTAGTCCATCAGGAATTAAATCATTGTTTAGCAATTTCCCTGATTTTGAACAAAATGATACTAGGATTGCAGTTTTCGGAAGCACAACTCAAAAGGCGGCTTTAGAAAAAGGATTAAGAATTGATATTCTTGCACCAACTCCAGAAACTCCTTCGATGACTATGGCATTAGAAAAATATATTTCAGAAGCCAATAAAGGAAAATAAAACTCAAAAAACATAAAAAAATTCCAAACTCCACATACAATTGGAATTTGGAATTTTTTTTTGAACTATTTATTATTCCCTTCGTCCTCCCATATATATAGAAACGTAATACAATAAAGTAGCAATAGAGCCTAAAGCTGCAACAACATAGGTTCTGGCAGCCCATTTCAGGGCATCTTTCGCTCCTGCTTGCTCTTGTTGTGTCAACATTCTTTTGTTTTCTAACCAAGCCAATGCGCGATTACTCGCATCATATTCTACCGGCAAAGTAACTATTGAAAACAAAGTCGTGGCAGCAAAAATCACGATTCCTATCAATAATAGCGATGGAAAAGAGTTAATCATCAATATTCCAGCCAACAAAATCCATTGCATATAAGACGAAGCTACATTTACCACTGGAACTAGTTGAGAACGTAAAGTCAACCAACTATAAGCTGTGGCGTGTTGCACTGCGTGTCCGCATTCGTGAGCCGCAACCGCTGCTGCAGCTGCATTTCTTTGATTGTAAACCGCTTCACTCAAATTCACTGTTTTGTCTGCTGGATTGTAATGATCGGTCAATTGTCCCTCAACTGAGATTACTTTTACATCACGAATTCCGTGATCGGCGAGCATTTTCTCGGCGATTTCTTTTCCAGACATTCCGTTTTGCAAATGCAACTTAGAATATTCTTCGAATTTACTTTTTAATCTGGAGCTTACTAACCAGCTCCCTAGCATAATTAAACCTGCTAAAATAATATATCCCATTCCCATAATTTTATTTTTTAATGTGTTTCAAACTAGAACATCAAATTATGAACCAAATTTAGAAAATGTCAATTTGACATCCGTTAAATATTCTTTAAAAAGATAATAAAAATTTGAAACACATAGAAACATAGAAAAAAGAGTTTGATAGCCCATTTTTTGGGTTCACATAGCTATGATTTACTATAATAAAGTGAAACGCCTTTTTTAAAACAAAAAAATCTATGTTTCTATGTGTTTAAAAAAGATTCCATAACAATAAAAAATCCCAAACCCCAATCGTGAAATTGAAATTTGAGATTCTTAATCTATTCAAAATTAGATTTTTTACCCTACCAAATTGATAATCTTCCCCGGAACGATAATCACTTTGTTTGGTGTTTTTCCGTCCAATTGCTTGATGGTTCTTTCGTCTTTCATTACGATTTCCTCGATTTGTTCCTTAGTTAAATCCAAAGGCAAAACCATAGTAAAACGCATTTTACCGTTGAAAGAAACTGGATATTCTTTCTCTGATTCTACCAAATGTTTTTCGTCCAATGTTGGAAAAGCTACTGTCGAAATCGAACCTGAATTCCCTAATTGACTCCACAATTCCTCGGCAATATGTGGCGCATAAGGCGAAATCAAAATCGTTAATGGTTCTAAAATGGCACGAGAATGACAATTTTGCGTTGACAATTCATTTACACAAATCATAAACTGTGAAACCGAAGTATTGAAAGAGAAGCCTTCAATATCTTCTGCTACTTTTTTGATGGTTTTGTGTAACGATTTTAAGTTGTCTTTCGTTGGTTCATCATTGGTGACAATCAAACCATTTTCGTCAAAATACAAACGCCATAATTTTTTAAGAAAACCAAAAACTCCCGAAATTCCTGCTGTGTTCCAAGGTTTCGCTTGTTCTAATGGTCCTAAAAACATTTCATACAAACGCAACGTATCGGCTCCGTATTCGTTACAAATATCATCCGGAGTTACCACATTGTATTTGGATTTCGACATTTTTTCGATTTCGCGACCTACTATATATTTTCCATTTTCTTCAGTAATAAATTCAGCATCTTTATAATCTGAATATAATGAATGATTTTTAAAAGCTTGAATGTCCAATTCATTTGTGACATCATTTATTAATGAAATATCAACGTGTTTAATAATAAAAGGGTTTTCAGAATTCAACCAATTAACATCTATTTCTGCTTTATCAAAGTTTTTAAGTATCTTTTCAATTATCTCGTTGTTTCCAGATTTCAAAAATTCTAAATATTTAGTCTTTGAAAAAATATAATTTGTATTTTTTACTTTAAATGATTTTAAACCTTCTGAAGAATTTTTTAATAAGATATTTTGATTTAATATATAAACAAACGCACTCATTCCCAAAATCATTCCCTGATTAATCAGTTTTTTGAAGGGTTCTTCGGTTGGCGCAAAACCTTTGTCTTTCAGGAATTTGTTCCAAAAACGGGAATACAATAAATGGCCGGTTGCGTGTTCGCTTCCGCCAATGTATAAATCAACGCTTTCCCAATATTTTAAGGCATCTTTGCTAGCAAATTCTCCGTCATTGTGTGCATCCATATAACGCATCCAATACCAAGAACTTCCCGCCCAACCTGGCATTGTGTTCAATTCAAGGGGGAATATTGTCAAATTATCAATCAACTGAACACTAACAACTGAACACTGAATACTATCCCAAGCCCAAACCAAAGCATTTCCTAAAGGCGGTTGTCCGTCTTCGGTTGGCAAATATTTCTCTACTTCTGGCAATACGATTGGCAAATGTTTCGCATCAATCATTTGCGGTAAGCCATTCACGTAATATACCGGAAATGGTTCTCCCCAATATCTTTGACGAGAGAAAACCGCATCACGCAAACGGTAATTGATTTTCCCTTTTCCTTGGTTTATTTTTTCTAATTCTGCAATTACTTTCATCGTCCCTTCTTTGTATCCCAATCCGTTCAAGAAATCAGAATCAACCAATTGGAAACCTTCTTTGGCTCCAAAAGCACTTTCTGAAATATCTTTATCAAAAATATTCTTGATTACTTGCATTCCTCCCGAAGTTTCGGGATTGCCTTTGAAGAAATTAGCGAAAGCATAATCTCTTTCATCGCCACAAGGAACTGCCATTACAGCACCTGTTCCGTAACCTGCGAGAACGTAATCCCCAATCCAAACCGGAATCGCTTCTTTGGTAAACGGATGCTCGGCATAAGCTCCTGTAAAAATGCCCGAAATAGTTTTTACATCCGCCATACGCTCTCTTTCGGAACGTTTAGATGATGCAAAAATGTAATCATTTACTTTTTCTAAATTGTCCGCAGTTGTTATTTCTTGAACCAAAGGATGCTCGGGAGCTAAAGTCATAAATGTAACTCCAAATATTGTATCGGGTCTTGTGGTAAACACATCAATGTATTGCGGTTCACTTCCGACTTCCGACTGCTGACTGCTGACTTTGAAAGAAACCATCGCTCCAACACTCTTTCCAATCCAGTTTCTTTGGCTTTCCTTGATACTTTCACTCCAATCAATATCATTCAAACCTTGCAACAAACGTTCTGCATAAGCAGAAATTCGCATACTCCATTGGGTCATTTTCTTGCGAATAACCGGAAATCCACCACGTTCCGAAACGCCGTTTACGATTTCGTCATTGGCCAAAACAGTTCCCAATCCGGGACACCAATTCACTTCAGTTTCTGCTAAATAAGTTAATCGGTATTGTAATAGTATTTTTTGTTGGTCTTCTGATGAAAAAGCGTTCCATTCGTTTGACGAAAAAGTTCGAATATTATCGTCGCAAACTGCCTTTACATTTGCATTTCCTTCTGATGCAAAAATGGCAACCAAAGTCGAAATATCTTCGGCTTTGTCCGTGTTTTTATTGTACCAAGAATTGAATAATTGGATAAAAATCCACTGCGTGTGTTTGTAATAATCAGGATTCGAAGTACGCACTTCACGACTCCAATCGAATGAAAATCCAATTTTATCCAATTGTTTATGGTATCCAGCAATTTTGTTACCTTCTTTGTCCACGCCACCGTCAATATTTACCGAAGTAGTGTCTTCTGGACGCTGACCCGTTTGTATGGCATATTGTTCGGCTGGTAATCCAAAACTATCATAACCCATTGGGTGCAAAACATTGAATCCGCGATGTCTTTTGTATCGAGAATACACATCCGAAGCGATGTAACCCAGCGGATGTCCCACGTGCAATCCTGCTCCAGAAGGATAAGGAAACATATCCAAAACATAATATTTTGGTTTAGCTACGCTCAGTTCGGCTTCGCCTCGGGTTTCGGAATTGTTTTCAGCTGCAAAAGTTTGATTGTCTGCCCAATGTTTTTGCCATTTGGCCTCTATTTCGTTCGGATTGTATTTCATTCCTGATTTTTATTGTTTTTTAATGGAGTCATGCTTTCGCACACTCAAGTCATTATTCTGTTAATGGTTTATTGCTTGTGGTTTAGGGTTCTGGCTTATAACAACAAACCAAAAACTATAAACAACAAACTAAAAATGAGTGGCAAATTTACATTTATTGTACGAAAGTTGAAAGTTTGAGCGTTATTAACTTTAAATAAAGAAATTGTTTGTTATTTTTACCCCATAATTCCAATAAACTATGGCTTCTAACTTTGATAAGTTTCAAAAACGCAGGTTAATCTCCTCCTATTTTTCAGTTGTACTAAGTGTCTTCTTAGTTTTGTTCCTTTTAGGAATTCTAGGATTTTTTATTATAAATTCTCAAAAACTAGCAAACAATTTCAAAGAAGAAATTGCTATGACAGTGTTTTTTAAGAACGATGCAAATGATACTATTCTTAAAGCTTTTGCAAATGATTTGAAAGTGGCCAAGTTCACTAAATCCTTTGTTTATGTTTCTAAAGAACAAGCTGCAAAGGAACATACCGATATTATTGGCGAAGATTTTATGACGTTCTTGGGCACAAATCCGTTGCAAAACTCGTATGACATTCACTTGAAAGCCGATTATGTCGAGAAAGATAGTATTGCAAAAATTGAGAGTCGTTTACATAAAAACCCTATGGTTTCGGATATAGTTTATGACAAACAATTGGTGAATTTGGTGAATGACAATATCAAAAAAGTAAGTATGTGGATTTTAATAATCAGTGGTTTCTTGACTGTTATTGCCGTATTATTGATTAATAGCTCATTGCGTTTATCAATTTATTCCCACCGATTTATAATCAAAACCATGCAAATGGTGGGCGCTACTAAGGCATTTATTAGAAAACCATTTGTAATACGAAGTATAAAATTAGGGATGATTGGTGCGGGATTGGCTATCATTGCGTTAATTAGCGTTTTAGTTTATCTTCAAACAAATTTTCCTGATTTAGGAATTCTTGACGACAAATTGCTTGTTGCTATTGTGTTATTACTAGTTTTCGGCTTAGGCGTTTTGATTACTTGGATAAGCACTTATTTTGCAACACAACGATTTTTGAATTTAAGAACCGACGATTTATATTAGTGTTCAGTAGTAGTGTTCAGTAAAAAAAACAAATTGAAAATGAAAAACAAAGAACAAAAACAAGAATTTCTTTTTGAGAAAACTAATTATATCATCTTACTCATTGGCATTGCCGTAATTACACTAGGATTTATATTGATGTCTGGCGGCGGCAGCGATGATCCTAATGTATTTAACGAAGAAATCTTTAATTTCAGAAGAATTCGTTTGGCTCCAACAACCGTTTTAATTGGTTTTGGAATCACCATTTATGCCATTCTTAAAAACCCGAAAAAACAGTAAACAGTATTCAGTTTTTAGTGTTCAGTTAGCACAAACGAAATCTGAAATCTAAAATCAACAATTTAAAATGAATACACTCCAAGCTATTATTATTGCTATTGTCGAAGGCCTAACAGAATATCTTCCTATTTCTTCCACAGCACATATGATTTTTACTAGTTCCTATTTTGGAATTCAAGAAGACGATTTTGTGAAACTTTTTCAGGTTTCGATTCAATTTGGTGCCATTTTGGCCGTTGTGGCTTTGTATTGGAAGAAATTCTTGGCTTTTCCTACTCTAAAAATCGGAATGAATTTTTATACTAAATTGGCATTTGCCGTAATCCCAGCCTTGGTTTTAGGAAAATTATTCGACGATAAAATTGAAGCCGTTTTGGGAGACCCAATTCCAATTGCCGTTGTGCTGATTATTGGAGGTGTCGTTTTACTTTTTGTTGACCAACATTTCAAAGACAAAACTACAATTGTTAATGAAGAAGATATTACTGTAAAAAAAGCGGTTATCATTGGTTTTTGGCAATGTTTGGCAATGATGCCAGGAACAAGTCGGTCAGCGGCTTCCATCATTGGCGGAATGCAACAAGGATTATCACGCAACACAGCTGCAGAATTTTCGTTTTTTCTGGCAGTTCCAACGATGTTAGCGGTTACTTGTTATTCGGTGTTTCTGAAAACTTATGAAACTTCACAAATGAAAGGTTATGAACTAATTTTAAAATCAAATGACAACATAATGATGTTCTTGATGGGAAATATAGTCGCTTTTATTGTTGCCATAATAGCCATCAAGTTTTTCATTGGAATCATTAACAAATTTGGATTTAAACCTTGGGGTTGGTACCGAATCATTATGGGCACATTCTTGTTGATTTACTTTTCATATATAAAATAAATCACATTGAAAACTGCCGAAGATTATATAAACGGACAAATCATCTTGATTGATAAGCCTTTGCATTGGACTTCGTTTCAGGCGGTCAATAAAATGAAATATGCTTTAATCAACAAAGTTGGGCTTCCTAAAAAATTCAAAATAGGTCATGCAGGAACTTTAGACCCTTTAGCCAGTGGATTATTACTAGTTTGCACTGGAAAATTTACCAAAAGAATCACTGAATTTCAAGGTCAAGCCAAAGAATATACTGGAACTTTCTTCATTGGAGCCACTACACCATCTTATGATCTTGAAACCGAAATAGATCAAACTTTCGACACCTCACATATTGATGAATCTTTGATTCAGGAAACGGTTAAACAATTTTTGGGAGAAATTGATCAAAAACCACCTGTTTTTTCGGCCATAAAAAAAGACGGAATCCGTCTTTATGAGCACGCACGTGCTGGAGAATATGTGGAAATAGCAAGCCGTAAAACTACCATTCACGAATTCGAAATCACCCGAATTGCGTTGCCTGAAGTCGATTTTAGAGTTGTTTGTAGTAAAGGAACTTATATTCGCTCCTTAGCTTACGATTTTGGTAAAGCAATACATTCTGGTTCGCACTTAATAGTATTGCGAAGAACAAAAATTGGCAACTATGACGTTGACAATGCGATTGACATAACTTTATTTGAACAAAGTTTGCCCCACTAAATTGAAATCCAAAATTCAAAACACATACTTAAACAGGATGCGTTTTATTAGTATCAAAGTATTTTTATATTATACTTTAAACCTTTACGAGATTATATTTTGCCATTTATTTAATAATGACTGGTGTTCTTACCTCCGAAAAGTAGAGTAGAAATATAATCATAAAATTTTTCAAATAAATCTTTCATTTGGATGTTTTTTAAATTGTTAAACAATATTAAACACCAATAAAAAAAGTAAATTGAAATAGTAGATTTGGTTGGGATAACAAAATTACAAATTATTTTTTAATAATAAAATATTTTACCAAAATTGATAAAAAAAATATGAACAATTTTTTTTTAGAAAACATTATTTTAAAAAAACAGATTATAACTATATTTGCACAACTCAACAAGCCAAGACTTGAGCTAGCAGATGCAAGACTCCAAATTTTAAATAATATCAAAAATGAAATATAAAAGAATTCTTCTTAAATTAAGTGGCGAAGCTTTAATGGGCGATAGACAATATGGAATTGATCCTGCAAGATTAGCTGAATACGCTAATGAAATTAAAAAAATTCATGAAAAAGGAATTGAGATTGCCATTGTAATTGGCGGAGGAAATATTTTTAGAGGAGTTGCTGGCGCTAGCAATGGCATGGATCGCGTTCAAGGTGATTATATGGGAATGTTGGCAACTGTGATTAATGGAATGGCATTGCAGGGCGCATTAGAAGATAAAGGAATGAAAACTCGTTTACAAACTGCACTAAAAATGGAATCTATTGCTGAACCCTATATAAAAAGAAGAGCCGACCGACATCTTGAAAAAGGAAGGATTGTGATTTTTGGAGCTGGAACTGGAAATCCATATTTCACTACAGATACTGCTGCCGTTTTGCGTGGAGTAGAAATTAACGCTGATGTAATTCTGAAAGGGACTCGTGTTGATGGTGTTTATACCGCTGATCCAGAAAAAGATGCTACAGCAACAAAGTTCAATTATATCTCTTTTGATGACGTACTTAAAAAAGGACTAAATGTTATGGATACAACCGCCTTTACATTGAGCCAAGAAAACAAACTTCCTATAGTAATCTTTGATATGAATAAAGAAGGGAATTTATTGAAAATTTGTGAAGGACAAAACGTTGGAACTGAAGTAAATATATAAATAATAGTTTGCAGTTTACAGATAGCAGGAAATCTGAAATCTGACTCGAGCGCCAACGAACTGGCGAAGCAAATCTAAAATCTAAGAATTATGACTGAAGAAATTGAATTTATTTTAGACAGTACCCAAGAATCTATGGCGGGTTCTATATTGCATTTAGAAAAAGCATTCTTGAATATTCGTGCTGGAAAAGCATCTCCTGCAATGCTAGGAAGCGTTTTTGTAGATTATTACGGATCCGCTACTCCGCTTTCTCAAGTGTCCAAGATTAGCGTTCCCGATGCTAGAACCATTACACTTCAACCTTTTGAAAAAAACATGTTGCACACAATAGAAAAAGCAATTATGATTGCCAATCTTGGCTTCAACCCTATGAATAATGGAGATTTAATTATCATCAGTGTTCCTCCTTTGACCGAGGATAGAAGGCGCGATTTGGCAAAGCAAGCAAAATCAGAAGCTGAAGACGCAAAAATAGGAATCAGAAATGTCCGTAAAGACGCGAATAATGAAATTAAAAAACTAGAAAAAGAAGGAACCTCCGAGGACATTTGCAAAAGTGCCGAAGAAGAAGTTCAAAACTTAACCAATAGTTTTATCAAAAAAATTGACGAGCATCTTATTATTAAAGAAGCCGAAATTATGAAAGTATAACTTCTTTCGAAAAAACAATAAAAATTCCGCTATCGAGCGGATTTTTTATTGTCTTAATGTTTAAATATCAATACCGAAGGAACTCTCCTTAACCAAATACTATATTTATCCAAAAGCACTTTCCAACTTTCGACACTGATAATCATTAGATCTAACTTTGCTAAAAAATCTTTTTTTATGATCTTAGTGTCCATAAAAGTGATGTTTTTAGGATATTTTTCTTTCAATGAATCGATGGCGCTTTTCAGTACAAAATTAGTGTTGATGTTTCCGTTTACATCCAAAATCATGATTTGGGAATCATTGTTGTAAATTAATCGCTGCGCATAATCAATCAAAAATGTGTCTTCTGGACTGAAAATTGGAATAATAACCTGATTTACTTGCTGCAAATCTTTGTCAATTAAAATCCCCAACGGAGTCTTAGTTTTAGAGATAATTTGTCTTGTTCTTTCATCGAAAGGAGAATTTTCGAACAAGCCTTCTTTTCCTGTAAATTTATCAATCAAACGGTCTGGGTTTATAATTCTAGTAGTAAATCCTAACACTTTTCCAAGCAAAGAACCTTCAAAAATAGATTTCCCTAAACCCACCAAAAGCAAGTCATATTCTCCATTATTAGCAACTTCAGCTATATTAGATTCGATATCTACCGTAGCTTTAAACAAAGTTGTAATTTCTTGATTCAACATTTTGGATTCGACAATCAAAGGTAAAAATTTGTCTTTTTCGTACTGTTCTAAATTATACGCATGCACTTCGTCACTCAATGTAAGATGCATTGCGGTAACGGTCGACTTGTCTTTTTGCTTTTTCACCAAACTATTTGCTAGTCTCAAAAGCGATTTGCCTTTTTCGTTATTTCCAAATGACAGTAAAATTTTATATTTTTTAAAATTAGAAATTTCTTCTAAAACAACGTCATCTTTAGTCTTAAAAATATAATTTATAATATTCAGCGTAGGTCCAGTCATAAAAGTAGTAACCAATGCCATAATTACCATCATTGTAAATACTTCGGGAGTTAGCACTTTCAAATCCAAACCAATATTCAAAACAATCAATTCCATCAAACCACGTGTGTTCATCAAAGCGCCAATAGTTAAACTATCTCGCCAGCTTTGCCCAACAAATTTGGCCGCCAAAGCACTTCCTAAAAACTTACCTACAACAGCAACAAGTATTATAAATCCAGTAACTTTCCAAAGATAAGGATCGTTAATCAAGCCTATTTCTGTTCGCAAACCTGTAAAAACAAAAAATAAAGGAAGCAATAATATCACAGAAACATCTTCGACTTTTTCTATAAAAAGATTCCTGAATTTAGTTATATCTGGCATAATTACACCCGTCATAAAAGCGCCAAAAAGGGCGTGAATCCCGATAATTTCGGTAGTGTAAGAGGAGATTATTAATGTTAAAAAGAAAATGGCAACTACAGGTTTGTTCAAACTATCTTTGGTCGCGTATAATTCCCCAATTTTCTTTAAAAATGGTTTTACTACAAAAAGCATCACAAGAACATAAACAACTGCCATTCCAATAATGTATAGCGAACTCACGAAAGTTCCAGCTTTTACAATGGCAATTACTGCGGCAAGTATGCACCAAGCGGTAATATCGTCGGCAGCAGCGCAGGTAATAACTATCGCTCCCAATTTGGTTTTATGAATCCCTCTTTCTTGTACTATTCTCGCCAAGACTGGGAAGGCAGTAATGCTCATCGCAATTCCCATAAACAGAGCAAAGGGCATAAAAGCAACGCCTTCTGGAGCAAATTTAAAATAAACAAAATAAGCTAGACCAATACCCAACGCAAAAGGGAATATAATACTAGCATGACTAATCACAATGGCATCTTTGGCTCTGTTTTGCAAAACTTTTAAATCGAGTTCCATACCTATGACGAACATAAAAAGTATCAACCCTATTTGACTCAAAAACTGCAAATTTCCTAACGATTCAACAGGAAACAAGGTTAATGAAAATTCAGGAAAATACAAACCCAACAGCGATGGACCAAGGACTATTCCAGCAATAATTTCACCAATTACAGATGGTTGTCCAATTTTTCTAAAAACCCAACCAAAAAAACGGGCAACTATTATTATGGTTATAATTTGTGCCAAAAGGATAGCAAGAGGATGATGTAAATTGAGTGACATCGAATCGATAAAATCATTCCAATGACCGTTTTCAACTACGGGTAACAAGAATTTTTTATGAACTTCTAAACCTTTTCCTATACTCAATAACCAATAAATCAAAGCGGTAAATCCTCCTGTAATTACTAAATAAAATATGGTGTTTCTATGGTTTTTCATAAGGTTCTATGTCAATATTTTTCAAACAAAGATGCAAAATCCAAATATATAAATTACATCCCATACATTTAATTTATTGTAAAATAAAAACAAAAAATTAACACATAAATTAACATAAAGGTTCGTTTAAAACCAATAAAATACAGGGTCTATTAACTACCTTTGCAGCATTTAAAATTAAATAATGATCAAGTGGTTTAGTTTAGGATTTTGGGAATTAATCGCCCGCGTCGTACTTAGAAATAGAATTTTAATGCTGTCGATTATCTTAGTGATAACGGTTTTATTGGCATTGCAATGGAAAAACATCCGTTTTACCCAAACTGAAGCCAATATGCTTCCCGACGATAATATTGTCAATGTAGAATACAATGCTTTTTTAAATAAATTTGGAGAAGAAGGAAATCTAGTTGTCATTGGCATAAAGGACAAGACATTTTTTACTCCAAGAGCTTTTAAATCTTGGACTAAATTAATGAATAGCCTGAAAGAGGACAAAGCCGTTGATTTAGTAATTTCTATAAACGATTTAAAAAAATTACAAAAAAACGAATCGGTTGAAAAATTCGAATTAGTTCCTTTTGTCGATCTAAATAGAACCACCGATAAGTTTTATCTAGAGAAAATAAAAAAGGAACTTTTTAATGATTTACCTTTTTATGAAGGATTACTTTTTAATAAAAAATCAGGCACGATTCGCTCTGCCATTTATCTGGATAGGAAAATTGTAAATACTCCTGCCCGAAAAGATTTTATCCTAAATAAATTAGTTCCCGCAGTAGAAGCATTCGAAGCAGAAACCAAAATAGATCTTCGCGTTTCGGGAATGCCCTACATTCGAACGCTCAATGCGCAGACTATTATTGGCGAAATCAGCATTTTCATTGGAGCTTCATTACTGGTAACTTCCTTGCTTTTCTTTTTCTTTTTTAGAAGTTTTAGAGCTACTTTAATTTCGATAATTATTGTGATTATTGGTGTGATGTGGTCTTTTGGCTTCTTAGGATTATTGAATTATGAAATAACGGTTTTAACCGCCCTGGTTCCTTCTTTAATTATTGTCATCGGAATTCCCAATTGTATATTCTTGACTAATAAATATCATCAGGAATACAAAGTCCATCGAAACAAAGTCAAAGCCCTACAACGCGTAACTACCAAGGTAGGTATGGCAACTTTACTAACCAACGTAACCACCGCTATTGGATTTTTTACCTTTATTTCTTCCAATAACAAACTTCTTATTGAATTTGGAAATGTGACTTCCATCAACATTATGGCATTGTTCTTTTTGTGCATCATCGTAATCCCCATTTTTCACAGTTACATTCCCGCTCCAAAAGACCGTCACATCGAGCATTTAGATCGAGGTTATGTAAAATCATTTATGGATTGGATTCTACGAAATGTGAAATACAACCGCTTTTCGATATACGTAGTTGCAATTTCTCTACTTGTCATTAGTATTATAGGGATTTATAAAATGCGGATTTCGGGCAGTATTATAGAAGATATGCCAAAAAAAGAAGCGTTTTTTCAAGACATTATTTTCTTCGAAAAAGAATTTGACGGCGTGATGCCCCTTGAAATTATGATAGACACCAAACGCAAAAAAGGCGTTATGAAACTGTCAACGCTCAAGCGAATGGAGGAACTTGAACAAACCATTGACGAAATTCCAGAGTTATCAAAACCCATTTCGATTGTCAATTTGGTCAAATATTCTAAACAAGCCTATTATAACGGAAATCCAGATTACTACGAATTACCCACTTCACAAGAGCAATCTTTCATTTTGTCGTATGCTAAAAATGCGACCAAAGACTCGAAACAAAACCTGATGAAAAGCTATGTAGATTCGACTGGTCAATTTGCTCGAATTACCACTTTTATGCGTGATGAAAATGGGGATGCTATTCCGAAAATTGAAACTGAAATCCGAAAAGAAGCTGATAAAATTTTTCCAAAAAATCAATATAATGTCTCGATTACCGGAAAAGCTTTGGTTTTCCAAAAAGGAACAAACTACTTGCTAGACAACTTACTTTCGTCCTTAATTTTTGCTTTTTTCCTGACCGCACTTTTAATCGGATTTATGTTCCGATCGTTCAAAATGATTTTGGTTTCCATAATCCCAAATCTTTTACCGTTGTTGCTTACCGCAGGAATTATGGGCTTTTTTGACATTCCGTTGAAACCGTCAACCATATTGGTTTTCGGAATCGCTTTTGGACTTTCGGTCGATGATACCGTGCGATTCTTGGCGCAATATCGAGAAGAATTAAAGAAAAATAACTGGAAAATTCGCAAATCCGTTTATGCTACTTTTAACGATGCTGGGTTGAGTATGTTTTATACTTCAATCGTCTTGTTCTTTGGATTTTCGGTCTTTATGTTGTCAAGTTTTGGAGGAACAATTGCCCTTGGCGGACTGATTTCATTGACTTTGTTATTCGGAATGCTTTCGAATTTAATGTTGTTGCCGGCTTTAGTTTTAACCTTGAACAAAACTTTGGCCAACGAACAGGAATTCATCGAACCAAAAATTGACATCATCGAACCAAGCGACGAAGAAATTGACAATTTAGAAAAGAAAAAATAGTTTTTTTTATTTGGAGCTAATCCCGCTATCCGTTTTAATCTTTTGTGCCGAACTCCGGCACAAAAGGATTTCCACTGCTATCGGGGCTAAAAATCACAATAATCAATTATATTTGTAATTCGATTGAAAAATCCGAAACCTACAATCTAATATCTAAAATGAAAATGAAACATACTAGAGTTAAAGACCTACTAAACAGTAACAATACGCTTCACGAAGTAAATGCAAAAGGATGGGTAAGAACTTTTAGGAACAATCAATTTATCGCATTGAACGACGGTTCAACCATCAATAATATACAATGTGTTGTCGATTTTGAAAACACAGCCGAAGAAACTTTGAAAAGAATTACCACGGGAGCTGCGATTTCGGTTACGGGAAATTTGGTTGAAAGCAAAGGTGCTGGACAGAAATATGAGATTCAGGTTAAAAAACTGGAAATTCTTGGCGATTCAGATGCAGAGAAATTCCCAATGCAACCCAAAAAACATTCCTTGGAATTCTTGCGTGAAAATGCACATTTAAGAGTTCGTACTAATGCTTTTGGTGCAATTATGCGAATTCGTTCGGTTTTGTCATTCGCCGTTCACAGCTACTTTCAACAAAAAGGTTTTGTGTATGTCAACACGCCAATCATCACTGGAGCCGATGCTGAAGGTGCTGGCGAAATGTTTCAAATAACTTCGTTACCATTGAATAATTTGCCTAAAAATGAAGAAGGCAATATCGATTACAAGAAAGATTTCTTCGGAAAACACACCAATCTTACTGTTTCTGGACAATTGGAAGGCGAAACTTTCGCGATGGCTTTGGGTCAAATATATACTTTTGGACCAACATTCAGAGCTGAAAACTCGAATACTTCTCGTCATTTGGCTGAATTTTGGATGATTGAACCAGAAGTGGCTTTTAATAATCTAGACGACAATATGGATTTGGCCGAAGATTTTATCCAATATGTAATCAAATTCGCAATGGATAAATGTGGTGATGATTTGAAATTCCTAGAAGGAAGATTATTGGACGAAGAAAAATCAAAACCACAAGCCGAAAGAAGCGAAATGGCTTTACTGGAAAAACTAAATTTTGTTTTGGAAAACAATTTCAAACGCGTTTCATACACCGAAGCGATTGACATTTTGAGAGATTGTACCCCAAACAAAAAGAAAAAGTTTCAATACATCATCAACGAATGGGGCGCTGATTTACAATCAGAACACGAGCGTTATTTGGTAGAAAAACACTTCAAATGTCCGGTAATCTTATTCGATTATCCAGCCAACATAAAAGCGTTTTATATGCGTTTGAACGAAGATGGAAAAACAGTTCGAGCTATGGATATCCTTTTCCCAGGAATTGGGGAAATTGTTGGAGGTTCACAAAGAGAAGAGCGTTTTGACGTTTTAGTCGAAAAAATGAAAGCCTTAGGAATTGACGAAGAAGAATTATGGTGGTATCTTGATACCCGAAGATTCGGAAGCGCGGTTCACTCTGGTTTTGGACTTGGATTCGAAAGATTGGTGCTTTTTGTAACTGGAATGTCCAATATTCGTGACGTAATTCCTTTTCCGAGAACGCCGCAAAATGCAGATTTTTAAGACACGAGAGATTTGCCACGAAGACTCAAAGTCACAAAGGTTTTTCAATAATTATTCTAAATGAAATTTTTTATAGAATATACTAAATAAATTAAACTTGGCGCCTTTGCGTCTTAGCGGCGATAAAAAATGATAGACGAAAGAACAGAGGAAATAGCCAAAATAATCGTAAATTCTGCCTTCAAGGTTCATAAAAATCTTGGGCCTGGACTATTGGAAAGAGTTTATGAAGTTTGTTTAGCCTATGAAATAGAAAAAGCAGGATTAAATGTTCAAAGTCAAATTGATGTACCAATTATTTATGATGGAGTAACCCTTAAAGAGAAATTAAGACTTGATTTAATAGTTGAAAATTCAGTGATTGTGGAAGTAAAAGCTGTCGAAACTGTAAATCCTGTTTGGCAAGCACAAATCATAAGTCATTTAAAATTAACTGATAATCAATTGGGATTTTTAATTAATTTTAATGTTCCCTTAATAAAAAACGGAATTAAAAGATTCATAAATACAAAGTCAAATTATTAATAAAACTTGCAGACTTTTTCTTTTTAATAAAACAAAAAACTTAGTGCCTTAGTGCCTTAGTGCCTTAGTGGCAAATTAAATTAGCGTCTTATTATGTTAAAACAATTTCTAAATCTTAAATTATCCCAAAAATTATCTCCTCAACAAATTCAGTTGATGAAGTTAATTCAATTGCCAACGCAGGCTTTCGAACAACGTTTGTTGGAAGAAATGAACGAAAATCCAGCATTGGAAACAGGAACCGAGGAGGAAGAGATTTACGATAAAGATGAATTTGATAACGATGACACTAACGACGAATTCGATGATTATGATGATAACGACAGCGAAGATACTAGCGACATTAACATTGACGAATATCTTAGCAGTGACGAAACGCCCGATTACAAAACCCAAGCCAATAATTACAGCGAAGACGACGAGGAACGTGAGTCGCCATTGGTAGCCCCAATTAGTTTTCACCAAGATTTAATCAATCAGTTGAACACTTTTATATTGAATGATTCCGAGCGTGAAATTGCAGAATTTTTGGTCGGAAGTATTGATGATATTGGATATCTTCGACGAAGCATTCCCGATTTAGTGGATGATATGGCGTTTACTCAAGGTATTTATACCGATGAAAAAACCGTCGAAAAAATGCTGAACATCATTCACGAATTAGAACCTTCGGGCGTTGGCGCGCGCGATTTGCAAGAATGTTTGTTGTTGCAATTGAAACACAAAACCCCTACGGAATACGTTGCTTTGGCAATGGATATTATCGAAAACCAGTTTGATGCTTTTACCAAAAAACATTACGACAAACTGTTGCAAAAACAGGCTGTTTCGAATGAGCAACTCAAAACTGCCATTCACGAAATAGAAAAACTAAACCCAAAACCTGGAGGTTCTTTCACGGGAAGCAACAAAATCACGGAACATGTAGTTCCTGATTTTGCCATTCGAATTGTAGAAGACGAATTGGTTTTGACCCTAAACGGAAGAAATGCTCCATCACTACACGTTTCCAAAGATTATCAGGAAATGATGCAGACTTACAAAAGTTCCCGAGACAAATCGAATGCGCAAAAAGATGCAGTTCAGTTCATCAAACAAAAACTAGATTCGGCCAAATGGTTTATTGATGCCATCAAACAACGTCAGGAAACGCTTTATGTAACGATGAATGCGATTATGCATTACCAAAATAAATATTTTTTGGAAGGCGATGAAACCAAGCTAAAACCGATGATTTTAAAAGACATTGCCGATATGGTTGGTTTGGATATTTCGACCATTTCTCGAGTTGCCAATAGCAAATATGTAGAAACACCTTATGGCACTAAATTGATCAAAGAATTCTTCTCCGAAGCGATGAAAAACGATCAAGGCGAAGATGTATCAACGCTTGAAATCAAGAAAATTCTACAAAATGTAATTGAAGACGAGGACAAACAAAAACCACTTCCCGACGATCAATTGGCTGAAATACTATTAGAAAAAGGCTATCCTATTGCAAGAAGGACCATTGCAAAATATAGAGAACAATTGGACATTCCTGTGGCGAGAATGAGGAAGAAAATGTAAGATTGCAGATTTTAGTTCGCAGATTTTGGAATTGAGATTTTGTCATTTCTTCCGCTTATCGAAATGACAAATAAACTTTTTATTAAAAGTAATGAATTTAAAAAAAATCCTTCCTATTTTTTCCTATTTATTTCATCCGATATTCATTCCGGTTTATACCGCCATGTTTTACTTTTTTGGCTACGATTCCTACTATACAAATTCAGAAAAATACTTTGCCATTTTTCAGATAGTTATTGTCACGATTATTCTTCCGATTCTTATTTTTTTCTTATTGCGTGCTACCGGAAAAGTCAACTCTATAATGCTCGCTGACATTTCGCAGCGCAAAATACCTTTAGTTATACAGTGTTTTTTGACTATTTTATTGATACAAAAAAGTATCACTATCTACCATTTTCCTGAATTGTATTTTTTCTTTTTGGCAGGTTTACTAAGTACTATTATAGCTTTGATTTTCTTGTTTTACAAAATAAAAGCCAGCCTTCATATGATTGCTGTAAGTGCCTTAACTGTTTTTGTTATTGGATTAAGTATTCACAATCAAGCTCGGAACATCGATGTGATTGCTTTTCTTGTGCTTATGAATGGTTTTGTGGCTTCCTCAAGACTAGAAATGAAAGCGCATACACCCAAAGAATTGGTGATTGGCCTTATATCAGGTCTGCTTCCGCAATTGTTTTTGTTGTCTTTTTGGTTATAAAATATAGAACATAATTCCAACATTAAAGGAATTCATATCTATAGTTTCAGTAGTAGTTTTTGCTGATTCAAAAAGCGAATTCAAACCATAATAAGCGAAAATATTTATCGAATTGTATCCAACTGATATATAAGTTCCGTATTGAAATTTATTAAAATCATTATTATTATGTACTTCCATTTGACCAATAGAATCCTCATAAATTGATTTGTCATAAATTAAATAACCTACTTTAAATCCGCCATAAATTCGCCAAAATTTATGACTTTCAAAAGTCGATGACCTCCATCTGAACTCAATTGGCATTTCGACTAGCAGCTGACTGAATCTGTTTTTGTTATACGTAGCATTCGATTCAATAATGGAATAAACAGGAATTTGATTCAATTCTGTAATCTTCAGATTCTGATTGTAGTTATTGTATGAAAGCCCAACTCCTGGAGCTATTGCAACCGTCCGATTTTTATTGACAGGAAAATCCCTAAGAAACCCAACAGAAAATCCTGAAGAAAATTTATCTTGAGTTAAACCCATAGGTTTGTTTTGCAAGGTGTTGAGAGTAAAACTAAAATAAAATTGATCTTCTCTGTATAAAGAGTCGATTTTTATTTTGGGAACTTCCTCTGCAGTCGCTTTTTCTTGCGAAAAAACTGGAATAATATAGAGTAGAAGAAAACTGCTAATAAATAATCGCATATTATTTTTTTGAGGTATAAAATTACAAAAAAAGAGAACAGAAATGTAGTTTTTATAAAATTATAAAATATCAACTAACAGAGTAAAGGAATTAAGAATAAAACTAAAAACCTTAAAATATTTTGAAACTTAAAAACTCCTCCTATAACTTTTTAAGTAAAAAAAGGATATATAATAGACAAAATAGTATAAAGAAATAATTAGTTAGTTAATTAATTTTGAAAAATACAAATTATCCTAGCCGTCTACTGATAAATTAACAAAAAAAGCAATACTAAAATACGAATTAATTACTATTAACCCCAAAAAAAAGCATTGCTTACGTTTTTGAAGTTGATTTAAAAAAATAAAAATGAAATACGGACATTTTGATGATGATTCGAGAGAATATGTAATCACCAACCCTAAAACACCTTACCCCTGGATTAATTATTTGGGAAATGAAGATTTTTTCTCACTAACTTCAAATACTGGAGGTGGATATACTTTTTATAAAGATGCCAAATTCAGAAGATTAACGCGTTACAGATACAATAATGTTCCTGTGGATAATGGTGGAAAATATTTTTATATTAAAGAAGGAGATACAGTTTGGTCTCCAGGTTGGAAACCCGTAAAAACCGAATTGGACAGTTATGAATGCCGTCATGGTATGAGTTACACTAAATTTAAAAGCTCTAAAAACGGAGTTCAAGCCGAAGTTTTACAGTTTATTCCACTAGGATTTTGGGGTGAAATTCAAAAAGTGAGTCTTACCAATAATTCCAGCGAAACAAAAAAACTAAAATTATTTTCATTCATAGAATGGGCTCTTTGGAATGCAGAAGACGATATGACTAATTTTCAAAGGAATTTCAGCACGGGAGAAGTTGAAGTTGAAGATTCAGTAATTTATCACAAAACTGAGTTTAAAGAACGCCGAAACCATTATTCCTTTTATTCGGTAAACGAGGCCATCAAGGGTTTTGACACCGATAGAGATTCATTTGTAGGTTTATACAATGGGTTTGATACTCCAGAAGTAGTGACTGATGGAAAGCCTAAAAACACGATTGCTCACGGATGGTCTCCAATCGCTTCACATTACATTGAAGTCGAATTGAAACCTGGCGAAAGCAAAGATTATGTGTTTATGCTTGGTTATGTTGAGGTTGCAGCAGATGATAAATGGGAAAGTAAATCAATCATCAATAAAAAACCTGCAAAGGCAATGATTGAGAAATACAATACTGTCGAAAAAGTGGAAGCCGCATTTAATGAATTGAGAACTTATTGGGATAACTTACTTGGCACCATTAATATCAAATCCCGTGATGACAAACTTGATAGAATGGTCAATATCTGGAATCAATATCAATGTATGGTTACCTTTAATATGTCGCGTTCTGCTTCGTTTTTCGAATCAGGAATTGGTCGCGGAATGGGTTTTAGAGATTCTAATCAAGATTTAATTGGTTTTGTACATCAAATACCGGAAAGAGCTAGAGAACGTATCATAGATATTGCATCCACCCAATTTGAAGATGGATCTTGCTATCACCAATATCAGCCTTTGACCAAAAAAGGAAATGCAGCAATTGGAGGCGATTTTAATGATGATCCGCTTTGGCTAATTCTTTCAACTACCGAATACATCAAAGAAACTGGCGATTTTACTTTGCTTGATGAATTAGTGCCTTTCGATAATGATGCATCAAAAGCAAAAACCCATTTCGAACATTTAAAAGTGTCGTTTTACCACGTAGTAAATAATTTAGGACCTCATCAATTACCATTAATAGGAAGAGCCGATTGGAATGACTGTTTGAACTTGAATTGTTTTTCTAATGATCCTAATGAATCTTTTCAAACTACAGGAAATAAAAAAGGAGAGACTGCCGAATCGCTAATGATTGCTGGCTTATTTGTAGTTTATGGAAAAGAATTTGTGAAATTATGTCGCCAAATAGGAAAAGACGCCGAAGCATTAGAAGCCGAAAATCATGTAAATAATATGATTGAAGCCGTGAAACAACACGGCTGGGATGGCGATTGGTATTTGAGAGCTTATGATTATTATGGCAAAAAAATTGGTTCAAACGAAAATGAAGAAGGAAAGATTTTTATAGAATCGCAAGGTTGGTGCTCAATGGCCGAGATTGGCAAAGAAGAAGGCTTGGTCGAAAAATCTTTAAATTCAGTGAAAGAACATTTGGATTGCGAATACGGAATTGTTTTGAACAGTCCAGCATTTACTAAATATTATATCGAATACGGTGAGATTTCAACCTATCCGGCAGGTTACAAAGAAAACGGCGGCATCTTTTGTCATAACAATCCTTGGATTATGATTGGCGAAACGATGATAGGACGTGGCGATGCGGCTTATGATTATTATACTAAAATTGCTCCAAGCTTTTTAGAAGACATATCGGAATTGCACAAAGTGGAACCTTATGTGTATTGCCAGATGATAGCTGGAAAAGAAGCTTTTAAACCGGGCGAAGCAAAAAACTCTTGGCTTTCGGGAACTGCTTCTTGGAACTTTTATGCCATAACCCAATATATTTTAGGAGTAAAACCTGATTACAACGGACTTTCAATAAATCCTTGTATTCCAGCAAAATGGGATGGTTTCAAGATGACAAGAAAATTCAGAGGAGCAACTTATAACATCGAAGTAGTAAACCCAAAACACATCAGCAAAGGGGTCGAAAAAATAGTTGTCAACGGGATAGCAATACATTCTACTATTATTCCAATATTAGAGAAAAATAAAACTCATGAAATTAAAGTAATCATGGGTTAGTTTTGATTAGTTAGTAGTGAGAACTCCCTTGGATTTAATCTTTGGGAGTTTTTTTATTGGTAAACTACAACACTCTTTTTACTCCTATAAACTGTTTTTTAAATTCCTTAGGCGTTGTATTTTTTGCCTGTTTAAACAATCTGTTGAAATTAGCAATATTGTTAAACCCACATTTAAAGCTTATTTCACCGATACTTAATTCGGTTTCTAATAACCATCTAGAGGCAAAACTAATTCGGGTGTCATTTAAATAATGAATAAAAGTTTTTCCTGTTCTTTGTTTGATAAACCTGTTGAATGAAACAGAACTCATGTTGACCAATTCTGAAATTTGATCCAAAGTAATGGTCTTCGAAAAATTTTCCTGAATGTAATCGTACACTTTCTTAATCTTGTCACTATTATGGAAATCTTCTCTTTCATCACTTGATATAGAAAGTGATTTTTGACTATCAGAAATGGCTAGGTCATTCAAAATAGAGATAAACTCTAAATAATATTGCAAACCTGTTATTCGAGACAAAAGCATTATTCTAGGCATCATTAGATTTGTCGTTTCACGAGAAAAAAGAATGCCATGTTTTGCCCTACTAAACATATCACTAATAGGTTTAAATATTCTTCTAGATAACATTTTTTTATCTAGCAAATCATTGTGAATATGAATTGTGATTTCATAAATCTCTTTACAAGTGCAATTATGAAGCTCCCAACCATGAACCACGTTTGGGCCAACCATTACCAGCTCTAAATCGTCAATTTCATCAGAGTGATCTCCAACAATTCGTCTGACTCCTTTTCCTCTATAAATAAAGTTAAGTTCATATTCGGGATGAAAGTGTATGGGAAAATCAAAATCATCTTTTACCCTTTGCTCCACCAAAAAACTATCTTCAGGGATCAGTCTAGTAATTTCTCTGTAGGCGTCCTTAATCATAATTAAATTTTATATACAATAATTAATAGTGGAATTAATTTCATGATTAGTAAAAAATTGATTAATAAATGACAAAAATCAATTAATATAACTTTAACATAATATTTACATTTGTAAATGTATTGCTTTTTCTAATAAGGAAACAATACAATTAACAAATAACTAACCAAAATTTTAGAAAAATGAAATTAACAAAATTAATTATTTTTTGTTTCTTATCCGTTCTATTTTCAGTTTATGGGCAAGCACAAGATCTTACCATTAAAGGAAAAGTAATTGACGAAAACGGATTACCTGTTCCAGGTGTTTCCGTTTTAATTAAAGGAACCGCTAAGGCAACATCTTCGGACATGGATGGAAATTATCAATTAAAGGCAGATTCAAATGGCACTTTAGTTTTTAGTTTCGTAGGTTACGGAACAGTTCAAGAATCCATTAAAGGACGAACTACCATTAATGCAAAACTTAATCCTGAATCGCAATCGTTACAGGAGGTTGTTGTTGTAGGATATGGTACACAAAAAAAGGGCCTTATTACAGGAGCTAGCTCCAACTTTAAGGGGGAAGATCTTGCAGCTTTGAATACCGGATCGGCAATGGATGCTCTTCAAGGGATTGCAGCGGGTGTAAACATTACGAAAAATAATGGATCCCCAGGGGCAGGAACTAGAGTAACCATTCGTGGTATAGGAACTATTGGTAACTCAAATCCATTATACATTGTTGATGGAGTACCTGTAGGAAATATCGATTATTTAAACCCATCGGACATTGAGTCTATTGATGTTTTAAAAGATGCGGCATCAGCAGCAATTTATGGATCTAGAGCAGCAAATGGTGTTGTTTTAGTTACTACTGTAAAAGGTCGTAAAGGTCGTCCAGCAAAAATTAGCTATGATTACTATTATGGAATCCAAAACACCTACAAAAACTTGGATCCATTGAATGCCCAAGAATACATGTATATTATGGATGAGGGAATGGTTAATGATGGTTTAGCTCCAAACGACTGGAACACCATTGTTCATAACAACAGTTGGTTAGAAACAAATTACCCAGGCGCAGGAAAACAATTGGGCGATGAGGTTTGGGCGAATATACAGGCTGGTGGTTTAGGTACCAATTGGATAAAAGAAATGACCAAAAAAGATGCACCGATAGTAAATCACTCTATGAATATTACTGGTGGTAGTGATGACATTGTTTATGCAGCTGGTCTTTCGTATTTTGATCAAGATGGTGTACTTGGAGGTAATCTTACAGATGCAGGCTACAAAAGACTGACTGCAAGATTCAACACTCAAATGGTATTGAAAAAGAATGATAGCCACAGCATTATTACTGTTGGTGAAAATTTCACTTATACAAATACACAAAATAGAGGTGTAGGAACTGGTAACATTTATTATAACGATTTACACAATGCCTTAGTTCAAAATCCTTTGCAACCTGCTTATTGGCAAACTTCAATTGATAGAAACATAAGTCCGTTTGGATTTACTCCTACTTTAGACGGATTGTCAACTGGGCAAACCAACCCATTAGCGGTGATGTTTTACAGACACAACTTTAATTACGGTAAAGGAAACAATATTATAGGAAATGCGTTTTTAGAAATTGAGCCTTTTTTAAATTTAAAATTTAGATCTGTTTATGGCGTTGATTCTTGGTTTGGTTATGGTAGATCTATGAATCCAACCAATCATTTAGGGGTACTGTATAATGATGCTGTAAATGGCGCTTCTCAAAACTCGTACTTTGGGGCGAATACCACTTGGACCAATACTGTTTCTTATGACAAAAAAATTGGAGAACATAAAATTAACGGTGTAATTGGAACAGAATTATTACAAAATCAAGTTAACAACAACGTTAGCGGTTCTAGAAACAATTTATTATTTGGTGAAGACCCAAAATATGCGTATCTAAACAATACTTCATCTCCTAAAACAATCAGTGATATTAACACTAATGGTGCTGACTGGGCTGCAGGTGGTGGTGGCATTCACTCTTTCTTTGCTAGAGCGCAATACGATTATAACGAAAAATACCTACTTGCTGCTACAATGCGTGCTGATGGATCTTCTAATTTCGCTCCAGAGAATAGATGGGGTTACTTTCCTTCAGTATCTGCGGGTTGGGTAATTACAAAAGAAGATTTTATGTCAAGCACTTCAAGTGTTCTTAATTTTGCCAAATTTAGAGCAAGTTGGGGACAAAACGGAAATCAATCTATTAGTCCTTTTCAATATTCTTCACAAATTGCTTATGCTTTTCCAGGATACTTTTTTGGAGATACCAAACCAGTTTCTGGCACAACATCTTATCCTCAAACAGTGCCAAATCCTGATATTAAATGGGAAACTTCTGAGCAGTTAGATTTTGGTCTTGATGCCAAACTATTTGATTCAAGATTAGGATTGACATTAGACTGGTATAAAAAAGTAACCAAAGACTGGTTGGTAGTAGCGCCTATTTTAGGAACATTTGGTGCTGGCGCTCCATTCGTTAATGGTGGTGATGTGGAGAATTCAGGTTTTGAATATTCTGTAAACTGGAATGACAAAGCGGGTGATTTTAAATATGGAATCACTCTAAGTGGTGCTCATAACAAAAATAAAGTAACAAGAATTGCAAACTCAGATGGAATAATTCAAGGACCAGGCAATGTTCTCGCACAAGGAACAGCGCCAGTTTCTAGAGTACAAGTAGGACAACCTATTGGATTTTTCTATGGATTCAAAACTGATGGTATCTTACAAAACCAACAAGAGGTTAACGCTTATGTAACTCCTGATGGAGCTCCATACTTTGCGGATCAACGTCCCGGAGATGTTCGTTTTGTAGATCAAAATCAAGATGGAGCAATTGACGATAAAGACAAAGTATATCTAGGAAATCCTAATCCAGATTTCGAATTGGGTATCCAATTGAACTTTGAATACAAAGGAGTCTATATGAATACTACTATGGCTGGTAAATTTGGAATGCAAGTAATGCAATCATACAGATCATTTGCTGATAGTCCTAAACAAAATTACACCTCTGATGTATTTAATCGTTGGCATGGTGAGGGCACTTCGAATACAATGCCTAGATTGTCTGCAACTTCCAATAGAAACACACAAAATGTTTCCGATATTTTTATGCAAGATGCAGATTATTTAAGAATTAATAATTTAACTTTAGGCTATAATTTCAAAGAACTTCTTTCGCAAGTCAAATTTTTGTCTAACCTAAAATTATATATGGCAGTTAATAACCTATATACCTTTACAAAATATGACGGTATGGATCCTGAGGTTCGTTTTGGAGACAACGGCTGGGCATCAGGAGTTGACCTTGGATTGTATCCTCAAGCCAGAACTGTAATGTTTGGATTAAGTGCAGATTTTTAATATTAAAATAAAGAACATGAAAAAAATAATAAATTTTGTAGCAATTGCAACCCTTTTTGTTGCTTCAAGTTGCTCAGACTACTTAGACTCTGAGAATCTTTACGGAAAAAGTTTGGAGACTTATTATAAAACTCCAACAGATATTACCGAGGCAATGTCAGGTGTTTACAACGCAATTTACGTGAGTGGAATTTTTAGCGAAGAACAAATGGCTGCCAATTTGATGGATAATATGATGCTTGGTGGTGGTGGTGCAGATGATGCAGGAGCACAACGAGCTGATAACTTTGAAGATCCGACAGACGATACATATCGTGATGTTTGGGTTCAATCTTATAATGGAATTTCGAGAGCCAATGCTATTATTGAAAAAACTGAGGTTGCAGATTTTTCTACCTTTTTTACTACTAAAGCAGAAGCTGATAAATTTAAAAAGCAAGCTATTGGTGAGGCTTTATTTATGAGAGGCTTCTTTTACTTTAGATTGGCCAAATTTTTTGGAGGCGTTCCTCTTATTGTAAAAACAGACGGTGACAGATTTGTTCCAAGAGCTACCTACACTGAAACGTTTGCACAAATCACCAGTGATTTGAAATTAGCAATCGAGACAATTCCAGCTACTCCATTTACAAGCATTCCAACATCGCAATATGGCCATGCCAACAAATGGGTTGCTGAAGCCTATATGGCACGTGTTTACTTGTTTTATACTGGTTACATGACCAATATCGAAAAAGCTGCAACCACTGATTTACCTTTAGTGGGTGGTGCAAAATTATCTGCAACAGATGTTACTGCCTATTTGAGTGACTGTATGACAAATAGTGGACACGCTTTAGTGTCTGATTTTAGAAATTTATGGCCTTACTCTTATTTAAACAAAAGTGCTGGTTCAGATATATTGCCTTGGGCAAAAACTAATAATTTGTCTTGGGTTGGACAAGATGGTATCACACCCACTTTCGGAACAGGGAATCGCGAAACTATGTTCTCTCAAAGATTCTCTTTTGGAGATTGGGGATGGAGCAATGGAAATATCTACACCAATAGACTTTGCTTATTTAACGGAATGCGTGATAATTCACTCATACCGTTTGGTCAAGGTTGGGGATGGTGTACTGTAAATCCAAAAATATGGAACACATGGTCTGATGCCGATCCAAGAAAAGAAGGATCTATTCTTCAAGTGGGGCAAGCAGCACAAGGAACAGCCGGTTACGTAGGAGACAAAGGTTTTCACGAAACAGGATATTGGAACAAAAAATACACTCCTTTGCAACATGGTTCATCAACAGGAACTAAAGGAATGTTTGTACAAATGTATGGTTGGGGTAACGCTGATATGCAATTAATGCATGCACAAGATTTTATCTATATGCGTTATGCCGATGTATTGTTAATGCACTCTGAAATTACTAAAACAGCTACTGGCATGAATGCTGTAAGGTCTAGAGCAGGATTACCAGCTGTTGCCTATTCTGTGGACGCTATAAAAGAAGAGCGTTTACATGAGTTTGCATTCGAAGCATTACACTGGTTTGACTTAGTTCGTTGGGGAGATGTAACTACAGCTTATAACGATTCTTTTCCTGTAAAAAATGTAGGAGTAACTGCCACTTATAGTGCAAAATATAGAGCTGAAACAAAAGGATTGCTTTCAATTCCGGAAACGGAAATAAGATTGTCAAATGGAGTTTATACTCAAAACCCAGGTTGGTAATATTTAATAATCATTAAAAAAATATAATTATGAAAAATATTAAAATAATGTATCTTTTACTAGCTTCGTTTGTGCTGATTTTTTCGGCTTGCGAACCTATAGTAGATGAAACAAGCTTAGTAGACTCTACTAATGTTGAGGGTGTTCAATTAGTAGCTACCCAAAGTACCCCAGGCGGAAATAAGGTAACTCTTAAAATGGTTACACCTGGCATTACAGGATATTGGAATTTTAACTTAGGAAAAGCCCTAACGAATGAAGTAACAGTTGTTTATCCTATACCAGGAAAAAACACATTTACTTATGTAGGTACTTTAGGTTCACAATTCTTCTCAAAAACTATTGATGTTCAAATCGACAAACTAGATACACCTTTAAATCAAGATTGGTATGATTTAGTAAGTAATAACACTGCTACAGGTAAAACTTGGGTTTTTGATAGAGCTGTAAATCTATGGTGGTTCATGTCTGCTCCAAACAACCCTGATGGCGCAATGGGAGCTTGGTGGGATGCAAATAATTGTTGTCCTCCTTCTGATGCAGGTGGAAAAATGCACTTCGATTTAAATGGGGCGGCCAATTTCAACCATTATGAAACTACTTCTGCTACACCTAAAAAAGGAAGTTTTGTATTAGATGTGCCTAATAAAAAATTGATTATTACTGGATCAAAAATGTTAGGTTATTCAGCTGGAAACAAAGATGGTGTATATCAAATTATTGAACTTACACCAACTAAAATGGTTCTTTATTTAAGCAATAACGAAGCAAATGGCACAGGTTGGACTTTTGTTTTCAAACCGCTATAGTGAATTAGTGAATTAATATGTTATCAAAAAGGGAAGTTATAATGCTTCCCTTTTTTGAATAACAAATTTTTTAGTTTTATAATAATAGCAATTTATAAGAAATTTTAAATTGATTACTACTTATTCTAACAAAATTTTATTTTTAAATAATCCAAAGAAAAGTAATCTTAACTAAGAACTAAAACGGTATTGGTTAAAATTATTTTTAAGTTATTTCCTGAATAAAATTCAATCCAAATAATAAAAATGTTTAAAAAAATTCTCGTTTTTCCAACGTTACTGTTGTGTGTTTTAATAAGCTGTAGCTCTGGCGATAGCGGAGGTGGTAAAACCCCAGACAATCCACAAATAAATGTTGCAATAAACACCGAAATAGTAGGAACTACTGTTCAAATGCTAAATGGCGATGGAAATGGATTGGTGAAATTTAATATTACACCTAGTAGTGGAGTATCTTATAAAATTGTATTTGGTGACGGTGAAATAGCAGAAACCACTACCGGAACAATTACGCATACGTATAAATCAAGTGGAACAAAAACTTACACTATAGATGTTACCGTTTTCAATGGTTTAAAATATTTTACCGCTACAAAATCAATTGTAGTTTTTGTTGCTACTATCCAAGTTTGGGGCGACGAATTTAATATAGATGGCGCTCCAGATAGTAATAAATGGGCTCTTCAATTATGGGATCCAGGGCGTGTTAATAACGAACTTCAATCCTATACCAATCGTCCAGAAAACGTAATTATAGAAGGGGGCGTTTTGAAAATAAAAGCTATCCGAGAAAAATATGGAAAAGGAGACTTTACTTCAGCTAGATTAGAATCCAATGGAAAATTTGATTTTACTTATGGCAAAATAGTAATTAGAGCAAAAGTACCTACAGGAGTTGGGACTTGGCCCGCAGTCTGGATGCTCGGTAGTAATATTGGCAGTGTTGGTTGGCCTGCTTGTGGTGAGATAGATATTTTAGAATCTGTTGGGAAAAATCCGAACCAAAATCATTCTTCTTTACACTCGCCTGGACGTTCTGGAAATACACCAGATACAAGCACTATTAAGGTACCAAATGACAACACAGAATTTCATATTTATACAGCAGATTGGCGTGCAGATTATATAAAATTTTCTGTTGATGATGTGGTTTATTACACTTTCGTAAATTCAGATAAATTTCCATTCAACAAAAATTTTTACTTAATTGTAAATTTAGCAATGGGAGGAGTTTGGGGAGGACCTGTAGATCCGAATTTTACTTCTTCTACCTTGCAAGTAGATTACATTAGAGTTTATAATTAATGGTTTTGGTTAGTTAGCTTTTCATTATTTGCTTCTGTTTCCCTTAACAGAAGCAATAATGAAAACAAAATGTTTTAAACCCCAAATCATCTTTTTCAGTTTTCTTTACTCACATTTACGATATTCAAATGAAATATTCATGGACTTTAATGATACTATTCTTTCTCTTTTTAGGGAATGCACAATCAGTAAAGTTAATGACCTACAACATCCGTTTAGACATTGAGAGTGATGGAGAAAATAAATGGTCAAATCGAAAAGAGTTTTTAACATCGCAACTACATTTTTACGAACCCGATATTTTTGGAGTTCAAGAAGCAAAACCCAATCAAGTTATTGATATAGCTGCTGCCCTATCTCAATATAATGTAATTGGCATCGGAAGAGATGGTGTAAACCAAGGCGAATCTTCGAATATTTATTATAAAAAAAAGCGTTTCAAAGTAGTACAAAATAGCACTTTTTGGTTATCAGAAACCCCAGATAAAATTTCTAAGGGTTGGGATGCAGCATTCAATAGGGTGTGCACCTATGCTTTATTTAAAGATTTGAAAACAAAAACCAGCTTTTGGGTTTTCAATACCCATTTAGATCATATGGGAGAATTGGCTAGGACAAACGGAATTCAACTCATTCTTTCGAAAATAGCGTCACTGAATACAAAAAAATATCCCGTGATTTTTATGGGTGATTTTAATTCAAAACCAAAAGAAGAGCGGATTATTTCTCTAAAAAAAGAAATGTTAGACACAAGGGAAATTTCAAGAGAAAAACCTTTTGGACCCACCGGAACATTCAATGATTTTAAACACAATGAACCCGTGACAGAATGCATAGATTATATATTTATTTCAAAAAACAGCAACTTCAAAGTCTGGAAATATGCCATTTTAAGCGATTCTAAAGATTTAAAATATCCGTCTGACCACCTGCCTGTTTATGTTGAATTAGTAGTAACAAAATATAAAATTTAGGAAACAAAACAAAAACAAAAAAAAATGACATTTATGTTTAAGAGCACTTTTAAAAAATTATTATTTGTAATTATTTGTAACACTATGCTAGTTATAAGCACCAAAGCCCAGGAAAATAAAAACTCAAAGTCAATTGAAGCTAAAATAGATGCTATAATATCTTCCTTAACTTTAGAGGAAAAAGTAGCTATGTGTCATGCTCAATCCAAATTTAGTTCGCCTGGAGTAGAAAGACTTGGCATCCCAGAATTATGGATGTCTGATGGGCCTCACGGCGTTCGAGGAGAAATAAATTGGGACAATTGGGGATATGCCAATTGGACTAATGATTCTATAACTGCCTTTCCAGCTTTAACATGTTTAGCGTCGACATTTAATCCGAAATTAGCTAAAGATTACGGAATAAGCATTGGTGAAGAAGCACGTTACAGAAAAAAAGATGTGTTATTAGGTCCTGGAGTAAATATGTATCGAACTCCGCTAAATGGTCGAAATTTTGAATATATGGGAGAAGATCCCTATTTGGCTTCAAAAATGGTGGTTCCTTACATTCAAGGCGTTCAACAAAATGGAGTTGCAGCTTGTGTCAAACATTATGCACTCAACAATCAAGAATTATGGAGAGGTCATATCAACGTAGAAGTTAGTGACAGAGCTTTACACGAAATTTATTTACCTGCATTTAAAGCTGCTGTCGAAGAAGGCAAGGTTTGGTCTATTATGGGATCCTATAATCAGTTTAGAGGACAATTTTGTTGCCACAATGATCTATTATTGAATAAAATATTAAAAAAAGATTGGAATTTTGACGGAGTAGTAATCACCGATTGGGGTGGCGCACATGATACTAAACAAGCAGCCCTGAATGGATTAGATATAGAAATGGGAACTGGTACAGATGGATTAACAACCTCTACTAAAAACGCCTACGATTCGTATTATCTAGCCAATCCCTTTTTGAAAATGCTTAAAAGTGGCGAAATTAAAGAAGAAATTTTAAACGATAAAGTGAGAAGAATTTTACGTTTGATGTTCCGAACCAATATGCACCAGGATCGTACTTTAGGAAGAATAAACAATCAAGAACATATTGATGTTGCTCGAAAAATTGCAGGAGAAGGAATTGTGTTATTAAAAAATGAGGCATCGTTCTTTCCAATTAATACCTCCAAAAAAATTACTATTGCAGTGATTGGCGAAAATGCAACAAAATCAATGACCATTGGTGGTGGTTCGTCTGAATTGAAAGCCTTGAATGAAATAACTCCTTTAGATGGATTGAAAAATCGATACAAAAACGCCACTATAATACATGCTAAGGGTTATGCTTCTGGCCCTTCTGCTTATGGTAGAGTTATACCTTCGACTTTAGATGCAAATCAACTAAAAAAAGAGGCCATTGAAGCCGCTTCAAAAGCAGATATTGTATTGTTTTTTGGCGGATTAAATAAAAATCACCTTCAAGATTGTGAAGGAGTAGATAGAACAGAATATAAATTACCATTTGGACAAGATGAACTTTTGAATGAGCTTTTAAAAGTAAATTCAAATATTGGAGTGGTATTAGTAAGTGGAAATGCAGTCGAAATACCGTGGATATCGAAAGTAAAAGCCATTATGCAAACTTGGTATTTAGGAAGTGTTGCTGGCGATGCCATTGCTGATGTTATCAGTGGAGATGTAAATCCATCTGGAAAACTACCCTTTTCGTTTCCTAAAAAATTAAGCGATAATGCAGCCCATTCATTTGGAGAATTGAGTTATCCAGGTGATAATGTAAACCAATATTACAAAGAAGATATTTTGGTGGGATATCGTTGGCATGACACCAAAAAAATCAAACCATTATTTGCTTTTGGAGAAGGACTGTCTTACACCACTTTTGAGCTTTCAAAATTGGATTCAGATAAGAAAGTATATTCGGAAAATGAAGCCATAACAATTTCTGGAACTGTTTCTAACAAAGGAAATCTTGACGGTGCCGAAGTCGTGCAAGTTTACATCGGAAAATTAAATTCGAAAGTGAGTAGAGCCGAAAAAGAACTGAAAGGTTTTGAAAAAGTGGAAGTTAAAAAAGGTGAAAACGGTACTTTCAAAATTTCGATCGACACGAATAGCTTGAGTTTTTATGACGAAACTATTTCGAATTGGAATCTTGAAAAAGGAGATTATATGATTTATATCGGAAATTCATCTTCTAATATTTCAAAAAAAATAAAGATATCTATCCAATAAGCTATAAATCGCAAATAAAAACAATAAATAGCTATATATGAAAGCAACAATTTCAGCACTTATTTTACTAGTTGCATTTAGTGCCTTTTCTCAGCAAAAAAGTAAAATGCAATCCAAACCCTTTTCTGTAAATGGCAAAACAGTTGTGGTTTATACATCGGCTGACAGTACGAATCTGAGAATTACAAATACTGACAATTTGAAATTTTCAGTCTTAAAACAGCCTGTCGAAACTCAGACTTGTGTATTTGTAGATCCCAACAAAACCTTTCAGACTTTTTTAGGAATTGGAGGCGCCATAACAGATGCTAGTGCTGAAGTTTTTGCTAAATTATCCCAAAAAAAACAACAAGAATTATTGAATGCCTATTTCAGCAAAGACAAAGGAATTGGGTATTCACTCATTCGAACCAACATTCACAGTTGCGATTTCAGCAGTGATATGTACACTTATATAGATGAAGGTGATGCCGATTTAAAGACTTTTTCTATTGAACATGACAAAAAATTTAAAATTCCTTTGATCAAAAAAGCAACGGAAACTGCTGGCGGAAAATTGACCTTATTTGTTAGTCCGTGGAGTCCGCCTGCTTTTATGAAGGATAATAAAAACATGCTTAAAGGAGGGAAATTATTGCCTGAATTCTATCAATCTTGGGCCAATTATTATGTAAAATTCATTAACAGCTATCAAAAAGAAGGAATGCCTGTGTGGGGCTTGACGATTCAAAACGAACCTATGGCCAAACAAACTTGGGAATCCTGTGTTTATACCGCCGAGGAAGAACGTGATTTTCTAAAAAATTATCTTGGACCTACACTATCAAAAGCTGGGCTTGGCGACAAAAAAATCACTGTTTGGGATCACAATCGAGATTTGATGACTCAAAGAGCAACCACCATTCTCGACGATCCCGAAGCCAATAAATATGTTTGGGGTGTTGGATTTCACTGGTATGAAACCTGGGCTGGTGGCGACCCTATGTTTGAAAATGTCGGAGCAGTTAAAGAAATGTATCCCAACATAAATTTACTTTTTACCGAAGGCTGCAACGAAAAATTCGATGCCAATAAATACCAACTTTGGAAAAATGGCGAACGTTATGGTAAATCAATGATTAACGATTTCAATAATGGAACCGTAGGGTGGACAGACTGGAATATCCTTTTAGACGAAAAAGGAGGTCCAAATCATGTAGGCAATTTTTGCTTCGCTCCCATTCACGCTGATACCAAAACTGGTGAATTAATCTACACTCCATCCTATTATTTTATTGGACATTTTTCTAAATTCATTGGTAAAAATGCCAAAAGAATTAGTAGCGTTTCTAGCCGCAGTCAACTGATAACGACTTCGTTTTTGAACCAAGATGGCAAAGTGATTACTGTTGTAATGAATCAAAGTAATAAAAAAGTGACTTATAATCTATGCATCGGAACAAATGCAACCGAAGTTTCTATTTTGCCGCATGCCATTCAAACATTAGTGTATTAAAGAATAAATACCAGTTTGAAACAAAGCAACTTACCTATAATCCATTTTTTACAACTTCTATTTTACAAATAATTGAAATGAAAAAAATAATTCTATTTTCTTTAATGTGCTATAGTCTAGCTTCGTTTGGTCAAGGTTTCTTGCATAGAAACGGACAAAACATTGTGGATGGAAACGATAAAAATGTTGTTTTGCGTGGTTTAGGATTAGGCGGTTGGATGATTCAAGAAGGCTATATGATTCAAACCGGTGCTTTTGCAGGACCTCAATATAAAATAAAACAAAGAATCACAGATTTGATTGGTGTCGAAAACACCGAAGAATTCTATAAAGTTTATAAAGCCAACGGAATTACAAAAAGGGACATCGACTCTTTGGCGGCTTGGGGATTCAACTCCATTCGTTTGCCAATGCACTACAATTTATACACCCCTGCAATCGAAAACGAAGTAGACGGTAAAATAACTTGGTTAGAAGAAGGCTTTACCATGACCGATAATTTGCTAAACTGGTGTGCTGAAAATAAAATATATTTAATACTAGATTTACACGGAGCCCCTGGAGGACAAGGCCATGACGCAAATATTTCAGATTACGACACCTCAAAACCTTCGCTTTGGGAAAGTACTGCCAATCAGGATAAAATGGTAGCATTTTGGAAAAAATTGGCACAACGCTACAAAGACAACCCTTGGATTGGAGGGTATGACATCATCAATGAACCCAATTGGAATTTTGATAGTAAGAATTTAAATGGTTGTGATGAAAGGTTAAACATCCCTTTGAGAAATTTAGAAATTAGAATTACAAAAGCCATAAGAGAAGTCGATACGAATCATTTAGTCATCATCGAAGGCAATTGTTGGGGTAATAATTACGACGGAATTTTTCCGCTTTGGGATGATAATATGGCATTGAGTTTTCATAAATATTGGAATCCCAATAACATAGAGTCAATTCAGAAATTCCTAGATTATAGAACAAAGTACAATGTGCCTATTTGGTTAGGAGAAAGTGGCGAAAATTCGAATGTTTGGTTTAAAGAAGTACTTTCGTTAGTCGAAAAAAATAATATTGGTTGGGCTTTTTGGCCAATGAAAAAAATTGAAAATATTGCTGGAGTTAGCTCAGTTCGTATAACTCCTGAATACGAACAAATACTCAACTATTGGAAAAATGGTGGAACGAAACCTACTCAAGAATTTGCCAAGAAAGCATTGATGCAAATTGCAGATAATTATAAAATGGAGAACGTCATCGTCAAACCTGATGTAATTGATGCTATGTTCCGCCAAGTACAAACTAACGACACCAAACCCTATAAAAACCACAAACTGCCAGGAAGAGTATTTGCTACAGAATATGATTTAGGAACAAATGGTTTTGCATACTCTGACAAAGATGTAGCCAATTATGAGGGAACAAAATTTACCCCTTGGAATAAAGGAAACCAAATGAGAAACGATGGCGTTGATATTGTAACCTGTACGGATAAAACTACCAACGGATTTCAGGTTTCCTTCATTGAAGATGGGGAATGGTTGCAATTTACCGTCGAAGCAAAAACTCCAAGTATGTTCGATGTTGCCATTCGATATTCAAGTGAAAAAGCAGGAGGAAAATTGTATTTGGAACAAGATGGAAAGAAAATTTCAGAAACTATTGAACTAACATCTACCGGCGGAGAAATGATTTGGAAAACCGTTTTTCTAAAAAAGGTATCACTAAAAAAAGGCAGCACTAAAATTCGGGTTCATTTTGACGGAGGAAATTTCAATCTTAATTTTATAGAATTTGAAAATTCTCACTAATAGTATTCCGTTTTTCTTTTAAAAAAAATTTAGCAATAAATTTAATTAACAACATAAATGCATATGGCAAAAAACTATAAAAATATTCTCTTTATTCTATTATTATTTTTTATAATAATTTCTAATTTTCCGGTTTTGGCTCAAAATTTTGAACGCATTGAAACTGCAGCTGGATTAGGTAAAATCAAAGAAAATAATGGAACAGCAGTTGCCGATTATGATGGAGACGGTGATTTGGATATTTTTATTGTTGCCAAAGGCAAAGACATTGCAAGTGATGAAAAAACACAAAGTAAATTATTTAGAAATGACAATAACGGCGCTTTCACAGATATAACAAATGAAGCTGGTCTATCTAATTTATTTCCAAATGAAGATCCAAGTGTCGTAAATCCAGCTTTAGACGGAGTGAAATATGGCGTTTCATGGGGGGATTATGACAACGATGGGTTTCCAGATTTGTTTTTTACTCATCTTTATAAAGTACAACTTTTTCGAAATAACGGTAATGGCACTTTTACTGATAAAACAACTCAAGCCGGATTAGTAAAAAACAATAATTGTTGGAACACAAGTGCTACTTGGTTCGATTTCAATAAAGACGGATTTCTTGATATTTACATCGGAAATTGGGAAAAATGCGATTACAATAGTTTTTATATCAATAACGGAAATGGGACATTTAGAAATGCAACAGACAAAGTAAACGGTACTGTTAAAAACAAAAGAACCTACATGGGCATTCCTTTTGATGTGAATACCGATGGATGGATGGATTTGTATGTCACTAATGACAATAAGGTTCCGAATGACTTATATATAAATATTGATGGAAACAGTAGTTTTGAAGACGCTAAAAAATATGGACTTGATAATTCAGGCACCGATATGGGCATTGGCATTGGAGACTATAATAATGATGGCTTTTTTGATTTCTTTATTACCAATATCAACAATAATGTTTTCCTAAAAAACAACGGCGACAACACCTTCAAGAATATTGCTATCGAAAAAAACATGCATAATACAGGATGGGCTTGGAATAATATATTTGCCGATTTTGACCTCGATGGTGATGAAGATTTGTTTGTTGTCAATGGTTTTAGCTTAACTGGACCTCAAAAAAATCGGTATTTTAAAAACTTATTTAATGAGGGTAAAGATGCCTTTCAAGACGCTTCAGATGCAGTAGGTTTAGGAGATTTTACCATTGGGACAAGTGCTTGTGCTTTTGATTTTGATAATGATGGCGACCAAGATGTATTGGTGTCAAACAATGATAGGTCGTCATATTTTTATAACAATCCAACCATTAAAAACGATCAATCTACTCTATTAAAATGGTTTAAAATTTCATTACAAGGGACAGTTTCTAACCGAGATGCAATTGGAACTACAATAACTGTATCAACAGATGTAGGCGCTTTTCACAGGTATTATACGGGATTAGGTTTTTTATCTCAAAGCCTTCAACCCACTCATTTTGGTTTAGGAAAAGCTACTAAAATTATTGAAGTTACCATTAAATGGCCTTCTGGATTAATAGAAAAATATCAAAATTTCGAAACCAATACTTTCATTAAGTTTACAGAAGCTTCAGGATTTAAAGTGGTTGATGTTAAGCCGATAAATTATATATATGGTTGTACTGATCCAAAATCCTGTAATTATAATTCAATGGCTACAAAAGACGATGGTAGTTGTGTTTATTTACCATCAAATGAAATTCTAGGAACTACAACCTCTGGATATAATAATGAAGATACTTATACGTATAACTTGCCTCCAAATTACCAAATTATTTGGACCGTTAAAGGTGGTGAAATCATAGAGGGCAAAGGTACTTCATCAATAAAAATAAAATGGGAGCTAGAAACTACTGGGAGAATTACGGCAGTTGTATCTAATACTAGTTGTTCTAGCACTGTATCAGAATTAAATGTACAACTCCAACTAAATAACGTTTCAAAAAACATTTCTGTTGCTAGAATTTGGAATGAAGCCTTGTTAAAAGCGATACAAAAAGATTTTGCAAGACCTACAGTTCATGCCAGAAATTTGTTTCATACTTCAGTTGCTTTGTATGATAGTTGGGCGATTTATGATCCCAATGCCAAACCTTATTTAATGGGCAATACTATCAACAATTTCGCAAGTGAATTGAAAGATTTTAACCCTTTAGAAGACCCGAAAACTTCCAGCGAAAAGGCGATGAGTTATGCTGCCTATAGATTGTTAACGCATCGTTTCAAAAATTCCCCGGGTAGTGAAAAAAGTTTGGCAAGATTTAATTTGATTATGAATCAATTGGGGTACGACATCAATTTTACATCAACTAATTATGAAACAGGAAATGCTGCCGCATTAGGCAATTATATTGGTCAAACTCTTATAGATTATGGTCTTGTCGACGGCTCTAATGAAGCAAACAAATATGCAAATACATTCTATAAACCTATAAACCCCTCATTAAATGTTAGGGTCAAAGGAGGCAAAACAGGAATGTTAGACCCAAATCGTTGGCAACCATTATCCTTTGACACTTTTATTGATCAAAGTGGAAATATAATTCCCGGCTCAACCCCAGAATTCTTAAGCCCAGAATGGGGCAAAGTATTTCCATTTGCTTTAACCAAAGAAGATAAATCAATTTTCGAAAGAGAAAACAATAAATATGAAGTTTATCATAATCTTAAGTCACCTCCACAATTAAGTATTAGTTCAAAAACGGCTTCAAGTGATCAGTACAAATGGAACTTTTCATTAGTTTCGTATTGGAGTTCTCATTTAGACCCTAATGATGGAGTAATGTGGGATATATCGCCAAAAAATATCGGCAATATTGATTTGAAACTTATCCCAAATGATTTTTCTGAATATCCTAATTTTTATAAAGCTCGTGAAGGTGGCGATATAAGTAAAGGACATCCTTTAAACCCTGCAACAGGAAAACCATACGATTCACAAATTGTACCAAGAGGTGATTATACTAGAGTACTAGCTGAGTTTTGGGCAGATGGTCCAAACTCTGAAACACCTCCTGGACATTGGTTTACAATCTTAAATTATGTTAACGATCATCCGTTGTTTACAAAAAAATTTAATGGAAAAGGAAATGAATTAACACCCTTAGAATGGGATGTGAAATCCTATTTTATTTTAGCTGGAGCTTTACATGACGTGGCTATAACAGTGTGGTCTATCAAAGGGTGGCATGATTATGTGAGACCCATTTCTGCGATTCGATACATGAGTGAACTAGGTCAAAGTTCCGATGTAACATTACCCAACTATCATATTGGAGGAATCCCTTTAGCGGATGGATTTGTTGAAATCGTAAAAACTGGAGATGTATTAAGTGGCACAAACAATGAAAATATTGGCAAAATAAAATTATTTGCTTGGAAAGGGCATGATTATATTAAAAATGCTACAACTGATTTGGCGGGTGTGGGATGGATTCTAGCAGAAAATTGGTGGCCGTATCAACGACCTTCTTTTGTCACTCCACCGTTTGCCGGATACATTTCAGGGCATTCTACTTTTTCTCGAGCAGCTGCAGAAGTCTTGACATTACTAACTGGCGATGCCTTTTTCCCTGGTGGCATGGGAGAATTTAAAGCCAAAAAAAATGATTTTTTAGTTTTCGAAAAAGGACCTTCAGTAGATGTTACCTTACAATGGGCTACTTATAAAGACGCTTCTGATCAAACCAGTCTATCTCGAATTTGGGGAGGAATCCATGTGCCAGTAGATGATTTACCGGGTAGACTTTTAGGCGAAAAAATTGGAGTCGACACCTACAATTTTGCCCTACCCTACTTTAGTTCAGATACTGTTATTACTTCATCTAATGAGATTACTATTTATCCTAATCCATCTATCAATAAAGAAGTAAATATTTCAAATACAAAAGCTACAGATGACTTCATGCTTTTTGATTTAAGTGGAAAATTGTTATCACCTGTAGACAAAATATACAATGAGTCAACAAGAATTACATTCCTGAAACTACCTCAAACTATTACTTCAGGAATTTATATATTAAAGGTGAATGCTCAAGCAAAACTATTATTTGTAAAAGAGTAAAATTAAGATTTGTACGTAACCCTTGTGAAGGTTCAGCTAGTATTTCCAGCTATGTTTTTTTGTTTTTCTTTGTCTAATGACATTCAAAGATTAAACAATACCTTTCTTGTAAACTACATATCAAAATAAACATTAAATAGCTCTTCTAAGCTTTAAGAGGTTAAAAATTATTTTTGGAAATATCCATTGCAAAATCGACAATATTGTATCACAAATTCATTTATTAATTGGCTATTTTTGACAAGATAGACAATCTTCTAAATGCTGTAAGTCATATAAATAATTTACAATTGATTCAGGCATAAATAGTATTCTTATTAAATTAATAAGTATTTTATGTTGTTTATTATAATTCCGATTAGCATTAAATAAAAGTCCAATAATTTGAACTACATTTATTGCCTATCGACATTAACCATTGTAAAAATATCAAAAATCATGATCGATATAAAAGGAAAAAATGCTCTAGTTACAGGTTCTAGCCGCGGAATAGGGCAACAAATTGTTATAGGACTAGCTCAATTAGGATGCAACATTATTGTTCACGGAAGAACTAAAGAAAGTTGTGCTAAAACACTTGATTTAGTCAAGAACTTTAATGTAAAAATATATTGTGTCTATGGCGAACTATCTAGTGAATCCCAAGTAAACCTAATCATAAAACAAGTAAAAGAATTACATATTAATATAGATATTTTATACAATAATGCTGCAGTAATGACGCCCTATCATACCGATTTTTGGAATCATAGTTGGGATGAATGGATGGAAAGTTTCAAAGTAAATGTATTTGCCATGTACAGTTTATGTCGTGCATTTATCCCCTCAATGATAGAAAATGGTTTTGGCCGAGTAATAAACTTAACATCTGGAATAAAAGGAGAACCCGAACTAGCCCCTTACGGAGCTTCAAAATGGGCAGTTAATAAGTTGACTGATGATCTTTCTATAAAACTTCAAAATACTCCAGTGAGAATAAACACGCTAGACCCAAGCTGGCTACGAACAGATTTAGGAGGCGAACATGCAGACAATCCCGTCGAAGCAGTAATGCCAGGAGCTCTAGCTCCTGCACTTATAGAGAATGATGGACCAAATGGTCAAGAATTTTCTGCTTTAGACCAAAACTCTATTTTCTCTAAATAATAAACTCAAAACAATTATAAAATGTATTATAAATTTATTAAATATATCGCAATCATACTGATTTTAACTTTTTCCAACAACATAATAATAAGCCAAAACAGAAAAAATAATAACCCAACCAATGGTGCTCTAATATACAAATCTTATAAACCAAAATCATCTGATAAAATCATAAACAGAAAAGAATACAAGAATAAGTTGTATGGATTTTGGCTTGGCCAATGCATTGCCAACTGGACAGGTTTAGTAACTGAAATGGATAAAATTGGCTCTATTGGCGAAATTAAAACAGGTGCTTTTTACACTCGTGACGATTGGGGAAAAACAGATCAACCAAGTGTTTGGGGGCAAGGTGTTCCTAGTAATTTATCAAAAAATATTGATTTTGTATTTGTAAACCCTAATGATATTTGGGGTTCAGATGATGATACCGACATAGAATATCTATATCAAGAATTGCTTTACACCAATAAAAAGTCAATTCTTACTGGCAAAGAAATACGTGATGGTTGGCTAGCTCATATTAAGAAAGAAGAAGAAAATTATTTATGGGTATCCAACCAAAAAGCTTTTGATTTGATGAATCAAGGAATGATCCCCCCTGCTACAAGTGACCCAATAAATAATCCAGATTCTGAAATGATAGATGCGCAGTTAACAACCGAAATTTTTGGTTTTTTTGCTCCCGCCAGACCTGATATTGCATTAAAAATGGCCTCCTTACCTATTGCAACAACCGCAAGTAATAATGCCAAATTAATTTCTGAATTTTATGTCTTGATGTATTCTTTAGCATCTGCTGTAGATGATAAAAAATCTGATAAAGACAAAATACTTTGGATGGCAGACAAATCAAGAAAACACCTTCCAAATGATTCATACCCTGCCAAAATGTATGATTTTATAAAAAGCAAGTATTTAGCAAACATACCTTGGGAGCAAACTCGGGATGAAGTGTACCAAAGATATCAAGTGGAACAAGCAGACGGATATACTATGACCTCAGAAAACAGATATTGCAATGGTTGTTTTGCAGCAGGAATCAATTTTGCATCGAGTATTATTAGTCTTCTTTATGGAGAGGGAAATATTGTCGAGACGATAAAAATAGGTGCTCTTGCAGGTTGGGATTCTGACAATCCTACAGCAACTTGGGGAGGCTTATTGGGTTTTATGATAGGTAAAGATGGCGTTGAAAAAGCTTTCAATCGCAATTTTTCAAACCAATTTAACATTCATCGAACTAGGATAGGTTTTCCAAATAATGGCATTGACTCCTTTGAAAATATGGCTCAAAAGGGATTGATTATTATTGATAGAGTGGTTCAGGAAGAAATGAATGGTGGCGTAAATTTAAAAAAAGAGGTTTGGTATGTACCCACCTTAAACTAGCAAAATGGCTAAGTGCTTTTTTTTGAATTAAATAGCTCCTGTTTTTATAAAGAAAACACAAACAATTCAGCTTTATTTATCGATTTGCTAACCTTTATATAAATTCACCTTAATGCGTATTTAAAGAACAAAAAAATAAATATTGAAAACCATGAAAACAACTATCAAAAAACTGTTTTTATTTTTATTCTTGCTTTTTTCGATTTCATCCGTTCAAGCGCAAACAATCCTACTCAATCAGATTGGATATAAACCAATTTCCGAAAAACGAGCCTTTATTTGTGATTCAGACGTGAAAACTTTTAAAATTATAAATACTTCAAACAATGAAGTTGTTTATAATGGCGAAATTTCATCCCCTAAATATTGGGAATCCGCAGGTAAAAATGTGAGTATTACTGATTTTTCAAGTATTCAAAAATCCGGAAAATACACAATTGTTGTTGGAAATTCTTCTAAAACAATTACCATTGATAATGTTGTTTATGAAAATTTAGGAACAAAATCACTCGAAGCCTTTTATTTGGCGCGTGCCTCCGAAACTATTTCAGAAAAATACGCCGGAATTTATGCTCGCCCTTTGGGTCATCCTGACGATAAAGTAATTATTCACGCATCGGCAGCTACTGATAAAAGACCTGAGGGTTCAATAATTTCCTCCCCAAGTGGTTGGTATGATGCGGGCGATTATAACAAATACATTGTAAACTCGGGAATTACGGTTCATACTTTGCTTCAATTGTACGAAATGTATCCTGAATATTCGAAAAACTTGAAATTAAAAATTCCTGAAAATTCCAATCAAGTTCCTGACCTTTTAGATGAAATATTGGTCAATTTACGTTGGATGTTGACCATGCAAGATCCAAATGATGGTGGGGTGTATCATAAATTGACTAGCAAAAATTTTTGCGGAATGATTATGCCACAAGACGATAAATTAGATCGATATGTAGTAATGAAATCTACTGCGGCTACCCTTGATTTTGCTGCTGTAATGGCAAAAGTTTCTCGTGTTTTTTCTAAATATGAAAATGAATATCCTCATTTGTCGAACTTATGTTTAATTAGATCAAAAAACGCTTGGAACTGGGCGCAAAAAAATCCGAATGTGTTGTATGTGCAACCAAAAGATATTTCAACTGGCGAATATGGAAACAAAAACATAGACGATGAAAAGTACTGGGCAGCTATCGAGCTTTACCTTTCTACCAAAAATGAAGTCTATTTAAATCATTTGCCTACAGATTTAAAAATAACAACCCCTACTTGGTCACAAGTGGAATCCCTTGGTGCTTTTTCGTTAATTTCTTCTACTGACAAAATAAAGGATGGTAAAATAAAAGACAAAATTGAACTTATAAAACAAAATTTATTAAACACAGCGGATCAATTATACAAAATAAATCAAAAATCGCCATTCAAAATTTCGATGAATTCTTTTTCTTGGGGAAGCAATAGCGATTTAGCAAACCAAGGCTTATTATTGTTACACGCCTATACCATTTCAGGGGGAAAAAAATATTTTAAAGCGGCCGAAGATTGCCTTCATTATATCCTTGGTTCAAATCCGTTGAACATGTGTTTCGTAACCAGTTTTGGAGACAATAGTCCAAAACACATTCACGACAGACGCTCTTCGGCAGATAAAATCGATGCGCCAATTCCGGGACTTTTAGTTGGTGGGCCAACAACAACAGCAAAGTCAGACTGTGGGGAAGATAAATACAAATCAACTTTTCCAGCGCTTTCTTATGCAGATATGGAATGTAGCTATTCTACAAATGAAATTGCAATAAATTGGAATGCACCCCTTGCCTTTCTTGTAAACGCCATTAATGCCATTAACAAATAAAAAAAAAGAATTTTTAAACAGTAAAAAAACCAACCAAACCGAAATTGATTATGAATAATAAAATATCGTTAAAAGAAAAGATTGGATACGCATTAGGAGATGGTGCTGCAAATATTGCTTGGAGAGGTGTAGCGACTTTTTTATTTATATACTATACCGATGTTTTAGGATTGAGTCCTGTAGTCGTGGGAGTTTTAATGCTAGTTGCTCGTTTTAGCGATGGAATTGCCGATATAATAATGGGAGTTGTTGCGGATAGAACCACATCAAAATATGGAAAATTTCGCCCTTGGATTTTATGGTCGGCAATTCCATTAGGGGTTATTCTTGCTTTATTATTTACAAATCCTGACTTTGGCTCTTCAGGTAAATTATTGTATGCTTACATAACCTACATCTTTTTTACCTTAATTTATACAGTAAATAACATTCCTTACGGAGCCCTTATGGCAGTAATGACGGGCGACGACAAAGAAAGAACAAGTTTGGGTTCTTTTAGAATGGCTGGAGCTTTTGGAGGCGGAATGATTGTGCAAGGAGCGCTACTTTTTTTAGTTGCCTATTTCGGTAATGTAAACCCATCAATAGAAGTCAATAAATTGAGTGATGAAAAATACAATGTGATAGTTTCTGCTTCAAATGATGTCCAAAATGCTACTATTAAAACCGAAAATGGGTTTGCCACATTTGCTTTTAACGATGCTACATTAAGTCCCGAAAAAAACACTCCAACCAATAGAAAAAGTTTTGCTATGGAAGCAGATAAAAAATATTCCTTTACTGTCGCTGGAGAGCCTAATATAACCGAAAGTTCTATTTCAATCGTTGATCAAAATCGTGGTTATAGCAACTCAATGTATTTGATGTCTGTCTTTCTAACGTTCTTTATGTTTATCACTTTTTATACGACCAAAGAAAGAGTACAACCACCAAAAACTCAAGAAAATAATTTAAAACAAGATTTAAAAGAATTAATTGCAAATAGACCTTGGGTAGTTCTGATGTTCGTTGGATTATTATTCAATGTTTATAATTCTATCAAACAAGGCATTGTTATTATCTACTTTACACATTATTTGAATAATCAATTATTGTCAGCCTCTTTTTTGATTGGATTAGCATTAGTATCGGTAGCAGGCGCATTGGCAACAGCCCCTTTAGGAAAGAGATTTGGCAAACGGAACTTATTCATCTACTCATTATTGTTTTCTGGAGCAGTAAATGCTTTACTCGTTTTTTGTGATTCTACAAATATTGAAGCCATTTTTGCACTTGGAATGGCATCTGAATTTGCGGCGGCTATGTTTCCTACCTTGTTTTTTGTAATGCTTGGTGATGCAGCTGATTATTCTGAATTCAAAAACGGGCGAAGAGCTACTGGACTTATTTATTCGGCTGGATCATTCGCTACCAAATTTGGTGGTGGAATTGCCGGAGCTATTATTGGTTTAATTCTAGGCGCATTCCACTATGACGGACAGGATGCAACTGCAATAAAAAGTTCAATCCCAGGGATAATTATGCTTATGAGTTGGGTACCAGCAGTCATCACAATTCTAGCAGCTGGATTTATGTTTTTATATCCACTCAACCAAAAAAAGATGGACGAAATCACAATAGAATTGAACTCTAGAAGATTAAAAGAATAAAATTAAGATAGATTTTAAAAATAAAAATTCCTTAAAATTATAAAATTTTAAGGAATTTTGTTTTCGCAGAGAGGAAGGAATTTGTATCACCTCCTACTAATGCATTATAGACTGCCCCCAAAAGTTAGACACTATTTGGAGGTATTTTTATGGAAAGAAAAAAGAAAAAAAAGCTATACAGTCAACAGAAATGACGAACGGGAATGGAGGGTGACCCTGTTTCAAAATATTATAACGATCCTGAAACAAGTTTAGGGGAAGCCCCCTAGAAGTGAGGAATGGATGCTAAATTTTTCGGATTCTTTTCTCTTTCTTTTCGAGAAAATTCACCATAGTTATTGTAGAAGATTTTAAACACCCCCACCGCAGAAAAAAAATGATTGTAGCGGTAGCGGAAATGATTATTTTTCGTGGAGCGAAGTCGGCGGTGATGCGGCAATCGAACAGCCACGACAGGACGGGAACGGAATGTAGTCCCGTCTTTTGCGAGAAGAAGTGGAGAGAAGTATTGCGAGTTTGAAACGGCGGGGAAGAAATATAAGACTGCCAATGGCGTGCCTTGATTTAGGGAAAAGCGACCATCGATTGCGAGTCGGATGTTTGTTAAAAGAGGAATTTTGTAATCAAAGTGAAGGGTTTCTATAGAATGGAAAAATGCAAGAGAAAGAGAGCGGAGCCAACCCTGATAGCTGCGCGAAGGAGCCACCGCTGAAAAAACTGAGGGCGGCAGACAAAATACTGCTGGAATGCAGTGAAATGAATGAGAGCGCTTGTAGCGGAATGGAATGGAGCGTTAAGCGAACGAATGACTGTAACGAAATGAAGCTGTATTGTGGATGCATAAGCCCGACCGAACAAAGGGAACGACTGTAAAGAGACCGCTTGATTGTTCTTACTTACATTATTTAGAATTTGTTTTTTATTTTGAAACAAAAAACTTATAAATACAAATAGAATAGTATTCATCTCTGGGATTTAATATAGTAGTGGGAAAATGTATTTTATTAGGACTATCAGGAAAATGTTGGGTTTCAAGACAAAATGCGACTCTATATTCATATAGTTTACTGTTTTTTCCAGTTTCGGTTCCATTCAAAAAATTGCCTCCATAAAACTGTAAACCAGGTTCATTTGTATAAACTTCCATAGTCCTTCCTGACACAGGTTCTATGACTTTTGCTGCATAGTTTAGACCTTCCAATTTTTGATTTAGGACAAAATTGAGGTCATAACCAAGTCCATATTTTAGTTGCTGATTTTCAGTGTCTACTCTCTGGCCAATCTCAATCATTTTTTGGAAGTCAAAAGGTGAATTTTCTACACTAGCGATCTCTCCTGTTGGAATCAATCCATTATCAACGGGAGTATAATATGCTGCATTAATTTGCAAAAGATGGTTATTAATTGTACCATTTCCTGCTCCTTTTAAATTAAAAAATGAATGATGTGTTAAGTTTATAACTGTTGGTTCATCAGTAGAAGCCCAATACTCTATTTTCAATTCATTGTTATCTGTAAGTTTGTAAACAACTTTTATAGTAAGATTTCCAGGATAACCCTCCTCTCTATTTTTGGATATATATCGCAACTCTAAAGTTTGACCGTCCACTTGTTTTGCATCCCAAACAACAGATTCTAAGCCTTTGTTTCCTCCATGAAGATGGTTAAGTCCATTGTTTTTGGCTAAATCATATTCTTTACCATTTAATGCAAATTTTCCATTAGCAATACGATTACCATATCTTCCGATTAAAGCTCCAAAATATTTTTCTTTAGACTTTAAATAATCTTTAATATTTGAATATCCCAAAACTATGTCCTCATAATGACCTTTTCTATCTGGCGTCCACAATGAAACAACTTTGCCTCCATAATTAGTAATTTCCGAAATCATTCCCGAATGATTCTTTAAAGTGTACAATCGCACTTGTTTACCGTCAATTTCTGTTTCAAAATCACTTTTATTAAGTAATGTAATGGAGGTATGTGTGTTTTTCTGCCCCAATGTTGTAAGGGATATAAATAAAAAAGACATAATTAAAATCGCTTTTTTCATTGTTGTTTTTTTAATGTTTTTTGACTAAATTTTCGATATTTAATATACTATTAGATTATAGGTTTAATCAATTATTATTTTCTCGTAAATTGTAGTTATTTCAGTGGTAATATGAAGAAAATATAATCCTGATTTTAAAGACGAAACATCAACCTTACATTCCCCATCAGTCGTAGTCGTATTAGTTTCTCTTATAGTTTTCCCTGCAATATCAATAATTTTTATTTGTACAATGCTGTCTTGGTTATTTAGTCCAGTAATTGTAAATTTTTCTTTTGCTGGATTTGGATAAATTTTCACCGTGTTAGACCTATCCATATTTAATGTGTTTAACGTTGCTCTCACAAATTCAAGTTTAAACTGTTGATTATCTGTTCCAGTCGAAGCATTTTGCTGAACATTTCCCCCGTTAACATTGATGTCAGCAGCATCTATCTCGAGTGCTTTACCACTATTCTTATTAGTAATACTATAATTCCCTGAACCGATATCCGTTATGGTCCATAATTGGCAAGGAGCTCCATTAGGCGTCCAAATTGCGGCACTGGCGAGATTAGAAACGCTACAACCTCCAATTTCCATTGCTAAACCACTCAATGCAGATATAAAAGTATAATAACCATCCCCAGTAGCTTGAATCCACCATTGTTGTCCGAGTCCACCGTTATCTTCCCACTGTATGATGCTTGCAGGATTGCCATAAACAGCTCCACCAATTTCTACTAATTTTGTGGTGTTCTTTTGTTTAATCTTATACAGCCCATTTGCCATAGCTTGAATAGGCAATGCAGGCTCTCCACTAGGGGCTTTTATTGGTTCACCTATAACGGAAGGCTGTCCAAATTGTGGAATTCCGCTTCCATCAAAAGTGATTTTTTGAGCTCTTGTAGTTCTAGTATTTCCGCAATCACCTCCAGAATTTGGCGTTGCATGATATGCAAACCAATCTTCAGAACCGTCTGGAGATTTAAAGAAACAATTGTGTCCCGGACCATAGCTACGGGTTGCTGCATTTGTTACAAAAACAGGGTCATGCATCTTTGTCCAAGAAGACAGAAGTAAAGGATTAGCAGTATCATTCATATACATCATCCCCATTTTGTAGTCTGGTGTCCAACACCCATTGGCAGAATAGGCCATAAATACCTTTCCGTTTTTTAAAAGAATTTCAGGTCCTTCATTTACATCACCAAAATTCCCTCCAGACAATTCCCCTGGGCTTGATAACAATGACCTTGAGCCAGTCAGAGTCCAAGGATTACTCATTAAAGACACATAAATTCTTTGCGGTTTATCTCTTCCAAGTGCATTTGTTGTTGCATCTATTCCTGACCAGAAAAAATAGCGATTACCTAAAAGTTCCAGAACAGTTCCATCTATAGCATAATAATCCGCACCCGCCGAAGAAAGCTTTCCCCTGAAATTCCAATTATTTGACATTGGGTCGCTGTTACTATTTTCGATCACGAATGATTTTTGAACATTTGACCCAGTTTCTTTAGCTGTATAATAAATGTACCACTTTCCATCTAGTCGATGTAATTCTGGCGCCCAATAATCCCCTGTTTGAGCACCCACATTTCCTGGCCCAAATAATTTTGTGAGCCGTACTTGTTTTAAGCCTTCAAGAGTTGTTGCTTTTTTAATAGAAATGTCTCCACCCGTAGTTCCAGTGTAATAATAGTACCCATTTACATAAGTAATATGGGGATCTGCTAGATCTGCAATAGGTTGAGTGAATGACTGAGACATTCCCATTTGAAAATAACAAATACAAAGAACTACAAACAATTTATTTAATTTCATGAATTTTATTTTTGATTTTTCAATAATCCAGCAGCCTATTAAGTTCTATTGTTTTTTCTATACACTTGAGATATTTTATCAAGCAGACCGAATGTCACTATTTTTGATACTATTTTTTCTTTATTAATTTGTCGCAATAAGAATCATAAATAGAATGATTTTAAAAAAAAAATAGTGAATTATCTTGTATCATTATTTTTTTGCGGTCAATTTTTTTATCAAATTAACTTCATCTTGACGATAAGGCGTGCCATCCTTTTTAAACACATCGTGGAACCATTCGACAGGCTCTTCTCCACTTAACATAGGAGTATCCCATTGATAAATAGTATTTGACTTCCCTGCTACCAAGCCCCAATTAATTGCTCCAATGTTTTCTTTCTTTAACAATGGCAAAATATTTGAAAACCTGCTATTTCTAGTTCGTGCCATATATTCTGTACAAATCATGGGTCTGCCATGTGATTTTAATAAATGAATTACTTGTTGGTGCTCTGCAACATCCCCATAATGATGGTAGGTAATAATATCAGAGTTTAATGCTTGGAAAGCATTAAGTTCTTGAAAACTCCAAGTCCACAATCCAGCCGTTAAAGGCTGACTAGGGTTAATTTCTCGAGCCCATTCAAAAACTTTAGTAAGCAGATTAATTGACGAATTTAATTTATCATTATTTCCAGGTTCATTATATAAATCCCACATCAGAACACGGTCATCATTAGAAAATGTTTTGATAATATCTTGAACATAAATTTTTAGTTCCGGAAAATTTTTCTCTTCTTTATAAGCAGGGTCGCCCGGATCTTGTACCCAACCAGAATTATGTATTCCAGGTTTAGGACTTGGCTGTACACCCATTTTTGGGTTTTTATCCCATACATCATCAAATATCACAAAAATAGTTTTAATACTGTGTTTATCTGCTATTTTTAAATATGTTTTGATCCGATTTTTAAACCCTTCGGGATTCTCCTTGTAAACTAAACTATGCAGGTATACACGCATCGTGTTCATTCCAATACTTTGAGCATACCCCAATTCTTTGTCGATTGTTCCTTGATCAAACGTGTCTGCCTGCCACATCTCCAATTGATTTATGGCAGTACTTGGGATAAAATTAGCTCCTACCATCCAATTATTTTGAGCATACCAATTTTCTGCTTTCGTAATGGACCATTTATTCTGATTGTTTTCTTGAGCTAATCCTACATGTATAGTAAGAATTAAAAACAGGTTTAAGATGTATTTTTTCATTTTAATATTATTGAGATTTAATTAAATTTTTTCTTTTTTCTTTTAAAAACTACCGTTTTATTAAAAAACGGTAGTTTTTTCAACTAACTAACCAAACCTTTAACCCTCTAAATATTATTATTTTAAGGATTAAATATCTTTAAATTATTCCCCTGCAGGAATATTTATTTCTTTATTTAGATGCTCCGGAATTCCAAAAACTGGAAAGCCATTGTTGTCCCACGTAAATTGCTGCATTCTCATTGATCTATTTTCGCCACATCCTTGTTCAGGTTGCGGGTTGGCATGATATAAAATCCAATCCTCTTTGCCGTTCAGCGATTTAAAGAAAGAATTGTGACCAGGCCCAAAACTATTGCCAGTTGTATTGGATGTAAAAAGAGGATTGTTCTTGGTTCTTGACCACGAGTTTACATCTAAAGGATTTTTGGATGCATCCATCGATATCATTCCTATACTATATCCATCAGTCCAACAACCTCCAGCCGAATAAAACAAGAATATTTTGTTGTCTTTAATTAAAAATTGAGGTGCTTCTAATACTAACGGATTGGTATTATTAGTTTCCCAAGGTTCTATTGGTTTTAATAAACACACTCTTTCCGTTGAAACTTTAAAGGGGGTTTCCAATTTGGCTATGTATAGATTTTGACTGACATTAGTATCACCAGCCCATCCAGACCAAGCAAAGTAATACTCATTGTTAATCTCGATATGGGTTCCATCGATTGCCCATTTATCATCGGGCAATTTTAATTCCCCCTTATCTATCCACATTCCTTGAAAAGGATCTTGTGATGTGTTTTCAAGAACCCACATTTTGTGATTTTTATTATCGCCATCACTTGCAGCGTAATAGACATACCATTTTCCATTAATTTTATGTAATTCGGGCGCCCATATTTCTTTCGAATTAAAACCAGATGAAGGCGGGGTCCAAATTATTTTTTTTGTACCATTTTTAAGTTCAGACATTTTCTCTGTTCTTATTAGTGTAATATTATCACCAGTAGTAAATGTCACCAAATATTCATTGCCATTTTTATAAACCCATGGATCTGCTCCAGAGATCATAATAGGATTTTTAAAGGTATTAGGTTTAGTAGGTGGGTCAATTTTTGGGCTTTCATTGTTAATTTGGCCGCTGCTGCAAGAAACAAATAAACTTACTGCACAAGAGACTATAAAAATACACCTGTATTTTCTAAACATTATTTTTAGCAAAGATTCCATAACTGCGACCATTAAATTTAACATTGTAATAGAACCCGTTGGGTGTAATTAATTTTCAATAATTATGGCCAACGGGTTAATAATCTATATTTTACCAATTAGGATTCTGTGACATATTAGGATTAATATCCAGATCTCTTTGCGGAATAGGCAGTAATTCGTGTTTGCCTTTAACAAAATTATTAAATCCAGGATCTTTGCTACTTAATGTTGGTGCTAGATCACCCCACCTTTTTAAATCATTGAACCTGTGACCTTCTCCAGTTAATTCTAGAAGGCGTTCGTGTTTAATTTGTGTTAAAAATGCTGTTTGCGACATACCTGTTGTTAAGGGAGCTAAACCAGCTCTTGCTCTAACTCGATTAACATATTGATAGGCATCATTTGTTTTTCCAGTTGCATTTAAACATTCCGCATACATTAAAAGCACATCGGCATACCTAATAAATCTGTAGTTATTTATTCCTCTATAGCCTTCAAAATTTCTGGCATGGTCGTGAAGAAACTTTCTAAAGGAAACGCGTTTATTGTTGCCATATCTTTGCAAAAATGTCTCGCCATATACCATTGTGGCAGCAGGACCGGCCTCGTTAGTAAAGTTGTACAGAAATGTTGCAGGCAGTCGAGGATCTCTTTGGTTGGTAATGGTTTTCTCAATTTCGAATTCAGCAATTGGCCATCTTAGAGCTTCAGCATCTGACCAGCCTACTCCAGGTGGTGCATAAAATTGTCCAACAGAGGTTCCAAAATTATGGTTAGCAGTTTGTACATCATTATCCGTTCCTTCAGTAGGGTTTTCTATATAACTCCATTCAATTACAGATTCAACATTAAATTCCGAAGTAATTTTAAAATTATCGGCATAATTAGATACTAAATTATAACTACTCGCGCCATCTCCAGTAACTAAATAATCAAGCGCTTTTTTTGCTGATTCATAATCACGAATTTGCATGTAGGCTTTTGCTAATAAAGCATTGGCACCTCCTTTAGTAATTCTTCCTTGATCCTTAGGATCGGCATAATTTTTAGGTAAACGGGCAGCGGCATCAGTTAAGTCTTTAATTACTTGAGCCCAAACTTGCGTCTCACTTGAAGTTGCCGGTAAATCTGTTGGTGCAGATGGTCCTAATTGCAGAACAACATTGCCCCACAAACTGGCTAAATGATAATAATGCATACCTCTAAAAAAATATGCTTCTCCTAACACTCTTTCTTTTAAGTTTGAATCCATACCAATAGCTGGTACATTTGCAAGTACAGCATTTGCTCTATTAATCCCCACATAATTGTCGAAATATACATCGACCATTGGTCCAAAATTTGAATCCGGTTGTATGAAATTATTAATTGCATTAGCTAAATCACTCCACGGACTATAACTAACACCTACATCTGATCGTACATCGTAAAGCATGGGTTGCCATCTTGAAAATCCTCCTCGATGTAAGGTACTGTAGCAAGAATTTATACCTTTTATGGCATCTGTTTCGTTTTTCCAAAAACTTTGGTTCGTTACTTCGTTGGGGTTAACTTTATCTAACTCGTCACTGCAAGAAGAGATAACAGTTAACAGTACAAATAATATAAATATGTTTTTCATAATTTTTTGTTTTAATTTTTTGTTTTTAAAATTCAAGATTTACTCCAAATGCAATGATTCGACTTGCTGGCCAGTTTCCATTGTCAACACCTCTTTCCAGAATTCCATTTCCTTGAACATCAGGATCAAGCCCAGAATATTTCGTGATTGTAAATAAGTTTTGTCCCGTTGCATAAACACGCAATCCTGTTATTTTTACTTTTTTTAGAACGTCTTCACTAAACGAATAGCCTAATTGTATATTTCGTAATCTTAAGTATGAACCATCTTCCAACCATCTATCTGAACTAAATCTTGCATTATCAACTAAACCTTGGTCATTAGTGGCTACACCAATTCTAGGATCGCTAGTATTTGTATTCGCTGCAGTCCAAGGATTTACATCACTTCTAAAGTTTGTGTTTTGATATGAATCTAATTGCTGTCTCACGCTATTAAATATTTCGTTTCCAAAGACTCCCACAAACTGCGCACTTAAATCAAAATTTTTGTAATTAGCACCGAACTGTATTCCTGTTTGTAATGTTGGCCAAGAAGAAGATCCACTAAAGTCCCTGTCCGTATCTGTTATTTTACCATCGCCATTAACGTCTATAAATTTGACATCACCAGGTTTTGCAAAAGGCTGGATTGGATTGCCATTTAAAGAATGAGCAGCGATTTCAGCTTGACTTTGAAAAAGGCCATCTGTTTTTAACAAATACCATTGGCCTAATGGTTGTCCCACCTTGGATCTGGTCAATCCAGTTTGTATGTAATCTATGCCTTCTCCACGGTTTCCAACTTCTTCTACTCGGTTTTTAATGGTTGTTAAATTAAACCCTACATTCCATTTTAACTCATTAGAAGTATTCTTATATGATGCTTCAAGTTCAAAGCCAGTATTTCTAATAGAACCAGCATTTACAGGAGGAGTACCCCCTAAATTACCCAAATAAACAGCGATTGGCAAATTGGTAACCAATGCGTCTTCGGACAATGAATTGTAATAGGCTGCTGAAAGTTTTACTGCATTATTAAATAATGATGCTTCTAAACCATAATTTTGGGTCTTTCTATTTTCCCAACGCAAATCAGGGTTTACCAATGTTGCTTGGTATGAACCAACCTGCGCAACGCCACCAAGAATTGCTCTAGTATTGTTATTTATTGTTCCTTGCCAATCAAAAGAACCTAAAGTTACGATTCCTAACTCACCATAAGATGCATTTACTTTTAAATCATTAATCCACGGAACATTGAAAAAACTCTCTTTACTAATTCTCCAAGCACCAGCGATTGATGGGAAATTTCCAGTTCTATGTGCTTTGCTAAAACGACTATCTTCATCAATCCTTCCCGTAAGCGTTAGATAATATTTACTATCATAATCATAATTTATTCTTCCTAGATAACCAAAAGTTCTATAATCATCGGTGATTGCTCCCTCGCTAACTGATGTTCCTGTTGTTGAATTTATTTCAGTAAATATTTGATCTCCCAATTCTGTAATGTCACTTCTCACTGCTAAGGAGAAATCTCTTTTTGTTTGTTGATCCGAAATACCTACAACTCCATTTAGGTTATGTTTCCCTACTTTTTTATTGAAATTAAGGGTATGTTCCATCAAAATACTGCTAAATCTAGATCTGTTATCAGCAATGAAACTAGGGCGAACTGCAGCATTAAATTGGGTAACTCCATTTCGTCTTATGCCTTTAGAAAAGTCGTAACTTGCTTCAATACCAACATTGAATTTATAGCTTAACCCTTCCATTATATCTACATTCACAAAAGCATTACCTACTATTTTTGCAAAATTTATTCTTTCTCGTAAAACATCAGTAACAGCAACCTGATTTTTTGAAAATGAAACCGCATCAACAGTGCCTATTCCCCATCCACCTGGATTATTAGCATTTATGTATTCAGCACCTTTGACAGGAATAACGGGCAACATAGTGACCATATCAAAAAAAGGATTTCCAGTATCAAAAGACCCTAAAGGTTGTTTGGTGTTTGAATTTGATAATAATAGGTTTTCACCAATAGTTACTATTCCCTTTTTCATTTGGGTATTTATCCTAAAAGTAGTTCTTTGAAAAGACCTGCCAATTAGAACTCCTTTGTTTTCATACTGACTTGCTGAAAGAAAATAAGATGAATTTTTACCGCCCCCAGAGGCTCCAATGTTCAAATCTAAAGTATTTCCAGTTTGAGTAACTTCATTTTGCCAATCGGTATTTATATTAGGATTGAAATTTGCTCCAACTGATGATGGAGGAATTAACCCAGAATTTGTAAAACTTGTTTTTTGTAAATTTGCGTATTGGCTGCTATTCATTACATCCCAAGTTTGCGGTATTTGCTGTATTCCCGTATTGAGAGTAACAGAAATTTTAAGTGGACCTTCTTTTCCAGATTTAGTTTTTATAATAATTACTCCATTTGCAGCTCGTGAACCATAAATTGCAGCTGCAGATGCATCTTTTAAAATTTGTATTGACTCAATATCATTGTTGTTTACTGTTTGATTGGCATCAGCAATCATTCCGTCAATGATGTATAATGGATTAGAATTGACAAAGCTAGCTGCGCCTCTAATTTCTATCTGAGAGTTTTGCCCAGGTTGCCCACCATTTCTCACAGTTATCCCTGCAGCTAAACCTTGTAAGGATTCCGCAAGAGAATTGGTGATGTTTTTATTTATTTTTATTGGGTCTACAACAGAAACAGCACCAGTTAGATCTTTCTTTCTAATTGATTGATACCCTATAATTACCACCTCATCTAAGTTATTGCTATCTGCAATCAGGACAACATTAATTGTTGCACGACCGTTCACTTCTATTGATTGGGATTGAAAACCAATATAGCTGAAATCTAATACAGCATTAGAAGGTATGTTTCGTAAAACGAATTTTCCATCAAAATCGGCAGCAGATCCCGTCTGGGTTCCAGAAATTAATACATTGGCACCAGGTAATGGAGTTCCGTCAATACCTTTAATTTCACCACTGATTGTTATTTGACTTTGGGAGTAGGCGCTATTTGTGAACGCAAACAAACAAAATGTTAGTGTAATGGCTAATTTAATTAGTTTTGGTACATTTTTTTTCATTTTTTAATAGTTTTATTTGGTTAATATTAAACAAATCAAGAGTAAAAAAAATCATTAATCTGTATTTATTGTGTCTTTTTTTATACAAATCATTTAAAATATTATTTTTATCACGATATTATTAATTATGGAATGAATTGTATAATTTTAAGATGATATGTATTAAAAAGTAGTATTCTATTTATTTACTTTTATTCACAAAAAACAGCCACAAATTTAAAAGAATGAATAAATTTATCCTTAACCTCCTATTACTCTTTTTCTTCACCCAATTTTTATTGGGACAAGAATTTTATTTCAAACATTACAAAAGTGAAAATGGATTATCCCACAATACCGTTCTTAGTTCTCTTCAAGATAAAAAGGGATTTATGTGGTTCGGCACCAAAGATGGTTTAAACCGTTTTGACGGTTACACATTTAAAACTTTTCGTAATGACACCAATATTCCCAAAAGCATAGGGAGTAATTTTATAGAATGTCTTCACGAATACAATGGCCAATTATGGGTCGGGACGAATAATGGTTTATTTCAGTACAATGAAAAATCAGAAGATTTTAGCCTATTACACGAGTCGCTAAATAAGCCTATTGTTGATATTGAAAATGATGCTGATGGAAATCTCTGGTACATAGCAGACTTAACTTTATTTAAATACAACATAGCATCAAAAAAGACAGTTAGTTTTAAAAACACGCTATTGTTTAACGTCGAAGAAATTTCTAAAACACCTAAAGGCAACATTTGGGTTGCATTTAATAATAATTTATTTGGTTACTCAAAAGAAACTAATACATTTAACAAGATTGAAATTAATATTAAAACAAAAAATAAACTTCCTATTAGAATTAGTAAAATAGTATGCGAAAATGAAAACACCATTTATATCGGGACACAAAATAGTGGTGTAATTGTATATGATGTTCTAAAAAATAGCATCAAAAGATTGCGTCTCAATACAGAAGAGCCTTTATATGTTCGGGATTTTTTAAAAATTAATGCTGATGAGTTGTGGATTGCAACAGAGTCCGGATTGATACTTTATAACTTAAAAAACGCTACTTATAAAAATTTGACCAAGAGCTATAATAATCCATATGCACTATCCGATAATGCCGTTTACACCCTGACGGCAGACTCGGAAGGAGGGGTTTGGATCGGCACTTATTTTGGAGGAATCAATTATTATCCCAAACAATACATTCCATTCAAAAAATATTTTCCAAAACTTGGAGAAAATTCTATCAGCGGCAATGCCGTACGTGAAATTCGATCGGATCATTATGGAAATTTATGGATTGGGACGGAAGATGCCGGACTCAATAAATACAATCCAAATACAGGAATTTTCACTAATTACAATCCTTCAAAAAGTTCTAACCACTTATCCCATAACAATATTCATGGGCTTTTATTACAAGCCAATACACTATGGGTAGGTACTTTTGATCGTGGAATTGACCTTCTGGATATTGCTACCGGAAAAGTAATCAAACATTACAGTGTAGGCGATGGACACGGTCTTTCGAGTAATTTTGTTTATACCCTATATCAAAACAAATTAAAACAAATTATTGTCATTACATCAACGGGTATCCAAACTTATAATACTGAAGAAGATACCTTTATCAGTCATAAAGGGTTTCCGGAAGGGGTTTTTTACACCTCTTTTCTGGAAGACAAAAAAGGCAATCTATGGGCTGGTACTTATTGGGACGGAATAATTTGTTATAATCCAAGTACTAATCAAAGAATTGTTTTTAAACAAAATAAAAACAATTCAACAAGTATCAGTAATAATGGAATAAATGGGATTTTTCAAGACTATAAAAACGATTTGTGGATTGCCACAGAAAATGGGCTTAATGTTTATAATTATAAAGGGAAAGGCTTTAAAAAGTACACGACCAAAGATGGATTTCCCAGTAATGTGTTCTATTCTATTATAGAAGGTGAAAAAAATATTCTCTGGATCAGCACATCAAAAGGGTTGGTTGAATTCAATCAAGACACCAAAAAAATTAAAGTGTACACGGAAGATAACGGACTTTTAAACAATCAATTTAACTACAATTCAGCGTACAAGGACAAGAACGGCACTATTTATTTTGGAAGCACGAGTGGCATGATCGCCTTTAATCCAAAAAAGTTTATCAAAAATACTTATCGCCCCTCCATCTTCATCACCGGTATAGAAATAATCAGTAAAGAAGCCTCTGAGAGCACCAATATATCAGCTTTAAATAATTCTATTACCAATCACAATGAAATCATATTGCAGCCAGATGAGAATTCTTTTAATCTTGATTTCACTTCCCTAAGCTACACCGCTCCAGAAATGGTGGAATATTGGTTTCAGCTTGATGGCTCAACCAACGACTGGATTTCCTTAGGAAAAAGGCATAAAGTATATTTTACAGGTTTATCCTCCGGCACATATGATTTTAAAGTAAAGGCACTTAACGTAAATGGCACATGGAGCAAATCGTTGCCATTGCAAATTACAATCTTACCACCTTTTTGGAAAAGTAATCTGGCTTATGTTTTTTACTTTTTGATCTTAATTGGTTTGAGTTTTTTGGGCTTTAGATTTTATCACAATAGAATCAAAACTAAAAACATGTATTTAATAAATGAACTCAATAACAAAAAAGAAAAAGAATTGTACAATGCCAAAATAGAATTTTTTACCAATATCTCACACGAGATTCGCACACCCTTGAGTTTGATTAAAAGCCCATTGGAAAAATTGCTAGAAAAAGTTGATTTAAAGAGCGAAATAAGGGAGAATCTGTCTATTATGGATAAAAATGTAAGTCGTTTACTTCATCTAGTTAGTCAATTATTGGATTTTAGAAAAACTGAACTAGAATCTGTCAGTTTAACCTTTGTCAAAACCAATATTTCAAATTTAATAAGAGAAACGCACACCCAATTCAGTCAAATCATAGATAGTAAGAATATCGATTTTGAACTTAAAATGGAAACGGAGAACCTAATTGCCTATGTTGATGTTGAAGTATTGACCAAAATATTGAGCAATCTTTTTAATAATGCCATAAAATATTCAAAATCGAATATTATTCTATCGTTGACCAATAAGGAAGGCTATTTTAAATTAACCATAAAAAATGATGGTAAGCTCATCCCGCCCCATCTTCGAAACAAAATATTTGAACCTTTTTTTAGGGCACCAGGAACCGAAAATCAGTCCGGAACTGGCATTGGTCTTGCTCTGGCCTATTCGCTTGTAAAATTGCACAAAGGAACGCTGAAATTGGACACTAGTGATGCTGCTATGAATAGTTTTGTGCTTAAGCTTCCTCTACATCAGGAAAAAGAATTCGATTTTTTCGATTCCGAAAAATCAGACATAAAGGAAGATACGGCGTTGTCGATGCATAAATTTCAGATAGAAAACAATAAACCAACTCTCCTTTTGATAGAAGACAATGAGGATTTATTGGATTTCATTGCTAAAGATTTAATGGAAAATTATACCATTCTAAAATCATCAAATGCAATACAAGCATTAGAAATTGTTGATTGCGAAAATATCCAATTGGTAATCAGTGATGTAATGATGCCTGAAATGGATGGATTCAACTTCTGCGAAAAAATGAAAACCAATATCAATACCAGCCACATTCCCATTATTCTATTGACTGCCAAAACTTCTATTGGAGCCCGAATAGAAGGGCTGGAATCTGGTGCAGATGCCTACATTGACAAGCCTTTTTCAATGGAATATCTAAAAGTCCAAGTGTCTAATTTATTAGAGAATAGAAAAAATATAATAGAACATTATTCAAGTTCACCCTTGGCGCACATCAGAACAATGGCCCATACGAGTGTCGATGAAAAATTTATAAAAAAACTTGATGAAATTATAATCAGAAACATTTCAGATTCTAACTTAAGCGTTGATACCCTGGCCGAGAATATGAATATGAGTCGATCCACTTTATATAGAAAAATTAATAGTATTTCCAATTTGAGTCCAAATGATTTAATAAATATTACTAGACTTAAAAAAGCAGCTGAATTGTTAAAAACAGGAAATTATAAAATATATGAAATAGCGGAAATGGTTGGTTTTAATTCACAAGTGAGTTTTGGCAGAAGTTTTCACAGACAATTTAATATGACACCCTCTGAATATGTAAAGTTTGAGATTAAAAAAGACAATAAATAAGTTATTTGATATAATTAAATAGTTTGATTTTTAAACCCAAAGCAATCACCTATATGTAGGCCTCAAGTATTCCTTAAAAGATTAATTTGAAATATATTTAAGTAATATGGTTTTAACCTTTTTTCCTGTCATTTGATATTTCACTTACAAATTTTACATTTATATGAAACAATTAACAGGTTTGTGACGCAATTATGACGCAATCCATTTAATTAATAATACGTTCCAGCACCTTTTTCCTGAATCTTTAAAAACACCAATATCTATCTATGCTTTTAAATCTCGACTAGCCGTTGCATCTGATATTTCACTTAATAATTGGAAATCCTTATTGGTTATTTTTTTATTCTTTTTCACGAATTCAACTGCTACAATTTGTCTTTCGCTTAAACCCAAAGATTTGAGTTGTTCCGTACTGTATTTGTCTTTGAATAAAGTTACTAATATGCCACCGTCTAATGCCGTAATTGTTGGTTCGGATAACCCTGCTTCTTTACAACTGTTGACGATTTTTAGTGCACCACGACCCTACAAATCAATGTATCCTGCTTTGAAACAGATGTCTGTAATTACGGGATTTCTTGGGCGTGAAACATGGTGGCGTTTTAATCTTTCAAATTCCACTCCTTCCCAGTAAATTTCCTTCGTTCCAAATCGTGAGCTTATTGTCATAAACACGAAGTTGAACCATTGAGCCCATATATGTTCGATTCACTGATGCGTTTAACAACATTCCTCGAAATGCCGCCACCGGGTATTCTCCTTTTTCTACTCGTTGCAATCCTTTAAAATCTACTGATTTGGTGAAAAACTTATAGTTTAATTGCCATGTTCATCAATTTAGCAAGACCCTAATAATGACGATTTTATAGGGTCTTTATTTATAATAAAGAATGAACATTTTGGAAGGTTGTTAAACGAAAAAACCCCTTAAATCATATGATTTAAAGGGTTTTGATAGGGTTTTTGAAATAATCGCAGAGAGGAAGGGATTCGAACCCTCGATATGTTGCCATATACACGCTTTCCAAGCGTGCGCCTTCAGCCACTCGGCCACCTCTCTATTTAATTTGAGGTTGCAAAGAACACGAAAAAAATTGATTAAAGAAAATTATAATTCGATTTTTATGCAACTTCTCCTCGCAAAGATGTTTCAAATATTGTTTTGAAAATAGTTGGAGAAACATTTTGTCCCAACAAGTACATTAATTTTGTAATTGCTGCTTCGGTGGTGATGTCTTTTCCAGAGATCACCCCTATTTTCTTCAATGCGGTACTAGTTTCATATTTTCCCATTGTTACACTTCCGATGGAACATTGGGTTACATTAACGATGTGCAAACCTCTTGCAATTGCGTTTTTCAAAAGATTTAAAAACCAGTCTTCTGTTGGCGCATTTCCAGCACCATAAGTTTCTAATACAACTCCCTTAAGTTGGGGAATATTAAAAATAGCTGATAAAACAATTTCACTAATTCCGGGAAACATTTTTACTATAACTACGTTGCTATCTAAATTTTTATGAATCTTTAGTTTTCTTATCCTTGTTTTTGGTAAAAACAATTCGGGAAAAGTCTTCAAATTCACTCCCGATTCTATCAAAGTAGGATAATTTGGTGAGATAAATGCATTGAAATTTTCCGCATTTATCTTGGTAGTTCTATTTCCTCGATACAATTTGTATTCAAAATAAAGGCATACTTCGCTAATTACAGCCTTGTTTTCTTCCTTTAAAGAGGCAATCTGAATGGCAGTTATTAGGTTTTCCTTGGCATCGGTTCGTAAGTCTCCTATTGGCAATTGTGAACCTGTAAAAATTACTGGTTTTGATAAATTTTCGAGCATAAAACTCAAAGCTGATGCTGAATACGACATGGTATCGGAACCATGTAGCACTACAAACCCATCAAAATTATCATAATTATCTTCGATGATTGTGGCAATTTCAGCCCATTTTTCTTGATTCATTGTAGAAGAATCGATTGGCTTTTTGAAAGAAACCGTTTCGATGTCACAATCTAATTGTTTTAATTCAGGGATTTTTTGAAGTAATTTGCTAAAATTAAAATTCTTGAGTGCTCCTGTTTCAAAATCTTTCATCATACCTATAGTTCCACCGGTATAAATCAATAGAATTTTGGCTTTAGATAACATTTTCGTATTTTAACTTATTGACAACAGGATTGGCATACATCGCCAAGAAACTTTGAAGTGCAAATGGATTACAGTGGTCAATCCGCATTTCTAATCTGCGCTCAAAAAGTGACTTTTCGTTTTCTGTATACAAGTGTTGGTGTCTTGAGGTTTTATGCAAAATATCGTAAGCAATATAATTGGTTGGCCAAAGTTTATAACTACTCAAAATAGAATCATCAATTACCTGAGCCAAAGCTTGAATTTGTTTGTTTGAAGTATCATAATTGGCTTTTATATCGTCGATTTCAGTTTCAAGAATATCTCCTATATGAATATGAATTCTTTTCTTTTGACCTATAATTCCACTCAACAAAGTCATAATATCCTCGTTTTTCTCTTTGATGTAAATTTCATTATTGTTTTCAGCCATTAACTGAGGCATTTTTAACGCATCGGTTGGGTCATATTCATAAGAAATTGAAACAGGAACCACCTTTATTTTTCTGAAATAATCCATCAAATTCTGCTCATCAGACCCCATTCCAATCATTTTTAGAACAGCTGGATTCGTTTCGTCATTTCCGTCCTTGGTTCTTCCTTCTCGTTGAGCTATCCAAACAGAACGATTTTCGTGGACTAACAATTGAGCTATATAATGGGAAAGTAACTTAGAACTAACTAGTAATTCTCTGGGAGCCAAACCACGTTGCACCAAAAAATTTCTGTTTAATTTAGCCAACATTCTTAAAAATGGTTTTTTAACTAAATTATCTCCTATGGCAGAGGAAGTCATCAATTTTCCGTGTTCAAACAAACTAGCATTTAAAAAAGTGGTGTCTAAAACAATGTCTCGATGATTCGAAATATATAGATAAGGTGTATTATTATCTAATTTTTCAAAACCTGAGGTGGTTAAACCCTCTGAACTTTTTTCCAGCACTTGTTTTACACCGAAATAAATAAAATTACATTGAAAATCACGAATAGAATGGGTTTTTTTAAGTTGATCTTTCCAAACTTCATCCTCAACTTTTGGAAAACAAAAGTTCATTAATGCTTTCATCATTGGATGATCCACTATTTTTAAAATCCCTTCATTAATTTCTGTATCATAAAACGGCCGGATGGCATCGAATCTCTTCATTTTGATAATTTAATTAGACAAATGAACAAAAAAAAACTTAAAGTTAAATAATTAAGATTGTTAAATACCAAATATAGCTTTAGAATTTTCGGTGGTAATTTCTGCAATTTCCTCTTGTGGCAGATTATAAATTTCTGATAGTTTACTAACAACATTTAACAAATAACTGCTTTCGTTGCGTTTTCCTCGAAAAGGAACGGGTGCCAAATAAGGCGAATCGGTTTCTAGGACAATATGTTTCAAATCGATCTTACTCAAAAATTGGTCGATTTTTCCGTTTTTGAACGTTACGACTCCACCTATTCCCAATTTCATATTAAACGAAATGGCTTGTAATGCCTGTTCATAAGTTCCAGAAAAACAATGAAAAATCCCGAACAAATCAGCCGATTTTTCTTCTTCCAAGATTTCGAAAATTTCATCGAAGGCATCGCGACAGTGAATAACGATGGGCAATTTATAGCGTTTCGCCAATTGAATTTGTTTTCTAAAAGCATCTTGTTGCTGTGGCAAAAATGTTTTATCCCAATACAAATCGATGCCAATTTCGCCAACTGCAAAGAACTTCCTTTTGGCTAATTCTTTCTCAACATGTTGCAATCCTTCGAGATAATTGTCTTTAACGTGTGTGGGATGCAAACCCATCATCAAAAAAACATTTGCAGGATAGCTTTTCTCCAAATCATACATCGATTGTGTAACTGTAGAATCGATGGAGGGAATAAAAAACCGTGAAACACCGGCAGCGATGGCACGCTGAATCATTTCGTTTCTGTCAATGTCAAATTCGTTGGAATATAAATGGGTGTGGGTATCGGTAATTATCATTGATGATCTTAAATTAAACAGCAAAGATACAATCTTACTCAAAAAAATGAAGCATATAAGGTCAGATAAGCTTTGGAATACATTACTTAAATGACCTTAAATGTCTTATATGGTAAAAAAATCAATCCAATTCGTTCAACAATTGTTGCACTTGGTCGTAATCCTCAAAATCATCGGGAATTGTCAACAGAATCTCTTTACAAGATTTATACTCTTTCTGTTTCAATTTTAAAAGTGCTAAGTACCAAGTCGCTTTGTGTTTATAAACAGAAGTTCCTGATTTTAACTCTGACAAATTGGTTTCTGCTTTTTGAAATTGATTGTTTTCCAAAAGCGAAACCGCATAGAAAAATTGGATTTCAGGCGATTTTTTTTCTTTTAAAACGGTTTCAAATTGCGGAATAGCAGCCTTGTAATTCTTAGTATTGAATGCGTCTTGCGCCAATTTTAAATTTTCGTTTACATCGCCTCTTTCGATGAAAGTTGCCATTTCCGGACTATTATAATCGTCAAAAGATGGGTTTATATTCTGAAAAAAAAACAATCCTAACAAAACAGCTACCGAAGCTGCTGCTGCATATTGCCAAGATTTTAAAGCTATAACTTTTGATTTTTTTGCTTTAAAATGTTCCTTGGAAACTGATTTTAAATTCTTTTTGAAAGCTTTTAATTCCTGTTCATTCCCAAATTTATGCTCCAAATGAAGATGTAATTCCTTAAATATTTCAAATGTTGAAGCGAATTCTTTGTCTTCGGCCAATTGTTTTTCGAAAATTGTTTTTTCTTCGGCAGACAATTCGTTTTCGATATATTGACCAAATAATATGTAGCGTTCCTCGTTCATGGCTAATTGATTTTTAAAGATTTAAAGCGATTTGTTTCTTGAACCCACTGGGTTAATTGACCTACGCATAACGATTTTTTCTTTCGAACATAGCCATAAGTTACATTGAGTTTTTCGGCAACTTCCTCCATAGATTTGATGGTAAAACTCAATTTCAATAACTCTTGGCATTTGTCGCCCAGTTTTTGAAACATCAAATCAAAAAGTTTTTGTTTTTCGTCGAATATTTCGGTTTCTGTTACCATTTCCTCTGTGGGTTCATTATTAGATGGCAAATCTTCATCGATTGTTACCCCCTTATTCGAAGATTTTTTTATTTCGTTCAACCATTTTCTTTTACACAATAAGAAGAAGTAAGCATCAAACGGGCAAGTTAGTTGGAGCTTTTTGGCTTTAGCCTGATTAAAAAGTAAAATCATAATTTCCTGAACGACATCTTGTGCCTTGTCTAGATCGCCTGAATTGTTCCTTATATAATGAACGACTTTGGGAACGAACTTCTTGTAAATAGATTGAATTATCGCCGAATCATTATTGGCAAGTCCATCAATGTAGATTTGGTCGAGATGAATAGTGGTTTTGGACATAAAAAAACTTTTTATCGAAAATACTAAAAAAAGGGGTAACAAATATAAAACCGAGTTGATATAACTATATAAAACAAAAATTAAAGCTTTCTAAATCTTTTAAATTATGAAAAAGTTAAAAAAATTAGGAATGACTTTCATTTTCAAACTTTGGACATTAATAACCCGATAAAAAAATAATTCAAAATAAAGGGTAACAATTAAAACCGCAAGTTGATATAACAATGAAACCAGAATAAATAAATAAAAATCAAAATAAAGGGTAACAATATCAAACCCGAATTGATATAACAACAGAAAACAATAAACAAACAATTAAAACACTAGAAATTATGAAATCAAATTTTAAAAACATCGGACTTTTAGCTTTAGCAACAATCCTTTTTGCAAGCTGTACTAACAATGAAAACACAACTCCAATTCCTCCTTCGGCAGCAGCTTTCAAAGGAATTAAGGAAAACGGACTCAAAAAGAACACCCAAAACTTCACTGCAACTGCAGGAGCTGGGGTTATCACATTAACATCTGCAAAAGGAGTGGTTATAACATTAAACGGAAACGCATTGACCAAAAATGGAAACCCTGTAACCGGAGCAATTGACATTACATTTGTGGAACTTTTCGACAAAGGAAATATGCTAATTTCAAACAAACCTACAATGGGAGTGATGCCTGACGGTAAAAAAAGTTTACTGAAATCTGGAGGAGAATTTTTCATCAAAGCTTCTCAAGGTGGTGTAGATTTAGTTTCAACTGGCGGAATTCAACTTCAAGTTCCCGTAAATTTAACTGGAACAATGGATACAGGGATGCTTTTTTGGGCTGGCGATACAAAAGACCCTGAAAACCTTGCTTGGGTAAATCCTCGTAACGCAGCTGGAACTGGAGGTCAAAAAGATGGAAATGTTGGTTTTGGTCAAAATAGTTATAATGTTACTTTTGGAAACTTTGGTTGGACAAATGTGGATAAATTTTACAGCGATCCAAGACCAAGAACAACAATTTTAGCAGCCGTTCCAACAGGATACGACAATACAAATAGTGCTATTTATTTGTCTTATGATGGCGAAGGTCAAAATGCGCTTGCTAAACTAGACACTTACAATCCAACAACATTACAATTTAGCGAACATTATGGCCAAATTCCAATAGGATTAGCTTGCCACGTTATTTTTGCCACCGAAGATAATGGAAACTGGAGATACGCCATCAAAGCTGTAACGGTTGCGCCTGGCGATGTTTACACCTTCACTTTGGGAGAAACTACTGTAGTAACTGAAGCTCAATTAGTAGCAGCCATCAACGCAATACAATAAACGAAAAATATAATTTTTAGAAAAGTGGTGATTTGCTCACCGCTTTTTTCTATTTTTAAAAAATATATGATACTGATAAAAACCATACTTGTAGATGATGAAATTCTAAACCTCAAAAATTTAGAAATTATTTTGAATGAAAATTTTCCAGAAATAGAAATTCTAGGCTTATTTCAAACGGTAGAAGACGCAAAATCATTTATAGAAAACAATCCTATTGATTTGCTTTTCTTGGATATTTCGATGCCAATAGAAAACGGATTCGATTTGTTAGAGTATTTTCCAGTAAGAGATTTTCAGGTAATATTCGTCACTGCTCACGAAGATTATGCCATACAAGCTATTCGAGTTGGCGCCATAGATTATATTTTGAAACCGATTCTTATTTCGGAATTGAGGATTGCCATTGCTAAAGTTTCGGAAATTTGTGGCTTGATAAACAAACCTGATTCTGCAAACAAACTAACAATAACTTACGAGGGCGGAAAATCAATTTTAGATTTTGATGAGATTCTTTATCTAAAAGGTTTCGACAATATCACAACAATTTACCTCACCAAAAACCGAAAACTAACCGTTGCAAAAACCTTGAAACATTTTGAAGACATCCTGGAAAAAGACTTTTTTAGAATTCACAAATCGTTTATTGTAAATTTAAAGTTTGTATCCAAAATTTTGTCAAAAGAAGCCTATTTTCTGGAGTTAAACGAAGGCACACTATTGCCAGTTTCAAGACGAAATTATAAAAATTTGAATGATGTTCTAAAAAAATAATTGATGAAAAGAGCATATATAATCCTAATTTTTTTAGTTTTTAATTCCATATCGAATGCTCAAATTCAATATACATTCAACCGTTATACTACCGACGATGGTTTGCCAACCAATTCCATTTATTGCATCACCGAAGATAAAAACGGGGGAATTGTTTTAGGAACAGATAATGGTTTGACTTTTTTTGACGGAAACATTTTTAAAACTTTAAATGTAAAAGACGGATTGATAAATCCATACATCGTTGCAGTTGCTAAAGATGAAAAGGATGTTATATGGCTTATAAATTATGGAGGAGAACTTCAAAAGTTTGTAAACAATACCATAATTACAACCCCATTTTTAACCGAACAAACCAATTCCATTTTAAACGCAGCATCCAAAATTTATGTTTATACAACCCAAAACAGGTATTCGAACAAATCCTATTATTATCGAGTAATAAACAAAAAAAACGGGCTGGTTTCTAAATCTAAAAATACTAATAACCCGACAAAATTTGCTTCGCCAGTATTTTGCCAGAACAATAAAGAGATTAAAACAATAAATAATAATTTAATTTTTGACAATCATAAAATTGCAATTCCCAAAGACGTTTCATTATTGCATAAAGTGATTTTTAGAAAAAATAATGTTTGCCTTTTAGATGAAAATTATCTTTTTATTCTTGATTTCGACGGAACTGTTTTAAGCAAAATAAAACTTCCAAATTCACTATCAAAAAATGCAGTTTATAAATATGATTTTATAACAGACAAGCAAGAAAACTGTTGGTTAAACATCCAAAACAAAGGGCTTTTTATTTTAAAATCAAACAATTGGATTGCAATAAATGAAAATTTAGGGTTAAGTTCTGCTGACAATATTAATTTTATTTATAATGATTCAACCGGGAAAATTTGGATTGCTACCCACGAAAAAGGCTTGTTTTGCATTCCAAATATTGACATTCAATTCATAAAATTCCCTAATGAGAATAATTATTTTAACGGATTTGCTTATTCGTTAGATAAAAACACATTGTTTTTTTCGTCGAAATTCAACTTGTATTCCTTAGACAAAACAAACAACATCAAACCAATAAAAAGATCAAAAGAGGAAATAAAGATTGACAACTTCAATTCAATTCCAGTGTTTTTTACTAACAAAACAAATCCGCCAACTTGGGACAAAAACACACAAATTCTACTCGTTCAAGGCCGAGCTTTATTGAAATATGAAACGCCAATTAGTTATACATTATACGGAAGAAATAGTTTGCGTCATTATAACAATCAAATGTCTTCACAACCTGAATCACCTATTCAAGAAAAAATAAGAAGGGTAATTTTATACAAAAACGATTATTATTTCAGTAATTCTGAAAAAATAAATATCCGAACTTTTAATGAAAAGGAAATTAAAATTAAACGGGAATTAAAATTTAAAATTAAAGGATTTATTCAAGATTTTGCTTTCATAAAAGACACTATGTGGATTGCTACAGAAGGTAAAGTTTACAAAGCTTTCAACGAGAAAATTGTAGATAGCATTTCATCGATAAACAATATTCCTGTTGAAAATATAAACAGAATAAAAACTATAAATGACGCTGTTTATTTGTGGAATATGAATGGTTTGTTCGTTTTGGGTCCAAAAGGGAATAGAGTGCTAAACAAACATAATTTTTTGCCAAGCAATGATGTTAATAATGTTACATTATTCAACAATCAATTATTGGTTGCAACCAAAGATGGATTGGCAAAAATAAACGCTACTTTAATTCTGAAAAAATCTACAAAACCTGTCTTTAATGTGCTTTACAATGCTAAAATTGAATCTAAAATCGAGATTTCGTCTGACGAAGAATTGGTCAAACTAGAATTTAAAATTAAAAATTTTGAAGCTCCAAAAAACCAAATAATTCAATATAAAATGGATCATTTGCATTGGATAACTACACAAAATTTATTTGTTAATTTTCAATCCTTATCTTACGGCAAACATTCTGTTTCTGTTCGGGTAAAAGATGTGAATTCCGACTGGACAATCCAAAATATTAGTATAAAAAAAGCCTATCCATTTTATTTAAAATGGTGGTTTGTCTTGCTGGCTAATTTAGTCGCTTTAGGATTGATTTATTTGATTTATCGCTATCAGATTACTAAAATAAAGCGCAAGAAACAGCAAGAAATTGCCACCAATAATAAAGTAGCCGAATTGCGTCAAAGTGCACTTTCAGCAATGATGAATCCTCACTTTGTGTTCAATTCTCTCAATGCAATCCAGTATTTTGTAAACAGTAACCAAAAGGAAAAAAGCAGCGAACATTTAGGAAAACTGGCCCGATTGGTTCGATTGTTTTTGTCGCACGCTTCGGAACCTTTTATCAGTTTAGAAGACGAAATCAAGCGATTAAAAATCTACTTGGAACTAGAAAAAGTGCGGTTTAATAATTTTGATTTCACTTTCAACATTGAGAATAAAATTGACATCCATCAAACCAAAATTCCAAATATGATTGTACAACCGTTTATAGAAAACGCAATTCTTCACGGCGTTTCACATCTTAAAGAAAATGACGGAAAAATTGATTTGAATTTTCATTTACAAAAAAATATTTTAACTATTGAAGTTATCGATAACGGTTTTGGAATTGACACGAACAAACCCAAAAACGCCAGTCACATTTCAAAAGGAGCTGCAATTATTAACGAAAGAATCGAAATTTTGCAACAATCCTATCCCGAAAAAGTGTTTACGATAACACAACGAGATGCGTTTCCAGACCCAATTCGAAAAGGACTTAAAGTGGTTATTGTGGTTACTATTTTAGAATAAAACACCCTTTTTTACCGTTCCCTAAATGAAACCTACCGTATTCTAAATGGTTTTGGTTTGTGTGTTCTATTTACCATAGTTTTATTATATATAAAATTCTAGAAACTATGAAATATTCAAAATCAATTTTTAAAATTCTGATCGTTTTGTTTTTCCTAACGCAAAATAGTTTTGCAACCACAAAACCAATTATTGGAATTGGCATTGTGGTTAAAAAAAATCCTGGAGGAGGATATAGTACTGTTCAAACAGAAAATGGAGGCGGTTTCTCAACCCAACTTAGCGAAGGTGTTTATGAACTTTCTTTTCCGCAGGATCAATTGCAAACCAGTATCAACGGAATTGTAAAAGTGAATTATCCTAAAAGTGGCTATCAATATGATGGTTCTGGGGTTGAAATGGTTTTAGACAACTCGCTAATAAAAGTGAATTCAAAAGTAATGAAAGGGAATTTATTTGCTGTTGATAAACAAAATAACATTACCATAACAGTTCCAAAAGGTGGCGCTAAGCTTTCAGGCAAATTAAGTTGGAATGATGCCGTTATGACGAATTCAATTAGTTGTCCGGATGGATTTATAATGCAAAACGGGGAATGCGTTTCCATAAATAACATTGAAAATCAACAAGCGCGAACAGAGGGGAAAATAAAGGGTAAGATAATACAATCCGGCGACAACGGGATGATTAGTGTTTCATTGAATGCCAATGGCGGAACTTCCTCGTCAACGGGTGTTGACAATAGTTTAAGTTTTAATCCAAGTTTGGGTATCGCAATACATTGGAAAAACTTTGGGATTAGTTTAGATGCCGGAACATTCAGCACCAAACCTGATTTTGATTTTAATGCTTATGCTGCTCCATTGCAAAATTTAGATTTTTTGACCATTACAAATACTAAAAGTGATTGGACTAGTACCTACTTTATGCTTGGACCACAATATACAATTCCCTTAAGTCCTTCTCAAAGTAATGAGTCGGGAAGGCACACTCCTTTTCACAACAAACTAACTTTTACACTCGCATTAAAAGGAGGATTAACCATAAACAAGGCGCCAGAATTCTCCGTGATGGATAAAAGCACGCCACCAAAAAGTATTGCCAGTTATACTGCGCCTCAAGACTATAAAACAAATGCGTTTAGTTTGAAACCAAGTATCGGTTTTGACTATTGGATAAACGAAAATTTTGCACTAACAGCAAATGCACAGTATTTGATGCAGACTGGGCAAAAGGAATTTAAAACAGGTTATATAGATTTGACTAACGTGAACTTGGCTCCGCCAATTTCTCCAGACCAATTTCAAAAAAATATTTCAACAGCACCAAAAGCAATGACAAACACCAAAGGGCCAGAAAATTATATGAGTTTTGGTTTTGGAATTACCTATAGTTTTAACAAAGGCGGAGGTGATTGTGATGATAAATCAGATATTACTTCAAATGGGGCACAAAAAAAAGGGATTGCCGAAGGAGGTTTAAAAAAGAATGATGCCGAACAATTGGTAGTTTCATCTGCTAATATAAAAGAGATATTAGTTCCAAAATCGTCTAACAGTACGAATAGTAACGTAACTATAATGATTATAAAAGGAATGGGTGAAACAACAACCGAAGGCGCACCCATAGTTATAGGAAATACGCTATCAGGCAATATCAAGATGGTTAAAGGGATAAGTAATGCCGGAATTTTAGTCGAAATGACACAAAAAGAAAACGGAGACTATTTTGCGGGCTACACTGATAAAAATGGTGATTTTTTGTTGGGACCAGCAAGTGATTCGCTTCACACAGCATCGATAAATGGAGTGGAATATGGGGAGATAAAAATTATAGGTAATACCAAAGATAATACTGAAACTACTGCTAGCCGCAAAGGAATAAGAGAAAACGGTTTAAAAAAGAATGATGTTGAAACTGTCGCTAATGAATCAGAAATCAAACAAATCGCCGAAACATTAATCAATTATAGAAAAGGCTGGGACGGGTCTATAAAAGGAGTTGAAGGTAAAAATGCAGCTAATGTAAAAGCTATTGCAGAAACATTGGTCAACTTGGCTCGAAAAGGTTGGGATGGTTCCATAAAAGGAAATAAAATTGAAAGCGTAGCTAATGAAGCAGATGTGAAAGCAATTACCGAAACATTAGTCAATATACGAAAAGGTTGGGATGGTTCCATAAAGGGGAATAAAGTTGAAAATGAAGCGAATGAAGCTGATGTAAAAGCAATTGCAGAAGCATTTGTCAATTTGCGAAAAGGTTGGGACGGATCCATAAAAGGAAATATTATAGAGAATGTTGGATCTGAGGAAAGTGATGACAATATTGAATCAATACACATAAAAGTAACTATAACAACGAAAGTTGGATTCTCTGACTGCGAAAGTCCAGGGTATTTTTTTTGTATAGGTGTAGAAATTGGTACTTTGGTAAACAATCATAATTTGGGTGATTTACCTTTAGAAAAAGACCAATTAACAACCAATACCAATGTAGAAATAGTGAATGGAAATACCATAAAAGTCACTTCCATTGGAGTCAAAAGCACCATTTCTGAAAAAACAATGTCTGAATTCGCTAATAAAACACAGAAAAATAAAGAATTCACTTTGGATTATAATGTGTTAAAAGAGATCTGCAAAACACTTAATTTAAATACCCCAAATGAACCAGTTATTTTTAAAGCAGAAGATCAAAAATATGAAGTAATCAATACCATTAAAGAAGGAAAAGAAGTTCAAATTTTGAAAATACACCAAAAAACAAAAATTAATATAGACGGAAGAGCGTACTCTTTATCAATGTTAATAACAAGTGGCAAAGATTGAAATGGTTCCATAAAATGAGATAAAAAGAACTTAGAACATCTTATGATATATATTTCTACCGGAAAACATCAATAAGGTTTTGAATTCTAGAAATAATAATAAAATCAACCAACAATAATGCACCCCGAACTATTCCATTTTCAACTCCCTGAAATATTGACATATTTGTTTCATATAAAACAAGTGATGGTTTACACTTATGCGTTTTGTATCGTTCTTGGAGGTTTAGCATCCGCCATATACACGAAAAGAGCGGCACAAAAAGATTTAGGAATTAAGAACCTTTCCAACAACTTTTTTTACCTGATATTCATCAGTGGTTTTGTGGGTGGAAAATTGTTTTTTTACCTCGAAAATCCTTTATATTACTGGAATAATCCAAGTTTATTATTAGATAATTTTTCGGGCGGGTTCGTATTTTACGGTTCGTTTGTAACCATAATTCCCGTGATTGTTTGGTATTTAAAAAACCAAAATATTCCGGTTTTACCAATGTTGGATATCTTGGCAATTACCACATTAATAGTTCACGCTTTTGGACGACTTGGTTGTTTCAACGCAGGTTGTTGCTACGGTTCACCTACAAAAAGTTTGTTTGGAATGCCTTTTCCAACAACAAATCACGTTGCTGTTCATCCTACCCAGCTTTACGAAGTGTATATTTTACTGATTCTTTTGGGATTTCTAACAATTATTAAAAAACATAAAAAATTTCAGGGGCAAATCTTCTTGTTATACATCAGTTTATACGGCATAAGTCGGGCAATATTAGAACTTTTTAGAGGTGATTCCAGAGGTTATATAATCAAAGATGTTTTGTCTCACTCTCAATTTATTGCAGTAGTTTTATTATTGATATCCCTGTTTTTTTATAAAAAATTAAACAAAAAAATAAATTAATCCTTAAATAATCAGAAAATGAAAAACAAATTTTTAAAAATTATTTTGCCAATGCTGCTTGTTGTTGTCGCAATATTTATTATTGGACCTGGATGTTCGCCAACACCAACACCGCCACCGCCACCTATAGTTGAAAAAGCCATTGTTGTAGATGCTGCCACTGGTGATCCTTTTCCAGATATTACAGACAAAGATTGCGTAGGTAATTATATAACAAATGGGTATTTCAACACAACCGTTCAAAGTCCAAATATTCAAGTCGATGAAGACATTATTGCAGCAACTGGCTGGAGACGGGTTTGGAAAAAAAATCCTCCTTTTAATGTCATAGGAGCCGATTTATTTTCATCGGGAACATCACCAATGGGAATATCGCCAGCACCAGCTCCAACTTCTGGAAATTATGCCAGTATGTGGGTTACTAATAAGAGCACTGATCCCAATCAGTACAGAGAAGCAATGTTTAATAGATTGCATCATTATATTAAACCAGAGCCAGTGCCCGTGACTTACGTCCTGGAATTTAAAACCGCCAAGTTGAATAATACTGCTCAACAAGTTGAAATCAGTATTTATGGTGTTAATTATGACGACATAGCACCCGTAACACTTCCGCTACAACCTTCAGTAATAGCTACACCAACAAACATAAATTTGTTTGGCGCTGCCAATACCGTTTTTTTAGGCACTATAATAATTCCAGCTGGAGCAAATAATACTTGGGTAAATCAGAACATTGCTTTCACTCCTAATTCAAAAGAATATCCAGTTGGCGGATTCAATTATATTCTAATTACAAGAAGTGATAATGAAGGAAAAGGAATGGCATATTGCGCATTCGATGATTTTTGTTTACACAAAAAATAAAATTAAACCTTCAAAACAAGGTGACAACCTCATAAACTATTTGATTTAATTTAAAAGTGACGATTTATTCGTCACTTTTTTCTATTTTTAAAAATATTTTGAAGCTAATCCTGCTGTTCGCTATATCTTTTCCCACGCAAAAAAGCGCGGAAAAAGGATGCCGCTGCCATCAGGGCTAAAAACGTCTCGGCTATGAAAAAACTTTTATCTTTTATCTTTTGTCTTTTATCTTTTGTCGTTTTTTCACAAGTTAAAGTAAAAGATACCGTAACCCGAAAAGCCAAAATCACTTATAATCAAAACAGAAATGCGGTAACTTTCAAACCTGAAACTCCTCCTTTAATCCCGATTGCTGGCGCACCAAAACCTTCTTATTCCTATTTATGGGAATTCGGAGATGGTCATTACAGCAAAGAACCCGAACCCAAACACGTTTATAAAAACAAAGGAACATACAAAACCAGACTTGCAGTAACCAATAATTACGACAACGGAAAACCACCAGCAACCCGACCAAAAACACTTGCCGTAAACGAAATTTCAAGTGAAGAGGTTTATACTGATATAGCTTCCATCGAAGACCAAAACGGCTTGGCCATCCAGAAAAATTGCGATCCCATTCCCGATCAGCAAATGGAGGTAATCGTGAGCTATCAAAATATGGAAAACTACGTTGCCGATGGAAAATTATATCTTTTCTACAACGAAAAACAATTTAAAAACGACAATTTTGAATTGGTCGATTTTAGGACTTATGCAGGCGAAAGAGAAGTCAAGGAAAATCTGGTTGCAACTGTGAATGATTTAGAAAACTCGGATTTGTATTTGGCTTACGAAGAGGCGCTGTCAACAGCCAAAAAATACAAAATTACCACTACTGAAGAAGATTTAGACGCTACTTTATTAGAAGCCTATAAAACCTATAAAAAAGCAACCATATTAGAATTTGACGGAGTCAATCCAGGCGAAACCCGTAACGTGTTTTTTACTCACAAAACCACACCAGAAATGATTAAAGATACCAGTGCAACGGTAACAATACGTAGTGTTTTTGTCCCAAACAGAAGTTTTAAAAACCACAAAGTCAAAAATCTCGAAATGGAAATTGTAACCTCGCACGACCCAAACAAAATGGGTTCCAACGGAAGCTTTATGAACTACAGATTGGTGCGATTCAAAAGAGTCAACTTCAAAACACGTTTCCAGAACAATGGTGAAGGCCCAGCAAGAATGATTCGGTTAGAAACCGATATTCCGGATATGTTCGACAAAAAGACTTTCCAAATAGAAGATATGTATCCCAAATGCCCGATTTGTCCAAAAGGCGAAGAACCTACAACAAGTTGCCTTGACACCATCATCAAGCAAAAACAAATGTTTTTTACTTTCAAAAACATCTATTTACCAGGAAGCACACAAAAAAACGTCAAAGAAAAAGACAGTACCAAAGGCTTTGTCAAGTATTCGATGAAGTTCAACAGAGACTTTCACAAAACGAAAACCAAAAGTAGAACCGCTATTATTTTTGATAAAAACGAACCTATTGTTACAAATTATGCCACTACACGATTCTTGCCAGGAATTTCCATAGGTGTCAAAGCAGGATACAATTATTATCCTGATTTAGAAAATTCAAAAAGTTATTTTGTGGGTGCGACCATTTCGCCTTTTAAATCCTACCGTTTTTATTGGCAAGCAGAATTAATTAATAGCATCAACAAATTCAATTTAGGAACGACAATTACGACAGGTTTTGTAACAACGAATAATGGAGTTAGACAACCCACACGGACAACCACAACACTAAGTTATTCAAATTTCAATAACGAAATCCCTCTTCTTATTCGCTATAATATTAATAATTTCATCGGAATTGGAGCAGGAGTTCAAGCCAATATTAACGCATCGGAAAAGCAAGAACAATACACTAAAATAGAATATTTAGAATCTGAAAAAACAAATGCTATTGTTCTTAAAACCGACGAAACCATTTTGTCTAGCAGTAAAAATTTTACAAATATAAAAACAGGTTTATTGTTTGATTTAACCATTGGCGCGGCAAGAATTGGACCAAGTTTTGGCGCGAGGTATGTGATGAATTTCGAAGACAATTTCAATTATTTTCAGTTGTATGGGATTTGGAAGTTTTAATTATTGGCACACAGATGACACAGATTTAAACAGATTGTCACGAATTTATTTTATCAAAATCTGTTTGAATCGGTAGCCTTTTCATATCATCTATGAATTCAAAATAGTCCAACTTAAATGAACTTATATCCCTTATATGGTAAAAAAACTTTTTTATCTTCTACTATTCTTAACTCTAAATATTTTTGGACAAAATCCGCTTGCACCAGAAGATAAAATTTACAATGCCGTAGATGACTTTGTGACCAATCCTTCTTCGGAAAGTTTACAAAAACTAGAAGCAACCGAAAAAAATTTTTGGAAAAATCCAAAGCCAAAATCCACGAAGGAATTACTTGCAATTGTAGTTTTAAATTGTAATAAAGCCTATTATGAAAGCAAATTTGGCAAGACCAATCAAGCCATTTTAAGTTATGAAAAAGCCTGGTCTGTTTATCAAAAATACAAACTTTCAGGTTATGATATCACAGAATACTGCTTGAAACCGTTGGGCAATCTTTACACGATTATGGGCGATTATGACAATGCCGAAAACACCATAAAACAATATTATTTTATTGCTAATGTTGAGAAAGACCAGTCACAAAAAACAGCAGCAATTATCAATTTATCGAACGTGTACCAAAACACAGGCAGGATTAATGAAGCAATTGATTTACTCGAAAAAACTATTAAAACCGAGAAATTATCTGCCGTTCAAAAAGGAAATATATGGAACAACTTGGGGAATAATTATGTGTTGAGTTATAAAAACCCAGACTTTTCAAAACGGATCCCAAATATTTTTAAAAAACTAGAAAGCTCCTATTTTTCCGCCATTCAATTATTGCAATCAGATAAAACCCAAACCGAAACATTGGCCAATTGTTACCGTAATTTATCCGCAATAAATATGCAATGGCAAAATATTGAATTAGCGAATTCCTATTTTGAAAAAGCAAAAAAATATTTCTTTGCATCACCAAATATATCGTCTCGTAAACTAGCAAAATTCAATTATGAAGAAGCCAATCTGTTATTTCAACAACAAAAATATACAGACGCAAGCAAGATTATATCATCCGTTTTCAAGACTTTAATTCCAACCTATTCCTATCAAAAAAACATTCTACCTAGCCCAAATGCACTTTATGCCGAAACCATTTTATTGGACGCATTGGACTTACAAGCCGAAATTTTTGTAGAACAAAACCAGCCTAAAAAAGCGTTAAAAGCTTATTCGCTTTCGTTTCTAATCGAGGATTTGTTTGCCAATTTGCTGGTTTATGAAAATTCCAAAATCATCAATCAAATCCGCATCAGGAACAGAACCGAAAAATGCATTTCCATTTATGACTTTCTTTATCAAAAAGAAAATATAATCGCTTATTTAGAAAGTGCTTTCCAACTTCAAGAACGAACCAAATCGGGTGTTTTGAAAAACTATCTTTCCAACAAAAAAACAGCTTCCAGAGAAGAAACATTGCATTTAGAACAACTTCAAAACTGGAACAACGAAATCGTCAAAGAACAGCAAAAAGGAGACTTGGCAAACGTTGCGAAAATAAACGAAGCCATAAAAAGACAAAACGAATTGATGCTTTCTCTAAAGAAAATTAGATCGAAAAATCAAATTAATAAAGCGGAAAACATCGATTTAAAATCCTTGTATTCTAAACTCGAGAAAGACAAAGCGATTATGGTGGAATATTTTTCGGGTTTTGAAACAATGTACATTTTCACCTTGGCAAACCAAAGGATAAACCTCGAACATATTAACGTAACTGATACGGCAATACCAAAAATAATTTCATTTTTGGATTATTTTAGCGATGCCAATAAAATTACCGATAATATTTCGGGTTATAACCATTATGGTAATTCATTGTATAAAATGTTGAAATTGCCAACAAATGCAACTTATCAAAACCTCATCATTATTCCTGATGGAATATTGAATTTCCTGCCTTTTGAAGCTTTGATTACGAAAGAATCCAGCACGACCAATTTTACCAAAATGCATTATTTACTGAACGATTTCAGGATTGCCTACAATAATTCGGCAACATTTTATTTGGAAGGAAAACCCATTTCAAGCGACAAGAAATCAGTTCTCGGAATTTTTCCTGTTTTCGAAAAAACCAATTACGAATTGACGTTTTCCAAAGCTGAAATGGAATCAATCAAAAGTAATTTCGACGGACAGTTTTTCAATAATTCAAACGCCACTTTCGATAATTTTAAAATGAATGCTAACCATTATTCCATTTTACATTTGAGCACCCATGCCACTTCTGGCAATACCGAAACTTCTGCAAATATTAAATTTTATGATCAGGAGGTTCTATATTCAGAGTTGTATAACCTCCATATAAATCCTGACTTGGTAGTTTTGAGCGCCTGTGAAACCGGAATTGGAAAACTTTACAAGTCCGAAGGAGCAATGAGTATTGCTCGAGGATTCCAGTTTGCCGGAGCACAAAATTTATTGTTTTCATTATGGAAAGTAAACGATTATACAACTTCGGTATTTATGAATTATTTTTATAAAAACATCAAAAAAAACATTCCTTATTTTGAAGCTAATGCCAATGCCAAAAGGAATTTCCTGAAAGACGAATCGGTATCAAATGCAAAAAAATCGCCTTATTATTGGAGTGCATTTGTGTATTATGGGGAACTTGAAACCTCTAAACCACAATCAAATTATTATTTTTATATTCTGGGTTTATTGATTTTAATTGGATTATTTTTGGCCTTTAATCGTTACCGAAAATGAAAACCCTTCCCGATATTCTAAAAAAAGAAAACTACAAAAAAATAAAATTCAAGGTTTCGAAAACACAACATTTGCTCATCAAAGCAAAAATTAATGGTGTTAAAGGTAATTTTATCCTTGACACAGGTGCTTCTAATAGTTGTATTGGTTTTGAAAGCGTAGAATTGTTCTTATTGGAAGCCAAACATTCGAAAACAAAAGCTTCAGGTGCAGGCGCAACAGGAATGTCGACACAGATTGCCGTTGGTAATAAATTACAATTAGGCAATTGGAAACACATTGATTTTGATCTCGTTATTTTTGATTTATCCCACGTAAACGAAGCTTTGGTTGCTTTTAAAGCAAAACCAGTTCACGGTATTATTGGTGCCGATATTTTAATGAAAGGCAAAGGGATTATTGATTATTATAATCATTGTTTGTACTTACTTTAGCGTTATTCTTAAACGAAAAATAAGCAATAATTGTGCTCAATAACATTAAAAAACCACCCAAAACAAAGGGTGCGGCAGCAAATTGAAAAGGAGCTTCTTTGTGTGTAAAAAAATAAAACACAGTCGACATCATCGGTGGTCCAATAATGGTTGAAGCACTCATTAAACTAGTCATTGCTCCTTGAATTTCACCTTGTTCAGATGGTGCAACTTTACTCGCAACTATGGCTTGTAATGCCGGACCGGCAATTCCTCCCAAACAATAAGGTACAAGAAAAACTAACATCATCCAACTTTGATTGGCTATTGCGAACAAGAACAATCCAATAGTATACAACGCCAATCCTACATAAATACTTTTTTCGTTACCCAAACGCGGATTGACCCAACGTACTAAACCACCTTGAACAATTCCAACAAGTAATCCGACTAGTCCCAAAGAGAGACCTACCATTTTTTCGTTCCAATTAAAACGGTACATGGTAAAATAGCTCCAATTGCTTTGCACAGCGTGGGAAGCAATATATAGTAAAAAAATAGCCAACATTAATCCAATTAGAGAAGGATGTTTTTTGATGCTTTTTAATGCTCCAACTGGGTTAGCACGTCTTATATCAAATTCGCGTCGATTATTTTTTGATAATGATTCTGGCAAAATAAAATAACCGTACAAAAAGTTAATCATACACAATACAGCTGCTGCATAAAAAGGAACTCTTGAACCATAATGCCCCAAAAAACCACCTATTACAGGTCCAATAATAAATCCTAATCCAAAAGCGGCCCCAATCATTCCAAAATTTTTAGCACGATTCTCTTGTGTACTAATATCCGCAATATAGGCAGATGCAGTTGTTATACTTGCTCCAGTAATACCTGCTAAAATTCGTCCAATGAACAACCAAAATATGGTAGGCGCAAAAGCTAACAGCAGATAATCTAGCGAAAATCCAAATAATGAAATTAAAATAATAGGTCTTCGACCAAATTTATCGCTTAAATTTCCAATTATTGGCGCAAAAATAAATTGAGTAATGGCATAGGCAAAGGTCAACCAACCACCATATTTAGCGGCCTCACTAATATCTCCATTAATAAGTTCTTTAACTAATTTAGGTATTACTGGAATGATAATCCCCCACCCTGTAATATCAATTAACATGGTGATGAAAATAAAACCAATTGCGGCCTGTTTTTTTGTTTTTGACATAATAATCTTTGAAGGTAAAACTACAAAAAAACCAGTTTGATTTCTCAAACTGGTTATAAGTTAAGTTTTGATATTGAATATTACATTTCAAATGCTTTCTTAGGATTTCCACCGCAAAGCAATTCTACTGGGTTTTCCAAGGCTTCTTTCACGGCAACCAAGAATCCAACAGACTCACGACCATCGATAATTCTGTGGTCATACGAAAGGGCAACATACATCATGGGGTGAATTTCTACCTTGCCGTTTACCGCAATGGGACGCTCGATAATGTTGTGCATTCCAAGGATTCCAGATTGTGGCGGGTTGATAATTGGTGTAGATAGCATAGAACCAAATACGCCACCATTTGTGATTGTAAATGTTCCTCCAGTCATATCGTCAACGGTGATTTGTCCGTCACGTGCTTTTAATGCTAGTCTTTTTATATCGGCTTCAATGCCACGAAAAGTTAAGTTTTCGGCGTTGCGAACAACAGGAACCATCAATCCTTTTGGACCTGAAACGGCAATCGAAATATCACAGAAATCATAAGCTATTTTATAATCACCATCCATCATGGAGTTAACGTCTGGATATAATGCTAAAGCTCTTGTAACCGCTTTTGTAAAAAACGACATATATCCTAATCCAAGTCCGCCGTGTTTAGTTTTGAACGCATCTTTAAATTCGTTTCGCAACGTATTGATTGGCGTCATGTTTACTTCGTTGAAAGTAGTCAACATAGCCGTATCATTTTTGGCAGCCACCAATCTTTCGGCAACTTTACGACGCAACATCGATAATTTGGAACGTTCAGAACCTCTATTTCCGCCAGTTGGAGTTCCCATAGATGGAACGGCATTTACAGCATCATCTTTGGTAATTCTTCCATCTTTTCCAGTTCCAACAATGTCAGAAGGTTGGATGTTTTTTTCGTCTAATATTTTTCTTGCTGCTGGAGATGGAGTTCCAGATGCATAAGAAGTTGGTGCTACTGGAGCTGCAACTTTTACTTCTTCTTTCTTCACTTCAACAGTTTTTGGTTCTTCTTTTTTAACTTCGGCAACTGACGCTGAAGCGGATGGTTTTGCAGCATCGGTATCAATATGACACACAATTGCCCCAACAGCTACTGCATCACCTTCTTCTGCTTTTAGAGAGATGATTCCGCTAGCTTCTGCTGGCAATTCAAGTGTTGCTTTGTCAGAATCAACCTCGGCAATGGCTTGATCTTTTTCTACATAATCACCGTCTTTTACTAGCCATGTAGCAATTTCAACTTCTTTTATAGATTCCCCTGGTGATGGGACTTTCATTTCTAAAATCATCTTATTTATATTAAATTATGAATCTTAAATCTTTTTATTTTAACGAACAAAATCTTTTTCAAAAACCATTTTAATTGCTTTTGCGTGTCGATTTTTAGACCTTGTGTAACTTCCTGAAGCCGATGCAGAGGATACTCTTAAGGAAGCCAATCTCAAATTTACTTGATTGAAATTCATCAGCATATAACCATAAGCTCCCATGTTTTTAGGCTCTTCTTGTGCCCATACAAAATCATCTGCATTTGGATATTTGGCAATAATTTCTGTTAATTGATCAGCAGGCAATGGAAATAGTTGTTCGATTCTCACAACAGCCACATCTTTTCTTCCTCTTATTTCTCTTTCAGCAGTAATATCATAATAGAATTTTCCTGTACAGAAAACTAGGGTTTTAACCTCAACTTTATTTACGGTTTCATCATCGATAGTTTCTTGGAAACACCCATTTTCTAATTCTTCGATGCTAGAAACGACTCTTGGATCACGAAGCAAACTTTTTGGTGTAAAAACAATAAGCGGCTTGCGGAATTTTAATTTCATTTGTCTTCTCAACAAGTGAAAGAAGTTGGCTGGCGTTGTACAATCGGCAACAAACATATTCTGCCTGGCACAAAGTTGCAAAAAACGTTCCATTCGTCCTGATGAATGTTCTGCTCCTTGGCCTTCATAACCGTGAGGTAATAATAATACGATTCCGTTTTGATTGTTCCATTTGTCTTCTCCACAGGAAATATATTGGTCAATCATAATTTGAGCACCGTTCGAGAAATCACCAAATTGTGCTTCCCAAATAGTCAATGCGTTAGGATTAGTCAAAGCATATCCATAATCAAAACCTAGAACTCCATATTCTGACAAAAGCGAGTTGAAGGCGTTGAATTTCCCTTTTTTCCCTTCTAAACTATTAATTAAAGCTACTTCTTCTTCTGAATCTTCTACTTTTACAACGGCGTGACGATGAGAAAAAGTACCACGTTCTACATCTTGCCCCGATAAACGAACATCAAAACCTTCTCTTAATAAAGAACCGTAGGCCAGATGCTCAGCCATAGCCCAATCAAGCTTATTGGTTTCGAAAAACATTGTTTTTCTGTCGTTGATTAATTTTTGAACTTTGCTAATGAATTTCTTGTCTGATGGCAAATTACAAATAGCATTGGCAACAGCCGTAAGACCTTCCTTTGAATAGGTTGTGTCCACTTTTGTAAGCATTTGTGATATTCCAGCACTTTCAAAACCTTTCCATTCGTTTTGCAAAAAAGGAGTAATTATGGTCAATTCTTTTTTGCGAGATTCTTCAAGGCTAACTTCTAAATCAGCTTTGTATACTTTCTCTAAATCTTTTACATAAGAGTCATCAATAACGCCTTCGGCCAATAATTTTTCGGCGTAAATATCTCTAGGATTTTTATGTTTGGCAATGATTTTATACAGGATTGGCTGTGTAAATCTAGGTTCGTCACCTTCGTTATGACCGTATTTTCTATAACCTAATAAATCGATGAAAACGTCACGACCAAAATGCATTCTAAAATCTAATGCAAATGACATAGCGTGTACAACGGCTTCGGCATCATCGGCATTGACGTGCAATACTGGCGAAAGTGTTACTTTGGCCACATCTGTACAATATGTCGAAGAACGGGCGTCAAGATAATTTGTTGTAAAACCAACTTGGTTGTTGATAACAACGTGAATGGTTCCGCCTGTTTTGTAGCCATCCAATTGCGACATTTGAATGATTTCATATAAAATTCCTTGCCCAGCTATCGCAGCATCTCCGTGAACAGCTATTGGCAATACTTTTGAAAAATCGTTTGGGAAATATTTGTCTTGTTGGGCTCTTGTGATTCCTTCAATTACGGCACCAACGGTCTCTAAATGCGAAGGATTTGGCGCCAAATTGATAGTAATGGTTTTTCCTGAACTAGTTCTTTTTTCAGCACTTAGTCCTAAGTGGTATTTCACATCGCCATCAAAATATTCTTGATCGTTATAATCTTTACCATCAAATTCACTAAAAATATCTTGAGTAGATTTTCCGAAAATATTAGCCAAAACATTCAAACGACCACGGTGAGCCATTCCCATCACAAAATGTTCGACCCCTTTTTCTGCCGCCTGTTCAATCAAAGCATCGATAGCTGGAATGATAGATTCTCCTCCTTCAAGCGAAAATCTTTTTTGCCCAACATACTTGGTGTGCAAGAAATTTTCAAAGGCAACCGCTTGGTTAAGTTTGTGCATTATTGCCTTTTTCTTTTCAATCGAAAAATCAGGTTGGTTGTCGTTGTGACCAATTTTACTCTGAATCCATTTGATATCATTTGGATTCCGGATATACATATATTCAACACCAATAGATTGGCAGTAAATTTTGTCCAAATGACCTAAGATTTCAGCCAAACTACAAGGCTCAATTTTGATAATTCTGGCAGCATCAAAAACCAAAGGTAAATCGGCTTTAGAAAGCCCAAAATTCTCTAGGTCTAATGTTGGTGAGTAGGTTCTTCTTTTGTGAACTGGATTTGTTCTGGTAAACAAATGACCACGACTTCTGTAGGCATCAATTAATTTGATTACATTAAATTCCTTCAGAAGTTTCTCAGTTCCACCATTATTTTCGGCTGATGCAACTGGTTTTATTTCTGGCTGAATTACTGGATTTTCACCATTATAAGTTGCTATTCCAAAGTCGAAACCTTGAAAAAAACCTCTCCAACTAGGTTCTACACTATCTGGATTTTCTAAATATTGATCGTATAACTGGGCAAAAAATTCGGTATGAGCCGCGTTTAAGAATGAAAACCTGTCCATAATTGTATAGAATATGCTTTTTTGTTAAAAATAGTTTGGCAAAAGTACAATAAATCAATACACATACTATATTTTTTTACGTACTTTTACGTAATATTTTGTTAAATTAATCATCAAAACATGAAAGAAAATCATCATTTGACCCTTTTTAGAACATTATTAGTTTTACTGCTCCTTTCCCTTTATAATCATATATCAGCACAAGGGCTAACTTATGCGACTAAACAACCTAATGATTTCTGGAAAAATGTACAATTTGGGGGTGGAATCGGATTGAATTTTTCTTCTGGTTATACTGATGTTTTTCTGGCACCAAGTGCTATATATAATTTCAATCATATCGTTGCATTAGGAGCGGGAATAAATTTGAACTACGTTGATTCGAATAATTATTATTCTTCCTTAGTTTATGGGATAAGCACCATTGTTTTGATAAATCCAATTCCGGAAATCCAATTTTCAGTAGGACTAAATGAATCTCGTGTCAATTATCAAGAAGAAGGTTTCAGTGATTATTCTGAGGATTTTTGGGATACGAGTTTAATTCTTGGTGCAGGTTATCGAACAGGAAATGTAACTATAGGTGTAGGTTACAATGTCCTTCAAAATGATCGTTATGACACCGACCCTTTTGTGCCTTTTGTCAGGGCTTATTTTTAATCCTAAACCGTAACATATTAATAATACCAAGCAACCTTATTACCTCAACTATTTGTCTTTTTTTTAAAAAAATCTACCACAATGAAAAATCTTTATTTTACAATTATATTATTATTCTCTATTTCAATTTTAGCGCAGAATAATTTAAAATCGGGTCCAATGGTTGGTTACAGCGAGATGAAAGAAGCTGTAATTTGGTTGCAAACTAAAAAAAAAGCCTCCGTTTTTGTTGAATATTATAGTACCGATGAAAAGACAACTATTTTAAGAAGCGAATCATACCTTACAAAAAAAGACGATGCTTTTACATGTCACGTTTTATTAGATCAGCTACAACCTGGTAAAAAATATTTTTACTCCGTTTTTATAGACAAGAAAAAAATTAATTTTTCTTATGAAACTTCTTTTACTTCAAAAAAATTATGGCTGTGGCGAGAAAATGCACCCGATTTTTCTTTTGCTCTTGGAAGTTGCACCTATATAAACGAGGAAGCAGTAGACAGACCTGGCAAAGGATACGGTTCTAATTATTCGATTTTTGAGGCCATTAATTCCAAAAACCCAGACATCATGCTTTGGATGGGAGACAATATATATTTGAGAGAAGCAGATTGGGACACTAAAACAGGCATTTACCATCGTTATACTCATTCACGCTCGATAAAAGAGTTACAACCATTACTGGCCAAAACACAAAATTTTGCCATTTGGGACGATCACGATTTTGGACCAAATGACAGTGACCGAAGTTTTTATAACAAACACATTTCCCAACAAGCATTCAAAGATTTTTGGGCCAATAAAAGTTATGGTTTAGATACAAATCAAAATGAAGGAACTTGTTCCACCTTTAGTTGGTCTGATGCCGATTTTTTTCTGCTGGACAATCGTTTTTTTAAGTCACCAAATGATAGAAAAACGGGAGAAAAAACTATTTTGGGTAAACAACAACTGGAATGGTTGATTGACGCTCTAGCCTCATCGAAAGCAGCTTTTAAAATAATTGCAATTGGCGGACAAGTATTGAATTCTTCCGCAAGATTTGAAAATTATGAATGTTATAAAGAAGAAAAAAATTACTTGCTGGAACAAATTAAAAGCAATGCTATTAAAGGTGTATTATTTCTAAGTGGCGACAGACATTTTACCGAATTATCCAAAATATCCATTTCTGAAACACAGCAAATTTACGATTGGACAGTTTCTCCTCTTACTTCAAATATAGCAACAACGTACAAAGAAGACACTAATATAAATAGAGTTGAAGGAAGTTTGTTCGTCGAAAGTTGTTTTGGAATTATTTCATTTTCTGGCAGTAAAGAGACTCGGCAAATGAAATTGACTTTGTTCAACAAAGAAGGAATAGAACTATGGAATAAAGTAATCTTGAAAAAGGAGTTGGAATAGCTAATACTTGTTCCTAAACCACACTTTTTGCCAATCTCTTTTTAAAATCAAAAAGGCAACATTTTCAGCTAAAATCACTAAATCTGAACCATCCAATTTTTTTATTTGGTCTTCAGAAACGTCAATAATGTATAGTAGATTCAAATATTCGGCAAATTTGTATTGAATCATTCGATAGATTTTCTCGTGTAATTGAATTTTTAATTCCTCGGGCGAAATACTTTTAGGAAAATCAATTCCTTCATTGGCCAAATTAAAATCTTTATTGAGTTGTTCAATTAATTTCAGGTACAAAGATTCCTTTTCGGCTTCTTCGAGCAATTGATTGGCATTTAATGGAGCAATAAAATTCATAACGCGTTTAGGAATTAGACGTTTCTGTTCATTAAATTTTCTCCAAAATCTTTTAGAATTGCTTTTTTATCTTTGGAAATGTCAATTTTTTCTAACGTTTCAAAAGCCTTAAAAGTAAAGTCTTCAATGGCTTTTTGAGTGGCGGTAGAAGCCCCTGTCGAGTTGAAAATTTCTTTCACAGCATTAATTTTGTCCTCGTTATCTTCTAATTGAACTGAAAACAATTGTGTTAATAATTCTTTTTCATCCGTTTTCGAAAATTCGATTGCTTTGAGATACAAATACGTTTTTTTATTTTCGATAATGTCTCCTCCTACCTGCTTGCCAAAGGTGTTTGGATCACCCAAAGCATCTAAATAATCATCCTGCAACTGAAATGCCAATCCCAAATTAAGACCAAAATCATAAATTAATTTGGAATTTTCCTTAGATGTTTGGGCTATTATCGCCCCCATTTTCATAGCCGCAGCAACAAGAACAGCAGTTTTATACTCAATCATTTTCAAGTATTCAGAAATCGTAACATCAATGCGAGTTTCAAAATCAACGTCGTATTGTTGTCCTTCACAAACTTCTAGGGCGGTTTTGCTGAATAATTTGGCCAGTTTCCGAAACGTTTTGGGTTGGTAATTTTCGAAATATTGGTATGCCAAAATCAACATTGCATCTCCAGAAAGAATACCAGTATTGATATTCCATTTTTCGTGAACTGTAACTTTACCTCTACGCAAAGGAGCATCGTCCATAATATCATCGTGAACCAAGGAGAAATTATGAAAAACCTCAACAGCCATCGCCGCAGGCAGGGCCAATTTATAATCTACATCAAAAATATCGGCAGTCATTAATGTCAATATTGGACGTAATCGTTTCCCTCCCAATTGCACGATATAATCTATGGGCTGATAAAGATTCTTGGGTTCTTTATCGAAGTTTTGACTTTCTAAATAAAGTAAAAATTGTTCTTGGTATTCGTTTATAGGAAGCATTTAGATTGATTTTTAAAAACCAAATTTAAAGCAAGTTATGGAAAGTAAAAAACCTCAGCGTTTAAATTAATGATAATTTTTTAAAAATACTTTGGAAACTATTTTGGTATTTAAAGTTTCCTATATATATTTGCACCAAAAATTAAAACCTAAAAGCCTTTTACCTTTATAAAACTAACCAATTATGGCAACGAAATGGACTATAGATTCTAACCAATCTGATGTATTAATCAAAATGAAAGACTCTACAATTACTTATTTGGGTGGTGAAACCAATCATTTTGACGGTTTTGTATCTCTTGAAGAAGATCAAATTGAGGATGCGTCGCTTGAATTTTTTCTAGACAGCAATACTTTCACCTCTCAAAAAAGTTCCGCATCATCGCAAATAAAAAACAATACTGCATCAAAAAAGAAGCCTTTAATCAGATTCAAATCGACTTCATTTCAGAAGTTTAAGAACAACATCAATTTCTTGAAAGGGTATTTAACGATAAAAGATGTAACCAAAATGGTTGAACTTGATGCGGAATTCATCGGAATCAACAATTACAATGGTTCTAAAAAAGCGGCATTTGAAATAAAAGGAGATATTAATAGAAACGATTTTGGATTGGATAAAGATTTCAACAATTCGAAAGAGAAATTTGGTTTTGGAAAAAACCTGAAATTAGTCGCCAATTTAGAATTTTCAATTTAAAAGTTAAATTATCATATAACAAACATTAAGTTAAAGTAATCATTTCAGAAACTTTATTTGTATTAAAAGTTTCCAATTTATATTTGAATAAATAAAAAATCTGATGTATTTCAGCAATTACAATGAAAGAAAAAATCATAGCAAAAGCCGCCGATTTATTTATGAAACTAGGTTTCAAAAGTGTCACAATGGACGATATTGCTGGAGAAATGTGCATCTCTAAAAAAACAATTTATAAATATTTCTGCAACAAAGAAATTCTAATCGAGGAGTCGACCGCAATGGTCCACAAAGCAATTCATCAAAGCATTGACACCATCGTGGATAAAAATTACAATGCCATCGAAGAAAACTTTGAAATCAGAAAAATGTTTAAAGAAATGTTTAAATCAGGCGATCACTCCCCTGTTTATCAATTAAAAAAACATTATCCAGAAATTTACGATTTGGTTATGTCAAGAGAAATAACCGAATGTAATTTTGTTTTTAAGCAAAATATTGAAAAAGGTATCCAACAGGGTTTATATCGAAAAGACATCGTTGTCAACACCTATGTTGAATTTTATTACACCTTAATTTTTAGCATTAATGGAAATGTCAGCTCCGAAAAAGAAGCTAGTGTCCTTGAACTACAAGCATTAGAATACCACACCAGAGCCATGGCAACAGCCGAAGGAATTATCGAACTAGAAAAACAATTACATAACTATCATCAATAATGAAAAAACTATTTTTAACACCCTTACTCTTTTTTGCCCTGACGGCAAATGCGCAAGACAGCAAGAAAAGCTTCAATTTTAGCCTCGAACAAGCTATCAGCCAGGCTCTGACTAATAATTATTCGGTTATCAATGCTGGAAGAGACATCGAAGCTTCCAAAGAAAAAAAATGGGAAACTACCGCAGCGGGTTTACCACAAATTAATGCAGGACTAGATTACACCAATAATATTGTGTTGCAAAAATCAGTTGTTCCAGCCGAATTTTTTGGTGGAGAACCAGGGACCTATGCCACGGTTGCCTTTGGAACAAAGCACAGTATGATAGCACGCTCTACTTTGAGCCAAATAATATTTGATGGTTCGTATGTCGTAGCATTGCAAGCTTCAAAAACTTATTTGAAATATTACGAAAATGCCAAACAAAAAACAGATGTCGAAATCAAAGAAGCCGTAATCGACTCTTATGGAAATGTTTTATTAGCCGAAGAAAGCATCGCAATTCTCGAAAAAAACAAAGCCACTTTAGAAAAAACGTTGTCAGACACTAAAGCAACTTTCGAAAACGGCTTGATAGAAGAAGAAAGTGTAGAGCAATTGCAAATCACACTCACCTCTATAAATAGCACTCTAAACTACAATAAAAGATTGGTTGATGTAGCCTACAAAACGCTTAAAATCACTTTAGGAATTGACATTAATGACGATTTAAAACTAACCGATAAATTAGATAACTTGACTGTCTCTAATTTAGATTTGGCCCTTGCTGAAACTGAATTTGCAGTTGCGGATAATGTAAATTATCAAATGGCTTTGAATTTTCAGGAGCAAAGAGAACTAGAATTGAAATTACAAAAAAGTAAAGCTTTACCATCCTTATCAGCGAATTTGAATTTTGGCTACACCGCATTCAAAGATCAATTTCAATTTTTTACAAAGAATCAAAATTGGCTCAATTATTCCAATATTGGCGTAAGCTTGAATGTGCCAATTTTCAGTAGTTTGGCCAGAAGTTCAAGAACACAACAAGCCAAAATAGCTTTGGATCAAGCCAAAACACAATTGTCAGAAGCAGAACAAAAATTAAAATTACAATATGCTTCGGCCAAAAGTGATTATGAATTTAGTATCGAAGAATATGCCACAGCAAAATCGAATTTGAGTCTTGCCGAAAGAATCGAAAGAAAGCAACAAATAAAATTTACCGAAGGCTTGTCTTCTAGTTTTGATTTTAATGATGCACAAAGACAATTGTACACTAATCAACAAAATTATCTGCAATCAATGGTTAATGTAATCAATAAAAAAGCAGCTTTAGAAAAAATAATTAACAAATAGAACAAAGAAAATAGAATCAATACTTTATAAATATGAAAAAAATTATCCTAATAACTGTACTTTCAATTTCATTGTTTTCTTGCGGAAAGAAAGAAGACAACACGAACATTGACACTTTAATCGCATCAAAAAACGTAACTGCCCTTCAAGCCAAAAAAGGATTGATTCAAGCTGATTTAGCGAAAATAGACGAAGCCTTAGCCAAATTAGACGTTAAAAAAGATGAAGCTTTGGTTTCTGTTGAAACAGTAAAAGACACTGTTTTTAGTCATTATCTTGAAATTCAAGGAAGCGTAGATACCAAAGAAAACATATTGGTTCAACCAGAATATCAAGGAACGCTGCTTTCATTGAACGTAAAAGCTGGACAAAGAGTTTCGAAAGGGCAAATTCTTGGTCGAATTGATGATGCAGGATTAAGCCAGCAAGTGGCAAGTTTAGAAAACCAATATACTTTAGCAAAAACGACCTTCGAACGTCAAAAAAATCTTTGGAATCAAAAAATCGGATCTGAAATTCAATATTTACAAGCACAAACCCAAATGATTTCGGCTCAAAGAGGAGTAGCTCAAATAAAAGCGCAATTATCAAAAACAATAATAAGAGCACCATTTACAGGAACTATCGATGAAGTTTTTGTCGAAAAAGGTCAAGTTGTGGCACCAAGTGCTCAAGGATTAATGCGTATTGTAAATTTATCGAATATGTATGTTTCAACATCAGTTCCTGAAACCTATATTGGCAAATTAAAAGTAGGTACTGGAGTAGATGTTTTATTGACTTCTTTAGGAAAAACATACAAAGGAAAAGTACGTCAAATTGGGAATTTTGTGAATCCAAGCAATAGAAGTTTTGGTATTGAAGTAGGAGTTCCAAATCCTGAAAATTTATTACGTCCGAACCAAGTAGCCAGTCTTAAAATCACAGATTATGTGAGCAAAAACGCAGTCGTTATCCCTACGAATGTGATTCAAGAAGATGGTGAAAAAAATAAATATGTTTATATCGTAACCAATTCAAATGGAAAAACTGGAATTGCAAAAAAAGTAATCGTAAAACCAGGACAATCTTCGGATAATGTTACCGAAATTTTAAGCGGATTATCAGCCGAAGATATAATTGTTACCGAAGGAGCTAATGCCGTTTCAGAAGGAATGAAACTTAATTTCTAAAAGGGTTTAAAGGTTTAAGAGTTTAAAGTTGTTTAATGTCCTCCCAAATATTAAACCTTTAAACAACTTTAAACCATCTTAAACAATTTTAAACAACATTAAACTTTAAACTAAAAATAAAAAGATGCACAGTATTAATCATAAAAAATTCGGCATTTCAAACTGGGCGGTAGACAATCGCGTTACCGTTTATATCATAACTGCTTTAATTGTAATTACAGGCGTTTACGCTTATATCACAATGCCTCGTGAAGATTTCCCAGAAATCATCGAAAACAAAGTATATATTTCGTCTGTATTTCCTGGAAATTCTGCCGAAGATGTAGAGAAATTGGTCATCAAACCATTAGAAAAAGAAATCAAAAACATTAGTGGTGTCAACAAAGTAACTTCGAGCTCGTTTCAAGATTACGGAATGATTATAGCCGAATTTGACGACGACATTTCGATTGATGCCGCCAAAGTAAAAATCAAAGACAAAGTTGATAATGCCAAAGCACAAACCGATTGGCCCAATTTGGATAACGGAAGCAAGGTAGAACCTAATGTTTTTGAATTGAACATTTCAGAAGAAGTACCTATTTTGAACATCAATTTACAAGGGAATTATACCACACAACAACTTAAAAAATACGGAGAATTAATTCAAGATGATCTCGAAGAAATATCCGAAGTGAAGAAAGTGGACATCCTTGGTGTAGATGACAAAGAAGTTGAAATTGCAGTTGACATTTTCAAAATGACAGCAGCACAAGTAACTTTCGACGAAATTCAGAATGCAGTGAAATATGAAAATATGACACTTTCTGGAGGAAACTTGGTTTCTCAAGGTTCTAGAAACAACATTAGAATTGTAGGTGAAATCAAAGACCCAAAAGAGCTAGAAAATATCATTGTAAAATCATATGGCGGAACAGTTTATCTAAAAGATATTGCAGTAGTCAATTTCAAAGAGAAAGAAAAAACAACTTTCGCTCGCGAAAAAGGACATGAAGTGGTAATGCTTAGTGTGAAAAAACGTTCGGGTCAAAATATGATTTCGGCTATCGAACAGGTGAAAGAACGAGTAGAAAAAGCGAAAGCTTCCTATTTGCCCAAAAACTTGAAAATTGAAATGACAAACGACCAATCTTCTCGTGTAGAACATCAGGTGGATGAATTGTCGAATCATATTATTTTCGGGATTATACTGGTAATGATTGTGTTGATGTTTACAATGGGACTTAGAAACTCCTTGTTCGTAGGAGCAGCAATTCCGTTATCGATGATGATTGCTTTTGCCATACTTTCGGCTTTAGGATTAACCTTGAACACGATGGTACTTTTTGGATTAGTTATGGGATTAGGAATGCTAGTCGATGATGGAATTGTGGTCGTGGACAACGTTTTTGCCAATATGAAAAAAGGAATGGATCGGGTTACGGCTTCAAAAGTGGGTATTGGCGAAATCGCTTGGCCGGTAATTTCATCGACAGCTACTACATTAATGGCGTTTTTACCTTTTGCCTTATGGCCAGGAACTATGGGTAAATTTATGAAATATTTCCCAATGACTTTGACCGTAACACTTACCGCTTCGCTATTTGTGGCGATGGTTGTCAATGCAGCAATGACGGGAGGTTCGATGGATATAGAAGATAGAAATATTTCTAAAAAGAACCTAAAATTCTATACTATTCTATTTTTGGCATTCGGAATATTTTTGGCTTTTATTGGGTCGAAATATACGTATGATAGTAAATTGATGAGAGGAATTGGACATTTATTGTTGATTGCTACTGGTTTAATGTGGTTGTATTTTCTTAAATTGTACCAATGGACACAAGATTTTCAACATAGCTTTTTCCCGAGAATGGAAGAAAAATACAAAGTGTTTTTAGCAAAAATCCTAACCCAAAAGAATTCTTGGATTGCCTTAGTGTCAATTATTGGAATGTTGTTTTTCTCTTTTGTTTTACTAGGTGTTTTCCCAAGAAAAGTATTGTTTTTCCCGGACAACATCCCGAATCAAGTAATTGCTTACATCGAATATCCACAAGGAACTTCGATAGAGAAAACGAACAAAGCGACCTTGTTTGTCGAAAATCAAATCATTGGAATTTTACAAAAATATGTTGACCCCAAAACCGATAAAAACTTCCTGGCAGAAAGTATCGTTTCTCAGGTGGGAATTGGCGCTGGAAATCCAAATGTAGATGCAGGTTCCGCTTCGGAAACGCCATTTAAAGGAAAAGTAACGGTAAGTTTCTCGGAATTCAAATTCCGTGAAGAAGTGAAAACCGAAGTCGTTTTAGAAGAAATTCGTTCTAAAGTGAAAGCCATTGCCGGCGCCACAATTACGGTCGAAAAAGATGCCAATGGCCCACCAGCCGGTTATCCTATTAGCATCGAATTGAAAGGAGAAGATTATGATTTGATGTTGAAAGAAGCCGATAAAATGATTGCTTTTGTCAATTCGAAAAACATTCCTGGAATCGAAAAATTGAGTATTGACATCAACAGAGACAGTCCAGAACTGGAAGTAAAAGTAGATAGAGTAAATGCTGGAAGTATGGGCGTTTCTACTGGACAATTGGGCTTTGCCTTACGTCGTTCGGTTTACGGTCAAGAAATTTCGACGTACAAAGAAGGCGATGATGATTACAATATCGTAATGCGTATGCAAGACGATCAACGCAAGAACGAAAATATTCTTTTCAATCAATCATTGACGTTTAGAAACCAGAATAACGGTCAAATCGTACAAATTCCAATTTCGGCTATTTCACAAACCGAAAAAACAATGACGTATAACCAGATCAAAAGAAAGAATAACAAGCGAATAATGACCATTTATTCGAATGTCTTGACTGGTTTTAATGGAGATGAAATTACCAAACAAATCCAAACCGAATTAAAAAATTATGAATTGCCAAGTGATGTGACTTATTCCTTCTCAGGAGTGCAAGAAGAACAGGGCAAAAACCAAAGTTTCTTAATGTATGCACTTTTCTTAGCACTAGCAGGAATTACGCTTATTATTGTTTTGCAATTTAATTCAGTATCGAAAACTATGGTAATTTTGTTCACAGTTATCTTGAGTTTCAGCGGTGTTTTCTATGGCTATGTTATTGCAGGAATGGATTTTGTAATCCTGATGACAATGATGGGAATCATCTCGCTAGCGGGTATTGTGGTAAAAAATGGTATTGTATTGATGGATTTCTTTGTTTTGTTATTAGACAAAAAAGTTAACGATAATAAGCTAAAAAGTCACGACGATTTATCGCTTGAGGAAATAAAAGAAGTGATTATCGAATCTGGAAAATCGCGTTTGCGTCCGGTATTATTGACCGCTTTAACAGCCGTTTTAGGATTGATTCCGTTAGCGATTGGATTGAACTTTGACTTCTTTACCTTGATTACCGATTTTAATCCACACTTTTTTATGGGTGGAGACAACGTAGTTTTCTGGGGACCACTAGCTTGGACAATTATCTTCGGACTGACGTATGCCACGGTGTTGACCTTGGTGATGGTTCCGGTAATGTTCTATTTAGTAAAAAGAACAAAATACTGGTTGCGTGACAGAAGAGAAGCTAGAGCTGCCCGAGCTATCGAAAGCTAGATTTTTCAAACTTTAAATATGGAAACCACCCGAGATTTATTTTGGGTGGTTTTTTGTTTTTTGTAGGAATGGATTGAGTATATTTGGGATGTGATAAGCTATAAAGTAGTAATGATTAACCCATTGAAATATGATAGAAAAAGAACATTTTTTAAAACCATTAGAAATAGAAATATCAGCAGCTACAATTGGAATTAATTGTGAAGATTGGTATTGTCATAAACCCGATAGCTCGGATTTACATAAATCTCCTCATAAACGCTAGCGCAGTTTTGCAAACTGTGCCCACAATCGAGAGCAAAAAGTTTAATAGCTTAAACGAAACCGATAGCTCGGATTTACATAAATCTCCTGATAAACGCTAGCGCAGTTTTGCAAACTGTGCCCACTATCGAGAGCAAAAAATTTAATAGATAAAACGAATCTAAAAGAACAACTAATTATGGAAAAAAACAATAATGAGGTAAACCGTCGGGAGTTTTTAAAAGTAACCACAAAATTTACTGCTGCAACAATTTTTATTGGTTTGGGAAGTTCAGCACTTTTTGGTGCCAATACTGGAAACCAAAAGAAAATGTCAATTCCAACTGTGACTCTCAACAACGGTGTGGTAATGCCAAGACTAGGATTTGGTACAAATACCCTTGCTGACGCTGTAGGTGTTCGAAGTGTTTCCGAAGCCATTTCAGTAGGATATCGCCTCATTGACACTGCTCATATTTACGGAAATGAAGCAGCTGTAGGAGAAGGAATCAGGCAAAGTGGCATTGATAGAAAAGAACTGTTTTTAACATCGAAACTTTGGGTTGACTTTGCGGGTTATGAAAACACTAAAAAAGCATTTGAAACTTCTATAAAAAAATTGGGTGTAGATTATCTCGATCTTTATCTTATCCATAGACCTAGAGGAGATGTAAAAGGGTCTTGGCTAGCAATGGAAGAACTTGTTAAAGCTGGTAAAATTAGAGCTATTGGTGTGAGCAATTTTGACCCTGAGCAAATGAAGGAGTTGTTGTCATATGCCAAAATTGCACCCGCAATCAATCAAATTGAGACCAATGTTTTCTTTCAGGAGAAAGATTTATATCCTTTATTGAAGGGTTCAGCGACCCAAATAGAAGCTTGGTCTCCTCTGGCAGCTGGTCGTGGTGGAATTTTTAGCAACCCAATACTAGCTGCTATCGGCAAAAAGTATCAAAAGAGCATTGCTCAAGTTTGCTTAAGATGGCACTATCAACGGGGAGTTGTTACTATCCCAAGATCTTCCCAAAAAGCACACATGATTGAAAATCTGAATATTTTCGATTTTGAACTTGCAGAGTCTGACATGCAAACCATAGCAACTCTCGATTTAAATACTACTCAATTTCCGGAGTGGAAATGAGATAAATAAATTCTTGTTTTAGTGTTTTTTAGTTGCACATGAATTTAAATAAGTGACAATCCGATCCCTATTTGGAAAGCCGTTTTGTAATTAGAAAAGGTGTAATTTTGAAATCAAGAAAACCTTGACCATTACAAAAATCAAAATCGGCTGTTACAAAAATTTGTGACAGCCGATTTTTTTATAGACGTTACAGTATTGATTTAATACACAGAAAGAGCTATTTATTTTCTAAACTATTACTCAGATTTCTGTCATCATGAACGTCTTTCTATCTAGTAAATTTAAAAAAATAATATTTACAAAAAAAATATTTCATAAAGAATTTGTCCATTTCAATCAAAAACAAAACAATAATACCTTTTTGCCAATATTTGTCTTACAACTGATTCAAAAGTGAGTCCAATACATTTTGTAACTCAGGATTAGATGGTCTTGCTGCATCTGAATTCACCACATTTCCGTTGGGGTCAATCAAAATAAATCTAGGAATGCTAATTACTCCAAAACCTTTCATAAAATCCGAGTTCCAGTTTTTGTCAGCAAAAAGCTGAACGCCTCCTAATTGTTTTTCGGCAACAAACGTTTTCCATTTATCGTGATCTTTATCAACATCTACAGAAATGCTAATAAATGCAATGTTTTTGTCGTGATATTTTTCTTCTATTTTTTTCAACGCTGGAATTTCGGCACGACAAGGTCCGCACCAAGTTGCCCAAACATCTACATATACATATTTTCCTTTAAAATCTTCAAGTTTTGTTTTGCCACCTTTGTGATTTTCATAATCAAATGAAGGCGAAGCAGTATTGTTCAGTTTGCTTTTTGCCAAATTCGCTTCATAATTTTTTTTGTAATATTTTACTATACTGTTGTAATTATTATCAATGCTTTTCTTTTGAAGTACAACAAATTCAGGGTCTAATTTTTTGTCTTCTAAACGTTTCAAATCATCGGCTTTTTTCTTGTCCATGCCTATAAGAAAGTCCGTTTCGGGGGAGGCAAGCAAACTATCAATATCCGTTTGCTCTTCAAAAATAGAATTTTTGGCTAAGAAATTATTTTCGGCCGCACCTTTTCCTGAATAAACTATAGATTCATCAAAGTTTTTAGCATCCATTTTCATCTTTAAATCGAAACCGTTTTTTAAATATACAATGGTAAATTCATTACCGTCAGACAAAAGGTATCTGCCAGTTGCAATATTCATAGTATCCTTAAAAACACCTTTCTTATTGATTTGAATTTTTTTAATTTGTTTGTTTTGATCATTAGAAAAAGTGATGAAATCACCAAACTTATTCGCTATTTCAGCCTGAAAGATCATCTGCTTTTTGTTTTGTGCTTGACTGCTAATGCTAATGAATACTGAAAATGTAATAAACAATAATTTTCTCATAAGACGTGTTTTTAAAATTAAGTTGTCCAAATCTACTTTATTTATTTGAAGGTAAATTAAGATTAACACTATTTTAAAGTATTTATTAAAGGAAGTTTTGCCGATTTAGAGATTAAGTTGTTTTTTGTTTTTACTTTTGCAATCTAAAAAATAGATTATGTATAGAAGTCATAGCTGTGGCGAATTGAACTCCTCACACATCAATACCGAAGTTACGCTTGCAGGCTGGGTTCAAAAATCTCGCGACAAAGGATTTATGAATTGGGTCGATTTACGCGACCGTTACGGAGTTACCCAGTTAATTTTCGACGAAAGTCGTTCTCAAAAAGAAGTTTTTGAATTAGCAAAAACCCTAGGACGTGAGTTCGTGATTCAAGCCAAAGGAACCGTTATTGAGCGGGAATCCAAAAACGCAAATATGTCAACGGGCGACATTGAAATTCTAGTTACCGAACTCAAAATATTGAATTCATCATTAACACCGCCTTTCACTATCGAAGACGAAACCGATGGTGGTGAAGATATTCGAATGAAATACCGTTACCTTGACATTCGTCGTAATCCCGTAAAAAACAACTTGCTTTTTCGTCATAAAGTAGCAATGGAAGTTCGTAAATATTTATCTGATTTAGATTTTTGCGAAGTAGAAACACCCTATTTAATCAAATCGACTCCAGAAGGCGCAAGAGATTTTGTGGTTCCGAGTCGAATGAATGAAGGACAATTTTATGCTTTGCCCCAATCACCACAAACCTTCAAACAATTATTGATGGTGGGCGGAATGGACAAGTATTTCCAAATCGTAAAATGTTTCCGTGACGAGGATTTGCGTGCCGATCGTCAACCAGAATTCACACAAATCGATTGCGAAATGGCATTTGTGGAGCAAGAAGATATATTGAATGTTTTCGAAGGATTAACTCGCCATTTGTTGAAAGAAATCAAAGGAATCGAAGTAGAGAAATTCCCAAGAATTACCTACGATTATGCGATCAAGACTTATGGAAATGACAAACCGGACATTCGTTTCGGAATGGAATTTGGTGAGCTAAACGCATTTGCACAACATAAAGAATTTCCAGTTTTTAATGCTGCAGAATTGGTTGTTGGAATTGCTGTTCCCGGAACAAGCGAATATACTCGTAAAGAAATCGACGGCTTGATTGATTGGATCAAACGCCCGCAAATTGGTGCCAGCGGAATGGTTTATGTGAAATGCAATGAAGATGGAACCTACAAATCATCGGTAGATAAATTTTACGATCAAGAAGATTTAGGAAATTGGGCAAAAACAACTGGAGCCAAAGCTGGTGATATGATTTTTGTTCTCTCTGGTCCAGCTGATAAAACCAGAACACAGCTTTCTGCTTTAAGAATGGAACTAGCAACACGTTTGGGATTAAGAAATCCGGCCGAATTTGCCCCATTATGGGTGGTAGATTTTCCTTTATTAGAATTTGAGGAAGAAACAGGACGTTATCACGCAATGCACCATCCATTTACTTCTCCAAAACCAGAAGATATGGATTTATTAGAAACCAACCCAAAAGCGGTTCGTGCCAATGCATATGATATGGTTTTGAATGGAAACGAAATTGGAGGAGGTTCAATCCGTATTCACGATAAAGCAACTCAACAATTAATGTTTAAATATCTAGGTTTCACGCCAGAACAAGCCGAGGATCAATTTGGTTTCTTGATGAATGCTTTTCAATATGGAGCGCCGCCACACGGAGGATTGGCCTTTGGGTTGGATAGATTAGTTTCAATCCTTGGTGGACAAGAGACTATACGTGATTTTATCGCTTTCCCTAAAAATAATTCAGGAAGAGATGTAATGATAGATGCTCCTTCTGTAATTGATGAATTACAATTGAACGAATTGCACATTAAACTTGATTTATAGCCTTTCATCGATAAAATTTGTTAGAAATCGTTGAATATCAAATATTTTAATAAAATCTTTACATTATTATTTTTTCGTATTAGATTAAATATTACATTTGCGACATTATAAATTATTATTACTATTACAATGCGTACAGGTACAGTTAAATTTTTCAATGAATCTAAAGGTTACGGATTCATTACAGACGAAGAAACAGGAAAAGACATTTTTGTTCATGCATCAGGAATCAACGCGGAAGAACTTCGTGAAGGTGATAGAGTAAGCTATGAAGAAGAAGAAGGAAGAAAAGGAAAAGTTGCTGCGAAAGTAGCAGTAATCTAAGCATAAAAATTCATTTTTATTGCCTACGAATGTTTAAAGCGTCCCGATAAATCGGGACGCTTTTTTGTTTAACGCAAACTGAATTCTCCTAAACCAAAATGAACAATCTATAATTATACGTTAATTATGACTTTCCTATAACTAATTTTGTTTTTTAGCTTGTGATTTAAAGACACGAAACCTATCTTTGTGGCTTATTTAGACTAAACCAATTTAATTTATGCAATCAAGTCAATTAGATTACTTACCAATACTAATGCAAATGCTATTAGCTATAGGATTTGTTGTGGGAATAATTATAATTTCTGGTAAATTAGGCCCTAAAAGATCCTCTGTAATCAAGGATGAGAACTTTGAATGCGGAATTAAACCTATAGGAAATGCTAGAATTCCTTTCTCTGTCAAATTTTTTCTAGTCGCTATTCTTTTTGTACTTTTCGACATTGAGGTAGTGTTTTTGTATCCGTGGGCTGTCAATTTCAAGGAATTGGGATTGGAAGGAATGGTAAAAATGGTAATTTTTATGTCCTTACTTTTGATCGGATTTTTCTACATTATTAAAAAGAAAGCATTAGACTGGGAGTAAATTTAAGAATACAGATTTTAGATTTCAAATTTTAGATTTACATCCATAAGGAAAATATAATGTTTGAGATTAAAGATTTGTTCATACAAAAAAATAAAATTGATTTTTTGCAATGATGATTTTACTTTTTTAGGATTCACGAGAATCTAAAATCTAAAATCTAAAAATCTAAAATGAAGATGAGTGATTCAAATATAAAAATGGTTGCGCCACCGGAAGGCGTTTCTGGAGAAGGTTTTTTCGCCACAACACTAAATGATGTTGTAGGATTAGCCAGAGCTAATTCACTTTGGCCATTGCCTTTCGCAACTTCGTGTTGCGGGATAGAATTTATGGCAACTATGGCTTCACATTATGATTTAGCAAGATTTGGGATGGAACGTGTAAGTTTTTCTCCACGTCAAGCTGATATGCTCTTAGTTATGGGAACTATTTCTAAAAAAATGGGACCTATTTTGCGTCAAGTTTATGAGCAAATGGCAGAACCTCGTTGGGTAATTGCCGTTGGAGCTTGCGCATCATCTGGTGGGGTTTTCGACACCTATTCTGTTTTGCAAGGAATAGACAAAGTAATTCCTGTTGATGTTTATGTGCCAGGCTGTCCGCCACGACCAGAACAAATTGTAGATGGCGTAATGAGATTACAAGATTTAGTAAAGAGCGAGTCGGTAAGAAGAAGAAGTTCACCAGAATATCAAGAATTATTGAAATCTTATAATATAAAATAAGGAAATGAGCTTAGAAACCACAGAAATTCAAGACAAATTAGTGGAAACATTTGGCGAAAATGTCTTTCATTTCAATCAAGAAAAAGATATTTTTTCATTTGAAGTTACAGCCGATAAAATCACAGCAATTGTTCTTTTTTTGAAAAACGATCCAACATTACGTTTTCATTTCTTGACCGATATCTGTGGGGTTCATTATCCAGATAACGCAATAGAAAGACAGTTTGTAGTTGTATATCATATGCACAATTGGTATGAAAACAAACGCATAAAAATAAAAGCTTTTATCAACGGAGAAACTCCAGATATAAAAACTATATCAACTATATTTCCAAGCGCCAATTGGATGGAAAGAGAAACTTGGGATTTTTACGGAATCAATTTTATAGGTCATCCACAGTTGAAACGTATTTTGAATATGGATGAAATGATTTCTTTTCCAATGCGAAAAGAATTTCCGTTGGAAGATGGCGGAAGAACAGACAAAGACGATAGATTCTTTGGAAGAACACAATCAAACAGATAGAAAATCATTATATAATTTTTCACATTCCATAAATGTCAGAACTATTATTACCACCAGAGCATCGATATGCTAAAATAATTCAAGAGCTTCATAACGAAGACGGAAGTGAACTTTCGATTCTGAATTTAGGACCAACACACCCAGCGACACACGGTATTTTTCAGAATATCCTGTTGATGGATGGAGAAAAAATTCTCGAAGCAGAACCAACAATTGGTTACATCCACAGAGCTTTTGAGAAAATTGCCGAAAACCGTCCGTTTTATCAAATCACACCTCTCACTGACCGTATGAACTATTGCTCATCTCCGATCAACAATATGGGATGGTGGATGACAATGGAAAAATTATTGGATATTGAAGTTCCTAAAAGAGCACAGTATTTAAGAGTTATCGCAATGGAATTGGCCAGAATCACAGATCATATTATTTGTAATTCGATTCTTGGCGTCGATACCGGAGCGTATACTGGTTTCTTGTATGTTTTTCAATTTAGAGAGAAAGTTTACGAGATCTATGAAGAAATTTGTGGTGCTCGTTTGACAACCAATATGGGAAGATTAGGCGGTTTCGAAAGAGATTGGTCTCCTAAAGCTTTTGAATTACTGGAAGTGTTTTTGAAAGATTTTCCAGTGGCTTGGAAAGAATTTGAAAACTTATTTGAAAGAAACAGAATTTTTATTGATAGAACTGTAAACGTTGGCCCAATTACTGCCGAAATGGCAATGGCTTACGGATTTACAGGTCCAAATTTACGTGCTGCCGGAGTTGATTATGATGTTCGTGTAGCGCATCCTTACTCCTCTTATGAAGATTTTGAATTCATAGTTCCTGTTGGAAAATCTGGCGATACTTACGATCGTTTTTGCGTTCGTAATGCCGAAGTTTGGGAAAGTTTGAGCATCATTCGTCAAGCTTTGGATAAAATGCCAGAAGGAAATGTTTTCCACGCTGATGTTCCTGAATATTATTTGCCTCCAAAAGAAGATGTTTACACGGATATGGAATCTTTGATTTACCATTTCAAAATTGTAATGGGAGAAATTCCTGTTCCAGTGGCCGAAATTTATCACGCTGTGGAAGGTGGAAACGGAGAATTAGGATTTTACTTGGTAACCGACGGAAGCAGAACTCCTTATAGACTGCACTTCCGCAGACCTTGTTTTATTTATTATCAAGCTTATCCCGAAATGATTAAAGGCGCAATGCTTTCGGATGCGATTGTTATTTTGTCAAGTTTAAATGTTATTGCCGGAGAATTAGACGCTTAAAAAAAGATTGCAGAATACAGATTTCAGAATGCAGATTGAAAAATCTAAAATCTAAATCTAAATCTAAAATATAGAATGGAAAGAACACATTACAAACAAGAAATAAATATGACCGAACCATTGATGACTCGCATCAATGAATTAATCAGTCATTATCCAGAAGGAAAGCAAAAATCGGCTTTAATACCAATTTTACACGAAGTTCAGGATGCACACGACAACTGGTTGAGTTTTGAATTAATGAATAAAGTGGCCGAAATACTCCAAATTAAACCGATTGAGGTTTACGAAGTGGTTTCTTTCTACACGATGTTCAACCAAAGACCTATTGGAAAGTATATGTTCGAATTTTGTCAAACTTCACCTTGTTGTTTGAATGGAGTTGAAGATTTAATGGATTACACTTGTGAAAAATTAGGTGTTGGAATTGGTGAAACTACTCCAGATGGACTATTTGAAGTAAGAGGTGTTGAATGTTTGGGAGCTTGTGGTTATGCTCCAATGATGCAATTGGGTGATTTTTACAAAGAACACCTAACCAAAGAAAAAGTAGATCAAATTATAGCCGATTGTAGAGATAATAAAATCACGTTACACGATAAATAATTATGTCACAAAAAATATTATTAGACAAAGTAAATATTCCAGGGATTAAAACCTACGAAGTCTATCGCCAAAACGGTGGTTACTCTTCAGTAGAAAAAGCCTTGAAAACATTGACTCCTGATGAAGTTGTAGAAGAAGTGAAAACTTCTGGATTAAGAGGTCGTGGTGGTGCAGGTTTCCCAGCAGGAATGAAATGGAGTTTTATTGACAAAAAATCAGGAAAACCAAGACATTTAGTTTGCAATGCCGACGAATCAGAGCCGGGAACTTTCAAAGACCGTTATTTGATGGAATATATTCCTCATTTATTGATCGAAGGAATGATTACTTCCAGCTATGCTTTGGGTGCAAATCTGTCTTACATTTATATTCGTGGAGAATATATGTGGGTTTACAAAATTTTAGAAAGAGCTATCGCCGAAGCAAAAGCCGCTGGCTGGTTAGGAAAAAATATATTAGGTTCAGGATACGATTTAGAACTTTATGTTCAAATTGGAGCTGGAGCCTACATTTGTGGAGAAGAAACCGCATTGATTGAATCATTGGAAGGTAAAAGAGGAAATCCACGTATCAAGCCACCATTTCCAGCAGTTTCTGGACTTTGGTCCAATCCAACAGTGGTAAATAATGTTGAAACTATTGCAGCTGTGCCTTGGATTGTAAATAATTCAGGTGCCGATTATGCTAAAATTGGTGTAGGACGTTCTACTGGAACCAAATTAATTTCGGCTTCGGGACATATTAAAAACCCTGGAGTTTACGAAATAGAAATGGGATTGAGTGTTTATGAATTTATGAATTCTGATGAATATTTGGGAGGAATGAGTTCAGACAGACCTTTGAAAGCTTTTGTTCCCGGAGGTTCTTCTGTTCCTGTTTTACCAGCCCATTTAATTTATAAAACCGCTAACAACGAAGACCGTTTGATGACTTACGAGAGTTTGAGCGATGGTGGTTTTGCAACGGGTTCGATGTTGGGTTCAGGAGGATTTATTGTGTACAATGATACTTCTTGTATCGTACGAAATACTTGGAATTTCTCTCGTTTTTACCACCACGAATCTTGCGGACAATGTTCACCTTGTCGTGAAGGAACCGGTTGGATGGAAAAAGTATTGCACAGAATAGAAAACGGTCACGGCCGTGAAGAAGATATCGATTTGCTTTTGAGCATCCAAAGCAAAATAGAAGGGAATACAATTTGTCCTTTGGGTGATGCAGCAGCTTGGCCAGTGGCAGCAGCAATTCGTCACTTTAGAGATGAATTTGAATATCATATTCGTTTTCCGGAAAAAATAAAAAACAGAGACCATTTTGTTGCTGAACCTTTTGAAAGTGTGAAGCATTTAGTTTCTAAATTAACAGTATAATTTAAAAGTCAGAAGTTGAAAGTTAGAAGTTAGAAGTGAAAAAAAAACACTTACCCTTTTAAACTTTTAAACTTTTAAACAAATAGAAAATGAAAGTAACCATAGACGGTCATGAGATTGAGGTAGAACCAGGAACAACGATCCTGCAAGCAGCCAGAATGATTGGAGGAGAAGTAGTTCCACCAGCGATGTGCTACCATTCTAAACTAAAAGGAAGCGGTGGAAAATGCCGTTGTTGTTTATCGGAAGTTTCCAAAGGAAGTGAAGCCGATCCAAGACCAATGCCAAAATTAATGGCTTCCTGCGTAACAGGTTGTATGGACGGAATGGAAGTAAAAACTAAATCGTCGCCTAGAGTTCAAGAAGCTCAAAAAGCAGTGACGGAATTTTTGTTAATCAACCACCCTTTGGATTGTCCAGTTTGTGATCAAGCGGGAGAATGCGATTTGCAAAATTTAAGTTTCGAACACGGAAAATCTGAAAGTCGTTTTATTGAAGAAAAAAGAACTTTCGAACCAGAAGATATCGGTCCAAATATTCAATTGCATATGAATCGTTGTATTCTATGCTATCGTTGTGTAATGGTTGCCGATCAAATCACAGACGACCGAGTACACGGAGTAATGGATAGAGGTGATCATTCGAATATTTCGACTTGTATTTCGCATGCTATCGATAATGAGTTCTCAGGCAATATGATTGATGTGTGTCCTGTTGGCGCCTTGACCGACAAAACTTTTAGATTCAAATCTAGAGTTTGGTTCAACAAACCTTATGATGCTCACAGAGATTGTCCAACTTGTTCTGGAAAAACTACGGTTTGGATGTTTGGTGACGAGATTCAAAGAGTTACGGGTAGAAAAGACGAATTCCACGAAGTAGATGAATTCATTTGCAACAGTTGTCGATTTGACCATAAAAATGTGAGCGATTGGATTATTGAAGGACCAAGAGTGTTTGAGAAAGATTCGGTTATCAATCAGAATAATTATACTCAAAAATTAGAAAAAGTGGTTATTAATACCGAAGAAACTATTCTTTTAGGTCGTGTACAAGATAGAATAAAATTAAGTATGGCTGAAATTGATTACAACGAAAAAATAGACGGTAACCCATTAAATTCTGAGAAAAATGGATAGTACATTTATTATAGAAAAAAGTGTTGTAATCCTTGTTGTGTTTGGCATTACGATGTTAATGGCGATGTATTCGACTTGGGCCGAAAGAAAAGTTGCCGCTTACCTTCAAGACAGAGTAGGGCCTAATCGTGCAGGTTGGGGAGGATTATTTCAACCACTTGCTGATGGATTGAAATTGTTTGCCAAAGAAGAATTTTCACCAAACACACCCAATCAATTTTTATTTAAAGTTGGACCAGGAATCGCAATGGCAACAGCTTTGATGACCAGCGCTGTAATTCCTTGGGGAGACCGTTTTCATCTTTTTGGAAGAGATATTTTGCTACAAGCCACTGACATCAATGTTGGTATTTTATATATTATTGGTATTGTATCAATTGGTGTTTACGGAATAATGATTGGAGGTTGGGCTTCGAACAATAAATTTTCGTTGATTGGAGCAGTTCGAGCTTCTTCACAAATGGTTTCTTATGAAGTGGCCATGGGATTGTCTATTGTAGCTTTATTAATGATGACTGGAACATTGAGTTTGAAAGAAATTACAGTTCAACAATCAGGAATGAATTGGAATGTTTTTTACCAACCTATTTCCTTTTTGATATTTTTAATTTGTGCCTTTGCAGAAACTAATAGAACTCCTTTTGATTTAGCAGAATGTGAAACCGAATTGATTGGTGGATATCATACTGAATATTCCTCGATGAGAATGGGTTTTTATTTATTTGCTGAATATGCCAATATGTTTGTGTCTTCAACGGTTTTGGCTGTATTATTCTTCGGAGGATATAATTATCCGGGAATGAGTTGGGTAGTTGAAAACTGGGGAGTGAATTTTGCCAATGTATTAGGAATTGGAGCTTTATTTATAAAATTATGTGGATTCATCTTCTTTTTTATGTGGGTTCGGTGGACGATTCCAAGATTTAGATACGATCAATTGATGCATTTGGGTTGGAGAATTTTGATTCCGCTATCGATTATCAATATTATGATTACTGGGGTTGTGCTTTTGAGAGGAGAAATCTTTGCTTATTTAGGGCTTTAATTAGAAAACAAATGCCCTAGTCCTGATAGAAGTGAATCCCGATTTTTCATCGGGAGAAACGGATAGCAGGATTAAGCTTCAAGAAAAGAAAATATAAGAAAATCAGATTTTAATAAGGACTTCCTGAAATAATATCTAAAAAATCTAAAATTTAAATGTCAATACAAGAAATATCACTTTCGGGAAGAAAAAAGGTAGTCTCTAATAAGGAGATGACTTTTGTAGAGCGAATGTATCTTATAGCCATCTTCAAAGGTTTAGGGATTACGATTAAGCACTTTTTTAGAAAAAAAGCAACGATTCATTATCCAGAACAAGTGCGTGAGTTTAGCCCTGTTTATCGTGGTCAACATATGTTGAAACGAGACGAGCAAGGTCGTGAAAACTGTACGGCTTGTGGCCTATGCGCTTTGTCATGTCCAGCTGAGGCTATAACAATGGTGGCCGCCGAACGCAAAGCTGACGAAAAACATTTGTACCGTGAGGAGAAATACGCTTCTATTTATGAAATCAATATGTTGCGTTGCATTTTTTGTGGTTTGTGTGAAGAAGCTTGCCCGAAAGATGCCATTTATTTGACCATTTCTAAAGAATTAGTGCCAGCGAGTTACAACAGGGAAGATTTTATTTTTGGAAAAGATAAATTGGTAATGCCTTTAGAAATGGCTGTTAAAAATACTCAACTTAAAAACGCTAACTAATGATACACATTCCAGATATAGCGAATGCAACCGCAATACAAATTTTATTTTCTGTGTTGTCTATTATTACATTGGCAACAGCATTTTTGGCAATTTACAGCAAAAAACCGATGCATAATGCTATTTACTTAGTGATTTGTTTTACCTCTATTTCAGGGCATTATTTGTTGTTAAACGCTCAGTTTTTAGCATTTGTAAACCTGATTGTTTATGTTGGAGCTATTATGATTTTGATGTTGTTTACTATTATGTTGATGAATTTGAATAATGAAAATGAAGTGCATAAACCTAGAATTACACGACTAGGGGCAATTGTTGTGTTTTGTTTGATGTGCTTGGTTTTGATTGCAATATTCAGGAATTCTAAACCTATTGCTGATGGAAGTTATGAAGTAACAGGTGAAGATTATCAATCTATCAAAGTACTTGGTAAATTATTACTTAACGAATATATGGTGCCTTTTGAATTTGCCTCTGTATTGCTTTTGGTAGCGATGATTGGTGCAGTTTTATTGTCTAAAAAAGAAAAATTAGAGAAATAATATGGATAATATTTTAAACCAAATTGGTATTGAAAATTACATCTTCCTTTCCGTTATACTTTTTTGTATTGGAGTTTTTGGAGTTTTATATAGACGAAATGCTATTGTTGTATTTATGTCAATCGAAATTATGTTGAACGCAGTTAACCTTTTGTTTGCGGCATTTTCGACCTATCATCAAGATGCTCAAGGTCAAGTTTTTGTGTTTTTTTCTATGGCTGTAGCAGCTGCTGAAGTTGCTGTTGGATTGGCAATTTTAGTTTCGATTTTCAGAAACATGCATACAATTGATGTTGGGAATTTAAAAAATTTAAAAGGATAATAATCAATGAATACAAATCTAGTTTTAGTCTTACTATTAGCTCCTTTTTTAGGATTTTTATTTAATGTTTTTCTGGGTAAAAAAGCAGGTAAAAACATCGTGGGAATTGTGGGAACACTTTCGGTTGCGATTTCCTTTGCTGTAACTTTATATTTATTTGCTAGCGCAGGCCAAGAACCAGTTGTTCTTAATTTGTTCGATTGGATTTCGGTTCAAAGATTCGACATTAGTTTTGGATTTCTTATAGACCAATTGTCTATTCTTTGGTTGTTGTTTGTAACGGGAATCGGGTCGCTGATTCATTTGTATTCCATCAGTTATATGCACGATGACGAAAAAATGCATTCCTTTTTCGCATACCTGAATCTGTTTATTTTCTTTATGATTACTTTGGTAATTGGAAGTAACTTACTAATGATGTTCATTGGTTGGGAAGGTGTAGGTCTTTGCTCCTACTTGTTAATTGGATTTTGGTATAAAAACCAAGATTTCAATGATGCTGCCAAAAAGGCTTTCATTATGAACCGTATTGGAGATTTAGGATTTTTGATTGGAATCTTTATAGTTGGCACATTATTCAATACTTTAGATTTTACCACTTTAAAAACTACAATAACTACGGCAACAGATATCAATGATTTTTGGATTGCTGCTGCTGCATTAGCTCTATTCATTGGAGCTTGTGGGAAATCTGCGCAAATTCCGTTATATACTTGGTTACCTGATGCGATGGCTGGACCAACGCCAGTTTCGGCATTGATTCACGCTGCGACGATGGTTACCGCAGGAATTTTTATGCTTACCCGATTGAACTTTTTGTTTGATATGGCGCCAAGTGTACAAAATATTATTGCTATTGTTGGAGCTTGCACCGCTTTGGTTGCTGCAACGATTGCTTTAGTTCAAAACGATATCAAGAAAGTATTAGCTTATTCTACAGTTTCTCAATTGGGATTAATGTTCTTGGCATTAGGATTGGGTGCTTATGAAATAGCCGTTTTCCACGTAATCACACACGCTTTCTTCAAAGCTTGTTTGTTCTTGGGTTCAGGCTCGGTAATTCACGGATTGCACGGCGAACAAGATATGCGTAGAATGGGTGGTTTGAAAAAAGCGATGCCTATCACTTTTATAACAATGTTAATTGCTGCTTTGGCAATTTCCGGAATTTTCCCGTTGGCAGGATTTTGGTCGAAAGACGAAATCTTGATGACTGCTTTCCACAAAAATCCAACTTTATGGGTAATCGGATCGATTGCTTCGATAATGACGGCTTTCTATATGTTTAGATTGATATATCTAACTTTCTTCAACTCGTTTAGAGGAACTGAGGAACAAAAAAATCATTTGCACGAAAGTCCAAGTTTGATAACTTTGCCATTAATCATTTTGGCTATTTTGTCTTTCTTCGGTGGAATTATTAGTTTGCCAGGACACAGTTGGTTGAACGAGTACTTGTCTCCATTATTTTCGAAAGCTTCTCACGAAGCGCACAGTTTAGGAAGCACCGAATATATGCTAATGGCAATTGCTACAATTGGCGCTATAATCGGGATTGGAATTGCCTATAAAAAATACTTAAAAGACAATACTATTCCAACTGAAGATGCGGAGATCACTGGTTTAACGAAAGTTTTATACAACAAATATTATGTCGACGAAGCCTACGATGTTATTTTTGTAAAACCAATAAATGTGCTATCGAATTACTTTAGAGATTCTGTTGAAACCACTTTATCAGCACTAGTTTTTGGATTAGGAAAAGTAACCACCCGTTTTGCTTTAGAAGGAAAAAAAGTACATAACGGTAGTGTTGGCTTATACCTTTTTGCTTTTGTCATAGGCATTATTGCCATATTAACTTATTTATTTTTACAACAATTTTTTACCTAATGGATGTAACTACACTATTAATTATTCTTTTGGTTGGCACATTTGCAACTTATTTTTCGGGTGATAAATGGGCTCCGAAAGTGGCTTTGCTGGTCGGCATAACCGCTTTTGCAAGTGCAATTTGTTTGCTCAACCAATACAATTTAGGAAACGAAATAAGCTACACCAAACTTTGGATAGCCAAACCCAAAATCTATTTAGCTTTTCAAGCTGACGGACTTGCTCTTGCTATGCTCTTGTTGACAACCGCATTGACACCAATAATCATTTTTTCTTCTTTTGGGAATACGTATAAAAATTCTAAAGCATTTTATGCCTTGATCGTATTTATGTCTTTTGCTATGTCTGGAACATTTCTTGCATCTGACGGACTTTTGTATTATATTTTCTGGGAACTAGCTTTGATTCCAATATACTTTATTGCTCTAATTTGGGGTAATGGCGATGCCGAAGAACGAAAAAAAGCAGTGGTTAAATTCTTTATTTACACTCTTGCGGGTTCGTTATTTATGTTAATTGCTTTTATTTATTTGCAAACAAAAGCGGGAAGTTTTTTAATTAGCGATCTAACTCAACTTAAGCTTTCTTCAACAGAACAATTTTGGATATTCTTGGCTTTCTTCTTGGCGTATGCCATCAAAATCCCATTAATTCCTTTTCATACTTGGCAGGCAAAAGTATACCAAAAAGCACCAACTGTTGGAACGATGCTTTTATCGGGAATTATGCTAAAAATGGGATTGTATAGCGTTATTCGCTGGCAATTGCCTATTGCGCCTTTGGCAGCAAAAGAATATATGTACGTGTTCATTGGACTTGGTATTGCAGGTGTAATTTATGGTTCAATCGTGGCTTTAAGACAAAAAGATTTGAAAAAGTTATTGGCTTATTCTTCCTTGGCACACGTCGGATTAATTGCTGCTGGAGCTTATACATTAACACTAGACGGATTACGTGGTGCGGTTTTACAAATGATTGCTCACGGTTTTGTTGTTGTGGGATTGTTTTTTGTAGCTGAAATTATTTATAGAAGATACGAAACTAGAAAAATTGCCGAAATGGGCGGAATTCGTGCTCAAACGCCAAAATTTACTTCCATGTTTATGCTTTTGGTTTTAGCATCGGTTGCTTTGCCATCGACATTTAACTTTGTTGGAGAATTTACGGTTTTATTTAGCCTTTCTCAAGTGAATATTTGGTTCGCCATTTTTGGTGGAACAACCATCATTTTGGGAGCTTATTATATGTTGAAAATGTTTCAACACGTAATGTTAGGGGAAACTAACACCAAATTATTTGCTGATGTGACTTTTAATGAAGGTTTAACTTTAGTAATTATTATTGCCGTTTTGTTCTTCTTTGGTTTGTATCCAAAACCAATTATGACCTTGATAACACCCAGTTTGGAAAACATTTTAACTCAAATAAATAGATTTAACTAAGTCAAATAAAAAATGAATACATTAATAGCTATATCAGGATTAGGTGTTTTATGCCTTTTATTTGAAATTTTTAATTTTAGAAAAGCCATTGTTCCTGTAACAATAATTGGTTTATTGGCCATTCTTGGATTAACTTATGCGGAATTTAATGCGCCAGCGAGTTTCTACAATAATATGATTGTTGTCAGTAAATTTTCGGCTGTTTTTTCGGCTTTGTTTATTGTGCTAACCGTTTTCTTGATTGCCTTGTCTCACGATTTCTATGAAGATCATCAAACCAAAATTTCAGATTTCATAGCTATAAAAATATTTATGCTAGCTGGAGCTGTAGCTATGGTTTCTTTCGGAAACTTAGCCATGTTCTTTCTTGGAATTGAAGTTTTGTCTATTTCCTTGTATATTTTAGCGGCAAGCAACCGATTGAATGTGAAAAGTAACGAAGCGGGAATGAAATATTTCTTGATGGGTTCTTTTGCTTCGGGTATTATATTGTTTGGAATTTGTTTTATTTATGGTGCAATGGGCTCTTTTGATGTAGCCGAAATTACTGAATGGTCTCGCTCTGCCGAATTGCCTATTTGGTTCCCGATAGGAATTACATTGGTTACTATTGGAATGCTTTTCAAAATTGCGGCTGTTCCTTTTCATTTTTGGGCTCCAGATGTTTATGAAGGTTCACCAACATTGACAACTACTACAATGAGCACTTTGGTAAAAGTAGTTGCTATAGCTACTTTGTATAAATTGCTAACTGCAATGAATGCTGACCTTTCCGATACTTATATCAACATTATCATTGTAATTTCAATTGCTTCGATGACTGTTGGAAATATAATGGCATTAAAACAAAACAATGTGAAACGTATGCTAGCTTTCTCGGGGATTTCTCACGCAGGTTTTATGTTGATGACCCTATTAAATATTAGCAACTCAGCAGGTAATTTATTGTATTACACTACAGCTTATTCCTTGTCTGGAATTGCAGCTTTTGCTGTAATTTTATACGTTTGTAAAAATAAGAATAACGAAGATATTGCAAACTTCAACGGATTGGGGAAAAATAATCCTTTGATGGCGGCTGTCCTAACAGCATCTTTGCTTTCGATGGCTGGTATTCCGATCTTTGCTGGTTTTTTTGCCAAAATGTTTTTGTTTACTCAAACCATTGAAGCAGGTTATCTAATAGTGGTTATCGCAGCGGTAATCAACTCTATCATCAGTGTGGGTTATTATTTCAAACTGATTTTGGCGATGTACAACAAAGAAGCGAATGAAGAGGCCACAAAAACGCCGTTTGTGTTATACGCAGTAGCTATTGTATCCATTCTTTTGAATATTGTTTTGGGATTGTTTCCTTCTGTGGTATTGGATTTGTTGGGATAATTCTAAATATTAAAAATAAATTACAAAAACCATCAAGAGCAATTTTGGTGGTTTTTGTCTTCATTATAGAAATTATATATGTTTTTTAACTCACTAACTTTTGCTGTTTTTCTACCCATAGTTTTTTTACTCTATTGGTTTGTTTTTAGTAAAACTAAAAGTACTCAAAACGCATTTTTAGTAATCGTGAGTTATTACTTTTATTCATGTTGGGACTGGCGTTTCTTGTTTTTATTACTTTTTTCGACCCTTTTGTGTTATGTAACAGGAATCAAAATAGAAAAAAGCACACAGGAAAGCTCTCGGAAATTTTGGTTTTGGCTGAGTATTATTTTCAATCTGGGATTTTTGGCAATATTCAAATACTACAACTTTTTTGCTTTTTCATTTTCGGAAGCGTTGAATAATATTGGCATACAATCCAGTCCACTTTTGTTAAACGTGATTCTTCCTGTTGGGATTTCTTTCTATACTTTTCACGGCTTGTCTTACGTGATTGATATTTATTACAAAAGAATACAGTCCGAAAAAAATGTCATTGATTATGCATTATTCGTGAGTTATTTTCCACTTTTGGTAGCTGGACCTATCGAAAGAGCCACTCATTTATTGCCACAAGTTAAAGTAAAAAGAACCTTCGATTTCCAAAAAGCCAAAGAGGGCGTTTACCAAATTATTTGGGGATTGGTCAAAAAAGTGGTCATTGCCGATACTTGCGCAACTTATGCCAATGCTATTTTTGACAATTACACTTCGATGAATTCCTTGTCTTTGATTTTGGGTGCGGTTTATTTTGCATTCCAAATTTATGGCGATTTTTCAGGCTATTCGGATATGGCTTTGGGAATATCTAAATTATTTGGATTGGACTTGTTACGCAATTTCAATTATCCTTATTTCTCAAGAGATATTGCCGAGTTTTGGCGTCGTTGGCACATTTCGTTGTCATCTTGGTTTCGGGATTATTTGTATATTCCATTGGGCGGAAGCCGTGGAAGCAAACTGAAACAAGTACGCAACGTGTTCATCATATTTGTCGTGAGCGGTTTTTGGCACGGAGCCAATTGGACTTTCTTGGCTTGGGGATTTATAAACGCCTTGTATTTTCTACCGTCTTTATTATTGGGAACAAACCGAACTAATATGGAGACAGCCGAATTGCATTGGGATTTCAATTCCATAAAAGTGTTTTTTAGCATTTTGGCTACTTTCAGTTTGTCGTGCTTGGCTTGGATATTTTTTAGGGCAAATACCATCCACATTGCTTTTGATTATATTGGAAAAATTTTCACCAACCGAACTTTCGAATCACAATACTTGCAAAACCAACGGTACAGTTACGAATTACTTTTGCTGGTTATTGCTTTTGTTTTGGTCGAATGGAACAGCCGATACAAAATTGAACCTATTTCCGGAAAATACAGCTGGCTAAAAATGACGTTGTGTCTCTTGGCGATTATCGCTTTGGGAACGTATGCTGATTATAAAGAATTTATCTATTTCCAATTCTAATGAAGAAGTTTATAACATTAGTTGCCAAAATTCTACTTACTATTCTAGTGCTTTTAATAGTATTGGACTGGTCATACACTACCGTTTATTTGAATTCTTCCAATCGTGGAAAAGTAGAAAAGGTTTTCAATTCAAAAGCCGGAAGTTATGATGTCTTAATTTTGGGTTCTTCCAGAGCCAACAATCATTTTGTGCCCGAATTGTTTGAAAAGAAAGGACTAAAAACCTTCAATTACGGAATGAGTGGAGCGCATTTATTCGAAGCTTCTTTATTATTAAAATTGATGGCAGAACGCAACTATAAAATCAAAACCGTGATTCTGGAAGCTGATTTGGGTCTTTGCAACGAAAAAGAATCGGAAGCCATTGCCGCGAAATTCCTGCCTTACATTCATCATTCTGAAATTATCAAGAATCATTTTTCTGGTCAAGAGAACTTTAATGAATTGTATTATATTCCTTTTTACCGTTATGTAGATTTTGATGCATTGATTGGTTTTAGGGAAATGTACAATACGGCAACAAACAAACCGACTAATATTTTGGACAATCTGGGTTATCATCCTTTGGGTCACAAACCCGGAAATATGAAGAATGACATCAGGGCTTTGAAACCCATTCGCAACAAATATTACGAGGAAATCACGCAAATTTGCAAGCAAAATAACTACAATCTAATTGCCGTAATGACGCCAATGTGTTCCAATGTAAAAGGACTGGATTATTTTGAAAAAGCAAATAAGATTTATCCCGAAATTCACAATCTAGAAAACGTGGTGCAAGGAGACCAATATTTTTCATCTTGCGGACATTTGAATGATGCTGGAGCGAGGATGTTTACAGCGGTTGTTATAGAAAAGTTTTTTTAGAAAAAATGAAACAATTGGTACGCTGATGACACTGATGTCTCGCGGATAAAACTTATTAGTTATTTAATTTGGAAATTTAGCAGTTCTTTTGGCTCAATTTCTAAAGCGTTGGCAATTTTAACGAGGGTTTTTATTGTAGTATTCATTTCAGCTCTTTCGATTCTCCCTATTGTAGTCTTTGGCAAATCACATATATCAGCTAAATTTTGTTGAGATAGATTTTTTCTTTCTCTTATTTGCCGAATATGGATTCCTAAATTTATCAAAAAAGTTTCCCCTGAAATCATATTCAAAGGTGATAACAAATAAAAATTGCTTGGACGCATATATGCGTCTATTTTTATTATATTTGAAAAAAAATACTCCAAATGTGGAAAACCGTAAACTTAATCAAAACCACCTATGTAGTTTTGATTAAGTTTAAAAAACCTATTAAAGGTTTACATAAACAAATGGTCTGAATATACCGAATATAGACTTAAAAAAAGAAGTAGGTCAATTATAAATTATTTTATTATGAAAATTAAATTTATTTCAACTTTTGTTATTGCATCATTGCTTTTAACTAGTTGCGCATCAGTTTTTACTGGTGCAAAAAGAAATGTTTTATTTGAAACAAATCCTTCTGGAGCAAAAGTATTTGTGAATGGTATGGAGCAATGTGTAGCACCTTGTCAAATAAAAGTAAGAAAAGATGACAAAGTAGATTTTAGACTTGAAGGTTACAAAGAAAGAGTGGTCATAATGGATGCTGATTTTAATTTGGTCGCTATACTAAATGGATTTAGTATTATAGGTTGGGGAGTTGATGCGCTAACAGGATCACTTCAAAGAGTAAATACCAAATATGTTAAAGTTGATTTAGAAAAAGGAAGCAATAAGCAAGTTTTTAATGATTATATGGATAAAGGTAACATCACAAAAGTTGCAATTAATACAAATAATAAAAGTATCGAAACGACTATTGTTCTTAATAGATAGCTAGTTGATTACGCCCAGCAATAAACATCTGGGCGTTTTCTATTGTTTCAAAATATTATAAAACCCGTTTAAATCTGATACACAACTGAGGGTTTCAATTCATTAAATCGCCTATTTTCGATTAATAAAAAATTGTATTTGATCAACGACCGCTCGAATTTAGATAAATAATCTTGACATCGCTAGCACGGAAAACCCCGACCGCTTGGATTTAGATTAGTTATCTCGTTAACTTTAGCGCGGAAATTCTTTCCGTGCCCACCAACACAAGCAAAAAGGCAGGAATCATAAAGATTGAACGAATTAACGTACAAAAAAATCCGTTTTTATCAGCGAACCATCCGTATCGTCTGCGTTCAAATTTTTTATCAACAGTTCCCAAAATTAACTTTTCATCCACACCACAATTATCTGTTATTTCGGTATTTTTACAAAATAAAGAAATTATAATGTCAAACAACACCGAAAACACAAAAACGATCCGTTGGGGAATCTTAGGCTGTGGCGATGTCACTGAAGTAAAAAGCGGTCCAGCTTACCAGAAAACCGCGGGTTTCAAAATCGATGCCGTGATGCGAAGAGATGCTGATAAAGCTGCCGATTATGCCAAAAGACATCACATCAGTAAATATTACTCGGATGCGGATGAGCTAATTAACGATCCCGAAATTGATGCAATTTATATTGCCACGCCACCAGACACGCACCATTATTATGGATTAAAAGTGGCTTCGGCAGGGAAAATTTGCTGTATTGAAAAACCATTGGCACCGAGTTACAAAGAGAGTCTCGAAATTTACGAAGCTTTTAAAGCTGCAACTATTCCTTTGTTCACGGCTTATTACAGGCGAACTTTGCCCCGTTTTGAACAAATAAAAACTTGGCTAGACGACAATAAAATTGGAGAAGTGCGATCCATTCGATGGAATTTGACCAAACCAGCATCTGAGCAGGATTTATCGGGAGAATACAATTGGCGCACCGATACAAAAGTAGCTTCGGGTGGTTATTTTGATGATTTGGCAAGTCACGGTTTAGATTTATTCACACATCTTTTGGGAAACATTCAAGAGGTTTCTGGTTTTAGTTTGAACCAACAAGGATTGTATCCTGCCAAGGATGCTATAACTGCTTGTTGGCTTCACGGATCTGGAATCACGGGAAATGGTAATTGGAACTTTGGTAGCAATAACCGAGAAGATATCGTAGAAATTGCTGGAAGTAAAGGTAAAATAACATTTTCCATATTCGAAAATGATCCTATTGTACTTTATAATGAAGATGGCGAAACAGAACTTTTTATCGAGCATCCAGAAAACGTGCAATTGCATCATGTAGAACGAATTCGGGAACATCTTTTGGGCAATAGTACACATCCTTCGAATGGGTTGACAGCTTTGCACACTAGCTGGGTTATGGATAAAATCTTAGAAAACTTATAGAAATAAAAAAACAGCTCCCAAAAGGAGCTGTTTCTAATAAAAAGACTTGTTGAATTACTATCTTTTATAAAATGTTTTTGTATAGGTCTTGTCATTATTTGTAACCACAAAAGTGTAAGCTTCGTTCTGAATAATTAAAACATCAAAAATCTTAGCGATATTTTGATCCATCAACATACCACTATCATAAACTAGAATGTCTTCTTTATCATAAATTTTAACAAATGTTGGAGATTTATCCAAATTTAAAAAACTTAGTTTTAATAAACCATCTTTTTCAGTAAACACTGGTTTAAATTCCTCTGAAATTGGAGTTTCCAATAATCTGGCCGTGGTTCCAACAACTGAAATTTTATATTTTGAAATTTTAAATTCCGATTCAGCAACCAAATAATATATACCTTCTGGCAAAGCATTCAAATCATAGGTTCTGTTGATAAAGGTTCGAGAATCTACATTTTCTGTGTGAATCATTTTACCCTCTGCGTCATAAATAGACAAATCCAATTTATTTGTCTCACTAAATACAAAAGTAATTACTTTTCCTTGCTCTTTTTTTACACCTAGTGAAAAATCAATATCACTAGCCTGTACGTTCATAGTTAATAATGCTACTCCCAACACTAAACTAAATTTAAATAAATTTTTCATAATTTTAATTTTTAGATTTATATGATTTTGTTTACTGCAAATATATAGGAGTCATTTGATGCATAACAACACTCTCTTTTCTTATTTGTGTACTATATTGCCTTTTACGAAAACGAAATAGGTTAAAATTGGTAATTATGTGTTATTTTGGGTTAATTTTGTACTGTTTCTAAATAAACAGCAATATGAAAAACATACTCCCAGCCTTAGAAATTATAGAACCTTCCTTCGGAAGTTCCTTTTCTTTAACTCAATATGTAGACAATGAAAATAGTAGCGCGCACTTTTGGCATTACCATCCCGAAATCGAATTGGTATATGTAAATGGTGGCTCAGGCAAACGTCAAGTCGGTAGCCACATCTCCTATTATACCAACGGGAGTCTTATACTTATAGGAAGTAATTTGCCACATTGCGGTTTTACCGATGAAAAAACTGGAAACACAAAAGAAACGGTTATCCAAATGAAACCAGACTTCCTCGGTACTGATTTTTTTGGAATATCAGAAATGAAAAACATCAACCACCTTTTTAATAGAGCCAAAGCTGGACTTGTCTTTATTGGAGAAACCAAAAAAAGAATTGGAAGTAAACTGGAACTTATAGAAAGTCAAATGCCTTTTGAAAGATTGCTGACACTTCTTTCTATATTAAATGAACTAGAAGAAGCTTCTGAATTCAAAGTTTTGAACGCCGAAGGGTTTTCGATGGATTTGCAAATGCAGGATAACGACAAAATCAATACTATTTTTAATTATGTAAAAGATAATTTCCAAGAACAAATTAGGCTGGAAGAAGTGGCTGAATTAGTTAGTATGACTGTTCCTTCCTTATGTCGCTACTTTAAAAAGATAACCAAAAAAACCTTTACCAAGTTTGTCAATGAATACCGATTGGTTCACGCATCTAAACTATTGGCGGAAAAACCCATAAGCATTACGGAAATTTGTTTCGAAAGTGGATTCAATAATTTCAGCTATTTCAATAAAACATTTCAAGAGTTTACAGGTAAGAGCGCTTCGCAATATCGCAAAGAACTTCGTTCAGTTCTAAAATGATTTTAATAGAAAATATCCATTAGTAATCAATATTTTTTAACCTGATTATCTTTGTTGACTTTTCATAAATCTATTAAATAATTTAAGACCGTTCGAACACAGATTAAGTACCTTTCTCTCTAAAAAACAAAAGCGATACCCAATAAATCCCAACAGCAACAGGAACTGCCGTCAGTAGCCAACCGCCCAAACCACACAACAATTCAAAGGAAAGATGGCTCAAGGTTTGGAAAAAACTGTTTTGAAAAGAACTGATAATTTCTTCGACCGTATGGTGATTTTGAGGGACAGAAAAAATAAATTCTCCCACTCGAATAAAAGGCATTATCATTAAAATCTGAACTGGCCACATCAAATAACTAAGCGAGATCATTACAGGAAAATTCAATTTTTGCTTGAGAGAAACCGTAGTTATCATAAAAGTGCTCACACCAAGAATCGGAATAGTCGAAATTAATCCCGACACAATAATGCTCTGAGTTAATTGCTTTGGGGTTAAACCTTGCTTTAAAAGAGCCGTAGTTTTCTCTTTTGCTCTATTTAATATCGCTTTCAATTATTTATGATTTTCGTGTTCCTCCAGATCTTTTTGCAAATCTAGATTTCTAAATCCCGGCAATTTAATTCCTGTAAAAACGACGATTAAAAGCGTCATGCTGCCACCAAAAACAACCGCAGTAACTGTCCCCATCAATTTGGCTGTTAATCCACTTTCGAAAGCGCCTAACTCATTCGACGAACCGACAAAAATAGAATTTACAGCAGCCACACGACCTCGCATAGAATCGGGTGTTTTGAGTTGCAAAATCGTTTGACGAATCACTACCGAAATTCCATCGGTAACACCACTCATAAACAAAGCAAAAACCGACAACCAAAACCAAGTGGAAAGTCCAAAAACAATGATACAGACGCCAAAGCCAAAAATGGCAGCCAATAATTTGATTCCCGCATTTTTATAAAAAGGCAAATGAGCCGAAACAAACATCGTTAACAAAGCACCAACTGCTGGAGCTGCTCTTAAAATTCCAAAGCCTTCAGGTCCTACTTTCAAAATATCTTGAGCAAAAATAGGCAAAAGAGCCACCGCTCCTCCAAAAAGTACCGCCACCATATCAAGCGTTAAAGCCCCTAAAATAGATTTATTGGTATAAACAAATTTCAGGCCTTCCTTTAAACTTTCCATTATGGGTTCGCCAATTTTTGGATTCAGAATAGGTTTTTTGGCAATCTGTGTCAATACCAATAAAGCAAAAATAGAGCAAGCAAAAATAGAACACATAGACCAATGTACTCCTATAAAAGTAATTGAAAATCCAGCAACTGCTGGCCCAACAACAGCACCAATTTGCCAGACTGAACTACTCCAAGTAGCAGCATTTGGATAGGCTTTTTTAGGAACAATTAAAGACATCAAAGAAAAGATAGTTGGCCCCAAAAACGCACGAACCAATCCTCCTAAAAAGACCAAGAAATAAATAGAATACAAAATAGTATCAGTTGACCATTCACTAACTATTCTTGGCCAAGTCAATAAAAATAACCCAAAACTAATGATAGAAAATCCTAGAATACATTTCAGGAGCATTCCCTTTTTTTCTTTCTGATCCACAATATGTCCTGCGAACAAAGCCATCCCAATTGCAGGGATTACTTCCATTAGCCCAATCATTCCAAGCGAAAGCGCACTTTTAGTCAAACTATATACTTCCCATTCGATGATAATAAATTGCATCGACCAGGCAAAAACCATAGCAAATCGCAACAACAAAAACATATTGAATTCTCTAAAACGCAACGCTGCGTAAGGATCTCTAACTTTAACTTTCATATGTAGTTACTATTTTTTTTACAGAATATGGTCTTGCCACGCTTCCATATTGTTTATTATTTTGGAATCGTGGCGATTTCATAATATCTACTTAATATCTTTCAACCGCAATTGAACGGAAGTTTTACCATTCCATTCATTCTCATCTATACAATACACCGCTTCAAACGGCTTTTTATTCGCTGTCAATTCCATTTTATTACCCAATCCAAAACCAATCGCCGCCATTCCATCCGAATTATTTTGACGTACAAATAGTTTTAAATGTTCTTCATCGGCTCCCAATTTTTGAGCGTAGCCCGTATCATTTACATTTTTGGTAAGGAAAACGGGTGTCATATTTTGTGGGCCAAAAGGTTCGAATTGTTTCAAAATCCGAGTCAATTTTGGAGTGATATCCGTCAGATTAATTTCGGCATCTATCGAAATTTCAGGTGTCAGCATATCAGGATGAATGGTTCTTTCGACTTCTTTTTCAAAAGCTTCTTTGAAAGCTAAATAATTTTCTTCCAATAAAGTCATTCCCGCCGCATACATATGTCCACCAAATTGCTCCAAATGTTCAGAACAAGCTTCCAAAGCATTATAAACATCAAATCCTTTTACTGATCGTGCCGAAGCCGCATATTTATCACCACTTTTGGTAAAAACCAATGTCGGACGATAATAAGTTTCTATCAATCTCGAAGCCACGATTCCAATCACGCCTTTGTGCCAATCTTCTTGAAAAACCACCGATGTAAAACGTTTTTCTTCGTTATTTTCTATAATTTGACCAAGCGCTTCTTTGGTAATTTGTTTGTCTAAATCTTTCCTCTCGGAATTATACGCCTCAATTTCAGAAGCAAATTGTTGGGCTTGTTCAAAGTCAAATTCTGTCAATAATTCCACGGCGTGAATCCCGTGTTTGATCCGTCCCGCGGCATTGATTCGGGGTGCGATGACAAAAACTACATCGGTAATATCTAGAGTTTTCTTTTTTATTTGATGAATTAGGGCTTTAATTCCCGGTCTTGGATCAGAGTTGATTACTTGTAAACCAAAATAAGCCAAAATCCTGTTTTCACCCGTCATTGGAACAATATCAGCGGCAATTGCAGTGGCTACCAAATCTAGATATGGAGTCAAATCTTCAATAGTTTGGTTTCGATTTTCACCCAATGCCTGAATCAATTTAAAACCAATTCCACAACCACACAATTCGTCATACGGATACGTGCAATCGTCCCGTTTTGGATCCAAAACCGCCACGGCTTCCGGCAAAGAATTCCCAGGTCGGTGGTGGTCGCAAATGATGAAATCAATATTTCTTTCTTTGGCGTAAGCCACGTGATCGATGGATTTTATACCGCAATCCAAAGCAATAATCAGCGAAAAACCATTATCATCTGCAAAGTCAATTCCTTTAAAAGAAATGCCATAACCTTCATCATAACGATCTGGAATATAAGTTGAAACATTAGGATACTCCATTTTCAAATAAGATGAAACCAATGAAACCGCCGTCGTTCCATCGACATCATAATCGCCAAAAACAAGAATGTTTTCCTGATTTTTGATTGCCAATTCAATGCGCTCGACTGCTTTATCCATATCTTTCATCAAGAACGGATTGTGCAAATCTTCTAAAGTTGGACGGAAAAATTGTCGTGCTTCTTCATACGTTTCAATACTGCGCTGTACAAGAAGTGTTGCAACAAAATCTTCCACTTTCAAAGTTTCGGCAAGAAGTTTCACCTTTTTTTCCGAAGGTTTTGGTTTAAGGGTCCAGCGCATAATTGATTTACGAATTAGGATTTTGTGTCTTTGACAAATTTAGTTTAAAATATTTTAAAACGAGGTACCTAAAGAAGACATCATTAAATTCTCATTTAAAATTAGCCACAGATTCACATATTAATAAAAGTGATAATCTCTTAAATAATAAATCTTTTAATTTGTTTCCATTAAAATCTGTGAATCTGTGGCTAAAAATTTAAAAAAATCTGTAGTAAAAAATTAGAAGCTAAAACAAAATGATAGTACTTTTGAATATCTTTTTAAATCAACCTAAATGCAAATTCAAGGACAAATCGTCGACATCCAAAACAAACGAATTTATGCTGGTGAAATCACTGTCGAAAACGGGAAAATCATCTCGATAATCGAGAAAAATCACAATATTAAAAGCTTTATTCTTCCGGGATTTATCGATTCGCACATTCATATCGAAAGTTCGATGCTTGTTCCTTCTGAATTTGCCAAAATTGCCGTACTTCACGGAACGGTGGCTACGATTTCTGACCCACACGAAATTGCCAATGTTCTGGGTTCTGCCGGCGTTTATTATATGATTGAAAACGGTAAAAAAGTGCCTTTGAAATTTCATTTTGGTGCGCCATCTTGTGTTCCTGCTACTACTTTCGAAAATGCTGGTGCTGTTATCGATTCGGAAGGAATCAAGGAATTAATGGCTTCACCCGATATTTATTATTTGGCTGAAATGATGAATTATCCCGGCGTTTTATTCGACGATTCTGAAGTTTTGAAGAAAATTGAATGGGCAAAACATTTCAACAAACCAGTCGATGGTCACGCACCAGGATTACGAGGCGAGGCGGTAAAAAAATATATTTCGGCCGGAATTACAACAGACCACGAATGTTTCACATTTGAAGAAGCCGAAGAAAAATTATCTCTAGGAATGAAAGTACTCATTCGAGAAGGAAGTGCCGCCAAAAACTTTGAAGCACTCATCGATTTACTTCCAGAAAATTATGAGAATATGATGTTTTGTTCAGACGACAAACATCCGGACGATTTGATTGTGGGACACATTAATTTGCTTTGTGCTCGTGCTGTAGCCAAAGGAATTGATGTTTTCAAAGTCTTGCAAGCCGCTTGTGTAAATCCTGTAAATCATTACAAAATGAACGTGGGATTGTTGAATGTAAACGATGCTGCCGATTTTATCGTAGTAGAAAATTTGGTCAATTTTAAAGTAAAAAAAACTTACATCAATGGAGAATTGGTTGCGGAAAATGGAGAATCTTTTGTAAAACATATTCCGTTTGAAACACCCAATAATTTTAATATTACTGCCAAAGAAATCAATGACTTTGCAGTTTCGGGTTCTGGTTCGAAAATTCGAGTAATCGAAGCCTTGGAAGGACAGTTGATTACCAATGAAATTCATCACAAATCATTAATCGTTGATGGGCAACTAGTTTCGGATACAGAAAACGACATTCTGAAAATGGCAGTTGTAAATCGCTATCAAAACACCAAGCCAGCCATTGCTTTTATCAAGAATTTTGGTTTAAAAAAAGGTGCGATTGCCAGTTCCGTAGCGCACGATTGTCATAATATTGTGGTCGTGGGAACTTCTGACGAAGAAATTTGCAATGCCGTCAATCTTATCATCGAAAACAGAGGCGGAGTTTGCGCCGTGAATGGTGCTGAAAACAAAATGTTGGCTCTGCCTGTTGCTGGAATTATGAGCGACAAAAACGGCTGGGAAACCGGGAAATTATACCAGGAAATTGATGCAATGGCAAAGGAGTTGGGCAGCAATTTAAAAGCGCCTTTTATGACGCTTTCGTTTATGGCTTTACTCGTTATTCCCGATTTGAAATTATCCGATAAAGGATTGTTTAGCGGAAATACTTTTTCGTTTGTGGACTTGGAAGTTATTTAACCATATAAGGTCATTTAAGAATAATATTAACCACAAAGTTCACAAAGAAATCAATGAAAAATCAGTTTAATCCGTGGCTAAAAAATTTTAGTTTCAAGGTCAAAGCCTCTCGTGAAAATTGAATTCCATCCCATCCTAATTTTATAAAATTACGAATGTTTTGGTGGTTTGTTCCTTCTGGATCTGCTAATACTTCCTCAAAATAATAGGCGCCAAAACAAGCTAATGTTTCGGCTTGTGACAAGTTTTGCAATTTTGCAAAAGCAAATAATTTACAAGAACCTGAATTTTCTCCTGCGGCATTGTGCTGTGTTCCGTTATCGAAAGTGGTTGGAGTAAAATCGTAATTTTCCTCAATGACTGCAATGGTTTCCGGAAATGTAATGTTGTTTGGTGTTAGTTTTAATTTTTCTAAAAAAGAGGATATATTCATTATTTACTATATTTAATTTTCGTTAGATAGCTTTTACCTACGTTTTGAATCTCAACAAAGATTATAAAATTTAAACTTTAATTATTGTAAACTTTAGTAATAATTTGAAATGGGTTAAACCATTTAATTCAATTTAAAATTCACGTTCATTTTCTCCAACTCTACCAATAATTCATTCGAAATCTTAATTTTTAATTTTCGACTTAGCATCGATATTCGTGTGATTATTTTGGTTTCAACTTCTGTTGATTCGGGTATCAAAATAGATTGTTCCATCAACAATTCGTCCTCTGTTGAAAAATCTTCTAAAAAAATCTCTGGTTCTTCTGGAATATCATCTTCAAACAAGGCCATTTCTGGTTTTTCTTTCAATTTTACTATTTCTAGAACTTTTTCGATGGGCTTACTTACTGTTTCTAGCTCTACAACATCAAAAGTAACCGAATTATTCCCTTTATTATCATGAAATACCGCATTCAATTCTGAAATAAATTCCTTACTCAAATCTTTTATATTCAATAAAATACTCAGTTTTTTGGCAAAAATCCCGAGTACATCCTGCAATTGCTTTGCATCAACAAACTGAATTCTTGGATCTGATTTTTTGCCTGTATCTTTATTTACCCAACCTTCTTTGATGAGGATTTTAAAATAAACAAAATTATTCGGAAGCAGGTAGCGATGAAAATTCAAATAATCTTCATTAAAAATTTTAAATTCAAAACTTTCATCATAGCCTTCTAAGTTAAAAATAGCCCATTCCTTGCCGTTTTTTGCGATCCTTCTTTGAACATTACATACAATACCTCCAAAATTTAGATTTTTACCAATGTGCATATCTAAATTCTTAAGTGATTCTAATTTTGAATTACAGAAATACTTCATCTCAAACTTGAAATCATCCAGCGGATGTCCAGAAATATAGATCCCAACGACTTCTTTTTCTTTGGCTAATTTTTCCATCGTACTCCAATCTTCGCAAGGCGGCACAACGGGTTCGGCAATTTGCACATCGCTGCTTTCGCCAAACAAACTCACCTGTGAAGAATTTTCGTTTTCCTGAAACTTGGCACCATAACGAATCGCTTTTTCATAGAACGTAATTCCATCGCCATCATCGTGAAAATATTGTGCTCGAGTTGTCCCACCAAACGAATCAAAACCTCCCGCCAAAGCAAGATTTTCTAATGCTTTTTTATTGGCAGCACGCAAATCAATTCGCTTAGTCAAATCAAAAATCGATTTGTATTTTGTAGTTTTTCTATTTTCGACAATGGTAGCCACAGCTCCGGAACCAACGCCTTTTACCGCTCCCATTCCGAAACGAACGGCGTAATCATCATTTACCGTAAATTTATAAAACGATTCGTTTACATCAGGCCCCAAAACCTTCAACCCCATTCGCTTGCATTCTTCCATAAAAAAGGAAACTTGCTTGATGTCGCTCATATTATTCGACAAAACTGCCGCCATATATTCGGCTGGATAATTGGCTTTCAAATAAGCTGTTTGATACGCAATCCAAGCATAACAAGTAGAATGTGATTTGTTGAACGCATATTCCGCAAAGGCTTCCCAGTCTTTCCATATTTTTTCCAATTTATCCTCGGGATGCCCTTTGGCAGCAGCCTGACTGATAAATTTGGGTTTCATTTTATCCAAAACATCTTTCTGTTTTTTCCCCATTGCTTTACGCAAAACGTCGGCATCTCCTTTGGAAAAATCCGCCAGTTTCTGGGACAAAAGCATTACCTGTTCCTGATAAACCGTAATTCCGTAGGTGTCTTTCAGTAATTCTTCGCAAGCATCAAGGTCATAAATAATTTCCTCCTCGCCATTTTTTCGCTTTACGAAACTCGGGATATACGCAATTGGACCCGGACGATAGAGCGCGTTCATCGCAATCAAATCCGGAAAAACCGTAGGTTTCAATTCCTTCATGTATTTTTGCATTCCGGCACTTTCATATTGGAAAATCCCAACCGTTTCACCACGCTGAAAAAGCTCGTACGTTTTTAAATCATCGATAGGAAATTCATCAGGATTCAGATCGATGTTGCTTCTATATTTTACTAATTTAACGGTATCTTTAATCAAAGTTAGGGTTTTCAAACCCAAGAAATCCATTTTTAACAAACCTGCACTTTCTACGACCGAGTTGTCAAATTGCGTGACATATAAATCCGAATCTTTGGCGGTTGCTACAGGAACAAAATCGGTAATATCGCTTGGCGTAATAATCACTCCACAAGCGTGAATCCCAGTATTTCTAAGGTTTCCTTCCAATACTTTGGCTTGCTGAATGGTTTCTCCACCCAAATCACTTTCCTTGGCAAGACCAATTAATTCTTTTATTTTTTCAAATTCTTCTGGACGAACGGTCTTTTTTATAAGATCTTCTTTTTCATTCAAGAAACGCGCTAAATTCCATTTAGACGGCATCATCCCAGGAATTAATTTGGCAATTTTATCGGCTTCGAATAAAGGCAAATCCAGCACACGAGCCGTATCACGAATCGCCGATTTTGTTGCCATTTTACCATAAGTGATTATCTGAGCTACTTGTTTCTTGCCGTATTTTCGAATCACATAATCCATTACGCTGCTTCGTCCTTCGTCATCAAAATCGATATCAATATCGGGAAGTGAAACCCTATCTGGATTCAAGAATCTTTCGAAAAGCAAATTGTATAAAAGTGGGTCGATATTGGTAATTTTCAAACAATACGCCACAACAGAACCTGCTGCAGAACCCCTACCAGGCCCAACTGAAACTCCCATTTTTCGAGCTTCGGCGATGAAGTCTTGCACAATCAAAAAGTAACCTGGATAACCAGAATTTTCTATAGTCAATAATTCGAAATCCAATCTTTCTTGAATTTCGGGTGTAATTTCCTTGTATCTTAGTTTGGCTCCTTCAAAAGTAAGATGTTTCAAATAGGCATTTTCACCTCGAACTCCACCATCAATAGCATCTTGAGGAACATTAAATTCAACTGGAATTTCGAACTTTGGAAGCAAAACTTCTCGAGCCAAATTGTAAATTTCAATTTTATCAACAATTTCAGAAATATTCGAAATCGCTTCTGGCAAATTGTTGAAGAGTTTTTTCATCTCGTCGCCCGACTTGAAATAATATTCCTGATTTGGTAATCCGTAACGATAACCGCGACCGCGACCTATTGGTGTAGATTGCTTTTCGCCCTCTTTTACACACAATAAAATATCGTGGGCATTGGCATTTTCTTTATCAATATAAAAGGTGTTATTCGTTGCAATCAGTTTGACATCGTGTTTTCTAGCCAAGGAAATTAAGACTTCATTTACCCGATTTTCATCTTCCTGATTATGACGCATTACTTCAATATAGAAATCTTCACCAAATTCTTGTTTCCACCAAAGCAAGGCTTCTTCGGCTTGGTTTTCACCTAAATTCAAAATCTTACTTGGAATTTCCCCATAGAGATTTCCCGACAAAACAATAATGTCTTCTTTGTATTTTTGAATTACTTTTCGATCTATTCTTGGCACATAATAAAACCCTTCAGTGTATCCAATGGAAGACATTTTGGCCAAATTATGATAGCCTTTTTTGGTCTTCGCCAAAAGAACCACTTGATAACCATTGTCTTTAACCGATTTGTTTTTATGATCTTCACAAACAAAAAATTCGCAACCCACAATAGGTTTCATCGAAACTTCTGTTGGTGCTTCCCCTTTTTCAATCGCTTCCTTGTTTTTGGTTTCGACCGCTTTATTATGGTATAAAACATCCCGAACAAAGTGAAAAGCACCCATCAAATTGGCGTGATCGGTCATTGCTACAGCTGGCATTTTCTGCTGCGAAGCTGCTTTAACCAATGCCGCAACGCTAATCGTAGATTGCAAAACCGAAAACTGTGTATGATTATGCAAATGCACAAAATCAGTATCAATTAAACTCTGCTTGTTGTCTGATAGTTCCTTTTTCGAAATGGTCGCCGTTTGTTGACCACCAATTTGTTGACGAATTTTATCAGAAGCTTCCTTTAAATTGATGTGCTGCAGTCCAATAAGTTGGAATGGCTTAGGATTTTTATTTTGGAAATCTTGAAAATAGTCTTGCTCTACTTCAAGATCGCTTTTGGTAAAAACTTCGGTACGAATTAATTCAAAAAAACATCGGGTCGTTGCCTCCACATCGGCAGTGGCATTATGCGCTTCTCCAAAAGGTTTGTTGAAAAGATATTGGTGTAATTCGGTTAGTGTAGGCAGTTTAAATTTTCCGCCACGACCTCCAGGTAATTTCAATAAAGAGGCAGTAACTTCGGTACAGGTATCCAGAATTGGCATCGAACTCATCGGACTTTCTACTCCCAATCTATAAAATTCGCAACCCATAATATTGATGTCAAAACCTAGATTTTGACCCACAATAAATTTGGTTTTCGACAAAGCGACATTAAATTTCTCTAAAACTTCGGCCAAAGGAAATCCTTCGGCTTCGGCCAATTCAGTAGAAATGCCGTGAATTCTCTCAGCGTCATATGGGATGTTGAAGCCTTCTGGTTTAACCAAATAGTCTTGATGTTCGATGACTTTTCCCATATCATCGTGCAATTGCCAAGCGATTTGAATACATCTTGGCCAGTTGTCCGTGTCAGAAATGGGTGCACCCCAACGTTTTGGTAATCCTGTGGTTTCGGTATCGAATATTAAGTACATATCTGAATTTTAATGCTTTATAATTGCCTGAAAATATATTTAGCAATTTTCAAATTTATAATTTTTTAACTGAAAATAGCGTGCAAGTTATCAACAAAAGACATTGTTTTACAAAATGAAAAAGACATATGAATCGTTACTCCATAACTTCAAATTGTCGCTAATTCTATCCCCAACGGATTGAAATCCGTTGCTACAACACAAATCGTTCCTATGGAACTTTTACGAAATAGAGCCATCGGCTCGAAACATATTTCAGGGATGGATTAAAATCCATCCTCGACCAATATTTTCATTTCCAACCTCTAATTTTCAATCCAAAATATAAAAAAAAATCCAAAAATCTATTTCTTGGATGTCGTAGTATTTCATCAAAAAATTCCCGTTTAGAATAGCCTAAATAATTCTGGTTTAACGGTCTGAAAAACTAAATATTTCTTTAACCCGAAAATAAACATAAGACTAAAACTTTGTTAATTATTACTATTTTTATACTTTTTGTTACATTTTTTAGAACTAAACCTTCTACTATACACCAAAATAGAGATAAATTTGCAAATTATTAAAGCTTCGTTTAGTCATAATAAAGCAGCATTAAAAAGAGAATTAAAGTCAAAATTAAAAGACGGTTTCAAACCCAATTACACATATCAGAAGTGGCAATCCTTTGTAAAACGACTTTGGGTATCGTATATAATGTAATAGTATAATTGACACTTTTAATTCTTTTTATAAATTTGCTGCTATTGTTATAATTATGGGCTAATGCCAAAATTGTAAAAAGAGAAATACACTTAAAAAAAATATTAAAAATGAGTAAGACATTATTTGACAAAGTATGGGATGCGCACGTAGTACGTAAAATTGAAGATGGACCAGACGTGTTTTTTATTGACCGTCATTTCATTCACGAAGTTACAAGTCCAGTTGCTTTTTTAGGTTTAAAAGAAAGAGGAATCAAGGTTTTGTATCCAGAACGCACTTTTGCCACTGCCGATCATAACACACCAACAATAAATCAACACTTACCTGTTGCTGACGCATTATCGGCTAATCAATTGAAAGCTTTAGAAGATAACGCAGCAGAATATGGCATTTCGCACTGGGGATTAGGTCACATAAAAAATGGAATTGTACACGTAGTAGGTCCTGAAAACGGAATTACTTTACCAGGCGCAACTATCGTTTGTGGAGATTCTCACACTTCTACTCACGGTGCTTTTGGAGCTATTGCTTTTGGTATTGGAACTTCTGAAGTGGAAATGGTTATGGCTACTCAATGTATTATGCAGCCAAAACCAAAGAAAATGCGTATCAACGTAAACGGAACTTTGAGTAAAGGTGTTGGTCCAAAAGATGTGGCTTTGTATATCATTTCTAAATTGACTACTTCTGGAGGAACTGGATATTTTGCTGAATATGCTGGAAATATTTTTGAAGAAATGTCTATGGAAGGTCGTATGACTGTTTGTAACCTTTCTATCGAAATGGGTGCTCGTGGTGGTATGATTGCTCCGGATCAAAAAACTTTCGATTTCTTGGAAGGAAGATTATTCGCTCCAAAAGGAGAAGCTTGGACAAAAGCAGTGGAATATTGGAAAACGTTGAAAACCGATGCTGATGCCGTTTTCGATACTGAATTAAACATCGATGCTGCCGATATCGAACCAATGATTACTTATGGTACTAATCCTGGAATGGGCATTGGTATATCTCAACATATTCCAAACGCCAACCAAGTAGAAGGTGGCGAGGAAACATACAAAAAATCTTTAGCCTATATGGGCTTCAATGAAGATGACGTAATGATCGGAAAATCAATTGATTACGTTTTCTTAGGAAGTTGTACCAATGGTCGTATTGAAGATTTTAGAGCTTTTACAGAAATTGTAAAAGGAAGAAAAAAAGCAGATAACGTAACAGCTTGGTTAGTTCCAGGTTCTCACGTTGTTGAAGCACAAATCAAAGAAGAAGGTTTATTAGATATTCTTACTGAAGCTGGTTTCGTATTACGTCAGCCAGGTTGTTCAGCTTGTTTGGCAATGAACGACGATAAGGTTCCTGCTGGAAAATATGCAGTAAGTACATCAAACAGAAACTTCGAAGGTCGTCAAGGCCCAGGTTCGAGAACATTGTTAGCTTCTCCAATTATGGCAGCAGCAGCAGCAGTTACTGGAAAATTAACTGACCCAAGAGATTTATTTTAATATTTCAGATTGAAGATTAACGATTTCTGAATTCAGATTTCGTTAATCTTCAAAAAAATATTTTAAAATTCAATTTACATTTTACAAAAAAATATTAACGCTTACTGTTTTATTTTAAATCTAAAATCAGAAATCGTTAATCAAAAATCAAAAATCAAATGGCATACGATAAATTTAATATCCTTACTAGTAGTGCAGTGCCACTACCAATAGAAAACGTAGATACCGATCAAATCATCCCAGCTCGTTTCTTGAAAGCAACAGAGCGTGTTGGATTTGGCGACAATCTTTTCCGTGACTGGAGATACAACGGAGACGAAACTCCAAAAGCAGATTTCGTATTAAACGACAAAACATACAGCGGAAAAATCCTTGTTGGAGGAAAAAATTTCGGTTCAGGTTCTTCAAGAGAGCACGCTGCTTGGGCGGTTTACGATTACGGATTCCGCGCAGTGGTTTCTAGTTTCTTTGCTGATATCTTCAAAGGAAACTGTTTGAACATTGGTGTTTTACCAGTACAAGTTAGTCCTGAGTTTGCCGATACTATTTTTAAAGCTATCGAAGCAGATCCAAATACACAATTGGAAATCAATTTGCCGGAACAAACCATTACTTTATTGGCTACCGGACAAAAAGAATCATTTGATATCTCTGGATACAAAAAAGACAATATGGTTAATGGTTTTGACGATATTGATTATTTGCAAAATATTAAAAAGGAGATTGTGGAATTTGCCGATAAATTGACTTATTAAAAAATTAAGTAGAATAAAACCAAACCTCAAAGGTTTGAATATCAAATTATGATTCTAGAAGTTGCCATTCTATTTGTAAAAAATGGAGAAGAAAAAGATTTTGAAATTGCTAGTCAATTTATAAGTTCAATTCAAGGGTATTTAGGTCATAGTTTAAGAAAGTGCATCGAACAAGAAAATAAATACATTTTACTGGTTGATTGGGAGAAATTGGAAGACCACACCATTGGTTTTAGACAATCCGAACACTATTTAGAATGGAAAAAATTGCTTCACCATTATTATGATCCGTTTCCTGTAGTGGAACATTTTTTAACAATATTGGAAAACAAGAACAACACACAATACTTCATATAAAATTGCTTTAGCATCAAATTTAAAATGGAAAAAAGAAGAATTGAAATAATGGATACGACGCTTCGAGATGGGGAACAAACCTCGGGAGTATCGTTTTCTGCGGCAGAAAAATTAACCATTGCCCAATTGTTGCTCGAAGAATTACATATTGACAGAATAGAAATCGCTTCGGCACGAGTTAGCGAAGGCGAATTTCAAGGTGTAAAAGGTATTATGGCTTGGGCATCAGCAAAAGGATATAACGACCGCATCGAAGTTTTAACCTTTGTTGACGGAGGACTTTCCATTGAATGGATGAAAAAAGCGGGAGCCAAAGTTCAAAACTTATTGACCAAAGGTTCTCTAAATCATTTGACCCATCAATTAAAAAAAACACCCGAACAACATTTTTCCGAAATAGCAAAAGCCATTGCATTAGCCAATGAAAACGGAATTGCAACTAATGTTTATTTAGAAGATTGGAGTAACGGCATGCGTAATTCCCCGGACTATGTTTTTCAATATTTGGATTTTTTGGTAACTCAACCCGTTAAAAGAATATTGTTGCCCGATACTTTAGGCGTTTTAATCCCTTCTGAAACTTTTGAATACATATCGAAAATTAAGTTAAGATATCCAAACATCCATTTTGATTTTCACGCCCATAATGATTACGATTTAAGCGTTGCTAATGTTATGGAAGCTGTAAAAGCAGGCATCAACGGCTTGCACGTTACCGTAAATGGAATGGGCGAACGTGCTGGAAATGCTCCAATCGAAAGTGTTGTTGCGGTTATAAATGATTTTCTGCCAGAAATAAAAATCAATATCAAAGAATCTTCATTGTACTCAGTGAGTAAATTAGTTGAAACTTTTACTGGTTATAGAATTCCAGCCAACAAACCTATTGTGGGTGACAATGTGTTTACTCAAACTGCTGGTATTCATGCTGATGGCGACAACAAAAACAATTTATATTTCAATGATTTACTTCCGGAACGTTTTGGCAGAAAGCGAAAATATGCTTTAGGAAAAACATCTGGAAAAGCTAATATCGAAAAAAATCTTCAGGAATTAGGATTGCAACTCAATCAGGAAGATTTGAAATTGGTTACCCAAAGAATCATCGAATTAGGAGACAAAAAAGAAACGGTTACCAAAGAAGATTTGCCATATATCATTTCCGATGTTTTGGACAGTCAAACCTATGAAGACAAAATCGTTATTGAATCCTATGTATTAGTTCACTCCAAAGGAATGCGACCATCAACAACGCTTTGTTTGAAAATTGATGGTGAAATTATTGAAGAAAACGCACAAGGAGATGGACAGTTTGATGCCTTTATGAATGCTTTGACCAAAATATATAAAAGTAAAAAGATGTCATTGCCAAAACTGATTGATTATGCCGTTCGAATTCCTCCTGGAAGTAGTTCGGATGCGCTTTGCGAAACGATTATCACTTGGACCAACGGCATAAAAGAATTCAAAACCAGAGGATTAGATTCAGATCAAACTGTGGCTGCTATCAAAGCAACTCAAAAAATGCTGAATATAGAATCCCCCCAACCCCCGAAGAGTTAGTAACTAAAGGACATTTAAAGACCTTTCGTTTCCGATAATGATTTATGGGAATTTTCAAATCATTTTTTATTTGAAGGTAAAAATTTAAAAATAAACAATAAACACTATCCAATCCAGTCTCCCCCTCTTTCAGAGGGGGTTGGGGGGAGGAAAAATACAAACCATTATGAAATTTAACATTGCCCTTTTAGCCGGAGACGGAATCGGACCAGAAGTAATCAATGAAGCTGTAAAAGTTTCGGATGCTATTGCCAAAAAATTCAATCACGAAATCACTTGGACACCTGCATTGACAGGAGCTTGCGCCATTGATGCCGTAGGAGTTCCTTATCCAGATGAAACACACGAAATTTGCATGAAAGCCGATGCGGTTCTTTTTGGAGCCATCGGACATCCAAAATATGATAATGATCCAAGCGCACCAGTTAGACCAGAGCAAGGATTATTGTTGATGCGTAAAAAATTGGGCTTGTTTGCTAATGTTAGACCAACCTTTACTTTCCCGTCTTTGATTGACAATTCGCCTTTAAAAAGAGAGCGTATCGAAGGAACAGATTTAGTTTTCCTGAGAGAATTAACAGGGGGAATTTATTTTGGTGAAAAAGGAAGAAAAGACGGTGGAGAAACGGCGTACGACACTTGTACTTACACCAGAGTTGAAGTTCAACGTTTGGCGAAAAAAGGATTCGAATTGGCCATGACACGGTCTAAAAAATTGTGTTGCGTGGACAAAGCCAACGTTTTGGAAACATCTCGTTTGTGGAGAGAAACCGTTCAAGCTATGGAAAAAGAGTATCCAGAAGTGACCGTTTCTTACGAATTTGTTGATGCTGTTGCGATGCGTTTGGTTCAATGGCCAAATTCTTATGACGTATTAATTACGGAAAACTTATTTGGCGATATTTTGACGGATGAAGCATCTGTAATTTCAGGTTCAATGGGATTAATGCCATCAGCCTCTGTGGGAGAACACACTTCATTATATGAGCCAATCCACGGATCTTATCCACAAGCTACCGGATTGAATATCGCTAATCCATTGGCAACTGTATTATCAGCAGCGATGATGTTTGAAGATGCTTTCGGATTAAAAGAAGAAGCAGAAGCGATTAGAACTGTAGTCAACAAATCATTAGAACAAGGAATTGTTACCGAAGATTTAGTTGCAAAAGGAGCCAAAGCGTATTCAACTAGCGAAGTTGGAGATTGGTTGGTTGCCAATCTTTAGTTTATTTTGTTTCAAGTTTCAGGTTGCGCAACTTGAAACTTGAAACAAAAAAAACTTGAAACAAATTACCCTAAACAAAAAAGGTGTCAATTTACATTGACACCTTTTTTTATATGATTGAAAAAAATATTAATATCTTCCTCTGTCTCCACCTCCACGGTTTTCTCCACCACGGCTGTTTCCACCACCACCATAACCTCCGCGTGATTCTCCACCACGACTGTTGTTATTAAAACTTCTTCTTTCGCCTTCTGGTTTTGGCTCAGACTTATTCACTACGATAGCACGACCTTGAACAGTCGCTCCGTTTAACTCATCAATTGCTTTTTGAGCTTCTTCATCACTTGGCATTTCAACAAAACCGAATCCTTTACTTCTTCCAGTAAATTTATCAGTAATAATTTTTACAGAATCAACTGCACCGTAAGCCTCGAAAGACTCTCTTAAATCTGCTTCCTCAATACTGAACGGAAGGCTTCCAACAAAAATATTCATATGTACTTATTTAGTATAATTGCGACAAATGTAATATTATTTTTTTTCTAATCTACTACACATTAGCTTAATTGTGATTTTTTTATTAAAAATCAAGGAGTTACTGTGGAAGTTGTATTGATTGAATCCAAAGCTCCAACAGGTATTTTATAAAAGTGTCCGTATTGAAAATTCAAAATTGGTCCAGCCAATGGATTATTATAAATATTCTCTGCATTAAATTTAAAGGTTCCAGTTACCGTATTATTTACAGCATCAAATTCTTCAATTACTATTTCTCCATTCCCTATTTCAATTCCTGTCGAAAAAGTGATTGTACCATTGGCATCCTTTAAAACATAAGTAGCCATTTTTGAAGTACTAGTGCCAAGAGGATATGTTTGAGCAGTCGTAGAAGTAGTTTTTAAAGTTACGATTTCGTTTCTTGTGTAGGCTTCAATTATTAATGAACCTCCAGAACCAAGTGAAGCTTTAGCATCAACAGCTCTCCAAAACACGTTATCCTTCTGACCTTCAAAGGCAGGATTATTGAACTTCACCTCAGTAGAACATGAAATAAAAGCGAAGAACAGAAATAAATACAGAAACTGTTTTTTCATTCGAAGATACTATTTGGTTTTTATTTGAAAATGGAATTCGCTATGCTCATTTCATAAGTTGTGGCATTGACCTCCACAAAAGTATATTATTTTGATTTAAAAAAGAAAACAGAATTGGAAATTCATATAGAAAATCGACATAATACAGTGTCAATCATTAAAATACAAATGGAATTAGTATTTATTGATAAAAAGTGTATCTTTGCATCCTTAATTAATCGAGGTCGAGTACCTCAAAATTTAATCATTAGATTATGTCAGTAAAAATTAGATTACAAAGACACGGTAAAAAACAAAAACCTTTTTACTGGGTTGTAGCAGCAGATGCTCGCTCAAAAAGAGATGGTAAATACCTAGAAAAAATTGGTACTTACAATCCAAACACAAACCCTGCAACTATCGAATTGAACTTGGATAGCGCAGTAAAATGGTTGCACAATGGTGCTCAACCAACTGATACCGCAAAAGCAATTCTTTCTTACAAAGGTGCTTTATTGAAACACCATCTTGATGGAGGTATTCGTAAAGGAGCTTTGACTCAAGAACAAGCTGATGCAAAATTAGCTGCTTGGTTAGAAGCAAAATCAGGAAAAGTTGATGCTAAAAAAGAAGGTTTGACAAAAGCGCAAGCTGCAGATAAAGCCAAAGCTTTCAAAGCGGAACAAGATGTAAATGCAAAACGTTTAGCTACTGCTGCACAAGCCGAAGCTGATGCTATTGCTGCTGCAACTCCTGCTGTTGAAGAAGAAGCTGCTGAAGTGGAAGCTGCTGCTGAAGAAGTTGTAGTTGAAGAAACTCCTGCTACTGAAGTTGAAACTGCTAATGAAGTTGAAACAGTTATTGAAGAAGTAATTGTGACTGAAGAAGCTACTCCTGTTGCTGAAGTTGAAACTGCTACTGAAGAAGTTACAGAAGAAGCTCCTGCTACTGAAAAAACACCAGAAGCATAATTTTAGAAGGCGAAAATGCGTAAAGAAGATTGTTTCTATTTAGGCAAAATCGCCAAAAAATTTAGTTTCAAAGGGGAAGTCCTTGCCTATTTAGACACGGACGAACCTGAGTTATACGAAAACTTGGAATCAGTGTTTGTTGAATGCAACAAACACTTGGTTCCTTTTTTTATTGAAACTAGCTCACTACATAAAAATGACTTTCTTAGAATTCGTTTTGAAGATGTAAACACCGAAGAAGAAGCTGATACTTTACTCGGAAATGATTTGTATCTTCCTTTGCAACTATTACCTAAACTTACGGGTAATAAATTCTATTTCCACGAAGTAATTGGTTTTGAAGTCGAAGACAAACGTTTGGGGTATGTTGGAGAAATTCAATCTATCAACGATACCACAGCTCAACCGCTTTTTGAAGTTCTCAAAGGAGATACTGAAATTCTGATTCCAATGATTGACCATTTCTTGGTTAAAATTGACCGAGAAAACAAAAAAATTATAATGGATTTGCCAGAAGGCTTGATTGAAATGTACCTTTAAAAGATTTCAGATGGCAGATTTCAGATGGCAGATTTTTTCCGTAAAAGCAGTTTAATGTTCCAATTCAAACAATTTTGTATTGAACAAGATCGAACGGCAATGAAAATTGGCACCGATGGCGTTTTGCTTGGCGCTTGGACTCCTATTGAAAATAATCCTTACAGCATTTTAGACATTGGAACCGGAACCGGAATCATTGCTTTGATGTTGGCACAAAGAAGTACCGCAGAACAAATCGATGCTTTAGAAATTGAAGAAGATGCTTACGAACAAGCCACGGACAATTTCGAAAATTCCCCTTGGAACGACCGATTGTTTTGTTTTCACGCTGGCTTGGACGAATTTGTCGAAGAACCCGAAGACGAGTACGATTTAATTGTTTCCAATCCGCCTTTTTATAGCGAAGATTACAAATCCGATAATGAACAAAGAGATTTGGCGCGTTTTCAAGACGCTATGCCTTTTGAGGATTTGATTGAAGCCGCAGCTTTATTACTTTCTGAAAACGGAATCTTCTCCGTTATTATTCCTTTCAAAGAAGAAGAGAATTTCTTGGCTCTGGCCAATGAATATGAATTATATCCAATAAAAATTACCCGCGTAAAAGGAACACCAATTACCGAAATCAAACGAAGTTTATTGGCTTTTGGCAGAAATAAAAAGCTTAACTTAACTATTGATGAGCTAATCATCGAAACTGCAAGACATATTTATACTCCAGAATACATCGTATTGACGAAAGATTTTTATTTGAAGATGTAATTATTGTTTTTAGTTTTAAAATAAGGATGTGGCTTTCAGTAAAATAAATCTTGGGGTTACAACCACACTGCTTTCATAAATAAAATTCTTGGTTGATGGAGTTGAATCTTTACGAGTTTTCGGAAGCCACAACCGTTGCTTTAAACAGAATTTCAACTAATTTAAGATAGTTTTTTTTTAAGTTTTGAATTCCTGTCTCTTGGCTAAAAGTGGAATTTGATTTTTTAAACAGTCTTTTTTGTTGCAGTAAAAATTTTAATTTAATTTGGAAATTGTCATTCCAAATGATAAATTTCTACTAATTTTCGAAAATATTTTTTCCGAAAATATTTCATTTAGTGGCTTAAGTTTTTGCTTTTTATCAAAGATATATTTTAAAAAAGTTGTCGCTGTATAATCATTTATTGAGTTGTCACTTAAAACTGGTCTGATTGAAGCCATTTCTTTACTTAAATTACCATTTTCGTCAATATCTCCAATTACTTCTATTCCTATAAATATCCCTTTTTTATTAAGCTCGATATTTTCATTACCTAGATCTATTTCAATCTTTTCTTTGTTGTAAGCATTTATGATACAGGCATCACTACTATAAATTTTACTGTCAATTTCCCCCTTTTTTGAGCTATAAATATTTATTCTAAATGCAGTTCTTAAATTACTCTTAAATTCATCAAGTTTTCTCTTTACGAAGTTAAATTCCAATTTTTTAATTTTTGAATCTTCATTTTGCAAATTAGGTATTATTAACGTTACTATTTCTGACATTGAAGTAACTGGCCAACTACCATAGCTTGAGTTTTTTTTAGGAAAATCAATGAATTTAGTTTGTTGCTTACCATTCGATATTTTAACCTCTTTGAGAAGTATTGCATTGGGAGACAGAATAATCGTGTCTTTTATTTCAGATGCTTTTACTTGGATACTGTTATATGAAATATGAGAAAAAAATAAGGTGTCTTTTAATTTTTTGTTAACTTCAAAATAACCACTTTCATTAGTGTAAGTACCATTATTATTGTTGTTAAGAATAATATTTACAAATGGTATTGGCTTATGATTTAATGAGTCTAAAACTAGAATATTTTGTGATTGTGCATTGAAAAAAAATGCGAGGAATAATATATATATATATTTCATATTTATTTTGAATTAACATTGATACTTGCCTTTAATGCAAGTATCAATGTTATTTATTATTTAACAACCTACGACATCACAACCTGATTCCATCCAGAAGATATAGTAGCAACAAGTCTTATAACATTCTCCTGTAGGGGTTGTCCAACCTCCTCCACAAGATGTACCCCAAAACTTCATTGCAGAAGCAGAACTAATATTAACTTTTTCAATTTCTTTAATTAAGTCGATTTCCACAAAAATCTCAAACTTATTATCTTTTTTTAGACTAATAATGTCTGTAATGTTGTTTATAAAATCAATTGCTTTTATTTCTTGAGATTCTCTTTTATAATCTATAAAATATAAAAGTTCATTGTTTTCTTTATTAACGGCTACATAACCATTAATTATACCGTTGGTTTTGTCTAATAGTTCAGACACAATAATATTCTGATTATTAGCTTTAGTTTCAATTGATTTTCCAAAACTATAACTTTTAGAATAATAATTATCTAAAAACTGGTTCATACTAGTTTTTCCAAAGTCTAATGAATTTGCGAAAAACACACTTGTATTTAGCAATAATGCTAAAATAAGAATTCTTGAAAATATTTTTTTCATAATCATAATTTATTCCGTTAGCAGACTGTCTGCCATTAAGGACGAAAATTTTAGGAACATATTTTTAAGGTTAGTTTGTTCCGCCCCACTGTTTTATTTACACTTCCCAAGTCTCGAAGTGTTTGCAACTACCTGTCAATCAATACAGCATAAATGTAAACAATGATTCAAATCTAAAAAAAAAAAAAAAAACTGTTTTTCGGAAAATTCTTGTTTTTTAAACAAAATTTTAACTTATAAGACTGTTTTATAAACACACATTTCTAAAAAATTACTCGCTTAAAAGTAACTCCAACCTCCGAAATCAAACGTAGTCTTTTGGTTTTTAGCCGAAATGCCTTGCCTGGCGGCAGGCAAGAAATTACCAACTTCCCTATTGATGAATTAATCATCGAAACTGCAAGACATATTTATACTCCAGAATACATCGTATTGACGAAAGATTTTTATCGGAAGATGTAACAACCTTTTAAATTCAATATTGTATTTGATTTTATTAAAATATAACTTTACGCCGTTGTTTTGTTATATTTCTTTATGTAGATTTGTGAAATAAACTTTCGAATTATGAAACCAGACTTATTTCAAGCTCCAGATTATTATAATGTTGACGAATTACTGACGGACGAACATAAATTAGTGCGTGATTCTGCGCGTGAATGGGTAAAGCGCGAAGTCTCTCCAATCATAGAAGATTATGCTCAACGAGCTGAATTTCCGAAGCAAATCATCAAAGGTTTGGCTGATATTGGCGCATTTGGTCCTTATATTCCAGAAGAATATGGTGGTGCAGGTTTGGATCATATTTCGTATGGTTTGATTATGCAGGAAATCGAAAGAGGCGATTCAGGAGTTCGATCTACAGCTTCGGTTCAATCTTCATTAGTAATGTATCCTATTTGGAAATACGGAAACGAGGAACAACGAATGAAATATTTACCCAAACTGGCTTCGGGGGAATGGATGGGTTGCTTTGGCTTGACCGAACCCAATTACGGTTCCGATCCGGGAAGTATGATTACCAATTTTAAAGATATGGGTGACCATTATCTTTTGAATGGTGCCAAAATGTGGATTTCAAATGCACCCTTTGCAGATATTGCCATCGTTTGGGCAAAAGACGAAAAAGGAAGAATTCACGGATTGATTGTAGAACGCGGAATGCAAGGTTTTACAACTCCCGAAACGCATAATAAATGGTCGCTTCGTGCATCGGCAACAGGAGAATTGATTTTTGATAATGTAAAAGTGCCAAAAGAAAATTTATTGCCAAACAAATCGGGACTTGGAGCACCACTTGGTTGCTTAGATTCGGCACGTTATGGCATTGCTTGGGGAGCAATTGGCGCTGCAATGGATTGTTATGATACGGCTTTGCGTTATGCCAAGGAAAGAATCCAATTTGACAAACCTATTGCCGGAACACAATTACAACAAAAGAAATTAGCTGAAATGATTACCGAAATCACAAAAGCACAATTACTCACTTGGCGATTGGGAGTTTTAAGAAATGAAGGCAAAGCCACGACAGCACAAATCTCGATGGCCAAAAGAAATAATGTAGATATGGCGATTCATATTGCTCGTGAAGCTAGGCAAATGCTAGGCGGAATGGGAATAACTGGAGAATATTCGATTATGCGTCATATGATGAATTTAGAATCCGTAATCACGTATGAAGGAACCCACGATATTCATCTATTGATTACAGGAATGGATATTACGGGAATTCCTGCATTCAAATAACGGTAAACAACTATTAAACTATTCATAAAATCGATGGCAAAAGCTTCTTGGAAACAGGAAGCTTTTTTACTTTTACAATAAAAAATTTATCTATGAATATTGCATCCATAAACCACAAAATTGAACCTCAAAAAGAACTGTTATTACAGCATTCATTGTATAACAAAGTAAAAACAATTGCCGATTTGAACTGTTTTTTAGAGAATCACATTTATGCAGTTTGGGATTTTATGTCGCTATTAAAGGCATTACAATCCAAATTAACGTGTACGACCACGCCATGGTTTGCAACAAAAAACCCAGAAACAAGGTATTTGATAAACGAAATTGTTCTTGCTGAAGAATCTGATTTAACGATGGATGGCCGTCGTCAAAGTCATTATGAAATGTATATTGAAGCCATGGAATCTAGTCGTGCAAATACAACTGGTATTGAACATTTTTTATCCGAGGTAAATTCGATTCGCAATATATTTGTAGCGATTAAAAAAAGTAATCTTCATCCTAATATCAAAGCCTTTTTAGACTTTACTTTTAGAGTTATTGACCAAGGCAAATCACACGAAATCGCTGCGGCTTTCACCTTTGGAAGAGAAGATTTAATACCCAGTATGTTTACAGTTATATTGAAAAATTTTCAAGTTAATTTTCCTGATACTGATTTAAGCAAACTAATTTATTATTTTGAAAGACATATTGAATTAGATGCCGATGAACACGGTCCGATGGCAATGAAAATGATAACAGAACTTTGCGGAACGGATCAACAAAAATGGACGGAAGTGGAAGAAATATCGATTTTAGCATTAGAAAAACGAATTGGATTGTGGGATGCCATCGAAGAACAAATTGTGATGAAGATTGAATTCGCATAGTTCCTAATAAAATAGATATACCGATTAGCAATATATAAGAGTCCTATAAATTGTACTCTATGTATTTTCTATGGGCATTAACCATTGTGAAATTTTAAAATGGATTAGACCATTTTAAAATTACAATTGGCAATACTTAAATTTAACACCTATTTGGAAATGAAAAAAATATTTTTCATAATAGCTTGTTTTTTATTAATTTTTGCGTTTTACAATTGTTCTGATAGTGATGTATTAACAGCAACCACTCCTGTAAATTCACCACCGCCAATTGTTGATGGAAATTTACCTCGACAGTACAATTATTTGGCTCTAGGAGACAGTTACACTATAGGCCAAAGCGTATGTGAAACTTGTAGATTTCCTGAACAGTTACGAAAAAAACTTGGAGATTTAAATCCAAATGACACCTACACTTCAAAAATTATTGCAACAACAGGATGGACTACTACCAATTTAATCGCAGCAATAAACACCGAAAATCCTGCTTCGAATTATGATTTAGTTTCCTTGTTGATCGGGGTTAATAACCAATATCAAAACAAACCGTTTTCGTTATATGAAACGGAATTTCCTGAATTAGTAAATAAAGCTATTGCTCTAGCAAGAGGAGACAAATCAAATGTAATTGTAGTTTCTATTCCTGATTATGCCTTCACTCCTTTCGGAAAGCAATCTTCAAATTCATCAATAATATCGGCTGAAATCGACAATTACAATGCTTTTGCACAAAAATATTGTACAGAGAGAAACATAGAATTTGTCTCCATTACAGATATTACAAGACAGGGTTTAACAAATCCTTTGCTGGTTGCCACAGATGGCTTACATCCTTCGGAATTAGCTTATTCTTATTTTGTAGAACGCATATTCCCTAAAGCTTCATGGGCTATAAATAACTAAGATTCTCAAAAAATTGAGGATTTTTCTAAAACAATGGTGCTATTTCTATTTCTAAACCTTCCAATGCTGGAGTAACTGGAATTTGACAACTCAAACGGCTATTAGTTTTAAAATTGGGTAATCTCGAAAGAGTTGCTAATTCGGCTTCTCTTTTTTCGGGTAGATCAACATCATTCAAGGCGTAACATTGACACGTATGACACATCGCCGCTCCGCCGCACACGCCAATTGTTCCCACTGGTTCTAGCTCATAGGCACGAACAACATGCATCAAATTTAATGACATATCTGTAGGAGCTTTGACTTCGTGGATTTGACCTTTTCGATCTTTTATTTTAATTGTAATATCCATAAATCTTATTCAACATTGACAACGGTTTCGATTTGTGGAGCATATTTTTTGATTGTAGTTTCGACACCTGCTCTAAGGGTCATATGGCTTACACTACAATTAGTACAAGCACCTTCAAGACGAACAGTCACGTGCTTACCATCTTCGATAGAAACAAGTTGAATGTCTCCTCCATCAGAATTTAAAAAAGGTCGAACTTCTTCGAGCGCTTTTAAAACATTTGTTGTTAATTCTTCTGTAGTCATTTTTATAGTATTAATTACCCGTAGAGACGAGATTTGGATTATTTTTTTGTTGAACAACCAGCCATAGTGGTTATTTTAACTGCTTCGGTAGCAGGTAAATTTTCGTTTCTAATTACTACTTCTTGAACTACATTTCTGGTAATTTCTTCAAAAACAGTTTGTATAACTGAACCCTCTTGCAAGGCTGCTGGGTGACCAAAATCACCTGCTTCGCGAATAGACTGCACTATTGGCACTTCTCCTAAAAATGGAACTTGTAAATCTTCGGCAAGATTTTTCGCACCTTCTTTTCCAAAGATATAATATTTATTGTCAGGCAACTCTTCTGGCGTGAAATAAGCCATATTTTCTATTATTCCTAGTACGGGAACATTTATGGCCTCAGACACAAACATGGAAACCCCTTTCCTTGCATCGGCAAGAGCTACAGCTTGTGGAGTACTAACTACAACTACTCCTGTAATAGGTAAAGCTTGAACTATTGAAAGATGAATATCGCCAGTTCCAGGAGGTAAATCTATAAGCAAAAAATCTAAATCCCCCCAATCAGCATCAAAAATCATTTGGTTTAGTGCCTTTGAAGCCATTGGCCCGCGCCAAATAATAGCTTGACTTGGAGGTGTAAAAAACCCTATGGAAAGTATTTTAACATCGTAACTTTCGATTGGTTTCATCTTTGATTTTCCATCTACTTCTATTGAAAGTGGTTTAGCACTTTCAACATTAAACATTATTGGCATTGATGGTCCGTAAATATCTGCATCAAGAATTCCTACTGAAAAACCCATTTTGGCCAACGTTACTGCTAAATTTGCTGTAACTGTAGATTTTCCTACGCCTCCTTTTCCAGAAGCAACGGCAATTATATTTTTGATTCCAGGAATCGATTTGTCTGGAGCACCACTTTTTTCTGGAACTTCAACTTTGACATTGATTTTAATTTGAGCATCTGACGAAACTTTCTCCAAAATGGTTTTTTTGATATCGTCTTCGGCACGTTTTCTAATGTGTAATGCTGGAACGTGTAATACTAAATCTATGACAACTTCGTTGCCAAAGGTCACTAAATTCGCAATAGCACCGCTTTCAACCATATTTTTTCCTTCGCCGGCAACCGTAATGGTTTCTAAAGCTTTAAGGATTTCTTTTCTATCTAATTTCATCTTTTGATTCCTTTCCAATTAAAATTTTCCAATGGAAAATTATATTTATTTAAACTGATTCTATTGTAAAATAACGGTTGCAAAGATACCAAGAAAAGTTCTTATTATAATCGTTTTAAGAAGGATTTATTGTAAAGAATAAAATCTAGTTTCAGCAATAATTATTGAAAATAATTGCAAATCACAAACCCATTTCTGGCTCCCAAAAATGTTTTTCAAAATCAATAATTTGATTGTTTTCTAGAACAATTCCTTCGCTTTCGAGTAATTGTTGCATCAAATTGGTTCCTTCAAAATGGTGTTTTCCTGTGAGCAATCCTTTTCTATTTACCACTCGATGCGCAGGAATATCTTCAAGATTATGTGCTGCATTCATTGCATAACCCACCATTCTGGCTGATCGAGCTAAACCTATTGTTTTGGCAATAGCACCATAAGAAGTGACTTTGCCGTAAGGGATTTGTCGGGCGACGGCATAAACTCTTTCGAAAAAATTTTCGTTTGGCTTGGTCATTTTTTACCAATAATAATTAATGATATTAAGCAAAGTAATTATTGAAATCAACCCCGTAATACTTCCGATAATTGTATTCATGTTTTTCATAATGTAGTCTCTTTTATTTTCAATTTTATTAAAAAAAGAAATGTAAATATAAAAAACAAGAAACGATCCCACTAGAACACCGTTTACAAAAATCAAAATAGAGGTTGTATCAAATGAAAATAAATGATAAGATGCCAATGAAATACTCACAAAAACATAGTAAGGAATTGGGAAAAAGTTGAGTGCTGAGAGCAACATTCCAAGAAAAAATCGCTTTGATTTACTTTTGTTTTTGAATTTTTTGGGTTTGCCTTTAGGTGTTTTAGCAATCCATAAAAAATAGACAGTCAAGGCAGTAAAAATACAAAACCCAATTTCGCGTAGCAAAGTAACTAAATCCGGTCGATGGCTTATGATTTTTGCAAATAAGATGGCAAAAAAAACTTGAACACAAATAACAAGTGTCGCTCCAAACACAAACCATAACGCATTCCGTTTTCCTTCTTTATGGTTTACTTTCGCAGCAGTCATATTGATTAATCCAGGCGGAATAATCCCTATAAAAGCACTAATGAAACCGAAAAATAATGGCGTTATATAACTCATTTACAAAATGTAATTGTTCAAAAATGGCTAATCTTTAATTTTAAATCGAATGTACGTAATAGCTTTGTTAATTTCTAAATATTGTTTTTCATAAAAGGTCTGAAAAGTAGTAACTTCCTCAGGACTTCCCTCGTTCACATAGACATTATGATTTGCATACAAGACTTCGTGACCTTCGCCGTGAAGCAATCCAAGGGTATATCCGTGCATAAACTCGCTATCGGTTTTCAAATTGACAACACCTTCTTTTTTGAGGATTTTTTTATACAATTGCAGAAATTCGGAATTAGTCATTCGGTGTTTGGTACGTTTGTATTTGATTTGAGGATCGGGAAAAGTTATCCAAATTTCATCTACTTCATTTTCGGCAAAAATATGATTGATTAATTCGATTTGGGTACGAATGAAAGCCACATTATGCAATCCTGATTCCACAGCAGTCTTAGCCCCACGCCAAAAACGCGCACCTTTGATGTCGATACCTACAAAGTTTTTATTGGGATATTTTTCGGCTAAACCAACGGAATATTCGCCTTTGCCACAGCCCAATTCGATGACAATTGGATTGTCATTTTTAAAAAAATCAGTATTCCATTTGCCTCTAAGCGGAAACAAATCGCCCACAACTTCTTCTCTAGTAGGTTGAAAAACATTCTTGAATGTTTCGTTTTCCTTGAATCTTTTTAACTTATTTTTACTTCCCACGCTATTATTAAATATTTTTACTTGGTACAATTCGACCTTTAGGTCTCGTCTTGCAAAATTAGGGAATTTATTAGATGGTTTTGCGCGGATTTTTAAATACTGTCTGTATAATTTAGATTTAGTGGACAGAAGTATATAAAATGCTAAATCTATTGTTACACAACACCAAAAATTAAGCTCTTACATACAAAAAAACAGTCTAAAAAGAGAGTTTCTTTTTTTAGACTGTTTTTAACGAATTAATAAAAACCTTGAAAATTATTAATGTGAAAGTTGTTTATCAAAAGTAGTATTTAAGGATTTCTTTATTTTTTCAGTTGCTTGAAAAAAGGCTTTCTCAATCGAATCTGCATAAGCTGTAACGGCTATAGGATTTGATTTTACTGGGCGCGCTTCAATCATACAGCGTTTGTCATTTACGCCACCTTTATCACTATTTTCGTCTCCAAGATGCACCTCAATTCGAGTCACTTTATCGTCAAATCGAGCCAATTCTTTTTCTAATTCTGAAGTAAAAAACTTTTCTAATCTCTCGTGTCCTTCAATGTTCTTGTCTGTATTAAATTGAATTTTCATAGGTGAATTATTTATTGATTATTCTCAAAAATAGTGAGATACTTTCACAAAAACAGATGCATTAATAAAACTTTATGAAATTTAAATAAAGTAATGCCTTTGGCTATTCAGGTTGTTCGCTGTAGAATTTACTAATTACTATAAGAAATAAAAAACCACCTTTTTTACTTCATTTCTATAAACAATAAACCCTGTGTTTCCATAGATTCACAGGGTTTAAATAAAATTTAAAAATAATTATATTATTGTTTTGGCAATGCTTTGAAACCCATATTAAACAAAATAAAAGCTTGAATATCGACACTTTCGTCTATAATTGCCGATATCGATTTACCATCTCCGTGACCTGCATTGACATCAATTCGAATCAAAACTGGATTGTTTCCGGTTTGTTTTTCTTGCAACTCGGCAGCAAATTTAAAGCTATGAGCTGGCACCACTCGATCGTCGTGATCGCCAGTAGTAACCATTGTAGCCGGATAATGGATTCCTTTTTTTACATTATTTACAGGGGAATATCCTTTTATATATTCGAACATTTCTTTACTATCTTGAGAAGTGCCATAATCAAAAGCCCAACCCGCTCCAGAAGTAAAAGTATGGTAACGCAACATATCCATAACTCCAACTTCTGGCAAGGCTACTTTCATCAAATCGGGACGTTGAGTCATTGTGGCTCCAACCAAAAGCCCTCCATTTGAACCACCACGAATGGCGAGAAAATCGGAAGATGTATATTTTTGAGTAATTAAATATTCGGCGGCGGCAATAAAATCATCAAACACATTTTGCTTTTGCATTTTGATTCCTGCATCGTGCCATTTTTTCCCATATTCACCACCACCTCTCAAATTGGCTACTGCAAAAACCCCTCCGTTTTCCATCCAAATGGCATTTGAAATACTAAACCATGGCGTTAAACTTATGTTGAACCCACCATATCCATATAGAATTGTTGGATTTTTACCATTTAGTTTTACTCCTTTTTTGTGCGTGATAATCATTGGGATTTTGGTTCCATCTTTAGAAGCATAAAAAACTTGAGTCGAAACATATTCCTCGCTTTTAAAATCAACTTTTGGTTTTTGATACACTTCTGATTTTCCTGAAATAGGTTCAAAAGCATAAACAGAACCCGGGGTAGTGAAATTTGTAAACGAATAATAAAGCGTTTTTTCTGCTTTTTTACTTCCAAATCCTCCTGCGCTTCCTAGACCTGGCAATTGTATTTCACGAATAAATTTTCCAGAATAATCGTATTGTTTGATTACCGAAATGGCATCTTTCATATAATTGGCAAAAAAGTAACCTCCGCCGGTTGTTGGCGAAAGTACGTTTTCGGTTTCTGGAATAAAATCTTTCCAGTTTTCTGGTTTAGAATTATTTACATCTACTACAACAATACGTTTGTTGGGCGCATTTAAGTCTGTGTTTATAAATAATTTTTCGCCTTCATTTTCGACAACAGTGTTATCACTATTAAAATTATCGACAATAGTAATAATTGGAGCATTGGGTTTTGTTAAATCTTGAATATACAATTCGTTCCCGTAAGTAGAATTGGCCGCTGTAATTACCAAAAATCGATTGTCTTCTGTAACATATCCGCCAACATATCTTCTTTTTTGAGACAATCCAAAAACAACAATATCGTCTTTTTGTAGAGTTCCTAATTTATGAAAATACAGTTTGTGTTGATCCGTCTTTGCCGATAATTCACTTCCACTAGGTTTGTCATAACTGGAATAGTAAAAACCTTCATTTCCTTTCCAAGAAACGCTGCTAAATTTGACATCAACCAAGGTATCTTCTAGAATTTTTTTCGATTCGGTATCTATTAAAATTACTTTTCTCCAATCGCTTCCTCCTTCTGAAATAGAATACGTCGCTTTAGATCCATCTTTAGAAAAATCAACTCCACCAAGGGAAGTAGTCCCTTTTTTAGAAAAAGTATTGGGGTCTAAAAAAACAGTTTCAACGCCTTTCGCATCTTTTCTGTACATAACCGCTTGGTTTTGCAAACCGTTATTTTTGTAGTAATAGGTGTAATTTCCTTCTTTAGTTGGCGCGCCTATTTTTTCGTAATTCCACAATTTTTCAATCCTTGCTTTTAGAGCTGCTCGGAAAGGGATTTTAGACAAATAATCATAGGTTACCTCGTTTTGAGCTTTTACCCAAGAAGCGGTTTCGGCTGATTTATCATCTTCAAGCCAACGGTAGGGATCGGCTACTTTTGTGTCGAAATATACGTCGACAGTTTCGCCTTTTTTGGTTGGTGGATATTTTATTGGATTCCCTTTTTGGCTTTGACCAAATGAAATTATTGATGTAGATATAGCCATTATTAAAATTATTTTTTTCATCAAACTTTATTTATGATTTGTTACAAAAATATAAAAATATAACAGATATTGACGTATAAGTTAAAAAAGAAGTGATTCAAATACAGAGGATTTGTGTCGCTACACATTCAAGAATTAAATTTAAAAAAAGCGCAATATTTTTTTAAATAGAAAAATTTTAAATTTGATGATGTGCTAAACAAAGGAGTATGTGTAGAAATTAAAAAACCGTAATAGCTTTATTAATAGCTAATTACGGTTTTTCTATGTGGAGAATATCGGATTCGAACCGACCACCTCTTGCCTGCCAGGCAAGCGCTCTAGCCAAATGAGCTAATCCCCCAATTGCAGGGCGCAAATATAACATTTATTTGCAGCAGAAAGCAAATTTCGAAAAAAAATATCTTGCTTACCTTAATATTTTTAACTTTACATCAAAATCTGTACAATGGCACTACAAAACCCAAACGGGTTCCTCCTTACGACTATCGAAAATAAAATCGCAACCCTCGAGTTTGGGCATCCTGCGAGCAATTCTTTTCCAAGTAATTTGCTGAATCGACTGACGAATGAACTCAATAATTTAAGCAATAATTCAGTAGTTTCGGTGATTGTTTTAAAAAGTAGTGGTTCGGGAGCGTTTTGTGCTGGTGCTTCATTTGATGAACTTTTGGCAGTTTCAAATCAGGAAGAAGCCACACAATTTTTTTCAGGTTTTGCCAATGTGTTGAATGCCATGCGCAACTGTTCGAAAATAATTATTGGTAGAATTCACGGAAAAGCCGTTGGTGGCGGAGTGGGAATTGTTGCTGCTTGCGATTATGCTTTGGCAACCACCGAAAGCACTATAAAATTATCCGAATTAGCCCTCGGGATTGGTCCATTTGTAATCGAACCAGCCGTGACGCGTAAAATAGGGAAAAGTGCTATGGCAGAAATGACCTTAGAAACCGAATGGAAATCGGCTTCTTGGGCAAACCAAAAAGGATTATTTGCCCAAATATTTGAAACCACAACCGAATTAGATTCAGAAATCTCGGCTTTCGCCAATAAATTAGCAAATTACAACCCAGAAACCTTGGTCGAAATGAAAAAAATGTTTTGGGAAGGAACCGAAAATTGGAAGCCTTTATTATACGAAAGAGCCGAAATTTCGGGAAAATTAGTGCTGTCGGATTTTTCTAAAAAAGCTTTGAATCAATTTAAAAAATAAGCAATGACACAACTTATTTTACTTTTGCAACAAAACAATATTGAAGCAAAATTAAAAAATTCTCCCGATAATGGTTATCAATTTGGAGTACTCATTGGTTCGTTTTTACCCTTTGTTTTATTGGTGGTTGTTGCTTATTGGATGTATTATCGGGCGAAAAAAGCAGACAGAAACAAGTAAATTGACTAAATTTGTACTCAAATAAAAATAGAATGAGCAAAATCAGGATTACAAAGCAGTTTGGTTTCGAAACCGGTCACGCCCTATACGGTTATGATGGCAAGTGCAAAAACGTACACGGACACAGTTATAAATTGTCGGTTACCGTTATTGGCGAACCTATAAATGATGTGACAAACGTAAAAAATGGGATGGTAATTGATTTTACCGATTTAAAAAAAATAGTAAAAGAGGAAATCGTCGATCAGTTTGATCACGCCTCCGTTTTTAATAAAAATACGCCTCATGTCGAATTGGCCAAAGAATTAGAATCTCGTGGTCACCACGTAATTTTAGTCGATTATCAGCCAACAAGCGAAAATATGGTAGTCGATTTTTCGAAAAGAATCATCGGCAGATTGCCTCAAAACATTAAACTTTTTTCATTGAAATTACAAGAAACTGAATCTTCATTCGCCGAATGGTTTGCCAGTGATAATTAAATTTGAAATTCCATAAATTGAAATTGCTATACCTGTTCACTATGGCTCGAGTCCAAATTCCGAATCTCGATATTTATAAATCAGTATTTATCAAATGACGCCCAACAAAAAAATATATTTCGCCTCGGACCAGCATTTTGGTGCGCCAACACCTGAATTGAGTTTCCCTAGAGAACAAAAATTCGTGGCTTGGCTCGACGAAGTCAAAAAAGACGCTGAAGCCATTTTCTTGTTAGGTGATTTATTCGATTTCTGGTTCGAATATAAAACCGTAGTTCCCAAAGGTTATATTCGAGTTTTGGGCAAATTGGCCGAAATTCGAGATAGTGGCATTCCCATTTATTTCTTTGTGGGCAACCATGATTTATGGATGAATGATTATTTCCAGAAAGTGCTAGATATTCCTACATTTCGTGATAATCAAGAATACACTTTCAACGGAAAAACCTTTCTTATTGGTCACGGAGACGGGAAAGGTCCTGGCGACAAAGGGTACAAACGAATGAAAAAAGTATTTACACATCCGGTCTCCAAATGGCTTTATCGATGGCTTCATCCTGATATTGGAATGAAACTGGCGCAATATCTTTCTGTGAAAAACAAGCTCATTTCAGGAGATGAAGATGTGAAATTTCTTGGCGAAGAAAACGAATGGCTCATTTTGTATTCCAAAAGAAAACTGGAAACCAAACATTACCATTACCTTGTTTTTGGCCACCGCCATTTGCCTATGATAGTTTCCGTTGGAGAAAACTCCGAATATATTAATCTAGGTGACTGGATTGATTATTTTACGTATGGCGTCTTTGATGGCGAAACTTTTGAATTGAAGACTTTTGAACAAGTTGCTATTTTACCCAAAAAATAGAAAAATAAGAAAATGAACGAAGATTACATCAAACGAATAAACACCATTTTACTATTCATTGATAAAAATCTGGACTCGGAATTATCGTTAGAAATTGTCGCCAATGTCGGTTTTTATTCTCCCTTTCATTTGCATCGAATTTTCAAAGCGATAACCAATGAAACTATAAATTCGTATATCACCCGCAAAAGAATTGAAAAAACAGCATCGATACTTTTGCATCAAAAAAACATATCCATCACGGAACTTTCCCTTCAATACGGATTTAAAAGCAACTCCTCGTTTACAAGAACATTCAAGAAATTTTACGGAATTAGTCCTTCCGAATTTAGAAAATCAAAGCCAAAATATAGCAAGATTCGTCAAGTCGAAAGCAAGAATGGACAAGAAAACGGATTGTCAGATGACTATATTTGCAACATTGATAACCTTATCAATTGGATTAAAATGAACGCAAAAATTGAAATCAAAGAAATGCCAAAGCTAGAATTGGCTTTTATCACACAAATTGGACCCGAAGGTTTGGGAAATGCTTACGCCAAACTGATGAAATGGGCTGTTCCAAAAGGTCTTTTGACGGAAAATTCGAAAATGGCAACCATTTATCACGACAGTTATAAAATCACCGAACCCGAAAAAGTTAGAATGAGTGCTTCCCTGATTTTAAACGAAAAAACCGAAGTTAGCGGAGAAATCGGCCTGACAACAATCGAAAAAGGGAAGTTTATTGTGGGTCATTTTGAAATTGGAATCCAAGAATTTGAAAAATCTTGGACCGCTCTTTTTATTTGGATGAACGAAAACGGATATAAAAAAGCAGATCGAAATCTGTTTGAAATATACCATAACAACTTTAATGAACATCCTGAAAAAATAGCTATTGTTGATTTTTATATTCCCATTGAATAGCCTTTGAAAGGAGAAAAACTAATCTTTAAACACAAAGGTTAGAATATGGAACGGCCAAAATAAAGTTGTTTTCCTTATTTTAAAAGCATCAACAAGTCACTAGATTCGGCAAAAAATCTGTGTTATAATCATTCCAAATTTTTTATCAACAATTCCCAAAATTAACTTTTTATCCACACCACAATTATGGACTATTGAGTAATTTTACAAAATGTATGCTTTAGTCGATTGCAATAATTTTTACGCTTCCTGCGAACGTGTTTTTCAACCGAAATTCAACGGAAAACCCGTTGCGATATTATCTAACAACGACGGCTGCGTGATTTCCAGAAGCAACGAAGCCAAAGCTGTGGGCATTCCAATGGGAGCTCCAGCATTTCAAATCAAGGAATTGATCAAAGAAAAAAAGGTCAAGATTTTCTCTTCCAATTATGCGTTGTACGGCGATTTGAGTAATAGAGTGATGGCAATTTTAGGTCAGTTTACGCCTAATCTGGAAATTTACAGCATTGACGAAGCCTTCCTGAATTTTGATGGCATGACCATTTCTGATTATCATAATTATGGTGTTCAAATAAAAACTAGAATCCAAAAATGGGTCGGAATTCCAGTTTGTGTTGGCTTTGCCGAAACCAAGGCTTTATCGAAAGTGGCCAATAAAATTGCCAAAAAATTTCAGGACAGAACCCAAGGTGTTTATGTGATTGACACCGAAGAAAAACGAATCAAAGCCTTGAAATGGACCAAGATTGAAGACGTTTGGGGCATTGGCTATCGAATGACTAAAAAAGTAAAATTGCGAAATATCAACACTGCTTTCGATTTTGTTCAGCCGCAACACGAAGCTTGGATCAAGAAAGAAATGGGCGTTGTGGGAATGCGGTTGAAATATGAACTCGAAGGGAAATCAGTTTTGGACTTAGACTCCATTCCCGACCAAAAGAAAAGCATTGCCGTTACCCGAAGTTTTCCCAAACAAATCGCCGATTTTGATTTGTTGCGCGAACGCGTGGCGACTTTTGCCTCGGTTTGTGCCGAGAAATTGCGAAAGCAAAAATCTTGTTGCCACACGATTATTGTAATGTTGGTCATTGACAAACACAGCATTCAAACCTCGAAATATTATTTTACTATGGCGGTTACCTTGCCATTTGCGACCCATTCGACCTTAACTATTTCGAACACAGCGATTGATATATTGAAAAAATTATACAAAGGAAACGAAAACATAAAGTTCAAAAAAGCAGGCGTAATCGTCACCGAATTGATTGACGAAGACCGAAAACAATTTCAATTATTCGATGAAGAAAACCCAAAACATTTGGCTTTGATGCAAGTTATGGATAAATTGAACAACAAAATTGGCGACAAAAAAGTAAAATTGGCTACCCAAAATTTAAATCTCACTTGGAACATGAATCAGAATCATTTATCACCAAGATATACTACGAACTTCAACGATATTCTCGAAATACAATGTCAATAAAAAAAGAGCCCAAACTAAGTTTCTTCCGTCCTGTTTTGAATAGTGAAGTCCGAATTCCGTTAATTAAGGAAGGCGTTTCGGCAGGATTTCCCTCGCCTGCAATTGATTTTATGGAAAACAGCATCGATTTGAATACGGCTTTGTGCAAAAATCCTTTGGCCACTTTCTACATCAAAGTCAAAGGAAATTCGATGATTGACGCTGGCATCAACGACAAAGATGTGTTGGTCGTAGATAGAAGTTTGGAACCTCAAAACAATAAAATTGCCATTTGTTTTATCGACGGCGAATTTACCGTAAAACGCATCCAACTCGAACAAGACTGCTTATATCTAATGCCCGAAAACCCCAATTATCCTCCCATAAAAGTCACCGAAGAAAATCAATTAATCATTTGGGGAATTGTGACTTATGTGATAAAGAAGGTATGAGGGAATAAGTAACGTGTTAAGAAAATCGAATAATGGTAATGCGTTTTAAAACCAATTAATCATTTTGGAGAATTGTGACTTATGTGATAAAAAGTATAAAACCAAAAAAGCCCCTTCTTTCGAAGAGGCTTTTGTACCCGGAGCCGGAGTCGAACCGGCACGGTTTCCCACAGGTGTTTGAGACCAGCGCGTCTACCAATTCCGCCATCCGGGCGAAGCAGACAGAAATAACGACAGTTATTTCACGCAATAAAGAGATATTTAGTGGTAGCTAAACATCTTTTTCCTTTAACACGGTGCAAATGTAATAATAAAATTAAAGATTCTAATAAAAATACTCTAATTTTTCCTTTCAGAGTTCGATTTTATTCCTAAATTTGCACCTCGGTAAAACGAAACACACTAACTAACTACATTCGAGGCGATTATATTTTTATAGGTTTTTACAAAAGTAAGCCTGAATTATAGCCGCACAACCGAATAAAAACAACAAACTAAATGTCACACTTAGAGCCAGAAGCTAAAATTTTTGCATGTTCACAAAGTGTTTATCTCGCAGAGGTAATAGCCAAAGAATATGGAATCCCTTTAGGCAAAGTTACGATGTCGAAATATAGTGATGGTGAATTTCAGCCATCTTATGAAGAATCAATCCGTGGTTTACGCGTATTTATTGTTTGTTCAACATTTCCGAGTGCCGATAATTTAATGGAATTATTGCTTATGATAGATGCTGCAAAACGCGCATCGGCAAGACACATTACAGCAGTAATGCCTTATTTTGGTTGGGCAAGACAAGACAGAAAAGACAAGCCAAGAGTTCCGATTGGAGCTAAATTAGTGGCTAAATTATTAGAAACTGCCGGCGCAACACGAATTATGACGATGGATTTGCATGCAGACCAAATTCAAGGATTCTTTGAAAAGCCAGTGGATCACCTTTTTGCTTCGACAATATTTTTGCCGTATGTAAACAGTTTAGGATTGGACAATTTGACTATTGCATCACCGGATATGGGAGGTTCCAAAAGAGCTTATGCGTATTCAAAATTTTTAGAGTCGGATGTGGTAATTTGCTACAAACAGCGAAAAGAAGCCAACATCATCGACACTATGGAGTTGATTGGTGAAGTAAAAGGCAAAAATGTAATTTTGGTTGACGACATGATTGATACCGGAGGCACATTGGCGAAAGCCGCAGATTTAATGATCGAAAAAGGAGCATTGAGCGTGAGAGCGATTTGCACACACGCTATCTTATCGGGCGGTGCTTACGAAAAAATAGAAAATTCTAAATTACTGGAATTAATTGTTACTGATTCTATTCCGTTGAAGAAGAAATCAAACAAAATAAAAGTGGTGAGTTGTGCGCCTCTTTTTGCCGAAGTAATGTACATGGTACACCACAACAATTCTATTAGTGGGAAATTTTTGATGTAGGAAAAGAAAGAGGGAAGACAGGAGATGGAAGTCAAAAACGTTAGAAAAAAGAAGAGTTTTAATAATAATTAACTATATAAATTTTTTACAATGAAATCGATTACAATTAAAGGATCAGAAAGAGAAAGCGTGGGCAAAGTTGCGACTAAAGCCTTACGTAATGCTGGAGCGGTTCCTTGCGTTATATACGGAGGAAGTCAACCAGTGCATTTTTCAGCAGACGAAAGAGCATTCAAAACCTTGGTTTACACCCCAAACGCACACACAGTTGTGATTGAGCTTGGAGACAAAACATTTCAGGCTATTTTACAAGACATTCAGGTACACCCTGTGTCTGACAGAATTTTACACATTGACTTCTTTCAATTATTTGATGACAAAGAAATCACTATGGAAGTTCCAGTAAAAGTGGTTGGAGTATCTCCAGGAGTACTTTTAGGAGGAGTTTTACGTTTGAACACTCGTAGATTAAAAGTAAAAGCATTACCAAAAAATCTTCCTGATTTTATTGACGCTGACATTTCTCCACTTGAAATGGGAAACAAATTGTATGTTACGAAGCTAGCTTCGGATAACTACAAATTATTACACCCAGACAACACTGTTGTTGCTCAAGTAAGAATTTCTCGTGCAGCTATGAAAGCAGCTCAAGAAGCAGCAAAAGCAGCAAAAGCGCCTGCAGGGAAAAAGAAAAAATAAAATTTTTTCAAAATATTTCAAGAAAGCATCAGTTGTAAAACTGGTGCTTTTTTTGTTTCATGAAGCACCACTATTGGGGATTCTCAAGAGCCATTGCTCCTGCTGTTCACTGTATTCCCGATTAACAAAAACTAGGACCAAAAAGCCTTGTTTTTCAAAACCGGGAGATGCCGCTTCCATCAGGGCTATTGAAACTATTCCTAAAGAAAAACGCATACTGATAGACAACTCCTATACCGAAATCTCTGGAACTTTTGCAGCCATATATCAAGATTATAAAGAAGACATTATCCATGCACTGGAAGAAGGTCTTGAAAATTAAAAAAATACAAAAAAATAATTTTAGTATACCCAACTAAATTGGTGTTTCCCTATCCAACCGGTATTCTGGTTGGTTTTATAAATTTTTGCTAACAATATGGTTTTGAATTTGAAATCTTGGACGAAATTTACGATGACCTGGAATTCGAATCCAAAGAGGCATACATAGCAATTGAGGAAGAAGACCTGGTTCAGTAGTGCAACAAATTAGAGAGAAAAATTTGGTTACGGAAAAAGATGTAGGCGTCATTTCATATAATGAAACTCCCTTAAAAGCACTTCTGGGAATTACGGTAATTAGCACTGATTTCAAAGGAATGGGCGAAGCAGCTGCAAAAATTATACTAGACAAAAAAAATCTCTAAAAATCCATTTAATTATATCGAACGCAATTCTTTATAAAATTCAACTTTTACCTACCTCACAACAACGAAATAAAACAGATCGAAGATCTAAAATCAAATATCGAATTGGGTAGTGACTCAAATTGTTGATGAAATTGCTTTCCGCAAACACATCAAGTATATTCAGTTAAACCAACTGCTCCAATAAGCAAATGGCCTGTTGAGCATTGTGGAATTCCCCAATTTCATCGACTACGGCTACAAAATTAGCTCCAGACAAAAAACAAGATAACTTTATTGAAATCAGCAATAAAATTCATGTAAGTATTTAGAATAAAATAATGTTGTATATTATTGTTTATGTGTAATATTATTTCTATCTCGATATGAGATACATAACACTTAAAAATGAAGAGATTGAGGTATTGGAATACCTTTATCAAAACAATCCTAATGCCACCGTAAGAAAACGCAGTCAATGCTTTGTTTTATCGCATCAAAAACATAAGATCAAAGACTTGGCCTCTATTTTTAATGTCAGCAGAAGAACAATTGAACGTTGGTACGATAGTTGGGCTGAAATTGGGGTCGATCCTCTTGCAATATCAGAGGAAAGAGGAGCTAAAACCCTTTTAAAAGACTATTCCAAAGAGGTTTCGGAGCAATTAGAACTTCACAATAGCAATTTAAAAAATGTATTAACCTGATTTCGATTAATCAAAAAAGCTGTAATTAACTGGTATTAATGGTATTGTTTTATCGAAAGAGATTCAAAAACTAAGTAGTGTTAATTAGAAACGGGGCGGAGGGTAGCTTTTACACAAAAAAGAACAAACAAAAAAGAACAAACAAAAAAAGAGGTAAAACCTATACATTTGCATTTTGGTTTACCTCTTTAAAATTAAATAAAATAATCTACATTATTTAAACCTAAAAATTACTATTTCACGGACAAAACGGTAATCGAACTCAGTAATCCCGATGGCAACAATGAAGCGTTTGCTTTGTAAAAAGGCATCGAAATAAACGTAATTTTCTTGGCTCCAGCTTGCTCGTCCCCGATGATTCGGTTGGGCCAAAGATTGGTCACTTTTATTTCCAAGGTATTCTTTCCTGGCTTCAAGATTCCGCTGGCATCCACTCGGAATGGTTTTTTCCAGACAATTCCCAACGATTTTCCGTTTACGAATACTTCGGAAATGTTTTTGACCTCTCCCAAATCAATCCATAATTGTCCCGAGTTTTTGAACCAACTTTTTGGCGCATCAATGGTTTTAGAATAGGTTCCCGTTCCCGAAAAATATTTGACTCCTACATCTGAATTTTCAGTCCAAGAAACTAATTTTTTCACCGTGATACTCGAAGGTGCTCCCCTATCTTTTTGAAAACTTAAATTCCAGTTGCCTTCCAAGGTGGTCAATTTAGTTTCCGTCACGGCTGGCAAAATATGGGATGCTACAGTTGTATTTTCTTTGAATACTATAAATACAGCGTCATTAGGTTCCAAATGCAAAGACACTTTTGTGCGTCCATCGGCAAAAGAATAAGAAGCTGGTTCCGTTTTACCAGTTTCTGGATGCCAAATCTCCACTGTTTTGCCAGAAACCCTGAAAGTGGCTTCCAAATTTTCGGCTCGGTCATTGCGGTTGTTTACCCAATACAATTCCTGTTCCGGCAATTTACGGTGAACATACAATAATTGGGTGTCATCCTGTGTTTTTGTGTATTCGAAATCAGGTTTTACTGCTAAAGCTTTCAAGACTTTTTCGATACTTTCTCCCGTATAAACTTTTCCTTTACCAATAGTTGTTACGGTATTTTCAGCTCCCCACAATTCATTTACCAAGGTATCGAAGGCTGTTTTGTCATCCATTAAACTTGGGGTAGCTATTGGTTTTGGCCCCACGACAATGGCTCCAGCTTTTACCAATTCGCTAATTTTTTGAGCCACTTTCAAGGTCATTTGTTGGCTATTGGCATCCAAGGCCAGCACTTTATACTGCATACCGCTTGGAGTTACAATTTGTCCGTCTTTGACGGCGAGTACATTCAGCAAGGCGTCGGCATTGACAAAATCATAATTATACCCCATTGGAATGTTAGGCTGTTTTTTTGCAAAAAGAGAAGTAATATTATTGTCTTCCCCGTAATAATAGATGATGTCGGCCACAAATTTTCCTTGTTGCAGCAAATACGAACTTCTAGCCAAATATTTCGTCCAAGCGGTGGCTTGCTCCGCCCAAGTTTCATGGCGGGTAAACCATTGTCCGAAAGGGCCAAGACCCAATCCAGGAGCGTGTTCGTCGGAAGGTTGATGCACCGATGTGTGAATCACGAATCGGTTCAATCCACTGGCCAATTCCATGTCGGCTGTTGGTTTTAATCGTTCTGGTGAATAGGCATACGCATCGCCAATAGCGGTAAACGATTCGGCAGCCACCAAGTTTTGTCCATAAATATGGGCTACCGAAGCAGATTCCCGAATATCGACATTGTATGTTTTACCATCGCCTCCAATTGGGCCTGGTGTCCACATGGCTCCCATAGGCACTGCGGCTCTGCGTTTTACTTCCATCCCATCGGCGATTAAAGTACGTCCTGTTTCGTGGGATTCAGAATAGCGTTTCATTCCTCGCTCCTTCAACAATTGGGTCAATTGGTCATAATGGTATTCAACAAGCATTTCTCCCAAGGTTTTTCGGTAATCCCAAAGAAATTTTTCACTGGCTTCCGAACTTTTAATAATTTGACCTGTCAGTACGGGCATCCAAGGCAATAAAGAGTATCCTCTTCTTTTGGCAAACTCGGCAGGTAGGTTTTTGGTCCAGTTTTGCGCTCCTGCTTCCCAACTATCGGTGACGATGTATTGCAAGCCGCCTTTATCACCCATCAATCCTCCTGTGGCACTTTTGTATTGGTCGAGATAATTTTCAAAATACGTTTTTATGGCAACTGGGTCTAATTTATCAACTTCTAAACCTGTGGCTTCGGGTGAAGCGGGATGATTGGTTATTCCCAATAATGAATAGCCAAAACGTATCAACTTCCAATTTCCTGCCGGCGGAGTCCAATTCAACGTTCCGTCAGCATTTATTTTATCAGATAAATCAATCACGTTTTCCGGTGCAATTGCATCAGAAGTTGCCTTAGTGCCATTTACGTTTATATTTTTAACTGCGGCAAATGCGGCTTTCTCTTCAAAACGATCGATTTTGGTGGTGCTGTGCAACATAATTTCAGCAATATCAGTTCCCGGAGATGGTTTTGGCGCGGCATCGGACCCCAGTATCATATCAAAACTAAAAATCGGTAGCGGATTTTTGAAAGTAATCCTAAAATATTTTGCCGTTGCTGCCGAGAAATTAATGGTTTGTTGCAACATTCCTCCTGCTGAAATGAAACTGATTGGTTTGAAATGAATTCCATCCTCACTTACTTCCAAAGAACGCGTTTCGGATTTGTCTCCAAAAAGTCCAAAAGGACCTTCATCTCCACCGCCAACAATGGTAATTCCTTTGAAGGTTTGCGGTTTTTCAAAAGCAAATTGTATCCAGGCACTTTCGTTGTTTTTTGTGGCAGGCAACAACACTATCGTGGCCAAATCGCCATCGGTAAGTTGGTTGATGGTAAATTTCCCACCACTTGAAGTCACTTTTGGTTTTAAATCGCTAAAATTGACATCAGCTTCCGCCAATTTATAAGCCATCAAACTAATATCTTCGTAATAGTCTAAAGGTGGTGCAGTTGGTGCTCCCATACTTAATACTTCCGAGAAAGGAATGTTCTGGAAGGCACCCGTTTTAGTAGGTGCTTTGGGTAAGACACCCGTGAATTTCCGTCCTCCCTTGATACGAATTTCACTCCAAACCAGTTTTTTCATTCCGTCCTTAGGGTTAACCCAAGGCCCACCACTTTGACTCCATCCCGGCGATCCCGCAATGGCCATTTCCAGTTGTAAGGAATCGGCAAGTTGGGTCGTAAAGTGAAAAGCATCTTTCCATTCGGGCGTCATGTACGTCAGGCGTTTTTTTACTATTTGTGGCGTTGCCATGGCAGCATCAAAATTCATGAAACCGCCAATTCCTATTCGATTCATCCACAAGAGATCTTTGGCAATTCCTTCCTTGGATATGTTACCGTTCATCCAATGCCACCAAACACGGGGCTTGGCAGTATTGGGAGGCGTAATAAATTCTTTCAATAAATCTTCATTTTTGTCTTGGGCAAAACTAAAATTACACGCCAGCATCAAAGAAAGTAGGGTTATTAATCCCGAATATTTTTTCATATATGTAAAAGTTATTTATCAGATGTCATATATGGCATCGCTTTTATTTATGGTGTTTGCAACAAACAGCTTGTTAATGGAGATTTCATATTACTAATTAATGTTCAATTTCGCTTTTTTTCTTTTTTCTCGTTCCTGCGCATCAATCACGGCAACGGCAGTCATGTTTACAATTTCATTGACGCTTGCTCCCAATTGAAGAATGTGGACAGATTTGCTGAGTCCCATCATTATAGGGCCAATAGATTCTGATTTATACAATTCTTTCATCAATTTATAGGTGATGTTTGCCGAGCTTAAATTGGGAAAAATCAAGGTATTTACCTTTTTACCTGCCAATTTGGAAAACGGAAATTTACTTTGCAGCAATTCAGGATTCAAAGCAAAATCAGCTTGAATGTCACCATCTACAAGCAAGTCCGGTTTTTTAGTGTGCAAAATTTCAACGGCTTCCCTCACTTTGGTTGCATCTGAATGTGTCGAAGAACCAAAATTAGAATACGACAATAGCGCCATTACGGGATCAAAACCAAAAGTGGTGGCCACATTTGCGGTCATTTGGGCAATATCAGCCAATTCCTCGGCGGTGGGATCAATGTTTATGGCGGTATCTGCCAAGAAGACAGGCCCTCTTTCGGTGGTCAGAATGTTTACCGTTGCCACTTTTTTTACATTCGCAGCCTTTCCTATAACTTCAAAAATGGGTTTAACCACTGTGGGATATGCTCTGGAATAGCCTGAAATCATTCCGTCGGCATCGCCTTCCAACACCATCATGGCACCAAAATAATTGCGCTCCCTCATTTTGGATTTCGCTCCATAAAGCGTTATGCCACTTCTTTTTCGGTTATTCCAGAATTTCTCTGCGTACTGATTCCTTATATTTTCGGACTCTTCTGTATGGGAATCAATGATGGTTATATCGGCATCAAATTCGATTTCCTTTTTTAATTCTAAAATAATTTCCCTGTTTCCCAATAATATTGGAATCGCTATCCCTTCGTCAAAGGCGATTTGGGCAGCTTTCAGGACATCTAAATGATCGGCTTCGGCATAAACAATTTTTTTGGGACTTGCTTTGGCTCTTTCATACATCATTCGAACCACTTTATTGTCATTGCCGGAACGCAACAATAATTCTTCTTTGTATTTATCCCAATCCAAAATAGGCATTTTGGCCACACCGCTATCCATTGCCGCTTTGGCAACAGCCGGAGGAATTGACGAAATCAATCTTGGATCAAATGGTTTTGGAATAATATAATCCTTGCCAAAAGTAAGTCTGGTTTGTCCATAGGCAATGTTCACTTGTTCTGGAACAGCTTCACGAGTCAAATCGGCCAAAGCTTTTACGGCTGCCATTTTCATTTCCTCATTGATTTTGGTCGCTCTCACATCCAAGGCTCCCCTAAAAATAAACGGAAAACCCAAAACATTATTCACCTGATTGGGATGATCGGAACGTCCGGTTGCCATAATAATATCTTTTCGGGTGCTTACCGCCAAATCATAGGCTATTTCTGGATCTGGATTCGCCATTGCAAAAACGATTGGGTCTTTTGCCATGGCCAGCAACATTTCCGGGTTCACCACATCGGCAATGGAAAGTCCTATAAAAACATCGGCATCCACCATCGCTTCTTCGAGGGTGTCAATCTTTCTGTCGGTAGCAAATTCCTGTTTTTCGACAGATAAATTTTCCCTGTCGGAACGAATCACTCCTTTGCTGTCCAGCATTACGATGTTCTTGGCACTGGCACCAAAGGCTTTGTACAACTTGGTGCAAGAAACTGCTGCTGCACCCGCACCACTGATTACGATGCGTACCTCTTCTATTTTTTTCTTAGTAATTTCCAAAGCGTTCAACAAGGCTGCAGCCGATATAATCGCCGTTCCATGTTGGTCATCGTGCATCACCGGAATATCCAATTCTTCTTTTAACCGTCTTTCGATTTCGAAGGCTTCGGGTGCTTTGATGTCTTCCAAATTGATTCCGCCAAAAGTGGGAGCCATAATTTTTACCGTTTCGATAAACTTGTCCACATCTTTGGTGTCCAGCTCAATATCGATACTGTCAATATCTGCAAAAATCTTGAACAACAAACTTTTCCCTTCCATTACCGGCTTCGAAGCTTCAGGCCCTAAATCTCCTAATCCCAAAACGGCTGTTCCATTGGTAATTACCGCAACAAGATTTCCTTTTGCAGTATATTTATAAACATCATCCTTATTTTTAAATATCTCCAAGCAAGGTTCAGCAACCCCAGGAGAATACGCTAATCCCAAATCTCGTTGGGTAGCATACGGTTTTGTTGGTACGATTTTTATCTTTCCGGGTTGTGGTTTGGCATGGTAAGCCAAAGCTTCACTTCTTAATTTTTCGTTACTCATAATTTGGTATTATTTAGTAGTGCATTCTTTAAAATTAAATAGGCTCAATTTCTTTTAATAACTATTTTACATTCACATTTTCGATAATCACGGCATAACCCATCCCTACGCCAATGCACATCGCACACAAGGCGAATCTTTTGTTTTGTTTTTGAAGTTCGATGGCAGCGGTTTGAATCAAGCGAGTTCCTGACATTCCAAGCGGGTGTCCCAGTGCAATGGCGCCTCCATTTGGATTGACTCTTGCATCATTATCATTAAGTCCTAAAGCCCTGGTACAGGCTAATGCTTGCGCGGCAAAGGCTTCATTCAATTCTATAATGTCAATATCATCTAATGTCAAACCTGCTTTTTGAAGTGCTTTTTGGGTAGCGCCTACAGGTCCAATTCCCATTATTCTAGGTTCTACACCCACTATTGCCGAAGAAACAATTCTGGCTAATGGTTTCAGATTGTATTGTTTTATCGCTTTTTCAGAAGCTAAAAATAATGCGGCTGAACCGTCATTAAGACCCGCTGCATTACCCGCCGTTACACTTCCTGAATCTTTCTTGAAAGCGGCTCTTAAAGTCGCCAGTTTTTCGAGAGTTGTATTTCCCTTTATGAATTCATCTTTAGAAAACACAGTAACAATTCCCTTTTTATCTGTCAGTTCCACTGCAATTATTTCTTCGTCAAATCGTCCATCATATTGCGCTTTGAATGCTTTTTGTTGGGAATTATAGGCAAATAAATCTTGGTCTTCCCGACTTATATGATACATTTCAACCAAATTTTCGGCAGTAATTCCCATTGCATCCGTGCCATACATCGCTTCCATTTTGGGGTTTACAAAACGCCATCCAAAACTGGAATCAAACATCTTGGCATCATTCCCAAAAGGTTTTGAAGTCTTTGAAATCACCCATGGACTTCTGGTCATGTGTTCCATTCCACCAGCAATCATAATATCGGCATCGCCTACTTGAATACTTCTGGAAGCATCAATAACGGCAGACATTCCCGAAGCGCAAAGACGATTGACCGTTTGAGCCGGAACCGTATAAGGCAATCCTGCCAATAAAGTAGCCATTCGAGCCACATTTCTATTGTCTTCCCCAGCCTGATTGTGGTTTCCCAAAATTACCTCGTCGATTTTTTCCACGGGAATGTTCGGGTTTCTTTTTACCAACTCCCTAATGGTCAATGCCGCCAAATCATCGGCTCTAACAGTGGACAAACTGCCTCCAAAACTCCCGACTGGGGTTCGGATGGCATCTATGATATAGGATTGATTCATAATTTCTAGTTTAATTTTTCAATAAAATGAGCACTCGTTTTGGCTCGTACTTCTTCCAAAGAACTGCCCGGCATAATTTCAATCAAGGTTAATTTTCCATCGATAAAGGAGAAAACAGCCAAGTCGGTAATAACCAAATCGACAACATCAGATGCTGTCAAAGGCAAAACGCATTGAGGTACCATTTTCGAAGAACCGTCTGGATTAGAATGTGTCATCGTGATAATCAATCGTTTGGCTCCTTTGGCCAAATCCATGGCGCCACCCACGCCCAACAACGGTTTTCCAGGAACTGCCCAATTGGCCAAATTGGCAAATTCATCCACTTCCAATCCACCCATTATGGCGGTATCGACATGTCCTCCACGAATCATCGCAAAGGAATCGGCACTGTCAAAATAACTGCTTCCGTTGAGTGCCGTTACCGGAATTTTACCTGCATTTACAGGATAATCCATCGCACCACCACCATCAGTTGGAACAGGACCAACGCCCAACATTCCGTTTTCGGTATGCAAGATAATTCCGTGTTCGTCGGTTATTAGATCGGCTACCAAGGTTGGAATTCCGATTCCCAAATTGACCACGTCTCCTTTTTTCAATTCTGCCAAAGCCCGTTTGGCCATATTCATTCGGCTTTCATCTACCTTTTTTGAAGTCGATACCGAAGCTGAACTTCCCAAATCTTCCAGCGTAATTTTAGCTTCGACCAAATAATCGACAAAGCAACCTTGGGTATGTACAAATTCAGGGGCGATTTCGCCAACGGGAACAATTTCTTCCACTTCGGCAATCACCAAATCGGCGGCCGTGGCCATGGCTTTGTTGAAATTATTTTCGGTCATTCGGTATTGCAAATTTCCGGCTGTATCGGCTCTCCAAGCTCGAATGAAGGCTACATTTCCACGAATTCCCTTGATGAATACTTGCTCTTCTCCATCGATGATTTTTGTCTCTCTTCCTTCGGCAATCAATGTTCCCGCCGAGGTTGGGGTATAAAAACCTCCTATTCCCGCACCACCAGCCCGAATCGCTTCGGCAAGAGTTCCTTGCGGCAAAAGTTCATATTCTACTTGTCCCGTTTGTGCCGCTTTTACGGCATCTGGATTGGAAGTAAAAAACGAACCAATCATTTTTTTGAGCTGACCGTTTCTCAATAAACGTCCGCCTCCAAGACCTGCCTCTCCGGTATTATTGCCAATAAAGGTCAAGTTTTTTGTGCCGATTTCTGCTAATGCGTGCATCAAGTGAACCGGATTACCCGTCATGCCGAAACCGCCTTGTAGCAAGGTATCACCGTCTTTGACCATTTTGGCGGCGGTATGTAAATCTATTATAGGAACTTGTTTCATTTATTTTGTGTGATTTTTAATAGACTAAATATTAATCCTCACCCCCAGCCCCTCTCCAAAGGAGAGGGGAGCCGTTGGTAAATAGTTATATTTGTGTTTGAAATTATTCAAATGCTTCAAAAGGCAATCCTACGTAATTCTCTGCTATCGTCGTGGCATAAGACTTTGAACGTTTAATGTAATCGAATTTTGCTTTTTGTAACTGGTATCCAAAAGAACCGTGTTCGTCTTGTTTGTGAAACAAAGTCGTCATAAAATTAGAGAAATCCTGCGCCCTCCAAATGCGTTTTAAAGCTGTTTCTGAATAGGAGTCCAAAGCTGCAGTTGAGCCTTTTTTGTAAAACTCGGTCAATCCATCAACCAAATGTTTGACGTCGGCAACGGCCAAGTTCAATCCTTTTCCACCTGTTGGAGGCACAATATGGGCGGCATCACCTGCCAAAAACAAGCGACCACATTGCATGTTATCGATAAAATAACTGCGCATTGGCGTGATACTTTTTTCGAAAATAGGCCCACGTTTCAGTTCCCAACCGGGAGTTGCCAATCGTATTGACAATTCATCCCAAATTCTTTCGTCAGACCAATTGGCGACTGTATCGTCATTTTCACATTGCACGTACAAACGACTCACTTTTTCGGAACGAGAGCTGCTCAAAGCAAAACCCCGTTCGTGATACGCATAAATCAATTCATCGGACGAAGGGGCAACATTTGCCAAAATACCCAACCAGCTAAACGGATAGGTTACCGTAAATTCATTGTAAGACCCTTTTGGCATCGTCTTGCGACCCAGGCCGTGAAAACCATCGCAAGCCGCCACGAAATCGCATTCCAAAACAGCCGCTTCTCCTTCATATTCAAAATGAATGCTCGGATGATCGGTATCAAAATCGGCAATTTTAGTGGCTGTAGCTTCAAAAAACAACTGACCACCTCCCGCCAACCAGGCATCGGTAAGGTCTTTCGCAACTTCTTGTTGTCCATAAATCGTGATATTTCGACCGTTTGTAAGTTCTCCAAAAGGCACTCGAATACGCTCGCCATCAAAACTTAAATGAACCCCGTGGTGCTCTTTTCCTTCTTTTTTGAGTCTGTCAGCTAGACCCAAGTTGTTTAAAATATCAACGGTGTTTTGTTCCAGTAATCCAGCTCGCACCCGTGATTCGCTATATTCTCTACTGCGGTGTTCAATTATCACCGACGAAATTCCTTGTTTTCGTAACCAATTTGCTAGTGTTAATCCTGCAGGTCCCGCACCAACAATTCCGACTTGTGTTTTCAATTTTTTCATATATGTTAATGTTATTTGTCAGCGGTCATATATGGTATCGCCTCTTTTTTATTGGTGTTTGCATACGCAAACGGCTTGTTAATGGCGATTTCACAATTCATTCAAGATTTCTTCTGCAGAATGTAAGGCTTCGTTTGCTGCAGGTAAACCGCAATACAAGGCAGAATGCATAATTATTTCTTTTATTTCTTCGGCCTTCAATCCATTGTTAACGGCGGCACGAACGTGCATTTTAAATTCGTCTTTTCTATTCAAAGCAATCAACATTGCCAGTGTAATACAACTTCTGGTGGGTTTGTCCAATCCTGGTCGTGTCCAAATTTCGCCCCAAGCATAATTGGAAATGAAATTTTGAAAATCGCCAGTAAAGGCATTGATTTTCTCAGTCGCTTTGTCCACATGAGCATTTCCCAAAACCGTTCTTCTCACGTGCATTCCTCTTTCAAAAGTGCTTTCGCCAACTATAAAATGAATGAGTATTTCAGCATATAATTCCGGTAATTCCGTGCTAGACAAATGACGAGCAGGAAGTATTTTCAATTGGGCGTTTAGAATGTTTTTCAGTAATTCTTCGGCTTGCGCAACATTGGTAACAACGTCTTCGTTTCCGGTAATAATCAATGTTTCTGCACTGATTTTATGTAAATCTGCCCTGAAATCAGCATCTCTCACTGCGGCACAACAATTGGCATAGCCCAGCACATTATTTTTAACAAAAACAGCTTTAATTTCGGAAATTTTATTTGGGTTATTTTTTCTGAAATCATCGGTAAACCAACGCTCCATTGTACCTTCAACAATAGCTTGCATTCCGTCTTTATTGACAGCATTGATTCGGTCGTTCCAATGTTCGAAAGTTCCAATTTTCGCATCGGTATTGCTGATGATTAATTTTAAAATCCTATTTGGATGATAAATTCCCAGCCATTGCCCGATTAATCCTCCCATTGAAAGCCCACAGAAATAAACCTTTTTAATGTTCAATTGATTTAACAAATCAATGATGTCATTACCTAATATATCAATCGTATAGGGACTTTCGGCAACTTCACTTCCGCCGTGTCCACGAGTGTCGTATTGCAATACTCGAAAGTAGGGCAGCAAAAAAGGAATCAATTCCTCCCACATCCCCATATCAGCTCCCAAAGAATTGGAAAAAACCAAAACCGGACTGTTGGGCGTTCCCGTTATTTTATAATTTATTTTCATTTTACTGGTATTTTTTTACCACTTGGTCGATTAATTCGAGACTCAATCCAATGGCATTTTCAGGATTAAATAATGCATCCAAATCGTCCAATTCAAGATTCATTTCGAGAACTACTTCCTTTAAGTGTTTCTTCTCATCAATAGCTTGTTTACACGCATTTTCAATCCATTCGTGTGCTTCTGACTTCCCTATTTTTGGGGCTAGAGCCAAAGCAATATTTTCGGCATAAATGAGTCCTTTGGTCAATTCCAGATTTTCCATCATTCGGTTTTCGTCCACTTCCAATCCTTCGACTAAGGCAATACTTTTTTCCAAAGAACCTGCCGTCAATTGCATAATTTCTACCAAAACCTCCCATTCCGAATGCCATAAACCCACCGAGCGTTCGTGTTCTTGGGGCATTGCCGAAAGTATCGTGGCAACCAAATTTGGCAACCGATTTGCATTCGCCAATATCGCCGCGCAAGTCACTGGATTCCTTTTGTGGGGCATCGTGCTCGATCTGCCTTTTCCTTCAGCAGCTCCTTCAAAAACTTCTCCAATTTCGGTTTGCATCAATAGCGAAACATCTTTGGCTATTTTTCCTAAACTCCCACTCAAAATTCCTAAAACACTGGCTATTTCAGCCAAATTATCTCGGTGCGAATGCCAAGTAAACGAAGGTTTCAACCCTAATAAACGAGCCATTTCTTCTTGGATTTCAATTGAAATATTGGCATTTCCATTTCCAACCGCTCCGCCTAATTGAATAACCAAAACACGTTGTTTAACCTCTTCCAAACGTTGCTTGCTTCTGGAAATTGCCTCTAACCAACCCGCAGTTTTGAATCCGAAAGTCGTAGGTTTTGCTTGTTGCAAAAGCGTTCGCCCAATCATGATGGTTTGACGGTACTTTAGGGTTAGTGCCACCAATTGTTGTTCGAAAAAAGTGATTTTTGCATCCAGCCAAACAATATATTCCTGAATTTGCAAAACCATTGCCGTGTCGACTACATCTTGGCTCGTTGCGCCCAAGTGAATGTATTTTGCCGCTTCCGAATCTTGGTTTTTTACTGTTTGTGTCAGCTTTTTGACCAAAGGAATCGCAGCATTTCCACCAAGGGAAATAGCTTTCTTCAATTTTTCGACATGAATATCCCCAATCCTGCAATGGGTTTTAATGGTTTCGGCAACAGCTTTAGAAAATAATCCTTTATTGGCTTGAGCTTCTGCCAATGCAGCTTCTACACGCAACATTTGTGCTATGGATTCCGAATCAGAAAACAGCGCATCTATTTCTTTAGCGTAAAATAATTGGGTGTATAAACTCATAACTATTGATTTTTGATTCGTATAAAACAACTATTAAACAGCGAAGAAAACCGTTTCGTTTTCGCCTTGCATATAAATATTAAACTCGTAACATCCTGCCTTTTTTTGGGCAATAATGGTGTTTCTTCTTTCAGCTGGAATGGCATTTAAAACTGTATCTTGAGCATTTAACACTTCTTCGTCCGAGAAATAAACTCGGGTGTAGGAATGAATCAATTGCCCACGCATAAAAACAATAAGGGTAACAAATGGAGCTTGATTCTCAACCGATTTTGGCTTGATGGTTTGAAAAACAAAATGATTTTCAGCATCCGTTCCAGTACCAAATCTGCCAAAAAATCTATTATGTCCATCATTTTGCCACAGCTCAATCATCGCATCCGAAATGGGATTGTTTTCTCCATCGAAAATTTTCCCTTTGATGGTAATGTAATCAGAATTTGAATCTAAAATAGTTATTTTATTAGTAATCAAACTTTTAAAATCGTACAAATATTGCTCCGAAGTGAGTCCATATCCAAAATAAGGACCAACGGTTTGTGATGGTGTTTGTGTTTTAGTAGTATTCATAGTTTTATCTATTTTCAAATGGAGTGGCATTGTGACCTCTTAATACAATATCAAAACGATAGCCTAAAGCAAAATCGGGTTCGGTGAGGTTCAAATCAAATTTCGAAATCAACAATTCGCGTCCTTTGGCTTTCACGGCTTGATAAATAGGATCGTATTCCAACAAAGGATCGCCAGGAAAATACATTTGGGTAATTAATCGGCTAGAGATTTCGTTTCCAAATAACGAAAAATGAATGTGATTCGGACGCCAAGCATTGTGATGATTTCCCCAAGGATAAGCTCCGGGTTTGATGGTATAAAATCGATAATTCCCTTCAGAATCCGTCATACAACGTCCTGTTCCCAAGAAATTAGGATCCAAAGGCGCATCGTGTTGATCGACTTTATGCACATACCGACCCGCAGCATTGGCCTGCCAGATTTCAATAAGGGTATGTGGCATAGGCTGTCCTTTTTCATTCACCACTTTGCCGTGAACCACGATACGCTCTCCTATTGGTTCGCCATTTTTTATGGCATTTTTGGTTAAATCATTATCTAAAATACCCAAATTAAAATCCTCAAAAAGTGGTCCCGTTTTTTCTGTCAAAGATTTTTTCAAAAGAAGCAACGGCTTGCTTGGCGCTCGCAAAATGGTGGATGTATAGGCTAGATACAAATGCGAAGGCTGTACTTCAATATCGAAAGAGTTCTCCATTAAATCACTCATATATACAGTGTTATTAGTTATCAAAATCTATAAAACAAATGTATTTCAAGAAGTAATCGGAATTTTGCACAATTTCTGTTAATTCTTGTACAAAAGAAACATTTTGTATTTTTAATTCTAAAAAAATATGTACTATTGTAATTCTAATTGGACTATGAAAAAAAATCTTCTCAACTATAAAGGACTTTACGGCGACAATAATCAACGTGATTTTGGTGATTTTGTGCACCACGAATTATTGGCGACCCGAAGCAAATTATACGACTGGGAAATCAACGAACATTTACACACAGATTTGTTCCAAATATTTATGATTTCTTCTGGAGAAGGCGTCTTGATTCAAGATACTAAAAAGATTAGTTTGAAAGCACCTTGTATTCTTTTAATTCCGACAAATACTTTCCACGGCTTTGAATTTCAATCAGATGTGACTGGAGAAGTATTTACGATTTCGGAACAATTTATCGAAACTATCTTCAAAAACACACCTCTTATCTTATTGGAATTAAACAAAGCCAAACAATACAGTTTTGACTCAAACAACTTCAATTTAAATGATTTTATCTATCTTAAAAATAAGATCATTCAAGCCATTTCCGAAAACAATCGGTACAAACAAATTAGTCTTCAATCCCTATTTCAATTATTCTTTATTGGACTGCATCATTTGGACAACGCTGTTGAAGACCAAAAAGAGACTTCAAACAACAGAACACTGGGTTATTTTCACGCTTTTCAAAAACTGATAAAAAGAACATTACCTGAATCAAAACTCATCAAAGAGTATGCCCAAGAACTGCGAATCACACCCGTTCATTTGAACCGTGTTTGCCATACATTGGTACAAAAAACGGCCTTGCAAGTCGTACACGAATACGGCATTACCGAAGCTAAAAAGTACCTGCTTTATTCCTCCTATTCCATCTCTGAAATTTCTTATTTACTGCATTTCAAAGACCCTGCTTATTTCTCTCGATTGTTCAAAAAGCAAACCGGTCAATCTCCCAATGCTTTTAGAAGCAACAACAGCCCAGAAAACAGAAATTAGTCTATTTCTTACCACTATTTATCGAAATTGAATACTCAATCGTTTTAAAATTAAGTTAAAATGATAAAAATGATTGATTTTGATTATTTCTAGCGTTTTATTGATTCTTAACCTATCCTTCTTTTTAAGAATTTTGTAAAAAACATTTTGATTAATTATTGATTGTATAAAAATAGCGCAATTAAATTAACTAATAAATTTATTTTAACTCTATACACTAAAGATATGATTTTAGAAATCGCCACTTTTGACATCAAAGAGAACGCACAAACCGCTTTTATGGAAGCCTTTCAGGAAGCCCAATTAGTGGTTTCAAAAGCCAAAGGTTTTGTTGGATTGGAATGCCAACATTGCATCGAAATACCCACCAAATTTGTGGTATTAATTCACTGGGAAACATTGGAAGACCACACCATCGGCTTCCGAGAATCGCCATTATTTACACAATGGAGAGCCCTTTTGTCTCCACATTTCCAAAATCCACCTGTAGCAGAACATTTTCAAACCATCAATAAAACAGAATTCACAAATGAAAAGAGTAATTAAAGAAGGAATCGCTTTATTTGAAGCCGAATCTAACGACAAAAAAGTCAGAGAAATAGTTGAAAACGTATTGGACGAAGTGAAAAATGGTGGCGATGCCGCAGTTCGATCCCTTTCCGAAAAATTTGATAAATGGTCTCCTGCCAGTTTTCTACTTTCAAAAGAAACTATCGAAGAAATCATCAGTAATGTTCCAGAACAAGTTTTGGAGGACATTCGGTTTGCACAAACACAGGTTCGAAATTTTGCACAACATCAAAAAGACTCGATGCACGACATTGAAGTTGAAACACTTCCGGGTGTTTTTCTGGGTCATAAAAATGTACCCGTAAACAGCGTAGGCTGCTACATTCCAGGAGGTCGCTATCCAATGGTTGCATCGGCGCACATGAGCGTGCTTACGGCAAAAGTAGCCGGAGTAAAACGCGTTATTGCCTGCACACCTCCTATCAAAGGACAAATTCCTGCTGCCACTGTAGCTGCAATGTATATGGCAGGTGCCGATGAAATTTATTTATTGGGAGGCATACAAGCTATTGCTGCCATGGGAATCGGAACCGAAACTATTGAATCTGTAGACATGATCGTAGGTCCAGGAAACTCTTATGTAGCCGAAGCCAAAAGACAATTATTTGGAAAAATAGGGATTGATTTGTTAGCCGGCCCAACAGAAACCTTGGTTATCGCAGACGAAACTTCCGATGCCGAAATTTGTGCCGTAGATTTATTGGGACAAGCAGAACATGGCCCAACATCTCCTTCTATCCTGTTGACTAATTCTGAAAAATTGGCTTATGAAACCTTGGCGGAAGTAGAAAGACAATTAAAGACCTTACCAACTGCCGATGTGGCTAGTATTTCTTGGAGAGATTACGGACAAATAATTTTGGTGGACACCATTGACGAAATGGTTGCTGAAGCCGACCGAATTGCAAGCGAACACGTTCAGGTAATGACCGCCGATCCGAGATATTTCTTAAAACATATGACCAATTTTGGTGCTTTATTTTTAGGAAAATATACGAATGTGGCTTATGGCGACAAAGTAATTGGAACCAATCACACTTTGCCAACAAAGCACGGAGCAAAATATACTGGTGGATTATGGGTAGGAAAATTTATGAAAACTTGTTCGTATCAAGAAATAAGAACTCCTGAAGCCAGTGCTATGATTGGTGAATATTGTTCCCGTTTGTGTGCCATAGAAAACTTTTGGGGACACAAAGAACAAGCCGACATCAGAGTAAGAAGATACAAAAACAATTAAATAAAACAGGATGCGCAAAACAGTTTTGGTTACGGGTGGTTCAGGCGAAATAGGCTCTGCAATTTGCACAAAATTTGCAGAAAACGGTTATGATGTAATTATCAGTTACAACTCCAATGCTGAAAGAGCCGAAGCATTTTTGGCTACTTTACCTATTGGAAATCATGCTGTTTTTCACGCTCCAACAACCGATTCGGAAAAAATAAAAGCGTTCCGGGAATTCGTCGAAGAACACTATGGCAAATTGGATGTTCTGGTAAACAATGCCGGAATTACCACGCCAGTTCCCCATAACGATTTGGATGGATTGACCGACGAATGGATTGACCGAATCATGCAAACTAATTTCAGGGGCTCTTTTGCCATGGCGAGAGCGTTCAACGATTTGTTGCAAAAATCGACAGAACCCACGGGACTGATTGTAAATATTTCCTCGATTGCGGGAATTTTTGGCATCGGTAGCAATGTGGCGTATTGCGCTTCAAAGGCCGCCTTGGATTCGATGACGCGTTCATTGGCCAGAGCTTTGGCTCCGAAAACAAGAGTGGTTTCGGTTTCTCCGGGATTTGTGGAAGGAGAATATACCAAAACAATGAAACCCGATTTTCTGCAAAATCAAAAAGATCACACTCCATTGAAACGATTTGCTTTGGGAGAAGATGTTGCCAATGCCGTTTTTTCCGCGGCCACCCTACTGACGTTTTCCACAGGAACCATCATCACCGTGGACGGGGGACGACTTTTGAGATGAAAATTAATTAAAAATTACGAATTAAAAATTGAAAATTATGAAAATAATCGACCTTTCAGTAACCATATCTGAAGAAATTAAGGAGCCGCTACCAACCAAAATAGTCTATGAAGACCACAAAGAAGGAGCAAAAAAAATGGGCGGTAAACTTTTTGAAGGATTAACAGATGTCTTCATCGAAGGCAATGGCCCTGCAGGAGAATTTCTTTCGGTGACGAGCCACTGTGGAACCCACGTTGACGCTCCGTATCATTATTACCCAACTTGCGAGGGAAAACCCTCCCGCACCATTGACGAAATGCCATTGGATTGGTTTTTTCACGACGGTGTTGTTTTGGATTTTACCGATAAACCGGACGGTTACATGTTCGAACCAGAAGATTTAATCGAAAAATTGGCTGCCATAAACTACACTTTAAAACCTTACGACATCGTGCTCATTCGTTGTGATGCCGACAAACGCATTCACGACGCTGATTTTGTCCGCATTCATGTTGGCGCTTCCGCAAAAGCAACGCATTGGCTGATTGACCAAGGCATAAAAGTAATGGGAACCGACGGTTGGGGCTGGGACATTCCCTTGCACATTCAGGCGGAAGATTTTAGAAACAATCCCCGTCCGGGAATTATCTGGCAAGCCCATTATGTTGGCATTGAAAAAGAATATTGCCAAATCGAGAAATTGGCTAATTTAGAAGCCCTGCCTCCATTTGGTTTTAAAGTGGCTTGTTTTCCTGCAAAAATAAAAGGAGCCAGTGCGGGTTGGACAAGAGCGGTAGCGATAATTGAATAATTTTTTTTGTAAGTTTATAAAAATATATAAAAATAGCATGACTACTAAAGAGTACATCCCAACGCTGATAGCTTCTGAAATGAATAATTTTCATTCTCATACCACAACTTGGAGACCCTTTATGTCTAGTCAGGTTCATCAAGAATATCACATCAATCGATTGGAAGATATCTCTAATAAATCCAGTTTTCAGGTTTTACCCCATCGTAAAACAGTACATGATTTTATACTTTTAAAAAAAGGAATTTCAAAAAGAAGCAAAGGACTAAACAAATATGAGTTTGGTCCTTCTTCTATCTTTTTTTTACCTGCCCATCAAATTACCCAACACGAAATGATTAGCGATGACGCCGAAGGTTTTTATCTTCATTTCGATGAAAAAATATTCGATTATTTACCTAAAAATTACCTTAGCGAACAATTCCCCTTCTTTCAATTTCAGTCGAATCCCGTGATTCAGATGTCTGAAAGCACATTAAACAACATAGAGTCTATTTTGAATAGATTACTAGAATTGTACAAAGAAGAAAACCCAGCCAATAAAAACCTCGTTTCTTATAATTTATTGGTGATTTTTGAAGCCCTAAAAAAAGAAATTCCGCTTCAAAACAAGAAAACAAAAAACTCTTTTTTTGAAATTACCGAACGTTATAAAAACGCCTTAGGACAACACATCTACAAATACCAAAACATTTCAGATTACGCGAAAATACTGAACATTACACCTAATTATCTGAATAAATGTGTCAAAACATGTACCGATAAAACTGCCCAAGATTTACTGAAAGAAATGCTGGTTTTAGAAGCCAAAACCCTACTAAAATATTCAGACTTACATATCTCCGAAATCGCCATAAAACTCTGCGATCAAAATCCGAGCAACTTCGCTCGCTTTTTCAAAAAACAAACTGGTCAAACACCAATGGAATATCTACAAATGTGTTGATTTTGAATAGTAGTAGCCTTTTTTTGATTCACAAAATTGATTTTTCATGCCCAATTTTGTGAAATAATATTTACGAAATGTTTATTTTATTAAACCAAAAAAAACCAATCTAATTTAAAAAACAATGAAATTATGAAAACAACACAATTTTTAAGGAAATACCTCCTTTTTATGGTAATCTTTTCTTGTGGAGCTTCTTTTGCACAACAAGGAAAAATTCAAGGAAAAGTAAGCGACGATAAAGGAGTTGGCATACCAAGTTGCTCAATCGCTATAGAAGGAAACAACAAAAATGCCGTTACAGACGTTGATGGAAATTTTTCTATCGACAATCTAACTGATGGAACCTATAAAATCAGAATATCCTTTGTAGGGTTTTCTACTTATAGTCAAACAGTAAAAGTACCTCAAAGTAGTAAATTGAATATTAACTTAAAAGAAGATCAATCAGCTTTGGATGAAGTTGTGGTAACAGGAGTATTTGACAAACGTACAAAGATGAACGCCTCTGTTGCAATTTCGACATTAAACGCCAAACAAATCGAAGCTGTTGTGCCGAATAGTGCGGCTGATTTGCTCAAAAACATACCGGGAGTATATGTAAATACTTCAAAGGGAGAAGTTGGTAACTCTATCTATACAAGAGGGTTGAGCTATAATGGTGGGTTTTTCTACGTTTCGATGCAAGAAGATGGCTTGCCGGTGGTAGGAATTACGGGATTGGTTCAACCAGATGCTTATCTCAGAGCTGATGCTACACTTAACCGTATTGAGGCAGTGCGAGGTGGTACGGCATCAATATTGGGTGCAAATGCACCCGGAGGTATATTCAATTATGTATCGAAAGAAGGCGGTAAATCTTTTAAAGGAGAAATAAGAGCCAGAACTGGTTTAGAAGGAAATGGTAAAAACCCTTACTATCGTGCCGATTTTAATGTAGGTGGACCACTTACTAAAGACAAAACGCTGACCTATAATATTGGCGGGTTTTATCGTAATGCCGATGGACCAAAATACCCAGGCTATACCCTTAGCAAAGGCGGACAATTAAAGGCTAACATCGTAAAAAACTACAAATCAGGCTCTATTAAGTTTTACTTCAAGGTTTTGGACGACAATACTGCACCATTTGAATTTACGCCAACGGTTGATTTCACTAATCCAAAACCTGCGGGAAGTTTCAATAATACGAGTTCTACTTTAGTTCAGTCACTACAATTTACTATTCCTAAATCAATAACAGGCCTTTCCGAAGATATCAATTATGACACTAAAAAAGTAGCAGCATACAATGAGATAGCTGCTGGTTTGAACTGGAAACAAAATATAGGTAAAGGTTGGACTTTTAATAATAATTTAAAAATATCTAACAAAGACTATGTTGGTCAAACCACTTCCGTTGTTTTTCCATTCCGAGTTGACAGACCAACTTTTTATGGAGTTAGTGGCAATGGTGGGCGTTTTGGAACTTATCAGTTTTATAATCCTACTACTGGTGCAATTTACGGAACAGTATTGCGTCCTACTACGGGCCTTCCAAGTATTGTAGGCACATCTAGTCTGCCGGGTGGCGATGTATTACCAAATGCCGTTTTTTATAATCCAAATCCGTATACTAAGAGTAGCATAAATGATGTGATAGACCAAGCGACCATTACAAAAAAGCTAAAAAACATGAACTTCACAGGCGGAGTTTATTTTTCTAATACTAAAACTACCCGTTTGACTTTTCTACCTGCGGCACAAAGTTTTGCAACTATCGAAGATAAGCCTCAGGCCGTAGGGATCCGTTATACAAATTTGAGTGGTTCAACATTTGACTTGACAAATCCTATCGGAGTTAGTAACTTAGGTGGTGCTGGTTTTTATGACAATGAAGGTACAATAAAGCAAACTGCGTTCTTTTTTGGTCATAATTGGGACATTACCGATAAATTAAACTTTGATTGGGGTATCCGTATGGAAAATTTCAATATTAAATCTAGTTTTTCGACACCAAAAAGACTACCCGACAGCACAACGGGTGGTGCTGATGGAAACACAGCAACGGTTTATGACAATCGTATTTTAACAAGAAACCCTACACAGAGTTTTGATAAAAGTCTTTCGTTTAGTGATTTAGTTTCTTATTCATTTGGAGTAAATTATAAAGTCAGCGATCGTTTTGCTATGTACGGTCGTTACTCACAAGGACGTAAATCACCCGATTTGAGTTATTTCCTGGATGTTGCCAATCAGCAGCTTACCTCAAATATTTCTATCGAAGCACAAGATATTAAAATGGCCGAATTTGGATTAAAATACCGTTCTAAAAACCTAAGTCTATTCGTAACGCCATTCTATACTTTAGCAAGCAATATTCCGAACTTCCAGATTTTCCAAAATACTGATGGCAGTAACTACGCACCGCCTCGATTGTATCAAAAAATTGAAACAAAAGGTTTAGAATTGGAAGGAAACTATGCTTTCAATAAAAATTTCAGCCTTCGTGCCGTGGCTACAATACAGTCGTCGATAGCCAAAGAATTTAGTGTTTATTTGTCAAAAAACGCAGGCCCTGCCGATGACGAAAAAATATCTTTTGATGGCAATAATAATGATAATATCGGCAATATGTTTACAATAACGCCAACTTATAGCACTGACAAATTTTCGGCATCTATCAACTGGCAATATATGGGTGAGCGTTGGGCAAACGTAGGCAATGCCTTCCAACTGCCATCATTTCATTCATTTGATTTAAATACTTCTTATAAAATATCAGAGAAAATTCAAGTGAATTTTTCAATAAATAATATTTTAAACACTTACGGAATCATGGGTTGGGCGGCACCAGGTGGTTTTCCTGCAGCCTTGGACACCCAGGGTTTTACAAAAGCCATGTTAGATGCCAATCCACAAGCCGTTTATTCTACATTACCAATTATGCCAAGAGCTTATTTTTTGACGTTGAGTTATAAATTTTAATTAATTAAAATCCCCCGAAAGGGGGATTATCCTATTTTATGAAAAACAAATTTTTATCCTACGAAAACGGAATGGTTACCCTAATGGCACTGGTCTTTGGCTGCCTGTTTTTTGACCGTTTAGCACTTAATTTCCTTATGCCTTATATTGCAAAAGACCTGCTGTTGAGTGACACCCAAATTGGCTTGCTAGCTGGGTCTCTTTCACTGGCGTGGGCTTTTTCAAGCTATTTTACAGTGGCATGGGCAGAAGTAAAAAACAGAAAAAAACTGGTTTTCTTGGTAGCAGTAATCACTTTTTCGCTTTGCTCGGTAGGCTCCGGTGTGGCCGTTTCTTTTGCCACGCTGTTTTTCGCACGCTTCATTATGGGATTTTCTGAAGGCGCAGTTATTCCGCTGGCGCAAAATTTTGTGGAAAGAGAATCTTCTCCAAATCGACTGGGGCTTAATGCCGGAATCTTGCAAGGTGTTGGGTCGGCTCTTTTCGGTTCTATACTTGCTCCAATCATTTTAGTCTCTATTGCAGAGAATATGGGATGGAGAAATGCTTTTTATGTAACTGGAATTCCGGGTATTATTTTAGCTCTAATCGCTTGGCGTTATATTAAAAAATCAACTGCAGAAAGTATCGAAATCAAAATCAATTCGACTATCAGCTTTACGGAACTTTTTCAATACAACAATATAAAATGGGGAATTCCTTTGGCTTGTTGCGCTTTTGGTTGGTGGTTTGCCACGCTCCCATTCCTTTCCAAATATTTTATCGAAGTACAAGGCATGACACCCGATGAAATGGGAAAAACTATGGGACTTCTAGGTTTATCTGGTTTAATAGGTTCCATAATTGTCTCTGGACTTTCCGATAAATATGGACGCAAACCCATTATGTTCATTTTTATGAGCTTGGGAATTTCATATCCTTTTGTCATCTATTTTCTGCATGGCACAATACTATCCCTTCCCTTATTGTTTATTAGCTATTTTGCCATGGGTTGCATTGCCATGGTTGCTGCAGTTATCCCTTCAGAGGCAGTTCCTGTTCATCTAAAAGCTAAAGCGATGGGACTCGTGATGGGAATTGGCGAAATCGTGGGCGGTGTTTTCATCCCGGCAATTTCTGGTGTACTTTCAGATAAAATCCATTCTTCGTCATTTTTATGGGTTTCGGCAGTTATGGCGATTTTGAGTCTATTCTTTATTTATAAATTACAAGAAAGCAATAAAACTATAAATAAAAAAGAAGCCTTCCCTCAAGTCGAACCCGTTCTATAATTTTTCAAATAATAAAAACATAAATAAATAAACCATGACTAGACATATCACAATTCTTTTTATTGCCTTAGTAAGCTTCATAGGATGCAAGGAAAAAACAGAAACGCAAAAAAAAACAAATCAAACTCCTTTTCTATGGGGCGTTGCAACTGCTGCTTACCAAGTGGAAGGTGCCTATCAAACGGATGGGAAAGGGGAATCCAAATGGGATTTCCTGGCTAATAAAGTAGGTATAACTCAATTCTTGACTGGTAAAAAAGAAACTGCCAATGTAGCTATCAATATGTACGACAGGACACAATACCTGAAAGACATTCAATTGATGAAAGAATTAGGGGTCAACTCTTATCGTTTTTCATTAGACTGGAGCCGTATTATCCCCGATGGTGTTGGCGCCGTGAACGAAAAAGCATTAGCCCATTATGACGTTCTTATTGATGATTTAAAAGAAGCAGGAATAGAACCTGTAGTAACGCTTTATCATTTTGATTACCCAATGATTTTAGTTAAAAAAGGAGGTTGGGCAAATCCTGAAATGATTACTTGGTATAAAAATTATGCTAAAATAGCTTTGGAGCGCTATGGTAAAAAAGTAAAACATTTCATCACGTTCAATGAGCCTTATATCGACTTCTTTGTCGCAGAATACCTAATGAATATGGAACAAAGCAAAGACCCTGCTGTTACCCGATTTGCAAGAGGAATGATGAAATCACACAGACAAATGGTAGCCAGTGCAGAGGTGATCAAAATGTATCACGAAATGAATTTGGGCGGAAAGATCGGCATGACTTTCAATTTTTCTCCTTGTTCCCCATTGGATCCCAACAATCCAAAAGATGTGCAAGCTTCTGCCTTACAAGAAAAATTATTGAATACGGTTTTTCTAGATGGTTATTTCAAAGGTACTTACCCAAAAGAAGTCGTAGCTCTTTTTACAAAACATGATCCTGCATTCCAACCAACGGCAGCCGACATGGAAATACTGGCTGCAAATAAGCCCGATTTCTTGGGGATTAATTTTTATGCCCCGGCCTTAGTCAAATATGATGCTGCAGAGCCATTTGAAATGAAGTGGATGGAGGTAAACACAGACAAAATTAAATCCCATAATGGACCTGTAAGACCCGAAGAACTTTACAAATTCCTTGTTAAAATAAAAAAAGAGTATAATAATCCCGAGATAATGATTACCGAAAATGGAGCTGGTTTTGAAGGAGAAGATATCAAAGCAAATCCTGTTGTAAAAGATCCTTTAAGAGCTGACTACATCAAACGTCATACTGAAGCAGTTCTAAAAGCCAAAAATGAAGGTGTTAGAATGATAGGTTATTTTGCATGGAGTGGTTGGGATAACTTTGAATGGGTGTATGGTTTTACCAAGCGTTTTGGATTAATCTACGTTGATTTTGAAACACAGGAGCGTATCCCAAAACAAAGTTTTTACGAGTATCAAAAATTAATTAAAGCGCATAAAAAACTATAAAGCAACACAGGATTCGCATTTAAAATTTTTAACCACAAATTACACGAATTTCATTACTATTAAATTGAATTTGCTTCGCCTTTTTCGCTTTGCTCCGGTCGCGAAAGTAATGAGAACAAAATAGTGTCGTTTTTTTTACCATATAAGGGCATATAAGAACATTTAAGTTTTTGATTGAATCGCTTATGTGAACTTATATGCCTTATATGGTAAGATTAAATGTGTAACTGTTTAAATACGACAATAATTGATTCTTTCTATTTATTTTAAGAATTTGTGTGAATTCGTGTAATTTGTGGTCAACTTTTTTTTTAAGTAAATGCCTTGATAAATCAAAAAAAATCCAATATGAAAAACACTGTATCTATAGTAACTTTTATATTCTTTTCTCAAATTGGGATGATGAATGCCCAAAAAACGATTCCGTTATATCAGGGAAAAGCTCCCGGTTCTGAAAACTGGAATTGGCAGGAAAAAGAAATGTTTTCAGAAACGTTTCAAACCCAAATGGTTTACAATGTGTCACAACCCACACTTACGGTTTATGAACCAAACAAAGCTTTGGCAAACGGAACTGCAGTAATCGTTTGTCCCGGAGGTGGTTTTCATACTTTATCTATCAACAGCGAAGGAATTGACGTGGCTAAATGGCTTAATTCAAAAGGAACAACAGCCTTTGTCTTAAAATACAGGCTCGTAAAAAGTGAAACCGACGATCCCGTAAAAGAGCTTTTTCCAATATTCGAAAACAGGAAAAAATTAGATTCGATCAATGCAGCTGTCGTTCCATTGGCAATTGCCGACGGATTGGCAGCCATACAATATGTGAGAGACCATTCCAATGAATTTAATATCCAGAAAAATAGAATTGGAATTATAGGATTTTCAGCAGGAGGAACTGTTGCTCTTGGTACTGTTTTTAATTCCACAGCCAGCAATCGTCCTGATTTTGCAGCCCCAATTTATGCTTATACTGGAGCTTTAAAAAGCATGGTTGTTCCAGCAGATGCACCTCCAATTTTTATTGCAGCCGCTTCAGATGACCAATTGGGTTTAGCTCCCAATAGTGTCAAAACCTATAGCGATTGGTTGGCCGCAGGAAAATCGGCTGAATTGCATATTTATTCCAAAGGTGGTCACGGTTTTGGAATGCGTAAACTGGATTTACCCGTTGAGAGCTGGATTGAACGTTTTGGAGACTGGCTTGAACTACAAGGATTATTATGGCCTGAGCATCCAACCGTTTTATCGACACATTTCAAAACTCAAAAGGCATTCAAACAGTATTTAAAAGAACGGGAAGATAATTTACACAACGATTGGGCTTTCCTGAAACGATATGAATTAGAAAACAAAAACTTGTCTGTTCCAAAACCAAACGAAAACAGAGTTGTGTTTTTGGGTAATTCTATTTTTGAAAACTGGAAAGTAATAGATTCTGCTTGGTTTGCAGAAAAAAAATACCTTGACCGAGGAATTAGTGGTCAAACAACAGGACAAACCTTGGTTCGATTTAAACAAGATGTTATTAATCTAAAACCAGCCCTAGTTGTTATCAATGGTGGAACGAATGACATTGCTGAAAACACGGGGCCTTATGTATTCGAAAACACCTTAAACAACATCAATTCGATGGTGGAACTCGCTAAAGCAAATAACATCAGAGTAATCTTAACGTCTGTTTTACCTGCATATGATTTTGCTTGGAAACCAGGACTAGAACCTGTCGAGAAAATCATACAACTTAACAATAGAATTAAAGAATATGCCTCTAAAAATAAAATCGTTTACCTCGATTATTATTCTCCATTACTTGATGAGAAAAAAGGATTGAAAAAGGAGTTTACCAATGATGGCGTTCATCCAACATTGGCAGGTTATAAAGTTATGGAGCCTTTGACTGTCAAGGCAATCGAATATGCTCTAAAAATAAAATAATACCTTATGAAAAAGACATTTCTGCTAATTGGTTTTGCTTGCCGCAACTTGATGGTTTCGGCACAAAAAAAATCGTTAACACGCTCCGCAAAGTCTCCAATTTTGAGGAGGTGAATAGCGGTCTCCGACCGCTTTCGCAAACAATAGTAAGGAAAAAACTAAACAAACACCTAAATGACACGTTCTAAAACCAAAATAATCCTGTTATTTTTGCTTTTGTTTATAAAAAACAGTGGCTTTGGTCAAGTCAATTATCAAAATCCTGTTTTGCCCGGATTTTATCCAGACCCAAGTATTTGTAGGGTGCAAAACGATTATTATATGGTAAACAGCAGTTTTGGTTATTTTCCCGGAGTGCCGATTTTTCACAGTACCAATTTGGTCAATTGGGAACAAATTGGTTATGTTTTAGACAGAGAAGAACAATTGCCATTGGCAAAAGCACAAACTACTTTGGGCATTTTTGCACCAACCATTCGATATCATGATGGTTTGTTTTACATGATAACCACCAATATTACGGATAAAGGAAATTTTTACGTAACGGCAAAAAATCCTGCTGGACCGTGGTCAAACCCTATTTGGATTACCACTCCTGGGATTGACCCAAGTTTGTTTTTTGACGATAACGGCAAAGTCTATGTTACCTCTGCACAAAATTGGGGAGCCGTAAAAAATAGGATTGTGATGTCTGAAATAGATTTAACTACTGGCAAACTGCTTTCAGAACCCGTAACGATTTGGAAAGGAACTGGCGGAAAATATCCAGAGGGCCCACATTTATATAAAAAAGAAGGTTTTTATTATTTAATTATTGCCGAAGGTGGAACAGAATATGGACATAAAGTTACCATTGCCAGAAGTAAAAATATTTGGGGAGTTTATGAATCCAATCCCGCAAATCCAATCCTGACACACGCCAATTCAAACGAAGAAAACAATCCGATTCAAGGTACTGGTCATGGTGATTTAGTCCAAACTACCGATGGTTCTTGGTTTATGGTGGCATTGGGTTTTAGACCTTTGGATGGTCATCAAATTTTGGGTAGAGAAACCTTTTTGGCTCCCGTGGCTTGGAATCCAAACGAATGGCCTATTGTAAATGGCGCCGGATCTATTGCTTTGGATATGAAAGTCGAGAAACTTCCCGGAGAAGTGAAAATCAAAAACTACAATCAGAACGATGATTTTTCCGAAGGCAAACTAGGTTTCGAATGGAATTACATCAATAATCCAATACCTCAGAACTACTTCCTTTCGGAACGCAAGGGTTATCTAAGATTACATGGAAGTGAAAAATCATTGAGCGAGAATCCAGGGGTGACCTTTGTTGGTAGAAGACAACAACACTTTAATTTTAATGTCACTACTACAATTGATTTTAATCCCTTTACCAACAATGAGGAAGCCGGGATTAGCCTGTACAAAGACGCTTTACACCACTACAAACTATTTATTCGAAAAAAAGGGAAGGAACGCGAGTTAGTTTTAGCTTATAACATTGGCAAAATTAAAGCCATTGAGAAAAGAATTCCATTAAAAAAAGGAACAATAAAACTAACTATTTCTGGAACTCCAGCGTTATATGAATTTGGTTTTTCACAAGCCAATAATCCCGTAACCACTCTCGGAAAAGTGGAAACAAAATATTTGAGTACGGAAACGGCAGGAGGTTTTACGGGAACATACATTGGTTTGTATGCCACGGGAAACAGTGCGAAATCCAAAGCAGTTGCAGATTTTGAGAATTTTAGTTACAAAGTTGTTGAATAAATTAATAAAAAAATAACAAATGAAAAAAAATAGCTGGTTTATCGGTATTCTTATACTATTATTTGGGTCTTGCCATTCCACTAAAATAGCAAAAAACACAGTTCAGCCCGAACTGGGTTTTCGGTCTGTACCCCTATTAAAAATAGATGGACTACAATTCAAAGATTTAAATAAAAATAGCCAACTTGATGACTATGAAGACTGGCGACTTACTGACGAAATTAGAATAAAAGACCTAATTTCTAAAATGACCATTGAAGAAAAAATAGGCTTCATGATTATAAGTACCACTCGTTTGGCGGGTGATTATTCCTTTCAACAAAATGCCCCCAAGTCTGAAATAACAAGTGGTTTCAATGAAGAAGACTTGGTGCAAAACGTAAATATGTTTAGTCGTAAACCATTACCTAATCCAACGATGTCGGTAGCAGGGACAACCAAAGGGGTTTTGACATACAATCTTCGGCACTTTATTTTACGCGCTAATACCAGTGCTAAAATAATGGCGGACTGGTCGAATAATTTACAAGCTTTAGCCGAAACTTCACGGTTAGGTATTCCTTGTATTGTAGCTTCAAATCCAAGGAATCATATCACCGTGGATGCCGCAATAGGCCTGAGTGTTGGAACAACTGTTTTCTCCAAATGGCCAAGCGAGTTAGGCCTTGCCTCAATGCGGGATTTGAAATTGACTCGTGAATTTGCCGAAATCGCTGCCAAAGAATGGACTGCTGTAGGTTTACGAAAAGGATATATGTATATGGCCGATTTAGCGACCGAACCCCGTTGGCAACGCATAGAAGGTACTTTTGGTGAAGATGCCGATTTAGCTTCCGACATGATTCGCGAAATTGTATTGGGATTTCAAGGAAAGCACCTGAATAAAAATTCAGTAGCCATGACTATCAAGCATTTCCCTGGTGGTGGGCCACAAGTTGAAGGACAAGATCCTCATTTTGAATGGGGAAAGGATCAGCATTATCCGGGTGGAATGTTTGATTATCATCTCAAGCCTTTCAAAGCGGCAATCGAAGCAGGAACTTCTTCCATAATGCCTTATTATGCAAAACCCATTGGCACCCAATACGAAGAAGTTGCTTTTTCATACAATAAAGGAATTATCAACGATTTGTTACGCAAGAAAATGAGATTCAAGGGCATCATCAACTCTGATTCCGGCCCAATAGACATGATGCCGTGGGGCGTGGAAAACTTAAGCATTTTAGAACGCTATCAAAAAGCCATTGATTGCGGTGTCGATATTTTTTCGGGTACTGCTGACCCTACTCTATTGCTCGAAACCGTAAAAAAAGGACTCATTTCCGAATCCCGAATCGATGAATCCATCACAAGACTTTTAAGAGAGAAATTTGAATTGGATTTGTTTGAAAACCCTTATGTAAATACGGATCAAGCCATTAAAATAGTTGGAAATGCCGAGTTTCAGAAAAAAGGAGATTTGGCCTTGAGAAAATCCATTGTATTGCTCCGAAATGATTCCAAACTTTTACCCATTTCCAAAAAAACAAAAATATATTTTGAAACCTATTTTGACAACGGAAAATCTAAAAATTCCATTACTATCAACAAGCCTAATATTCAGTATCCTAATTTGGAATTTGTCGATTCAAAAGAAGCAGCAGATGTCGTTTTACTTTGGCTTATTCCTAATTCAGGTGGTCTGTTTGCTGCTAATGGCAGCCCAATTGAATTGAGCTTATCCAAAAACAAAATTGATGTTTATCACGTAAACGAAATTACAAAAACTAAACCAACCGTAGTTGTTATAAACTACACCAGCCCATGGGTGATTGACGAAATTGACAACGGAAAACTAAAAACCGTTTTAGCCACCTTTGGAACTACGCAAGAAGCCCTGCTCGATATTGTAACTGGAGTATTCAATCCTAAAGGAAAAATTCCCTTTACAACACCCATTTCAACTCAAGCCGTTTTGGAAAATCAATCCGATGTTCCCGGCTATTTGAAACCCAAAAGATATGCTCTTTTCAAATTTGGTGACGGACTGAGTTACTAAGTACAACACTCTGTTTTTAAAAAACTTAACACAAAATATAACAAAAAAACACTCTAATAACTTAAAGTGTGAAGCATAACTACAACCTATAAACAACATAAAAATGGAAAAAAGAACCAATAAATACAAATTGAAACTGGAACTGTTGGCAACAACAAAAGTGGACGAAACCAACTATCCACCAATAGAATTAGAATTCGACAATCACGACAACATTTTTACCATTGTTGAAAGAATGAAACAAAGAAATCTTTTTCAAACGGAAAACCAAGCCATTGAATTTGCCATTGGATTGAAAATGTTTAGCGAAGTAATGTTGAAAAATAGAGAAAACGAACTTTTTAGTGAGTTTAGACCCGCTTTCAGTAATTTTATGAAAAAGCTAAAATCAACTCCAACTCAAATCGAAGACAAAAAAAATTAAAATTAAAAGCAAAATGAATTTACCAATCAGAAGAATTGTAACCGGTCATACTCATGAAGGTACTGGGTATTTACTTCCTATGAAGAATTTGAAACCGTTATTATCCCAACTGGCGATGCTGCTATGTCGGCATTATGAACAACAGCTACCGTTCCTACAGATTGTGATGCCTAAAGAGATGCTGGTGTAACTCTAAAAGGAGGGTCGCTGAGTCGTATTGTAGATATGTTACCGGGAGCTTCTTCCCCACTTCACCAAACGGACAGCATCGATTATTGAATTATAATTAGCGGTGAAATCGAACTTGAATTAGAAAATAAAGTTTCGAAGAGAATTGGTGCCGGAGAAATTATAATTCAACGGGGTACATTGCAAAATGGAAAAATGCAAGTGAAACTGAAGTTTGCCGAATTGTTTTTGTACTCATTGAGGCAAAACCATACGAGATTAACGGAATGCCTCTTCCTGAATATATGCAACATTAAAATTCATTACTATATGCCGCTGTGTGTAAATATTAAATAACTCGTCAATCCGAGTACTTTTTGTGTAATGAAACGGAACAAAAAATGATTCATTGGAAACAAACTTAAATGACAAAAACGAAAGAAATTAGTATAAAAACCCTGATTATTGTATTAGGTTGTTTGAATGGGTTGATGCCGTTTTCAACTGATTTATATTTGCCTGCATTTCCTGCAATGGCTCAAAATTTAGGAACAAATGCGGGAATGATTACCCTTTCCATGAGTACTTTTTTTGCGGGAGCTTGCGTGGGACAGTTTTTTAATGGACCAATATTGGATCGATTTGGACGAAAAAACCCGATGTTAATTGCATTAGTGTTTTTTTTCTTGACTTCTTTAGGATGTGCAGTAGCCGGAAATATAATCCTTTTATGTGTTTTTCGTTTTTCTCAAGCCATCAGTATCAGCGTATGTTCTGTAGGAAGTAGAGCGATGGTGCGAGATGTATTTCCTGTAGAAAAAATTGCCTCCATGTTTTCTACGCTTTCCCTAATCATGGGAATTGCCCCTATTATTGCCCCAACTTTAGGCGGCATTATTTTGTTGTTTTCTGATTGGAGAGGTATTTTTATCTTTTTGGCAGTAATGGCACTGATTTTATTAGTCGCACTACATTTTTTCCTCCCCCATGTGAAAGAAGCAGACCCTAACTATTCGTTAAAACCAAAAGCGATACTAGGGAATTATAAAAAAGTAATCCTGACAAAAGGATATATGGGATATGCTATCATTACTGCTTTGTCCTCTGCCGTGTTATTCAGTTGGATTTCAAGTTCTTCTTTATTATTTATTGGTGTTTTAGGAATTAGCAAACAACAATTTGGATGGATATTCGCCAGTACTGCTTCCTGCATGATCCTAGGCAGTCAGTTTAATAGATTATTGTTGCGAAGATTTAGTAGTTTTGACATTGCATTTTGGGCAGTAGGAATGCAATTGTTAGTTTGCTGTTACTTATTATACATAGCTATTTACTCCTTGACAGTAATGCATCTTCTTATAGGAATGTGTTTTTTTATGTTGTTTTTATCGTTGATTTCTCCCAATACTATGGCGATAACCATCCGTCCTTTTACGGAAAATATAGGCAGTGCCAATGCAATTATGGGTGTGACACAAATGGCTTTAAGCGCATTGGTTACTGCAATACTCAGCTATTTTCAAGATGGCAGCGCAGTTCCAATGATCTTAACAATGATGCTATTAAGCGCCATTAGTTTTAGCATGCAATACTTTTTAAAACAGAAAACAGTATAAAAAATCTATTCGATTTGACAGGCAAGGTCGCTTTAATAACAGGTTCGACATTGTGGTAAGGGAAAAGCAATTGCCGAAACTTTAAGGTTCACACGGAGTCACAGTTATAGTTTCTAGTAATGATAAAAAAGGTGGTATTGCAACTCAAAAAAGCGTTTCAAAATAAAGGAATCAAAGCATTTGCCATTACTTGTGATGATTCTAAAAAAGAGGAAATAGATGCGCTAATTTTTAAATGCGAAGAAAAAGCAGGTACAATGACATTTTAGTGAATTGTGTGGAATAGCCATTCCTATTTCTTTTTAGGATATTGACTCAGAGAATTTTGAAAAAACAATGCAAATTAATTTAGAAAATGCGATTTACTTAACCCAAAAAGTAATCCCAAACTGGCAGGCTCAAAAAGGCGGCGCTAATATCTTCTCGCCAATTTTTTTAAGTGTAAGGGGCAATAAGAATTTGGGATTATATGGTATTTCCAAAAGAGAATAAGTAGAAAATTTAATATACAAAACGGTTGTAAAATTCGGAAGATTGGATTGCGCCGTAAATTCTGCAGGAATTGCTAAAACGCTTTCTTTACCAACTCATAAATATCCTGAAGGGGCTTGGTTACAACAAATCAACATCAACTTAACGGAAACTTGGTATTGCGTAAAATATTAGTTGATTGAAATGCTAAAACGAAGGTAGCGGAAACATTATATGCATATCATCGGCATCAGGATTTAGTGGGACAACACCTATAATGTTCCGCATTCAGATTCCAAACACGGAGTTATCGTAATTGTAAAAAATGCCGCTATAGAAAATGCTGCCAAAAATATTCATACCAATACCATTTGCTCAACAGCTATTGAAACACCAATGATTATGGAAGTCAGAAGAAAACTGCCACAAAATCCGCAAGCACTTGAAAAAGTAATAAACGTGCAAAGAATGAAAAGAATGGGACAACCTCAAGAAGTCGCAGATGTGGCTTAGTAGATTTGTTCTGATCAATCATCCCTTATAATGGGGTATACCAAGGCAGTTGATGGCGGTGCATTTGAATAAAAAGAATACAAAAACATCACAATAAGCGTACAAGAAATCAAAAAGAATTGATTTTGAATAGCAATAGAATCTAATTGATTCACTGATATTTATAAATCATTTTAATTTTGTAAAATAAATTACACATACTATAAAAAAACCAATAAATAAAAATAAAAATGGCAAAGAATCCACATTATTTTTCACAATTAGCCCACGTTGAAGTTTTGACAACAGATTTAGACAAATCTGTTGAATTCTTTCGTGACGTTGTTGGAATGGATGAAACAGGAAGAGAAAAAGACTCTGTATATTTAAGAGCTTGGGGTGATTATTTTCATCACACCTTGAAACTCACGCAGAGCGAAAAATCTGGTTTAGGACATTTAGGTTGGCGTGCCGACAGTCCAGAAGCTTTAGAAGAAGTAGTCGCTTATTTAGAAAACATCGGAGCTGGAATTGGCTGGGATGAAGGCGATTTAGGACACGGAAAAGCCTATCGTTTTAAATCTCCAGAAGGACACATTCACGAAGTATTTTGGGATGTCGTTTGGTTGAAAGAAGAAGGAGAAAGAGGTAGTGTTTATGCGGATCGTTATTCAAGCAACCGTTTGAAGGGAGCTAATCCAAGAAGATTGGATCACGTAACTTATATGGTTTCCAAAGGAAAATACGCCGACGAAAAGAAATTTTGGCAAGGCTTAGGATTAAACAATCCTGACGAAATACGTATTGCTGATGAGATTCCGCCAATTGGTGGTTTGTGGACAATTGGTAATCTTTCGCACGATATTGCTATTTTCTCCGATCCCAATATTGGCGAAAACGAAGCCGTATTGAATCATATTTGCTGGAATGTAGATAGTCGCGAAGAAGTTCTTTTAGCATTAGATTATTTTATCGAAAAAGGATATAAAAGTGTTATGGGTGCCCCTACGCGTCATAAAGCAGATGAGGGATTCTTCATTTATATTGTTGATCCAGGAAGTGGAATCTTATTTGAATTTTTTGCTTGTGCACGTTTAGTTTTTGCACCGGATCATTTAGATATTCATTATTTAAAAGACAATCCAAATGATGCCTGGGGTTCCGCAAATCCATTTGCAGAAATGGCAAAAGGTAAAAGATTAGGGCTAACAGACGGAGTGGTAAAACCAGCCGACGTATAATCCGGTATCATTAAGTTCTTCCTATTTTAAAATAAAAAAAAATGTTTTCAATTTAGGATAACACTAAAAAAACAAAAAAATTAAAAAGACAAAGCTATGTGGCATTATTTCCCAGGGCAATATATGCCTTCCTATCAAGTAAACAGAGCATTAACTCAAGCGCATTATGGCGGTGGAGAATTTGCTGAAATATTAGAAGTTGCTAGCGAAATTGACCCCTCAAACAGAGAGTCATTCAATATCGCTTGGTTAAAAAAAGGGGACCAAGTTTATGATCTTGGCGAAAATTTCGAGACTAATAACTCGTTCATTTCCGCAAGTCGTACGTACTTAAGAGCATTCAACTACTTACGTACTGCTGAGTTCTTTATGGAACTTGGAGATGATAGAAAATTATTAACTTATTTAAAAGCGAGAGAAGCTTTTATTAGAGCAATTAAATATTTCAAAAACAAACCATTACAAGTAGAAGTCCCTTTTGAAGGCTCTTTTTTACCGGGTTATTTGTTTACTCCAGAAGGAGTTGAAAATCCTCCAATGATGATTATGTTTGGTGGCTTAGATAGTTTAGCCGAAGAATTATATTTTGGTATATCACAACATCTTAACGAAAGAGGTATTGCACTTCTGGCTATGGATGGACCAGGTCAAGGAGCTTCATTACGATTAAATCATATTCATTCGCGCTATGATTATGAAGTAGCTGGAACAGCTGTTTTAGATTGGTCTATTGCCAGCCTAAAAGATCACGTAGACACCACGAGTATTGGTATTGGCGCAGTATCTATGGGAGGCTATATGGCAGCGCGCTGTGCCGCATTTGAACCTCGTTTCAAAGTATGCATAATATTTGGAGCTGTGTGGTCGTATTACCAAGTATGGGCTGGTCGAACTGTACAACATCCGTTGGCAGAAATAGTAATGCATATTATGGACGCAGCAAGTTTTGAAGAAGTTCTTGAAAAATTAAAAGGCTATACCCTTGAAAATGGAATCGCAGAAAAAATATCCATGCCAACGTATATTCTTCATGGTGGTGATGACCGCCAAAATTTTGTTGAACACGCTTATAATGTAGATAAAGCGTTAACTTGTGAACATGTTTTAGAAGTAATCCCTAAGGAAGAAAGTGGTTCTCAACATTGTTGTGTAGACGATTTTACTCGTACTTTCAATATGTATGACTGGGTAGCCAAAAAATTAAAAGCATAGATTAATCTCAAACAACTTATATTATGAAAGCTATAGAGAAAGTGCTTATTGTTGGTGGTGGTATCGGTGGACAATCTACAGCTATCGCTTTAAGACAAATAGGAATAGAAGTAGAAATTGTCGAAATTTTGCCCCAGTACGATGTGTATGGTGTTGGAATTATCCAGCAAGCCAATGCTTTAAGAGCTTTGGATTCCTTGGGTGTGGCCGATGAAGCTATCAAAAGAGGTTGTCCTTATGGCAAAGTCAAAATGTGTACCCCAACGGGACATCAATTTGCCGAAACGGGTACGCCTCCTATGGGTCGTTTTCCATCCCATAACGGAATTTCTAGAAGAACGCTTCACGATGTTTTAAAAGAAAGATCGGAAACGGTTGGCGTTCAATATAGAATGGGACTTACCGTTGATACAATTACAAACAAAGAAAATGGTGTAGATGTTGTTTTTTCAGATGGAACTACCGGGAGCTATGATCTGTTGATTGGTGCCGATGGAATGAAATCCAAAGTAAGACAATTAATTTTTGGCGATTATTCACCAAAATATGCTGGACTATCAGTTTGGCGTTATGCTTTTGACAGACCTAAAGATTTAGACACTGGTTACATATATTTTGGAAAAAGAAGCAAAGTGGGATTGATTCCAATGACAGAAGACACCATATATATATTCGTTGTTTCGGCAGAAGGCGCTGACAATCCATTAATCAAGGAAGAAGAAATGATTCCGAAACTAAAATCGTATTTAGAAGAATATCCTGTTCCAATGGTACAAGATTTAATTGATCAAATCACGAATCCAAAACTGGTTAATTACAGACCTTTGGAAACCTTGCATTTGCCAGAACCTTGGTACAAAGGCAATGTTTTAATCATTGGCGATGGCGCTCACGCCACTATTCCGCAATTGGGTTCAGGAGCGGCTTTGGCCATTGAAGATGCAGTAGTTCTTGCCGAAGAAATTACAAAACAAGACGGTGCCGAAGCCATATTCTCTCGTTTTATGAATCGCAGACTCGAAAGATGTAAAATGGTGGTTGAAGCCTCCGAAAAATTGGGCGAATGGGAACTTATGTTATTCGAAGGTAAAACATTACCCGAAGAAGCCAATATTGGAGCTACAATGGGAAAAACTTGTATGGCACTCACCCAACCTATTTAAAAAAATTGAAATGAAATTAATAACATTCGAAAATAAAGCAGGCGAAAGCCGCACAGGTTGGCTACAAGATGGTGCTGTTGTAGATATGCAGCTAACCGATTCTAGACTGCCCACGGATATGCTGAGCTTTATAGACAATCACGAAGCTTATTTTGAAATCATAAAAGAACTTGGTGAAGTACAACCTCATTATACTTTAGATGAGGTCAAATTATTAGCACCACTACCCAATCCAAGAAGCTTTCGCGATTATATTGGTTTCGAACAACATATGCTAAATGCCTCGAAATCATTCGGTCATACGGTTGGAGCCGCTTGGTACGAAATTCCCATTTTTTATTTTACGAATCATCAGGCCATTTATGGTCCCGAAGATAATATTCAGCGTCCAGCTGGCGAGGAAAAATTAGACATTGAGCTAGAAATGGCAGTTATAATTGGCAAGAAAGGAAAAGACATTAAAGCCGAAAATGCCAATGATTATATTTTTGGTTATACGGTTTTTAATGATTGGACTGCTCGTGCCATCCAAAAACACGAAATGACCGTTCCTCTTGGCCCTCACAAAGGAAAAGATTTTGCCAATGCCATTGGGCCTTGCATCGTTACCAAAGATGAATTTGAAAAATACCGTTACAGCATTTCGAGAGAATTACATCCAGAACATTTGGCTATGCCCAAAAGTACAAGCGATCGTTTTGATTTAAAAATGACTTCAAAAATCAATGGAGAAACCATCTGTGAAGGCAACTATAAAACCGTTTATTGGACTTTTCCACAAATGATGGAACGCGCTTCTGAGAACAATGTAACACTGATGCCGGGAGATATTTTAGGTTCGGGAACTGTTGGTTGGGGAAGTTTAATCGAAAATAATTTTTCCGTTCATAGACCATTGCAACCCGGTGACATTGTAGAACTCGAGGTTGAAGGAATTGGTGTTTTGAGAAACACGGTGGTTTAATCGGTTACTATAAAAAAATTGTTAAGTTTAGTTGATTTAGTTAATCTCACTTAATTAGTGAGGTAAAACCCGAAACAATTGTTTCGGGTTTTTATGTTAAAACTGCTTTTTGATAACACTAATATTATTTACAAACAGCGAATTGATGCCTGTTAAAGACACAAAGTCGTGAACCTCTAATAAAAATTTACTCATAAAGCTATAAATTAACCAGAGTTGCTACTTTGAATCTTTTATACTCCTCATTTTTTTTCTGCCTTTGATTCCCATTGCATCGGGATTATGGCTATTTTTTTTATTTTTTAATGGTAATACAAGCGATGGCAGTTACCCATTTTCCCCTTCCATTAATGAACTTAGCAACTCCTGTTCATTGTCTCGCGACACTATAGAAAGCCAAACAAAATCCTGCGTGACCGTGATTTGATTTTTTCTATTAAGGGTGTGGGGAATTTCACTATTGCTGACAACTCAGAATCCAAGATTAATCTTTTTTTTCTGATAAATATATGTCGAGCTCATAAAATATGGAAGTTTACAATGCCTTTATCAATACGATAGGCAGTAAAGCACACGTTAATAGGTGTCTCTACTATTGTGACGAGCACCTTTTTATTGATGCACTAAAAAAAATAGCAATAGCTATAATTATTTCGTAATTATGCCCATTTTAAAAGTAAAGCCAATAATTATGTCAGTTATAAACCAAAAGTTATCAGGGCTCAAAGACAGCCATTCTTTTTCAAAATTTAAATCTAGAAAACCTTAAACCATTAAAAAATTAAGTTTCACAAAGAACTTCTAAAAATCTTAATCAAAGTAATTTCTTGATGGTTTGAAAGAAAAAAGAATGTTCACAACAGTCAACGGAGAAACAATTAAGTAATTACACTACTTTTGCCTAATGATAAAATGGATAAACGCACTATTTTCAAAAAACAAAAACAGAGGACATAATAGATTCAATAAAATCAGTGGTTCACGAACATCAAAAAAACAATCTAAAAACAGTGAGTAATAAATTTTTAATTGTCGGACTCGGCAACATTGGTGCCGAATATGTCAATACCCGACACAATATTGGTTTTAAAATCATCGATTTTCTAGCCAGAAAAGAAGGAATCAACTTCGAAACCGTCAAACTCGGTGCGCTTGCCGAATATAAGTTTAAAGGAAGGACTTTTCTACTTTTAAAGCCCAATACCTATATGAACTTGAGCGGCAAAGCAGTACAGTATTGGATGGAAAAAGAAAAAATTCCACTCGACAATATTATGGTGATTACTGATGATTTGAACTTGTCTTTTGGAACTATTCGCATCAGGAAAAAAGGCAGCGATGGTGGACACAACGGACTCAAAAGCATTCACGCCATTCTAAACACCACCGATTATATTCGTTTTCGTTTTGGCATCAGCGACGAATTCAAGAAAGGCAAGCAAGTAGATTATGTTTTAGGAGAATGGGACGAAACCGAAAAAACGGCACTTCCTGAACGATTAGAATTAGCTTCTGAAATTATAAAATCCTTTGGAACCGCTGGAATAGAAAACACAATGTCTGCTTTTAATGGCAAATAAATCATCGATTCTGTTTAAAAAATATCGATTTGACACTCTATCTCACAAACTATTTGCTAAATTTTTATCAAATCACTTATGCATTGTTAAAATCCTTAACTTTGACAAAATTTTTTTACAAAATGAAAAAAATTACCCCCCTTTCTACCAAACTAATTCTTATGTTTTTTTGCTTGTTTTTACTTGGCAACACTTATGGCCAAGACAAAAATCAAACAAACAAAACGCTATTTGGCAAACCTGTTAAGGCAGGAACTATAAATCCAAACAAAGGGATAATTCGATGTGCTACAACAGAGTATGAGAAATTTCTTCAAGAAAATAATCCAAAGAGAATGTCAAATACTCAATTTGAAGCCTGGCTCACACCATTAGTTGCAAAATACAAAGTTGCAAAAGCCAATTCAAGAACAGCAGCAACAGTAATAACAATTCCCGTTGTTGTTCACGTTGTTCACAGTGGCCAAGCCATTGGAACCGCCCCAAACACTACTGATGCTCAAATACAATCACAAATTACAGTACTTAATCAAGATTTTAGAAAAATATTAGGCACACCCGGTTATAACACAAACCCAGTTGGCGCTGATGTTGAAATTGAGTTTGTTCTTGCAAAACAAGACCCCAACGGAAACCCAACAAATGGTATTGACAGAGTAAATTTCACTCAACCTTCTTGGTCTGAATCTGAAATTGAAACAATTTTGAAACCAAACACCAGTTGGGATCCTGCATTGTATTTGAATATGTGGAGTCTCAAATTTACGGACAACACTCTTTTAGGTTATGCCCAATTTCCTGACAATAATTTTGCCCAAAATAATCCAAATTATTTACAAGGTCTTAACCCTAATGGAGGTCCCGCAAATACTGATGGGGTGGTTTCTAGTTACGATGTTTTTGGCAGTAGCGCCTTTGGTGGTTCTTTTTTATTGGCACCACCTTACGACAAGGGGAGGACAATGACACACGAAGTAGGTCACTGGTTAGGACTAAAACATATTTGGGGAGACGGAGGCAGTCGCGATAGTAACACCAAAGACTGCAATGCATCTGATTATTGTGATGACACTCCAAAAGCAGGATGGGAAAACTATGAATGTCTTATTACTTATGACTCTTGTCCTACTGACCCTGGAAATGATATGACCGAGAATTATATGGATTATACTAACGACGCATGTATGAACATATTTACCCAAAATCAAAAAGACAGGATCACGGTAATTATGAATAACGCTGCTAGAAGAAGCTCTTTAAAAACCTCTAATAAAGCTACAGCAATACCATTGGTAGCAAATGATGCAGAGGTAAAAATAACAACTTTTAACAATACCATTGATTATGGCTGTAATACTACACCTCCTGCTCTAACAAACAAACAAGTATCCATTAACAATAGAGGAACGACAACTTTAACTTCTGTAACTTTAAATTATACTATAAATGGAGGCGCAAACCAAACCCAAACTTGGAACGGTTCACTAACACAAAACCAATCAGCTGATATAACGCTATTGAACACTAATTTTAATGGTACTTTAAATGTTAGTATCGTAACAGCCAATGGAGGTACAGATCAAAGAGTGAGCAACAATACTGCCTCAAGGAATTATTTTGATCTAGCAACTGTTAACTACAATTATACAAACTTTGTTTTTAATTTACAACAAGATTTTTGGGGAGATGAAATTACTTGGGAAATAAAAGACGGTGCTGGTGTCGTTAAATATAGCGGTGGCCCTTATCCCGGTAAACATAGTGAAATTTTACCTTTGCCAGTACTCATAACTGAAAATTGGACTTTAGAAAGCAATAAATGCTACACTTTTACTATCAACGACACTCAAAGTGATGGAATCTGCTGTTCCGGTGGAGATGGATATTACAACATTAAATCTACAGACGGTTCTACCACCATTGCTTCTGGAGCCTCTTATGGTATGATAGAAAATAAATATTTTTCAACCAATGCTTTAGGAACTACTACATTTGAAGCATTAAATGACATTTATCTTTATCCAAATCCCACAAAAGGCACTTTGAATGTTTATGTTTCTAGCACTTTAGGTTTGCCAAACAGTTTGACCGTTTCTAATAGCTTGGGTCAAATTATTAGTCAAAAAACAGTTTCGAAAGAAGCCGATTTAACAGTAAATACTTCTTCGTTAAGTAATGGTGTTTATTTTATTACCGTAACCAAAGAAGACCAATCAAAAACACTGCAATTCATTAAAGAATAGTTTCGCATCATAACACTTTTGAGAGGGTTGATTTATTTCAATCCTCTTTTTTTTATCTGTTTTAATAGCCTAAATTTGCAGCATTCTAAAAACAATTGCTTTGAAAATTTTCAATTCTATAAATGATTTCATTTGCTCAAAAAAAACCATACTCACTCTAGGTACTTTTGACGGGGTTCATATTGGCCACCGAAAAATCTTAGAAAAAGTAACTCAAAACACCGAAACTGATACAACAGAAAGTTTAGTGCTTACTTTTTTTCCGCATCCAAGAATGGTTTTAAAAGGACAATCAGAAGTAAAATTACTGAACACGATTGGCGAAAAAATAGATTTATTAGAAAAAATAGGCGTTCAAAACCTTGTTATTCATCCATTTGACGAAGAATTTTCAAAATTATCTGCCGAAGAATTTGTCAAAAAAGTACTTGTCGATCGATTCCACATTCAAAAAATAATTATTGGTCACGATCACCGTTTTGGCAGAAACAGAACCGCAAATATTGACGACTTAATCGCTTTTGGGAAACAATATCATTTTGAGGTAGAACAAATCTCAGTTCAAGAAATAAAGGATGTTTCGATAAGTTCGACCAAAATCAGAAATGCCTTAACCGAAGGAAATATGGTTTTGGCCAATGACTATTTAGGTTATGAATACTTTCTAACAGGAATAGTTTCTAAAGGAAAACAATTAGGAAGAACTATTGGTTTTTCTACTGCAAACCTTTTGATTGAAGAAAACGATAAACTTATTCCACGAAACGGAGTTTATGTTGTAAAAAGTATTATCGACCAAAAGACTGTTTTCGGAATGATGAATATCGGATTTAATCCAACCGTGGCTGGAGAAAAACTATCTGTCGAAGTGCATTATTTTGACTTTGATGCCGATTTATACAACCAAGAAATACGAGTTTCAATGCTTAAATATCTCCGTTCAGAGCAAAAATTCGATTCGGTTATCTTCTTAAAAGAGCAATTACAAAAAGACAAGGAAGCCGCTTTGAACTACATAAGCAAACAACAATAATTAGTTAAAATTTAGACTATTTCGTAAAAAAATATTATTTTTTTACATATATTTGATAGACATTCAGTTCTTTATCAAACAATTTTTTTTAACCTTTTAATAAACAATAACATGAAAGTATCAAAAGAAGTTTTCAATGGTGCCACAATCTTCGTTGGGATTGGCGTTTATTTTTTATTAATGAATGCTTTGGGATTTGCAGATGTACTTTACTTACGTCTCTTGAATATTATATTCGTCTATTATGGCGTAAACAAAACAATTCAAATGAATATTGCTGAAGGAAAAAAAACTTTCATTTCTAATGCAATTTCAGCTATGATCACCTCGCTTGTTGGTGTATCGTTAAGTGTTGTCGGATTAATTATTTACAGCTATATGCAAGGCGGAGATAGCTATGTACAATCATTATCCGAAAATTTCTTGTTTGGCGGTAACCCATCCGTAGTAACCTATTCCATCTGCTTGTTTTTTGAAGGAGTTGCCTCTTCAGTAATTGTAACTCTATTTACCATGTTGAAATGGAACAATCGCTTTACTACAGATTAGTAGTGGATTCTTAAAATTTAGTTTTGAGTCTGTTTTTCAGCAACACATCTTTGTCGATTGGAACAATTTAACTACTTTTGAAACTTCAAATAAAAAATAGATGAGTACTACAAGACACGACTGGACAAAAGAAGAAATTATCGCAATATATACTAAACCTTTGATGGATTTACTTTATGAAGCAGCTACTATTCACAGAGAACATCACGATCCAAATGTGGTTCAAATATCCACTTTATTGTCTATTAAAACCGGTGGTTGTTCAGAAGATTGTGGCTATTGTCCTCAAGCAAAAAGATACCATACTTCAATCACAACTAATGATTTAATGTCTGTTAGCGAAGTCAAAGAGCAGGCAGAAAAAGCAAAACAAAGTGGATCATCTCGTGTTTGTATGGGAGCAGCTTGGAGAAATGTAAAAGATGGTAGTGAATTTGACCAAGTTTTAGAAATGGTTCGTACCATTAACAAAATGGATATGGAAGTGTGTTGCACCCTTGGTATGATTACCGAAAATCAAGCACAACGACTGGCCGAAGCTGGTTTGTATGCCTACAACCACAACATCGACACTTCCGAAGAATATTATAAAGAAGTGATTTCGACTCGCGGTTTTGAAGACCGTTTACAAACAATTGAGAATGTCCGCAAAACAAATATTACAGTTTGTAGTGGAGGAATAATAGGAATGGGAGAAAGTATTGAAGATCGCGCAGGAATGCTAGTTGCACTTTCTACATTAAACCCACAACCAGAATCTGTACCAATTAATGCTCTTGTTCCTGTTGAAGGAACACCTCTTGAAGAAGAAAAACCAGTTGAAATTTGGGAAATGATTCGAATGGTTGCCACCACAAGAATTGTTATGCCTGAAACCCAAGTGCGTCTTTCAGCAGGAAGAATAAATATGAGTCGCGAAGGACAAGCGATGTGCTTTTTGGCTGGTGCCAATTCTATTTTTTCGGGAGATAAATTGCTGACAACTCCTAATAATGATGTAAATGAGGATGTGAAAATGTTCGAAATATTAGGATTAAAAAACCAACAGCCTTTTGCTAAAGTATACCAACGGGAAACGGTTGAAGCTATAGATTCTAAATTTGCTCCACTTGGCGAAAAACCAAAATGGTCTCGTCCTGGACATACAATCGAAAGAAATTTAGAAGCGACCGTAAAGAGGAAATAAAAAGTGTTGGTTATTTTAATTGGAACGCAGTTAAAACCAATAAATCAGTTTTTTTTTAATCAAAAAGTAAATTAGAAAGTTGTACCCTTTTTAAATTTCTAAATAATGAATCCCGCTAGTAACAATGAGTATGTTACTAGCGGGATTTCTTTAGTTTTAACCTGATGTTTTAGTATATAATTTTATTCACAACTGTTTTGCCGTTTTGTAAAGTTGTTTTAACAATTAACGTTTGGTCACTCGAAACCAAATTGGTTATTAAAAACTCGTTACTATTGATACTGCCGTTTTGGTAGATTTGTCTTCCGAGTACATCATAGAATATTACTTTGTCTATCGTTTCTGATAATGAATTTATTTTTATTTTTTTGTTTTTAATAAAAATCAACACCTGATTTGATTGGCTTACTAAATCATTTGCACTCAATGTTTTATTGGCATAACGCAATACAAAACGGTCATTAAAAGTTCCTGCAAGGGTATTAAAAGTATAATCTCCCCCTTTTAAATCATATACGGTATTGGTCAATTTATCTTCAACAAACACCGGTTGATTTGCCAATAAACCATCTACTTGGCCAATGTTTATGGTAAAAGAACCATCTATAGTAGATCTAAATCCTAAAGGCACTTCATCATTTTCGTCAAATGGCAAAGCACGACCCTGAATTACTAAATTCTTATCTAGGCTGATGCTATAAAAATCAACAAATTCATTCCCGTCAAAACTTTCACCATCAAAACTACTATCATAATCATTGGTAGCATCCGTAAGATAACCTACTAAAGTTTGCTTGAAAGCTCCTTGTTTATTTGTTAGGTTTAACCAAAGTCTGTTTTTTTCGAATGCGTTGGTTGTTTTTGTAGTGTTTTTAGTTTTGAAAAACTGTTGATTAATCCCTGTTTTGTCAACAATAGTTGTTCCTGCAAGACGCATTATATTATTAAAAGTGACTGACCCACCAGTAGCTTTGCTAGTTGTGAAAAAAGCTTGTCCAGCTGCTATTTTGCCTGTTGGAATAATCCCTTCACTTACAGCTACTCCTCCTGTTCCGTTATAGGATGCGTAATCATCCGATGTATATGCATGAACTCCGGATCCTGCAGTCCCGTTATTAATATTTGAAGCCAGTTGAATAGCCGTGTTGTGTGTCCAGAAATAAATTGTCCCCTCTATAAGTGCGCTGTTGGTTGATAAAAACGTATCGGCATCTATTGCTGATGGATAAGGATTGCCTAAAAGGTTTGAAGTTGTAGTAGGTCCAATTGCAATTGTTTTAATTCCATTATTTGGAACTCCAGTAAAAGTAGCATAATACAATCCTGGCGGTGGCGGTGGTGATGATGATGTTTGAGGTCCTCGAATGATGTAACCTTTTCCAACAAACATTGCTGTCGATGCCGATTCTTTTTTCCAATCTTCTGGGACACTAAAATCATTATAAGAATAAAACATCCCTGATGCATATGACGGAGATATACTCAAATTATGATTTACTACTGGTGAAGACCAATAAGTATAATCAGAAGTTAGAGCAGATGTGCTAGTTCTCTGATAAATTATATTTCCTGAATTTATAGAGGCATTATTGGTTTGTACCAAACTAGAAGTGTTTTCGAAAGTTAATGTTCCAGTTCCAGAAACGGCAACTTCATTAGTAATTATCAAGTTATACCCTGTTTTTATGATAACATTTCTTCCTGTATTGACAGTACACGAACAACCCGTAACATCTACATTTGTATCGTGAGATAGGGGATAATTTCCATTAAAAACTAGTGCATGACTACTGTTTGGCGTTCCATTAGACCATACGGTTGTCCAAGTGTTCGTAACCGCTGCATTAATAACTACATTTGCAGTAGCCGATGAGGCACAGCTACCATTCGATGCTGTAAAGTTATAACTACCCACTGCTAATCCTGAAATGGTCATTGTTGTTCCTGTAATTGAATAACTATTAGTCGTTGTTCCCGTTTGATTTATAGTCCCCGATGTTGGCAAACCACTTAAAACTACGCTTCCAGTTATTATAGAACAATTCGGTTGGGTAGTTGTTCCAACTGTTGGAACAGAAGGTGTAGCTGGCTGTGTATTAATAACAACATTTGCAGAAGCAGGTGAACCACAAGTGGAAACGGAGAATAACTGTGTTGATGGAATAATTTGTGAAACCTGACTCGGACTACTCCACGATAATTGAGATACCGCGTCTCCCACATTTTCATAATATTCTAAAACGATGTCATATTTAACACCTGCCGTAAGTGAAATGGTACCTGTATTATTAACCGCTGAATGATCATTCCAATTATTAATAAGTTGTGTTCCATTTATCCATAGCCTAATGCCATCATCGCTTCTGGTTGTAAAAGTATAAGTTTCACTATAAAGCGGCTGAACAAATCCCGACCATCGTACTGAAAAATTATCGTTACCAATCGAAGGATCAGGGCTTCCGTTTGCCCAATCAAAATTAACCGTAGCATCGGTGCGGGTTAAAACAGGAGAACCTGAAAGATCCATATTATTAAAATATTCTCCTTTTAAACCATTATTTAAATTATTTACCGAATAGATGTATGTTGTTCCTGCAGCAAGTCCAGCAATTGTTGTACTTGCTCCAGACCCTAATGTTGTAAAGCTTCCAGGACTTCTGGTCAACATCCAATTCCCAGCTGGCAAACCATTTAAATCTACACTACCAGTAGCTGTAGAACACGTAGGCTGAGTAGTAGTTCCTATTGTTGGGGCAGAAGGTGTAGTTGGCTGTGTATTAATAACAACATTTGCAGAAGCAGGTGAACCACAACTGGAAACGGAGAATAACTGTGTTGATGGGATAATTTGTGAAACCTGACTCGGACTACTCCACGATAATTGAGATACTGCCGAACCAGAGTTTTCATAATATTCTAAAACAATATCATATTTCACGCCGGCAGTAAGTGCTATAGTGCCTGTGTCAGTAGCTGCTGCATGATTTGTCCAATTGTTAATGATTTGAACCCCATTTACCCACAACCTGATACCATCATCACTGCTGGTTGAGAAAGTATAGGTTTGACTGTAAAGCGGTTGTATTAGTCCCGACCATCGTACTGAAAAATTATCGTTACCAATCGAAGGATCAGGGCTTCCGTTTGCCCAATCAAAATTAACCGTGGCATCGGTGCGGGTTAATGTAGGTGATCCCGAAAGCGTCATAGTATTATTAAAATATTCCCCTTTTAAACCATTAATAAAATTATTTACTGAATAGGTATATGTTGTTCCTGCAGCTAGTCCAGAAATTGTGGTACTTGTTCCTGTTCCTGTAGTTGTAATACTTCCAGGACTTCTAGTTAACACCCAAGAGCCAGAAGGCAAACTGCCTAAAACGACACTGCCAGTAGCTGTAGAACACGTAGGCTGAGTAGTAGTTCCTATTGTTGGGGCAGAAGGTGATGTGTTTACTGTAATCAATGCCGTAGCCGTTCTAGTTGCACTTATACAACCACTAGCTGTTTTCGTTTCTGCATAATATGTTGTGTTACTTGATGGCGAAACTGAAAAATTAGTACCACTTGCAGAATTTCCTAAAAGTATCCCTCCTGTTGCAGTAGTATACCAATTTATAGTGTTTCCATCAGAAGTTGCATTTAGATTTAAACTTGCGCTATTACAAATGGAAGTGCTCATGCTTGGAGTTACAGATGTAGGTGCTGCTGTATTACTAATCGTTACCCAAGACGATGTAAGAGGCGTTGCTCCTGCTCCCGTTGGGTCACATCCATTTGTAGCTTTAACTGCAAAATTTCCAGAAACAGCAGTTGGACCAAACGTTATAGTTGCAGAAAGACCGTCTGCAGAAGGAGCTATTGTCCACCCTGTATAAGATGTTGACCATATATAACTAGAAGCTCCAATTACGGGATTTATAGTATAAGTTGCCATACTACCTTGACATTGGGATGTAGAAGGAGTGCCTGAAAAATTTGGTGCGCCACTTGGCGCATTTGTAACATATACAGTTCTAGTAACAGTTCTAGTAGTACATCCGGATGATGCAATCGTATAAGTAATTATAGCCGTTCCTGCAGCTACGGATGTTACTACCCCTGTCGCAGAATTTACTGTAGCTACTAATGGTGAACCACTTGACCAAGTCCCACCTAAAACTGTTGATGACAATGTTGTTTCCATTGTACCATAAGTACATATATATTGATTTCCTGTTAATGTACCAGCATTTGCTGGACAAGTCCAAGTAATTATTATTCTTCCTGCACCTCCAACACCTCCAGACTGATTTCCAGCATCTTGTGAAGTCCTTGAACCTCCGCCTCCGCCTCCAGGTTGAGCTCCAGAATTACCAACACTTGTAGTTCCACTTGTTCCAATTCCTGCTCCTCCAGCTCCGCCAGAATTAGCTCCTGCACCACCAGCTCCTGAGGAAGCTACAGTTGGATTAGTTGCAGTTGCCCCATTTACACCCAAAGAACCCGCTGTCATTGTTGTTCCGACAGATGTCGCAACCGTTCCGCCAGCTCCTCCACTTGGAGACCCACCTGATGTATTTCCTGATCCCCCACTTCCCCCGTCAGCATATATTGAAGTTGTAAATCCTGTAATTGTTGAGTCCCCTCCAGCATTTCCAATGGCACCAGAAACTCCTGTACCTCCAGCACCTACAACAATTGGGAGACTTGTCCCAGATGTAACTGTAATTGTAGCAGTTGCATAAGCACCTCCTCCTCCACCTGCACCACCTCGACCGTTAGAAGATCCAGCATTTGTAGAACCTCCTCCTGCACCTCCTGCACCCCAAGCTTGTACAGTTATACTTGTAACACCAGCCGGAACAGTAAAAGTTCCAGATGAATTAAAAGTTTGAGATTGCCCAAAAGAAAACAAAGGCGTTATAGAAAAAAACAAAACCATCAACAGTAAACGAATGGCTTTTGATGGTTTTAATGACAATACGGTATTTAAAATCGAACTTAATTCGGACTTATTCATAGTAGGTAATTTATTTTTTGATAAAGGGGATTATCGTATTTTGATTAAAATAATAGGGGGATTATATTAACATCAAAGTGCTAAAATAACAATAATAATCAATTAAATATCAAAAAAAAATCGTTAAAACACTGATTAAGTGGGAATACAACTGCAATTTGTCGGTTTGTTACAGATTATAGACGATAAATACTGTTAAAAATAAACAAATGAATTTGCTTTTATCCTTGTAGGATCTAACAATAATGCTATTCTGTTGGTTATAATTGAACAGTACTAGTTAATTACTGCTTTTGAGTAACAATAAATCGATTCCCTTTAGGACAAAAATGAGTAACTCTTTTTGAGATAAAAACAACCTTAAGTTTCTTTAGAAATTCCTGAAAAATGAATTAGGCAACTCAATATCGATTTAAGCAAATGATCTGGTTTTTCAATGCTAAAGTACTAGAATTCTATCCCCAAAATAAGCCCTATAAATAGTGAGACTCGAGTCTTTCTTTCGTCAAAATGACAAAGTTAGTATCTGTATTTATTCTCAACCTAATTCGGTCAAACATAACCCTTCGAAACTCATCGAAGAGTTATGCTTTTTATTTAATGATGATTTTTTTACTGAATTCGCCTTTCGTCGTTTTAACTTTTACAATATAAATTTCAGAAGACACATTTTTTATTGGAATCTGGATATTGGTTTGCTCATTTTCTTTTACATCCCAATTGGCTATATTTTGACCCAGCAAATTGAATAGTTCCACAGCATTTACAGTGGCATCCGTCACATTATTTCGTATAATTAATGTTTTATAATTATTAGAGTATAAGGCGATAATTCCGTCGTTGCCATCTAGTTCACCTATACTTAATGTTTTATCGGTATAACGCAATACAAAACGGTCATTAAAAGTTCCTGCAAATGTATTAAAAGTATAATTACCGCTTTTTAAATCAAATACTGTGTTTGTCAACTTATCTTCGATAAAAACCGCTTGATTCATTAGCGAACCATCTACTTGGTCAATGTTTATGGTAAAAGTACCATCTATAGTAGATCTAAATCCTAACGGTACTTCATCATTTTCGTCAAATGGCAAAGCACGACCTTGAATTACTAAATTCTTATCTTGGTTGATGCTATAAAAATCGACAAATTCATTCCCGTCAAAACTTTCTCCATCAAAACGGCTGTCGTAGTCATTGATAGCATTAGAAACATAACCAATTAAGGTTTGCTTGAAAGCGCCTTGTGTATTAGATAAATTTAACCAAATACGGTGTTTTTCTATAGTTGATGCTGTTTTTGTATTAGGATTTTTAGTTTTGAAAAATTGTTCGTTAATTTTTGTTCCGTCTGGTAAAGTTGTACCGCCAACTTCACGCATACTATTATCAAAAACAATTGAACTGCCAGATGGTGACACTTGAGTGGAAGCAAAAAAACCTTGCCCAACAGATATAAACCCATTTGGTTTGTCACTACCACTAGGAGAAGGACCTCGATAAGGGAGGTTTGTTTGGGGGTCAATGTCCGATGGAGCAGCACCAACTCCACCAGTTGCATTATAAACAGCATAGTCATCTCCAGAGTAGGCATAAGTTCCCGTGCCTGGATTAGATCCTCCAACTCCAATTTGTGTTTTATGAGTCCAGAAATACAAAGTGCCATTCAAAACACCTGCATTGGCTATCAGAAACTTATCTGCACTAATAGCTGATGGATATGGATTCCCTAATAAATATGATCTGTTTGCGATAATACTTGAAACACTTTTATTTCCGTTGTTTGGCACACCCACAAAAGGAGCTTCATAAAGACCAGGTGGTGGTGGTGGGACTGGCTGTATAGATGTTGGTTCAGGCCCTCGAACGATATAACCTAAACCAGCGGTCATTATTGTTGCTGGTGATTCTTGTTCCCAATTATCTATAGTTGAATTATACGAATAATACTTATCCGAAAGTGTTTTGTTTTGAGAAACCCCACCCAAAGTATATAATGCCACAGGGGAGGACCAATAGGTATAATCAGTGTTTCGAATGGAAACATATCGTTTATACGTAATATTTCCTGAATTTACAGAAGCGTTATTAATTTGCACTAAACTAGCAGAATCTTCGAAAGTTATTGTTCCACTGTTGTTTGTTACTTTGTCCGTAACTTTTATGGTGTTACTACTATTCACTATTAGACTTGACCCTGATGATACTGTGAGAGTATTGGCTAATGCTATTTTACTACTATCATCAATAATTGGTTTTCTAGTGACATTAGTTGGGATTACTACATCTGTGGTAGCGGTTGGTAAACTACCGCAAGACCAGTTTGACGGTGTAAACCAGCTGGTGGTGTTGCCTGTCCAAGTGTTTGTGTTATCAATCGTTACAGTTGTAGTCGCTGAAGTAGCAGAGGTACACGTCCCTCTTTGAACTACTGCCCTAAATTGTGTTGTTTGTGTTAATACCCCGGAGGTATATGTATTAGAAGTGTTTGTAATTGGATTCCAGCTCGAAAAAGGACTTACCGAACTTTCCCAACGAACTACATTTCCAGTGTTTCCGTTTAACGTTAATAATCCACTAGTTGAACCTGAACAAATTGTCGTTCCTCCCGAAACAGTTCCTCCAACCGTTGCAGGAGTAACGGTTACTGTCGCATAAGGAGAATTAATACTCCCGCTACAACCTGAGGATGTATAAACTGCCCTAAACCTAGTAGTTTGTGTTAAAGTTTGCGCTGGCAAAGTAGTAGTTGTATTGGTAATATCTGTAAAAGTTAAAAAATCTGTAGTACTTTGCCATCTTACTACAGTTGCTCCTGAACTTGTAAATGTAATTGGCGCCGATTGGCTAGATTGACAAATCACCTGAGATGCAGGCGAAATTGAACTTGGACAATTTAGTGATGTTCCGGAACAAGGACCTGTACCACAATCGCCTGTACTGCCAAAAATTGTTCCAGAACCCTGCGATTTCATAAAACCAGAAGAAGCCATTGACCCTCCTCCTGTGACATCAACATTACCTGTAGTCGACTCAAAATTACCATCAATATAAACCGTACCAGCAACATTCATATCTCCTTTTGTCACCGTAAAATCACCATTTACAGTAAGCGCACTGCCGGCATTGACAACGACAGCATTTCCAGCTCCATTATAATTAACCACAATAGATCCTATACTTAAATTAGCACTGCTATTTAATGTAAATGTTCCTTCAACCGAAAGTTTGGCTGCAATCGTCACCGATATTGAAACCGTAGAGGTATCGCCTGATCGTACATTAATTGTGTTCGAAACTGTATACGAGGCATCCTTAGGAGCAATTGTTGTAGTTACCCAAGCAGTGCCATTATAATTTTGCCAATTAGTAGCAGCATTAAAAGTCACGTTTCCATTAGAACGATAATCGCCAACTGTTTGTCCAAAAACTGTACTTGCAAAAAATAAATTGAAAACCAACAAAACCACAAATAGCGAACGAGTAGCCTTTGATGGTTGTAATGAAAATAAAACAGTGTGAATCGAACGTAAGTAGAACTTATTCATAGTAGGTAATTTGTTATTTTTTAGACAGGGGACTATCTTTATTTCACTTTAAAATATTGAATTATATGGACTTACATCTTCTTCTAAAAGACCGAAACTACTACCTATTCAATAGTCATCAAAACTTATTCGTTCAACTACTTATTTAGTCGATATATCACTTTTTTACATCGATGAAAAATAAAATATATCTGATAAATATTGTTAAAAAAAATAAAATTTATTATTAGTCTAAGCTTTCTCTTATTGAAAATCAAATGATTGTTTTTCAGTAAAATAGATTGAATTCGAGATAATAAATTAAGTAGTAATATTTTATATAAAACCCGAAAAAGGATAGACTCATAATCTTTGATTATTTATCCTAAATTCACCTTAAAACTAACCCTGTCAGAGTATAAATTTCTGACAGGGTTTATGTTCTTCATCATTGCTCTGAGCATGAATATAAATGAAATTGCTTTTACCTATTTGATAATTATTTTTTTGCTACTTTCCCCTTTTGTTGTTTTGACTTTTACAATATAAATTTCCGAAGGCAAGTTTTTTATTGGAATCTGGATGCTAGTTTGCTCTCGCCCTTTTACATCCCAATTGGCTATATTTTGACCTGCTATATTGAAAAGCGAAACAGAATTTACAGTTGCATCTTTCACATTATTTCGAATAATTAGCGTTTTATAATTATTCGAATATAATACGGTAATTCCATCGTTTAGCACTACTTCTTCTTTACCCAATGTTTTGTCAGTATAGCGCAATACAAAACGATCATCAAAGAATCCTGCTGCCGTTGTGAATGTATAGTTTCCTTGTTTTAAATTAAATACAGAATTTCTCAATTTATCTTCAAGAAACACAGGTTGATTGTATAGCAAACCATCAGTTTTTCCAATTTTTATAGTAAAAGCTCCGTCGAGAGCTACTCGATATCCAAGAGGGATTTCGTCGTTTACATCAAACGGCAAGGCACGTCCTTGAATTGCCAGATTCTTGTCTTCGTTGACACTATAAAAATCAAGAAAATCATTTCCGTCATAACTTTCTCCATCAAAACGTCCTTCATATTCATTAGTAGCATCGGTAACATAACCAACTAAGGTTTGCTTGAAAGCACCTTGAGTGTTTGTTAAGTTTAACCAAATACGGTGTTTTTCTATAGATTTCGGCGTTTTAGTTTTGAAAAACTGGGTGTTATTTCCCGTAATTGTTCCAACACCAACTCTCATATTGTTGTTGTAAAGAATTGTAGAACCAATTGGCGACAGTTTACTACTACCAAAGAATCCTTGACCAGATGCGATTTTACCTGATGGAATGTTGTTATTAACTCCTCCTGTACTCACACTTGGAGCTTGTCCTGGGTAAGGTAGTCCAGTATTTGGATCTATATCGGGCGGAGCTGCACCAACCCCTCCTGTTGCATTGTAAGCTGCATAGTCATTTCCAGAATATGTCCATACTCCTATTCCTGGATTTGGTGTACCGATAGCAATTGGTGTATTATGAGTCCAGAAATAGAGCGTTCCATTCAACACCTCTTTATTTGCAACTAAGAAAGCATCGGCATCTAAAGCAGATGGATATGGATTTCCTAAAAGACATGAAATGTCAGGAATTATTCCCGAAATTGTGTATGGTCCATTATTTGGCACACCGTTAAATAAAAGCGTACCAAAACCTACAGGAGGCCCAGGTGGTGGTGGAATTCCTCGAATGATATACCCTTTCCCAATCGTCATTGTAGTAGATGATGGAACCTCTTGAACCCAATCTGTTCCATCAAAAGAGAAAAACTTATCCAACTTAGTTGAAGGAGATAATGTAAGCAAATTCTGTCCTGATATAGGCGAAGACCAATACGTATAATCCATTTCTCCACCTGTGTAATTGCGTTTGTAGGTTATGTTACCAATATTGACCACATTATTAATTTGTACCAAGCTGGAGGAATCTTCGAAGGTTAGTGAACCTCCGTTGACATGAACCCAATTGGTGATTTTTAAAGTATGTGTTGGGTTAAAAGTAACTGCTCCACTGGTGATTGTACAAGAGCAAGCTGTTAAATCTCCTGAAGAAGTATAATTTCCTGTAAATTGCAATGCTTGGTTAAAAGTTGGTGGTCCATTTGTCCATGCTGAGCCATTCCAAATTGCAGTAGTTGCTGCTTGAATTCCAATATTTGCAGAAGCCAATGAAGTACAAGTTCCTAAAGTGATTGTATAAGTGTATGTTCCCGGGGCTAATCCAGTAATAATAGTACTCGCTCCTGATCCCGTCGTTGTTGCACTTGAATTACCACTTCTGGTTAATGTCCAAGTTCCAATTGCAGGTAAACCACTCAAAGTCACACTTCCTGTTGACGTAATACAATCGGGCTGAGTGATTGTAGCAACTGGTGGCGTTACTTCTGGGAGAAAAGTAATCTGTCTGTTCAAAGCCGTAGTCACTGTACAATTTGTCCCGGAAGAAGTGAAAATGACTTGCACTTTGTATTCTGCAGACTCTGTTGGCGTACCATTAATAATATTCAAAGTTGCAGATGTAGCACCTGAAAAATGAGTTCCATCGACTACATTATTCCAAACACCAGAAGTTACTGAGCTTTTCCATTGATACGAAACCACATAACCTGGAGATGGTGTCGAAGTAGAAACCGTGTAAGAATAATTGGTTCCATAGCATTGGGTCACAGCAGTTGCAGACGGAGAGATACCCTTTATTTCATTAACCAGAAGTGTTGCAGCATACGATGTAACACTACACCCGCTACTATTGGTGACAATGACTTGAAATAATGTGCCATTAGGAAATTGAGCGCTTCCCACATTTCTAATCGTAATTTTATTTTCATTAAAATTATCTACGTTGGTAGAATTTGAAATTATAGTCGTGTAAGTAGCATCCCCAATTTTTCTATATTGCCAAGAATAGTTAAACCCAGAACCCGATGCAACAACAGTAAAATTAACTGATAATCGTTCGCAATCTAACTGTGTAATGGGCTGGGAAGTTATTGTTGGCGATGAATTTATAGAAATAGTTACTGGAGTGGTATATGCCGAATAAAAAGTATATAAACCAAATACAGAAATTGTTCGTCGTTGATAACTTGTTGTAGAGGTTAAAGCAGGTGGAGAATAAGTTGCACCTATTGCACCTGAGATAGTCACATAACTACCCGATGCGTTTGTCTGCCATTCATAGGAAATTGTTCCTTGACCTGTAGCACCCGTTATCGATGTCAAAGTTGCAGGAGTAGCTCCACTACAAATTGTTTGTGCAACACCTATTGTTCCGGAAGTAACAACATTAATGCCTCCTGCATTTTCAATATCTTGAAATAAGTAAATTGCTCCGCCACCAGTACAAACAGCATATTGCACGGCACCAACAAAAATCTCGTCATTATTATTACAACTCCCATTTAAACTGTTTGAACCATTTTGAAGATATAGAGAAACAGTAGAAGGTAATCTAATTATAGAATGATCAAAATCAATGTGCCCATTGGGAGATGTGACAACTATTAGTTGTGAATTTATTGTAATATCGGCTTTAAAAGAAATACTCATTGTCCCAGAAATACTAATACTATTTGCTGAAACATTCGCACCAAGAATCACCACTTTTCCTGTTGGTATCACCACATCATCAGAAGTAGTTGGAATTGCACCTGTGGACCAATTTGTTGAAAGGTTCCAAACACCACCATTAACGCCAACGTAAGTATTTATTGCCGCAAAAAAGTTAGTTTGAACCAAAACTAAAAAAACTGTAAGAAGTAATTTTTTGATCATAACTTTATATAATTATTTCATAACCAAGCCATTAAAAAATAAAATGCAAGCCAAGCTAAACAACAAATAGAGTATTTCCAAAAATATTCGTTTAAGTACCTATTAATTCGTTATAACGCTATTTAATGATTATGTAATTTATTAAAAATGAGATTTAAAAACATTAAATCAATTATTATTTAATATTTTTTTTGATTTATAACTAAAAAAAGTGCCAAAATTCAAATTATAAAGTTGGATGATTAAATGCATACCAAACTCATATTTCATTTTGTCACAAATTTGATGAATATCACTCACATTCATCTTGCGCTAATCTGTACGTCCTCTTTTTATTTTAATTAAACTCTAATATTGGTGGTTTGCTAATTACAAATTCACAAAAAAAGACAATTTAAAAACGCTCTTTATCAAAATATAAAAACCTAATTTTGTTACTTCAATTTCTTTGTCCGAACTCTACTATACAAATATTATCAGCATAATGAAAGACGTTTTCTCCATAAAAGAAGCCATACAAAAAATAGAATATTTCTGTGCTTATCAGGAACGTTGTCACGAAGAAGTAGTTTCAAAATTGCGAACAATGAAAATGGATTCAGATGAAAGAGACCAAATAATGGTACATCTCATTGGGGATAACTTTCTCAACGAAGAACGTTTTGCTTGTAGTTTTGCCAGAGGAAAACACCGCATCAAGCATTGGGGAAAAATCAGGATTGTTAATGAATTAAAGTTTAAAAATATATCGCAAACACTTATCAACATTGCGCTTAAAGAAATTACAACCGAAGAATATTTAGAAACCTTTCACACATTGGCCGAAAGGCATTGGGAATTCATCCAAGAAAAGAACACTTTAAAAAAACGAAAGAAATTTTGTGATTATATGCTTCGGAGAGGATTTGAAAGCAACTTGGTTTACGATAAAGTCAAGGAATTAGAAAGTAGTGGTCAGTAATCAGTCCCAGTTTTCAATCGTAGTGGAATAGTAAATGGAACGCGGATAAAAACGGATTTTTTTATACCACATAAGACACATAAGGTCATTTAAGTTAAAAAATATTTCAAATAATCAGTGTGAATCCGTTAAATCTGTTCAAATCTGTGGCTAAAAAACCGTGACCTTTGCGCCTCCTTTGCGACCTTCGTGGTTAAATTCCCAACAAAATACTTACCGCATTTCCGCCAAAACCTACCGAATTTACCAGCACTTTACGGATTTGTTTTCTTGGTTTTTGAACTTCGGCAAATGGAACACCAATAAATTCCTGATGTTGCATCATCAAAATCGCAAGTTCCATACTCAACATTCCCGAAGCGCCAAAAGTGTGTCCAATTTTCCATTTGTTGGTAGTAAGCATTGGCAAATTGGTGCCAAAAACTTTTTGGATGGCTTTGTATTCCGTTAAATCTCCTGCTTTGGTTCCTGGAGCGTGCATTACAATAGCGTCAACTTCGGATAAATGGGTGTTTTCCAAAGCCATTTTCATCGATTTCTGGAAACAAGTCGCTTCGGCCGAAATGGAGATGTTGTGTTCCAAGATTTCTGTGGCGTAACCAATGCCTTCAACATAAGCCAAAGCGTTTTCTTTTTGTCCAATTTCCAAACAACAAACCGCTGCACCTTCGCCAAGAATCATTGTGTTTTGCTTTTTTTCCAAGTCGAAAGCTCGATTAGGAAACGCTTCATCACTATTGGAATAAATTTTCAAAGCACGCATTTGTCCAATCGTAAAATCCGTCAAAGGGGCTTCACTTCCACCGACTAGGAATTTGTCCGTCATTCCAGCACGAAGCCAAGCCACACCGTTCAACAAAGCGTGTAAAGCTGTCGAACAGGTAATCGAATGCGAAATTTCAGGACCCGAACTTTGCAAATCGTGAGCCACCCAAGAGGAAATATTACCTAAAGTTGTCGTTGGAGAAGCCAAAGTCTGGGCTTTTCCAGTTTCTAAATATTCCTGAAAATGTCTTTCAAATAAATCAGTAGCACCACGAGAAGAACCAATGTTGATTCCAAAAACATCATTGGAAGTCCAACCTGCATTTTCGATAGCTTTGCGAGATGCTGCCATCGCATACAAAACCGATTTGTCCAAGGATTTGTATTTAATGTCCGATTGTTTTAATGCCTCGATTATTTCATTTGAATCATCGTCGAGTTTGGCAACCAAGGTGTTTTTATGGTCTAAAAAATGTTCGGTAAAACAATGATTGGAATTCTGATAATTTTCCCAAATCGTCTTCGGGTCATTGCCCAATGGAGAAATGGATGCTATGGAAGTTATGGAGATAGTTTTAGACAAGGCTTTTATTTTAGGACAAAGGTCGTGAAAAATGGCACACAGATGACACTGATTTAAACAGATAAAAACGGATTTTTTATTTTTCAATCTGTTTTAATCCGTTTAATCCGTCACTCGAGCGATAGCGAACAGGCGAAGCAAATCTATGTATTAAACTATTTCTAAAGCTTTTTCGACCACTTCATACACTTTTTGCAATTGCTCATCTGTAATAATATAAGGAGGCAAAATATAAACAATATTTCCAACAGGTCGCAGAATTATTCCGCTTTCGATGAAGAAATTATAGAGTTTATTGCGTAAAGTTCCATAATAACTTGCGGCACTTTCGGTTTGTATTTCCAAGGCAAAAATAACTCCTAAAACTCGTGTTGTAGTTACTTTTGGATGCGATTCGATATGCTTTTTAAATTCTAAATGCCTTTTATTCACTCTAACTAAATTGTCTTGCATTTCTTGGGTTTGCAACAAAGACAAACTCGCCAACGCCGCTGCACAACCCGTTGGATTTGCCGTAAAAGTGTGTCCGTGAAACAAGGCTTTATTGATGTCTTCATCATAAAAAGCTTCAAAAATATCCTGTGTAAAAGTCGTAATTGCCATAGGAATAGTACCTCCTGTCAATGCTTTGGACAAGCACATCATATCCGGTTTTTCAGTTAGATAATCACAGGCAAAAGTTTTTCCTGTTTTTCCGAATCCCGTCATCACTTCATCGGCAATGGTCAGCACTTTGTTTTCTTGACAAATTTGAATTAATTTATCCAATGCTTCTGGTTCATACATTACCATTCCAGCTGCGCCTTGTACCAATGGCTCAAAGACAAATCCGGCACAATTATTATTTTGAATAACCTTTTCCAAGGCATTAAAACTTTCTTGTTCTTGCCCTTTTATTGGTACAGGAATTCGAACCACGTCAATAAACATTCCTTGAAAAGCTTGAGTGTAAAAAGAAATTCCACTGGCAGCCATTGCGGCAAAAGTATCGCCGTGAAAGGCATTTTCGAAAGCGATAATCGTAGTTTTTTTTTCGCCTTTGTTGAAAAAATATTGCAACGCCACTTTTATAGCGACTTCAACAGCAGTAGAACCATTGTCGGAAAAGAATATTTTTTGTTGGTTTTTTGGCAAAATTTCCATCAGTTTTTCGGCCAAAATTATGGCTGGCTCGTGCGTAAATCCTCCAAAAAGAACGTGTTCTAAAGTGGTCAATTGTTTGTAAATCGCATCGGCAATAAATTTATTCGAATGCCCATAAGGATTGACCCACCAAGAAGCGATGGCATCAATATATTCCTTGTTATTTTCGTCCCAAAGCAAAGCACCTTCTCCTCTTTTTATGGCAATAGGAAGTGCCGCAGTTTTGTGTTGGGTATATGGGTGCCAAATGTTGTTTTGGTCTCTTTCAGTTAAGTTCATAGGATTTTAGATTGAAGATTAACGATTTTTGAATTCAGATTTCTCCATTGAAATTGAAATTGATTTTTGCCATTGCCATTGTCATTGAAGTTCTAATAGATTTTCTCGAAACAAAACTGCGTATTCTTTAATTACATTTTGGTCAAAGTAGGGTTCTTGTTCGATTCTTCCGATGCATTTGACTCCGGTTTTACCCAGAATTATCGATTCAGAAGATTTGTTTTCGTCACCACTAAAAATAATTCCTGCAATCTTTATTTTCTTGTTTTGTAATGCTTCAATGGTGAGCAACGTATGATTGATGCTTCCCAAATAATGTCTGGAAACAACGATTACTTTATAGTCTTTTTGAATTAAATCGATAATGCAATCGGTGTCATTTATTGGAACAAAAACACCTCCTGCGCCTTCAATGACAAGATGATTCTTTGTTATTGGTTCTTTGATTTGTTTTAAATCAATCGTGATTCCATCCAATTCGGCAGCAAAATGCGGACTGGCTGGCGTGTTGAGTTTATAGCTATTTTCGTGAATGACGGTTTTGTCATTTGAAATATAGCTTTTGATTTTATGACTATCTGAATTGTCCAAATCGCCCGCTTGTATGGGTTTCCAATAATCAGCTTGGAGTGCTTCGACAATAATGGAAGAGGCAATGGTTTTGCCAACGTCGGTAGATATTCCTGTTATAAATAGTTTCATATTTTTAGCCACAGATGACACGGATTTAAAGGATTACCGCGGATTATTTTTAATTTTTTCTGTTGTTTGTAAAGATTAGTCTTTTAATTTCTGGTTTCTCTCCAAAATTTAATAACAAACCAATTTCAATATTCGTTGCTTTTAAATAATTCAAAGTTTGAGCATAATGCGCTTTTACTAAATTATCGCAAGCCTTTAATTCTACAATAATTACTTCGTCAATTAGTAAATCTGCAATAAAATTACCGACAAGTTCATTTTTTAATAAACTTTAATTTGTTTTTGGGCTTCTACTTTAAAACCTTGTGATTTTAATTCAAAATACATTGCATTTTGATAGACATTTTCAAGAAATCCATAACCCAATTCGTTGTAAACTTCATAAAAAACTTTTAAAATCGCTTCCGATAATTCTTTGTGTAAAAATTCAGTCATTACTCGCTTTTAAAAATTAAAATCTGTGAAAATCCGTTAAATCCGTGTCCATCTGTGGCTAAAATACAAAAGTACTCAACAAAGCTAAGACTTCTGAGATTTCTTCTCTTGAATTGTAACTATGCAAACAGAAACGCAAGCGTTCTTGACCTTCGGGAACGGTTGGCGACAAAATAGCTTTTACATCAAAACCTTTTTCTTGAAGCTGACCAGCAATGGATTTTACGTTTTGGTTTCCGGGAATGATCGCCGATTGAATTGCCGATTTAGATCGAACAAACATTGGTTTCAATCCCAAGAGATTCTTTTCTTGATTGAAATGAACTATGTTTTTTCGAAAATTTTCGATGGTTTGTTTTTCCGATTTCAAATGTTGATAAGCTACTAAAATAGTGACAACCGAATGTGGCGAAAGTCCTGTGGTATAAATAAAACTTCGAGCAAAATTGACGAGATATTCCTTTAATTCGTGACTTCCTACGATAGCTGCTCCGTGGCATCCCAATCCTTTTCCGAAAGTCATTATTCGGGCGAAAACTTTACTTTGCAAACCTAACATTTGAACCAATCCTTCACCGTTTTCTCCAAAGACTCCCAAAGCGTGAGCTTCGTCAACCACTAAACAGCAATTATATTTTTCAGAAACGGCTACCAATTCTTCCATATTTGGACAATCGCCATCCATAGAAAATACGGTTTCGGTTACAATGTAAATTATCGAATCATTTTCATTGAAATTGTCATTGCTATTGCCATTGAAATTGACAATTTTTTTTTCTAAATCTTCAAAATCGTTGTGTTTGAATTTATACGACTTGGCATTCGATAATTGGATTCCATCTCGAATAGAGGCGTGACACAATTCGTCATACAAAATCAAATCACCTTTTTGGGGAACGGAACTAAAAAAACCCACATTGGCATCGTAACCCGAATTGAAAATTAAAGCAGTTTCCGCTTGATGAAAATTGGCAATATAAGTCTCCGCTTCTTGATAAACATTGTGGTTTCCTGATATTAATCTGGAACCTGTTGCTCCGTTTTGTATGCAATTAGCATTAATTAAATACTGGTGGGTTTCCTCGAATATGGCTTTGTTTTTTGAAAATCCAATATAATCATTGGACGAAAAATCGATTAAATTATTGGATGCAGCCAATTTTCGCAAAGCGTTGTTTTGCTTGCGGATTTCGAGTTTGGCAGCGAGATTTTTGGGAAACTTCATAAGGGCAAAGTTAAGGAATAAAAGGAATTATAAATATAATGCATATCGTCTTTAATCTTTATAAAAAAAGCCAAACATTACTGCTTGGCTTTTGATGTATTGACATTAACTTAAATCGATTATTCCAAAATTTAAACTATTAATTCTTAATAATTTTCGAACTGTGATCATATCCATCTTGGCTTGTTTTTAGAAAATAAATTCCGTTTGAAAGAGAACTTATATCAATTTTTGAATCCTTTTTTTCAATCTTTTTTTGGAGAATTAAACCACCTTGTTCATTATAGATGTCAATTTTAAGATAGTCATTAAAATTATTTTCAAAATGAAGTATTCCTTTCGTTGGATTCGGATAAAGGATTAATTTGCTTCTTGAAACTTCATTTTCTGGTAGTGCTAACAGTTGTTGATTTTGATAATATTGTAATGCATTTGTAGCATACGCTAAAGGAGCATTCCAATTGATAGTCACCTCATTAGTCGAATAAGAACACCAAGTATCTGAATATTTTCCTGCTTTAGAAGTGCTTGTATACGAACAGCCGTCTGGATTACTCGAGTTCTGAGGCCCTCCAACTAACATTCCGGGCACGGGTAATGAAATTCCATCGGCTTCGGAAATTCGATGATGTGGTCTTTGTGGAGAACTTTCTCCAAATCCTGTTACAAAACTAATGCCTACTGCATTTCTTCCTAGTAAATAATCCATAGCTTTATAAGCTGCAGTTAAATAAGAACTGTCATTAGTGGCTTTAAAAGCGCTCAATAATACAACTATTTGATTTGCTGCCGTACCATTACTACCCCAATTGTAATCATAATTATTCATAGCTGTTTCGACTAAATTAGTGGAAACATTACTTTTTAATGAATTTGCAATAGTAGTTAACTTGTTTACGGCTGTAACTGTATTTAATTGTGCAACATTGGTGTTTGTGAGGTTATTTGCAATAGACAAAATCCCTAATGTACTCGTACTTTGCCAACTTGGAACTCCTTGATTTGTTAGATAGAAATAATTGATATCGTCTTTATATAGTGTTTCTCCTGTACTTATAAATAATTCGACAGCCGCCCATTGAAATTCGTCGTTGACATTATTATCCTCATATGCACCTGTTGATACACCACTTGGATTTGCAGTAAAATACATTGCAGGGTTATTTTTTGCCCAAGTGTATGCTTCTTTCGCTGCAGCTAACAAGGTTGTACTATACCCTGGTTTTTGTATGTTATAATCTGCGAAAATTCTCGAAGCAACAGCCATAACAGCAGCAAAATTTAATGCTGCAGAAGTTGATCTTCCAATAACATAGCGCTCTAAATTATAATTTGCAGGCATTATAATTCCCTCAAATCCTAATCCCGACAATTTATGATAAACAGATCCATCGCCACCATTAGATACTTTATTTTGCATGGTAAGCATCCAGTCTAAATTCCATATAGCTTCATCTAAAATATCTGGCAATCCATTTGTTGACTCAGGAATATTCAAATCTTTGTTCACAAAATGAGGTTTGTAATGCTCGAATGCGGCTAACAAAGTATAGGTACTAATACCACTATTTACAATATATTTATTCAAATCCCCCGCATCATACCAGCCGTTAGGCGAGGAAATAATTGTATTAGTTGGTCGATTTGGCGTAGCGGCTGAAGAATGCACTTTTACTGAAGTATCAGGTGTGCCAGAGCTTCTTGACCATACCCCACCATTTGTTGCGTTGATAGCTGTTGAAGCCCTATTAAAATAGAAGTATTTTATTGAAGCACTTGATAATGCCTCAAGTGGATTGTCGGCCACGCTTATTGACATCTCAGATTGATCCGTTTTTACAGTATAAGTGCCATTTGCATTAATAGACGTTAAATCAATTTTCGCAACATTTAGATTGGCATCTGACCAATTAGCGCTTGATGCAGTTACACCTGATAAAATTTCTACATTACTACTATTAAATACTTTATAATTTTGTGGTCCAAAAGAGGAATCAGATACTAAATTAACTGCTTTGTCTCTATTCTTATGATACCCCACTTGATTCGCTCGTATAAAAATTGGAGTTGGAAGAACCTCTAAGGGTTGACCAAATGAAATCCAATCGATGTCAATTGTCCCATTATATTTCCCAGCAGCATCATTAACAAAAAATATTAAATTCTTTATTGAACTACTATTTACAGTACAAGGAGCAGTCATACTCGTACAAGGGCTTCCTCCATACCCTCCATCCTGAAATTTTCCGGTATAAATTATCTCAAAAATTTGATAAGTTGTAGATAAACTAATGAATGATGAATTTTTATTCGTTAAATAATTCCCACTATCCTGAAGATCGACACGCAAACTAGCGCCACCAGTCCCCTTAACTTTAATATAAAATTTATTATTTCCTGATACATTGATATTCTTCAAACTCCCGTTATCGTGAATACCATAGCTTATGGCGGCATAAGCACCAGCTGTTCCATTACCTATTATTCTCAAATTTTCACTTACTAAACTAGCACTATAAGCTGAAGAAGGATAGGTAGTGTTATTGACTCCTTGGTTAAAATTATCACTATAAACAATTTGACCTGAAGCAAAATTGATTAGTAAAAACAAAAATAATACTGTAATCTTTTTCATTTATTGTTGATTTATTGAATATTAAAAAAGAACTCACACAAATTTAAACAAACAAATTGTTAGTTTTTAATACTTAAAATTCATTTTATGATTAATTATTTACTTTCAATTAATATAAAATTCACAAAAACATAATAATTTAATTTTACCTTCGTCTTGATTACAATTAAATTTTTTACATCATTAAGTCAGTATATACAATAGTTAAGAACGTATCGACAAAATATTTATCTATATATATTAGTACAACAACCTTCGTTTAAAAATTTTAATAAAAAACAAAAAAGCCAAACATTACTGTTTGGCTTATAATTTTTATAGTGAAATTGTCTTAGTCGGCTAAAACAATTACTTTGTTGTCTTTCATTTCGATAGTTCCAGAATTGATCGCTATCGTATAGTTTTGATCGTTTACTTTCGTAAATAACCCTTCTGATTCGCTGCTGAACTTGAAACTAGGAGCTGTAATTTTTACAAGTCCTTTTTGAAGTAATGAAACTATTGGCGCGTGATTATTCAACATTTGAAAGTGTCCATCCACTCCGGGAAGTGAAATGGAAGTTATTTCTCCTGAAAATAATTTTGCTTCTGGTGATACTATTTCTAATAACATAATTTAAGGTTAGAGGTTAGAAGTTAGAGGTTAGAAGTGGAAGTAAAGTTTAAACAACTTCTAACTTCCCACTTCTAACTTCCCACTTTATTATGCTTCTGCCAACATTTTTTCTCCAGCTTCGATAGCATCTTCAATAGTTCCTTTAAGGTTGAAAGCGGCTTCTGGCAAGTGATCTAATTCCCCGTCAATGATCATATTGAATCCTTTGATGGTGTCTTTAATATCAACCAAAACTCCTTTTAATCCTGTAAACTGTTCTGCTACGTGGAAAGGTTGTGATAAGAAACGTTGAACACGACGTGCTCTAGAAACTGACAATTTATCTTCTTCAGAAAGTTCTTCCATACCAAGAATTGCAATAATATCTTGCAATTGTTTGTATTTCTGAAGAATTTCTTTTACTCTTTGTGCACAGTTATAATGTTCCTCACCAATAATTTGTGGAGTCAAGATTCTTGAAGTAGAATCCAATGGATCTACCGCAGGATAAATACCTAGCTCAGCAATTTTACGAGACAATACAGTAGTAGCATCAAGGTGAGCAAACGTTGTTGCTGGCGCTGGATCCGTTAAATCATCCGCAGGAACGTAAACCGCTTGTACAGATGTAATAGATCCTTTGTTTGTAGATGTGATACGCTCTTGCATCGCTCCCATTTCAGTTGCCAATGTTGGTTGGTAACCTACTGCAGATGGCATACGACCTAAAAGTGCCGAAACCTCAGAACCTGCTTGTGTAAAACGGAAGATATTATCAACGAAGAAAAGAACGTCTTTTCCTTGATCCGTTCCAGCTCCATCACGGAAATATTCCGCAATAGACAATCCAGACAAGGCTACACGAGCACGAGCTCCAGGAGGTTCGTTCATTTGACCGAAAACGAAAGTAGCTTTAGACTCTCTCATTCCTGGCATATCAACTTTAGACAAATCCCATCCTCCATTTTCCATAGAGTGCATAAATTCATCTCCGTATTTTATAATTCCTGACTCAAGCATCTCACGAAGCAAGTCATTTCCTTCACGTGTTCTTTCTCCTACTCCTGCGAATACTGAAAGTCCACCGTGACCTTTTGCAATATTGTTGATCAACTCTTGAATCAATACAGTTTTACCAACACCAGCACCACCGAACAATCCAATTTTCCCTCCTTTTGAATAAGGCTCAATCAAATCGATAACTTTAATACCTGTAAATAAAACTTCAGATGAAGTTGATAAATCTTCGAATCTTGGAGCTTGTCTGTGAATAGACATTCCGTTTTCACCATCTTTTGGCAAGTTTCCTAAACCATCAATAGCATCACCAATTACGTTAAACAAACGTCCGTAAACATCTGCTCCAATTGGCATTTTGATTGGGTTTCCAGTTCCAACCACTTCATAACCTCTGCTCAAACCGTCTGTTGAGTCCATTGATATGGTACGTACAGTGTTTTCACCGATGTGAGATTGTACTTCAAGAACTAATAATGTTCCGTCTTTTTTTGTGATTTCTAATGAATCATAAATTTTTGGAAGTTCAACATCTTTTCCGTTGAAAACTACATCGACAACTGGTCCGATGATTTGGGCAACTTTTCCTATTACTTTTGACATTGCTTATGTATTTATTAAATAGCTATTCAGGTTTATGAAAGACATCTAAACGAATCTAATCGGCTGGATGCATTTTCAGTGCGCAAAGGTAATTTTTTAAAATATAAAAATCAACACTTTTTTTATAAAAAAAAGAGGTTGTTTTCTGTTTTGCTCAAAGAAAAGAAAAAAAGGACAAAAATAGTTATAAACCAAAAAACCACCACGTTAGAAGTGATGGTCTTTTGTAAAATAACAGAATTTTTGTTTTTTATGGATTCAGTGTCCAAGAAATATAATATTGCTGTCCTATTGCTCCAGCACCCAATACTTGGGTGTATTCCTTGCCTCCAACATTAGTTGCACCCAATTTTATTAAAGATTTAATTTTTGGAATACCGTAATTAATTTGAGCGTCAACAACTGTAGCTGCTTCTATCATACCATCAGCCATTGTAGATTCCCACAAATACTCATTGTTCCAACGAACACTAGTGTTAAATCCGAAATTTTCGAACAGACTATCATTTCCAACCGAAGCTTTTACTCTATGTTTTGGTGTATTGAAACCCGCTTCAAAGCCTGGATCTTTTGCTTGGTCAAAATCAAATTGTGCATAGTTGTAGCTTATTCCAAAATCATAATTTCCAAACATTTTTCTGGAAAGACCAACACCCATCCCTAGTGAATGAATTTCTAAGGCTGTATTGGTATACAATTGATAAACTCTATAGTCTCCTTTTGAAATTGCATATACCGATTGGAACCCTTTATCTGCAGGGTTTACAACAGAACTAGGAGCATCTTGTGCAGTACCGTAGTAAGTTGCAATTGCAGTTGTGTTTCCAATAAAATTATTGTAAATATTATAATATCCATTAAGATCAATATTTATCTTATTTATTTGAGAACGGTATCCCAACTCATACGCTTTTACTTCTTCTGGTTTTACCAATCCTACATTTGTTTTTCTCAACAATGCTGAGTTTTTTGTCGCACCAAACGCAAGAACTGATGAATATGTATATGAGTCGTAATAGGCATCCTCCCCATTCATAATTGCTGTTGACCCACCCGCAAAAGCCTGACCAAAACCTGCAGAAACAGGTCTTGATTCAGAATATCTCAATAAGTTGTCTGGCGCAGAACCAACTAACACCGCATAACCAACATTGAAACCAATGTACTGGTCTTGTGTACTTGGATTTCTAAAACCTGTTTGATAAGACGCTCTGAAATTATGTTGTTTTTCTTTTCCACCAGCATAGGTTAAAGAAAGTCTTGGTGAATAATTTCCATCAAAGTTTGTAGCTTCATCATAACGAATAGAGCCTGTAAATTTGAATCGGTCTTCCATGAATTTTTTCTGTAACTGCGCATAAGCTCCCTTTTCATTATATTTAATAAGGCTATTAGCGTCAGTATAAATCCTGCCATGAGAATTCAATTGATAATCTCTATAAGATCCGCCCACTTGAATTTCTCCAAATTTAATAAGGTCTTTAAAGTTATAATTAACATCAGAATGGTATATTCTGGAATTATCTACTAATTTTGACCCTGTTAATATATTTGGATCCGCTATTACTTTGTTAAAAGCGTTTTGAAAACCTGGAGTGCCAGGTATTAATCTGCCTATATCTGCTTGGCTACGAGCAAAAGAATGTGAAGCCGGAATATTCCCAGGAGCTAGACCAGGTACTAAACCAGAATAAGCACCCGCATATTTTGTAATATAATCACTAACCCATTGTCCATCTGATTTCCAAATTCTATTTATATTGATACCTGTAAATTGCATATCATAAGAATTTCCTCCATCTTCTGATGTTGTATATCCTCTTAAGAAAAAGTTTTTCCCTTTAAATTCTAATTTATGCTGTTGCATAAAAAAGTTGTTTAGATTGTATCTGTTTGCTCCTTGATAAACCGCATTTCCATAACCAAATTTACTTTGCCATATAACTTCTAGTTTTTCGTTTCCAAATGGTCTTAAATGAAGAGAAAAATCAATTTTAGTATTTCCCGCTTTGTTGTTAGTTAAATCAACCTCATTATATCCTGTTCTTGAAACAACAGTGTTTAAAGATGGAATTGCTGTAAGCAGGGCTGATGGTGCGTATGCACCTAAATTAATTGGAAGATCATCCCCATAAACATTTATACCATCATAACTTTTATCGCTTCTAGTTATCCCTTGCCCTTGTCGGTATTTATCGCCATAATTCACAGCATACCAATCGGTTCCATCCATAAAAGTCATATTCACTTTTGCGGCAAAATAATTATTGAATTTATGCGCCATTCTTATACCAAAATCATAAAAACTATTTGTTCCTGCTGCCTCTTGGCTAGTGGCTCCGTATTTAAAATACGTTGAAATTCCTGGATATGTAAATGGGCTTTTGCTATTCATAAACATGATTCCGTTAAAGGCATTTGCACCATATAAAGCAGAAGAAGCTCCAGGTAACAACTCGACACTTTGAACATCGATATCCGATACACCAATCATATTGCCCAATACAAAGTTCAATAATGGCGAGGAATTATCCATTCCATCAACCAATTGCATAAAACGAGTGTTAGCAACAGTAGCAAAACCACGAGTGTTAATGGATTTGAAAGTCAAACTACTAGTGTTCATTTGCACTTCCTTAAGGTTTTCAAGTCCATCATAAAAAGTTGGTGATGCTGTTTTTTTGATTTCCTTGATACCCATTCGTTCGATAGTTACGGGTGATTCTAAAACTCTCTCAGGAGTTCTTGATGCTGAAACTACGATTTCATCCAATGTGGTCTGATAATCAGTAAGTTTAATAATTACATTTTGATTATTTGAAGTAACACTAACTTTTTTGGTTTGGTGTCCTAAGCTAGTCACTTCAATGGTAAATGGGGGATTTAATGAGGATGTTAAAATGAATTTTCCATCGGCATCTGAGACCGCTCCTGCCTTATCTCCAACGACTTTTATATTGGCACCAGGAATGGGTTGGTTGTTACTTTCCGTAACAGAACCTGTTATTGTATTTTGCGCAAAAGAAATGCCACAAAAAAACAATGACAAAACAAGTAAATAGTTTTTCATTTGATTGATTTTTGTTAGTTTATGCAGCCAAAGTACAAATATTTTTGATATTAATAAAAAAACACTAAAAAAATTTTGATTGTCCGCAATTACCCATAATTTAATAAAAAGCTTTATATTTGATAAAAAAAGTGATGAATCTATTCAATT
>NZ_VJZR01000006.1 GCF_007097365.1 Flavobacterium franklandianum
ATTGCTGGCGACCAAGTTCCAGTCACGCCATTATCAGATGTAGTTGGCAAAGGAGCTAACGTTTGACCCGAACAAATTGGTGCTACTTGCGTAAAAACTGCTATAATTGGGTTTATAATTACAGTCATTGTAGCTGTTGCTGTAGTTGGCGCGCATTGTCCCGAATTTGGTGTAAAAGTATACGTGTTAGTTGATGTATTGTTAAAAGCTGGCGACCAAGTTCCATTTACTCCATTTGTAGAAGTTGTAGGCAAAGGGGAAGTAGTTTCTCCTGAGCAAATGGTTTGTATAGCAGGAATAAAAACAGGTACCAAAGGGTTTATAGCAATATTTACTGTAGTTATTGTGGCACATTGTCCAGCTGAAGGAGTGAAAACATAAGAACCTGAAGCTGTATTGCTAACTGTAGAAGGATTCCAGATTCCGACAATTCCATTATTAGAAACGGTTTGCAAAATAGGCGAAGTATCGCCAGTACAAATGGATGATGGTAAAGTAAATTTTGGATCAACATTATTTAAAACAAAAATGGTAAAGGTTAATGAATTAGCACATTGACCAGAGTCTGGTGTAAAGATATAGGTTGTTGTTGTTGTATTATTTACAATTGCAGGATTCCAGGTTCCTGTAATTCCGTTTGTTGAAGTTGTTGATAAAATAGGAGCAAAACCTCCTTTACAAATAGCTGGTAGAGTTGCGTTAAATTCAGGGTCAGTTTTTACATTAACAATTACAGCTGCTGTATTTTGAATAGTTGAAACAGCATTAAGTGCATCTGTTACAATCAAAGAATAAACTCCTGCTGCCGATGGACTAATATTATTTATTACTGGATTTTCGTCTGTTGAAACATAGTCATTTGGACCAGTCCAACTATAAGTGTAAGGGGCAATTCCTCCGCTTGGATTTGCTCTTAGTGTTAAACTTTCACCTTCACATAATGATGAGGAAGAAGCAGTTGGATTTGATGTTGGATCTGCTAAACTGGTTTTTGGATTATTTATAAGTTTGGATGTTTCAGCATCTAAAAATATAGAAAACACATTGTTTTTTAAGCTAATTGCTGAAGAATTGAAGGAAAAAAAACTAAAAAAGATGGCGATTAACAAGTAATTTTTTTTCATTGACAATGGGGGAATTGGTTAATACATATTTGAAAAAGAATAATTTTTGAGCAGTTAAATAATAACCCAACATTAAGAATAATGAAAAAACAAACTCAATTAATATCAAAAATACAATTAATTTTCAAAATAACTATAGCGAATTTGCCAAAATAAATCCACTCGTCCAAGCGTTTTGAAAGTTAAATCCCCCAGTTACAGCATCAATATTCAAGATTTCTCCTGAAAAATAAAGATTTTCGTGCAGTTTGCTTTCCATAGTTTTGAAGTTGATTTCCTTTAAATCTATACCGCCTGCCGTAACGAATTCTTCCTTGAAGGTACTTTTTCCGTTGACATTAAAACTGGAATTCGTCAATTGATTGGTCAAGTTTTGAAGTTGCATTTTGGATAAATCAGCCCATTTGGTTTCCTCAGAAATATTCGAAGCAAGAACCAAACTTTCCCAAAGTCGATTCGGAAAGTCAAAAGGAGATTTCTTGGAAACCGCTTTTTTGGCGTGTTCTTGTTTTAAGTCTTTTAGGATTTTTTCGGTATCATCGGCATCAAGGTCGTTTAGCCAATTGACGAAAATGGTAAATTGATAATTCTTTTCGGATAAAATTCGTGCTCCCCATGCGGATAATTTCAAAATTGCCGGGCCGCTCATTCCCCAATGTGTTATTAATAAAGGACCGGTTGCCGTTAATTTCGTGTCTTTTACTTTTATTGAAACTATCGCCGAAACGCCTGGCAGTTCTTTTATTCTAGAATCTTTAATATTAAATGTAAACAAGGAAGGAACCGGGTTTATGATGGCGTGACCAAAATTCTGTAGCATTTCCCAAATTTTTGGGTTGCTACCGGTAGCGAGAATTAGTTTTTCGGTAATGTAATTTTCGGTTTGGGTTTCAATTTTCCATAGGTTGTCTTTTTTGAAAATGGATTGCACACTTTGACTAGTCAAAACTGCAATTCCCAATTTCTGGGAGGCTTGGAGAAAACAATCAATGATAGTTTGCGACGAATTCGAAACCGGAAACATACGTCCGTCGTCTTCAATTTTGAGTTCGACTCCGTGATTACTAAACCATTCTACAGTATCTCCAGAACAAAATTGATGAAAAGGCCCACGCAATTCTTTTTCGCCACGAGGATAAAATTTTACCAATTCGTTGGGTTCAAAACAAGCGTGCGTCACGTTGCATCTTCCTCCACCAGAAACGCGAACTTTAGATAATACTTCGCTTCCGCGTTCGAGAATGGCTACTTTTAGTTTCGGATTTTTCTCCACAATGTTGATTGCCGTAAAAAATCCAGCAGCGCCACCGCCTACAATTATAATGTCAAAATTTGAGTTCATTTTTAAACCATTAAGGGAATTAAGATTTATTAAGTTTAGTCATCTGCTAATCTAGTAAAATATTCATTTACTAACGGTTTTGTAGATTTTGTTATATTAGTGGTGTTGAAATTAATTAGTAACCCCTGTGGTACACTCAATAGCTTCATATAAGTCAATAGTTTTGCCTCGTCAATTGGATGGAATTTTTCAACTGTTTTTAACTCGACTATGACACAGTCATTTACTAATAAATCCAATCGCAATGGATTTGATAACTCTAGATCATAATAATCGATTTCAATATTTATTTGTTGTTGAACTTTGTATCCGTTTGTTTCAAGTTCATATTTTAAACATTCCTCATATATTTTTTCTAATAGACCAGGACCTAACTTTTTATGAACTTTTATTGCAAAACCGATTATTGCATAAGACAATTGAGTTATTTCTTTTTTTGTCATAAATGAAATTATTTATTTAATATACTTAATTACCTGGTTCTACTGGAAATGTTGTTCATATTCTTTTTTTTCAAACCATTAAGAAAATTAAGAAAGTTAAGAACACTGCAAATCTTAATTTTATTAATGAGCTTAATGGTTTAATATAATCATATTCTATCAGGGAAATCCGAAATGATTCCGTTTACATTGAATGATTTTATTTTTTGGATGTCTTCAAATGAATTTACTGTCCAAGGAAAAACTTCGAATCCATTTTCCAGCATCAAAGCTACATTTTCTTTGGTTAACAATCTATAATTGGGATGAATGGAAAAGGCTTTTGTTTTTTTGGCGAAAGCCAAAGCGTCTTCAACAGAGGCATCGGTCAAAACACCAATTCGGATTTTCGGATTTAACAACTGAGCTTCTTCCAGCATTTTCCAATCAAAATTGGAAATTAGGAAATTATTGTAATGCCACTTTTTATCTTTAATGTAAAGACTTATTAAGTCTAAAACGGGTTTCGAAGTGCCAATTCCTTTGAGTTCAATATTGATAAAACACTGTTTGTGGACTAGGTTTAAAACTTCTATTAATGTTGGAATTTCTTGAGAATTATTTATTAGGAATGACTTCAATTCTTTTAGAGACATTTTGTTTACTTCCCCTTTTCCGTTGGTGGTTCGGTCAATTGTATCATCGTGAATAACGATTATTTCTCCATCCGAGCTCAAATGTACGTCCAGTTCGATGCCGTCAACTTTCAAATCGATGGCTTTTTGGAAAGAAATTAAAGTGTTCTCGGGTTGATGACCTTTTGCTCCGCGATGACCAATTTTGAGAATGGAATTCATTTACATCAAATTTACCGCAAAGGTAATTAAGAAAAAACGCAAAGTTCTCAAAGCTTAAATATACTTTGAGAACTTTGCGAAAAATTATAAAAATAGTTGCTTACAGTTTTTCTAATAAAACAATGTCAAATTCTGTGTCAATAATTACTTTACCATTTGAAACCACGGCTACTTTCCCAGAATAAACATCTTTCAATTTTGTTCCATCCTTGAAAATAGTTCCCACCGAAATTTCTTTTTGCCCTTTTGGTAAATCCAAACCGACAACTACATTATCAGTGAAATTATCTTTGGTAAAAGTTCTACTAAAAACATAAGGGCTTGCCGAAATTTCTTGATGAATTCCAGCTCCAATTGATATATGATTTTTTCTGAAATTGCCCAGTTTTTGCCAATGCAAAAGCACTTTTTGAGTTTCGTTATTGGTTTTTATGTCTTCCCAATTCATCATCGAACGTAAAGTAGCATCGCCTGTTGTTCCCGGAATGTCTAGAGTACGAGCGCTTTCGTCACCATAATACACTTGCGAAATTCCCGGGGCAAGCAATAGTTTGGTGCCACTTTCGAATGTTTTTTCACGTTTCTTGTCATAAGGAGAACCGTCGTCGTGTGAAGAAACATAATTCATCACCGTATTTCCTTTCAAGTCATTTTGAAGGATTGAATTGTATTTTGAAAACAAAGGTTCATAATTCATTTTGGCTTCGTTTCTAAAGTCAAAATTGATTAAACCAGTAAAACCATTGGCGAAATAATCTACTTTTTTATCTCCAAAATCGTATAGTTTTTTGGCTCCAATATTGTAACCATAGACTTCGCCAACTGTAAAAAAGTCTTGGCTGTCTAATACTTTTTCAGGATTGTTATTCTTGAAATCTTCAAAAGCAACATCACAAACTTTCTTGAAATCAGCCCAAACGTCTTCATAAGTGTGTTTTACTGTATCCACGCGATAGCCATCAATTCCATAATCGGTGATGTAATCCGATAACCATTTCATAATGTAATATTTTGGTGCACGAGGATAACCTGTTTTGGCAAAAAAAGCATCTAATTCGGCTACTTCTTGTTCGTAACGACCTTCTTTTTTCCATTTTTCAATCAAAAAAGGTGGTAGAGCTACCGCTTCATTGCTTTCGGTTTTTACATCAGGAAGGTTTTCTACCAACGTGCAATTAATGTATGTGTCGTATGATTTATAAGTACATTTTGGAGAAGTTCTCACCCAATCATTTGGGTAGGCAGAATCTTCGGCAGTAACGGGTCCGGTGTGATTGATAACGGCATCAAGCATTATCCGAATTCCTTTTGCGTGTGCTTTTTGAATCAATTCGGCCAAATCTTTTTTGGTTCCAAAACTTGGATCCAATGCTGACCAATCTCTTGCCCAATACCCGTGAAACCCATAGCTATAACCAGTTCCTTCATCAACTCCATCGTGAATTTGTTCGACAACTGGCGTCATCCAAATGGCAGTTATGCCTAGTTTTTCAAAATACCCTTCGTCTAATTTTTGAATCACGCCACGAATATCGCCACCTTCAAAACCCCGTAATTTTCCCGTAGGTTTGTTTCGGTTATAAGTGTGATCGTTCGTTTTATCTCCATTGTTGAATCGGTCAATCAAAAGAAAATAGACATTGGCATTTTCCCAAACAAAAGGAGTTTTTGAGGATGATTGTGCTGTTTTAGTTGAGGAACAACTAGCGAAAAGCAGCGAAAGAAATGCGATTGAAAATAAGATATTTTTTTTCATTGGTCTTTTTTTTGAACCATTAAGAAAATTAAGAGACATTAAGTTGACCTTAATTTATTAATGGTTTTTGAATTTTATTATAATTGAATTTTAATTTCAACTCCAGTTCCTTTTTTCCAAGAAATTGGAATTTCTATATTATTTTTAACGGTTTTGAAATCAACAGTTTTTCCGTTTACGATTACTGATTTTACTTTTATATTGTGAACAATTAACGTAACATTTTTATCAGATGATTGAAAGTTTTTCCCAATTTCTGCATTCAATTTAATGACTACTAATTTACCATTGACATTGCCATTGACATTGCCATTGAAATTCAAAATTTCAAATGCTCCTTTTTCGAAAGCGTTTGCTGTTGTTCCGTCATCATTGTATAGTTTTCCTGAACTTTGAGTAGTTTTTGCATCAAAATAATAATGCAAATCGAAGTTTTTTAATGAATATTTGGATGTGTTTTGAATGGTTTTTATCATCGGGATAAAAGCGCTACCACGAACAAAAACAGGAATATGATCTTCGACAACTGCAATGGTTGATGTCGTTCCTGCCAATTGTTTTTTACCGGTATAGAAATCAAACCAATTGTTGTTTTTTGGAAAATAAATGGAAGTTGAAGTCACACCAGCTTTCGTTATTGGTTTAACTAAAAAGTCATTTCCCCAAAGATAGGTTTCGCAAACGGTTAATAATTTTTGATTATTGGGTTCTTCAAAAAATAATGGACGCATTAACGGCGTTCCTTTTTGGTTATTTTCAAAAGCCAAAGTATAATTGTATGGCAAAAGCTGATAACGCAATTCCACTAGTTTCTTGGCTTTTGCTTTGGTTATAATGTCTTTTCGAGCCACTTCTGAAGCGACTTCTTCCTGAGCGTGCGGACGAAATATCGGTTGAAATACTCCGTATTGCAACCAACGAATGTACAATTCATTGTCGAAATAATCGCCTGCAAAACCACCTAAATCCGAGTGCATATACCCCATTCCTTGCATTCCCATCTGTAGGGAAATTTCGGTTTGCGATTGCAATCCTCCCCAAGAACGGCTCACGTCGCCAGACCAAGGCATCATTCCGAATCGTTGCGAACCAGAATATCCGGCGCGCATTAATATAAACGGACGCTGATTTGGAAAATCTTTTTTGTAACCGTCGGCAATTAATTTGGCCCAATTGTGTCCATAAACATTATGGACTTCATCGGCTTTGCCACCAGCAGTTATGGCTTCGGATGGGAAAACTTCGGGTTCACCCAAATCGCCCCAAAGTCCACCAACGCCTTGATTGATTAAGTTTTTATAAATATTCCAAAACCAATCTTTTCCGTCGGGTTTGAAAATATCGATGATTCCCGTGTTTCCAAAGTAGAAATCATAAGTAAAAGGTTTTCCGGATTTATCTGTTGCCACTACTTTTTTGTCCACGGCTTCCTGCCATTTCTTGGAAGTGGTCAGTACAAAAGGTTCGGTAATAAGCACCGTTTTTATGCCTTTTGCATTCAAATCGGACATCATTTTTTCGGGATTTGGGAAGGTTTCCTTTTCCCAATCCAAGTTGCCCATTGTCCCTTTCATTGCTGCGCCAAACCAGTACAAATCCAGAATTATCGCATCGACAGGAATTTTATCGTCTTCGAATTTCTTGATGGTTTTCTCGACTTCTTCTTGTGAATGATAACCAAAACGACTGGAGAAATTTCCCAAAGTCCATCGCGCTGGCAAAGGTTGTTTTCCGGTTAAATCAGTGTAATTCGAAATCAAATCCGTCCAGGAATCACCCACAATTACTTGGTAGGTTTTTCTGCCTGAAATTGTTTCGTACGCCAAAGTATTATCTTTTTTGCTGTCTAAATCCAAGTAACCAATAGCCGAATTATCAAAATGAACAGCATACATTTTCGACGACAACACCATTGGAATACAGAAATTCATTAATTCTGCGTGGGTTTCGTATCCGTATTGGGCTCGGTTGTATAAAGCTAATTTATTGCCACGACGATTCATTCCTAAAGCGCGAGCACCACCGCCGTAAAGCATTTCGTCTGGTGAAATATTAAATTGCAAAACTTCGGTTGAATCCGCTTTTATGTTGCCTTTTACATTCTCAAGTGGAATATGTTTATGTTTGGAGTAGCCGTTTTTTTCGGAAAGAATAAGTTTTTGTTGGTTGAAATAAACTATTTGAAAAGGTGACTTTTGGATAGAAACTACTATTCCTTTAGTGTAAAGGTTTATAGAACTTGGTGTTTCGATAATCTTTGAAATACCCGTTTTTGGAACAGCTACTACTGCTTGAGAAATTGGATTGAAAGTTTCGCCATTTGGAATAAAAGAGGTTTCAATAATTTTATCTGAATAGGCTTTGAAGATATATTGACCATCGGAAGTGTTGATTTCTAAAGCGTTGTTGACTTCTTTGAAACTTTCAAATTTCCTATTTGCATTTTGAGCAAAAGAAAGTGAAGTTATGAATAATAAGAAAAAGAGTTTTTTCATAGTTTTATTTTTTCGACCATATAACGTATTTAAGGCCGTTTAAGTTTTTCTTATTTGACCTTAAATGCCTTATATGGTTCAAGTTTTTTATTTCAATTCCAATATCAAAGCTGATTTTGGTTCCAAAGTAATTTCTTTTGTAACGTCAATTATTTTATCGGTAATGACGTCTTTTCCGGTTTTGAAATTCCCAATATTTTCAACAAATCGATCCGTTTTTAGCGTTTTGGTTTCGCTACTGTTGTTGAATAAAACCATCACGCTTTGCTTCGCCAGTTCGCTAACGCTGGGGTCGGTAGCATTGTATCTGAAATAGACATACGTATTGTCTTCGGGAATGTAGTGCGTCATTTTGCCAAAGTGAACTACCGATTTGTTTTTTCTCCAATTAAAGAGCTTGGAAGTGAAATCGAAATATTCGTTTTGTCCTTGCGTTCTTCCTTCTTTGGTAAAAGCATTTATAGGATCGGCTTCCCATCCACCGGGGAAATCTTGGCGAATAGCGGCATCTCCTCCATCGTCTTTGTTTCCTGCCATTCCAATTTCGGAACCATAATACAATTGAGGAATTCCTCGCACTGTGGCAAGTAAACTCATTGTCATCTTGTATTTTTCAATGTCATTTTTGTAAACGTGATTGATGCGATTTGTGTCGTGATTTTCGGCAAAAATCAATAAATTATTCACATTTGGAAATAGAAAATCATTGGCAAAATTGTTGTAAACTTTTGCCATTCCACTTTCCCAGTTTCCATCTTCGTTGAAAACCGTTAAAAGAGCATCAGATAAAATAAAATCCATTACACTAGGCAAATGAGAATTGAAATTCTGAATTTTACCTATGGGACTGTCTTTTTGCCAATAGGAAAGTTGGGCTTGATCGCGCATCGAAATTTCGCCAACAATATTGAAATTCGGATATTCATCTGTGATGGCTTTGGTCCATTTTGTGATGGCGATTGGATCGGCATAATTGTAAGTGTCCACTCTAAAACCATCTAAATTGGAAGATTCAATCCACCAAATAGCATTTTGAGTAAGATAATTTAAAACCAATGGATTTGTTTGATTCAAATCAGGCATCGATGGAGCAAACCAGCCATCCATACATATTTTGGTATCGCTTTTGGATGCATTTATGTCGTGAATGACTGTTCTTCTATGGTTGGTTTGAGTGAAATTTTCAAACTGATGAATCCAATCTTGAGTGGGTAAATCTTTCATCATCCAATGCTGTAAACCCCAGTGATTGGTTACATAATCCATCACTAATTTCAGGTTTTTTTTGTGCATTTCAGTAGCTAATCGGGTATAATCTTCATTGGTTCCGTATCGAGGGTCTATTTTATAGACATCGGTTTGTGCATAAGAATGATAGGAATAAACCGCTTCGTTATCTTCGCAAAGTGGTGTAATCCAAAGGGTTGTTGCGCCCAATGCTGCGATGTAATCTAAATGATTGATGACGCCTTGAATGTCTCCTCCGTGTCTTCCTTCGGGCAATTCTCGGTTGTATTTTTCGGTGGTCAATTTGTCGCTATCATTCTTCAGATATCCGTTGGCGAAACGGTCTGGCATTATCAAATACATCATATCTGAAGCATCAAAACTTTTGCGCACGGCTGAGTTTTCTCTTCTTTGTTTTAGGGAATATTTTTGTGTAAAAATTACTTTTTCATTTTCTTTAAATAGGAAATAGAAGTCTTTTGGAGGAATATTTTTGGTGTTGATGGTGACAAAAATGTAGTTGGGGTTTTCGGTTCTTTCTACTTTTGTAATTGGAATTGAATTTGAAGTCGAAACGTTATATTTTGATATGTTTTTGCCATATACCATAATTTGTAATTCGGGATTGTGCATTCCGGCATACCAAAAAGGAGGTTCTATTCTTTCGATTTGTGCAAACATTGTTGAAGAAATTAAAAAAAATAAAAGTAGTTTTTTCATTTGACAAATAATTGAATTTATTTCAACTTTATTATTTAAACATATAAGGCATATAAGTTCATTTAAGTTTTCTTATCTGTCCTTATATGCCTTATATGGTATTGACTTTTTAACTAGACGACAACCAAACTATTTGGTTCCACCAAAACCGCATTTCCATTGATAAACACAGTCATTTCTTTCGAACCTTCGAGTGTAAGTTGGGTGTCGTGGTGATTCACAGCAACCTTCAAAATCTGGTTTCTGAAATTGATTTTAAAGGAATAACCCGTCCATTCTTTTGGTATTTTTGGAGAGAAATGTAGCGCATCATTTTTTACGCGCATTCCGCCAAATCCTTCTACAATACTCATCCAAGTTCCTGCCATTGATGTGATATGACAACCTTCTTCGACTTCTTTATTGTAATCGTCAAGGTCCAAACGTGAAGTTCTCAAATAGAACGTGTAAGCCATATCCATTTTGTCCAATTTGGCTGCTTGAATGGAATGCACGCAAGGCGAAAGTGAACTTTCGTGAACGGTAAACGGTTCGTAAAAATCGAAATGTTTTTCTAATTGTTCTCTCGTAAAATGATCTTCAAAAAAATAAAATCCTTGTAATGTATCAGCTTGTTTGATGTATGGCGAACGCAAAACTCTGTCCCAAGACCATTTTTGGTTGATTGGTCGTTGGCTTTTATCTAAATCTTTTACCAAAACCAATTCTTTATCTAAGAAACCATCTTGTTGCAAATAAACCCCGTATTTTTCGGAATACGGGAAGTACATATTGCCTGAAACTTTTTTCCATTCCTGCAATTCAGCATCGGATAATTTTACTTTTTCGATGATGCGTTTGTGGTCTGAAGGATATTCCAAAGACACTTTCAGGATTTGTTCGTGTGCATAATCGATACACCATTTAGCAATATAATTAGTATAGAAATTATTGTTTACGTTATTTTCATATTCGTTTGGGCCTGTAACTCCAAGAATGACATACTGATTTTTGTCTGTCGAAAAATTGGCTCGTTGATGCCAAAAACGCGCAATCCCAATCAACACTTCCAATCCTTTTTCCGGGATATAGCTGTAATCGCCAGTAAAACGATGGTAATTGAAAATCGCAAAGGCAATCGCACCATTTCTGTGGATTTCTTCGTGAGTGATTTCCCATTCGTTATGACATTCTTCGCCATTCATTGTCACCATAGGATACAATGCCGCTCCATTTTTGAAACCCAAATTGTCTTTAGCATTTTCAATGGCTTTGTCCAATTGATTGTAACGATACGTCAATAAATTTCTTGCCACTTGCTGGTCTTTGGTCGCCATATAAAACGGAATGCAATAAGCTTCGGTATCCCAATAAGTAGAACCGCCATATTTTTCGCCAGTGAAACCTTTTGGACCAATATTCAAACGAGAATCTTTACCAGAATAGGTTTGATTGAGTTGAAAAATATTGAAACGTATTCCTTGTTGTGCTTTCACATCGCCTTCAATAGTGATGTCTGACATTTCCCAAATTTTTGCCCAAGCTTCGATTTGCTCTTCTAATAATTGGTTATAACCTTTTGCTAAAGCTTCTTTTATTACGGCTTCTGCTGCTGCTACAGTATTTTCGTGATTTAAAGAAACAGTATAACCACCAATTTTTTGGATAGAAGATTTTTGTCCTTTTGCAATGATAACATCGAAAGAAAATTGAATTTTATCGGTGCCAGTTTTTATGTTAGAAGGAGAAATGTTGCCATTTTTACCATTTATAAAAATGCTGTTTTGCATAAAAGTAGTGGCCTTGAAATGGGTTTTGAAGGTTTGGGCGGTTACAAAAGCTTCGTTTCCGCTTCTTTTTACATCCATTGGTTCCCAGAATTTCTCTTCCCAGTTCGCATCTTCATTGCTTACTCCAGCGTCAACATAAGGTTTGTAAACTATTTTCGTGTCTTTGTTTAGAGCGGTGATTTCATAATTGATAATACCTACTTCGTCTAAATTCATACATAGAAAACGACGAATATTTACGCCAATTTCGGTTCCGTTTTGCAAAACAGCTTCAAAAGAACGGTTGTACCAACCTTCTTTCATATTCAACTCACGACGAAAGTTTTTAACTTCCGTACACGTATTCAAATCTAGGTTTTCATCGTTGATTTCAATGTCAATTCCAATCCAATTTGGTGCGTTTAGGACTTTGGCAAAATATTTTGGATACCCATTTTTCCACCAACCCACTTTGGTTTTATCGGGATAATAAATTCCTGCAATATAACTTCCTTGAAAAGTTTCTCCTGTGTAATTTTCTTCAAAATTCGCGCGTTGTCCCATAGCACCGTTGCCAATGCTGAAGAGACTTTCGGACGATTTTACGCTCTCTGCATCAAATCCTTCTTCAATGATTGACCAATTATCTGGTTTTATATAATCTTGGTTCATTTCTTCTTTTTGTTTAATAGTTGAAAAATTTAAAGAATTCGATTTTTTGAATTCTTTTTTTTCAATCATTTAATTGTTTATTAAATTGTCGATAAAGGTTTTATCCATTTGGGTAAAATCTTTAAATAAATATTTTGCTTCGTGCAAGGTGGAAGCTTCTCCAATTCCTACGCTAATCATTCCGCCAATGTTTGCGGCTTGAACTCCAGCAACCGAATCTTCGAAAACAATTGAATCTTCGGGTTTGGTATTCAATAATTTGGCGGCAAGCAAGAAAACTTCGGGATCGGGTTTGGCGTTCGAAACATCGTTTCCGTCAACAATAGCATCAAAGAAGTCAAGAGTTCCCGTTTTTTCGAGAATAGGTCTAGCGTTTTTGCTGGCTGAACCTAATGCTATTAATTGGTTGCGCTCTTTCAAATAGTTTAAAATAGGCATCACTCCTTGTAAGATTTCGCTTTCGTCCATGTCGACTAAATAGGACAAATAATCTTCGTTTTTTTGAATGAGCCATCTGTTTTTGGCTTCTTGCGAAGCAGTAACTTTCCCTATTTCCAGAATGATATCGAGCGAGCGCACACGGCTTACTCCTTTTAATAATTCGTTGTTTTCGTGTGTAAATTCGAACCCTAATTCATTGGCGATTTTTTCCCAAGCTAGAAAATGGTATTTTGCGGTGTCCACAATTACGCCGTCAAGGTCGAATATAAATGCTTTTGTATTCATTATTATTTTAATTTATTTAGCTGTTGAAATTCTTTCTTTAACAAAAAATACTGCCAAACCGGCTATCAACATTGAAACTCCTGCGATTACAATAATGGCCATTGGAAAACCTCCAAACAAAGCAATAATTGTACTTCCTAATAATCCCGCAGCGATTTGTGGAATGGTAATGGTGGCATTAAACAATCCCATATAAACTCCCATTTTATCTGCTGGAAGTGAGCCAGAAAGCATGGCGTAAGGCATAGCTAAAATGGCTGCCCAAGCCAATCCTACTCCTGAAATGGAAAGTAATAAAATGGTTTTGTCGTGTACAAAATACATCGATGCCAAGCCAATTCCTCCCATTAAAAGTGAAAAACTATAGGTTTTTTTTCTGCCAATTGATTTTGCAATTTTTGGGATTAGGAAAGAAAATAGGGCAGCAACTGCACTATAAAAGGCAAACAATACTCCTGTCCAATCTCCTGCTTCGTTGAAACCAATAGATTTTGGATCTAATGCTTCTGCTCCCCAAACCTGATTGGCAATGGCTCTGGTAGTGTAAACCCACATTAAAAACAGGGCAAACCAAGAAAAGAATTGTACAATTCCCAATTGCCAAAATATTTTTGGAGCGTTTTTTATCAATTTGATAATACTTGTCTTTTCGGTTATAGTTTCGGCTTCTAAGTCGATGTCGTTGTATTCTGCGTGTTCTTTTGGGGCATATTCTCTGGTTCTAAAAACAGTCCAAAGAACAGTTGCTAACAAAATAGCTCCTCCTATATAGAAAGACCAAATTACAGAAGCTGCCACTTTTTCGCCAGCTGCGGGAATATTTGCGACTCCTGCTTTGGCAAGAATCCATGGCAATAAAGAACCAAAAACGGCTCCAAAATTGATTAAAGCACTTTGCAAAGAATAACCTAGATTTTTCTGTTCGTCATTGACCATATCACCAACAAGTGATCTAAATGGCTGCATGGTTACATTAAATGAAGTGTCCATTAAGAGAAGCATTACGGCACCAAAAATTAATGGGGGTAATAAATAAGTAAAATATTCTGCATTTGGCATAAAAAACATTGCCAAAGCCGAAACTATTGCGCCAAAAAATATAAATGGAATTCTGCGTCCAAGACGTGTCCAAGTTTTATCGCTAGACAGACCAATGATAGGTTGAACAATTAGACCTGCGAGTGGAGCTGCCAGCCAAAAGTATCCAATGCTATGAACATCGGCACCGAGGGCTTCTAATATTCTGCTGGTATTACCATTTTGAAGTGAATATCCAATTTGTACTCCCAGGAATCCAAAGCTTAGATTCCAGATTTGCCAAAAACTTAATTTGGGTTTTTTCATTATCGTATATTGTTTTAAATGTACGATAAGCACCTTGCTTATCAAAACTTAACTTATTTTTCGAAGTAAAAGTAACAGTTTTGAATTGTGTAAATATATTAAAAGAAGTTAGAAGTTGGAAGTTAGAAGTTAGAAAAGTATTTATTTCAAAAACTACAACGTAATAGTGTGAATAAGTTTTTAATATCGATGACTATATCAATGAAAATGATAAAAATAAATGTGTTTTACAGCACAATAAAATATTGAAATTGCTAATGAAATTGAATTTTTTTAAAGCGTTGATTCTCGCTCTATTAAATGGGTTTCAATTACAACAGTTTTGTAGACTTCGTCCTTTTCTTCTATTTCTATTCCTTCTTCTTCGGCTTCCAATCTTTCGATAAGTATTTTTGCTGCCACACTGCCCATTTCTAATCCGTTTTGGCTTACTGTCGTTATGGTTGGCGTAGAATATTTAGATATAATTCCATCTGTAAAAGCAATAACTGCGAGGTCTTCAGGAACTTTTATCCCCATTTTATGAGCTATTTTGATGATGGTTACAGCAAATAACTCGTTTACCGCAAAAACAGCATCAAAGGCTTTGTTTTCTAGCAATTGAGCAATTGTGATTTCGCAATTTTCGACATTTTCAATTTTGATGATTAGATTTTCATCGAATGGCAAACCGTTATCTCTCAATGCTTTGATGTAGCCATCTGTTCTAAATTTTCCAACACTCACATAATCGACAGTGGTGACTAGGGCGATTTTTTTACGGCCTTTATCAATCAAATTTTGAACGGCTTCATAAGCGGCCAATTCGTCATTTATAATCACTTTGTCACAAAGGATATCGTTGGTCACTCTGTCAAACATTACGACAGGCATTCCTTGGCTGATTACTTCAGTTATATGGTGGAAATCGCCTTTGAATTGGGTTTCTTTGGAGAGTGACATTATAAATCCGTCGATGCTACCATTGGCTAGCAATTCCATATTTAGCACTTCTTTGTCGAAAGAATCGTCTGATAAACAAATGATGACACTGTATCCTTTTTCATTAGCAACATGTTCGATTCCATTGATGACGGTTGAAAAGAAATAATGCACAATTTCGGGAATAATAATTCCTATGGTTTTTGTTTTCCTGTTTTTTAAACTTAGTGCAATATTATTGGGTTTGTAATGATAAAACTTAGCAAAAGCCTGAACTTTGAGTCTGGTTTCTTCCCCAATTTCAAGACTGTTTCTAAGAGACTTGGAAACGGTAGAAATAGATACATCCAACTCTTTTGCAATTTGCTTTAGTGTTACTTTCTTTTTCATACGTGTAATTTAGTAAAAATCATTTTCGTAATAAAGATAAAATTTTATTTAGATTATGGCAATTTAGGTGTCAAAAATTTAAATAAAACAGAAACTTTTCAACACTATCACGTTTTCGTAACTGTTTTAATTTTTACCTTTGTTGGAACTGTTGATAATTATCTAATTTTGAAGTTCGAAGTAAAGGTAATTACTAACAATAACCTAATTAATTTAAACAAAAAGTATGAAAACAATTTACAAAAAGTTGTTATTTTTATTACTATTCTTGCCTTTTAGTGTTCTTGCACAAGAAACATTGAGCGGTACGGTTGTAGATTCAAATTCGAATCAGCCAATTCCAGGCGTAAATATAGTAATCGCTGGTTCTAATGCAGGGACACAAACTGATTTTGATGGAAAATTCAAATTAGCTAAATTAAACAAAGGCGATAAAATCGTTTTTTCTTTTATTGGATACACTAGCCAAACAATATCTTTTAATAATCAGCAAACATTAAATGTAAGTCTTGCAGAAGATTCTAACGAACTAAAAGAAGTTGTTGTGCAAGTAGGGTATGGTACTGTGAAAAAGAAAGATGCAACTGGAGCAGTTGCTTTGATTACTGCTAAAGACTTTAATAAAGGTGCCATTGTAAGTGTTGATGGTTTGTTAAACGGTAGAGCTGCTGGAGTAGTGGTTACATCTTCAGGAACTCCGGGTAACGATCCTGTGATTAGAATTCGTGGTGGATCTTCATTGCTAGCCAGTAATGATCCATTAATTGTTATTGATGGATTGCCAATAGATGGAGGTTTATCTGCCATAAATCCGAATGATATTGAATCTTTTTCTATCTTGAAAGATGCTTCAGCAACAGCGATTTACGGAAATAGGGGTTCTAATGGAGTTATCCTTATTACTACTAAAAAAGGGTCTAAAAAAGATATGCAAATTTCATTCAACACTTTTACTACCTTGAACACATTGGCAAAAAAAGTGGATGTTTATGGTGCTGATGATTATCGAGCATTGATAAATGAAAAAGCACCTCTAAAAGCAAATCTTTTGGGAACTTCAAATACCGATTGGCAAGATGAAATTTTTAGTGATTCCTATACTTCAGATATAAATTTATCTGTAATGGGTAATCTTTTCGAAACAATACCTTCTAGATTAACTATCGGAAATACGGATAACAGTGGTATTTTAAACACATCAAATTTTAAAAGATCTACGGCGTCTATTGCTTTGAATCCAAGTTTTTTTGATAATCATTTAAAAGTGAACCTAACTGGAAATTATTCTTATACTTTCAGAACTAATGCAAATGAAGGAGCCATAGGAAGCGCTATTTCTTACGATCCAACCCAATCAGTATATGATCCAAATTCAATTTTTGCAGGATATACAGAGTGGGTAGTTGGAGGATTACCAAAAGGAACTTCAAACCCCGTAAGTTTATTGAACGAGACAAGAAATGTTGGAAATCAGTTTCGATTTTTTGGAAATATTAATATAGATTATAAGTTTCATTTCTTGCCTGAATTAAGAGCTATTATAAATGCGGGTATGGATAAACAAGATGGAGACGGAAGTGTAACTGTAAACTCGTTATCTAGATCAGGGTTCAACAATAATCCGAATTTGCCAACTTCACAAATTGGATCTTACTCAGAAACTTGGTTTCGCAACAAGAACGAAAATTTAAATGCACAGTTGAATTATACCAAAGCATTCGGGAAATTAAATGTTGATTTATTGGCGGGTTACGAATACCAACAATTTGATTGGCAAAATTATTATTCAGGAAACAGAAACGTATTTGGTTTAGGAGTAGGAGAAGAAAACAGAGAAGATGTTTATACTGATCCAGGAAATAATTTGCAAGCCTTTTTCGGACGTTTGAATTTAGGATATAACGACAAATATTTGTTGACAGTCAATTTTAGACGCGATGGTTCAACAAGGGTTTCTCCAGTAAATAAATGGGCTAATTTTCCAGGAGTTGCTTTTGCTTGGAAAATAAAAGAAGAAAGTTTCCTTAAAGATTCTAAAACTTTTTCGGATTTAAAACTAAGATTAAGTTATGGTGAAACAGGGCAACAAAATTTAGGAAGTTCATTGGCTTGGATTAAAAAATACAGTACTTCTAATAATAACTATTATCAATTTGGCGATGAATTTGTTATCATTTCTAAACCTGACGGATACAACGAAAGTTTGAAATGGGAAAGAAGTGCAAAATACAATGCAGGATTGGATGTTGCCTTTATTGACAATAGATTGAAAGCTTCTATTGATGCTTATTTTTCTCAAACAACTGATTTGTTTGCTAATACTAAACTGGGTGCGCTTCAAAACTTAGGGGTTTACGGGCCTACAAATATTGGATCGCTTGAATCCAGAGGGCTTGATTTTGGCTTAAATTTTGATGCTGTCGAAAAAGACAATTTCACTTTTGGAATTAATTATAACCTTACTTATAATAAAACCGAAATTACCGATTTGGCAACCGATAACGACCCTCAGGGAAATGTTGGATTAGGCGCTTTTATACAAACACACACTATAGGATTATCTCCTTTTTCATATAGAGTTTACGAACAAGTTTATACTGCCGAAGGAAAACCAATGGAAGGTGTATTTGTAGATAGAAACGAAGACGGAAAAGTAGACAGTAGTGATCAGTATAATTATAACAAACCCCAGGCCGATGTAACGATGGGACTTATGCTGAACGGGACATTCTACAAAAACTGGGATTATTCTATGGCTTTCAGAGCAAGTTTTGGAAATTATGTGTATGATGATGTTAATGCAGGTAGAGCATTCTTGGGAACTATAAATGATACTTTCAATCAAACTATCAATAACTCTCCTGTAGATTATAGCAATACTAGTTTTATAGCAGCATCAAAACAATCGGATTATTACATTAAAGATGCTTCTTTCTTGAAATTAGACAACATTACTTTAGGGTATAATTTTAAATCTTTGTTTAACAACACAGATAATTATTCATTAAGATTATACGGAGGTGTTCAAAATGTTTTGACCATTACCGATTATAAAGGTATTGATCCAGAGGTTTTCAATAATGGAATTGATGGAACAATTTTCCCAAGAGCTAGAATGTTCATGTTGGGTGTGAATGCTAATTTTTAATATTAAAAAATAAATTAAAATGAAAAAATTACTAGAAATAAAGAATTTAAAATGGGTATTTATTTTATCTATCTTGTTTTCATTAAGTTCTTGCTTAGATGATTTAAATATAGCTCCTAAAGATGATGATCAATCCATTAGCGAAGCATTTTTTGCCAGCAATCCGGACTCTTACAAACAGTTTTTGGCAAAAATTTATGCTGGTTTTGTAGTTACAGGACAAGAAGGTCCTTCAGGACAATCTGATTTGGGTGGATCAGTAGATGAGGGATTTTCACAATACATGAGAGGATATTGGCAATGTCAGGAATTAACCACTGACGAAGCAATGATAGCTTGGGGTGAAAGTGATAACAAAACGATCAAAGACTTGAATTTTAATACTTGGGATAAAGACAACGTTTTTACCGAAGCATTTTTTGCCAGAGTATTTTTCCAAATAGGTTTGTGTAACGAATTTTTAAGAGAAACAAGTCCAGAAAAACTAAGCAGTAGAGGAGTAAGTGAAGACTTAAAAACTCAAATTACTAAATTCAGAGCAGAAGTTCGTTTTCTGAGAGCTTTAACTTATTATCACGGAATAGATATTTTTGGAAATGTTCCTTTTATGACAGATGCCGACTTTTTAGGAGTAAAACCTCCAATGCAAAATCGTGAATTTGTATTTGATTTTTTAATAAAAGAATTAGATGCTATTGATGCTGATTTAGCAGCTCCTAAATCTAATGAATACGGAAGAGCCGATAAAGCTGCTGCTTGGATGTTAAAAGCAAAATTATTGCTAAATTCAAAAGTATATACCAATAAAGAAAGAGGTGCCGAAGCACTTACAGCAGTTAATAAGGTAATTAGTTCGGGGTACATTATTATTGCTGATAGAACTAAATTATTCAAAGCTGACAATCATATCAATGGTGCCCAAAATGAAATTATTTTCCCTTTAGTTTCTGATGGTTTGAAATCTCAAACTTGGGGAGGGATGACTTATTTAGTTCATGGTTCCTGTGATAATGCTACTGGGGTATTATTAGGTGTAGATTCAGGATGGTTAGGGTATAGAGTTCGTAAAGAATTTGCTGAAACGGTTGGGACTAGTGACGCTAGAGTTACGTATGTTGCTGGAAATGTTGATCCAGCATCTATTACAAATCCAACGGTTGATACTAATCAAGACGCATTTAAACAAGGAAAAAAATTGACTAAGTTTACTAATGTAAGAGCAGATGGAGCCAAAGCTTCATCGGCAACCTTTCCTGATACTGATTTTCCTTTATTTAGAATGGGAGATGCTTACTTAATGTATGCTGAATTAGCCGCTAACGGTTTTGGTGATAAAACAGTAGCTATGGGGTATATCAATGATTTAAGAAAAAGAGCCAATATAAATGCCGCAACAGTAACTGCTAGCGAAGTAACGCCAGATTTAGTTTTGAACGAAAGAGCCAAAGAATTATACTGGGAAGGTTGCAGACGTCAAGATTTGATTCGATTTGGCAAATACTTAAGCGGATACAATTGGGAATGGAAAGGTGGAGTCCAAGCTGGAACTACTTTGCCTGAGTATAGACTCTTATTCGCTATTCCAGCAAATGAGTTAAGATCAAATTCTAATTTATCACAAAACACAGGCTATTAATATTCCCGTGTATTGATATTAAATAAATATATACAATGAAAAATATTTTAAAGATAACGGCTTTTGCATTTTTGCTTATTTCATTTGCTTCATGCACTGATACAATTGACCCAAAGGTTTCTCCTAATGGGTTCACGCTAAATGCACTGAATCCAACAGGTCCATTCGTTTTGTCTCCTTTAGATGGGGATAATTTATTGGCCACACTAACTTGGGGTCCTGCTGATAGTGGAGTTACTACAGTTTCTCCAAAATACACACTAGAAATTGCAAAAGCTGGTACGAATTTCGAAAAACCAATCGTAGCAAATACTCCTTCAACTGCCCTAACAGTGGTGTGGCAAGAAGGTTATATCAATGCAATCCTTTTAGCCAATGGATTTGTGCCAGATGCAGTGGCAGATATAGATATCAGAGTAAAATCGGTATTAGGAGAAAACACAAATAATTTTGTGCAATATTCTAATACGTTAAATATGAAGGTTACTCCTTTTGCTCAATTATTTTTGGCTTTTACAAAAGTGGGAGACAATCCTGCAAATGCGCCAAAAACAAAATCATCTAGTTTGTACACCAGTGATTGTGAAGGATATGCATGGTTGGAAGTAGGGACTTATAGATTTTACACTTCAGTAGGAGGCGTATTTCAATCATCAAATCCATATTATGGAGATAATGGTAGTGGCGCTTTAGTATTGAATGGAGCTGCTATTAATGTAACAACAGCAGGATTTTATTTGATAAAAGCAGATATTAGCAAAAGCCCAACAACTTATTCTTTGACAGTAAGTGAATGGGGAATATATGGTCTAGCAAAACCTAATCCAACCGGAGTAAATAGAAAAATGATTTACAATACAGCTACCAAAAAATGGGAACTCACTGTACTTTTAAATGGAGGTAAACCTTTCCGATTTAGAAATACAGCTTCTACCTTGATTTTAGGAGCATTTGACGAAACTAAAGTTGGGGCTAACTATGCCGGAACAGTTTTGAGTTACAACGGTAAAGATATTTATTTGGCGGGAACGACTGCTTCTACATATACCGTCACTCTGGATTTAAATACGCCAAGAGGGTATACTTATACGCTCGTTAAACAATAATTAAAAATCATTTAAAAAGGGCTGTTTTTTTGAACAGCCCTTTTTATAATTAAACGAATTTGGATATGAAAAAAATTATTTTTTTCTTTTTACTGATGACTACTGTTGGTTTCTCTCAAACCACAACAGTTCCATCACCTGCTTTGGCCGAAGGCCCAGTAACCATCAATTTTGACAAATCTGGAACTCCATTAGCCGCCACAACGGCTATTTATGCTCACATAGGTGTAAATGTTAATGGCACACGATGGCAAAATACTAAAGGAACTTGGGGAACTACTAATGCACCGCTATTGACTTTAGTATCTGGAACAACATATAAATTGGATTTAACTCCCGATTTATATACTTATTTTGGAGTGCCTACAACAAGTTCAATTACCGAAATTTGTGTAGTGTTCAGAAATGCGAATGGAAGTGTTCAAACATCGCCAGATATATTTATTTCTGTTGGTAATTTTCAAGCTACACTAACTTCGCCTGTTTTGTACAATACTATTATAAACTCTGGAAGCAGCTTAACTGTTGCGGCAAACAATACAAACGGGAATGCTAATTACAATTTATTTGCAAACGGAACAAGCATCAATACTTTTGTTGGTTCTTCGTATTCTTTTACAGATAATAATATACTTGCCAACAAAAGCTATGATTTACGAATCACACAAGGAGCCACCACCTTTTCGAAAAAATTTACAGTAATTGTAAATCCAGGAACTGTTTCTGAGACAATACCTGCAGGTTTAGTCGAAGGAATCAATTACAATACTGTCGACGCTACCAAAGCAACATTGGTTTTAGATGCGCCAGGAAAAGATTTTATTTATGTAGCTGGAAGTTTCAATAACTGGCAACCTGGAGCAACTTACGCCATGAAAAAAGATGCCACAGCAGGTTCAACTAAATTTTGGTTAGAACTCACAGGATTGGTTTCGGGAACAAATTATACTTACCAATATTGGGTGGTTGACGAGTCTCCTGTATCCGGTTCTCCAGTTTTAGTCAAAACAGCCGATCCCTATTCTACTTTGGTGTTGAATAAGGAGGATGATCCTTGGATTCCAGCAGGAAACTATCCAAATCTTCCGGCTTATCCAGCAGGCCAAGACAGAGAAGTTACCGTGTTGCAAACAGGACAAACACCTTATGCTTGGAGTGCTGCAACGACCAACTTTGTAAAACCAGAAAAAGACAAGCTAGTAGTTTACGAAGTATTGGTTCGTGATTTTGACGCCAACAGAAGTTATCAAAACCTGATTAACAAAATTGATTATTTCAAAAATTTAAAAATCAATGCTATCGAATTAATGCCAGTAATGGAGTTTGATGGTAACGAAAGCTGGGGCTACAACACTTCGTTTCATATGGCTTTAGACAAAGCGTATGGTCCAAGTTCTAAACTAAAAGAGCTTGTCGATTTGTGTCATCAAAACGGAATAGCAGTAATTCTGGATGTGGCTTTAAATCATGCTTTTGGAAGAAGCCCCATGGACAGAATGTGGATGAATGATCCTGACGGAGACGGTTGGGGAGGTCCAGCTTCTGATAATCCTTATTTTAATGTGTCTGCAATGCACAGTTATAATGTAGGAAATGATTATAATCATCAACTAACAAGAACGAAAACCTATGTAAAACGAGTAGTCAAACAATGGATCGAAGAATATAAAATTGACGGTTTTCGTTGGGATTTAACCAAAGGATTTACTCAAAATTGTCCCTCGGCTGTTGCTGGAGGTCAAGATAATTGTACAAATACTATTCAGCAAGATAGAGTAGACGTACTAAAGGAATATGTCGATTATTCTTGGAGTTTAGATCCAACTCATTACGCTATTTTTGAACATTTAGGAAATGACAACGAAGAGCAATTATGGGCAAATTATAGAATTGCTGAAACGCCAAGTAAAGGAGTGATGATGTGGGGCAAAATGACCAATGAATACAATCAATTGTCTATGGGGTATAATTCTTCAAACAATATTGAAAGAATGGGTTATGATGCACATGGTTTTACTGGAAAACGAGTTATGGGTTATGCCGAAAGTCATGATGAAGAACAATTAATGTACAAAAACGTAACTTTTGGTTTAAGTTCAAATCCTGCTCATAATGTAAAAAATTTAAATACTGCGCTATCCAGAATGTCAGCAATTGGTGCGGTTTCTCTTCTTGTTCCTGGGCCAAAAATGATTTGGCATTTTGGAGCTTTAGGTTGGGAAAAGTCTATTTGGACGTGTAATAATGGAACTGTAAACTCTGATTATGATGGTGGAGTTCCTCCGGGAGATTGCAAATTAGATACTAAGCCACAGCCTCAATGGGTAAACAATTGGCTGGGTGATATCAATAGAAATAAAATCTATTTTGATTGGGCAAAAATGATTAGCCTGAAAACTACCGAAGCTGTTTTTAATACCAATATTACTGCCAATAGTGGTTTTGATATTCAATCAGGAAATACTTTTACGCCTAAATTATTTATTTGGGATAATTCAATGTCTGCTACTCAATTAAAAAATGTAGTGGTGTTAACAAACTTTGATGTTAATTCTCAAAATGTCATTCCAAATTTTCCTTATATTGGAACTTGGTATAACTTAATGGATAACACTTCGTTTGAAGTGACAAGCACGACGGCAACAATTGCTATTGAAGCCGGTGGATATAGAATTTATGGCAATAAGCCTTCTACGTTAGGAACTGATACCTTCGAAGTAAATGGTGAAATATATTTGTACCCCAATCCAGCCACGAATTATTTTACGCTGAATGCCACTACTTCCAAAGTAGAAATATATTCTATTACAGGACAATTGGTCAAAAGTTTCAATGCAAATCAATCCAAAGAAAATCAATATCCAATTAGTGATTTGAATAGTGGAATCTACCTTGTAAAAGCAGTAGATGAAAACAACGAACAGAAAGTGATGAAGTTGTTAAAACTATAATATTCTTTTCCTCAAAAAATAAGGCTGTCCCCAAAAGACAGCCTTATTTTTTTGCTCTTTTTCGTTATTATTTTTGACAATATTAATAGTTGGTTTTAGATGGCTTATAAAAAAAACCAAAAATTAAAATCTTATCAACACGAAAACGTGGTAGTTGATTTTTTTTTGAAGTATTCATTTTTTATTCAGCTGTTTTTTATACTTTTATAAGATATTAATCTAAAAATAGTATCAATTATGAAAACAAAATTATTTTATTTATTTATTGCTGTGTTTTTATTTAGCTTCAGCGGTAAATCACAAACCTATCCAACAATTACCTTAATAGGTTCTGGAAATGGTGGATGGACTGATACGGCAGAAACACCGTTATTAACATCTGATGGGATTACCTATTCTTTGGTGGATAAAGTACTTACAGATGGGGAATTAAAATTCCGTGAAGGTAAATGTTGGACAACCGGATGTGCTCCTACTGTAACCAATACTTTTGGTTGGGGACCTACAGATGCTCAGTTTACAATTGATGGTGGTTGGCCTTCAGGAACAAATGCTACACCAGCAGATGGAGGAAAAAATATTGTAAGTAAAGCAGGGGTATGGACAATTACATTTGACAGAATAAATGGAACTTGGTCATTTGTACCAGGAACACCACTTCCTGTTATTAAACTTGTAGGAACTTCGGTATCAGCTGCAGGTGGAGCAAGTTTAACAACTGCAGATGGTATCATATTTACTGCAAAAAAAGTTACTTTGGTTCCTGGAACTTGTCAATTTAGTATCGATGCAGTTTTGGCTGGTGGTTTGACTTTCCCAACAGGTGATGCTTTATCGCCTACAGATATGATCCCTGTAAATACAACAGGAATTGATTATGATGTTACTTTTGATTACTCACTTTACAAATATACTTTTACTGTAGCAACTTTTCCTGGTATAAGTATCGTTGGAGATGGTACTGGTGTTGATGGATGGCCAGGTCAAGCTAATAATCCGGGACCTATTGACGTTCACCAAATGACTACAAATGATGGAGTTACTTACACTTTGAATAATCTTCCTATTGTTCCTGGTCAACTTTTGTTCCGAACTAATAATGGTTGGGATGTAAAATATGGAGATGCTCCTTTCCCTACAGGATCTGGAAATGGTGCAAATAATATTGTGGTACCAGCAGGAAATGCAGGGACATACAATGTTACTTTAAATGCAAATACTAAAGCATATGCTTTCACTAAAATTACCTATTCAATTGTTGGTACTGGAGTTGGTGGATGGCCAGGAGAAACTGGAAATCCTGGGCCAATTGATAATCATCAATTATCAACTGTTGATGGTGTAAACTATACTTCAACTGGTTTAGTTGTAATAGCTGGAGGTGCAAAATTCCGTCTAAACAATGCTTGGGCTGGTGGTGACTGGGGAGGAGATGGGTTTCCTGCAGGAACAAAAACTGGAAACAATATACCTACAGTTGCTGGAACTTATAACTTAACAGTTAATGTATTAACTGGAGCTTATGATTTTGGAACAGCTTTAGCTGTTACTAAATTTGATACTAAAAGTTTCAAAGCGTATCCAAACCCAACAAAAGGGAGCTGGAACATCACTTCAAATGACGAAATAACTTCAGTACAAGTATATGATGTACAAGGAAAAGCAGTTTACACAAAATTCGGAGCTTCTAAAGAAGTTTCTGTTAATGCTTCTGAACTTTCAAAAGGAGTTTATTTTGCAAAAGTGGCAACTGCAAATGGTGAATCTACACTTAAATTAGTGAAAGAATAAACCTAACTTAATAATTGAATTAATCCCTTACTGTAAATTACAGTAAGGGATTTTTTTTGGGAGAAACTTTTTAAGGTTTTATTGGTTTGTCAAGTCGAGCGCAGTCGAGACTCAATAACTGCTTTGATTCAATGAGAATTTTTAAAATACAAAAGACATAACAAAAGCAATTCTATCGTTTAAAAAATATTTTTATCACAAACAAAAGCACTATAAAAAGGGCAAAACCAATCAAAATCTTGAAATTCCCTTTGTAGAATACTTGGTGTAATTTGGCATCTTTTCTATAAGCATAAATCATTGCGATTATAAAAACAACAACAAAAAAACCGGCGAACAACATCTGACCTTGACTAAACATAGTATAAATTTTTGGGTAAATTTAGGAATTTGTTTAAGAAAAGTTACTAATTTGCCAACTCATTTAATCAAATAAAATTATGCAAAAACAAATCAACGCAGTCAAAGAGTTTCATACGACTTTCAAAATTGATTATAGTGAAAATCCAATAGCCGATTTGGGCGAAACTAAAAACCTTCTTCGTTACAATTTGATGAAAGAAGAAAACGAGGAATACCTTGAAGCAGTTCAGAATAATGATTTAATAGAAATTGCCGATGCTTTGGGCGATATGATGTACATTCTTTGCGGAACCATTATAGAACACGGATTGCAACACAAAATCGAAGAAGTTTTCGACGAAATCCAACGTTCCAATATGAGTAAATTGGATGAAAACGGAAAACCCATTTATCGCGAAGACGGAAAAGTAATGAAAGGTCCGAATTATTTCAAACCCGATTTCTCGAAAATACTTGGAGGAAGGTAACAGATTGCAGTTTTCAGTTAGCAGTAACAGAAGATTGCAGATAGCAGGAAAAAAAAGGTAGCAGATAGCAGTTTTCAGATAGCAGAAAAAAAGGTTGCAGATTTCAGATAGCAGAAAAAAAAAGTAGCAGATTTTAGATACCAGAAAAAAAGGTAGCAGATTTCAAAAATAAAAAAGCAGTTTAAAAATGAAATCAATCATCTTTAAACTGCTTTTACTATTTGTACTATTTATTAAAATCTGCTACCTGCAATCTGCATCCTGAATCCCTGCAACCTGAAATCTGCATCCTGCATCCTGCAACCTGCAACCTGAAATCTGCAACCTGCAATCTACACTTTAACAGTCCACCCAAAAGTATCTTCGGCGAGTTTGTGTTGAATGTTGGTCAATTTGTCTTTTAGTTGCAATGCAATTGAATTTTCGATTTTTGGTAATTCATAGTACACATCCTGATACGAAAATCCAATGATTGGGTTTACAACAGCAGCTGTTCCTGCGCCAAATATTTCTTTTAAAGTACCGTTTTTAGCACCTTCAACTAATTCTGAAACTAGAACGGGACGAACTTCTACATTGATTCCTTCGCGTTTTGCCAAGTCAATAAGACTTTTTCTGGTTACACCATCCAAAATTCTTTCGCTAGTTGGTGCGGTAAATAAAGTATCGTTTATTCTGAAAAACACATTCATTGTTCCAGCTTCTTCCAGTTTGGTATGCGTGGCGTCATCAGTCCAAATCACTTGTTGGAAACCTGCTTTGTTTGCTAAATTGGTTGGATAAAATTGTGCAGCATAATTCCCAGCCGCTTTTGCAGCTCCAATTCCACCATTGGCAGCTCTACTGAAATGTTCCGCAATCAATACTTTTACTTCACCAGAATAATACGCTTTTGCAGGCGATAAAAGAATCATAAATTTATAATCCTCAGACGGATTGGCAATTACTCCAGTTCCTGTCGCTATCATAAAAGGTCTGATGTACATTGTATTTCCTTTGCCTTTTTGAATCCAGGCTTCATCTAATTTCAATAACTGATGTAACCCTTCCATAAAGATTTCCTCTGGGACTTCTGGCATAGCCATTCTTGTTGCAGAGTTATTAAAACGGTGGTAGTTTTCATCAGGTCTGAATAACCAAACGGAATCATTATCATCTTTGTAGGCTTTCATTCCCTCAAAAACAGCTTGTCCGTAATGAAAAACTTTTGCCGAAGGATCTAATAAAAAGGGAGCATAAGGTTTGATAGTTGGTTTTTGCCATGCTCCATTTTTGAAATCACATTCAAATAAATGGTCGGTAAAAACTTCGCCAAAATGCAAATTATCAAAATCTATATCTTTTATTTTTGAAGTCGAAGCTTTTGTGATTTCTATTTTATTGGTTTGCGTTGCGCTCATAATTAGGTATTCATTTTAAACATATTTTAATAAAAGAGAGATGATTCAACAGGAATGAATCGTTTGCAAAATTAAACAAAAAACATCATATTAGTTATCAAAAAAATTGTATTTATGACATTAAACTGAGATTTATATATATTTCAAAAAAAATATAAAATGTGGAGTTGAATTTACGGAATATCTAATAAATAAGAAACATTAATGGGTATCCTAAATTGGATTTAATTAAATTTGACTTTTTTAAACCTTTACTCAAAACCAAAAAAACAACTAATCTTTGAAAAGAAATATAATTAAAACCCGAGACGGCTCTACAACCATACATATTGAAGAATGGGATGAGTGTTATCATTCTCGATTTGGAGCCATTCAAGAAGCGCAGCATGTTTTTATAAAAAAGGGGCTTTCATTGTTCGAAAACAAGTCGGTTTCTATTTTAGAAATTGGATTTGGAACGGGTTTGAATGCTTTTATCACTTTTTTGGAATATCCAAAATTCAATCAAAAAGTAAATTACGTGGGAGTCGAAGCCTTTCCCGTTTCTATAGAAGAAGCGGAAATGATGAATTATGTAGCGGAATTAAATGCTGAATCCTACAGCTTTATTTTTGAAAAATTACATCAATGCAATTGGGAAGAGCCTAATGATTTGAATGAAGACTTTGTATTTACAAAAAGGAAGCAATTTTTTGCAGACATTGATGATATTCAAAAATTTGACTTGATTTATTTTGATGCTTTTGGTTACGATGTGCAGCCCGAATTGTGGAGTGTGGCAATTTTCAAGAAAATGTTCCAAGCGCTCCAAGTAAACGGAGTTTTAGTTACTTATGCTGCCCGTGGAATAATAAAAAGGAATATGATTGAAGCTGGTTTTGCTGTCGAAAAGCACGAAGGAGCGCCAGGAAAAAGAGAAATGTTTCGTGCAAGAAAAGGGTGATTTTTTATTTTAAATTAAGCTATTTCATACAATAAAACCGCATCACAATTCATTGTTAATTTTTGTGTTTGTCAAAAACAATTGCCTATTTTTACAATGTTCTATTATCAATTCTAATCCTTAATCTATATTAATTATGTCTAAAGTAATGTTTGATTATACTAAAACAGTTCTAGAAAGAGTAAGTTTTGATGTCACACTATTTTGCAAAGAATTAGAAAAAGCAATAAAATCATTGTTACCCTACGAAATGGAGTTGTTGCGAGAATGGTTACTAAACTTCATCATCGAAAAACCAGAATTAAAACAATGTTTACTAATTGTGAACAACTAAAATAAAAAAGGCTGCCTCGAAAAGAGACAGCCTTTGCTTTTGAATTCAATATTTTTTACAATCTACCTTCTTTAATTTCATCTACAATTTCAGGATTTAATAAAGTACTCGTGTCTCCAAAATTTGAGAAATCACCTTCGGCTATTTTGCGCAAAATGCGACGCATAATTTTACCAGAACGGGTTTTTGGCAAGCCTGATACAAATTGAATTTTATCCAGCTTTGCAATTGGCCCTATGTGATCCGAAATATGTTGGTTGATCTCTTTGGTCAAGTTGGCTCTATCTCTATATTCTCCAGATTCTTTTAGGATAACAAAACCATACAAAGCATTTCCTTTGACATCGTGTGGAAAACCTACAACGGCACTTTCGGCAACTGCTGGATGTTCGTTTATCGCATCTTCGATTGGAGCTGTTCCCAGATTATGCCCAGAAACGATAATCACATCATCTACACGACCTGTAATTCTATAATACCCTACTTCATCACGCAATGCTCCGTCTCCAGTGAAGTATTTTCCTGGAAAAGCACTGAAATATGTGTCTTTATACCTTTGATGATCTCCCCAAATAGTTCTGGCAATTCCTGGCCAAGGAAATTTAATACAAAGGCTTCCAGTTACTTGATTGTCTTCTATTTCGTTGCGTTTTTCATCCATTAAAACCACTTGAATTCCTGGTAGAGGCAAAGAAGCGTATGTTGGTTTTGTTGGCGTTATAAAAGCTAAGGCTGAAATCAAAATTCCTCCAGTTTCTGTTTGCCACCAAGTATCAACGAGTGGACAACGTTTTCCGCCAACGTGGTCGTTGTACCAGTGCCAAGCTTCCTCATTGATAGGTTCTCCCACAGAGCCAATAACTTTTAGCGATTTTAGTGGATATTTTTGTACGTAGGACAAATTTTCTTTTGCCAAAGAACGAATGGCGGTTGGAGCGGTGTAAAACTGAGTCACTTTATGTTTTTCTATGATTTCCCAAAAACGACTAAAATCAGGATAAGTTGGAACTCCTTCAAACATGACTGTAGTTGCACCATTCAATAATGGACCATATAAAATATAGGAATGTCCAGTAATCCAGCCAATATCTGCAGTACACCAAAACACATCATTTTCTTCGTAATTGAAAACATTTTTAAAAGAATAAGCGGTGTAAACCATGTACCCAGCAGTAGTATGCACCATTCCTTTTGGTTTTCCTGTGGAGCCAGAAGTATAAAGAATAAATAAGGGATCTTCAGAATCCATTATTTCGGCTATGCAATTGTCTGACGCAGCTTCAGTAAGTGGTTGTAGCCATTGGTCACGACCTTCTTTCATTTTGATAGAAGAGTTGGTTCTTTTGACTACCAATACATTTTCTACAGAAGGACAATTTAGTAGAGCTTCATCGATGATTCCTTTCAAATCGATTGTTTTTTCGCCTCTAAATCCACCATCCGAAGTGATAACCATTTTGCATTCACTATCGTTGATTCTTGTGGCTACAGCCGAAGCTGAAAATCCAGCAAATACAACCGAATGGATGGCGCCAATTCTAGCACAAGCCAGAACCGAAACTGCAATCTCAGGAATCATTGGCAAATAGATACAAACTCTATCGCCTTTTTTTATGCCTTGTTCACGAAGCACATTAGCCATTTTTGAAACCCTTGAATACAAATCGTTATAGGTAATATGTTCCGCTGAATCATTGGGATTGTTGGGTTCAAAAATAATAGCTGTTTTTTCGCCTCGCTTTGAAAGATGTCTATCCAGACAGTTTTTTACAATATTGACCTTGGCATCAACAAACCATTTAATTTTAGCCTCAGCCATATCAAACTCAACTATTTTTTCAGATTCTTGGTACCAAGTAAAGTTTTCTGAAGCAATCTTACTCCAAAATTTTCTTGGCTCTCGAACAGATTTATTATAGTGTTTGAAGTATTGTTCTAAATTCTCGATTTTGTAGTAACTCATTATATTTTTATTTTTGGGTGTAAAAGTCTTAAATTAATTATGTTGGAAACAAATTTAAATTCTATTTCTGTAGAAGAGAAAGTAAAGATACTGATTTAACAACAAATTATGTTCAATATTATAAAGGCAATACTTTTCGCCCTATTTTTTCATTGATTACGATAGCTGCTCCTTCATAAAAAGCAAAAAAGCCACATAGAATCCCTTCGTAACCTGCAATCGTATGAATGGATTCATTACCAGTGAAACTTGCTGCAGAAAGAAGAGCAAACAAAATGACTAATGAGCCAAAAATAAGTTTGCCAATAGTATTTCCATTCAATGTTCCGATAAAGAAGGCTAAAGTAAATAAACCCCAAAGTCCCAAATAACAACCCATAGATGCACCGTCAGGTTTTGTAACTCCCATTAAAGGAAGAATCCAAATGGCAACTAGTGACAACCAAAAGAAACCGTAGGAGGTAAATGCCGCCATCCCAAAACCATTTCCTTTTTTCCATTCCATAATTCCTGCAATGACTTGTTGCGTTCCGCCAAAAAACAGTCCCATTCCCATAATCATTGAGTTGACTTCATAGAAACCCGCATTGTGAATGTTCAAAAGAATAGTAGTCATCCCGAAACCAAAAAGGCCTAATGGTGCTGGATTGGCTGTTGTGTCTTTGATAATTTGTTCCATAATAAAAGTAAGTTGTTTTTTGGTTAGAAATAATATAAATTTTTAAAATCCATCAATCTTTTAAAGATAGATTTCACAAATATATCAAACCTGTTGGATTTTTCGAATATTTTTTTGTAAGCCTTCCTACTTTCGAATTACGATAACAGAGTTGATTTTTAATTAATTTTGAAGTAAAAGAAGTTATGTTCCAAAAAATTTTGAAAATCAAAACGGATGTTATTGGTTTTTTTTGGGTTCTAAAAATTCAAATAGTGGAAGTCAGTTGCCGTAATTTCTAATATGATAATTATCATTTTTTTTTAGTTGTATTGCCTCTACCTTTGAATGAATATAAAAATAACATATAAAATTTAATAAAATGGCAAATGAAACAAAAGCCCCAAAATACGTCTATTCTTTTGGTGGTGGCAAAGCTGATGGCAATGAATCTATGAAAAACTTATTGGGAGGAAAAGGAGCGAATCTAGCCGAAATGGCAGGTCATCCTAATCTTATGTTACCTGTTCCCCCAGGATATACGCTCACTACCGAAGTATGTACCGCATATTACGACAATAAAAAAAAATACCCAGCTGAACTTCAAGCGCAAGCAGTTAAAGCCCTGGCAGCTGTAGAAAAAATAATGGGCAAAAAATTTGGCGATCTAAACAATCCGTTATTGCTTTCTGTTCGTTCTGGTGCTAGAAAATCAATGCCAGGAATGATGGATACCGTTTTGAATATTGGACTCAACGAACAAACTATAGAAGGGGTTATCAAACAGTCGGGTGATGCTCGTTTTGCCTATGATGCTTACCGTCGTTTGATTATGATGTATGCCGATGTGGTGATGGAAAAAGCCGCCGGAATTGAGCCAAAAGACGGAAAAGGAATTCGAAAAGTATTAGACGAAAAATTAGAAAAAGTAAAACACAAACAAGGATATCAATTTGATACCGATTTAACTGTAGCCGAATTAAAAGCATTGGTAAAAGAATTTAAAGCGACCATAATTAAAGTGCTTGGACAACCCTTTCCAGAAGATCCTAATGAACAATTATGGGGAAGCATTGGAGGCGTATTTAGCAGTTGGATGGGAAAAAGAGCTATCGAATACCGTCGCATCGAAAATATTCCACACCAATGGGGAACTGCAGTAAATGTACAAGCCATGGTTTTTGGAAATATGGGAGATTCAAGTGCTACGGGTGTTGCTTTTACTAGAAATCCAGGAAATGGAGAAGATTATTTTTATGGAGAATATTTAATCAATGCTCAAGGTGAAGATGTGGTTGCAGGTATTAGAACTCCAGCTCCAGTAAATGACAAATCTAAAAATGACCATAGCAGACTACTGCCAACTCTTGAAGAAATAATGCCTGTGGCTTACAAACAACTGTTCGAAATTCAAAACAGATTGGAAAATCATTACAAAGACATGCAAGATATTGAGTTTACTATCGAAAAAGGAACGCTCTATATGTTACAATGCCGAATCGGAAAACGTAATGGGGTTGCCGCTGTAAAAATTGCCAGCGATATGTACAATTCTAAATTAATTGATGCCAATACTGCCGTGATGCGAGTGGGACCAAACCAATTAGTCGAATTGTTATTACCGATGTTAAATCCAGAAATTCAAAAAATAACCAAAGCAGTAGCAAAAGGATTGCCTGCTGGGCCAGGTGGAGCAATAGGACGTGTTGTTTTCTCGTCTAATGATGCTGTTGAATGGGCTAGCCGTGGCGAAAAAGTAATCTTGGTAAGAGAAGAAACCTCTCCTGAAGATGTAGATGGAATGCACAAATCGCAAGCCATCTTGACCACAAAAGGAGGAATGACATCACACGCTGCATTAGTAGCCAGAGGTTGGGGAAAATGTTGTATCGTGGGTTGTAATGATATCCAAATAAATAGTGAAACCAAATCGTTTAGAGCCAACGATGGTACTTTTATCAAAGAAGGAGATTGGTTGAGTTTAGATGGAACAAAAGGGCTGGTTTACTTAGGAAGTATGGAATTGGTTGACGTAGATTTAGATAAAAATCAATCGTACAAAAACCTAATGAAATTGGTAGACAAAACCAAAGTAATTGGTGTTCGTACCAATGCTGAAACTCCAGGTGATGCGGAACAAGGTGCAAAATTTGGAGCCGAAGGAATTGGACTTTTCCGAACAGAGCATATGTTTTACGGCGAAGGAAGTGACCAACCTTTATTTTTATTACGCAAAATGATTGTGAGCAAAACCGAAAAAGAAAGAAGAGAAGCTTTGAATGGTTTGTTCAAATTTGTAAAAAAAGATATCAAAAGAACTTTAGGCGTAATGAGTGGTTTTCCAGTGACAATTCGGTTACTCGATCCGCCATTGCACGAATTTGTTCCTCACGATAAAGAAAAATTGATTCAGTTAAGCAAAGAATTAGGAATCAGTATGAGTGTTTTGAACCGAAGAGTTTTGGCGCTACACGAAAATAATCCAATGCTAGGTCATAGAGGTGTTCGTTTAGGAGTGAGTTATCCTGAAATTACCGAAATGCAAATTAGAGCGATCTTTGAAGCCTCGGCTGAGTTGATTCAGGAAGGTAAAAAAGCAATGCCAGAAATTATGGTTCCTGTGACTTGTTCGAAAAATGAATTAAAACATCAAAGAGCAATAGTGGATGCTGTTTACAAAGAAACTTGTGAAAAATTAGGCGTTAAAGAAATACCTTATTTATACGGAACAATGATCGAAATCCCTCGTGCCGCTCTAAAAGCTGATAGTATGGCCGAAGAAGCTGATTTCTTTAGCTTTGGAACCAACGATTTAACACAAATGAGTTTTGGTTTCAGTCGTGATGATATTGGTGGATTCCTTCCTAAATATCTTGACCTTGGAATTCTTCCAGACGATCCTTTCCAAACCATTGACCAAGAAGGGGTGGGAGAGTTGATAAAAATTGGAGTAGAAAGAGGCCGTAAAACCAAACCAAATTTAAAAGTTGGTATTTGTGGTGAACACGGTGGCGACCCTGAAAGTGTTGTTTTCTGTCACAAAATTGGGATGAACTATGTAAGTTGTTCTCCTTTCCGTGTGCCAATAGCACGATTAGCAGCAGCGCAAGCAGCTTTGCAATTTCCAAGAAAATAAATTTTAATTACCTGAATATTTATAATGAATGACGGCATCCTGAAAAGGGTGTCGTTTTTTTGTTTAAATCGGAAATAATTATTTAGGCTCAGGCATTAATTTATTTAAAAACCGTATAATTTAGGAGTAAAATTTAAAATTACCCGATCGCTCTGATATAACAAAATAATCTCTCGAACGATAGCGGATTTGTAACCCTAGCGGTTCGCTTTTATTGTTCTCCACTGACGCTACAATCCAACTAGAAACCTAAAATTTAACAATTATTAATAATAAAAATAAATTAATTAAATTGTTAAAAATATTAATATTATTTATTTTAAAATGATTATATTTGAGAAGTATTAAATTATATCGTTATGAAAACAAGAATTATATATTTTTGTATTGATATTTTTTTAGTTAGCTTTACTGCATCGGCACAATTTACAATCCTCCCGGATTTTAATTTCGAGAAAAAATTAATTGCTCTTGGCATAGATTCTGGTATTCCCGATGGAAAAGTTCTAACTGTAAATGTAAGAACAGTAAGTAATTTAAATGTATCAAGTAATTCAATTAGAGATTTAACTGGAATTCAAGACTTTACGTCATTGAAGGTTTTGTATTGTTACTCCAATCAACTCACTGTACTTGATGTTTCAAAAAATGTAGCGCTGACTGCTTTGTATTGTTACTCGAATCAACTCGCCGAACTTGATTTTGATGAAAATGTAGCATTGAAGTCTTTATATTGTTACTCTAATCAGCTGACCAATCTTGATGTTTCAAAAATTGTAGCGTTGACTTTTTTAAATTGTTCCTTTAATCTACTAAGCACTCTTGATATTACTAAAAATGAAGCTTTGACTGATTTATACTGTCAATCCAATCAACTAGTCACTCTTGATGTAGCAAAAAATTTAGCTTTAAGGGCTTTAGCTTGTCACTCTAATCAACTCAACGTTCTTGATGTTACTACAAATGGAGCATTGACTAATTTAATGTGTAGCTTAAATCAACTCACTACTCTAGATGTTTCTGAAAATGGAGCGTTGACTAATTTAGAGTGTTCTTTAAATCAAATTGCCAATCTTGATATTTCTAAAAATGGAGCATTGACTAATTTGGAATGTGAATCAAATCAACTCACTGCTCTTGATATTTCTAAAAATATAGCGTTGATTAATTTGGAGTGTAGTTCGAATCAACTTACAGCTATTGATGTTACTAAAAATATTGGGTTGACTGCCTTAGAGTGTAACTCGAATCAACTAAAGTATCTGGATGTCTCTAAAAATCTAGCACTAAATACTTTACTTTGCAACTCTAATCAACTCGCCTTTCTTGATGTTTCTAAAAATGTAGCTTTGACTAATTTATATTGTCACTCTAATCAATTAACAGCTCTTGATGTTTCTAAAAATGTAGGTTTGACTAATTTAGAGTTTTCCTCTAATCAACTCACAGCTATTGATATTTCTAAAAATGTAGCGTTAATTAATTTAGAATTTACCTCCAATCAACTCACCGCTCTTGATGTTGTTAAAAATGTAGCGTTGAAGACTTTATATTGTGGCTCCAATCAACTCACGGCCCTTGATGTTACTAAAAATGTAGCGTTGAAGACTTTATATTGTGGCTCTAATCAACTTACCGCCCTTGATGTTACTAATAGTTTAGCGTTGAAGACTTTATATTGTGGTTCTAATCAACTTGCCACTCTTGATGTTTCTAAAAATGTAGCCTTGGCTTATTTATATTGTCACTCTAATCAACTCGCTGCTCTTGACGTTTCAAAAAATATAGGGTTGCGGACTTTATATTCGGGCGCTAATAAACTCACGGCTCTTGATGTTTCTAAAAATGTAGTATTGAAAATTTTATATTGTCACTTTAATCAACTAACAGCTCTTGATGTTTCTAAAAATGTAGCGTTGACTAATTTAAGTTGTAGTTCCAATTCCCTATTGAGTTTGAATTTGAAAAATGGGAATAACACTGTTTTTGACAAAGGATATTTGTATTTCAAAGGTAACCTTAAGCTTACTTGTATACTAGTGGATGACAAAATGTATTCGGATATAAATTGGTCGACTTTAAAAGATACCGGGGCAAGCTATGAAACACTTTGCACAACTTTAGGACTCGAAAACACCTTTTTTAATGCCGTTTCTATCTACCCCAATCCAACCAAAGGAGAAATACATATTGACAATGTTGTTTTGCAAAAATCCAGTGTATATGATGTGTTGGGAAAATTGGTAAAAACGAAATCGTTTGGCGCAGCCACTAACAACACCATCGATTTGGAAAGTTTGACCAAAGGTATTTATTACCTTTATTTGCAAGCTGAAATCGCCAATATAACCAAAAAAATCATTGTAGAATAGTGTACCTCTTTTATATAGGGTGACCCGATCGCTCTGATAAATAAAATATTCTCCCGAACTATACCGAACAGACGAAGTAAATCATTGCTATCGGTATAAGTTTGAAAAGCAGTTTTAATCGTTCTGAAATCATACAGCTATAAAAAACAAAAAACCCACTCGTTTGAGTGGGTTTCGTGGTACCTCCAGTCCCGAAGCTTCGGGAGAACCAGGGACACATGGTTTTTTATTTTTTTGATAAAACATCTCCAAGAATAGAAGGATTGGCAATAATTTTTTTGATAAAATTTTTACTTTTCATTCTCTTAATAAAGTTTTCAAGAAAAACAGCTTCTTCTTTGTTTTGACAATTAAAGAGTAAGACTAATTCCCAATCATTTGCAATTTTTGTAAAAGAACCTGCATGGGAGTGTTGATTATGTTTTAGAATTCTTTCGTTTATATTATATGTTTCACCAACATAAAATTTAGCTGAAGATGGAGAATATAGGATGTAAAGTTGATACATACTCCAAAAGTAGTAATAAAAACAAAAAACCCACTCGTTTGAGTGGGTTTCGTGGTACCTCCAGTCCCGAAGCTTCGGGAGAACCAGGGACACATGGTTTTTTATTTTTTTGATAAAACATCTCCAAGAATAGAAGGATTGGCAATAATTTTTTTGATAAAATTTTTACTTTTCATTCTCTTAATAAAGTTTTCAAGAAAAACAGCTTCTTCTTTGTTTTGACAATTAAAGAGTAAGACTAATTCCCAATCATTTGCAATTTTTGTAAAAGAACCTGCATAGGAGTGTTGATTATGTTTTAGAATTCTTTCGTTTATATTATATGTTTCACCAACATAAAATTTAGCTGAAGATGGAGAATATAGGATGTAAAGTTGATACATACTCCAAAAGTAGTAATAAAAACAAAAAACCCACTCGTTTGAGTGGGTTTTGTGGTACCTCCAGGGATCGAACCAGGGACACATGGATTTTCAGTCCATTGCTCTACCATCTGAGCTAAGGTACCTTGCTAATAGCTCACTTTACTCTTATTTAATTTGGAGTTCACTAAACTTGTTTGCGGGTGCAAATATAGAATGATTTTTAATTTATACAAAACAATTATTAAAAAAAATCTATTCGTATCTTCGCAGCGTTAAATATAAATTATGATTCTAGCTGTTGATGTGGGAAATACCAGAATTAAAGCCGCTGTTTTTGAGGATAATACCCTTTTGGAATCTTTTGTTTTTCTAAAAACAGCGCTTGAAAAAAGTATTGAAAATATTTTAGAAAAGTATAAAAATACAACTCATTTAGTCATAGCATCGGTTTCAGATGTCGAAAAACAAGCATTTATTAGCTTTAAAGATGCGGTAAATATTCATTTTGTGTCACAAACCGATCCCTTTCCTTTTGTCAATTGTTATGAAACACCACAAACTTTGGGTATTGATAGAATGGTTCTAGCTGCGGGTGCAATACTTCAATATCCCAATCAAAATAGATTGGTGATAGATGCGGGGACTTGTGTGACTTACGATTTTATCGACGAAAACGATAATTATCTTGGTGGGGCAATCTCGCCTGGCTTGAGATTACGATACGAATCATTGCATCATTTTACAGCAAAATTACCCTTGCTGACTTTAGAAAAACCCAAACGTTTTATAGGTAAGTCTACCTCAGAATCTATTCATTCAGGAGTCGTTAATGGGTTAGTATTTGAAATTGAGGGTTGCATAGCCGAAATAAAGGGCCAATATTCAAAATTTATAATAATTTTAACGGGTGGAGACTCAGTTTTTTTGGCTAAACGATTAAAAAATACCATATTTGCCAATTCAAATTTCCTTCTTGAAAGTTTGAATCAAACATTTCAATATAAAATCAAAAATGATTAAAAAATTTCTAATAAGCTCTTGTTTATTGTTGTCATTAGTTGTGTTTTCACAAGAGGGTACGTCCTCACCGTATTCATTTTATGGAATTGGGGAGTCTAGGTTTAACGGAAATGTAGAAAGCCGCTCGATGGGAGGAATTTCAATGATTCCTGATAGTACACGAATCAATTTCCAGAATCCCGCTGGATATGGAAACTTAAAATGGACTAATTTCACACTTGCCGCAAGCAGTAGCAATACCAAACAAAAATCAGGAACATCTAGTGCAACCGCTAAAAGAACCACTTTAGATTATTTAGCTTTAGCAGTTCCGCTTGGAAAATTTGGAGCAGGTTTTGGTTTGATTCCCTATTCTTCTGTAGGATATAAAATAGAAAACATCTACCAAGATGGTTCTCAAAATAGTAAACGTTTCAATGGTTGGGGTGGCATGAATAGAGTTTTTTTAGGTACAGGATATAGAGTATTGCCTAATCTAAGTATTGGTGCAACCGCTTATTATAATTTCGGAAAAATTCAAACTAATAGTGTAGAATTCATACCTTATGTTCCAATAGGATCTCGTGAATTGAATGTAAGTGATTTGACAGGTTTAAATCTCAACTTTGGTTTGATGTATCAATACAAATTAAAAGATAAAATAACACTTTTTAGCAGTTTGACATACACTCCAAAAAGTACCTTAGTTTCTAACAACGACAGAACCATAAGCACAGTCACAATTAATTCAGACTTTGATTATACAGATGTTGATTCTTATGATACGGTTACTACCAAAACCGATTTGCAATTACCCCAAAAATGGACTTTTGGTTTGGGTATTGGAGATGTCAAAAAATGGGCTTTTGGGACTGATATTGCGTTTCAAGAAATTGGCAAATTATACAACACCTACAATACTTTAAACAATGTAACGTATAGTAAATATCAAAGATATGGCTTTGGAGGTTTCTACACGCCTACAACAAATCCGTTTTTTAGTTATGCCAAAAGAATCACGTATCGAGGAGGTTTTGTTTACGAAAAAACGGGATTAATAGTCAATTCTACCGCAATAAATGATGTCGGGATGACTTTAGGAGTTGGATTGCCCATTACAGGTTCTTTGTCTAATTTGAACGTTGGTTTTGAATTTGGAAAAAAAGGAACCACTTCAAATAATTTAGTTCAGGAAAACTATTTCATCTTAAACATAGGATTCTCGCTTAACGATAAATGGTTTGTAAAAAACAAATACCGTTAAGAGTTAAATCAAGGGTTAAAATCCTCTAATCTGTTCCCGTTTTGCAAATGAATTTTCTAAAAAAACACTCTTTCCGTTTCGCTGTTTTGCATAGTGCTGTGACACTGTTTTTGGGATGTGAAAGTAATTTTAAAGAAGTTCAAAAAAGTAATTTCTCGGAGTTTGTTCCCAGCGGTGAAGCCGAAAAAATAAATTTAAAATATACTGATTCTGGTCGAATTACTGCTGTTTTGGTCAGTCCAAAAATGATGGAATATGCCAATGTTACTTTTCCTTTTACTGATTTTCCAAAAGGAATAGATGTAACTTTGTATGACAAAAACAACAAAAGAACCATTATTTTAGCTGATTTTGCTACTTCTTACAAATCGACAAATATTATCGATTTGAAAGGAAATGTAAAAATCACTTCACAAGACGGACAAATTCTTGAAACAGACCAATTGTATTTTGACCAAAAAAACGAATGGTTTTTTACGGAAAAAAGCTTTAAATTTACAGATCCAAAAGGCACTTCAAACGGTCAGGGAATCGATTTTAGCAAAGATTTTAAAGTGATTAATTCACAAAAAATTGCTGGGGAAATTGAATCTGACCAATAAATATAACTTTTGCTATTAAAATCGCCATTAACAAAAATTTTGCGCAAGCAAACACGGATAAGTAAAAAGGCGATGCCATATATGACCGCTTAAAAATCAAAATTTACAGATATGAAATATTTAAAATACACTCCATACATTTATTTAGTAGCCGCAATCATTTTTGCAATTCGAGCCATTGAAATTTGGGATAATGAAAAAGATCAGGCGTATCTTTTTTTAGGAATTACAGTCCTTTCTATTTTTATGTTTTTTTTCAGAAGGAGATTTGCCAAAAAATTCGAAGATAGAAACAGTAAGTCCTAAATTATGGAAATTGGTATTATCGTTTGGTGTTTAATACTATGTGCTTTCTTTTCGGGAATGGAAATTGCTTTTGTTTCATCCAATAAAATTTACCTTGAAATAGAAAAAAAACAGGACAATTTCATTTCAAAAATTCTTTCAAAACTTACCGAGAATCCTTCAAAATTCATTGCTGCAATGCTCATTGGCAAAAACATTGCATTGGTTATATATGGATTTTTGATGGGCGATTTAGTGATGATTTGGATAGAAAATATAGGATTTCATTTTTCTGATTTTTGGAATGTTTTACTTCAAACAATTATATCTGCGATACTTATTTTGGCTACAGCCGAGTTTTTGTCCAAGGTCTTCTTCCAGATTTATGCCAATATATTAATCAAAGTTTTTGCACTTCCTGCTTATGGCTTTTACCTTTTCTTCTATTACCTTTCCTCGTCTATCATTTGGATTTCGGATGTTATTTTAATTAAATTCTTTAAAACCAAAGGCGATCAAGTGTCGTTGTATTTTAGCAAAGCCGAACTCGGAAATTATATTACTGAACAAATGAGTACAGTTGAAAAAAACGATGAAATGGATTCTGAAATACAAATTTTTCAAAACGCTTTAGATTTCTCAGGAGTAAAAGCGCGAGATATTATGACTCCCAGAACCGAAATTGTCGCTATGGATTTATTCGATTCTGTAACCGATTTAAAAGATTTGTTTATAGAAACAGGCTATTCGAAAATTGTAATTTTTAGTAACTCAATTGATGATATCGTAGGATATGTACATTCCTTTGATTTATTCAAAAAACCAAAAAACATCAACTCAATACTCATACCGGTTGAATTTGTTCCCGAGACTATTTTTATTAAAGACGCAATGAATTTGCTAACCAAAAAAAGAAAAAGCGTAGCCGTGATTCTAGATGAATACGGTGGGACTTCCGGAATTATTACCATAGAAGATATAGTTGAAGAGCTTTTTGGAGAGATTGAAGACGAACACGATTCAGATGAAGAATTAACTGAAGAAGAAGTAGAAGACGGTATTTATCTTTTTTCAACTCGATTGGATGTGGAGTATTTAAACCAAACCTACAAATTGGATATTCCCGAAAGTGATTCTTATGGAACATTGGGTGGTTTTATAGTAGATTCTACTAAAGAAATCCCTCAAAAAGGCGATATAATTACCATTGGAAACTACCATTTTATCATCGAAGAAGCCACCAACAAAAAAATAGAATTGGTTAAAATGACAATAAAAGAATGATTTTTTTTAGGAAATCAAATTTTCTTGTAAATTATAGCGCGACTATTATAATTATTAACTAGATAATTGTATTTTCGCAACCTGAATATAAAAATTAATAAAAATAAAAATGGCAGTTTTACAAAAAATTAGACAACGTTCCGCATTATTGATAGTAGTTATTGGATTTTGTTTATTTGCATTTATTGCAGGGGATGTTTTTACTAAAGGTAGCTTTGGTAAAAGTTCAAATGATGTAGGTAGTGTTAACGGAAAAGACATTCCATTTGAAGATTTTAGACTTAAAGTGAGCAATGTCGAAAAAAGTCAACAAGGAGTTACTCCTACAGCAGCAGCAAATAGAGTTTGGGACCAAGAAGTATCTATTGCTTTGCTAACCTCAGAATTTGACAAATTAGGTTTGAGAGTGGGAGCCAAGCATATAATGGAGGTTTTGAAATCAGATCAAAACATTGGTAAAAATCCAATGTTTTTGAATTCAGCAGGATTTTTTGACGAAGCTAAATTTAAAGAAGCCATCAAAACAAATCCAGAAATCGCTCAATATGTAAGTGGTAGAGAAAAAGATGCTGAGCTAAACGCAAAATATCAAATGTATGCTACAATGATAAAAGCGGGTACATTCACCACTGAAAGTGAAGGAAAATTCAAATACGAAATGGAAGCAAACAAAGTTAGTTTTGCTTATGTTGCCGGATTGTATTCTACCATAAAAGATAGCGATGTAAAAGTTGCTGACGACGAGATTGTAGCTTTCATGAAAAAGAATGAAAAAAAATACAAAGCAGACGAAAATCGTGAAATCGAATATGTTTTAATCGAAGACAAAGCATCTCCAGAGGACGAAGCTGAGATAAAAGCTAAAATCAACGGATTATTGTCAGGAAGTGTAGTTTACAACACACAAACTGGAAAAAATGATACTTTGTCAAGTTTTAGATCTGCAACAAATGTAATGGAATATGTAAACGCAAATTCTGACATTCCTTATGATTCTACTTATGTTGCCAAAAAAGATTTACCAGCTGTCGATGCTGATAAATTATACAATTTAGCTCCGGGCGAAATCTACGGTCCTTATATGTTCGGAAAATACTATTGTCTGTCTAAATCTATGGGTAGAAAAGTAGGAGTAAATGCAAAAGCAAGTCACATCTTGATTAGCTACGAAGGTACTCAGGTTCCAAATCAAAAAGAAAAAAGAACAAAAGAAGAAGCAAAAGCGAAAGCAGAATCACTTTTGGCTCAGGTAAATGCAAGTCCTGATAGTTTCTTAATGTTGGCTTTCACAGCTTCTGATGATTCCTCTTCGCAGCAAGGTGGTGATTTAGGTTATTTTGGTCCAAACCAAATGGTAAAACCATTCAACGATTTTGTTTTTAGCAATCCTATTGGTAAAGTTGGATTAGTAGAAACTCCTTTCGGTTTTCACATTATCAAAGTTACAGACAAACAAGATGGAATTCGTCTAGCAACAGTTGCTCAAAAAGTAGAAGCATCAGAAGCTACTTCGGACAAAGTATTTACTCAAGCTACTCAATTTGAAATGGATGCCGCCGAAAAAGATTTTGCAAAATCAGCAACAGCAATGAAACTTACAGTTTCGCCTCCAGTTACAGTAAAAGCTATGGACGAAGCTTTCGGACCATTGGGTAACCAAAGAAATATTGTAAGTTGGGCTTTTGAAGACGGAACAGATGTAGGTGCGGTAAAAAGGTTTGAAGTTGCCAATTTAGGTAACATTATTGCAAAAGTTAAAAAAATAAATCCAGAAGGATTAATGGCAGTTGATTTGGTTCGTTCATATGTGGAGCCAATACTTAAAAACAAGAAAAAAGCCGAATTAATCAAAGCAAAAATGACAGGAACTTCATTAGAAGCGATTGCAAAAGCTACTGGTTCAGCTGTACAACAGGCTACTGATGTTACTATGGAAAATCCAGTACTAACAGGTGGTGTGGGTCAAGAACCAAAAGTTGTTGGAAACGCCTTTGCATTAACAACGGGTAAGCTTTCAGCTCCAATCGAAGGAAATACTGGCGTTTATGTTGTGAAAAACACAAACACTGTAAAAGCACCAGCTTTGAAAGATCATACCGCTTATGTAGCCAAATTGAAAACGCAAAGTGCAGGAGATATAAACAGAGTTTTGCCAGCATTAAAAGACAAAGCTGAAATTAAAGACAACAGAAAACAATTCAATTATTAGATTGAAAGTGTAGTGTACTGAAAATTTAAAAACCCGTTTAGGAAACTAAACGGGTTTTTTTATAGAATTACTTCTAGTGTATTTGTCATTCCGACAAAGGAGTAATCTTCCCTTGTTGCTCACATTTGTTAAGATTTCTCCTTTGTTGAAATGACAAATAGCAGAGTTTTTTAATTTACATTTTGAAATTAAACAGGATTACAGAATCATATCTTTATAAGATATTATAGTTTTAAATCCTTTTCCAGTGAAATAATCAACAGGATTTTCTTTAGAAATCGCCAATACAAAATCACCGCCCCAAGCGCCAAGACTTTTTATGATACCATTAAAATCTGGAAACAAGGATTCTTTTATAGTTTGCATTTCGAGAATATTACTCATTTTAGCTTCGTGTTCTTCTAAAGCTATTGCAAATTCACGAATGGTTTTCGCCTTTAAAACAGCTGAGGTTATTTTGTTATTTTCTACAATTTCTTCGGCTAATTCCTTGTTTTTATTGTTATAATAAGAAGCGATAGCCGCTTTGCTGTTTTGCTTTTTATCCAAATAAACGAAGTGTAAATTTTCAGAAAATTTAGGTTCGAAAGTTACTTTTTCGACTATTGGACTGCCATTCTCCAAATGATACAAAATTGGACTGTTATTTTGAGCACAAGCAATATCATATCCGCTACCACCAAAACTATTGTTGAGCAAAACAAAGCCGTCAATCTTTAGCCATTGTGCAATATTATTGATTAAAGTGGAGGAAGTTCCCAAACCCCAATTTCTAGGAAAAGTCAATTGAGTGGTTATTTGATACCCTTCGGAATTGTCAATAAAATCAGGGTTTAACAAATAACTTTGATGTAAAATTCCGATTAAAGTGTTTTTTGCAGACTCAGATTCTTCGAGCGTGTTTTTTTTTAAAATGTCATGAAATGAAAGTTGGAAGTCGAGCCAAATACTGCCGTCAGCATCGTAACTAATCCATTTTATTTCTTTATTTTTTCCTTCTTCAATAATTAGGTTTTGTCCAAATTTGGTAGGCAGCGCGAATGCTTTGGCACCATCAAGAACCAGATATTCTCCCGTGATTAATAGTTTTCCGTTACTGTAAAATTCTTTTTTCATAAGTTTTGCCACGAAGGCTCAAAGTCGCAAATTTTTTTAAACGACTAATTAATTTTAAATAAAATCGGTGTTAATCTGTTGTATCCGTTTAATCTGTGGCCAATTTCTAAACAGTTCTTCTTAAAGTTTCAATATATTCAACAACAGCGCTATGTGAAACCACGTGATGCTTGAAATGTTTCCGAATCAAAACTCTTTCCTCATCATTAGCTTCAAATTGGTTCAGGATATTGTTCAAGTGCATTTTCATATGACCGTCCTGAATTCCGGTAGTAGTTAACGAACGCAAAGCAGCAAAATTTTGTGCCAAACCAGCAACTGCTACAAACTGCATCAATTCCTTTGCCGATGGATTTTCGAGCATTTCTAAAGATAATTTTACCAAAGGATGCAACGAAGTCAATCCGCCAACAGTTCCTAAAGCTAACGGAACTTCTAACCAAAAAGTAAAAATATCATTTTCGATTTTGGCGTGTGACAAACTCGAATAACTTCCGTTTCGAGAAGCGTAAGCGTGAATTCCAGCTTCTACAGCACGGAAATCATTGCCTGTGGCGAGCACTACAGCATCGATTCCGTTCATAATTCCTTTGTTGTGGGTTACTGCTCGAAAAGGTTCTACTTCGGCGATTTGAATCGCTCGAATGAATCTTTCAACAAATGCTTTTGGGTTTTCGATATGCTTTTCGGCTAAATCTTCAACTGGGCAAGAAACTTCGGCACGCACGATACAATTGGGAACATAATTCGAGAGAATGCTCATCACCACTTCGATGTCTTTCTCTTCTTCGGAAAAGGAATCATAATTTTGAGCTTCTTCTTTCAGTGTTTTTGCAAATTGCTCCAAACACGAATTGATAAAATTGGCGCCCATCGAATCTTTCGTTTCAAAAGTAGCGTGTAATTGATAATAATTGGGCAACAAATTAGTTTTGTCTCTCAATTCAATATCAAGAATTCCGCCACCACGTTTTTGCATGTTTTTGGTAATGCTTTCGGTGTTAGTGTAGAATTTTGTTTTAGTTTGGGCAAAGAATGAAGTCAATTTTGTAACATCGCCTTTGAAAATAAAGTGTACTTGTCCAATTTTTTCGGTATTGATAACGGTGGCTTTAAAACCGCCACGAGTGGACCAAAACTTAGCTGCTTTAGAGGCTGCGGCAACTACGGAACTTTCTTCAATCGCCATCGGAATGCTGTTGTATTTTCCGTTAATCAAAAAATTAGGCGCAACACCAAGCGGAATGTAGAAATTGCTTATCGTGTTTTCGATAAATTCATCGTGTAATTTCTGGAGTTTTTCGTCCGAATTCCAGTAGTTTTTTAGGATCGAAATGGCTTCTTGAGGATTAGAAAAGTATGCTGCGGTAATCCAATTTATTTTTTCTTCTTTGGATAATTTTGAAAATCCTGCGATAGTGTTTGGCATTGTGATTTGGTTCTAGTAGGAATATTTGTTTTTGATAATGCCAATAACAATAACTAATTGTTTTGCATCATCAACTTTTAAAGTTATAGTATAACCTTTATGTGTAATCCCGATGAGTATCGTCCTCGAAATAATAAGATTTTTTGTAATTGTATGGAAATTTTAAATCTTTTTTGATGGCAAGAATCAAATCTTTTTTAAATTTCCTAGAAGCTTCTGGTTTGTCTTTCGCTATGAAATTAATTATTTCGTTTAGTAAAAAATAAAATTTTTCAGAAAAATTAATTTTCATATTTAGAAATTGTTTTTTCTAGCATAGCATCTAATTCGTCAATATCGTATAATTTACTTTCTCCCGACTCAATTTTCTTGTCTTCGAGATGCAAGCTATTTCGATATTCATCAAAAGATATGTCCTCTATAATTTGACTATCTTCCTCAATAATATGCAATTCGCTTTTAGAAAAAGAATTCAAAAATTCGATTAGTTTTTCCTTTATGTTAGATTGAAATTCGATTTTGATCGTTTCCATATTCATTTTTTTATAGAATTCAAAATTAGTAAAAAATTGGTTTGTAACTGAGTTTTGCACCTCGTTTCTTTTTTTTAACATTTAACAGTTGGAATGTGAAATAATTGTAAAATTTTCACTAAAATTGGAATCGTTTAAATTAAAATATAATTAATGATTTCAAATAAGATTAACTTACTGTTTTTGTTGCTGTTAACTTCTGTTTTTGCACAACAAAAAATCACCGTCGAAGCTATTTATACCGGACAATTTGAAGCTAAAGGAATGGTCGAATTGCAATCGATGAAAAATACCAATCAATATACGGTTTTAAATTCTGATGAAGCCTCTGGAAGTTTGCAAATTGATGTATTTGATTTTGCTACTTTAAAAAAAGTAAACACATTAATCGAGACCAAAAATCAAAGTAAATTATTCGAAGGAATCGATAGTTATATTTTTAGTTCCGACGAAAAGCAGCTGTTGATTGCTAACAACAAGAATGAAATTTACCGCCATTCCTTTTCTGCCAATTATTTTCTGTATAATCTTGAAACCAAAGAATTAACTAAAATTCTAGAGCAAGTGCAAGAGCCAACTTTTTCGCCCGATGGAAAAATGATAGCGTATGTCAAGGAAAATAATATTTATATTTTCGATGTAGCTTCAAAAACCAACAGCCTAATTACAAGTGACGGAAAGAAAAATGAAATCATCAACGGTATTACTGATTGGGTTTATGAAGAAGAATTTGCTTTTGTGAGAGCTTTCGATTGGAGCAAAGACAGCAAGAAAATAGGGTTTATTCGTTTTGACGAAAGTCAGGTTCCAGAATATTCAATGTCAATTTTTGGAAAAAATTTATATCCAAAAATTGAAACTTTCAAATACCCAAAAGCTGGCCAAAAAAACTCATCGGTTTCTTTGCATTTATACACTGTCGATTCGAAAACCACCAAAAAAGTAGATTTAAGCCAATACAATGATTTTTATATTCCAAGGATTGAATGGACAAATGACGCCAATATTTTATCCGCAAAAATAGTAAATCGCCATCAGGATAATCTGGACTTGCTTTTTGTAGATGGAACAACGGCGGCTACAAAAGTGGTTTTGAACGAAAAAGATAAATCCTACATTGATTTTATCGATAAAGATAATTTGACTTTCCTGAATGACAACAGTTTTATTTGGACCTCAGAACAAGATGGTTTCAACCATATTTATTGGTACGATAAAACAGGTAAATTAATCAATCAGGTGACCAAAGGCAATTGGGAAGTGACCGAATATTATGGTTTTGATGAGAAAACGAGCACTATTTTTTATCAATCGACAGAGAATGGCTCCATCAACAGGGACGTCTATAGAATAAGTTTAGAAGGAAAAAACAAAACAAGATTGTCTCTAAATTTGGGAACAAACGGAGCAACTTTCAGTCCCAATTTTCAATATTTTATCAATTCCCTTTCGACGGCTGCTCAGCCAACGATCTATACTTTGAACGATTCTAAAACAGGAAAACAAATTCAGGTAATTGAAAATAACGAAGCTTTGGCATCCAAATTAAAAGCATCCAAATTGCCGCAAAAAGAGTTTTTTGTACTCAAAACAGAGAAAGGCAATGAACTAAATGCTTGGATTATGAAACCAAAGGATTTTAATCCCAATAAAAAATATCCTGTTTTTATGATTCAATATTCTGGACCAGGTTCGCAACAAGTTGTAAATGGATGGGGGAGTTATAACGAATATTGGTTTATGATGTTGACACAACATGGTTATATTGTAGCTTGTGTTGACGGGCGTGGAACAGGTTATAAAGGCGCTGATTTTAAAAAAGTAACCTACAAACAATTAGGGAAATACGAAGTCGAAGACCAAATTGATGCCGCCAAAATAATAGGAAATTATCCTTATGTCGATAAAGCACGAATCGGAATTTGGGGTTGGTCGTATGGTGGTTTTATGTCCAGTAATTGTATTTTGAAAGGAAATGACGTTTTCAAAATGGCGATTGCGGTTGCTCCAGTAACGAATTGGCGTTTTTACGACAGCGTCTATACCGAAAGATATATGCAAACTCCACAAGAAAACCCTAGCGGATATGACGACAATTCCCCAATAAATTTTGTAGAAAGATTGAAAGGAAAATATTTATTGATACACGGATCGGGTGACGATAATGTTCATGTGCAAAATTCCATGCAAATGATGGAAGCTTTGATCCAAGCCAATAAACAATTTGACTCCCAAATTTATCCCGACAAAAATCACGGAATCTATGGTGGATATACAAGAATACAATTGTTCAATAAAATGACTAATTTTATACAAAATAATTTATAAAATGTCGTCACAGTTTGTGATGATGGATCTAAGAGTAAAAAATAATTTATAACATAACCTTAACCAAAATAAATAATATGAGTGAAGCAGCAGTAAAAACAAGACATCCAAAAGGACTTTGGGTGTTATTTGGAACAGAAATGTGGGAACGTTTCAATTTCTATGGAATGCGGGCAATCCTAACATTATTCCTCGTGAATTCGTTAATGATGAAAGAGGAAGATGCTTCTTTGATATACGGAGGTTTTCTCGGATTGTGTTATTTAACTCCAATGTTAGGTGGTTTTGTAGCAGACCGTTTTTTTGGAAATAGAAATTGTATTTTATTAGGCGGTTTGATGATGGCGATTGGACAATTTTTATTGTTTGCCAGCGCTAGTGTTTTCGGTACGAATATCAGTTTGGCAACCACTTTAATGTGGTCGGCATTGGGAATTATTATTTTTGGAAACGGTTTTTTTAAACCCAATATTTCCAGTATGGTGGGAAGTTTGTATCCAAAACAAGAAAAAAGTAAACTAGATACTGCCTTTACCATTTTCTATATGGGAATTAACTTAGGAGCTTTCTTAGGGCAACTTATTTGTCCAATTGTTGGAGATGTAAAAGACGACGCCGGAATTCGTGATATTCACGCTTTCAAATGGGGATTCTTGGCAGCATCAATAGCAATGTTGATTGGAACTGCTGTTTTTTATGTATTAAAAAATAAATATGTTGTTACTCCGGATGGAAAACCACTTGGCGGATTACCATCAAAAAATGATGCTTCGGATTTTGAAGAGGGTGAATCTCAAAAAGCAGTTTTTTCCCAAAAAGCATTGATAATAGCCGGAATTATGTTTTTGACATTAGGAGCAATAATTCATTTTGTTTTTGACCAAAATTTAATTTACACCTTGATTTATTCTAGTGGTTTAACTTTGGCTGGATTAATTGTTTCGGATACTTCATTGACTAAAATAGAGCGAGATAGAATATTTGTAATATATATTGTTGCTTTCTTTATCATTTTCTTTTGGGCAGCTTTCGAACAAGCGGGGTCTTCTTTGACATTTATCGCTGATAATCAAACCGACAGAAACTTCTTTGGATGGAATATGCCACCGTCAATGGTTCAAATTTTTAATGGATTATTCGTGGTTGCTTTTGCCATTCCGTTTAGTATGCTTTGGGATTATTTGAGAAGCAAAGACAGAGAGCCAATTTCGCCAATGAAACAAGCTTTTGGATTGGCTTTGATTGCTTTGAGTTATTTCATCATCGCTCACAACGTAAAAGATTTAGGAAACAGTGGTCTTCTTGCCATCAAATGGTTGATTCTTTTGTATTTAATTCAAACCGCTGCAGAGTTGTGTTTGTCACCAATCGGATTGTCATTGGTTGGAAAATTATCTCCAAAACGTTTCTCATCCTTATTATACGGAGTTTTCTTTTTGTCCAATGCTTCGGGTTATGCATTGGCGGGAACTTTAGGCTCTATTATGCCAGCAACTGGAGATAAATTCATTAAAGCTAAAGAGCTAGGTATTGATTTGCAAGGTATTTTAGATAAAACGGTTACACCAACTGCGGAACAATTAAAACTCTTGGCAACTAATCAAATTAGTGATCATAATCCAGTTTTTGCAGGATTTGAAATCCACAACTTATTCGAATTCTTTATGGTTTTTGTAATATTGACAGGACTTGCAGCCATAATTTTATTTGCATTGACTCCTTTCTTGAAAAAAATGATGCACGGTATTCGTTAATAAAATTTAAAAAATATTTTTATATCTTTCAAACCTACAAGAGATTCCTGTAGGTTTGTTTTTTAATTGACATCGGATATGGAACAAAAATTAACTATCGAACAAATTCAAAATTTCAAAGGAAAGTCTGTCAAACAATTGGCAATTTATGCCTTGATTGCGGGATTGTTATTAATACTAATTTCGCCTTTGGTAAAAAAATTAATGCAGGAAGTAAAATAAATAATTATGTCTCAAAACACCACCGACCAGTTTTTTAAGAGCCCCGTTTTAGGGCATCCGCCAGGATTATTTATTTTGTTTTTTACCGAAATGTGGGAGCGATTCTCCTTCTACGGAATGCGTTCTTTGCTCATTTTATTTTTAACAGCTTCAGCAATGGACGGAGGTTGGGAATGGTCGCGAGAGAATGCATCCTCACTTTTTGGGTCCTATGTTGGACTTGTTTACTTATCGACTATGATGGGCGGTTATTTTGCCGATAAAAAAATTGGGTATCGATGGGCTGTGGTTATTGGTGCTTGTTTGATGACTTTAGGACACGCATCAATGGCGGTTGAAACTGAGTTTTCTATTTATCTCGGATTGATTTTGCTAGTTTTTGGTAATGGTTTTTTTAAACCGAATATGGTTTCTATTATTTCAGAAATGTACAAAGACCGTCCCGACAAAAAAGATGGTGCTTACACTTTGTTTTATATGGGTGTCAATGCTGGTGCCTTTTTCGGAATATTGCTTTGCGGGTATTTGGGCGAAAAAGTAGGCTGGAGTTATGGATTTGGACTGGCAGGTATTTTCATGTTCTTCGGAATGTTACAGTTTTGGTTGTCTCAAAGCATTTTTGGAGACATTGGCTTAAAGCCAAATGCAGCCAGCAAGGCAAAAATTGAAATATCGGATACCGACAAACGAAATCCGTTTACGCCAATTCAATTGGGATTAATTGGGATAATGGCAACTTTAGGATTGCTTTGGATTTTAAATGCTCCTGTTTCAAAAATTTCTGGTGGAGAAATAGATGTTTTTAGCTTTTTAGGCGAAAACGGAAATTCGATTGCGATTTTAACGGCTTTGATTTTATTTATATTGTTATTGGTTTACAGATTTACCCAATATTCCCAAATCACAAGAGAAAAATTAATGGCGGTTACGTTTTTTGCTTTTCTAACTATTTTCTTTTGGGCCATTTTCGAGCAATCACCTAACAGTTTAACGATTTTCGCTTCGGATTATACGAACCGAGTTTTGGAAGGCAATTGGAGTGTAGCTTTTTTGATAATAAATTCCTTGATGACCATTTTGCCATTAGGGATTATCACTTGGGTTTTAACGTTGTTGTTCAAGCAAACTTTCAAAACATATACCTTGGCTTCGGTGATTTTAAGCAGTAGTTTTGTCATTATTTGGATTATTGCTTTTTGGATGTTGGCCAGAGATTATTACACCGCAGGTTATTTGTCTTTATCTGATGAAACTTTAGCCTTTTTAAGAATCGAAAAAGTGACAGAACCATTAACCGAAGTTCCTGCAACCTGGTTTTCAACCTTGAACTCTTTGTTTATTATTTCATTAGCTCCATTATTTTCGAAATGGTGGGAAAGCAAATACAATCCTTCGGCAAATTATAAATACGGAATCGGAATGGCATTGCTCGCTTTAGGAATGGCGTGCATCGCTTTTGGAGCTAACGGGATTGAGCCTGGAGCCAAGACCGCTTCGGTAAGTATGATTTGGTTGATTTTGGTATATCTTTTCCATACGATGGCCGAATTGTGTATTTCGCCAGTGGGATTGTCTTATGTGAGTAAATTGGTTCCTGCCAGAATGATTGCATTTATGTTTGGAGTTTGGTATCTTGCAGTCGCCATTGGGATGAAAGGAGCCGGAATGTTTGGCGAAAACATCGATAAAATTGCCGATGAACACGGATTGAGTTACTTCTTTTGGATACTGACGCTGATTTCTGTTGTGGCAGGAGTTTTTGCTATTGCAATGAAACCTGTCATCAAAAAATTGATGCATGGAGTGAGATAATGGCATTATTTTTGAAAAGAAAAATGAATTAAATTATATAAAAAATGAGGAAAGTATTTATAATAGTATTAGTAGCTATGGGCTCTTTTGGAGTTCAAGCACAAGGATTAAAATGGGAGACCGACATCAACAAAGCGATATCGGTATCCAATAAAACTAAAAAACCAATGCTGCTGTTTTTCACAGGAAGCGATTGGTGCGGTTGGTGCATTCGTTTGCAAAAAGAGGTTTTGAAAACTCCGGAATTTTTAGCTTGGGCAAAGAAAAATGTAGTTTTAGTCGAATTGGATTATCCAAGAAGAACACCACAATCAGACGCGATTAAAGCTCAAAACAATGGTTTGCAACAAGCGTTCGGAATTCAGGGATTTCCAACCATTTATTTTGCTACGGCAAAGATAAAAGAAGGGAAACCAAGTTTTACGGGTATCGGTAGTACTGGTTATGTTGCTGGCGGACCTACTGCTTGGCTCGCTGTGGCTGATGGAATCCTGAAAACAAAATAATTTTCATTCCAAACTATAAAATCCCTTTTCGCCAGTAGCGTGAAAAGGGATTTTCTCTTTTAAGCAAGTAGCCTTCCATAGTTTTTGAATGTTTCTGTAATTCGAGGCATCAGCGATGACCATTTTGGGTTTGGAAGTTTGCAGAAAACGTTCGAGATTTATTTTGGGAGATTGAGTAAACACCACAATATCGGGACGAATGGCTGTCGGATAAACGCCTAAACTGTCCAAAATAAGGATTTTTTTTCCTTTAAAATAAATCAGGTTTTGAATTCTTTTTTTGGTTTTCAAATTACTAAAATTTCCCATCAAATAGGAGGTGAAAGTTTGATTTTTATTTGCTATTTCTAAAAGACTATCACAAGCATACAAAGTGATGTTGGCTCCATTTCGTTCTGCAATAAGCGTGTTCTTCTTCGAGTTGAAAATGATTAATTCACTTTGGTTTCTAATCGTCCAATGGGTTTGAAAGTAGGTAATTTGGAAAATAATTACAGTAATTAATACAAAAGCCAATCTGTTGAAGTTGGGTTTCTTGAACCAAATAATCGTGGCAATAATCAATAAATACAAACTCAATAGCAACTGCCAATTGAACGAAATATCCCGAAAGATGAATTGCTCTAAGGAAGCTATCGAGTTGATTATTTTATTTAAAATATAAATGCTCCACTCCAATGATTTGGCTAGAAAAACGGGAACAAAATCCAAAGCAGCCAAAACCATTACCAATACTCCCAAAGCCATAATCACACTCAAAAATGGAATAATTACCAAATTAGTCACAAAAAATAATCCTGGAAATTGATGAAAATAGTAAATGCTCAACGGCAAAGTACCAATTTGTGCCGCAAAAGAAACGGTCAATATTTCCCAAAAGTAATTGATGATTGTGTTTTTTGGTTTCCAAAGTTGAGCCAATAAAGGTTGCAACCAAAGTATAAAAAACAAGGCAACATAACTCAACTGAAAACCTACATCAAACAAAAACGAAGGTTGAACTAGCAAAATGAGCAGCATCGACACCAATAAAGTATGAAAAATATTGGTGCTTCTTCGCAGATACATTCCGATAGCGACAAACGAAAACATCGTAACCGAGCGAAGCACCGATGGCGCTAAACCAGCAATCAAACCAAAGGAAAATAATGAAAGCAAAATAATAATGAGCTTGATAAACGAACCACGTCTTGTATTGGGAAAAGGCTTCAAAAGTAACGTTACAAAGAGCAATATAAATCCAATATGCAATCCCGAAACCGACAAAATATGTACCGCGCCGGCAAATTGATAATCCCGGATAATCTCTGGTGAAATATCTTGTTGTTGTCCTAAAATTAAGGCGATGGCAACATTCAATTCGGTTTTGTTGAAATGAGTTTCTTCCAAGTTTCGAATGATTTTTGTTCGTAATTTCGAAGTATAATACCAAACATCTTTTTCGATGAAAGAACCGATTTTGATATTCGAAACATCGGCATACAACTGGGCATAAATTTGTTTGCCTTCAAGGTATTTGCCATAATCAAATTGGTTGGGATTTTTGGATGGACGGTTTTGGTATAAATTAGTATCGATTTGCAAACTAGTCCCAATTTCGAAAGGGTGATTTAAACTATCTTTTCGAATATTCAGTAGCATTCTTCCCGTATTTACTGAATCGTCAATCTTTTTCACAAGCACTATATAACGGTCGTTATAAGCCGAACTTCGCAGTTTTTCTCGAATGGTAACCGAGACCAAATGCGGTTTTTCGAAAATCGTTTTCTGATGAATGTAGTTGCTTTCCTGATAAGAATCCGTGTGGATGATTTGGGTGCTTGTGCCAATAGAAAAAGCAAGAAAATAGGTAGCAAGACCATAATAGAGTGTAAGTATTGCATTCCTTTTCGACCAGAAATAAGTAAAAACAAAAACACAAGTAGCGATAAAAAGAGTTGAAAACGCAAATGCAACATCAGGTTTGAAGTAATATCCAACCAGAATTCCGGCCAAAAAACCAATCGTAATTCTCGCTAAAGGGAATTGTAATACTTTCATATTGATAAAAGTACACATTTTTATTAACCAAAAACACATTCCTTTGCATTTGATGAAAAGTAAAAAGAAAGAGTTTCTTTTTGCAAAAAAATATTTTGAAACACATTCATATTTCCTTTTATCATAATAGTATTGCATTCATTTTAACAATCTGCGAAAAGTATTTACTTAGCACTACATTTCAGTTTCGTTTTATTTATATATCGTTATAAGTTAGCAACTTATCTAAATGAATTGTTAATAATTTAGTAATCTTAAAATTTTTAAATCAGATACTTTAGCCGTAGGTTTGATTCCCCCAACCTCTACTATTTAACCTCTTAATTTTTTTGGTAAAAAATGAAGCGAATTATAAAGCTCTATATACCACTTTATGAAATTAAAATTACTATTGATTGCGATTACGATTGGTTTGTTTGTGGGCTCTGCTGGGGTTTATGGGCAGGTAAACTATGTTAGTTGGAATTTCAACACAAATATTACAAACGCAAATTATTCAACTAATACAACTAATCAAAATGGTGCAAGATCTTCTGCATTAACAACTCCAACACTTTCAACTATTTCAATAAATGGCACTGGAATATCTGGAGCAAATGCATTTACTCTTCACAGATCTACGGGATGGCCAACAACTTTAGAAATTACAAAACACCTAGAATTTTCAATTACTTTAGCTGCTGGTCAAACCTTTAATAATACAACTTTGAATTTGTTAGTAGCTGCTGGTGTGAGTAACATAGGGACAGCACCACGAAATTATTTAGTTCAATATGGTTGGGGTCCTTCTCCAACTTTTGCGGCAGTAACAGGCGCAAATAATGCAAATGCAACACCTACTACCGGCGGAACTGTAACGCTATTAACAGCTGCTCAAACATCTAATAACGCAACAATACCGGCCCCTGGTAATACAACATCTACAATTTTAACTATTAGATTAATTGCTTATGGCTCTACAAGTAGTTCTGGAAATTTACAAGTTGGCTCAATTGCTTTAACAGCAGCTAGTTTACCTTCAACATCAGACACCACCCCACCAACTGTAACTACACTTTCTCCAGCAGACAATGCCACAGGAGTAGCCATTAATAGTAATTTGGTTTTAACTTTCGATGAAAACGTAGTTGTAGGAACAGCAGGAGATATTGTTATTTACAATTCAGACACTACAGTATTTGAAACCATACCCTATAATGATTCTCGAATAGTGTTTAATGGTACAACAGGAGTAACAATCAATCCTTTGGGTATATTTGTAAATAATGCTGGTTATTATGTGCAAATTGCTAACACTGCTATTAGAGATGTTGCATTAAACGCCTATGCAGGAATTAGCAACAATACCACTTGGAATTTTACAGCCGAGGCCCCCACTACAATTATATGGACAAACCCCATAACAGGAACAAATCCAGATACTGCAAATCCATACACAACTGGACAATCTTTTAATGGCAATATTACTGTTTCGGGAATAGGTAGAGGTAGCGGAATAGGCGCAAATAATGCGACCGACCGCTACAACGCAAATGATTGGAATTCTGGAACATTAAACACAAATGATTATTTTGAATTTACTTTAACCCCTAATGCTGGTTATGAAATAAATTTTATTAATTTTGTTTATACATCCGAAAGGAATAATACAAGTATTGCCAACTTTGCTTTTCGCTCAAGTGTTAGTACCTATACCGCAAACATAGGAACACCCACTTTTAATGGTACAACCATCAGTTTGAGTGGAGCAGCCTATCAAAATCGAACTACCGCAACTACTTTCCGGATTTATGCTTGGGGAGCCGATACAAGTACAAGAACATTCAGCATCAACGATTTTATTTTTAACGGAACGGTAATCCAAACCACCCTTGCTACTGATTATTTTAGAAGTAGAGCCTCTGGTACTTGGGCAACAGCTAGTAACTGGGAATCATCCAGAGATAATACTAATTGGATAACATCCACACTAGCCCCTACAAGTGCCGCCAACACTATTACAATTAGAGATCTTCATACAATCACTATTTCTGGCGCAGTTACCGCCGACCAAATAACAGTAGAATCAGGAGGAACACTTGTTTTAAATGGCGCAGATCTAACTTTAAATAATGGTACTGGAACAGACTTAACCATTGCCTCGGGTGGCACTTTTGATAATGGTGGAGAAAATCTAATAACTAGAACGGGTATACCAAGTATTAGTATAGGTGGTACATTTATTACTAGAGACGCTCAAGGTTTTGTGGGATTTAATACTGCGATTCCTGATATATCGACAACATTAAACGCTGGAAGTATTGTGGTATATGGTCTAAACGGCGATCAAGATGTGCAAGGATTAACAGCCCCCACTTATAGCAACGTCACTTTTTCAGGAACTGGCACAAAAACTTTGCTAAGCACAAATGCTGTTACTGGAACAGTTACAATAAAAGACGCTGCTATATTTAATAGCACTAGCTTTACCTTTGGTGGTGCAGAAACTAATTTGACAATGACAGATATAAGTCATTTAATAGTAAGTGGAGCAAGACCAGTACCTGACATGCAAGGAACATACACATTAACAGGCGGGACTATTGAATTCGCAGGAAATAGTAATTCACATACGGCAAGATCCCCAATAACCTATAATAATGTAGTGATATCAGGATCAAATGTAAATGGTAGTGCAGGGAATTATACTCTCAGAAATGGAGCAACTTTTACTGTTAATGCTGGTGGTGTTTTTACCGTATCCGATCAACGCATTATCGCTGGAGGTGCTTCTGCAACAATAAATATAAATGGCAGTTTTGTTACTAAAGATGCTGATGGATTTTATGGACCAGGTTTAACTTCAATTAGTCCAACAAATACAATTTTAAATTTAGGATCGGCCTCAACTATAGAATATGCCGGAGCTGATCAAAGCATCGCAACAGTGCCGGTGACGACAGCATACGCTAACATTACAATATCTGGAACTGAAATAAAAACAATACCAACACAATTGTTCTTAGGGAATAATTTATCAGTATATGCATCAACACTACTAATTGAAAGCGGCAAGGCTTTGACAGTAACCAATAATGTTGTTGTAAGTCTAGGCGCAACAATGACTATAAATGATAAAGGTAGTTTAGTACAAGTAAACAATTATGCTGTGAATACAGGTAATATAACATACGAGCGCAATACTACTGCTGAAGAATTTGATTATACCTATTTTTCATCACCTGTAGCTGGGCAAACATTACTTGCAGTTTCTCCTTCGACAAAATTGGATAAGTTTTTTTCTTTTAATGCTGCTGCAAACGATTGGTTGCAGGAAGATATTTCGGCTATAATGACTATCGGTAAAGGATATATAATAAGGGGGATTCCGCCACCTCCATCACCTGCGATCCCCCCAGGATTTTATACAGCTCCATTTTTCGGAAAACCTAATAATGGAATAATTAATGTGCCAATTTTGTGGGACGGGACATCAATAGACGGAACCTCAAATCTCATAGGAAATCCGTATCCATCAGCAATTGATGCCGACAATTTTTTGCATCTAAACTCAAGCGTTATTGAAGGTACCATTTATTTTTGGACACACAATACCTCTATGCAAAACAGAGACCTTATTGTTGGTAATAATCCAGACGGCACCCCTAAAGCGGGTTCGGGAGCATTAGCATATACAACTGATGATTATGCATCTTATAATTTACTAGGAGGTGTTGGTACTATGGCTCCAAGCGGGTCAAATGGTGGTGTCAACAACAATAAACCAATTGGTAAAATTGCAACAGGACAAGCCTTTTTTACAACTAGTCTTAAAATTAACGCCACTAGCACAGCTACGTTCAACAACAGTATGCGGCTTGACAAAGATTCTAAAATAATGGACAACTCCCAGTTTTTCAAAACTAGAAATCCAAATCCAAAAACTATCACTCTCGAGAAACACCGTATTTGGCTAAATTTAACCAATACTCAAGGCGTTTTCAAACAAACTCTTGTTGGCTACATTACGGATGCAACAAATGAATACGACAGTCGTTTTGATGGAGAGAGTTTTGATGGGAATGAATTTGTAGATTTTTATAGCCTCAGCCAAGACAAGAATTTGGTGATTCAAGGACGTGCGTTACCATTTGACGAAAATGACCAAGTGCCACTGGGTTTCCGAACCACTATCAATGGAACTTTCACTATAAAGATTGATCAGGCGGATGGCGTTCTAACCAATCAAGCAGTTTTTATAGAAGACAAATTGACCAATTCTACCTCTGATTTACGAAGTGGCCCTTTTACTTTCAACACGGCTGCGGGTACCTTCAATGACCGTTTTGTATTGCGATATGCCAACAAAACATTAGGAAATAACGATTTAGAAACATTTGAAAATCAGGTGTTGGTTTCCAATAAAAACAAACAAATAAAAGTTAATTCAAAAGTAGAGCCGATTAATAAAGTAGTTGTTTATGACCTTTTGGGAAGACTACTATTCAAAAAAGATAAAGTCAATAATACCGAATTTTCAATTCTCAATTTGATCTCAAACTCGGAAACTTTATTGGTAAAAGTGACGTTGCAAAATGGAGAAACAGTGACTAGGAAAATATTGTATTAATACCAATCAAGAGTAGTATATTAGCGTATTGCTATATATTCATAGGTCTATTTTTATGATAATGTGGTCAAAAATAGTTGGTAATTTTTCTATTTCGAGATTGTCCTTTTAAATAGGAATCTTTATAAACTCTTTACAATCAACTTAGCAGTTTTCTCACTAGCACCAATACCTCCCAATTTTTCTTCCAATACCTCGTATTTTTCTACAAGGTTTTGGCGATACTTGGCGTCTAAAAGCTTCTCCAATTCTTTGCGAATGTTCTTCTTAGAGCATTTATCTTGAATCAATTCGGTCACCACTTCTTCGTCCATAATCAGGTTAACTAACGAAATGTATTTTAAGGTAATGATCTGTTTGGCTATTTGGTAGGAAATCGAACTCCCTTTGTAACAAACCACTTCGGGCACTTTGAAAAGCGCTGTTTCAAGAGTTGCCGTTCCTGAAGTTACGAGTGCTGCTGTGGCATTACTCAATAAATCATAGGTTTTGTTCGAAACAAATTTGATGTTTTCATTGGTGATAAAACCTTCATAAAAAGAAAATTCTTGACTTGGCGCACCAGCAATCACGAATTGATAATCCGGAAATTCATTGACTATACTCAACATCACCGATAGCATTTTGGTAATTTCCTGCTTGCGACTTCCAGGCAAAATAGCAATGATAGGTTTGTCATTCAATTGATTTTCTTTTCTGAAAATGGCAGCATCCATTGTGGGATGATTGTGTATAGCATCAATCAAAGGATGTCCCACAAATTCAACGGGATAATGATGTTTCTTTTCATAGAAATCTTTCTCGAACGGGAGAATCACATACATTTTATCGACATCGCGTTTGATGTCGGTAATTCTGCTTTCTTTCCAAGCCCAAATTTGAGGTGAAATATAATAATGTGTTTTAAAACCTTCCGTTTTTGCCCATTTGGCAATGCGCAAATTAAAACCCGGATAATCAATAAAAACAATAACATCGGGCTGAAAATCGGCAATATCTTTTTTGCAAATTTTGATGTTATTCAAAATGGTTTTTAAATGAAACAAGACTTCTACAAAGCCCATAAAAGCCAATTTTCGGTAATGTTTGACCAAAATTCCGCCTACGTTTTGCATCAAATCGCCACCCCAAAAACGAATATCGGCATTTGGGTCTTCTTTGTACAAAGCCTTCATTAAATTGGCTCCGTGTAAGTCGCCCGAAGCTTCTCCAGCAATTATGTAGTATTTCATTTTCTGTTTAATCTCTCTAAGTTTAATTCCTCGAAGCTCTACTTCGATATTTTTTGCTATAGATTGCTTCGCCTGTTCGCTTTTGCTCAAGTCACAGATTAAAAAATATTTTTGAAAATCTATGAATCTGTTGCTATTATTTCGTTACAACATAAGTGGCTCTGCCTCGATGTAGTTTAATAAAATTTATGCAAATATCGTAAAAATCGCAATGCAAATTACTGCCAAAACCACACCACGAGCCATAATTTCCTTATTCATTTTTAGCAAAACGCCAAAAGCAACCAAATCAAGAATAGCGCCCAAGGTGATTAATTTGCCCAATTTTCCTTCCGATTTCATGGTTTGGATGCCAGTCATAAAATCAAAATCAGTAAAAAAAGTGATAAAGAGAAAAATCCCTAAAACACAAACCAAAAAGCCTATAAAAAAACCTATCAATATGTCTGTCTTATTCATTCCATTTCCAGGTGTTGAGTTGTTGTATAGCGTGATGTGCAGTCAAATCAAATTGAACTGGCACCACAGAAATATAGCCATTGGCAAGAGCCCATTCATCAGTGTCTTCGCCTTTATCTTCGTTTACAAATTCGCCAGTGAGCCAATAATAATCTCTGCCTTGGGGTGTTTTTCGTTTGTCGAATTTTTCTATCCAAAGTGCTTTTGCCTGACGACATATTTTAATTCCTTTAATATCTTTTTCTTCTAATTTTGGAAAATTGACGTTCAAAACTACACTTTCGGGCAGTCCTTTCTCTAAAACTTCCAAAGTAATCGTCTTTATAAAAGACTTTATAGGTTCGAAATTGGCATTCCAACCATAATCTAAAAGGGAAAAACCTATAGCAGGAACACCCTCGATTCCCGCTTCGACAGCGGCACTCATCGTTCCAGAATAAATAACATTTATCGAGGAATTAGAACCGTGATTGATTCCTGAAACGCACAAATCTGGTTTTCTTTTTAGTATTTCATTCGTGGCTAATTTAACGCAATCAACAGGAGTTCCAGAGGTGCTGTATTCTTGAATAACATCATTATCCTTAGAGATTTTATTGATATACAAAGTGTTGTTTATGGTAATCGAATGTCCTGTGGCGCTCTGAGGACTATCGGGAGCGACAACAACAACGGTTCCAATTTGGGACATAACGGAAATCAACGCGCGAATTCCTGGCGCCGAAATGCCATCGTCATTGGTTACTAAAATTAAAGGTTTGTCTTTTTTCACGGTTAATTTTTTAATAAGAAATTGAAGGGTTTTCTATAAACAAAGAAACAAAATTAATCTAGTTCGAGGATTAAACCCGAAAAAAATATACTATTTTATATCTTTAACAAAAATTTATAGGAGGTTATGCCGTTGTTGGCACAGTTTTTACCGTAATTTGAATTTTAAATATTTATGGATACAATTATTAACTTTATGAAAAGAAATTATAGAATCCTCATAGCAGTTGTGTTACTTTCGGTGACATTATTTGCATTTAAAATTAATTCTGACAGAAGCGATGATCCTGAAAAGGACAAAATGCTATTGGAATTATTGACATTTGTAATAGAAAAAGGGCACTATGATCCAGCTAAAATTGACGATACCTTTTCTAAGGGAATTTACAAGGATTATATTGAAGCTTTAGATCCATCTAAACGATTTTTCTTGCAATCGGATATCGATGAGTTTTCGAAATATGAAACACTTCTCGACGATCAATTATTGAACAAAGAACTAACCTTTTTTAACCTCACCTACAACCGTTTGATGAAAAGAATGTTGGAAGGAAAAGGGTTTTACAAAGATATTTTGAACACTCCTTTCGATTATTCTATTGACGAAACATTCAATACGGATTACGAAAAAGCGCCTTACGCCAAAAACGCTTCGGAATTAAAAGAAAGATGGCGCAAACAAATCAAGTTGTCCACACTTTCATCATTGACGGATCGCTTGAAAATTCAGGAAAACAAAGAAAAAGGAATTGTCGATAAAGACGACAAAAGCACTTTGGAAGTATTGAACCCCAACGAATTTATAGAAAACACAAGTAATGTTGAAAAGGGCAAAGCTAAGGATGATAAACCAAAAACTTTTGAAGAATTAGAGAAAATTACTCGCGAAAGTTCGTTGAAATCATTGGACGAATATTTTGGATTTATGGAAGATCTAACCAGAGATGAATGGTTTTCTGTTTATGTAAATTCTATAACTGCGAGATTTGATCCACATACTAATTATTTTCCACCAGAAGAAAAAGAGCGTTTTGATGTCAGTATTAGCGGAAAATTTGAAGGAATTGGAGCGCGTCTTCAAAAGAAAAATGACTTTACCGAAATTACCGAACTTATTTCTGGAGGACCAGCTTGGAGAGGAAAACTACTTGAAGCAGGCGATGTCATTATGAAAGTGGCTCAAGGAAACAAGGAACCTGTTGACATTGTTGGAATGCGTTTGGATGATGTTGTTAAAAAGATAAAAGGAGCAAAAGGTTCTGAAGTTCGGTTGACTGTCAAAAAAGTAGATGGTTCAATTAAAACCATTTCTATAATTAGAGATATAGTCGAAATTGAAGAAACTTATGCCAAATCGAGTGTTGTTGAAAGAAATGGATTAAAATATGGGGTGATTTATTTGCCTAAATTTTATATCGATTTTGAAAACAAAGACGGCCGTGATGCCGGAAAAGATGTTGCCGCTGAAGTAGAATCATTGAAAAAAGAAGGTGTCAACGGAATTGTACTTGACGTTCGTGATGATGGTGGAGGTTCGCTTTCGACTGTGGTAGATATTGCTGGATTATTTATTGAACAAGGACCAATTGTACAAGTCAAATCAGCTGGAAGGCAAAAAGAGGTTTTGTACGATAGAGATAAAAAAATCGAGTGGGATGGCCCATTGGTTATTATGGTGAATAGTTTCTCGGCTTCGGCTTCTGAAATTTTGGCCGCAGCCATTCAGGATTACAAAAGAGGAATTATCATTGGCAGCAAACAAACTTACGGTAAAGGAACGGTTCAAAATGTAATCGATTTGAATCAGTTTGTACGTAGTAGCGACAAAGGTGATTTGGGCGCTTTGAAAACGACGACTCAAAAATTTTATAGAATAAATGGAGGTTCTACTCAGCTCGAAGGAGTGAGTAGCGATGTAGTCATGCCTGACCGATATGCTTATTTGAAAATGGGAGAACGCGATGTAGATAACGCTATGCCTTGGGATAAAATTGATCCTGCACAATATACTGTTTGGACGAACAACGCAAAATTTAGCAAAGCTATTGCGGATAGTAAAAATAGAATTGCTAAAAATCAACAGTTCAAATTGATTGAAGAAAATGCCAAATGGATTGATGAAAGGAGCAAAGAAAATGATTATAGTTTAAAATTAGAGGAATTCAAAAAGAACCAAAGAGCCATTGAGGAAACCAATAAAAAATTCAAATCTATAGTGGATTATGATTATCATTTAAAGTTTGCGTCTTTGCCTCAGGAAGCCGAAGCTATGAAAACAGATATTTCTCTTAAAGAAAAAAGAGAAAGATGGCACGAAAGTTTATCTAAAGATATTTATGTAGAAGAAGCCTTGAATGTTTTAGATGATTTGCAGTCAAAGGCTGTTGTGAAAAAAAGTGCTCCTGTAGCTATGAAGAAACAAAAACTAGTTAAATCATAAACGAATCACTTTTGATGAATATATTAAAACAGTAATTTGCTGTTAAAACGCTCTGGAAATTCAATAAGAATTTCCAGAGCGTTTTTGGTTTGGGAGTACTTTTGGCCTTGCCTTTCGGATTGTTCTCTGCCTTTGTTTTGTCGAAGGAGGAATCGAAAATTATAAGTCAAAATCACAAACAATATTTTGATTATTGGCCAACATCGACTACCAACCAAATTGTAAAGCACGATTATTATATCTTGTCCTATAACGAAAAATACGAACAAGCAGAATGGGTTGCTTATGAATTAAAAAAAAGCTTTGTGAGAAGCAGTAACTTTGAAAGGCCTTATTTCATTGAAGACCCAAAAGTAAAAACACGCTCAGCCGATTGGAGAAATTATAAAAAATCGGGCTATGACAAAGGACATCTTTGTCCTGCGGGCGATATGGAATTTGCTATCAATGCTTATAATGATACTTTTTTTACTTCGAATATTTCGCCTCAAACACACGATTTCAATGGAGGAGTTTGGAATCGATTAGAACAAAAAGTACGTTATTGGGCGACTAAATATGATGGAGTTTTTGTAATTACGGCGGGAGTTTTACAGCCTAATTTAAAAACCATTGGTCAAGAACAAGTATTGGTTCCCAATTATTTTTATAAATTTTTGTTGGACAATTCCAATGGACAATACAAAATGATCGCTTTTTTGGTTCCAAATGCAAAAAGCAACAAACCACTGTATGATTTTGTAGTTTCTGTGGACAGTATCGAAAAAATGACAGGAATTGATTTCTTTCCAAAACTAGACGATAAGACCGAAAATCGTTTGGAGAAAAACAGCGATTATAAGGCTTGGAGTTTTTAATTCTTTAAAAAACAAAAGCCACATCCTTTTTACGAACGTGGCTTTTTGACTTGTTTTGTTTGCCCCCGATGGCTCGGACATGTAAAATAGTCCTTGTTTGGATAGCGCAGATTTGCAATCTGTGCCCACAAAGCTAATCGATAAACTAACCTAATAGGGCTCTATATAGCAAGATTTCAAAGCTTACCACTCATTCACTTTATTGGCATCCATTTTTATAAAAATAAAAAGCAAAATAGTGAAACCCCAAAGTCCAGAACCTCCATACGAAAAGAAAGGCAATGGCACTCCAATGGTTGGAAAAACACCCAAAACCATAGCGATATTCACAAAGAAATGAATGAATAAAATAGCCGCAACACAATAGCCATACACGCGGCTAAATTTTGTTTTTTGTCTTTCAGCGAGGTAAATTATCCGAAGTAATAATCCAACAAAAAGACCAACTACAAGGAGTGAACCTAAGAAACCCCATTCTTCACCAACCGTTGTAAAGATATAATCGGTGTGTTGCTCGGGTACAAATCCTCCTTTGGTTTGTGTGCCTTCAAGGAATCCTTTTCCAATCCAACCGCCTGAACCAATAGCAATTTCAGATTGATTGGTGTTGTATCCGATGCCTTTCATGTCGACCGCTTTTCCGAGTAAAATGTTAAAGCGATCGCGGTGATGTTGCTTGAAAACGTTTGTAAAAACATAATTTACAGACAGAACAAAACCGGAAATTAAGGCAAAAAGAATACTGCTCATCACGATGTTTCTATCGCCTAATCTGGATTTAAAATAGATTAAAACAATAGCTACTAATGCCAGTAGAATGACATATTGGGGGTCTAATATAAGCGTAAGAACAAATAATACTATGGCGCAAAATCCTGTCCACAAATACCAAGCAGGCAAACCTTCACGATACAACACAATTAAAAATATGGTGTAAATCAATGCGCTTCCAGGATCAGGTTGAGGTAAAATGAGCATCACAGGTAAAAACACAATAGCCAATGCCTGAATTTGACGATTGACATCTTTTAAATTGATTTGCGAATCACTTAAATATTTTGCCAACGCTAATGCTGTTGCAGCTTTTGCAAACTCTGAGGGCTGAATTGTAAAACTTCCAATACCATACCAGCAACGTTGTCCAGCGATGGTTTTACCAAAGGCAAATAAACCTAATAATGATAATAGTCCAATTCCATATATGATACTCGCGTATTTTTCGTAGAATTTTCCGTCAACATAAAGAACAATAAAAATTAATGGAATGGTAAATAGAATAAAAAAGAATTGTTTTTCAGCAGTTCCTTCCATTGAAGAAAGAGAGGAGGAATAAATGTTCAACCAACCCATTAGCACTAATACTATGTATATAGCAATGCATATCCAGTCAATATTGTTGGTTAAACTTTGATTTTTCATTTGGTACTAATTAATTTTTTTAGTAGTGTCAATTTTTACTTTTGGAACTACTATTTTGCTTTTCGCAATAGAATCCTTTTTTCTCATTTCTTTTTTAATCACTTCTGAAAGTCCACCTAACTTGGCATATCGATCTTGCAGACTTCTTTCCAAAGTTCTTTTTTCTAAATCAGTTCTCGTGATTTTTCCTCTAAGGTATTTTTCAATCATCAAACTGGCAATCGGTCCAGCGATGGTTGATCCAAATCCTCCGTTTTCGACTAAAATTGCAATGGCAATTTTGGGATTATCTTTTGGCGCAAAGGCAACAAATATCGAGTGGTCTTCCAGCTGAGTTCTTTTACCATTTATTTTTGCAAAATTCTCGGCGGTTCCTGTTTTTCCACAAATTTCAATTCCTTCCACTCGCAAACCAGCGGCCGTTCCAAAATTATACACATCGAACAAACCTTGAATCATTGGCTTGAAATGGCTTTTGTCTATGGTTGTAACGTGCTTAGTGGTGAATTTTTTATCAATTTTCTCTCCTTCAATTTTTTTGATAATGTGAGGCGTGTAATAATAGCCTTCGTTTGCTACAGTAGCCATCATATTGGCCAATTGAATAGGAGTCAACAAGACTTCTCCTTGACCAATGGCGTTGGATATAATGGTTTTACCGCTGTATCCCCAACCCGGATATATTTTTTTATACGTTTTTGAATTTGGAATATTTCCTTTCTTACCTGTTGGTAAATCATAGCCCATAAATTGACCAAGTCCAAAACTTTTGACATGCTCACTCCACACATCTACAGCATAAGGGGTGTTATTGTATTTGCCAATGGTTCGTAAATAAACATTCGAAAAATAGGCATTACATGATTTATAAACTCCAACATTAAGATCACGCGAACCTCCACCACAATGGCATCTCTGGAATCGTCCAGGTGCATAAGCAAAACCGTGATTACACATAAAGGTTGTATGAGTATCAATCACATTTTCTTGAAGGCCTACAAGTCCAGTCAAAATTTTAAAGGGTGAACCAGGTGGATATTCTGCCAATAATCCCCTGTCGTAAAGTGGTTTTGCAATAGAGTCGTGATATAACATAGTATAATTCTTGGAACGCTGACGTCCTACTAAAATTGCTGGATCATAATTGGGTGCTGTTACTAAAGCTAATATTTCCCCTGTTTTGGGTTCAATGGCAACAATTCCACCTCGTTTATTAATCATTAATTCTTCACCATATTTTTGGAGTTCCATATCTATGGTAAGATTGATGTCTTCTCCCTGAACGGCTATTGTATCGTATTTTCCTTCTTTGAAGGAACCAATTTCACGATTGAATTTGTCTTTTTGAATGTATTTTACGCCTTTAATTCCGCGCAGAATTTCTTCATAGCTTTGTTCTACCCCTTGTTTTCCAATTAAATCCCCGCTGTTGTAATAAGGGTTTTCCTTAATTAATTTTTCGTTTACTTGTGTGATACCCCCAAAAACGTTGGCCCCAAAGTTTACTTGGTAATCGCGTAGGGAACGTTTCTGAAAATAAAAACCTTCGAATTTTCGAATTTTTTCCTGAAATGCCGCAAATTCACTTTTATTCAATTGCGCCAAAAATAAGGAAGGTAATCGTGGACTGTAAACTTTGGCTTTGGCTATTTTTTTTAAAAAATCATCTTTTGTAATATTCAATAATTGGCAAAACTCTAAAGTGTCTAAATTTTTTACATCTCTAGGAATAACCATGATATCATAAGATGGCTGGTTTGCCACCAATAATTTGCCATTTCGGTCGTAAATATAACCTCTTTCGGGATAGTCATATTGTATTTTTATAGCATTATTATCTGACTTTAATTTGAAAGAATCATCGATAACTTGTAAGTAAAAAAGGCGTAATACCAGTAAAGACGCTGCAATAATGATCATTGAAGGAAGCAACACTTTTCTCATCGTCTATTGGGCTTTGTAAGATATATTATAATGATGCAAATGATTAATGTAAAGGCCGAGCTCAACAGGGTTCGAAGTAAAATGTCTAAGACTAAAGTAAATTTGAATACTTCTAAAGTGAATAGAATTAAATGATGAATTAAAACCGAAAACAATAAAAAGGTGAATCTTTCTGGGGTAAGTACATCGTTCAATTTTATGGTTTGATATTCATAACTTAATCCAAAAGCAAACTTAAAAAGATACGGTCTATAATAGGCTAAAACGACACAAGCTGCTGTATGAAACCCTCCTGAATTGCTAAACATATCCATACAAAGCCCAAGGAAAAAACTAGCCGCTAATAGTCCTGATTTATTCCCGTTTACTGGGTATAATATGATAAAAAGAATATAAGGATAGGGACTGATATAGCCCAAAAAGTTCATATTATTGAAAATAATAATTTGAACAGCCAGTAGCAGTATAAAACGAAAAATATTTACGAATAAAGTACTATTCATCTTTTTCTTTCTTTTTTTCTAAATTTATAATTTCGTCGCGGTTTTTACTTTTGATGATATAAACGTGACCTAAACTCGTCATATCATTAAATAATTTAACATCTATTTTATAATAATTGGTTTTATCCTCATAATAAAGTCTGTCAACAGTTCCAATATTAATATTCTCTGGAAAAATAACGGATTGTCCGCCTGTTACTATGGTATCTCCTTTTCTTATGGATGCTAATCTCGGCACATCTGTCAATTGTACAAAACCAGTACTTTTGCCATCCCAAGTTAAAGAACCGAAATGATTTGATTTTTTTAGTTTTGCGTTTATCTGAGATTTTGTATTTAAAATACTGATTACAGTAGCGAAGTTGCTGGAAGTGTTATCAATTACCCCAACAATTCCTAAACTATTAATGACACCCATGTCGGATTTCACACCTTGAAGACTGCCCGAATTAATAGTTAGGTAATTTTCGTGTGTATTAAAAGTGTTGTGAATTACTTTAGAAACTATAATATCTGAGGGAATTACACCTTTCAGGCTGTCTAGTTTTGGAATTGCAGAAGTGTCTTTGGCATTAAAAAGAAGACTTCTTAATTTTGCATTTTCTTGTGCAAGCGCATCGTTTTGAGTTCTTAAATTCAAATATTCACTTACATTATTAATTCTTTCATAGACTCCGCCACTCAAAAAATTAGCCGAACTTATAAGCTTACTTCGATGATACGAATGGGATTGAATAGAAAGCGATAGTGAAATGCCTAAAAGCAGCAAAAACAGCAATCTATTACTGTTTTTATATATAAAATTAAATATTTGCTGCATTTCTTAGCTGTATGATATATGTTGAAAATTTAAACTCGCCACCCCTAAACTAAACATTTTATTTTATTAAAACACTTTTAAATCTAGCAAGATTTTTAAGTGCCATTCCAGTTCCTCGAACCACAGCTCTTAAAGGATCTTCGGCGATATAAACAGGTAAATCTGTTTTTTGTGAAATTCTTTTGTCAAGTCCTCTTAACATTGATCCTCCACCTGCAAGATAAATCCCAGTGTTGTAAATATCCGCTGCTAATTCTGGTGGTGTTTGAGATAAAGTTTCCATCACTGCATCTTCAACTCGTTGTATCGATTTGTCTAATGCTTTTGCAATTTCTCGATAAGAAACGGATACTTGTTTTGGTTTTCCAGTAAGTAAATCCCTGCCTTGAACCGACATATCTTCTGGAGGAGTTTCTAAATCTTCGATAGCAGCTCCTACTTGAATTTTTATTTTTTCGGCAGTACTTTCTCCAACAAAAAGGTTGTGTTGAGTACGCATATAATATACGATGTCATTGGTGAAAACGTCACCTGCAATTTTAACCGATTTGTCGCAAACAATTCCGCCCAAAGCGATTACGGCAATTTCTGTTGTTCCACCACCGATATCTACAATCATGTTTCCTTTAGGTTGCATAATGTCAATACCAATACCAATAGCAGCTGCCATAGGTTCGTGAATCAAATATACTTCTTTGCCATTCACGCGTTCGCACGATTCTTTTACGGCTCTCATCTCTACTTCGGTAATTCCAGAAGGAATACAAACCACCATTCTTAGTGCTGGAGTAAACATTCTTTTTTTCAAAGCGGGAATGCTTTTTATAAGCATGCTTATCATTTTTTCGGAAGCATCAAAATCAGCAATTACGCCATCTTTCAATGGCCTTATCGTTTTAATGTTTTCATGAGTTTTCCCTTGCATCATGTTGGCTTCTTTACCAACAGCAATGATTTTTCCTGAAACTCGATCACGAGCAACAATCGAAGGGCTATCAATAACAACTTTATCATTGTGAATGATTAAAGTGTTTGCGGTACCAAGGTCTATCGCAATATCCTCGGTCATGAAATCAAAAAATCCCATAAGTTTAATAGGGTATAAAAATTTATAAAAAAATAATGTACAAAGCTAAACAAATTAATGTTTGAAATGACGTGTTCCTGTAAATACCATTGCAACTTTATTTTCGTTGCAATAATCAATACTTAATTGATCTTTTATGGAGCCGCCTGGTTGAATAACTGCTGTGATTCCAGCGTTCTTTGCAATTTCTACACAATCCGGAAAAGGGAAAAAAGCATCACTCGCCATTGAAGCACCTTCTAAGCTAAATCCAAATATACGTGCTTTCTCGATAGCTTGCAACAAGGCATCCACTCTTGAGGTTTGTCCTGTTCCTGATGAAATTAAAGTTCCGTTTTTTGCAAATACAATCGTGTTCGATTTGGTGTTTTTACATACTTTAGACGCAAAAATCAAATCTTCTACTTCTTGTGAAGTTGGAGCTGTTACTGTAACGGTTTTTAAGTCTGCTTTAGTATCTGTGATGTTGTTTCTTTCTTGAACTAAAATTCCGTTTAGGCAAGTTCTTACTTGTTTTTGTGGTAATTCTACTTCGTTTTGAACCAATATAATTCTGTTTTTCTTTTCTTGTAAAATAACAAGGGCTGCTTCGTCATAACTTGGAGCAATCACTACTTCACAGAATAATTTGTTGATTTCGGTTGCAGTGGCCACGTCTATTTTTGTGTTCGCAATCAAAACTCCACCAAAAGCAGAAGTTGGATCGCAGGCCAATGCTACGTTATAAGCTTCGCTAATGGTTGGTCTTGTTGCCAATCCGCAAGCGTTATTGTGTTTCAAGATGGCGAATGTTGGTCCGTCATTTTTAAACTCGTTAATTAAATTTACCGCTGCATCAACATCTAATAAATTATTATAAGACAATTCTTTTCCGTGTACTTTTTGGAACATGGCTTCAAAATCACCAAAGAAAAATCCTTTTTGATGTGGATTTTCGCCATATCTCAAGATTTGACCTTTTTCAATACTGGTTTTAAAAATAGTTTCGTCCGTATTGAAATAATTGAAAATCGCTGTATCATAATGAGAAGAAACATGGAATGCTTTTGTAGCAAACATTTTTCTATCTTCTAATGTTGTCGCGCCATTTTGTGTGTTAATCAAATCCAAAAGCAAAGGATATTCAGCTACCGATGGAATAATTACAGTGTCCTTGAAATTTTTTGCAGCAGCACGAATCAACGAAATACCACCAATATCAATTTTTTCGATAATGTCTTCTTCGCTGGCTCCGGAAGCAACCGTTTTTTCGAAAGGATACAAGTCCACAATCACCAAATCGATTTGTGGAATGTCGTATTCTTTCATTTGTTGCACATCTCTTTCATTGTCTTGACGATTCAAGATTCCTCCAAAGACTTTTGGATGCAAGGTTTTTACTCTTCCTCCAAGGATAGATGGATAAGAAGTAACATCTTCTACGGGAACAACTGGAATACCTAGATTTTTAATAAATTCTTCAGTTCCTCCAGTGGAATAAAAGATTACATTTTGCTCGTGTAATTTCTTTATTATGGGTTCTAAACCTTCTTTTGAAAAGACAGAAATTAATGCTGATTGAATTGTTTTTGTGGTGCTCATTGTGTAGTTAGAATTTTGTGGTGCAAAAGTAGTTTTTTTGATGATAAAATTCAAATCTATTTCTGTAACAATATTTTAAAAAAAGCTACTTATGAGTTATTGAATTTTCATTAGGATTATGAATTATATTTTTGGAATTTTACAATAACATTAAACCCCGTTTTATGCTAGTTTATTTTCGACTATTATCTGAGAGTTTCCGTTTTGCGATGAATGCTTTGCGAAACAATAAACTGCGTACATTATTGTCGTTGCTTGGAGTAACCATTGGGATTTTTTCGATTATTGCAGTGCTCGCTGCCGTGGATTCATTGGATAGAAAAATCACTAAGGATTTGAGTTCTTTAGATAAAAACACCATTTATTTGATGAAAATGTCTTTTGGGCCTTCAGAAATTCCACAGTGGAAAAGAGAACAATTTCCGAATGTAAAATACGATGAGTACCTGTATATGAAAGGTGCAATGACCAACACCGATCAAATGGGTTACCAAATATTTACCAAAAGCGAATCCATAAAATACGGCTCGAATACCGTTACCGATGTCAATGTCGTTCCTGTTTCGCACGAGTTTATTGACATACAAGGGTTGGAATTTGAGGAAGGTAGATTTTATAGCGAGTCCGAAGCCAATTCGGCTGCTCCCGTTGCGGTAATTGGAAGTGATATTGCGAAATCTTTGTTTGAAGATGCCGATCCCATTGGAAAAAAAATCCGAATGTATGGACAACGCTTTACCGTTATTGGAGTTTTGAAAAAACAAGGTGCAGGAATGTTTGACAACAATGACAGTTCCGCTTTTATTCCGGTAAATTTCATCCGACAACGTTTTGGTGATAATAATAAAGGTTTAATTAATGTGATCATTTTTAAACCAACAAAAGGAGTAGATATGGATGCTTATAAAGCTGAAATATCTCAAAAACTAAGAGCCTTTCGCGGTGTGAAAGCAGGAGAAATCGATAATTTCTTTATAAATGTTTTCTCAGGACTTACGGATTTAATAGACGGAATTATTTCTCAAATGAATGTAGTAGGGTGGATCATCAGCGGATTTTCCTTGCTTGTAGGCGGTTTTGGTATTGCCAATATTATGTTTGTTTCGGTTAAAGAAAGAACCAATTTGATAGGAATCCAAAAATCTCTTGGAGCCAAAAACCGATTTATATTATTTCAATTTTTGTTTGAAGCCATTATTCTTTCGGTAATTGGTGGAATTATTGGTTTGTTGATGGTTTGGATTATTGCTATGGTTTTGACCAAGGCATTGGATTTTGAATTTGTTTTGGGAATGGGCAACATTCTTTTAGGAACAGGACTTGCCGCAATAATTGGTCTGATTTCAGGAATTCTTCCTGCAATCGCCGCTTCAAATTTAGATCCTGTGGAAGCGATTAGAACTGGATTTTAGTATTAAGGTTGCAGTTTTCAAAAACAATGTTTCTTTTTTTATTGACATTCCTAATTCTTTATATTTGTCACACTGTAAGCGTCTCAGAGCGCTTAAGCAATTAGTGACAAATAGAAAGAATGTTTACTTGTGAGCAATATTGTTACATTAAAAATGTTAAGAATATTATAATAAGACAATTGAAATTTAAAATGGTTTAATGTACTTTAGCTTTAGTTTAAAACATTCTTTTTAATGACCAACTCAGTGGTAAAAAAAACAATAAATGTGTAAAAAAATAATACTCTTTTTTTTTGTTTTTCAACTCGTTTCAGTGTTTGCCCAAGAGCAGAAAATTGTCGCAAAACAAATCGAAATACTACAAAAAGACATCGATATTTTTGTTGGTTTTGATGGTATGGGGAATCTATATTACATCAAGAATAATGTTTTTTATAAAAAAAATAAGCAGGAATTGTGGCAGTATAAAAATGTTTCATTAGGTAAAATCACTAAAATAGACTTCCAAAATCAATTGAAAATAATGTTGTTTTATGAGAATTTCAATACCATAATACTTTTAGACAATCAATTGAATGAAACACAAAAGATTAATTTTTCTGAAAATGAGATTCCAATAATAGTGGAAGCAACAGGAATAGCCTCTCAAAACCGACTTTGGATTTATAACAGTTTGACTCAAGAAATTGGTTTTTTTGATTATTTAAAAAATACTTTTCAATCGATAACGCCCTCTTTTCGAGGAAATTTAAAACACTATGAATCCGATTTCAATACTTTTCAATGGATTGATGATAAATTGAATTGGTATGCAGTAGATATTTTTGGAAAAATCACAACAAAGGGAAAAATATCTGATTTTGACCAAATTCAATTTGGTACCAACCAAGAAATTTTTTTTTCGAAGGACGGAAAATTATTTCTACAAGATTTAAATAAGAATAGTTTTTACACTATTGAGAATGTGGATAAATCATTTAAAAATTTCTTCTACAAAGACCAAATTTTGTCTATTTTTACCGACCAAGGAATTACGAATTATAAAATCACAATACCATAATGCACATAGCAGTAGCAGGAAACATAGGAGCCGGAAAAACGACATTGACCCGTTTATTGGCGAAACATTTTAAATGGGAACCGCATTACGAAGACGTTGTCGACAATCCTTACTTGGATGATTTTTATCATCAAATGGAACGTTGGTCTTTTAATTTACAGATTTATTTCTTGAATAGTCGTTTTCGTCAGGTATTGCAGATTCGCGAAAGCGGTAAAAAAATCATTCAAGACAGAACGATTTATGAAGACGCCCATATTTTTGCGCCCAATCTTCACGCCATGGGATTGATGACTAATCGTGATTTTCAAAACTATTCTTCTTTGTTTGAATTGATGGAATCTAAAGTTGAAGCGCCCGATATGCTTATTTATTTGCGCAGTTCTATTCCTAATTTAGTTGGGCAAATTCACAAACGTGGTCGCGAATACGAAAACACCATTTCTATAGATTACCTCAACCGATTGAACGAGCGCTACGAAGCTTGGATTCAAACGTATACTAAAGGAAAATTACTGATAATCGATGTAGATAACATAAATTTTGTCGATAATCCCGAAGATTTAGGAATGATTATCAATAAAATTGATGCGGAGTTGAATGGATTGTTTTAGAATTCAAATTTCTATAAATTATAAAATATGCCTTTCGAAAGTGAGGCTTTTTTTTTAATTTAGTCTTTTTTAAAACCATATTTCCCAAATAGGGAATTTTATACTATCTTTGACAATCAAAATCATCTATGAGAATAATTGCTAAAAGAACCTTGCAAAATTTTTGGGAGCAATATCCAAACTCCAAACAGCAATTATTGGCTTGGTATCAGGTTTTCGATAAAAATATATTTGAGAATTCGAATGCTATAAAATCTGTTTTTGGTTCAGCTGATTTTGTTGGCAATAATAAAGTTGTCTTTAATATTTGCGGCAATCATTATCGATTAATCGTAAAAATTAATTATTTGACACAAATTGTCTATATTTTGTTCGTAGGAACGCACACTGAATATGATGATTTGAAAGACATTAAAAACTTATAAAAATGGAAATACGTCCTATAAAAACAGAAAAAGATTATGACTTGGCTTTAGAAAGAGTAAACACTCTTTTTGATGCTAAACCCAATACTAATGAAGGAGATGAATTGGATATTTTAGTTACGCTCATAGAAAAATACGAACAAATTAATTACCCAATTCCCGAACCAGATCCTATTGAAGCGATTAAATTTATGATGGAACAAAACGGACTTACAGATGCGGATTTGGGTGTTATTTTGAATAGCCGTTCAAGAGTAACTGAAATATTCAAACGCAAAAGAGCATTAACAATTAGACAAATTCGTTTGCTTACTGAAAGTCTTCATATTCCAGCTTCTACTTTAATTAAAGAATATGCTTTAAAACAATAGTTTTCAATCCTTATTTACACAAAAATGTCCCGAAATTTTCGGGACATTTTTGATTTTATACAGAAACTAAAATAACTATTTCAATGCTTCTACTTTAGATTTTACTTCATCTAATGAACCTTCAAAAACTTGAACATTTTCAGTCCCATTTTCAGAAGTGGTAACAGTGGCTTTTGCTTTTCCATCATTGTTGATAAGCTCGACTTTAATATTTTTGTTTGCAGCTCCTTTTACTGCACAACATGCTTTTTGTTCATGATTTGTTATGAACTTACCATTGGCATCATAATGTGACATACACATTTCTTTTTGCTCAGGTGTACATCCTTTTTCATCACACATTTTGGCACATTTTTCTTTGGTCATAGTGGCACATTTAAACATATCGCAATTGCCCATCATTCCTCCAGATCTCATTTCCATTTTGCTATATGTTTGGTTTTCAGAGGTGCTTCCGTTACCTAAAATTGGAGCAATTACCAATCCTATCAAGCAAGTCAATTTTATCAAAATATTCATTGATGGCCCAGAAGTATCTTTGAATGGATCTCCAACAGTATCTCCGGTTACAGCTGCTTTGTGTGCATCAGAACCTTTGAAACTCATTTCGCCATCAATTAAAACTCCGGCTTCAAAGGATTTTTTTGCATTGTCCCAAGCTCCGCCAGCATTATTTTGGAAAATAGCCCAAACTACACCTGAAACTGTAACACCAGCCATATATCCACCAAGCATTTCGGCTACCATAGAGTTGGCATTGGCATCGCCCATATAAACAAGTTTGCCTAACAATACAATTCCGATAGGGAAACCAATGGTCAGAACTCCTGGCAACATCATTTCGTGCAAAGCGGCTTTTGTAGAAATATCAACACATTTTGCATATTCTGGTTTTCCAGTTCCTTCCATAATTCCTGGAATTTCTCTGAACTGACGACGTACTTCTTGGACCATATCCATGGCGGCTTTTCCCACAGAATTCATTACCAAAGCGGAGAAAACTACCGGTATCATAGCACCCACAAATAACATTGACAAAACGGGTGCTTTAAAAATATTGATTCCGTCGATTCCCGTAAATGTGACATAAGCAGCAAACAATCCAAGCGAAGTCATTGCAGCCGAAGCGATAGCAAATCCTTTTCCGGTTGCAGCAGTAGTATTTCCAACTGAATCTAAAATATCGGTTCTGGTGCGAACTTCTTTTGGTAGTTCACTCATTTCTGCAATTCCACCTGCGTTGTCCGATATTGGACCGAAAGCATCGATTGCTAATTGCATTGCAGTTGTTGCCATCATTGCAGAAGCGGCAAGTGCTACTCCGTAAAAACCAGCAAATGAATACGATATCCAAATGGCCGCAGCCAAAACAATAACTTTTGGGAAAGTAGAAATCATTCCTGTTGATAAACCTGCAATAATATTGGTTCCAGCACCAGTTGAAGATTTTGCAACAATTGCCAGAACGGGTTTTGTACCCAAACCTGTATAATATTCGGTAACAGATGATATTATGGCACCAACAACTAATCCGACCATTGAAGCATAGAAAACTCGCATTGATGAAATTTCTTTTAAGCCTTCGCCAAAGAAATTCATTTTCATGGTTTCTGGCAGCATATATTTAATTAATACGAAACAAGCAATAGCTGTAAGCAAAATAGAAATCCAGTTCCCAATATTTAATGCTCTTTGTACTTGTGCTTCTTTTGCATTATTATCCGAGATTTTTACAAGCATGGTTCCAATAATAGAGGAAACTATTCCAAAACCGGCTATTGCCATTGGTAATAAAATAGGACCAATTCCACCAAAGATATCTTGAATGTTTCCACCCATATCTTTAATCACATAATTCCCTAGAACCATTGTAGCAAGAACTGTTGCCACATAAGAACCAAATAAATCGGCACCCATTCCAGCTACATCTCCAACATTGTCTCCAACATTGTCGGCAATGGTAGCAGGATTACGGGGGTCGTCTTCTGGGATTCCAGCTTCTACTTTACCTACTAAATCTGCTCCAACATCAGCCGCTTTGGTATAAATTCCACCACCAACTCTTGCAAATAATGCAATAGATTCCGCCCCAAGGGAGAATCCGGCCAATGTTTCCAATACCGTTGTCATATCTTCGGTTGAAGTCCAAACTCCACCCATATATACATTAAAAAGAATAATGAAAAATCCTGTAAGGCCTAAAACAGCTAATCCTGCAACGCCTAATCCCATTACTGTTCCACCGCCAAAAGACACTTTTAGTGCTTGTGGCAAACTTGTTCGAGCAGCTTGTGTGGTTCTAACATTCGTTTTTGTTGCTATTTTCATTCCCAAATTTCCAGCCAAAGCCGAAAAAATGGCGCCAAAAATAAAAGCAACTACAATTAATAAATGTGATGAATTTCCTGGTAAAAAGGTAAGACCCGCCAAAACAATACTAGCTATGATAACAAATACAGTCATTAATCTGTATTCTGCATTTAGAAAAGCCAAAGCACCTTCGTGGATATATTCTGAAATTTCTTTCATTTTACCATCTCCAGCATCTTGTTTTAATACCCAGGCTCTTTTTATTGCCATAAAAACTAATCCTACTAATGCTAGAATTATTGGAACATAAATCATTATTGTGTTCATAATATCAATTTTAATAAATTCAATGTTAATAAATTACTAATGTTTGATTGCAAACGTACTATATTGAAACTGAAAAAGCAATATTCAAACGAATGAATATTGCTTTATAGAAAAAAAATTGTGATAGAATTTATTAAATCTTAAATAAATCGTCCGGTTTATTCTCAATATTGTTAAATCGTTCTGTACATTCATCAATGATTGCCAAGGCTTGAGTAAGATCTCCCCAACCTTCTACATCAACTACTTTGTTTTCAAGGTCTTTGTAAACTTGAAAGAAATGTTCGATTTCTTTTAATAAATGTGGATTTATATCTCCCAAATCGGTCAAGGAATTCCAAATAGGATCTGAAACAGGTACACATATTATTTTTTCGTCTGGACCTTTATCATCAGCCATGTGGAAAACACCTATTGGCTTCACCTCCATAACACATCCAGGAAAAGTCGGCTCATTAATTAAAACCAAAACATCTAGTGGATCTCCGTCCAACGCTAATGTTTGCGGAATAAAACCGTAATCTGCAGGATACATCATCGAAGAAAATAACATTCTATCAAATCGAATTCTTTTCAATTTGAAATCATATTCATACTTGTTTCTACTTCCTCTTGGTATCTCAATCAGTACATCAAAAGTTTTGTATTTTTCTCTAGCCATTTTATTTTTATTTTTATTGTCGCAAAAATACACAAACAAAATTCTTTTACAATATAAAATAGGCATATTCCTCAGACTGTCATCTTAATAAACCACTTTCCTGTTTCTTTTGCTTAAATAATAATGCCATAAAAGATAAGTGGCTACAGATTTATGTGGACTCCATTTGGAAACATAATTTTCCATTTCTTGTTTGTCTTGAATGTCAAGGAGTTCTTTGATGGTATTTATTACAGCAATATCTCCAAGCGGAATGATGTCTGGTGCTTGAAGCGAAAACATCAAATAAATGTCGATTGTCCAGTTGCCAATACCTTTGATTTTGATTAATTCCTCCCGAACTTGCTCAGAAGATTTGGTTGCCAAGCTATCTAAATCAATATGATTATTTATAATTGAATGCGATAAAGCCTTTATATAAGAAGTTTTTTGTCGGCTTACGCCAATGTTCCGAAAGGCATCATCTGAAAATAAAAGCAACGATTCTGGATTAAAATGAGGTTGTTTTGTTTTTAATTTTAGAAAAGTGGCTTTGGCCGAATCGATGGAAACTTGCTGTTCGAGAATTAATAACACTAAGGTCTCGAATCCTTGAGGACGTTTGGGAAGTATCGGCAAACCATATTTTTCAATAATAAAATTGAAAACAATGTCTTTTTCTTTCAGATATTGGATGGCTTCTTGCATACTAAAAATAAAACCCAAAGGAAATTTTTGTTGCAAATTTATTGGCATCGGGCATATTGAGATAATTGCCTCTCCACGAAAAATCAATACGCCAAAATTTGAAAATGTTACCAATTCCTGTGCTGTATTCCCAATACACTTTGTCGGGTGCATTATACACTAATCCCGAAGCGTTTATGGTTCTATTTTCGTTTGAAACGGTTCCGTAAACTGATTTTACGCCAATATTTTCGCGCCAATTGAGTTTTCGCATAAAAGGAATTCTAGCAAAAAATCGCCCTTGAAAATCGTGGTCCCAATTCAAAGTTACGTATTGATCGGCAACAAATTCATAAAATTGAAGGTTGTTGAATGTGTTCGAAATGCGGAAAAGTGATTGATTTCCTGGTACAATGCTCATTAAACCGAGTGGAATGTAACCAAATGTTTTCCCTATTTCGACGGTAATATCTGTTCTCCCTAGTGGGCCAATTATAATGGGTTGTTTGTAGTATAATTGTAATTTTTTATAATTGAAATCACTCGAAAACAAGTTTTTGAATCCCTGACTGTACGTGACCAAAAGACTTGTAAAAGGACTATCGGTATTGTATCTTTCGACACCAAAAGCAATAGGAATCCTTTTTGGAGTATATTCGACTTGAAAATTTATTTCAGACTGTTTTACTTGACTTTGGATTGTCGTTTGGGATAAATCGGTATAATAATCTAGGCTGAATTCTGGTGATGCCGATAGCAATGTTCGATAGGAAACACCAGTTGAAAAAGTTAAGTTTTTTACAGGTTCAATTTCAACTTGAACGTTGCTCAAATTGACATTCGTAAGTTTGTTGTTACTGCCAAAAGTAAATAATCCCGAAGAAGCATAATTTCGTCCAACAATATCATTTGTTGTGGTGAGCGATGCGCCAATTTGCTCGATGTCTCTTCGATTCCCAGCAGAAATGATTACTCGTTTTTTGGGTTCCAGCATCCATATACCAGTAACTCCATATTTGAATTTTTCATCTTTAAACCCATAGGCTATATATCCTTGCAATCGCCACGGGTCATTAGGGTCAGTATAAGTTCTTACTCCAGTTCGCAATCGCAAACCTTCGACAGAATTTTGTCCAATTACAGAATAAATAGGACCATAATCTAATTCGCCAAAATGAATGTAACCACTATCAACTATTTCGACCAGGCTATATAACTGTTGGAATTTTTTGACAGTCTGTAAGGTGTCAAGCATTTTATACACTCCTTTTTCGTCTTTGGTGAGGTTTTCAAATCGGTTTTCATCCCAATAGGCCTCGGATTTGTTATAGACGTCTTTGTCTAAATAATTGACTTCATCTTTATAAAACTTCTCTGGCTTTTCGGTATTGAATTTATGATCTCTGTATAAGGAAGTTCGTTTTCCGTAAACACCTTTGGAGTTTTCTTTCTTGTTTAAAGCAAAATCCGTCATCATATAATCTTTGGTCATCAGGAAAATAGAATCATTCATAACTTCAAATTCCTGTTCGATATAAATGTCTTTTACCCAGTTAATATTGGCGCTTCTGGTGGCAGCCAAATTAATTTTTTTGATGGCAAAAGTGGTATCGCTCACCCAGAAATCGCCTTTGAAAGTCAATTCGTTTTTTCTCCTTGGATAGAAAACAATGTTAAAACACTTTTTGTTATCGATGTAAGCACTGTCCCTTAAAATATAATTATAAACATCGACTCCGGTTGTCGAAAGTGGGCTTGTGAAACTTTTGTCAAAGAAAGTAAGGTGATTGTCATAAATGTCGAAATCGGTATATAAATCATTTACAAAAGCTAAAATTTGCTGATTCCCGTTAAAGCCTGAGGTTTTGTTGGCTTTTGTTTTGACTTTAACTTTTTTTAATTTGTTGTCACCATAAACGTCTGACAAGGCTTCATTAATAAAAATAGGCAAATAGGTTTTTCCTGTTATCTTCGAGGTGTCTACCTGCTTGAAAATAAATTCCATTCCGTTGAACAACTTATTTTTCATATAAGCACTATCAATAGTATTCATGTCAAATTCTATTTTTTCGTACTTTTCCATTTGGTATTGGTCAAAAAGGTACAAACCGTTTTTGCGTCTTCTTTCCCAAATTTTTCTAAGAATATCTAATGCTGGATTGTCTTTTTTGGAAGTTTTTCCTCTGTAAATCACAACTTCATTTAAAGTTTCAATTTCTTTTAATTGAATCTTGAAATTATAATTGATTGCTTTTTCTAAATCAATTTCCTTGTCGGAATAGCCCACCGAGGAGATGATAATGGTTTTATAAGTTTTTGAAGATTCTAAATAAAAAACACCATCTTCACTAGAAACAACCCCTTCACTTGAGTTTTTGAAAGCAATATTCGCAAAAGGAATGGGTTTGCTTTGCTTGTCTAAAACTACACCGCTAACTTTTGTTTGAGAGAAAACGGAAGTTGTAAAAGCAATTAAAAAAAGCAAATAATTCAAAAAATTCTTTATCATAATCAAAAAAAAACTCCATCAAATTTAGATTCTGATGAAGTTTCAAATTTAGTTGATTTCAGACATTAGTTTTCTTAAAGTGACTAATATTCAGAAAAGTTTAACAGCTTATTTATTCAATACCTTTTTTACTGCTTTGATAACATCATTAGCATTTGGCAACCACTCTTTTAGTAAAACTGGCGAATATGGTGCTGGTGTATCTGCTGTGGTAATACGTTGAATTGGCGCATCAAGAAAATCAAAAGCTTGCTCTTGAACGATATAAGTTATTTCAGAAGAAACACTTGCAAATGGCCAAGCTTCTTCAAGAATTACTAATCTATTTGTTTTTTTAACCGAAGTTAAAATAGTTGCATTATCCATTGGGCGAACTGTTCTCAAATCGATAATTTCACAAGAAATACCTTCTTTGGCTAATTCATCAGCAGCGATAAATGCTTCTTTGATTATTTTTCCAAAAGATACTATGGTAACATCTGTTCCTACTCTTTTTACATCAGCAACGCCAATTGGAATGGTGTATTCTCCTTCAGGAACTTCTCCTTTGTCGCCATACATTTGTTCTGATTCCATAAAAATTACAGGATCGTTATCACGAATAGCCGATTTCAAAAGCCCTTTGGCATCATAAACATTCGATGGAACTACCACTTTAAGACCTGGTGTATTGGCAAACCAATTTTCCAAAGCTTGAGAGTGTGTTGCTCCAAGTTGTCCTGCTGAAGCTGTTGGACCGCGAAAAACGATAGGAACATTAAATTGTCCACCAGTCATTTGACGCATTTTGGCAGCATTATTTATAATTTGGTCAATTCCAACCAAACAAAAATTGAAAGTCATATATTCAACAATAGGTCTGCAACCATTCATCGCCGATCCTACAGCAATTCCGGTAAAACCAAGTTCAGCGATAGGAGTGTCAATCACTCTTTTTTCGCCAAATTCAGCAAGCATACCTTTAGAGGCTTTGTAGGCACCATTATATTCAGCAACTTCTTCACCCATTAAGTATATTGATTCATCGCGTCGCATTTCTTCGCTCATCGCCTCACAAATGGCTTCTCTAAATTGTATTGTTCTCATAGTTTTCATGTTGTTCTGTAAATTTCGAATCGCAAAAATAATTATTTTAAACCACTTAAATGCAAAAATTATGTTTAAAATAACAAGGGGCGAATCCCGCTAATCGCTATATTTTTATTTACTTAAGGAAAGCAAGTAATAGATTCCGCTTTTATCAGGGCTATTAAAACTATGCAAGAGAGCCAGTTTAAACTAAGTTATGAATCCAACAATCAAAATTATCTTCCTATTTTTTTTACAATCAAGGTTCTATTTGCAACAAAATGACTTTATTATGAAGGATTTATAACAAATACAAATACAAAAACAATTATGAATTAGTTATTTTTTCAAGAGCTTTCTTGTTGTTGTACTCATACTCGTTTTAACCTTCAAAATATATAAACCCTCATTTAAATGAGCAACCTCAATTTTTCCGTTTTTAGGAACGCCATTAAATACCAACTTTCCATCAATGCCATAAATGGATACCATTTTTATTTCGGTACCACTATTGGTCGCAAATTTCAAATTTTCCGAGAATGGATTTGGATAAATTAAAATATCATTAGTAGCATCCAAATCAAACTCTTCACTATCCAAAGGGGAGGTGACTTCATAATTTTTAATGTTTTTAGCCATAATTACTTTGTTTCCGCATAAAATTGCAATGTCAATCCGTCCATCATTATCGAAATCTCTAGCCCTCATACTTGCCACATTATTTCCGCTAGGAATTGTCAAAATATCACTAGCATCAATAAAGTTTGCATTTCCGGTATTAAAAAAAAGTTTAGGTTGCGGACTAAAATGAGATGTACAGGCAAAATCTATTTTGCCATCATTATTAAAATCTCCAGCCTCAATCCATTTAATCCAATTGTTAGATGCTGTTCCCCAGTTTTGCGGAATATTAGCGGTTGCATCTGTGAATGTTCCATTTTGATTATTGATTAACAATTGGATTTGGCACTTTTGATATTGATACAGGGTCGACATTAACAAGTCAGGCCAAGTGTCATTATTAAAATCTGCAACTGCCATTGAAACTGTCCCCCAAGTACTACTTCCATGTCGATCTGGAAGAGGGATTCCGCTTGTAAAAGTTCCAGTACCATTATTTAATAATATTAGATCTTTAGCAATTCCACCACCATCAATGGCTCCTAAAATCAAGTCTTGATCATTGTCTTTGTCAATATCAACAAACCTACTTGACATATATACTGATGATAAATTAGCAATTTCACTAGGGAAATTTGTTGTGGACACATAAAAAACACCACTGCCGTTATTGATTAAAAATCTTGGCCCCACACTAGTGCTATTATAAATATTACAAACATAAATATCTAAATCCCCATCATTATCTATATCGGCTGTTGCGGTATTATGGCTAAAATCAAGAACATTCGGAATATTTCCTGCTACATCTTGCAACTCTCCATTACTATTTTGAGTATAAAATCTATTCTGGCCTCCTGGGAATGGCGATACGTCAGTTCCATGATCTGCAATAAAAAGATCCGTTTTATTATCCCCATTAAAATCACCAATGCAATAATCTCTTGGATGAACCACCTGATTTGAACCTAAAATTGAATTTGTATTCGTAAAATTCATATCGCCATTATTAGAGAATGTCAATAATGGTGCGGAAGATGCCGGAATTGTTGGTGGCCATATAAGAGACGAAACTAAAAAATCCTCGTTGCCATCATTGTTAAAGTTTATGACATAAATATCTTCGTAACTATGAGAAATAGTAGGTAAATTTATTACTGAAAATTCGAAAAAAGGTCCTAAGTCAGAAATTAAACCAGAAACGGGGTCTTGCGACTCTGTATTCGAGGTGATACCTCTTATGAGATGATTTGCATTCGGAGAAAAATCGGTTATTATTTGACCCAAGTTTTCGTTCATGGGATAACAAGCTAAAAGTCCCGCCTCATTCCCTGATAAATTTACTTCTTTATTCGATAAAATTTCAGCAGAGGTTCTTTCTACATTCCAAACTCTAACTTGTTTTATGGCTCCATTTATACCGCAACATGTAGTTTGTGAGGCAGGAGTCGCTCCTGACCCAATACTAAAAGGGACATTTGGAGAAGCGTTTGGAAAACCTGGACTGTTTTGTGTAGCTACTAAAACGCCGTTTACATACAATCTCAAAACACCTAAATTTAAAGTAGCTGCCAGATGAGTCCATGTGTTTAGAGCAATTTCATTTGGACTTGTTGCCGTGGCATAGGACCCAGCTAATCCTGTGGTTTGAACAAATTCAGGCTTTAGACCAGTTCCATCAAAAGCAATTACATAGTTTTGAAATGGGTCGTTGCTTCTTGGATCTAGAGTTTTGCCCATTACGATTCCATAAGCCGAAGCTGATTTAAGAAAAATCCAAGCTTCCATGGTAAAAACATTTCCTAAATTTAAAGTTGAATTTGTACTGCTCAAAAAAATCTGGTCACCGTTGAATTTTTGTGTGTAATCTTGAGCCGGCTGCGCTAATGATGAAATAACAAATGAAAAGAAAACGAGTAAAATTTTAAAATTAGATAGGTAATTATTTTTCATGTTATTAAAGATTTGGTTAGTCAATAATTATAAGTAACAAGTATACAAATTTTAACAATAAAAAAAAATACCTACAATGAGGTATTTTTTAAACCAAAATGATTTCATTTTCTTAAAAGTGGAAATAAAAAAGGATCGATTTCAAAGTAAAAAGAATGTTCTAAAAATTATTGATCTGACTTCCAATATAAAATGACATCTTAATTCTCTGCAAATATCTTTTTTACGAAATCGATATAATTGTTAAAAAATATTATGCGCGCATAGTATATTATTCAAAATAATATTATAATTTTGTAAAAGAATTTTAGAAAATTAAATATCAACATATGAAAATATTAGTTTGTATAAGCCACGTTCCCGACACTACTTCGAAAATTAATTTCACCAATGAGGACTCCCAATTTGATACTAATGGAGTTCAGTTTGTGATTAATCCAAATGATGAATTTGGATTGACCCGTGCCATTTGGTTTCAAGAACAGCAAGGTGCAACTATTACTGTTGTTAATGTTGGCGAAGCTGAAACAGAACCAACCTTAAGAAAAGCACTAGCTATTGGAGCCAATGATGCCATTCGTGTAAACGCGAATCCAACAGACAGCTTCTTTGTTGCCAAACAACTTGCCGAAGTCATAAAAAATGGAGGCTACGACATCGTCATTGCAGGAAAAGAATCTTTGGATTATAATGGCGGAATGGTACCAGGAATGATTGCGGGAATTTTAGGATATAATTTTATAAATTGTTGTACCGATTTAATTATAGATGGCTCTAATGTAAAAGCAAATCGTGAAATTGATGGTGGAAGAGAAACTGTTTCAACCACATTACCTATTATAATTGGTGGTCAAAAAGGATTGGTCGAAGAAAAAGACTTACGCATCCCGAATATGAGAGGAATTATGACTGCTAGGGCAAAAACCTTAACCGTAGTAGAGCCAGTCGAAGCTTCGGTCAATACTAAAGCTGTCAAATTTGAAAAACCAGCTCCAAAATCGGCTGTTAAATTAATTGCTGCTGATAATTTGGACGAATTAATCAATTTATTACACAACGAAGCGAAGGTTATATAGCAATCAGTGTTCAGTGTCCAGTATTCAGTGCGCAACTTGAAACTTTAAACCTGAAACTTTAAACAAAAAAATTATGTCAATATTAATATATGCAGAATCCGCAGAAGGAAAATTCAGAAAAGTAGCTTTCGAATTGGCTTCCTATGCAAAAAAAGTAGCTGAATCTTTAGGAACAACAGTTACAGCAGTAACCATAAATGCTGGAGACACTTCGGAATTATCAAAATATGGAGTTGATAAAGTCCTTAAAGTTACCAATGATAAATTGTCTGGTTTTTCAGCAAAAGCGTATGCCGATGTCATCAAACAAGCTGCTCAAAAAGAAAGTGCAAAACTGATTTTATTATCCTCAACTACAGACAGCATTTACCTTGCTCCATTAGTTGCCGTTTCGCTCGAAGCTGGATTTGCTTCAAATGTAGTGGGATTGCCAGTGAGCACTTCGCCTTTTCAAGTTCGAAGAAGCGCTTTTTCAAACAAAGCATTCAATATTACCGAAATAAGTAGTGATGTAAAAATTATTGGCCTAGCCAAAAACTCTTATGGAATTTTCGAAAACACATCTAACTTAGCCGAAGAAGATTTTAATCCAACTATTGGAGATAATGATTTTGGGATAAAAGTAGCATCTGTTGAGAAAGTTTCAGGAAAAGTTTCCATCGCCGATGCTGACATTGTTGTTTCAGGAGGTCGAGGATTGAAAGGTCCTGAAAACTGGGGAATGATCGAAGAGTTAGCCGAAGTTCTGGGCGCAGCAACTGCTTGTTCAAAACCAGTATCCGATTTAGATTGGAGGCCTCATTCAGAACACGTAGGTCAAACCGGAAAACCTGTTGCCGCAAATTTATATATAGCCGTTGGGATTTCGGGAGCCATTCAGCATATTGCAGGTATCAATTCGTCGAAAGTAAAAGTGGTTATCAATTCAGATCCTGAAGCTCCATTTTTTAAAGTTGCCGATTATGGAATTGTTGGAGATGCCTTTGATGTTGTTCCTAGATTAATTGAAAAACTAAAACTTTTTAAAGAGCAGAATTAAAAATTTTATAATTCTAATACCAAAATAGCTGCCTAAAAATAAGATAATTGTATCTTTGCTTTAGGTAGCTTTTTAGTTCCGCTTTTTTTGATTAAAATTGCACATTATTTTAATTAAAAATAACTTTATATAAACAAGCACATTCTGCTTTTTCTCTTAAAAACATGAGTTTAGTCAAATTATCAATAAAAGGAATATCCTACAGTCAAACTCAAAATGGAGCTTATGCCTTGATATTGAACGAAGTCGATGGTGATAGGAAATTACCAATCGTTATAGGGGCTTTCGAAGCACAATCGATAGCTATTGCTTTAGAAAAAGAAATAAAACCACCTCGTCCTTTGACTCACGATTTATTCAAAAATTTTGCCGACCGTTTCGATATTGTGGTCAAACAAATTATCATTCATAAACTAGTTGATGGTGTTTTTTACTCCAGCATCATTTGCGAAAGAGATAAAATCGAAGAAATAATTGACGCCAGAACTTCAGATGCAATTGCGTTGGCTTTGCGATTCAATGCTCCAATTTTTACTTATAAAAACATATTAGATAAAGCTGGGATTTTCTTAAAATCAAACCCTTTGAATCCCGAAAAAGATTCTCAAGAAATAGACGATGTGCTTTCAAATCCTGAAACTTTCAAACAGAATGAGGAAAGCAATACATCGGGCGAAACCTATTCAAAACACAGTTTGCAAGAATTAAATGAACTGTTGGAACAGGCTGTAGAACACGAAGATTATGAAAAAGCCGCCAAAATTAGAGACGAAATTTCAAAAAGATAGTTTTATATCAGATTTCAGAATAAAAAACAAAACTTTAAAAACGAACAGATTGCTTCGTTCCTCGCAATGACATGAAACAATATTTAGATTTAGTAAAACACGTTTTAGAAAACGGAAATCAAAAAGGAGACCGAACAGGAACTGGAACAAAAAGTGTTTTTGGTTACCAAATGCGGTTTGACTTAGCCGATGGTTTTCCGATGGTGACCACCAAAAAGTTACATCTAAAATCAATTATTTATGAATTGCTTTGGTTTCTCAAAGGCGATACAAATACAAAATATCTTAAAGAAAACGGTGTAAAAATCTGGGATGCTTGGGCAGATGAAAATGGGGATTTAGGTCCGATTTATGGTCACCAATGGCGCAATTGGAACAGCGAAGAAATAGATCAAATTGCGGATCTTATCAAAGAACTCAAAGCCAATCCCAACAGTCGTAGAATGTTGGTTTCAGCTTGGAATCCGAGTGTTTTGCCAGATACTTCAATATCATTTGCCGAAAATGTAGCCAATAATAAAGCGGCTTTGCCACCTTGTCACGCCTTCTTTCAATTTTATGTATCCGACGGAAAATTGTCTTGCCAATTGTATCAAAGAAGTGCCGATATTTTTCTTGGCGTTCCTTTCAATATTGCTTCTTATGCTTTGCTAACTATGATGATTTCGCAAGTTTGCGATTTGCAAGTGGGCGAATTCATTCACACTTTTGGCGATGCACACATTTACAACAACCATTTTGAGCAACTCGAATTGCAATTGTCGCGCAAACCAAAAGCATTGCCAAAAATGATTTTGAATCCTGCTGTAAAAGACATTTTTGAATTTACTTATGAAGATTTCACACTAGAAAATTACGAGCCTCACGACGCTATAAAAGGAAGTGTTGCGGTGTGATTATGTAACTAGACAAAGTAACTTAAATAAGGGGTGAATTAAAATGATTTTCAAAGTCCAACATGCAAGTTGTTTGCAGTTTTGTAAAAACCGAAACTAATTTTTTTAATGAATTATAGATTAACTGAATATATATTTTATCTTTTTTACATTCTAGCAATTGCATTTCTATTCCTAACTACAAAAGCCATTTTAAAAAAGCGTTATCAAAAAACAAAGTACTTAAATCTGAAAGCAATTGGTATAGTTTTGATAATTGAATTGCCTTTAATTTTTTTAATGTTTTGTTTGGTTGCTTGGTATTTATTAAAAGATCAGCCTTTTTAAACAAATTAAACCCCGATAGACAGATTTTCAAACTTTACCAATAAAAATAGGCAAACAAGTATAAAATTATTTACATAAAAATAACACCATGCCAACCCCAGTTTCAGAATGTTTGTATTGTCAAAACAACGAAACCTTACACCATTTAATGATTAAAATTTGTGATTTAGAAGTATCACAATTGTTCTTGTTTAAAGAGCAATCTTACAAAGGTCGCTGCAATGTAGTTTACAAAGATCACGGCGTCGAATTTCACGAATTGAGCGATGACCAGCGCAATGCCTTCATGCGCGATGTGGCAACAACGGCAAAAGCTATTGCTGCTGCATTCAACCCAGATAAAATAAACTATGGTGCTTATGCAGATACTATTTCACATCTTCACATGCACGTAGTTCCAAAATACAAAGACGGTTATGGTTTTGGAGGCGTTTTCGAAATGAACCCACAAAAAACCACACTATCTGATACAGAATATACAATGGTAATAGCAAAAATTAAAGCGGGATTATAAAATTCGCTTTTTGAATGCTAATACATAAAAACAAAAAATCCGCTGAATAGGAATTCGTATTAAGATTAAACCTCTAAGACACCGTTCTCAGCGCCAGCAAATTCGTTCCATTTGAAAGAATCCGATTCAGGCTCGTTAATGAAAGCACCATCAATTACATACTTAAATTCATAAGAGGCATCCTTTGGTATATCAAAAACACCTTTGAAAGTGCCGTTTTTCAGTTTAGACAACTCGCCTTCAGATGGATTCCAATTGTTGAAATCTCCTACTACTGATGCGGTGTTTGATTCTTTTGCCTCAACCGAAAATGTAACTTTACAAACTGGTTTTGTTTTTATAAATTGTTTTTTAATAGACATAACTATTTCATTTTTAGAATTATGGAACAAATGTAAATTAGATATTTGAGCTTTCAATGTTTAAAGTGAAGTTTTATGAGTATGATAAATTTTTTCATAAAATTAAAATGCATTCTTAATTTTAAATTAAATATATTTCTAAATTCAAAATTCTAAAACGTTTTCTCTTTTAATATTATTCAATTAAAAATAATGAAATTGCAAAATTATTTTTATCTTTATAATCTAAATCTTTCATTGTGGAAAAAGAACAACACGAACAATACGAATACGCCAGAAAAAGATTAAAACAAAAAAAAGGACTATATTTTCATTTTGTCCTACTAATTTTGGGAAGTATATTTATGTTTATTTCCAATCATTTTGCAATTTTTGGAATAACTTCAAATTGGTGTATTTGGGTAATTACATTTTGGTTTTTCCTTTTTATTTTACATTTTATAAAAGTGTTTATTACAGATCGGTTTATGAATAAAAATTGGGAAAGGGATCAAATTGATAGGCTAGTTGCCAAACAAAAACATAAAATCGATCAGTTGCAAAACCAAATAGAAGAAGATTCTTCCAAAAACCCTCAATAACAAATGATTATTTTGATTGCGGCTGTTGCCGAAAACAATGCTCTTGGCAAGAACAATGACTTACTTTGGCATTTGCCCAAAGATTTCAAACGATTTAAGGAAATTACTTCTGGGCATCATATTATTATGGGGAGAAAAACTTTTGAAAGTTTCCCCAAACCACTTCCAAACCGAACTCACGTGATTATTACTCGACAAAAAAATTATGTTTGCGAGGGTTGTATTGTGGTTCAAGATTTAGAAACAGCACTCTCAATTTGTCCCAAAAACGAAGCTGTTTTTGTTATTGGAGGTGGCGAAATCTACTCACAATCCATTCATTTAGCCGATCAACTTGACATTACAAGAGTGCACCATTCGTTTGAAGCCGATGTTTATTTTCCGGAAATTAACCCCAATATCTGGGAATTAACTTCGGAAGTATTTAATCCAAAAGACGAAAAACACCTTTATGATTACACTTTTCAAACATTCGTTAGAAAAATATAAAAAACTTATTTTTAAGGTTTATTTGCAGAGTTTGTCAAGAATATTTGGAAAACACTTATAACTTAATCTCGCTAATTATTGAGTCGAATTGACAAAGTAATTTTCAGTTAAATATTTAATATTCAAAAATCTAGTTTACCTTTGCCTCAAATTTTAGAAAATGTCAAAAAATATTACGCCCTATAAGGATTCTACGTTAAGCAAAAAGGAACAAGTTGCCTCAATGTTTGATGCTATTTCAGGAAATTATGATAATCTTAATCGGGTTATTTCTTTTGGAATTGATGTGAAATGGCGCAAAAAAGTTTTGAAAATGGTAGCCGATACCAATCCAAAAACCATTTTGGATATTGCAACTGGCACGGGAGATTTGGCAATTTTGATGGCGCAAACTAAAGCTGAAAAAATTATAGGATTAGATATTTCAGCTGGAATGCTGGAAGTGGGGAAGCAAAAAATTCTAGATAAAAACTTATCTCAAAGAATTGAAATGGTTTTGGGCGATTCTGAGAATATGGCTTTTGATGACCACTATTTTGATGCGATAACGGTGGCTTTTGGGGTTAGGAATTTTGAAAATTTAGAAAAAGGATTGGCTGAAATTTTAAGAGTTTTAAAGCCAAATGGAATTTTTGTTATCCTCGAAACTTCTATTCCAGAAAAAACACCATACAAACAAGGTTATACTTTTTATAGTAAAAATATACTTCCTATCATTGGAAAATTATTTTCAAAGGACGACGCTGCTTACGGTTATTTATCAGAATCGGCGGCGGCTTTTCCTTACGGTGAGGCTTTGAACAATATTTTGAAAAAAATTGGGTTTATAGATATAGTAGCTTTGCCGCAAACATTTGGCGTTGCTACAATTTATTCAGCTTCCAAAAAATAATATGAAAAAAATAGTTGTTTTAATTTTATTAGTCGTTTCCGCCAAAGGGTTTGCACAGAATCCTAATAAGCTATTTGGTAAAGACCCCATTATAAATTTAGAAAATTTTCAGCAGCAAAGATTGTATTTTGGATTTTATTTAGGCTTTAATTCCTATGATTTCAAAATAGATTATAAAACGGTTGGCGAAGACATTCAAGTCAAAAAAAATACGGGTTTCAATGTGGGTCTTATCGCTGATTTGAGGCTTCATGAACACGTCAATTTGAGGTTTGAGCCAGGTTTATACTACACAAAAAGAGATTTGCAGTACCCTTCAAGTTATTTTCAGACAACACCTTCCTATTCAGATTTGATACGAGAAGTAAACAGTACAAACCTTCATTTTCCGCTGTTACTCAAATTTTCTTCACTCAGAACCGGAAATGTTAGACCTTATATATTGGGGGGTGTTTCGGCAACCTTAAACCTTTCTAGTAATGCCAAATCGATAGACGACAATTATGAAGACCGTTTTAGAGTAAAATCTTGGACAACTAATTATGAGTTGGGTTTTGGTATCGATATTTTTTCGGAATATTTTATTTTCTCCCCTTCAATTCGAGGCGTTTTTGGACTAAATGACGAATTGATTCGTGATAATAATCTTGAAAGTCCTTGGACTGGCAACATTGAATCTATGAAAACGAGAGCGGTTTTTATTAATTTTTCTTTTCACTAGTGATAAATTAGAAGTATTCTGTCGATAGTTTGTAGTCCCAAAAGCTTTCGGGATGAAGCCTTTTTAAGACAATCTCCTAAATTCACTCAAAATAATAGCAGTCGCAGTAGCCACATTCAAACTTTCAGTTTTTTGAAGTGATCCAAAACGCGGAATGGTAAGTCTGTTTTTGACTAATTTTTCTATTTCTGGCGAAATTCCATTGGCTTCATTGCCCATAATAATAATTCCTTCTTGCGGCAAATTAGTTTTATAAATGTTGGTTCCATCCATAAAAGTTCCAAAAACAGGCAAATTAGTTTGGCTTATAAAAGGCACTAAATCAATATAATTTACATTGACTCTAGCAATAGAACCCATTGTGGCTTGAACTACTTTTGGATTGTAAATATCAACAGTTTCTTTGGAACAAATTAATTGACTGATGCCAAACCAATCACACAATCGCAAAATGGTTCCTAAATTGCCCGGATCACGAATAGAATCGAGAGCAAGAATTAATCCAGATTCGGTTATTTTTTTTTCGCTAGGGATTTTGAACACTGCCAAACATGTATTTGGTGTTGCCAAAGCGGTGATTTTTTTCAACTCAGTTTCGTCTATGACTACTTTTTTTTCATTCGAAACTGAATCGAAATCGTTTTGTGTGGTGTATAAATGAACCAATTCGAAATTGGATTCCAGTAATTCTTGAATCCCTTTTATACCTTCGGCAAAAAACAGTTGGAGGGTAAGTCGCTGTTTTTTTTGTTGCAAACTCGTAATTAGCTTTATTTGGTTTTTACTAAGCATAAAATAATGTACTTTTGAATTAAATATCTCTCAGCACTTGAAAAAGATTAGCACAAAAATAGCAACATTTATTGTAATTGGAATAATTATCTCGGCTTGTGATGCCGAAAAACGAATTCCAAACGGCAAGCAACGTTTAACTAAAAACGAAATTTTAGTAAATGGCAAAGCCTCAAAGAGCGAAGATATTACCAATCAATTGTATCAGAAACCCAACTCAACTTTTCTGGGGTATAAATTGAGATTGAATTTATTTAATCTGGCTACTCCAAATCCAGATTCTGTTTTTCAAGCTAAATTTATAAATCACCCTGAAAAATATGAACAAATGTCTAAATGGTTATCGGCAAAACAAGTCGATCGTTTGGGTCAATCTTTTTGGTATCTGGGAATCGATAATTTTTTAAAGAAAACAGGCGAACCTCCTGTTATTGTTGATACAGTAAGATCTAGCAAATCTATTTCGAAAATTGAATATTATTATTTTAATAAAGGTTTTTTTGATGTAAAAGCGAGCTACAAATTAGATAGCATAAGTGTAAAAAAGGCCAAAATAAAATATACTATTACAACCGGAAATCCTTTTTTTTTAGACACATTAACGACTTCAATTAAAACACCTGCTTTAGATTCATTGTATAAAACAAGGGTTTCTAGCAGCGTTTTAAAATCGGGAAAACAATATAATACAAAAGATTTTGAGGATGAAAAAGAACGAATTACTACACATTTCAGGAATCAAGGAGTGTATAATTTTCAGCCCAATTATGTAACTTTCGATTTAGACACCTTAAACAATAACAAAAAAGTAAATGTCAATTTAATTATCAACGATTATTCCTTTCAAGAAAAGGACAGTACAAAAACTGAGCCTTTCAAAATTTTTAAAATTAGCGATGTAAATATTTATACAGATTATTCAGCCACCAATAATAGCAATGTTTTTGCCGACAGTACAACCTATAATAATTTCAATTTGTACAGTCACTCCAAGTTAAAATACAAGCCAAAAGCTATTGCCGATGCAGTTTTTATTACAAAAGGAGGTGTCTTTGCCGATTTCAAAACTGTTTTAACAACACGATATTTGAATAATCTCAAGATTTTCAATTATCCTACTATTCTTTATAAAATAGATGAAAGAGATTCGACAGCAAATTCTTTAATTGCGAATGTGTATTTGTCTCCTCGAAAAAAGTACGGTTTAGGAACTACTTTCGATGTAACGCATTCGAATATTCAAGATGTAGGAATTGCAGGAAGCATATCAGAAACCATACGAAACGTATTTAGTGGAGCCGAAACACTAGAGCTTTCGGCCAGAGGAAACATTGGATCCTCAAAAGATTTGGCCAATCCAGAAAGCAAATTTTTTAATGTATCTGAATACGGAATGGATTTAAAATTGAATATTCCTCGAATTTGGTTTCCATTTGCCACAGAAAAAATTATCCCTAAAAGTATGATTCCCTCGACACTAGTTTCTACGGGGTTGTCTAATCAAAAAAATATCGGTCTCGACAAACAAAATGTCACGGGTGTATTAGCTTATAATTGGAATCCGAAAAGAAACAATACAGCACGATTTGATATTTTCAACATTCAATATGTTCGAAATCTAAATCCTGAAAATTATTTCAACGTGTATGAGTCTTCCTTTACCGAGTTAAATAATTTAGCGAAAACTTATAACACAAATCCAGATTATGTCGATGTAAACACAGGTGATTTAATAATAGAAGAAGGAACCTCTGGGTTTGCCAATGATGTCAAAAATGGAACAATAGTCGTCCCAGACCCTGATTATTCAATAATAAGTAGTATCGAAGAGCGAAGAATACGACTTACCGAAAATGATTTTATTCTCTCTACGAGTTATTCTTTTTCGAAAACTACTAAAACAGATCTAGAAGATAATACCTTTTATCAATTTAGAACAAAAATAGAATCGGCTGGTTCACTTTTATCTTTGGTTTCAAATGCAGCAAATTTGCCCAAAAACAAAAACGGTAATTATGATATTTTCAACTTAGAATATTCCGAATATGTAAAAACCGAATTCGATTATGTAAAATATTGGGATCTCTCTAAAGAAAAAGTAATAGCCGTTCGGTCCTTTTTTGGCATAGCTATTCCATACGGTAATTCAAATAATATTCCGTTTTCAAGGAGTTATTTTGCTGGAGGTTCAAATGACAATAGAGCTTGGGAACCATATCGTTTAGGGCCAGGAAGTACAGGAGCGGTAAATGATTACAACGAGGCCAATATGAAAATTGCCTTAAGTGCCGAATTCAGATTCAAAATATTAGGAAGTGTAAAAGGCGCCTTTTTTGCGGATGCTGGTAACATATGGAATGTCTTTGACAACATTACTGATACAAGAGCCACTTTCGATGGTTTTAAAGATTTAAAAGAAATAGCATTAGGAACGGGTTTTGGTCTTCGCTATGACTTAGATTTTTTCGTAGTACGATTTGATTTAGGATTTAAAACCTTCAATCCGGCTAATGAAATGGGTAAACGATGGTTTTACGATTACGATTTCGCACATTCTGTGTTTAATTTTGGGATAAATTATCCATTCTAATGCTAATTAATTCTTATTTTTGCTAACTGAAATACAACTTATAAAAACAATTTAAATAATTTACAATGGCACACAATATTAAACCAGGCGTAGCTACAGGAGATCAAGTACAAGAAATTTTCAACTATGCAAAAGAAAAAGGTTTTGCATTACCAGCAGTAAACGTTATAGGTTCAAGCACAATAAACGGAGTTTTAGAAACTGCTGCAAAACTAAATGCGCCAGTTATCATTCAATTTTCGAATGGTGGAGCACAATTTAATGCTGGAAAAGGACTTTCTAACGTAGGAGAAAAAGCTGCTATTGCTGGTGGAATTGCAGGAGCAAAACACATTCATACTTTAGCAGAAGCTTATGGAGCTACTGTAATATTACATACTGACCACTGTGCAAAAAAACTTTTGCCTTGGATTGACGGATTACTTGATGCATCAGAAGTTCATTTTGCTGCAACTGGAAAACCATTGTTTTCATCACATATGATCGATTTATCGGAAGAGCCAATCGAAGAAAATATCGAAATCTGTGCAGCATATTTGGCTAGAATGAGCAAAATGGGAATGACATTAGAAATCGAACTTGGAATTACTGGTGGTGAAGAAGATGGCGTTGACAACTCTGACGTTGATAGCTCAAAATTATACACACAACCATCTGAAGTTTCTTATGCTTACGAAGAATTATTAAAAGTTAGTCCAAGATTCACAATTGCTGCTTCTTTTGGTAACGTTCACGGTGTTTACAAACCAGGAAACGTAAAATTAACTCCAAAAATCTTGAAAAATTCTCAAGATTATGTTCAACAAAAATTCAACACAGGACACAATCCTGTTGATTTCGTTTTCCACGGTGGATCTGGATCTACTTTAGAAGAAATTAGAGAAGGTATTAGCTATGGTGTTGTAAAAATGAATATTGATACTGACTTGCAATTTGCATTTACTGAAGGCATTCGCGACTCAATGGTAAATAATATTGACTATTTGAGAACTCAAATTGGAAACCCAACAGGTGCAGATGCTCCTAACAAAAAATACTATGATCCAAGAAAATGGTTGCGTGAAGGTGAAGTAACATTCAATGCAAGACTTGAACAAGCATTTGCTGATTTGAATAACGTAAATACTCTATAAAGTACGAAATACAATATACGAAGTACGAAGTGAAATAAAATACTAATAAGAATTTAGAAATGGATTTCACTTCCAACTTCTAACTTCTAACTTCCAACTTAATTATGGCTTGGTTTAAAAGAACAGAAAAAGGAATTACTACTGCTACCGAAGACAAAATGGATATTCCAAAAGGACTTTGGTACAAGTCGCCAACTGGAAAAGTTATCGATTCGGATGAATTAGCGCGCAACTTATATGTTAGTCCAGAAGATGGTTTTCATGTAAGAATTGGAAGCAAAGAATATTTCGAAATATTGTTTGACAACAACGAGTTTAAGGAATTGGACGCAAAAATGACTTCTAAAGACACTTTGCATTTTGTCGATACCAAAAAATATTCGGATAGATTGAAGGACACCATTTCTAAAACCAATTTGAATGATGCGGTTAGGACAGGTGTTGGGAAATCTAAAGGAAAAGATTTGGTGATTTGTTGTATGGATTTTGCTTTTATTGGCGGTTCCATTGGTGGAGTTGTAGGCGAAAAAATAGCTCGTGGAATAGATTATTCTATCAAAAATAACATTCCATTTGTAATGATTTCAAAATCAGGTGGAGCTAGAATGATGGAAGCTGCTTATTCGTTGATGCAATTAGCAAAAACCTCTGCAAAACTAGCCCAATTAGCCGAAGCAAAAATCCCTTATATTTCTTTGTGTACCGACCCAACTACGGGTGGAACGACAGCTTCGTATGCGATGCTTGGAGATATTAATATTTCTGAACCGGGAGCATTAATAGGCTTTGCCGGACCAAGAGTTGTGAAAGACACTACAGGGAAAGATTTGCCAGAAGGTTTTCAAACAGCCGAATTTGTTCTTGAACATGGATTTTTAGATTTCATTACACCAAGAAAGGAATTGAAAGATACTATCAACTTGTACATCGATTTGATTCAGAATATAGACGTAAGATAGTTTTCATAAACATATAAATACCAATAAAAAAAACCCTGACAAAGTAAAATTTGTCAGGGTTTTGTGGTTTATGATTCTTCGCTCTCCTCTCCTTTGGAGAGGGGCTGGGGACTACAATCCAAAAGCAGCTTTCACTTGATCTACAAAATCTAATTTTTCCCAAGTAAATAAATCCACAGTGACAGTTTTTGTTAATCCACCAGGAGCAGAAAAAGTTTTAGTTACCGTTTCTGGTGTACGACCCATATGTCCGTATGCAGCAGTTTCACTATAAATAGGATTTCTCAGTTTCAAACGTTGCTCGATAAAATAAGGACGCATGTCAAAAATAGCTTCCACTTTTTTAGCAATTTCACCATTGGTCAAATTCACTTTCGAAGTTCCATAAGTATCAACAAAAATTCCCATAGGTTGTGCAACACCGATAGCATATGAAACTTGAACCAAAATCTCGTCGGCAACTCCTGCTGCTACAAGGTTTTTAGCGATGTGTCGCGTTGCATAAGCTGCACTTCTATCTACTTTACTTGGATCTTTTCCAGAGAAAGCTCCACCACCGTGTGCTCCTTTTCCGCCGTAAGTATCCACAATAATTTTTCTACCTGTCAATCCAGTATCTCCGTGAGGTCCACCTATTACAAATTTCCCAGTTGGATTGATGTGATACGTGATTTTATCATTGAATAAATGTGCATATTGAGGATATTTGGCTTTAATTCTAGGAATCAAAATTGAAACTAAATCACTTTTGATTTTTGCCAACATTTCAGCTTCTGGAGCGAAATCATCGTGTTGAGTCGAAATTACAATCGCATCAATTCGTTGTGGTTTGTTATCGTCAGAATATTCTAAGGTTACTTGCGATTTTGCATCAGGACGCAAATAAGTGATTTCAGAACTTTCTCTTCTTATATTCGCCAATTCAATTAATAATGCGTGAGCAATATCCAAAGCAAGAGGCATATAGTTTTCAGTTTCATTAGTAGCATAACCAAACATCATACCTTGGTCACCAGCACCTTGATCTTCTGGATTTGCTCTTTCTACACCTTGATTAATATCGGCCGATTGTTCGTGAATAGCCGAAAGAACTCCACAAGAATTGGCTTCAAACATATACTCGCTTTTAGTGTAACCAATTTTCTTGATGACATCTCTCGCAATTGTTTGAACGTCTAAATAAGTGTTCGATTTTACTTCACCAGCAAGAATAACCTGTCCGGTTGTAACTAAAGTTTCACAAGCTACTTTCGACTCGGGGTCAAATGCCAAGAAATTGTCGATTAGTGCGTCTGAAATTTGGTCAGCAACTTTGTCTGGATGTCCTTCACTAACTGATTCTGACGTAAATAAATAAGCCATAATAAAATAATTTTAAGTTAAGCGAGAAAGAAAAAAACAATTGCAGGGAAATACTAAAGGAGAGTTTCTGCTTTAGCATTTTTTTAACGAGGTTGCAATCAGTTCAAATTTTTCCTCTAATATTTGAGTGCAAATGTATGAAACCAAATTGAATTCCAAATTAATCTTAACTTTTTTTTGATGTTAATAATCAAAAATGTCATTTCAAGAATTTAATCGAATCTTTAAGAAATTGTTAACTTGTGTATATTTTTTTAAAATTTATTTGGATTTCTAAATAAAAGTTTAGACATTTGTCAAACAAAAGAAAGAAAATGAATTTTAATGTTTGCAATATTTCAAAGTCGATGCAGGAAAAATCCTGTGGGTCGTTTATTGCTTAAATTTTAAATCTAAATAATATAGCAAAAGCCTCCCACAAAACGGGAGGCTTTTTTTTTGAATTATAGTAGAAACTAATTACACATATAAAATGAACAACTTACAGCAAAAACTAATGAACAAGTGCAATGTCAAATCGATGATTTGCACAAAATCCATGATGTTTATTTGCGTCTGTTGATTCCGAAAGTATAAGTTATTACAAAACTTAAAACCCTTTTGGATACCTGTCTAAAAGGGTTTTTTGTTTTTTAAGTTCAAAAACATAAAAATATTAAAAAGTCAAAACAAACAAATCTAAAATCTAAATTCAATTCATTATGAGTACTCCAAAATTTGCAACAAACGCATTACACGCAGGACACGACGTTACTAAAACAGCAGGAACCAGAGCGGTCCCAATCTATCAAACTAGTTCTTATGTATTTAATAATTCAGATCACGCTGCCAATTTATTTGGACTTGCCGAAGCGGGATTTATATATACAAGATTAAATAATCCAACAAACGATATACTAGAACAACGATTGGCAGCCCTCGAAGGTGGAATAGCAGCAGTAGTTACAGCCTCGGGAACGGCAGCCATTGCAACATCATTATTGGTTTTGCTCAAGACAGGCGATCATATCGTGGCCTCCAATAGTTTATATGGTGGAACCTATAATTTGTTAAAAGTGACTTTGCCAAGATTAGGAATCACAACTACGTTTGTAGATCCATCAGATGCAAGCAATTTCACCAAAGCCGCCAATGAAAACACAAAAGTATTTTTTGCAGAGAGTTTAGGAAATCCAAAATTAGACGTATTGGATTTGAAAGCCATTTCAGCGGAAGCCAAAGCTTTTAAAGTTCCTTTTATTGTGGACAATACGGTTCCTTCTCCTTATTTATTGAACCCAATCGAATACGGAGCCAATATTGTGATTCATTCCTTGACCAAATATATTGCAGGAAACGGAACATCACTCGGAGGAGCCGTTATCGATGCAGGAACTTTCGATTGGAGCAGCGGAAAATTCCCTGAATTTACGGAGCCCTCGGCAAGTTACCACGGATTGGTTTATCACGAAGCGCTAGGAAACGCTGCTTTTATTGCTAAAGTTCGTATCGAAGGTTTAAGGGATTACGGAGCAGCCTTGAGTCCATTCAATGCTTTCCAGATTATTCAGGGATTGGAAACCTTGCCAGTTCGAGTCCAGAAACATAGCGAAAACGGATTGGCTTTGGCCAAATGGTTAGAAAGTCAAGACGAAGTAGCTTGGGTCAATTATCCGGGTCTAAAGTCTAGTAAATATTACGATTTGGCAACACAATATTTACCTAAAGGGCAAAACGGATTGCTAACTTTCGGACTTAAAGGAGGCTTTGAAGCCGCCAAGAAAGTGGCCGATGAAACGAAGTTATTCTCGCTTTTGGCCAATATTGGTGACACAAAATCTTTGATAATCCATCCAGCAAGTACCACGCATCAGCAGTTGTCAGACGCAGAGCAGGTCGCGACAGGAGTTACCAAGGATTTAATCAGACTCTCGGTCGGTCTAGAGGATATAGAAGACTTGAAAGCCGATTTAAAGGCCGTTTTTAAAAATTTAAAAGTATAAAAAGTAACATATTTGAACTTAGGGAAACTGAATTCAATATGTTTTAAAATAATAAAAGTATAACATCAAAAATAAAACATTTATGAAAACTCTAAAATATAGTATAACCACAATAATTCAGTTTTTCAAAAGTTTAAATAGTAAAACAAATGAAAATACTGCCAATTCAGACGACTTTGAATTCACTCATGCCAAATTTGGTGTGAATTTAAAACACGATTCAGATTCAGGCAAAGGTCAAAATTCTTTGTTTCACCAAATGTATTCTGAAGAAAACGAAACACTTTTTATCTGATGAAAATTAGAATAAAAAGTAAAAATAAACTAGCAACGACGAGAGTCTTAAAATAGACTCTTTTCGATGCTGTTTTTAATTTTAATAAAAAACCAAACAGCCTAAAATTTGGTTGTTACAAAAAATAGTGGTTAATTTGTGCCTTTAAGTTCACAAACGTATTGAAATGTTATAAAGAAAGCTCGAGGGAATAGACCCGATGAAAGCTTAGCAACCTACGCCACAAACGAAAGGTGCTACATTCTATCCCAATTAATCGGGAGAAGATAACAACAAGAATCCTCCTAGTTTACTTCTAGTTTTCTTTCTAATATTTCCAGACACAAATCAAAAAATCTTTAAAGATTTGAAAATTGGAAAATAAACCAACATCAATTAAACTACAAAATTTCACCACCGAAAGTGGCGTACTCATTCTTTCTATAAACTTAAGTTATCAGGTTTTTGGGCAAGTTTTGAATACAGCTCCAATCGTTTTGGTTAATCACGCTTTGACCGGAAATTCGCAAGTGGTTGGCGAAAACGGTTGGTGGAATAATCTTATTGGCGACAATAAAACCATCGATACCAATAAATACACCATATTAGCATTTAATGTTCCTGGAAATGGATTCGATAAAACGTACATTGAAAATTACTTAGATTTTACAGCTCGCGACATCGCCAGACTTTTCTTGGAAGGCATTCGATTGCTGAAAGTCAAAGAATTATTCGCTATAATTGGAGGTTCTGTAGGTGGCGGAATTGCATGGGAAATGGTCGCTTTAGAACCTAAATTGACCCATAATTTTTTCCCGATTGCTTCCGATTGGAAATCGACCGATTGGTTGATCGCCAATTGTTATTTGCAAGAAAAAATTCTTTGCAATTCGTCAAAACCTATCGAAGATGCTCGAATTCACGCCATGTTGTGTTACAGAACGCCAGAATCTTTCAAGGAGAAATTCCAAAGAACTTCGACCGATTCGACCGATTCTTTTCAAGTAGAAAGTTGGCTGAATTATCACGGCGACAAATTGCAAAAACGGTTTGAGCTTTCGGCTTACAAAATGATGAATCAGTTGCTTAAAACCATTGATATCACTCGCGGAAGAACCTCTTTCGAAAATTTAATTTCCGAAGTTGATGCCAATATTTATATCATCGGAATCAATTCGGATTTGTTTTTTACAGCGAATGAAAACAGGGAAACCTACCACGAAATAAAAAAGTTTAAGCACAATGTTTTTTATAGCGAAATCGAATCGCAGCACGGACACGATGCTTTTTTAATGGAATACGAACAATTGAACAATTTATTGGATGTTGTTTTTAAAAATAAAAAAAATAGGATGAAAATATTAAAATTTGGCGGAAAATCATTGGCCAACGGAGAAGGAATCAACAAAGTTTTAGATATTATTATCGATAAAAAAAGCAAAGGCGAAAACATTGCCGTTGTAGTTTCGGCACGAGGAAATGCAACGGATGAATTAGAAGATATTTTGACCATTGCGACCAAAAATGGCAATTATAAACCTTTGGTTGAAAGTTTCAAAAACTATCAACAAGATATTTATACAAACGTAGATTTGTCGGAAGAATTTGCATTATTAGACAAGCTTTTCGAAGGTGTAAGTTTGATTGGCGATTATAGCGAAAAAATTAAAGATCAAGTTTTAGCTCAAGGCGAATTGCTTTCGGCAAAATTAATTACTGCGATTTTGAATGGAAAGGGTATAAAAGCTCGTTTTACAGATTCCAGAGAATTGATAAAAACCGATTCAAATTATGGTGATGCTCAACCATTAGAGCAAATTTCTAAGAAAAATGTAGTCCATTATTTCAAAGAAAATAACGATACAATAAATATTATTACAGGTTTTATTGGGTCAAATAATAGTGGAGACACCACGACTTTAGGCCGAAACGGCAGCAATTATACCGCTTCGTTGATTGCCAATTATATCGATGCCGAAGAATTGCAAAACTATACCCACGTTGACGGAATTTACACCGCCAATCCAGATTTAGTTCCCGATGCCAAAAAAATTGACCGTTTGTCTTTTAACGAAGCGAACGAAATTGCCAATTTTGGAGCCACAATTTTGCACGCCAAAACGATAATTCCATTGTTGGAAAAAAACATTCCATTACGAATTTTAAACACATTCAACCACGAAAACCAAGGAACATTGATCACTTCTAAATCCAATAAAGAAGGAATTAAAACACTTTCGGTTCTCGAAAATGTAGCTTTAGTAAACCTTGAAGGAAGAGGATTACTAGGAAAAACAGGTGTCGACGCTCGAATTTTTAAAGTTATGGGCGACAATGATATTAGCGTAAGCATCATTTCACAAGGTTCTTCTGAAAGAGGAATAGGACTTGTAGTAAATTCAAATCAAGCGACAAAAGCGATGATCGAATTGGAGAAAGAATTCGAAAGTGATTTCTATTCGAAAGACGTGAATAAAATTTCGATTACCGATGATGTTTCGGTGATTTCGATTATTGGTCAAGATTTGAGTACTTTCCACAAACCTTACACTTCGTTGATAAAAAACAAGGTTGTGCCAATTCTTTTTAATAATACGGTTACGGGTAAAAACGTGAGTTTGGTGGTCAAAAAATCACAATTGAGCAAGGCTTTAAACGTGATTCACGGAGAGATTTTTGGAGTTTCTAAGAAAATAAATATTGCCGTTTTTGGTCACGGATTAGTTGGCGGAACTTTGATTAACCAAATTTTGGAATCCGCTGCAGCTATCGAAAAAAGAAAAGATATTAAACTAAATGTTTTTGCGATTGCGAATTCTAAGAATTTGCTTTTAAACAAAAACGGAGTTTCTCCAAATTGGAAAAACGAAATTCAAACCAACGGTTTCTCTTATACGATTGATGATGTTATTGCTTTCGCCAATGAAAATAATATGGAGAATCTAATTGCTATTGATAACACGGCAAGTGCTGCATTTGTCGAACATTATACGACTTTGGCAGAAAATAGTTTCGACTTGATTTCTTCGAATAAAGTAGCGAATACATTGAGTTATAAATTCTACAAAGATTTGAGAAAAGTATTGGCTGAGAACCAAAAGAATTATTTGTACGAAACTAATGTTGGCGCAGGTTTACCATTGATTGACACCATAAAATTATTGCATCTTTCGGGTGAAAATATTACCAAAATAAAAGGGGTTTTCTCTGGGACTTTGAGTTATTTATTCAATAATTTTTCAGCAAAAGACGTTCCGTTTAGCGAAATTCTGAAAGAAGCAATTGATAATGGTTATACCGAACCTGATTCTAGAGAAGATTTATGCGGGAATGATGTGGGTAGAAAATTATTGATTTTGGCAAGAGAATTGGATTTGCAAAACGAATTCGAAGAAATCAGCATTCAAAACCTAATTCCAGAACATTTACGTGAAGGAAACGTTGCCGATTTCTTGAATAAATTGAAAGAATTCGATCCAATTTATACTAAAATAAAAGAAGATCAAGAACCCAACCACGTGTTGAGATACATTGGTGAATTGTCGGGAGATTTACAAAACGATAAAGGAAATCTCGAAGTAAAATTAGTTTCCGTACCTTCGGATACCGCTTTGGGTGGATTGAAAGGTTCGGATTCTTTCTTCGAAATTTACACCGAATCCTACGGAGATAGACCTATTGTAATTCAAGGAGCTGGCGCAGGATCTGCAGTAACAGCGAGAGGCGTTTTCGGAGATTTATTGAGATTGTCGGAGAAAGGGTAAAAAAAAAGTACTCAGTGTTCAGTTTTGAGTGTTCAGTAAAAAATATAAAATCCGCGTTTGAAATCCGTTTCATCCGCGTCCAAAAAAATAAAAAAATGAAAGTAACATTAGACAGAGTAAACGAAAACTTCCACTTCGAATTGAAAAACGAACGTGGACATATTGTAAATGTAGATGCGCGTCCTGATTTTGGAGGTAATGATATGGGCCCAAGTCCGATGGAATTAATCTTAATGGGTGTAGCAGGTTGCAGCGGAATTGATATGATTTCGATTTTGAAAAAACAACGTCAGGAAATCACCTCTTTCAAAGCAGAAGTAGAGGGAGTTAGGGAAGAAGTTGGCGATGCCAAACCTTTCAAAGATATTCACGTAGTTTTTTATTTGGAAGGAACTATTAAAGAAGACAAAGCTTCGAAAGCAGCACAACTTTCTTTTGAAAAATACTGCTCAGTTGCCAAAACAGTGGAACCAACAGCAACAATACATTATAAAGTAGTTTTGAATGGAGTGGAATTAGCTAAAATCTAATTCCACAACTTTAAACTTTAAACAATTTTAAACTTTTTAAATGAACGAACAAGAATTCGGTTTCGAAACCCAAGCCATACGCACTCAATTAGAGCGCACCCAATATTTAGAGCATTCCGTGCCTTTGTACTTAACTTCTAGTTTTGTATTTGAAGATGCCGAAGATATGCGTGCCTCATTTGCCGACGAAAAAGATCGAAATATTTATAGCCGTTACAGCAATCCGAATACCAACGAGTTCGTGGATAAAGTATGTCAAATGGAAGGCGCAGCAGCTGGTTTTGCTTTTGCATCCGGAATGGCGGCGGTCTATTCGACCTTGGCGGCTTTGTTGAATTCAGGCGATCATATCGTTTCGGCAGGAAGTGTATTTGGTGCAACACATTCTTTGTTTATTAATTATTTTCCAAAATGGGGAATTGAAACAACCTATTTCGACATCAACAAACCCGAAACTATAGAAAGTTGTATCAAGCCAAATACCAAGATTCTTTTTGCTGAATCGCCAACCAATCCTGCGGTAGATATTATTGATTTGGAATTGTTGGGAGCTATTGCCAAAAAGCACAATTTGATTTTGATCATCGACAACTGTTTTGCTACGCCATATTTACAACAACCTATAAAATGGGGAGCGGATTTGGTGATCCATTCAGCTACAAAGTTAATGGACGGTCAAGGTAGAGTTTTGGGTGGAATTACTGTTGGCGATGCCGAATTGATTCAAAAAATCTATTTGTTTTCTCGATTGACAGGACCAGCTTTATCGCCGTTTAATGCTTGGGTATTGTCTAAAAGTTTAGAAACTTTGGCGATACGTTTGGACAGACATTGCGAAAATGCAATGAAAGTAGCTGTGTTTTTAGAACAACATCCGAATGTAAGTTTGGTAAAATATCCGTTCTTGAAATCGCATCCTCAATATGAAATTGCCAAAAAGCAAATGAAATTGGGAGGTAATATTGTGGCATTCGAAATCAAAGGTGGAATTGAAGCAGGAAGAGCGTTTTTGGATAAAATAAAATTATGTTCGTTGTCCCCAAATTTAGGAGATACTAGAACTATTGTAACACATCCAGCATCAACAACACACAGTAAATTGTCTGTCGAAGAACGTTTGGCAGTAAGCATTACTGATGGTTTGGTGCGTGTTTCCGTAGGATTGGAAACCGTGAAAGATGTAATTGCTGATTTGGAGCAGGCTTTGGGTTAAAATTTATAATTATTGATTCATATATAAATAGCCCACGGTTTTTGATCGTGGGTTATGTGTTAAATTTCAGATTAATTATTTTATACTAAATATGATAGAAGAATTCATAACATTTCAAAAATTTAATGATCAAAATTCTGCCTCTGAATTGGGGGATTTTTTCAAAGAAAAAAAACTAGAATATGTACTTGAGGATAATTCATTGAGTTTTGATCCCACTTTTGCAAATAATGGATTTGGTAAAGAATTTTGTATCAAGCTCAAGAAAAGTGATTTTGAAAAAGGAAACGCATTTTTAAATGAAAAGGCAGAAAAAGAAATTGTTGAAATAGACAATGATTACTATCTATTAAGTTTTACAGATAAGGAATTATTTGAATTAATCGCAGCGAGTGATGAATGGAACCCATTTGATGTTTCTTTAGCTGAAAGATTATTAAAAGAAAGAGGAAAAGAAGTTACTCAAGAGGAAATAGAAAAAATAAAGACTAATAGAATATTTGAACTTTCAAAACCAGAAAAAAGTCAAAGAACTTATATTATTATTGGTTATATTACTGCAATTTTTGGTGGTTTTCTAGGTATATTTATTGGTTGGCACTTGTTGACATTCAAAAAAACATTACCAAATGGAAATAGAATTTATGTTTATTCCAATAATGATAGAAAACAAGGGAATCGTATTTTGATAATAGGTGGAATTTTTTTAGTAATTTGGCTATTATATAGGTTTCTAAAATAATTCAATTCTTAAAAAAATGCTCTCAAAGAAAACAAAATACGGAATCAAAGCACTGACTTTTTTAGCTCGCCAGAAAGACAATACGCCAGTGCAAATAGCTGAAATTGCCAAAGCGGAACATATTTCGCTAAAATTTTTAGAAAGTATTTTGTTGCTCCTGCGTCATTCCGGCTTTTTGGGTGCCAAAAAAGGAAAAGGGGGAGGATACTATTTGATCAAAGAGCCCAAAGATATTAATATGGCTAAAGTCTATCGCATTCTCGAAGGCCCAATTGCTTTGTTGCCTTGTGCCAGTCACAACTTCTACGAAAAATGCGACGATTGTACCGATGAATCTTTGTGCGCCGTTCGCAAACTAATGATGGAAGTTCGCGACAACACCTTGATGATTCTAGAAAACAACTCCCTCGCTGACATTGCATTTTAATCAACATTTTTTTTGAATATTATTTTGTTATTTAGAATAAATTAGTATTTTTGCATATTAATCTATTAAACCGATAGGGTAGTAGATAAAAATATAAAAATTTATGATTAAGAGATTTGTAAAAAATTTTAATGATTCTGTAGGTGTAGCGCAAAATAGTTCGTTCGCCAAGAATCTTTGGGTTTTTGTTCCAGTGTTTTTGATTTTGGTATTATTAACAGTTTTGATATACAATCATTATGCGGATTTTACGTGGAGTAATTTCGTAGCTGGATTTAACCAAGAGTTTTTGGTGTTTTTTGCTATTGGTGTTTTTGCACAATTGGTCGATGGCACTTTAGGAATGGGTTACGGTGCGACTTCTACTTCTTTTTTGTTGGCTTATGGTGTTCCGCCAGCGGTTAGCAGTACAGGAGTTCACGTTGCCGAAATGTTTACAACAGGAGCATCAGCAGTTTCCCATCATAAATTTGGAAATATTAATAAAAAACTGGTAAAACATCTTTTAATTCCTGGCGTTTTAGGATCGATTACAGGAGCGTATTTGTTGTCGGATGTAATAGATGGAGACGTGATCAAGCCTTTTATAGCAGTATATATGATGATATTAGCTGTCGTTATCATCAAAAAAGCATTAGTAAAGAATATTGTAAAAAAGAAAACCAAAAGATTAGATCTTTTAGCCTCTTTTGGTGGTTTTATGGATTCTGTTGGCGGTGGTGGTTGGGGGCCAATTGTAACTTCAACCTTGCTAGGACGTGGTAGGGATCCTCGCTACACTATTGGTTCTGTAAATGCCGCGGAGTTTGCGGTTTCTTTTGCTAGTGGAGTTACCTTTATGATTTTTGGAGGAATAAGCGGATGGCAAGTAATCATAGGATTGATTTTGGGAGGCGTTATAGCTGCTCCTCTTGCTGCTTTTTTGGTGAATAAAATTCAAAGAAAACCAATGATGATTGCTGTAGGAATCTTGATTATTATTTTAAGTTTAAGAACTTTGTCTAAATTAATATAAATCCACTTTTCTCCCTCTCCTTTGGAGAGGGTTGGGGTGAGGAAAAAATTATTATAATGAGTGTATCAATAGTAAATACTTTATTAGAAAAAACCAAAGGATTTTCCATCGAAGAAACTTTAGCTTTTATAGCGACTGAATATCAAGGGAAAGTTGTTTTTTCAACTTCTTTCGGACAGGAAGACCAAGTAATTACGGCTTTAATTGCCAAAAACGATTTGCCAATAACCATTTTTACTTTGGACACAGGGCGTTTGTTTCAGGAAACCTACGATGTTTTTCATAAAACGTTGAAAAAGTATAAAAAAGAAATAAAAGTCTTTTTCCCAGAAGCTGTTTCGGTTGAAAAATTATTGGAGACCAAAGGGCCAAACAGTTTTTACGATTCAGTCGAAAACCGAAAAGAATGTTGTTTTATTCGAAAAGTAGCGCCTTTGACTAAAGCTTTGAAAGGAAATGCCATTTGGATTACTGGTTTAAGAGCCGAACAATCCGAAAATAGAAATAGTTTGGATTTGTTTGAATACGATGCTCATTTTGATATCATCAAATTCAATCCATTATTAAAATGGACTTTAGAAGAGGTTCAAAAATATATTGATGATAATAATGTACCACAAAATGCTTTGCACAAACAAGGATTTGTTAGCATTGGTTGTGCACCTTGTACCAGAACAATTGCCGAGGGAGAAGACATAAGAGCTGGAAGATGGTGGTGGGAATCTAGTCATAAAGAATGCGGTTTGCACCAGAAATAGAGAATAGAATAAAGAGGTTGGAATTTAGAAGTTCAGTTCCGTAGGAACGATTCATTTTGTAGCAACGGATTTCAATCCGTTGAAATGTAGGAACGATTCATTTTGTAGCAACGGATTTCAATCCGTTGAAATGTAGGAACAAATTATAGCAACGGATTTTAATCCGTTGAATTAAATTAAAAATAAAATATGAGTACATTATTAAAAACAAATGCTTTAGAAAGCGAAGCGATTTACATATTTAGAGAAGTAATATCTCAATTTGAAAAACCAGTTCTGCTCTTTTCTGGAGGAAAAGATTCGATTACATTGGTGCGTTTGGCGCAAAAAGCATTCTTTCCAGCAAAGATTCCTTTTCCATTGTTGCACGTTGATACTGGGCATAATTTTCCTGAAACCATCGAATTTAGAGATAGATTAGTGGCTGAATTAGGATTAGAATTAATCGTTCGTAACGTTCAAGATTCCATCAATGAAGGAAAAGTAATTGAAGAAACAGGTCGTTATTCAAGCCGAAATATGTTGCAAACGACAACACTTTTAGACGCCATTGAAGAATTCAAATTTGATGCTTGTATTGGTGGTGCTCGTCGTGACGAAGAAAAAGCTAGAGCTAAAGAACGTATTTTCTCTGTTCGTGATGATTTTGGTCAATGGGACGAAAAAAATCAACGTCCAGAATTATTCGATTTATTGAACGGGAAAATTGAGAATGGGCAAAACGTTCGTGTTTTTCCAATTTCAAACTGGACTGAATTAGACGTTTGGAGTTATATTGAACAAGAAAAAATTGAAATTCCATCCATTTATTTTTCACACAAAAGAAAAGTTTTCATAAGAGACGGTATGATTTGGTCACATTCTCCTTTTGTTTACCAAGAAGAAGATGAAGCAATCGAAGAAAGAATTGTGCGTTTTAGAACTGTTGGAGACATGAGTTGTACGGCCGCTGTTGATTCTTATGCAGCAACAATTGCAGAAGTAGTTGGCGAAATCAGAACTTCGACAATCTCCGAAAGAGGTGCCAGAATCGATGACAAACGATCGGAAGCCGCAATGGAAAAAAGAAAACAACAAGGATACTTTTAAAATCCCTACCCAGCCCTCCCCGAAGGGGAGGGAGTTGAAACTGGATCAGTGTTGGTTTTGAGTTTTTGGAAAACAAAGTAGAAAATAAAAAGAGAAATATTAATTTATAAAAATATACCAGACTCGTCTCCCTCCCCTTCGGGGAGGGTCGGGCTGGGGAAAAAGATATGGAAGTTTTAAAAATAGCAACAGCAGGAAGTGTAGATGACGGAAAGAGCACATTAATCGGAAGATTATTATACGATACAAAATCGTTGACAACTGATAAAATTGAAGCAATAGAAAGAAGTAGCAAGCAAAAAGGATACGACTACCTAGATTTTTCCTTGGCTACTGATGGTTTGGTTGCCGAGCGTGAACAAGGAATTACGATAGACGTAGCACACATTTATTTTTCGACAGCGAAGAAAAGTTACATCATTGCCGATACGCCAGGTCATGTTGAATATACCAGAAATATGGTTACTGGAGCTTCGACTTCACAAGTTTCTATTATTTTGATTGATGCTCGAAAAGGCGTTATTGAGCAAACCTATCGTCACTTTTTTATCAATAATTTATTGAGAGTAAAAGAAGTGATTGTTGCGGTAAACAAAATGGATTTGGTTGATTATTCGGAAGAAGTGTACAACAAAATCAAAGCCGATTTTCAAGCATTAAATGCAAAAAGTACGTTCAAAGAACAAGTTGTAAGTTACATTCCGTTAAGTGCTATCAACGGTGGAAATGTGGTGGACAAATCCGAAAATATGCCTTGGTACACCGGACAAACGGTTTTGGAACATTTAGAAGGTTTGGAGCCGAAAGATGTTTTCGAAAAAGGAAAAGTTCGTTTCCCGGTTCAAACGGTGATTCGCCCAAAAACCGAAGACTACCACGATTTTAGAGGATATGCCGGAAAATTATACGGCAATAATATCAAAGTGGGCGATGCTGTAACGGTACTTCCTTCATTGACCGAATCTAAAGTTTCTAAAATTCACTTTTTCGAACAACAATTTGACGAAGCCACAGCAGGTTCTTCTGTTGTTTTAGAGTTGGAGAATGACATCAATGTAACTCGTGGCGATATGATTGTAAAATCGGGAGAATTGCCAAGAGTCGAAAAAGATATTGAAACCACAATTTGCTGGATGGACAGTAAAAAATTGGTTGCAGGAACAAAATATATTGTTCAGCACAATACAAATCGTGTTTTGGCAAAAATTGATGCTGTAAAAAACACAATTTCTACTGATTATTCAGGAACAAAAGAAGCAACTCAATTAGCCATTAACGAAATTGGTGAAGTGACTATAAAATTGAGCAAGCCATTATATTTTGATGCTTACACCGAAAACAAATCAAATGGAGCGTTTATCTTGATTGATGTAGCGACCAATACAACCGCAGGAGTTGGATTTATTAAATAGTCCCCTCCCCAGCCCTCCCCGAAGGGGAGGGAGCCAAAACCAGATAAATGTTTGTTTTGAGTTTTGGAAATTAGAATAATAAACAAATATTAAAATTTAAAAACATACCAGACTCGTCGCCCCCTCCTTCGGAGGGGGTTGGGGGGAGGATAAAAAACAAAAAATATGGAAAGTTTTAGAACCGAAATAGAAAATCCGATTGTACAAAAAGATATTATCGATTTAGAAAGAAAAATTGCTTTATTCCGCGAAGGAAAAATTGATGACGAACGTTTTCGTAGTCTTCGTTTGGCTAGAGGAGTTTATGGTCAGCGTCAAGAAGGGGTTCAAATGATTCGTATCAAATTGCCTTTTGGGAAAGTGACGAGCGAGCAATTAGTGCGTATTTCAAAAGTTTCTGATGAATATTCAAGAGGTCGTTTACACATTACAACGCGTCAAGACATCCAAATTCATTTTGTGAGTTTAGATAGAACTCCTGAGCTTTGGGCTGAATTGGAGAAAGACGATGTTACCCTTCGTGAAGCTTGCGGAAACACCGTTCGAAATATAACTGCTAGCGAAAATGCAGGAATCGATCCTGAGGAGCCTTTTGATGTGTCGCCTTATGCTTATGCTTTGTTCCAATTTCTTTTGAGAAATCCAGTTTGTCAAGAAATGGGACGTAAATTCAAAATATCATTTTCGTCTTCTGATAAAGATACCGCTTTGAGCTATTTGCACGATTTAGGATTTATTCCAAAAATTGTCAATGGCGAGAGAGGATTCAAAATAATGTTGGGTGGAGGATTAGGATCTCAGCCGCATCACGCCGAATTGTTATCGGAATTTGTTCCGGTAAATCAAATTATACCAACTACAGAAGGAATTCTTAGAGTGTTTGACCGTTTTGGCGAAAGATCAAAACGTTTGAAAGCGCGTATGAAATTCTTAATCAAAGATTTAGGAGCAGAAGCCTTTTTAAAATTAGTCGAAGAAGAGAAAAAAGCTTTGTCTTGTAAATCTTTCGAAATTGACACTACTGCTTTTGATGGCCCAATTCCAGAACCTTTAAAAGTTACTCCAAAAGTAGAAATCGTTGATGTTGCTGCTTTCGAAGCTTGGAAAAAATCGAATGTATTTCAACAAAAACAAATAGGATATGTTGCCATTGGAATCAAAGTGCTTGTGGGAGATTTTTATACTGACAAAGCAAGATTGTTGGCCGATTTGATTAAAAATTATGGAGCGAATGAGTTGCGTTTTTCATTACGACAAGACATTCTTATTCGTAATATTAAAGAAGAAAACTTGGCATTTTTCTACCAAGAATTAGCCAAATTAGATTACGTAGCTTTAGGATACAATTCTACTGCTGATATTACCGCTTGTCCAGGAACGGATACTTGTAACCTTGGAATTGCGAGTAGTACAGGAATCGCTACTGAACTAGAAAGAGTTTTGGCAGCCGAATATCCACAATACAACAATAATAATGACATTACCATAAAAATTAGTGGCTGTATGAATGCTTGCGGGCAACACAATATGGCACACATTGGTTTTCAAGGAATGTCAATCAATTCTGGAAAGTTAGTTGCGCCTGCCCTTCAAGTGTTGTTAGGTGGAGGAAATTTAGGAAACGGTCAAGGAAGATTTTCCGATAAAGTAATCAAAATTCCGAGTCGTCGTGGTCCAGAAGCCTTGCGTTTTATTTTGAATGATTTCGAAGCAAATGCCAACGGATTATCCTTTTTGGATTATTACGATGCCAAAGGAGAAAAATATTTTTTCGAATTTTTGAAACCACTTTCGGAAATTGATAATCTTACAGATGAAGATTTTGTCGATTGGGGAAACGCCGATAATTATGTAAAAGCCATTGGTGTGGGCGAGTGTGCTGGTGTTGTAATCGATTTGGTGGCTACTTTAATTTTAGAAGCCAAAGACAAATTGACTTTTGCACACGAAGCTTTAGAGGAAGGAAAATGGTCTGATGCTATTTATTTAACCTATGCAGGATTTGTAAATGGTGCTAAAGCTATATTGCTTGCCGAAAACCAAAAAACAAATGCACACGCAGGAATCATCGATTTATTCGATACCGTTTTTACAGAAACCAATAAAATTCCGTTGAATTCTTCTTTCAAAGATTTAGTGTATCAAATCAACCAAAACCAACCTTCTGAGGAATTTGCCAAAAAATACATTCAAGAAGGAATTGCCTTTTTTGAAAATATTGAAAGCTATAGAACAAAAGATTTAGCCAATGAATAATAACATCGTAAAACCCAAAGTAACATTAGTAGGCGCAGGTCCTGGTGATCCAGATTTGCTGACTCTCAAAGGCGTAAAAGCACTTGCTGAAGCTAATGTGGTTTTATATGATGCTTTGGCTAATGAGGAAATATTGGCATATGCCCCAAAAAAATCCATCAAGATATTTGTTGGAAAAAGAAAAGGTTGTCACGAATATTCACAAGATCAAATCAACCAATTAATCGTTGATAACGCCTTGACTTATGGAAATGTAGTACGACTAAAAGGTGGCGATCCTTTCATTTTTGGTCGTGGAAGCGAAGAAATCGAATATGTTGAAGGTTTTGGAATTCCTACATTTGTCGTTCCAGGAATTTCATCATCGATTGCCGTTCCAGCAAATCAAGGAATTTCTTTGACAAAAAGAGGTATTTCCGAAAGTTTTTGGGTAATCACAGGCACCACTTCGGATAGGAATTTATCAAAAGATGTGGCTTTGGCAGCCAAATCTACGGCCACTGTCGTAATTTTGATGGGAATGAGTAAATTGGAACAAATTATTACTTTGTTTCAAAACGAATCCAAAGGAGAAACTCCTGTTGCAATTGTTCAAAATGGAACTATGCCTAACGAAAAAGTAGGTTTTGGAACCATAGATACCATTTCACAAGTGGTAAAAGACAACAATTTGAGTTCGCCAGCCATAATTGTCATTGGCGAAGTTGTGAGAGAACGCAATAAATTAAAAGGATTTCACAAGGAATTTATTTCCAATAAAGTTTGCGCACGAGAATAATCCCCACCCCAGCCCTCCCCGAAGGGAAGGGAGCTAGGAAAGGAGAAAAATAAAATGAAAAAAAACGATTTGCATTCTAATAGTCAGGACTCAGCTCCCTCTCCTTCGGAGAGGGCTGGGGAGAGGAACGAACTATACCCTATTTTTTTAAAACTACACCAACTCAATCTGCTTATTGTTGGCGGAGGAAATGTGGGTCTAGAAAAATTGTCTTTTATGCTCAAATCCAGTCCCAATGCCAATGTTGAGGTAGTGGCACCAAAGTTTTTACCAGAATTAGAAGCATTGGCTCAAAACCATCCTTCGGTAAAATTGACTTATAAAAAATTCAATCGTTGGATGCTTCGAAAACGCAATATGGTTATTGCTTGTACCGATGATTTGGAAGTCAATAAAAGAATTTACGATTTATGTAGAAAAAGATATTTAATTTGCAATATCGCCGATACGCCGCCTTTGTGTGATTATTATTTAGGAGGAATCGTAACCAAAGGCAATGTAAAAATTGCCATTTCCACCAACGGAAAATCACCAACTACTGCCAAAAGATTACGCGAATTTTTCGAAGAAATTATCCCAGACGACATCAATTCAATGGTCGAAAACCTAAATGAATATCGCAAAACCCTAAAAGGTAATTTTCAGGAAAAAGTGGACAAAATGAACGAAATTACAGAAGCCTTAAAAAACAAACAATAAATTCCCCAAGAGAAAATGTTTGATTGAAACTGATTTTAATCCGTTTAAAATCAATTAACATTATTTTGTCTCAACTCGCCTCCTACCGAGAGGGTTGGGAGAGGAAAAAAAATTAAAAAAAATGATTAAGACAGACATACTTATAATAGGAGCAGGACCTACAGGATTATTTGCCGTTTTTGAGGCAGGATTATTAAAATTGAAATGCCACATTTTAGATAGCTTGCCACAACCTGGCGGGCAATTATCTGAATTGTATCCCAAAAAACCTATTTACGATATCCCTGGCTTTCCGGAAGTTTTGGCGGGAGATTTAGTAAATAATTTAATGGAACAAATCAAGCAATTCGAACCAGGATTCACTCTTGGCGAACGTGCCGAAACCATCGAAAAACAAGAAGACGGAAGTTTTATTGTTACCTCAAATAAAGGAAAAAAATTCCAAGCTTCGGTTGTTGCCATTGCTGGCGGATTAGGTAGTTTTGAACCTCGTAAACCTTTGATTGAAGATATTGAATTTTACGAAAACAAAGGGGTAAAATACTTTATCAAAAACCCAGAAAAATTTAGAAATAAAAGAGTAGTTATTGCTGGTGGTGGTGATTCAGCTTTAGATTGGAGTGTTTTCTTGTCGAACGTAGCTTCCGAGGTGACTTTAATTCACCGCAGAAACGAATTCCGTGGCGCTTTAGATTCAGTAGAGAAAGTTCAAGAACTGAAAAACGCGGGAAAAATCAAAATGATTACTCCCGGAGAAGTAGTTGGTTTGAATGGAGCCGAACATTTAGAATCTATAGATGTGGATATCAACGGAGCTCACAGAAACATTCCTACCGATTATTTTATTCCACTTTTTGGATTAACGCCAAAATTAGGTCCAATTGCAAACTGGGGATTAGAAATTGAGAGAAACGCCATCAAAGTAAACAACGCCTTGGATTATCAAACCAATATTCCCGGAATTTTTGCTATTGGCGATGTCAACACCTATCCTGGAAAATTGAAATTGATTCTTTGCGGATTCCACGAAGCCACTTTAATGTGTCAGGCGGCATATCAAATTATCAATCCAGGAAAGAAATACTTAATGAAATACACCACCGTTTCAGGAATCGATGGATTCGACGGAACTCGTAAAGAAGCACCTAAAGCAGTTGTAAAAGCAATCGATTAACAAAATAGCGATTCAATTTAAGCTGTTGATTTCACATTAAAACATATAATATGACACAAGACGTAACTATAAAAATTACCGATAGAGAAGGAATAACCCACGAGGTACAAGCACCAACCGATATGAATATGAATGTTATGGAACTTGTTTGTGCTTATGAATTAGCTCCAGAAGGAACCATCGGTCTCTGTGGTGGGATGGCAATGTGCGCTTCCTGCCAATGCTATGTGTTGAACCAAGTCGATTTGCCAGAAAGAAACGAGGACGAAGAAGCGATGCTCTCGGAAGCCTTCAATGTAAAAGACAACAGCCGATTGGGTTGCCAAATTTATATCACGAATGCTTTAGAAGGGTTAGAGATTGCACTCGCACCAGAATCATAAGCCTCAAAAGCGAGATTCATCTCTCAATTTAGACTAAATTTTTCATTCTTTTGAAAACCTTATCATTCTATTTCCGCAGTACAATACACCTTGAAGCTACTCAAAGCAAAGACTCAAAGCAAATTAGATATTATTTTATATTTTAATTTTTAGTATTACCTTTGTTGCGCCTATAAAATTATTAATAGTTATCACGAAAGCCAGAGGGAATAGACCCAACGAAAGCTTAGCAACCTATTCATTTTCAGTGAAAAAGGTGCTACATTCTATCCCAATTATCGGGAAAAGATAACCAAGAGAAAATCTCTCCCTTTCCACGATAACATTTATAATTTTTTGAAACACTAGTTTTTTTTGGAGCTATTTCCTGCTGTACGTTGCAATCTTTTGTTTTTTTAAGAAAAAAAACAAAAGGATTTCCTCTTCCATCAGGGCTAATCAGAAAATGCGACGACTATTTAATTTTTAAAATAAATGCTTTGCGCCTTAGCGTCTTAGCGGCAAAAAATAAGTTATGCCAAACATTCAAGAAGAAATCAAAAAACGAATTCTCGTACTCGATGGAGCAATGGGAACGATGTTGCAACGCTATAATTTCTCTGAAGAAGATTTCCGAGGAGAACAATTCAAAGACTTTCCACATTCGCTAAAAGGGAACAACGATTTACTTTCGTTAACACAACCCAAAGCCATCAAAGAAGTGCACGCCTTGTATTATGAAGCCGGAGCTGATATTGTAGAAACTAATACGTTCTCAGGAACAACAATCGGAATGGCAGATTACCATTTAGAAGAATATGTTTATGAACTCAACTACGAATCGGCAAAAATCGCCCGTGAAGTAGCCGATGAATTCACAGCCAAAAACCCGGAAAAACCTCGTTTTGTTGCCGGTTCCATAGGGCCAACAAACAGAACAGCGAGTATGTCGCCAGATGTAAACGATCCAGGTTACAGAGCTGTAACTTTTGATGATTTGCGTATTGCTTACAAACAACAAGTCGAAGCCTTAATGGACGGCGGTTGCGATTTACTTTTGGTAGAAACTATTTTTGACACCTTGAATGCCAAAGCAGCACTTTTCGCCATCGAACAAGTGAAAGACGAACGCAATATTGATATTCCAATTATGGTTTCAGGAACGATTACCGATGCTTCAGGAAGAACACTTTCAGGACAAACGGTAGAAGCTTTCTTGGTTTCGGTATCGCATATTCCGTTGTTGAGCGTAGGTTTTAATTGCGCTTTGGGAGCCGATTTGTTGAAACCTTATTTGCAAACTTTGTCACAAAACACCTCATTCAACGTTTCAGCGCATCCTAATGCAGGATTACCAAACGCTTTTGGAGAATATGACGAAACTCCAGAGCAAATGCAAGCCCAAATACGAAGCTATCTCGAAGATAATTTAGTAAACATTATAGGAGGTTGCTGCGGAACAACGCCACAACATATCAAATTGATTGCTGATATTGCTAAAGATTATAAACCAAGGGTTTCAGAGGCGGTGATGTAAATTGAAAGAATTGTGATGGATATATGAATTATGTCTTCTGTTTATTTATCGCGGCTGTTTAAAAATCACATAATTTAAATATTTAAAAGAAAAATCTACAAATTAAATGCTTATGTTAGAAAAAGAAATTGAGAATATAATTTTAGAAAAAATAAAAGTTCAATTGAAAATTGAAAAATCTTTTTCGGACTTAGTTAATAATTTTGACAGTATGTTTGCTAACATTGATTTTGAAAAAAATTCGTTTTCAATCAGTGATTACTTCGGCTCCGGAATGGGAAAAGCTGGAGCGACTTCAAAACTTCTAGCGGACAATAGAATAAAAGAGGAATGGTTAAGAGAATATAGTTTCAAGGAAGGGAATGTCAAAAATGACTTCAAAGGTCTGTATTTTTTCGTAAATGATAAGAGACCTTTTTATGTAGGTATTTCAAAAGGTGTTATAGGAAGAATACTTCAGCATATAAAAGGACACAGCCACAATTCTGCAACACTTGCTTTCAAGATCGGATTGCTAAAATATGAGCTTATAACTGGTAGTAAACATTCTCTTACCAGAAAGCAACTAAATTTTAAGAATGAAGTTGAACCTATAAAAGGTTTTCTTTCAAATCAGGAAGTGATTTTTTTGCACATAGAGAATGATTATGAACTATATCTTTTTGAAGTATATTGTTCAATGAAACTTGGGACAATGTTAAATAATTTTGAGACTCATTAAAATAGATTTAAATAAACGGTATTATAAATTGAAAGATAAGATAATGAAAAAAATATTAATAACAGTTGCACTAAGTTTTATCTCATTAAATGGTTTTGCACAAATTAGAGTGATGCAAAAAGATGTTGATGTTGCCAAATTGAAAATGGATAGTATACACAAAATCTATAAATCCGATAAAAAACAATCAACTTTTGATAAATTTATGATTGAAGAACAAAGATATAACGCATTACGTGATGCGTTATACGTTCAAGCAGGAAGAGATAAACAGGATTCCATAGACGCGCCATCAAAGAAGTTGGTCGAAGCTTATATTAAAAATCCAGAACATAAAAAAGAAGTGATTGAATTTCAGTCAACTGTAGCTTCTATGGCGTCTCATTTGAAATCACTTGTACAACTTGAAAAAGCATTTACTATTGGTTATGATTTTCAGGGTAAAGCATATAAAAAATACACTAAGGTTCAAATGATTTCAATGGGAAACCATAAGAATGCAATTCAAAAGTGCAATGATCTTCTAAATGAATATTCAAAGTTTACTGTCGCTGGTACTGAGACAAGTTTGCATAAAGCACAGTATAGAAATATGACCAAGACTCAAAGAGATAGTTATGACTGGATCGAAAAAAATTGGAATAGCGGTGTGATTGGTGATGGTTATATGGCCAGCTATAGAACAAATGTGCAATAAGTAAAAAACAATAATTTTTTTGGTTTTTTTACCAGCTCTTCAAAATGTTCTTTAAAAAAATGAAAGTTCTCTATAATATGGATGCTCTGCATAGCAACAAAAGTGAGCAACGAATGAGATTGCTTCGTTCCTCGCAATGCAAAATAAATGCACAAGTTCCATAGGAACGACATATTTTGTAGCAACGGAATTCATTCCGTTGGATGAGGATTCTCCAGATAGCGCGAGCTTCTAGCTCGTGCAAACAAATAAAGGCAGACAAAAATAGTTGAAAAATAAAATAGGCACGAGCGTGACGCTCGCGCTAGCAACATAAGAGTTCCAGAGGAACGACATATTTTGTAACATCGGAATTTATTCCGTTGTTGTAAATAAAAAAATAAAAAAATGGCAGAAGCAGAAAAAAGAAGAAACCTAGTTTTATCGGGATTAGAGCCCTTAATCATTACACCGGAAAGTGTATTTGTTAATATTGGGGAACGTACCAATGTAACCGGTTCTAGAAAATTTCTTCGATTAATCAAGGAAGAAAAGTACGATGAAGCATTAAGCATTGCCAAAGAGCAGGTAGAAGGAGGCGCGCAAATCATCGATATTAATATGGATGAAGGAATGCTCGATGGCGAATATGCAATGACAAAATTCCTGAATTTAATCGCTGCCGAACCGGATATTTCGCGTGTGCCGATTATGATTGACAGCTCAAAATGGGACATCATTGAAGCCGGTCTAAAGGTCGTTCAAGGAAAATGTGTCGTAAACTCGATTTCGTTAAAAGAAGGCGAAGAACAATTTATCCATCACGCCAAATTGATTAAACGCTACGGAGCTGCGGCAATTATTATGGCTTTTGATGAAACTGGTCAAGCGGATAATTACGATCGTCGAGTAGAAATTTGCCAACGTTCGTATGATATTTTGGTCAATAAAGTAAATTTTCCTCCTCAGGATATTATTTTCGATTTGAATATATTTCCAGTGGCAACAGGAATGGAAGAACACCGCTTGAATGCGTTGGATTTCTTTAGAGGAACCAAATGGGTTCGGGAAAATTTGCCACACGCCCACATTAGCGGAGGTGTGAGTAACGTTTCGTTTTCGTTTAGAGGAAATGACACCGTTCGGGAAGCGATGCACTCGGTTTTCTTGTACCACGCCATCAAAAATGGAATGACAATGGGAATTGTAAATCCAGAAATGTTGACGATTTATGATGATATTCCGAAAGATTTATTAGAACACGTAGAAGATGTAATCTTGAACCGTCGTGATGATGCTACAGAACGTTTGTTAGATTTGGCCGAAAATGTAAAAGGCGGGCCAAAAACCAATGAAAAAGAAGTACAAGAATGGCGCTTTGGAACGGTTCAGGAAAGAATAACACACTCTTTGGTAAAAGGAGTTGATGCTTTTATAGAACTTGATGTTGAGGAAGCCCGATTGGCAGCAAAAAAACCCATCGAAGTAATCGAAATCAATCTGATGACAGGAATGAATGTCGTTGGAGATTTATTCGGTTCGGGAAAAATGTTCTTGCCGCAAGTGGTAAAATCAGCAAGGGTTATGAAAAAAGCCGTGGCGTATTTATTGCCGTACATTGAAGCGAGTAAACAAGCGGGCGACAAATCAGGAAATGGTAAAATATTGATGGCAACTGTAAAAGGCGATGTGCACGACATTGGAAAAAATATAGTTTCAGTAGTTTTGGCGTGTAATAATTATGAAATCATTGACCTTGGCGTAATGGTTCCGCCTGAAAAAATTATTGCAGCAGCTATCGAGCACAATGTTGATATTATTGGTCTAAGCGGATTAATCACGCCGTCATTGGATGAAATGGTTTATTTGGCTAAAGAATTAGACAAAAGAGGAATGAAAATTCCTGTAATGATTGGTGGAGCAACGACTTCTCGTGCGCATACTGCCGTGAAAATTGCCCCGCAATACAGAGAAACTGTGATTCACGTAAACGATGCTTCGAGAGCGGTTACTGTGGCTGGAAATTTATTGGACGATAACAGAGAAAAATACACCAGCGATATTCGAACAGATTATGATGCTTTTAGAGAAACCTTTTTGAGTCGTTCTCGTGACAAGAATTTCTTGAGTATTGAAGATGCTCGTAAAAATAAAATACAATTGGATTGGGCAAATTTCGCTCCGGTAAAACCAAATATAATTGGCGAACAAATTGTCGAAGTAGATTTAGATGTTTTAGTTCCTTATATTGATTGGACGCCATTTTTTCAAACTTGGGAATTGCACGGAAAATATCCTGCAATCTTAACGGATGAGGTTGTGGGAGAACAAGCTACTTCGGTTTTTGCCGATGCACAGGAAATGTTGGAAGTGATTTTGAAAGAAAAAAAATTACAAGCTAAAGGAATCTACGGAATTTTTCCTGCGAATCAGGTGAATGACGATGATATTCAATTGTATGATGAAAATGGAAAAGAGTTGGAAAAATTCTTGACTTTGCGTCAGCAATCGCAAAAAACAAAAGGTGCTCCAAATATTGCCTTGGCCGATTTTATTGCGCCAAAAGACAATGGAGTAACGGATTATATGGGAGCATTTTGTGTAACCACAGGTTTTGGTGTGGACGAATGGGCGGATGAATACCGTGATAATTTAGACGATTACAACTCGATTATGGTCAAAGCTTTGGCAGATAGATTTGCAGAAGCTTTTGCCGAATATTTACACGAAAAAGTGCGGAAGGAATTTTGGGGATATGATTTTGAAGAATCTTTGTCAAATCAAGAATTAATTAAAGAAAATTACAAAGGGATTCGTCCCGCACCAGGTTATCCAGCTTGTCCCGACCATTTAGAAAAACCAACTATTTGGAAGTTACTGAATGTCGAAAAAGAAATCGGAGTGACTTTGACCGAAAGTATGGCAATGTGGCCCGCTTCTTCGGTTTCGGGTTATTATTTTGGAAATCCAGATAGTAAGTATTTTGGACTTGGAAAAATAAAAGAAGATCAAGTCATTGATTACGCCAAACGTAGAAGTATTTCAACCGATAAGGCAACAAAATGGTTGAACCCAAATATAGCAGATTAAAAAATTCGTTTCAAGTTTAAGGTTTCAAGTTGCTCGAGAGAACTTTAAACCTTAAACTTGAAACTTGAAACAAATAAAATGAAAGTAACACAGCATATAGAAAACGCCAACGGGAAACCTCTATTCTCATTCGAAATTGTTCCGCCTCAAAAAGGAAGTAACATCAAGGATTTGTATGAAAATATAGATCCGTTGATGGAATTTAAACCGCCTTTTATAGATGTAACCACTTCCAGAGAAGAGTATGTGTACATAGAAAAAGACGGACTTTTTGATCGTCGAATTACGCGTATGCGTCCCGGAACTGTTGGAATTTGTGCTTCCATCCAGCATAAATATGGTGTAGATGCGATTCCTCACGTGTTGTGTGGCGGATTTACCAAAGAGGAAACCGAGTATTTATTGGTGGATTGCCATTATTTAGGAATCGATAATTTAGTGGCATTGCGTGGTGATCCAATGAAAGGCGAGAAGTATTTTGAACCTACCAAAGGTGGAAATAATTATGCCGTAGATTTAGTAAAACAAATTAAGGCGATGAATTCAGGACGGTTTTTGCACGACACTTTGCCTATGCAAAATGCTCCCGATTTTTGTATAGGCGTTGCTGGTTATCCCGAAAAACATATCGAAGCACCAAGTTTAGAAGCCGATTTAAAAAGATTAAAAGAAAAAGTAGATGCTGGTGCCGATTATATCGTGACACAAATGTTTTTCGACAATCAACGGTATTTCAAGTTTGTCGAGGCAGCCCGCGCTATTGGTATCAACGTGCCAATTATTCCAGGAATCAAGCCAGTTGCGGTGAAACGTCATTTGCAATTGTTACCGCAAGTTTTTTGGTTGGATATGCCACAGGATTTGATTCATTCTATCGAACAAGCCAAAGACAACACAGCCGTTCGTCAAATTGGGGTTGAATTTGCTGTGCAACAATCCAAAGAATTAATCGAATTTGGTGTGCCTTTCGTGCATTATTATTCAATGGGAAAATCTGATAATATTCATCAAATAGCAAGTCAGGTTTTTTAGGAGCTGTTTACTTCGTCAGTTCGCTTCGCTCGTGTCCTGCTGTTCGCTATATCTTTGTGGCTGAACCCCAGCCACAAAGGTAATTGTGAGAACAATTCGACGATCAGGGCTAGGACATTAGGAATAAAAAAGCATCGTTTAAAATATAAACGATGCTTTTTTTATTCAACAACTGACACTGAATAACTGACCACCGCCAACTACTTCGTCATTTCCCTAAAAACCGTTTCCAGATTTTTATTTTTTTGATTCAATTGTAGTGTTTTCAAACCATTAGCATTCGCAAAATCAAAAACAGCGGGACGCATATCTTTGTCAGCGTTGAACGTCAATTCCCAAATCATATCGTGCGTATTTTTATAGGAAGTCAAATTCTCGATTTTGGCAATCAATTGTTCTTCGACTTTATAGTCAAATTCCACTTCGATAACTTGTTCCTTGTCTTCCGAAATTAAAGCATCTAATTTTTTATCGGCTATAATTTTCCCTTTGTCAATAATAATGACACGGTCGCAAATAGCTTCTACTTCCTGCATAATATGGGTAGATAGAAAAACGGTTTTGTCTTTACCAACGTTTTTAATCACGTTTCTAATTTCGACCAATTGGTTCGGGTCTAAACCTGTAGTTGGTTCGTCGAGAATCAAAACATCGGGATTGTGTAATAAAGCATTGGCAAGTCCCACACGTTGTCGATACCCTTTGGATAATTGCCCTATTTTTTTGTGACTTTCATTCGATAAACCTGTCAATTGAATCACTTCTTCGATTCGGGTTTTGGCTACTTTATACACATCAGCATTAAAAACCAAATATTCCCTCACATACAAATCCAAATACAACGGATTGTGTTCTGGCAAATAGCCAATAGATTGCTGAACGGATTTAGTATGCGAATTCACGTCAAATCCATTCACGGCAGCAGCACCTTCATCGGCAGCAATATACGTGGTCAATATTTTCATTAAAGTCGATTTTCCAGCACCATTTGGACCTAAGAAACCAACGATTTCTCCTTTTTGAACAGAAAATGAAATGGAGTCCAAAGCTTTTTGAGCACCATAACTTTTCGATATATTATTTACTTCTATTGACATTGTTTTTTATTTGTAGCAAAAGTAAACAGAAAATTAATTGTTTTATTTTATAATGAGTTTTTTAAAGTTTTAAATTGTGATAAATTTTATATTTTGATTTATATATTTACCAATATTCTATAACTCAAAATTAAATTATAAATGAAAAAAGGAAGTGCATTGTTTTTTTTCTTTCTTGGGTTTTTGGTTCAAGCTCAAGAAAATTCGATAATTCAACAACAAGAAATTGTTAGAATCGAAACCGAATTGGCTTCGGATAAAATGGAAGGAAGAGCGATTTTTACGCCAGGAATTGACTCAGCATCAGTTTTTATTGAAAATGAATTTAAAAAAATTAATCTCACCTATTTTAAGGGTTTAAATAACTACCGACAAGAATTTGTTGTCAAAAGAAAACCAGCAAATAATGTAATTGGAATCTTGCCCGGAAAATCTAAACCGGAAGAATTTGTCATTTTTTCAGCTCATTATGATCATTTAGGAGTTGTTAAAGACGGAGAGGACAAAGTCTATAATGGAGCAAATGATGATGCTTCCGGAACTACTGCAGTAATAGCTTTAGCAAAGTATTTCAAAGAATTAAATCAAAACGAACGGACAATTATTTTTGTAGCTTTTACAGGTGAAGAAGTAGGCGGTTTTGGCTCAAAGTATTTCTCTGAAAACATTGATTCAAATAAAGTTATTGCCATGTTTAATATTGAAATGATTGGCACTGAGAGTAAATGGGGCAAAAATTCGGCTTACATAACGGGTTTCGAAAAATCAGATTTTGGGGCAATCTTGCAAAAAAACTTGAAGGGTTCTAGCTTTAATTTCAATCCTGATCCTTATCCAAGTCAACAACTTTTTTATCGCTCAGACAATGCAAGATTGGCGGCTTTAGGAGTTCCCGCTCACACAATTTCTACTTCAAAAATGGATTCAGAACCTAATTATCATAAATTGAGTGATGAGGTTTCAACGTTGGATTTAGAGAATATGACCGAAATTGTAAAATCCATCGCAATTAGTTCGCAGAGTATTGTAAACGGACAAGATACTCCATCAAGGGTGAAATAGCTAAATGTCATTTGCAATTAAATAAAAGAATTTTTGTTTTGGAAAAATGTTCAAAGTCAATTATTAAAAAGATAGTTTTAGGTACTATTTTTAAACATTAGATAACGAAAAGCCATTTTTGTCGATAATTCTTTTTTTTGTTCAATAAAAGCTATTATTATTTTGGGTTACCAAAAAATAATTTATACATTCGCAGAGAATTTTTAATAAAAATCCAAAACAAAATGTCAAGTAACCGTTTTTATTTTAGCAACACTTACTATTTCTTCTTTAGGAAGTAAGGATTGTCTATGGTTATTTGAAAGATTAAGAAACAAATAAAACTAATATACAATCCTGATGAAAATCAGGATTTTTTTTTGAGTATAAATGAAAACAAAAATTGCAATTCAAGGTATTAAAGGGTCATTCCATCATCAGGTGGCGCAGGAATACTATTCTCAGAATATTGAGGTGGATGAATGTATGTCGTTTGAAGAATTGGTCGATAGCTTGTTGTCTGGAAAAACAGATCAAGCGGTTATGGCGATTGAAAATTCTATTGCAGGACCAATTATTCCCAATTATGCCTTAATTGACAAAAATAATTTACATATTATCGGAGAGCATTACTTAGATATTCATCAAAATTTAATGGCTTTGAAAGGTCAAAAAATTAAAGATATTTTAGAAGTTCATTCTCATCCGATGGCATTGTTACAATGTATGGAATTCTTAAAAAAATATCCAAAAATTAAATTAGTTGAAGACAAAGATACTGCCGAAACTGCGCGTAGAATTCAAAAAAAACAACTTTCAGGGATTGCTGCAATTGCCAGTAAAACAGCTGCTGAAATGTACGATTTAGAAATTTTAGCGCCAGAAATTCAAACTATTAATAACAATATGACACGTTTTGTTATTATAAAAAAAGAAAATTCCTTTGTGTCAAAAGACGAAATTAATCGCGCTTCCATCAAATTCGAATTGGATCATAAACGAGGAAGTTTAGCCGCAGTTTTGAACGTAATGAGTGATTGCAAACTGAATTTAACCAAAATTCAATCCTTGCCAAAAATAGAAACCCCTTGGAAATATTCGTTTTTTGTGGACGTCACTTTCGATAAATACGAAGATTACGCCAAAGCAAAATCGTTGATGGAAATTATGGCCGAATATTTCAAGGTATTAGGAGAATATAAAAATACAAAACCGTGATACATACAGCAAAACGTCTGGATATAGTAGAAGAATATTATTTCTCGTCAAAACTTCGCGAAGTAAGACAATTGGCCTCTGAGGGGAAACCAATTATCAATATGGGAATTGGTAGCCCAGATTTAAAGCCTTCACAAGCGGTTATTGATGCAGTAACTTTGGCGATGCAAGATGAAAATGCACATCAATATCAGAGTTATCAAGGTTTGCCCGAATTGAGAAATGGAATGGCGGATTTTTATCAAAACAATTACGAAGTTGTTTTAAATCCTAACACGGAAATTTTGCCTTTGATGGGTTCCAAAGAAGGAATTATGCACATTTCATTGGCATTTTTGAATGAAGGCGATCAGGTTTTAATTCCAAATCCTGGTTATCCAACCTATACTTCTGTAACGAATTTAGTGGGTGCTGTGCCAGTTTATTATGATTTAGTAGAAAAAAATAATTGGGAACCTGATTTTGAAGCTTTAGAGAAATTAGATTTATCGAAAGTAAAAATAATGTGGTTGGGTTATCCGCATATGCCAACAGGAGCAAGAGGAAGTTTGGAATTGTTCGAAAAGTTAGTGGCTTTCGCCAAAAAACACAATATATTATTGATCAATGACAATCCGTATAGCTTTGTCTTGAATGATAAGCCAATGAGTTTGTTGCAAGTCGAAGGTGCAAAAGAGGTTGCTTTAGAATTAAACTCTTTGTCAAAAACCTTCAATATGGCAGGTTGGCGCGTGGGAATGGTTTTAGGAAATGCAGTGTGTATCGATGCGATTTTGAAAGTAAAAAGCAATATGGATAGCGGAATGTTCTACGGAATTCAAAAAGGAGCGATTGAAGCTTTGAAAAGCGATCAGTCTTGGTTTGATTCGATGAATGCCATTTATAAAAAGAGAAGAGTTTTAACAGAACAATTGGCCGAAAAGTTAGGTTGTCAAGTTTACAAGGAAGGTGTTGGATTGTTTGTTTGGGCAAAATTGCCAGCAGGAATCACATCATCGGAAGATTTTATAGATAAAATATTATACGAGAAATCGATTTTTATAACTCCGGGAACCATTTTTGGAAGCAATGGAGAAGGTTATATCCGATTTGCACTTTGTGTAAAAGAGGAAATAGTGCAAGAAGCGATTGATAGGTTTTAGATTATAATTATCATTGATTTTTGCAATTGACATTGATATTGCCATTGGAATTTGGAATTTAAAATATTGAAATTTAATGAACATACACGTAATAGGAATAGGATTAATAGGTGGTTCGATGGTTTTGGACATCAAATCACTGCATCCAGACGCGACTATTTATGGAATTGACAACAACGAAAGTCATTTGGCGGAAGCCATTGCTCTGGGAGTTGTAGATAAAGCGGCTACATTTGATGATTTAGCAGAAGCCGATTTTGTGATAGTTTCGGTTCCTGTGGATGTTGCCTTGACTCTTTTGCCTAAAGTTTTGGATGCTATCGGAGAGGATACAATTGTTTTTGAAGTAGGTTCGACCAAAATACCTATTTGCGAAGCGGTGGCGAATCACCCTAGAAGAAGAAATTTTATAGCAACACATCCTATAGCGGGAACGGAATTTTCTGGACCATCAGCGGCGATAAAAGACTTGTTTCAAGGAAAAACGAATATTATTTGTGAAGTCGAGAAAACGACTTTCAAATTACAGGAAAAAGCCTTGGATTTGTTCAAAAGTATGGGAATGAGAATCCGATATATGGATCCAAAATCGCACGATAAGCACATTGCTTATGTGTCGCATTTGTCGCACATTAGTTCGTTTATGCTAGGAAAAACGGTGATCGATAAAGAGAAAGACGAGCAGGATATTTTTGACATGGCGGGTTCTGGATTCGAAAGCACGGTGCGTTTAGCCAAAAGTTCACCAGCAATGTGGACACCAATTTTCAAACAGAATAAAAAGCAAGTCATAAAAACATTGGAAGAATACATTGCTAATTTGTCTCATTTCAAAGATTTATTAGAAAAAGACGATTACGAAGCGATTTTTACTGAAATGCAAAGCGTGAATAAAATAAAGGAAATATTAAACGGAATGAAGAAGTAGTCAGTTTGCAGTTTGCAGATTGCAGTTAAAAAGAACAATAAACAACAAATAATAAACGACAAACAATAAATAAGATGGAAAACAAGAAAGAAATGAGAAATTGGTTGAACGAATTCAATTTGACTCATCCATTTGTAATAGCAGGACCTTGTAGTGCTGAAACAGAAGAACAAGTTTTGAAAATTGCTCATGCTCTGAAAGACTCAGATGTAAGCGTTTTTAGAGCAGGAATTTGGAAACCAAGAACCCGTCCAGGAGGATTTGAAGGTGTTGGAGAAATTGGTTTGAAATGGTTGAAAAAAGCAAAAGCCGAAACTGGAATGCTAATGGGAACTGAGGTTGCCACTGCTGCACACTGTAAATTGGCTTTAGAAAATGATATTGATGTTTTATGGGTTGGTGCTCGTACTACTGCAAATCCGTTTGCGGTTCAAGAAATTGCTGATACATTGGCAGGAACTAATAAAATCGTATTGATTAAAAATCCAGTAAACCCTGATATGGCTTTATGGTTGGGTGGTGTAGAGCGTTTGTATGCTGCTGGAATCAAAAATTTAGGAGTAATTCACAGAGGTTTTTCTACTTACGAAAAAACAAAATACAGAAACATTCCAGAATGGCAAATTGCTATCGAATTGCAAAATAAATTCCCTGATTTACCATTAATTATCGATCCATCACATATTACAGGAAACCGTGATATGATTCTTGAAGTGACTCAAGAAGCATTGGATTTGAATTATGACGGTATGATTATCGAAACACACAATGACCCTGATAATGCTTGGAGCGATGCAGCTCAACAAGTAACTCCAGACGCTTTGAAACAAATTTTCAAAGATTTGAAAATCAGAAATGTGAGCGGTAACACACCCGATTTTACAACTAAAATGACAAAACTAAGAGCAAACATCGATGTTTTAGATGCTAATTTATTGGATTTGTTGGGAAAACGTATGAAAGTAGCTGACGAAATTGGACAAGTGAAAAAAGAAGCGAATGTTGCCGTTCTTCAAAACAATCGTTGGAACGAAATTCAAGCTAAAATGATTGCTGAAGGTGCTAAAAAAGGTTTAACAGAGGAATTTATTATTAGATTGTTCAAAGATATTCACCAAGAAAGTATTGGACACCAAGAGAAAATATTGAACTCGTAAGTGCTAAAAATTTTTTTAATTTATTTTATAAAACCTACAATTTCATTGTAGGTTTTTTTTGTATCATTGCTGAATAATATATAACTGTAAAAATCAAATCAAATGAAAAAAATTATTTTAGTATTAGCAATGCTAATATCAGGTTCAATGGTTAATGCCCAAGTTGATATTATCAACAAACATAATGGAGAAGTTGTAAAAGGGAAGGTTGTAAAACTTGAGGAGTTTACTGTTGTATTTATATACGACGGTGAGGATGCCGAAAATACCATTAGTAAATATGCCATAGAAAAAATTGTTTATGGTAAATCAGGAAGAGTTGAAGAAGTGACTGAAAAAATTGTTGTTTCTACTGAAGATGACTGGGAAAAAGTTGTTATCCTAGAGGAAAAAGCATACATTTCGGGTCTTAAAAAAGTAGTTGAAGTAAGAGGTAAGACTGGTTTGATAAATTATCACACAGGAAATACGGGTGATATAAAAGCACAAATAAAATTAAAAAAAGCTGCTGCGGTTTTAGGATGTCCATTCATATTAATGACTTCAGACAAAACAACAACTGGGAATAATTCAAATCAATTAGGCGGTACTCAAGCTATTAAAACAGGTATTGGATATAAATACTAAATTTTACACAGCTATTATTTTTATGAGCAGTCATTTTATGAATAGCATTTTTTTTAGAATCATTCTTTTTGTAACTATTTTTGTAGTACGCCATAAAAATTTATTATCAAATTATTCAAAGGTATTCTACAAGGAAGTATTGAACACCAAGAGAAAATATTGAATTCATAACAAAAGTAGAATGATGATTGACGATTTCAAATTTTCGTTAGTCGTAAATTCAGATTTCAACAAATATCCCAAGGCGTATCGTTTTGGGATTTTGTTTTTTATAAGATTTCTAAAAACTTTAAACTTTAAACGTAAAACAATCATTTATCTTTGCAAAAAGTTTTAGGTTGTAAATCAGAAATGTTTCGCCAGTTTGAGCAAAGCTCTCGGGTCTAAAATTGTTAATCAGAAATCTAAAATCCTCAATGACAGGACTCGTTTATAAATCTACAGGAAGTTGGTACACCGTAAAATCCGATCAAGGCGATTTTATCGAATGCCGTATGAAAGGAAAATTCCGAATCAAAGGCATCAAAAGCACCAATCCTATTGCTGTGGGTGATATTGTAGATTATGAACTCGAAGAATCATCGGATACGGTTACAGGAACCATTCACAATATTCACGAAAGGAAAAATTATATTGTTCGAAAATCGGTAAATCTGTCCCATCAAATGCACATTATTGCCTCGAATATTGACCGTGTTTTTCTTTTGGTAACCATCAATAATCCGCCAACTACTTTCAATTTCATCGATCGATTTCTAGTCACCGCCGAAGCTTATGGCATTGAAACCATATTGGTTTTTAATAAAATTGACACTTTCGACGAAGCTACATTAGATGAACAATTGTATATGCAACACGTTTATCAAGAAATTGGATACCAATGTTTGCGTGTTTCTGCTACAACTGGCAAAGGAGTAGAAGAATTAAAACAATTGATGATTGGTAAAGTTACTATGTTTTCTGGTCATTCTGGTGTTGGAAAATCCACTTTGGTCAATGCTTTGGAACCTTCTTTACATCTAAAAACCAAAACCATTTCCGAAGCCAGCAAACAAGGACAGCACACCACGACTTTTGCCGAAATGTATGATTTGAGTTTTGACGCTCGAATAATTGATACGCCAGGAATAAAAGGTTTTGGGATTGTCGATATGGAAAAGGAAGAAATCGGTGGTTATTTTCCGGAGTTTTTCAAGTTGAAGGAGCAATGTAAATTCAATAATTGCCTGCATAAAGAAGAACCGCATTGCGCCATAAAAGCCGCATTGGATAAAGATGAAATCGCTTGGTCGCGCTACAACAGTTACTTGAAAATCCTTGAAGGAGACGACGAAAATTATCGTGTGGATTCATTTGATGAAGATCGAAAAGCAAGTGATGAAACAAGGAAGTAGTGCTCAGGTGGCAGTTTAGCAACTTTGTCATTGCGCGGGACGAAGCAATTGCAATGTCAAAATTTAATTTCAAAAAAATAATTTGAAAACCGTAATCCAAAGAGTTTCTTCCGCTTCGGTAACTATCGATGCTAAAATTGTAGCCGAAATTCAAACTGGATTGTTGGTTCTAATTGGAATTGAAGACGCCGATTCGCAAGAAGATATTGATTGGCTTTGCCAAAAAATTGCCAATCTTCGCATTTTTGGAGATGTAAATGACGTGATGAATCTTTCGGTAAAAGAAATTAACGGAGAAATTATTGTCGTTTCACAATTCACACTTCAAGCTTCGACCAAAAAAGGCAATCGTCCTTCGTATATTAAAGCAGCCAAACCCGAAGTTGCCATTCCACTTTATGAGCAATTTGTAGCGCAATTGGAAGCCGAATTAGATAAGAAAATACAAACAGGAGTTTTTGGAGCCGATATGAAAGTCGCACTTTTAAACGATGGTCCAGTGACAATTTTAATTGATTCTAAATATAGGAATTAACTTTTTTTTATTCAGAATTACTCTTATATTTATGGGCTAAAATAATTCCGATGAATTTTAAATTAGTTAGCTTCGTTTTTTTCTTTTCAATCTCTCTTCTTTCAGCTCAAAAATCCGAATACACTAGTTTATTAATTCCTGACAGTTTAAAGCAAAATGCTAATGCCGTCGTGCGTTTAGACCAAATAGACATTCTTATTTCATCACAACGAAATATGAATGTCAAGAACAAAAGAGTGGTTACTGTTCTGAACGAAAAAGGGCAAGAAGCTATCAATGCCTATGAACATTACAACAAAAAAACAACTGTAGAGAATATTCAAGCAACTGTTTTTGACGCTTTTGGAAATGAAATTAAGAAAATTAAAAGAAAAGATTTTAGAGATCAATGTGCCACTGATGGGGGAACGGTCTTCTCGGACAGCAGGTATATTTTTTTAGATTACACCCCAACACAATATCCATTTACTATAATTTATGAAAGCGAGATTGAAACATCTACAACTGCTTTTATTCCGCAATGGTTCCCGTTAAACGACTATCAGTTAAGTGTTGAAAAAAGTATTTTGAATGTGAGTTATCCTGATAATTTAGGTTTCAAGAAAATGGAATTTAATTTTGCCAATTTCAAAATCAATAAGACGGTTGACTCTTCTACAAAACTTTCATATATAGCCACCAATATTCCTGCTCTAAAACAAGAGGATTATAGCCCAGCCTATTCTGTTCTTCCAAAAGTTATGATGTGCTTGGAACTTTTTCATCTTGAAGGCGTTGATGGTACTGCCAAAAGTTGGAAGGAATACGGGCAGTGGTATTCTGATAAATTTTTAACTGGAACCACTGAATTGCCTGAGGAAACCAAAACCAAAATTAAAAATCTTGTTGGCCAGGAAAAAGATCCTATCAAAAAAGCAGCAATTGTATATAAATATTTACAGGAAAAATCAAGATATGTGAGCATTCAAGTAGGAATTGGTGGTTGGAAACCTATGCTTGCCAATGACGTAGATCGATTGGGTTATGGAGATTGCAAAGCTTTGTCAAACTATACAAGAGCCCTTTTAAATGCTGTTGATGTTCCTTCCTATGTTACCTTATTGTATGGTGATAGAGACAAACACGATATTCAATCGGATTTTGTCTCAATGCAAGGAAATCATATGATATTGTCGATTCCAAACGGCGATAATTATGTGTTTTTAGAATGTACCAGTCAGGACAATCCTTTTGGATATCAAGCAAATTTTACGGATGACAGAACTGTTTTGGTTGTAAAACCTGATGGAGGAGAGATTGTAAGAACTAAAAATTATGAAAACAAAGGCAATGCTCAATCTAGCAAAGGCAACTATTCATTAGTAGAAAACGGGGATTTTTCAGGAAATATTGAGATAGTTTCTCAAGGGTCACAATACAGTCAGAAATATCGTTTAGAAACTACTCAGCCTACCGAAAGGGAAAAGCATTATAAAGAATATTGGGACAATATCAATAATTTGAAAATCAATAAAACCACTTTTTCAAACGATAAGGATAAAATAAGTTTTACTGAAAATACGGCTATTAGTGCCGTAAATTATGGCATAGTTTCAAACAATAAAATGATTTTTGTGGTAAATGCCTTCAACCAAACTTCTGGAGTGATCAAAAGAATTCGAAACCGTAAAAACCCATTCGAAATCCAAAGAGGTTCTTATGATACTGATGAAATTGCGGTTGCTTTGCCTACAGGATTTACGATTGAATCGTTACCTACTACTTTTGAATTGAATACCAAATTCGGCGAATACAAAACCGAAATCATTCAAAAAGACAATAACAATTTGATTTATAAACGTTCGATTTTCATCAAAAAAGGAATATACAAAAACACAGAATACGATGAATTCCGTCTTTTTATGGAGCAAATTTCTAGAAACGATAATGCTAAAATAATTTTAAACAAAAACCAATAAACCCCATGAAAACCAACTTACTGGCAATTATTTTATTTTTTAGCTTTATTTACTCAAATACAAATGCCCAAGAATTCAAATTAGGAAAAGTTTCAATTGCAGAATTAGAAGAAAAAGAACATCCAAAAGATCCTGCTGCTTCAGCTGCAATATTATTCAAAAAAGGAGAAGTCAAATTCAGATATTCTGATACCGACGGATTTGAGGTAGTTACTGTGGTTCAAACAAGGATTAAGATTTACAAAAAGGAAGGATATGATTGGGCAAATCAAGAAGTACGTTACTATCTAGACAATAGTTACAATGAAAATGTTTCCTTTTCAGATGCCTATACTTACAACTTAGTGAACGGGGAAGTAGAAAAAACAAAATTGAAAAGTGATGGCGAATTTATTGAAAAGATAAACAAATATTGGGGACGAAAAAAAATCACAATGCCCAACGTAAAAGAAGGTTCAATAATAGAATTTGAATATTCACTAAAATCGGGTTTAATAGGTTCTTTGAGAGATTGGTATTTTCAATCTAGTATTCCGGTAAATTATTCCGAATACATAACTTATATTCCAGAATATTATGAGTACAACAGCAATCAAAAGGGATTTGTATTGCTCGAAACAGTAGTTGAAAAAACTAACAGAAAAATTAATTATGTTTATGTTCGGGATAATAAGGATGGCACCCCTCCAACTCGTTCAAATGAAGAGTTGAACTTTATTGAGAAGAAAACCACCTATTCTGTCAAGGATTTGCCAGCCATGATAGAGGAAGCATTTGTAAATAATATTGATAATTATACTTCAAGTATTTCTCATGAGCTTTCTATGACAAATTACCCTAATTCTACTTTGAAATATTATTCAACTGATTGGGAGTCTGTGGTTAAAACAATCAACGGGTATGATGATTTTGGACCAGAGCTCAATAAAACCGGCTATTTTGAAGACGATATTAATAAATTATTGACTGGAATTGAAGTTCAAAACGAACGAATGGCAGCGGTATTTAATTATGTGAAATCAAGTGTAAAATGGAATGATTTTAAAGGATATTCTTGTAATGATGGAGTAAAAAAGGCCTATAAAGACAAAGTAGGAAATACAGCCGAAATCAATTTAATGCTTACAGCAATGTTGCGTTTTGCTGGATTCAATGCAAATCCAGTTTTAGTAAGTACTCGCGATAATGGAATTGCTTTTTTTCCAAGTAGAACTGCATTTAATTCGGTTATTGCAGCAGTAGAAACCCCCGAAGGATTGATTTTGTTAGATGCCACCGAAAAATATTCAGTACCCAATATTTTGCCATTTCAAGATTTGAACTGGGTAGGAAGATTAATTCGCAAAGACGGGACATCGACCGAAGTAAATTTGATGCCCAAAATACTTTCTAAAGAGGCTACAAACATGAGTATCGTTTTAAAAACTGATGGATCAGCTCAAGGAAAAATTAGAACACAGCTAACCGATTATGAAGCTTTGGAGTTCAGAAAAGAAAATGGAATTACAAACAATGATAATTATTTAGAAAAATTAGAAAACAACAACAATAACATCGAAATTACTGATTATGTAAGGGAAAACGACGTGGATTTATCTAAACCAATTATAGAAAGTTATTCTTTTAAAGACACAAAAAGTATTGAAATTATAAACGACAAAATGTATATTTCTCCATTGTTATTTCTAACAGACAAGGAAAATCCATTCAAACAAGAAGTAAGGGAATATCCTGTAGATTTTGGTTATCCAATCCTACATAAGTTCACTATTAGCATCGAAATTCCTGAAGGATATGTTATAGAGTCCATTCCTGCATCTTTAAATATTGCCACTGAAGACAACATTGGAACCTTTAAATTTATGATGGTCAATACTGCTAACAAAATTCAAGCAACCATCACAGCCACTATTAATACAGCTATTGTTCCCTCTGATTTTTACCCAAATTTAAAAGGATTCTACCAGCAAATGATTGACAAACAAAACGAGAAAATAGTTCTTAAAAAAATATAAGTATATGAAAATCAAATTATTTGTAAATTTTTTGTTTGTTGTTTTTTTTCTGAATGCTAATGCACAAGAATTCAAATTAGGAAAAGTTTCTATAAAAGAGTTAGAAGAAAAAGCGTGTCCAAACGATACCACAGCATCCGCAGCAGTCTTATTCAATAAAGCAAAAACCTTTTTCAAATATGATATTAAATTCGGATTTAGTATCGTCACTGAGAATTCTTATAGAATTAAAATTTATAAAAAAGACGGGCTTAGTTGGGCAAATTATAAACTTCCTTACCGAACCGGATACGATAAATTAAACGATGATAGGGTAGAATTTTCGGATGGTGTAACTTATAATATTGAAAATGGCAAGATTGTTAAAACAAAATTAAACCGAGAAGGTGTTTTTAAAACAGCCATAAATAAAAATTGGAAAGAAGCTACGATAACTATGCCCAATGTGAAAGCAGGTTCAATAATAGAATTCAAATATATTTTAATATCAGAAAACATTGTCGAATTTCCAGACTTTATTTTTCAATACAATATCCCAGTTAATTCTTCGGAATATGATGTTGATATACCTGGATTTTTTGTTTATAAAGGAGTAGTTAAAAGGCCATCAGAAATAATATCAGAATCCAAAGTCACTCGAGGTTCACTTCAATTTGCTAATGAATACACAGTCAACAAAACAGAATCAGTTAGTTTCGAGCAGCAAAGTAATAGACATAGGGCTTATTATATTCCAGCTTTAAAAGAAGAGCCATTTGTAGACAACATAGAAAATTATCGTATATCCATTCAACACGAATTAGAGAAAACACAATTTTATCAAGAGCCCGTAAAAGATTATTCAACGACTTGGGAAGGGGTTGCTAAAACCATTTATTTAGATAAGGATTTTGGAAAAGAACTCAAGGAAAGAGATTACATCACCCAAGATTTGGCGCGTATTCTGAAAAATGTAAATTCTCAAACTGAAAGATTGGATGTCATTTTTAAATTTGTTCAAAATAAAATGAATTGGAACCACAAAAAAGGATATTATACAGACAAAGGAGTAAAACAAGCCTATATTGATGGAACTGGGAATGTTGCCGAAATCAATTTTATTCTTATTGTAATGCTCAATTATGCCGGAATTCCAACAAATCCAGTGTTATTAAGTACGTTGGATAATGGGGTGCCAATATTTCCCAACAGAACTATTTTTAATTATGTAATTGCTGCAACTGAAATTGATGGAAAACAGATTCTACTAGATGCAACAAATAAATATGCAACTAATAATATTTTGCCTACCTACACCTTGAACTGGACTGGAAGATTGTTGCGAGAGGATGGAACTTCAGAAATAATTAAACTAGAACCAAAATTTCTATCAAAAAAAGGGGTAAATATGATAGTTTCTATTGGCGAAAACGGTGCGCTATCTGGCAAATTTAGGGTACTTAGGACAGATTTTGAAGCATTCACATTCAGAGAAAAATACGAAGGAATGAATCAGCAAAATTATCTAGAAAAAGTAGAAAATGATTTTCCAGGAATCCAAATTACAGACTATAATATTGAAAATAGCAAAGAGGCATCAAAACCTGTAATTGAGAATTTTAATTTTACAATCGACAATCAATGTGAAATTATTGGAGATAAAATATACATCAATCCACAACTTTTTTTGGCAGAAACTAAGAATCCATTTGTTCAGGAAAAAAGAGAGTTTCCTATTTATTTTGGCTACCCCGCTCAGGAGAAATTCAATGTAAATATTGAAATTCCTAAAGGTTATGCTGTTGAATCCATCCCTAAAGCGATAAAATTACAAATCAGAGAAAATGTTGTTTCTTTTATATTTAATGCCGTCATTTTAAATAACACGATTCAAATAGCCATTGTAAAAGAAAGTAATAAACAACTTGTCTCTTCTGGATTTTATAACGATCTAAAATCATTTTTTCAGCAAATGATCGACAAACAAAACGAGAAAATCATTTTAAAGAAAATATAAGGAATCAAATTTTAGAATAAATATCTTTGGGTTTTCAAATACAAATCCCATGAACCTAAAAAACTCCCAACTCGAAGTTGATACTTGGATCAAAGAACACGGCGTTCGGTACTTCAACGAACTCACCAATATGGCGCAACTTACTGAAGAAGTAGGCGAAGTAGCCCGAATTATCGCCCGTCGTTATGGCGAACAATCCGAAAAAGAAAGCGATAAAAACAAAGACCTTGGCGAAGAACTCGCCGACGTGGTTTTCGTGGTTTTATGTCTAGCAAATCAAACCGGAATCGATTTGCAAGCGGCTTTCGATAAGAAAATGGATTTAAAATCCGTACGAGATAAAGACCGCCACAAGAACAACGAAAAACTAAAATGATAAAACTTAAAGAAACTTAATTTCTTAATGGTTTATTTTTTTGTTTTTCTCTACCTATATTTGCGCTTCGTTGTCAAAAAAAATAAATATGAATTTATATCTGCAATCTGTAATCTGTAATCTGCAATCTGCAATCTCAATAACAGGTTCAAAATCCGAAACCAATAGACTGTTATTATTACAAGCTTTGTTTCCGAATATTACATTGGCCAATACTTCCAATTCTGATGATAGTGAAGTAATGCAAAAAGCTTTGAATTTGGACTCCCAACTTCCAACTTCCAACTCCCAGCTTGTAGACATTCATCACGCCGGTACAGCAATGCGTTTTCTTACGGCTTATTTTGCGGTAAACGAAGATTGCGAAGTGGTTTTGACAGGTTCGCCAAGAATGAAGGAACGACCAATAAAAGTGCTGGTTGAAGCTTTGCAACAATTGGGAGCGCAAATCTCTTATGAAAACCAAGAGGGTTATCCGCCAATTCGAATTAAAGGACAAAAAATAACGGCCAACAAAGTCAGTATTCCTGCCAATGTGAGCAGTCAATACATTTCGGCATTGTTGTTAGTCGCTCCGAAACTAGAAAACGGAATCGAATTGACTTTGGTGGGTGAAATAACTTCCATTCCTTATATCAAAATGACTTTGGCATTGCTGAATGAAATTGGTGTTGATACTAATTTTGAAGGGAATACCATTACGGTCAAACCATTAACAACCAACCCAAAACCACAAACCCTAACAGTGGAATCCGATTGGAGTTCGGCATCTTACTTTTTTAGTTTAGCCGCTTTGTCTAATGAAGCTTCTATTTCGTTGACTAGTTACAAAGAAACGAGTTTGCAAGGAGATTCGGCTTTGGTAGAAATCTACGCCAAAATGGGAGTAGAAACTCGCTTTGAAGAAAACAAAATCACTTTGGTCAAACAGCCCAACTTTAAACTTGAAACTTTAAACTTGGATCTCAACAACACCCCAGATATTGCCCAAACTATTGTGGTAACTTGTCTTGGTTTAGGAATCGGATGTCATTTGACAGGACTCCATACTTTGAAAATTAAAGAAACCGACAGATTAGAAGCACTTCGAATTGAATTGACAAAATTAGGAGCCAATATTTCGGTAACGAATGATAGTTTGACACTCGTTGCAACAAAAGAGATTCATTCGAATGTGAAAATTGCTACTTATAACGATCATAGAATGGCAATGGCATTTGCACCTCTGGTATTAAAAGTGCCAATAATTATCGAAAATGCCGAAGTAGTTTCGAAATCCTATCCTGATTTTTGGAACGATTTAAAAAATATTGGTTTCCAGATTTCAGAATTATAAAACTTTGTGACTTGGCGTGTTTAGGGTGAAAATAAAAATAAACACCGAAACACTTGACAACGCCTATCTCACAATCGTATATTTGCAAACTGTTTAAAGTTGAAGCTCAAAAACTTCTAACTTTTAACATCTAACTTCTAACTTTATCAGATGAAATTATCCCATTTTCAATTCAATTTACCAAAAGAGCTTCTTGCAGAATATCCAGCCGAAAACAGAGACGAATCTCGTTTGATGGTAATTGATCGTAAAAAACAAACTATAGAGCATAAAACGTTCAAAGATGTTATCGATTATTTTGATGAAGGAGATGTTCTGATTCTAAATAACACTAAAGTTTTTCCGGCACGTTTATACGGAAATAAAGAAAAAACTGGTGCTAGAATCGAAGTGTTTTTACTTAGAGAACTCAATGCTGAACAGCGTCTTTGGGATGTTTTAGTAGATCCAGCTCGTAAAATTAGAATTGGAAACAAATTGTATTTTGGAGATGATGACTCTTTAGTAGCCGAAGTTATCGACAATACAACCTCTCGTGGTAGAACATTGCGTTTTCTTTATGATGGTTCCTACGAAGAATTTAGAAATAAATTGACAGAATTAGGAGAAACACCTATTCCAAAATATATCAACAGAGAGGTAACTCCAGAAGACGCAGATCGTTACCAAACGATTTATGCTAAAGAAGAAGGAGCTGTAGCGGCGCCTACTGCTGGTTTGCATTTCTCAAAACACTTATTGAAAAAATTGGAAATTAAAGGAATTAAATTTGCCGAAGTTACGCTTCACGTAGGTTTGGGAACTTTTAATCCAGTTGAGGTTGAAGATTTATCAAAACACAAAATGGATTCCGAAGAGTTGAAAATCACTCAAGAAGCCTGCGATATTGTGAATGATGCAAAAGTAAAAAGGAAACGTATATGCGCTGTTGGAACTACATCAATGCGAGCCATCGAAAGTTCAGTTTCATCGCAAAGAACCTTAAACCCTTTTGATGGTTGGACTAATAAATTTATTTTTCCTCCACACGATTTCAGTTTGGCAACCTGTATGATTACTAATTTTCATACGCCAAAATCAACTTTATTAATGATGATTTCCGCTTTTTGTGGACACGATTTAATGAAAATAGCTTACGACGAAGCCATCAAAGAAGGATATAAATTCTATTCTTACGGCGATGCGATGTTAATCATCTAATAAATATATTTCTCCTCCCCTCCTTTGTAGAGGGTTGGGGTGAGGATTTAAGATCTCGTCAGCAATGGCGAGATTTTTTATTTTAAAAAAGACTTTGAAGGAGTGTCTTTTCTAGCATATTGAAAACGATCCACCAACTTTGGTAAACAATACCCATCGAGTCCATTTAGCGCAATAACATTGCCTTTGTCTATTTGCAACCAACCGTCTGGGTGTCGTAAATTTTCATCAAAAAATAAATTTTCAATAGATGCGATTATATGAATCGTGTCATTTTCCTTAATGCAATACTCATTCACATATTTGCAATACAATTGAACAGGACTTCCCTTTACAAAAGGAATTTCAATGTCATTCTTGTACTCTTCTTCCAAGTTTGTTTTGTCAAATTCTGAAACACCCAATTCATAATTTGCCGATGTATGATGTGCATCAGCAATCATATCAGCCGTAATGTGATTTACAGTAAAAAAACCAGTTTCTCGGATGTTTCTATAAGTATCTCTCGGAACAGTTGTTGGTCTCATAATGAATCCAATTAATGCAGGATCGCTCCCTAAATGGGTTACACTACTAAAAATAGCAACGTTCGATTTTCCTTCTGCAGATTTTGTAGCAATCAGATTTGCCGATTTATATCCTGTGCAAGAATTGATTAAATTCAGTCTTTCCACCTTTTCCATTTTGGAAATCTCTTCTTTAGATATTTTTTTCATTGTTTATTTATTTAGCACAAAGATACTTTTTGTTTAATAAAATAAAAAATAAATTAAACAAAATAATATTTATTCTAATTATTATTTTCAAACCAGCCCCAAACAAATAGTTTAATATCAACACGTTGGATGTAATTCAATTTATAATTTTTTATAAACATAGAAACATAGTTTTTTGTTGATTTTATTGTGGCGTTTCACTTTTTGATAGTGAAACATAGCTTTGTGAAACCAAGAATTGGTCTATCAAACTCTTTTTTTTCTATATTTCTATGTGTTTAAATTTTTAAATTTTATTCATAATTGAGTTTTCTATTAATTACACCTAACGGGTTAATATCACTTTAAAATCCTATATATTTGTTTTTCTAATGAATTAAAAATGAAAATATTTAAAAAGATTCTCCTTGTCATTCTAACCTTGATTTTAATTTTGGTTCTTGCATTAGTTGTATATTATTTGTACTCAAAACCAACATACGAAGGAGCGCAAAAGCTCAAAAACATTCAAAAAGAAACTACAGTTTATTTTGATGATTTTGGCGTTCCACACATTTATGCCAGTTCCCAGAAAGATGCAATGACCGCTTTGGGTTATGTTCATGCTCAAGATCGTTTGTGGCAAATGGAATTGTTGCGACGCATTGCCCCTGGAAGATTATCGGAAATGTTTGGCTCGAAATTATTAAAAACGGATCAATTCTTTGCAGGTTTGGGTATTGATGAAAATTCCGAAAAAGCAATCACCAAATTAGACAAAAACTCCGAAGGGTACGAATTGGCAATGGCCTATATTGATGGAATAAATCAATATATGGAAGAAGGAAAAACGCCTATCGAATTTCAAATATTGGGATTAAAGAAAGATAAATTTACCTTGAAAGATGTCTATAATATCTTTGGTTATATGTCTTTTAGTTTTGCAATGGCTCAAAAAACTGATCCATTATTGACCGATATTCGAAATAAATTAGGCTTAGGATATTTAAAAGATTTTGGTTTGGATGGTTCTTTTGGAAAGACTCAAATCAAAAATTTCGATGGAAAAGCCATTGATTATTCCGAAATTTCAAAATCGGTAGCGAGTTTGCTCGACAATTCGCCAGTTCCTGCTTTTATTGGCAGCAACAGTTGGGTTATTGCGCCGCAAAAAACCAAAAACGGTAAAGTTATTTTTGCCAATGATCCCCATATTGCTTTTTCGCAGCCTTGCACTTGGTACGAAGCTCATATTGTTGTGCCTGATTATGAGATTTATGGCTATTATTTGGCTGGAACACCTTTTCCGCTTTTGGCACACAATCGCGATTACGCTTATGGGCTAACGATGTTCGAAAATGACGATCTCGATATGTTTCAGGAAGAGGATAATCCTAAAGATAAAAGCCAATACAAAACTGCCAACGGATTTCAAAATTATACAATCCGCAAAGAAACAATTAAGGTAAAAGACAGTTCTGATGTGGTTTTAGAAGTTCGAGAAACCCAACACGGCCCAATAATGAATGATTTGTTAGAAGGAATAAAAGGCACGAAACCAGTTGCAATGTCGTGGATTTATACCCAACAAAACAACCAAATTCTCGAAGCGGTTTATTCGCTTTCACATTCCAAAAATTTGGAAAGCTTTAGAAAAGGAGTTTCCTTAATAGCTGCGCCAGGATTAAATATAATGTACGGCGATGCCAAAGGAAATATTGCTTGGAACACTTCGGGCAAACTCTATAAATTGGACAAATCAGTCAATTCAAATTTCATTTTAAATGGTACTAATGGAATAGACGACCGGAAAAAATTTCAAGATTTTTCTATAAATCCTCACGCGATAAATCCAAGTTGGAATTATATTTATTCGGCTAATAATCAACCCGAAGCAGTTGACGGATATTTGTATCCGGGATACTATTTGCCACAAGATAGGGCCAAAAGAATTTCGAGTTTGTTGCAACCCAAAAGCAATTGGACAAAAGAAGAAGTAGGAGAAATGTTGAATGATAATACGTCTTCGATTACGACAAGTATTGCGGCCAATTTAATTTCTGCATTAGATTCTAAAGCTTTTTCGAGTAGCGAAAAACAAGCAATTTCGATTTTAAAAAAATGGAATGGTTCCAATAATTTAAAGGATATTGCACCAACAATTTATCAGAAATGGATATACAATTATTTGAAAAACACCTTTCAAGATGAATTGGGCGAAACGGATTTTAATATGCTTTTGAGTACACATATTGTCAAACAAATTATTGAACCGCAAAGCCGAAACGAAAGTTCCATTTGGTGGGATGATGTTGCTACAAAAAATAAAAAAGAAACCAGAGCAGAAATTCTAAATAAATCCTTTCACGAAGCAATATCTGCACTTGAAAATCAATTGGGAAAAGAAGTGGATTCCTGGACTTGGAACAGAGTTCACACACTGGAACATCAGCATCCTTTGGGTCAAGTTGCCGCTTTGAGAAGTGTCTTTAATGTGGGGCCTTTTGAAGTTCCAGGTTCAACGGAAGTCATTAATAATCTGTTTTTTAATTTCACAAATGCCGGCGAATATCAAGTAAAAGGCGGGCCATCCACCCGAAGAGTTATTGATTTTTCGGATATAGAAAACAGTATGAGTATTTTGCCTACTGGCCAATCTGGGAATCCATTCAGTAAACATTACAACGACCAAGCAGAAATGTATAATACTGGCAAGTTCAGAAAAATGAAATTGAACAAGGAAGAGATTATTAAGACTTCGACGAAATTGGTTTTCATTCCAAAATAATTTAACCCTGACAGGGTTCAAAACCCTGACAGGGTTAAATTTATTCTTCCTCCCGATGCACTTTCATAAAATCGAAAGCGGGAGTGCAAATGGCGATATATTCGCAAGATTCTTCAAACGGGTTCGAGTATTGAACTCTTGTATTTTTCTCAATTTTTATAGATTGACCCGCTTCAAGAACCACAGTTTCTCCTTCGATTATAAATTGTTTTTTACCAGAAATAACATAGGTGTATTCTTCAAATTCTGGGGTTTGAAACGGTTCTTTCCAATGTGGTGGTGCAATCATATGCGCAATAGAAATTGCCGGATTGTTTGTAGTTGGAATCCCGTGATGCTCTTCGATGAGTTTTCCATCATTAGTTGGAACTACAAAAGGCGATTTTTGAATAAAGTATTTTTTCATTTTTTGTTATTGCGAGGCACGCGGCAATCTCATTTAGGTTAATCTGTTTATTTATTACAATTGCCATTACAATTGCCATTCAAATTATTTTCTCAACAGTTTTCTCAAAACTCCGAAAGCTCCACGAATAAAAGTGGCGCTTGTAAGCACTTTTAAAACTGATTTTCCGACTGCACTAGCTGTGCTAGGTTCACTATTTCCCCTTTTTTCAACAGCTTGATCTTCTTCGCGTTTGGCAACTTCTTCTTCAATAATAGCGATTTTTTTGTTGAGCATTTCATAAGCACTTTCACGATCAATAATTTCAGAATATTTTCTTACCAATTTTGATTTGGCATTGATATCGTGAATTTCACTTTCTGTCAAAACATCCATTCTGCTCGCTGGCGCACGCATCATTGTTGCGGCAAGCGGTGTTGGAATCCCTTTTTCGTTCAAAGCAGTTACCAATGCTTCACCAATTCCAAGGCTGGTCAATAATTCGTCGGTTTTATAAAAATCAGAAGACGGATAATTATCAGCCGTTTGCTTGATAGCTTGACGATCATTTGCCGTAAAAGCTCTCAATGCGTGTTGAATTTTCAATCCTAATTGTGCCAAAACGCCACTCGGTACATCCATTGGATTTTGGGTTATAAAGTAAACGCCAACTCCTTTGGAACGAATTAATTTTACAATGGTTTCTATTTGTTCCAATAATGTTTTACTGGCTTCCTTGAAAATTAAATGGGCTTCGTCTATAAAAATCACCAATTCGGGTTGGTCTGAATCGCCTTTTTCGGGCATTTGATTGTATATTTCTGCCAATAAACTCAACATAAATGTCGAAAATAATTTGGGTTTGTCTTGAATATCCGTTAAGCGAATAATGTTAATGTAACCTTTCCCGTTTTCATCAAAGCGCATTAAATCATTGATGTCAAAAGACATTTCTCCAAAAAACAAATCGGCGCCTTGTTGTTCGAGTTCAATTATTTTTCTAAGAATGGTTCCAGTTGTCGAGGTCGAAATCTTTCCATAACTTTCTTCGATTTCGGCTTTTCCTTCTTCGGTAATATAATTGATAACTTTTTTGATGTCTTTTAAATCCAAAAGCGGCATTTTGTTGTCAACACAATATTTGAATATCACCGAAATTACTCCTGTTTGTGTATCATTCAAATCGAGAATTCTGGAAAACAACACAGGGCCAAATTCAGAAATTGTAGAACGAAGCCTTACGCCGCTTTGTTCAGACAGTGACATTAATTCTACTGGGAAACGGGCTATTTTGTACGGAATGTTGATTTTTGCGTGACGCTCCGTAATAAAGGGTTTTTCTTCTCCTTCTTTGGCAATGCCACTAAAATCGCCTTTGATGTCCATCATTAGTATAGGAATCCCGAAAGAGGATAATTGTTCGGACAACACTTGAATGGTTTTGGTTTTTCCAGTTCCGGTTGCTCCAGCAATCAATCCGTGACGGTTTAGTGTTTTTAAAGGGATTTTTATATGCGCATCTGCGAATGCTTCACCGTCGAGCATGGCACCGCCCAAAATTATACTTTCACCTTTTGAAAGATAACCTTCATTAATGTGTTGAATAAAATCTTCTTTTCTGCTCATAATGCGTATGAATTAAAATCAATTGCAAGATATTATTTTTTTGTGCAAATTATACTCACTAGTTCTAATAAAAAGAAACATCTTATTTTTTTAAGACAAAAAAAAAGAATAACACTTTTATTTTTTTTGCAAAGTGTTAAAATCACACTTAAATTTAATTTTAAAACCTTGATTTTGCTTTCAAAATTTGAATTTTAGATGAACTTATTGATTTTAATGCAAAAGATGATAAAAGTCACTTTTTTACGGTTAAGTTAAATTAGTTAAATAATAGTAAAAAAAGTTTTTTTATTTGAACTAAAAATATAAATTTGCTCCATAACAAAGTTTATTCTAACAATAAAATAAATTATTAAAACTATTAAAATTAAAAGAAAATGGCAAACGTTAAAAAAGAAAAAGGTTCAGGTTTAGGTGGTATGATTTCAGGTATCATTATTGTATTATGTATTTTTGCAGGATGGTTAATCTGGACTTTCATCATGGGTGATGGAGCAAATTTTGAAGGAGGAGTAAACACAGGTCATCCACTTCCAGGAAATTATTTAGCAATGGTTTACAAAGGAGGACCTATTGTACCAGTTTTGATGGGATTACTTTTGATGGTAATTGTTTTCTCATTTGAGCGTTATGCTGTAATTTCTAAAGCTGCAGGAAAAAACAATCTTGACAAATTTATGTCAGAAGTTCAAACGAGTATCAAAACAGGAGATATAGAAAGTGCAATTGTAGCTTGTGACAAACAACAAGGTTCTGTTGCAAACGCAATTAGATCAGCATTAGTTAAATATCAAGATGTGAAAAAAGAAGGTTTAGAAAGCGAAGCTGCTGCAGAAACAATTCACAAAGAAATTGAAGAAGCTACTTCACTTGAAATGCCAATGTTAGAAAAACACATGACTATCCTTTCTACATTAGTTTCTTTAGGAACTCTTGCAGGATTATTAGGAACAGTTACTGGTATGATTAAAGCGTTTGGTGCATTAGCAAGTTCAGGAACTCCTGACCAAGCTTTGTTAGCAAATGGTATTTCTGAAGCACTTATCAATACTGCAACAGGTATATCTACTTCTGCATTAGCAATTGTTGTTTACAACTTATTCACTTCAAAAATCGATACTTTAACTTATTCTATCGATGAGGCAGGTAACACTATCGTGAATACTTACAGACATTTCAGAGGTACACAAAAATAATTAGTAATAATTTTTAAGGATTTAGCGTTGTATTATATACACACGCTAATTCCTTACTAATTTAAATATAAAAATTAATGGCTGGTAAATCGTCCAAAAAAGCAGCGTCTATTGATATGACGGCTATGTGTGATGTGGCTTTCCTCTTGCTTACTTTTTTTATTTTGACCGCCACGGCCAAAATACCAGAAGCTTTGCCTGTGGATACACCGCAATCTACTGTACAAACCAAATTGCCCGAAACGGATTTGGCTACTTTGACCATTGGTAAAGGAAAAGTATTTTTTGATTTGAAAGGAAGAGAAATTCGTGTAAAAACGCTCGAATTGATGGGTCAAAAATATGGTGTTGAGTTTACTGATGATGAAAAATCAAAATTCGCATTGATGGAAGGAATTGGAGTTCCAATTCTGAATTTGAAGCAACTTATAGGAATGAAAACTGCTGAACGTAGTAAAGCAGGTCAACCAGGAGTGCCTACGGATTCACTAGATAATCAATTAAAAGAATGGGTTTATAATGCTCGTATTGCAAATATTGAGATTAATGATAAGGAATTGCAAATAGCTATCAAAGGAGATGCAAAAGAAGAATATCCAGCTATTCGTAAAGTAATGGATATTTTACAAGACCAAAAAATCAATAGCTTTAGTTTAGTTACTGGTTTAAGAGGAAAGAATTTTTAATTAAAAAAAATACACTAAAATGGCTGAATTAAATACAGGCGACAGTGGAGGCGGTAAGGACAAAAAAGTAAGAAGTAAAAAACAAAATTCAAAAGTAGATTTAACTGCTATGGTGGATTTGGCCTTCCTATTAATCACGTTCTTTATGCTTACTACTACCTTGTCTAAACCACAATCTATGAATTTGGGGTTGCCAGATAAACAAGATGATCCATCAGAAAAGCCAATCAAAGTAGATGAAAATCGCACTATGACCATATTACTAGGCGATAATGACAAATTGGTTCGTTACGTAGGTTTGTTAGCTACTCCAGTTGCTGGAGGTACTCCCAAAGATTTCACGTATGGTAAAGAAGGAATTCGCGCAGAATTAATGTCAAGAAAGGAATCAGTTTTGGCATATTCTACGGCAAAAGGTAAACCTAAAAACGGGATGATTGTCATTATTAAACCAAGTAAGAAATCAAACTATCGTAATTTAGTTGACATTCTTGACGAAATGGCGATTGTTGACGTACCAACTTATGCAATTGTAAATGAGTTTACACCTGAAGAAACAAAATTGTTAGAAGGAAAATAAGATTTGATCTTAAAAACCTAATAACCTAATAATTAAGAAATATGAAATTAGATTTATTAAATAATCAATGGCTTGAAATTGTTTTCGAAGGACGTAATAAGCGCTATGGCGCTTACGATTTGAGAAAATCAATAACTAAGAACACAACAAGAGCCTTTATCATTGGAACCGTTGTTTTTGCAATTCTTGTAAGTATACCTACTTTAATGCGTATGATTCCGGATGCCCAAGACGATACAACATTGGACCAAAAAATAACAGCAGTAAAGATGCCTCCTAAAAAGGAGAAACCAAAAGAAAATCTTCCACCACCTCCACCACCTCCACCGAAAGTGGATCAAGTGAAATTTGTGAAACCTGTGGTTGCTAAAGCAGATGAAGTTGTTGAAGAGATTGTAGTTATCAAAGATCTTAAAGACAAAAATATCGGTAAAGAAACTATAAAAGGAGATCCAGATGCTGAATTAACAGTTGAACCAGTTGGTACAGGTGTTGCTGCAGTTGTTGAAGAAGACAATACGGTTTACAACACAGCAGGAATTGAGGTTAAACCTGATTTTCCTGGCGGAATGGAGAAATTCAACCAATTTGTTGCTAAAAATTATCAGGCTCCAGATGAGGAAGGCCTTAAAGGTAAGGTATATGTAACATTTGTAGTGGAAAAAGATGGGTCATTAACGGATATCAAAGTTCTTAGAGATATTGGTTACGGTACAGGAAAAGAAGCTATTCGTGTATTAAATAAATGCCCGAGATGGACTCCTGGTGAGCAAAACGGAAAAAAAGTAAGATGTACTTTCAGCTTGCCAATTAGCATTCAAACAGCTGAATAATGTTAAACACAAGTATCCAAAACTTCAAAAAGAAATCGCTCAAAGAGCGGTTTCTTTTCGTTATAGGTATGTTGGTCTTTATTGCCTATTTCATTTTAGGTCTAATTTTTATATTTTGGAAATCTATGCCTATTGCAATGGAACCCATTTATAGAATATCGTTTGGTGTGCTTTTAATCGTGTATTCGTTTGTGCGCTTTTTTAGGATTTTTAACTTAAATAATGAATAGATATGTTTAAAAAGAGCAAGCTTTTTTTATTAGGATTAGTATGTGTTTGTTTAGTTATGTGTAACAAATCAGATCAATCTAATGGCAACAAGGAATCAATAATAAAAGGTTCTGCAACTATTCTTGTTGACGAAACCTTGACCCCTATAATGGAAGATCAGGTTGCTGTTTTTGAAAGTAAATATGATGCTAAAATCAAAATTGTTTCTAAATCGGAAGCTGAATTAGTTGTTTCATTGTTCAAAGAGAAGTCAGGTATTGCAATTTTGACCAGAAATTTAACAATAAATGAAAATAAAATCTTTCAGCAAAAAAAAATCACACCAAAAATAACTAAATTTGCAACAGATGCAATTGCTTTTATTTCTAACAAAAGCAATAAAGACACTTTGATTGAGTTAAAGTTAGTAATAGATTACATGCAAGGGAAACAAAATCCGAAAATTAAAGGATTGGTTTTTGACAATCCCAATTCAAGTACAGTTCGTTTTATGAATGAACTTGCAGGAATAAATGCTTTTCCGAAAGAGGGAGTTTACTCCTTCAAGACGAACCAAGAGGTTATTAAGTTTGTTGCCGAAAATGATGGAATGATTGGCGTAGTAGGAGTAAATTGGTTGTCTCAACCAATGCCAATTATGCAAGAATATGTTGAAAAAGTTAGCATATTGAGCGTGAAGAGTGCCTCTAGCAGCAAATTTTATTCACCAAGTCAAAACAATATTGCAGAAGGTAAATACCCTTTGGCACGCGATTTGTATATCATAAATGCACAAGGATATTCAGGATTAGGAATGGGTTTTGCCTCATTTATAGCAGGTGATATCGGACAAAGAATAATTTTGAAGTCAGGATTATTACCCGTAAGAGTACCAGGCAGAAGAATTAACATTAGGAATGAGATAAATAATGAGAAGAAATAAATAAATATAATACGAGATGAACACACTTAAATTTTTTAGTATAGCTTTTTTATCATCAGTTACTCTGGGGTTTGCCCAAGATGTTAACCAAGCAAGAAAAGCAGTTGATGCAGAACAGTATGAAAAAGCAAAATCGATTTTAAAATCGATAATTAAAGTTAATCCTATTGATGGAAAAGCTAATTTTATACTTGGTAATGTGTATTTAATTCAGACTGAAACGGATTCTGCTAAAATTTCTTTTCAAAGAGGATTGGCAGGGACTGAAGGCTCTAGATTAAATTACATTGGTTTAGGAATAATAGATTTGGACAGCGGTAATACTATTGCTGCCGAAGCAAATTTTGCCTTAGCGTTGAAGGATACAAAAAAGAAAGATATTGAAGAATTAGTTGCTATAGGTAGAGCATATACTTATTCTATTAAGCCTAACTACAAAAAAGCAATTGAATATTTGAATAAAGCCAAGGCTATTAATTTAAATGACGCATTAACTCAATTAGCCATTGGTGACGCTTATTATGGAGACAAAAACCAAAATGAGGCTTATGCGGCATACAGAAATGCCTTTCAATTTGATCCTACATTATTGAGAGCAAAAATGCAATTAGGTGTTTTATTAAAAGGAGCAAAATCCTATGATGAAGCCATTAAATCTTTCAATGAAGTTATTGCAATAAACCCTAGCTATGGCCCAGTTTACAGAGAGTTAGCCGAAACTTATTATAAATGGGGAAGAAATAAGCCTTCGAAATCTACTGAATATATGCAAACGGCTATCACTTATTATGAAAAATATCTTGGTTTAACAGATCAATCGTTGCACTCTAGAATGCGACATGCTGACTTCCTAGTTCTAGTAAAAGACTACAAAGCTTTAGAAGTAGAAGCTAATAAAATGATTGAAATGGATAAAGTAAATCCTAGAATCTTTCGTTACCTAGGATATTCTGCTTATGAAAATGGCAATGTTGATCTTGCGATAAAATCGTTAGATAGTTTTATAGCTAATCCAGTTAATAAAGTAATAGCAAATGATTATTTGTATTTAGCAATGGCTAAATTCAAAAAAGGCTTGGCTGCTGATGAACTCTCGATTGATTCAACTTTTTTTGATTCTGGTTTAGCCGATATTAGAAAAGCAATAGAAATTGAACCATTGATTATTGAAGATTTGAATGAAGTTGGTAAAAAATTATTTTCAATGAAATTGTATAAAGAAGCTATTCCCGTTTTCGAGTTTGGAACAACAAATACAGAATATAAAAATTATATAGAGGATAATATTTATTATGGTTTGTCGATTTATTATGCCAATAACAAAAAAGATACTACACCAAATCCTATTGATTTGCAAAAAGCCGATCTAGCTTTTGATAAGGTGATAACAGCCTCTCCTTCATACCAAGATGCTTATCTATATAGAGCTAGAACGAATAGTTTGATAGGTAATGATGAAATGACGATAAAACATTATGAAACCTACATTGCAAAAATTACTGAGAAAGGTCCAGAAGAGCTAGCAAAACCAACTACTACTAAAAAAGTTGTTGAATCTTATAATAATATTGCAGCTAGTTATGCAAATACCGATAAAGTAAAAGCAATTGAGTTTTTAACTAAAACACTTACTATTGACCCAACAAATCCTTATGCAACGGAGTCATTAGCTAAATTAAAAAAATAATATTTTAATTTAGATTACAATAAAGACCGATAGCTTTTTAAGCTATCGGTTTTTTTATGAGAACAAGTCAACGTTTTAAATTCACTATCTTTGCACTTTAAATAAAAAAAATGTTATCAAAAGAAATACAATTAGAAGTTAATAAAGGTGCAATGCTTCCCTTAATGGAAGAATTTTACACCATTCAAGGCGAAGGTTTTCATACAGGAACTGCGGCTTATTTCATAAGAATTGGAGGTTGCGATGTGGGTTGCCATTGGTGTGATGTGAAGGAAAGCTGGAATGCCGAATTGCATCCCCCAACAAGCATCGATTTGATTGTTGCCAATGCCAATAAATATGCCGATACCGTTGTGGTAACTGGAGGAGAACCCTTGACTTGGGATATGACTTTATTGACACAAAAGTTAAAAGAACAAAACTTAAAAATCCACATCGAAACTTCTGGAGCGTATGAACTTTCTGGAACTTGGGACTGGATTTGCCTTTCGCCAAAGAAAAATAAATTGCCAACACAAACCGTTTATGACAAAGCTCACGAGTTGAAGGTAATCATATTTAACAAACATGACTTCATTTTCGCCGAAGAACAAGCCGAAAAAGTAAATAAAAATGCCATTTTGTTTCTTCAACCAGAATGGAGCAAAAAAGAAGAAATGACACCGCTTATTGTTGAATATGTGATGAACAATCCAAAATGGCGCGTTTCTTTACAAACACACAAATACTTGAATATTCCTTGATATGAAGAACTTTTTAATTTTGGCAATTGCAATCTTCTCTTTGCAAATGGTTTCTGCCCAAGAGGTCAATAACATTTCTGATAATCTAATATATGATATAAAAGGACTTGATGAAAAACCTGATTTTCCTGGCGGAAGGGATGAGTTTTATAAATTTATTGCCAAATAATTTAGGACTCCAAAAGTTAAAGGATTAGTAGGGAAAGTTTATATGTCTTTTATTATAGAAAAAGACGCAAGTATTAGTGAAATAAAGGTATTGCGTGACAGTGGATATGGAACAGGAGAAGAAGCAATTCGAGTTTTGAAGCTTTCACCAAATTGGAAACCAGATGAGCAAGATGGAAAAAAAAGTTAGATGTAGCTATGGTTTGCCAATATCAATAGACACAAGATAAAAATTTTTCCAAACATTGTTTGGGATTTTTTTATATTTACAAAAAATATAAAATGAAATCGCAATTCCTTTTAGACGAAACTATCACCTTCTTAAATCACGGTTCGTTTGGCGCTTGTCCAAAACCCATTTTTGAGGAATACCAACGGTTGCAATTGGAATTAGAAACCGAACCGGTTTATTTTATCCAAAAAAAAGCTGCGGGATATTTGAAAACCGCCAGAGAAAGATTGGCAAAATATGTGGGTTGTGATTCGGTGGATTTGTTTTTTACGCCAAACCCAACCTTTGCCATCAACACTATAATGCGAAGTTTGCATTTGGAGTCTGGCGATGAAATTCTAAGTACAAATCACGAATATGGTGCAATGGACAGAACTTGGAATTTTTATTGCAAAAAATCGGGAGCCAAATACATTCGCCAAAACATTTCACTTCCAGTGGTTTCTAAAGAACAAATCTTGGAAGAATTTTGGAGTGGTTATACTTCAAAAACCAAAATTGTTTTCCTAAACCAAATCTCAAGTTGCACCGCCTTGATATTTCCAATAAAAGAAATTTGCGACAAAGCTCGTGAGTTAGGATTGATTACTATTATTGACGGCGCACACGTTCCGGGCCAAATGGATTTGGATCTTACGGCATTAAATCCGGATTTTTATACCGGAACGCTACACAAATGGATGTTGGCGCCCAAAGGAAGTTCCTTTCTTTATGTGAAAAAATCGTTTCAGGAAATGCTCGATCCGCTTATTGTGGGTTGGGGTTACGAAAGTCTTTCTCCAGGTGAAAGCCAATTTTTAGATTATCAGGAATACCAAGGCACAAGAGATATTTCTGCTTTTTTGTGTACGCCAAAAGTCATTGATTTTCTGGAAGAAAATAATTGGGAATCCAAGACAAAAGAATGTAGAAGTATAGTCTTGAATAATTACCAACGCTTCTGTGATTTGTTCAATACACAGCCAATTTGCCCTATTACAGAAGAATTTCTTGTGCAAATGGCGAGCATTCCCATTAAAACTTCCAAACCCGTTGAGTTGAAAGAGTTGCTTTTCAATACATATAAAATCGAAATTCCAATAATGCCTTTGAATGGAGATTATTTTATACGCTATTCCATAAATGCCTATAATTCGCAGGAAGATTTGGATATTTTGTACAAAGCTTTGCAAGATATTATCGCGACTACCGATTTGTTGGGAGTGTAAAACGCAATAAAAGCCTCAAGATTTAAATCGAAAGCTTCGCTAAATAATCGTAATGCTCACCTTCCATTATCAATTCGCATTGTAATCCATTGGCGAAAGCCGCATTTTGCAAGGTATTGTAATCAATAAACATCCAATCGAAGGGTTTTTCTTTTTCGCCTTTATAGGAAATAGTAAAAACAATTTCACCGTAATAACTCTCCCCTGGAATCCATTTCCCACCATCTCCATCGTCATCAAACATATAAATAATATCAGAACTGTCTAAAAGGATTTGGCCTCCGGGATTCAATAATGATTTTAGTTTTAAAAGAAAATTGGGGATATTTTTCAGTCTTCCGCACATTCCGGCACCATTCATCAAAAGTAAAATAGTGTCAAATTTCTCGTTTTCCAAAGTCATTACATCTTGAACTTTGGCCTTTTTCAAACCACGAAGCAAACAAGCCTGAATGGCATTTGGAGAAATATCAATTGAGGTTACGTCAAGATTTCGATCGTTTTGCAAAGACAAACTATGACTTCCTGCGCCACAACCTACATCGAGGATTTTTCCTTTTGCTAATTGAAGAGCGTGTTGTTCCATTTTCGGCATTTCAGTATAAGAACGAAATAGATAAGCAACACTCATTTCATCTTCTTCAGAAATGGTGGTTTCGGTGATTAAATCCTCTGGAGAATTATTAGTTTGATAATCGAGTATGGCTTTTCCGAAAAGATCTTTCATTGAATAAAAGGTTTGTGTTTTTAATTTCCCTCTCGAAATCGAAGATTCAACGACTCCAAAACCAGTATTAACTGGAGCTATAGTGGGTAGTGGTGTGTTTTTAAGTTTTATTGGCTACTTTTGTATCAAAATATTTAAACTTGAAACAAATTCTAAATAATCTTCCTAAAGAGGCCAAAGATAAGCATATCGAAAACAAAAAGTATTTTGATAAGCTAAAAAAAAAGCAACCTAAGAATTTAGATTACGTAATGCAGGAATTGCACAACGCCGAATTCAAAAAAACGGATTGTTTAAAATGCGCCAATTGTTGCAAAACTACCGGTCCATTATTCACTTTGGCCGATATTGAACGAATTTCAAAACACCTTCGACAAAAACCACAACAATTTATTAATCAATATTTGCGCATTGATGAAGAAACAGATTATGTGTTGCAAAGTGTTCCTTGTACTTTTTTGGATAGCGATAATACTTGTTTCATTTATGATGTTCGCCCCAAAGCCTGTCGTGAATTCCCACATACCGACAGAAAGAAGTTTCAACAAATTACTGATTTGACATTGAAAAACGTAGCGATTTGTCCAGCTGCCTTCAATATTGTTGAGGAAATGAAGAAGAAAATGCCTTTGTGATTTGGATTAAAAAAACAGATCAATTTTGTTGTGGTAAATAGTTTTTTATTTGCCTAAGTTTTGTTTTGAAAATTCTTCTACTAAAACAATTTTTATTAAATATCCGTCAAACGGAATATTTATATGGCGAAATGCTTTGTTAAATTGATTGATAATATCTTAATATTTATTTCATATGCAGGTGATTACAGACAGATATATTTGTATCGAATTAATACAATCACTCTATGAAACACTTTTTACAATTAAAGTTGGAGAATTTTTCAGACTCTCCAAATTTTGTTTTGGCACAGCAGTCAAGATTATTAGACGAAGCTGGACCTGTTAATCAAAACGGTTTAGAATTAAATTCTAAATCATTAGTAAAAGAGAAAAAAACAAACTTAGGATTTGTTTTCTTTTTTACTCTAATGTTTTCTTTATTTGGATTCGTCCAAAATGCGATCTCTCAAACTACTCTTGTAGTAGGAGATTTATCAATTATTGGATTCCAATTGAATAGCCCAGACTCATTTGCTTTTACGTCATGGGTTGATATAGCTCCAAACACGTACATTAAATTTACTGATAATGCATTCTTGTCTGCTGGTTCTGCAACTGCAACGGGTAATATCAGAGGTGGAGAAAATTTTGTAATCTGGAAAAGTAGTGTTTTAACTCCTGCTGGAACAGTGATCACAATTACTGATAATACTACTGCTTCAACTAACAATGGGACAATTATTTCAGGAAATTTAAGCGGATTGTCTGCTTCAGGTGACAATATTTTTGCATATCAAGGAACTGCAACTTCAGGCGCAAATCCTGACTTTTCTGCAAATACTAATCCAACAACCTTTAATGGAACGTTACTTTTTGGATTATTTGGTCAAGGTACTTCAGCAGTTACATCTTGGTTGACGACAGGAACAGCATCATCAAACACCTCTTATCTACCTTCACAATTGAATGTTGCTAATGGAAATATTGTTTTGGCAAGTTCTTCTACAAGAGGGCAATATACAGGTTCTAGAAATAATCAAACCACTTTAGCAGACTATAAAGCTATGGTAAATAATGTTGCCAACTGGACAACAGCAACTAGTGCTGGTGTTATTACTTTGAATACAACTGCGTTTACTGCTTCGGCACCTAGCAACCCTTCAGTTACGCTTTCTACAAGTGTCAATACTGGTACAGAAGCTGGAACAACAACAATTACAGTTACTGCTACTGCAAATGCTGCCGTTAGTGGTGATCAAACAGTAAATTTGGATGTGTCAGGAACAAATATTACTGCTGGAGATTATGCTTTAAGCAATTCAGTGATTACGATATTAAACGGACAAACAATGGGTTTTGTAACTTTTACAGTTATTGATGATGCTTTAGTTGAAAGTGCAGAAACTGCTACTTTAAAAATAAGTAACCCGTCATCTGGAATTCTACTTGGAACTACTAGCACTCAAAATATTACTATTACCGATAATGATGTAGCTACTAATCCTACTGTTTCACTTTCAGTAAATGCCAATGATGGTTCAGAAGCTGGAATAACAACGATTACCGTTACTGCTACGGCAGATATCGCCGTTGCTGGAGATCAAACTATTGATTTAGGAGTAACGGGAACAAATATTACTGCTGGAGATTATGCTTTAAGCAATTCAGTGATAACGATATTAAACGGACAAACAACAGGTTCTGTAACTTTTACAGTTATTGATGATGCTTTAGTTGAAAGTGCAGAAACCGCTATTTTAACAATAAGCAACCCGTCATCAGGAATTGTTATTGGAGCTACAAGCACTCAAAATATTGTTATTGCTGATAATGACGTAGCAGTTCTCCCTACCGTTTTACTTTCTACAAGTGCCAATGCTGGTACAGAAGCTGGAACTACAGTTATTACCGTTATTGCTACGTCAGATAGTGCAGTTGCTGGAGATCAAACTATAAATTTAGGAGTATCGGGAACAAATATTACTGCTGGAGATTATGTTTTAAGCAATTCAGTGATAACGATATTAAATGGTCAAACTACAGGTTCAGTTACATTTACGGTTGTTGATGATGTTTTGTTCGAAGGGGAAGAAACGGCAACTTTAACTATTAGCAACCCATCTTCAGGTATTGCTTTGGGTGTAACTACTATTCAAAATATTTCCATTACGGATAATGATGTAGCTCCGCCTCCAACTGTTCAACTTTCAGCGAGTGCCAATACAGGAACCGAAGCAGGTGCAACAATTATAACTGTTACAGCTACAGCTTCTGCTGCTGTGTCAGGAGATCAAACATTAAATCTTGCTGTAACAGGTACAGGTATTACAGGAGCTGATTATTCTTTAAGCAATACGCAGATCACGATACTAAGTGGTTCAACAACTGGTATGGTAACCTTTACCATTGTAGATGATGCGGCTGACGAAGGAACGGAAACAGCGACATTAACTATCAGCAATCCTTCTGAGGGTTTTACTTTAGGTGCCACTATTGCTCAAAATATTACTATTACTGATAATGATGCGCCACCTGTTACAACTTTAGCAGCTGGTGATATTTCAGTGATTGGTTATAATCTTTCTGGTACACCAAACGATAATTTTGCTATCTTAGTTCATAAAGATTTGAGTGCGAGAACTATTTTTTATATTAACGATAATGAAATTGCAACCGCAGGTACCAGCACATTTACTGATTTAAATGAAGCTGAAATTTCATTTACGGTTAAAGCAGGACAAATCATCCCTAAAGGAACGGTAATTCTTATCCCTTGGGGTGTAGCTGCTGTTTCAACTTCAACTTATGATTTAACATCTAGCAGTGGAGCAGGGCTTGGAGCTAGTGGTGACGAATTGTACATATATAATGCTTCATCAATAACAGCAACAACAGCAACAAGTTTTATCTGCTTCGCAAAAATTGGTAATTCACCAAGTGCTGTACCTGCCGGTTTAATTTCTGGTACTACATCAATTAACCCATCACTAGTTCCTGGGAGTAGGTACAAAATAAGTGGAGCTTTATATAATGCTTGTCAAGCTGATCTATTAGCAGCTATTGGAAATACTGCTAGCAATTGGCAAACTGTTGCACCTGGTGCCGCTAGCGATTGGACTTTTACAGTTTTACCAGCATGTGCTCCTGTTTTACCAACAGTTACTCTTTCGGTAAATGCTAATACTGCAACTGAAGTAGGAACAACAACAATTACAGTTACTGCTACTGCAAATGCTGCCGTTAGTGAAGATCAAACTCTAAATTTAGGAATATCGGGCATTAATATTACTGCAGGTGATTATGCTTTAAGCAATTCAGTGATAACGATAGTAAACGGACAAACAACAGGTTCTGTAACTTTTACAGTTATTGATGATGCTTTGGTTGAAGGTTCAGAGATTGCTGCTTTGGCAATAAGTAACCCGTCATCTGGAATTACACTTGGAACTACTACCACTCAAGATATAACTATTACTGATAATGATGTAGCTGTTGTCCCTACGGTTTTGCTTTCTGTTAGTGCCAATACAGGTACAGAAGTTGGAACAACAGTTATTACCGTTACTGCTACGGCAGAAAGTGCCGTTGCTGGAGATCAAACTATTGATTTAGGAGTAACAGGAATAAATATTACTGCTGGAGATTATGCTTTAAGTAATTCAGTGATAACGATATCAAACGGACAAACAACAGGTTCTGTAACTTTTACAGTTATTGATGATGCTTTGGTTGAAAGTGCAGAAACCGCTATTTTAACAATTAGTAATCCGTCATCAGGAATTGTTATTGGTGCTACAAGCACTCAGTCTGTGGCAATAACCGATAATGACGCTGCATTAAACATAGATCTTTCTACTTATGTTAGAGTTGGTCGATATAATTTGCCTGAACCAACTCGTACTGCCGCTCCTTCTAATAATTTATTGTGTCAAGAAGCCTCAGCAGTAACTTATAACTGGGATACTGATACCTTGTTTATCACTGCCGATGGTAGTACTTCTGTTACTCAAGTATCAAAAACAGGGCAATTAATTGATACCATGACAATGGCTCAAGGAAGTAGCCCTCAAGGAACTGATTTTTATGACACTGAAGGAATTACGTATGTTGGAAATGGTCAGTTTGTAATGAGTGAAGAGCGTGACAGACAATTGGTAAAGTTTACTTATGCTGCCGGAACTACTCTTACAAGAAGTAATACTCAAACGGTAAAAATTGGAACTTTCGTTCCTAATACTGGAACAGAAGGATTGTCATATGATCCATTGACTGGTGGTTATATTGTTTTAAAAGAGATAACTCCTATTGGAATTTTTCAAACAGGTGTTGATTTTACTGCAGGAACTGCTACTAACGGTTCGGCTACAACAGAGAACTCTACCAATCTTTTTGATCCAGCTTTGTTAGGATTTTCAGATGTTGCTGATGTTTTTGCACTATCTAATTTGCCTTCACTTAACGGACAATCATTATACAATAATTTGTTAGTATTGGGCCAAGAAAACGCTAAAGTGGTAAATATAGACCGAAACGGTGTTATTGCCAACTCACTAACTATTGTTTCGGATGCAGGAAATCCTTTAGACGTTGCTTCTCAACAGCACGAAGGTCTTACTGTGGATCGTAATGGTATATTATATATTGTAAGCGAAAACGGTGGTGGCGATATTGATCATCCACAACTTTGGGTTTATGCCCCTTCTACAGTACCTAATCAAGCACCAACTGTTGTTGCTTTGACAAATACTACTAATGCCATTTTAGAAAATTCTAACACTACCGTAGCCGTTAAGGTATCGGATATAATGGTGACAGACGATGGATTAGGGACAAATAATTTATCTCTAACTGGAACAGATGCTAATTTTTTCCAAATTACAGGATCAAGTTTGTTTATCAAAGCAGGAACGGTATTAGATTTTGAAACTAAAACAAGTTATAATGTTTCAGTAAATGTAGATGATACAACTCTAGGTGCTACTCCTGATGCTTCAATAAATTATGTGCTAAATGTAACTGATGTTTCTGTAGAAACGCCACAAGTTGTTTCGGTAAGTATTTCGGAAGTCGCTTCTTGGTCTAGTAGTAACGCTCTTGTTGTTGCCGATTGGTTTGAAGTAACTAATAATGGAACGACTGCACTTGATATTACAGGTTGGAAAGTAGATGATAGTTCTAATTTATTTACATCAGCTTTAGCCTTAAACGGAATTACAAGTATCGCTCCGGGCGAATCTGTAATTTTCTTGGAAACTAGCAGTACTAATTCAGCAACTATAATTGCTAATTTCAAATCGGCTTGGTTTGGGACTAATGTGCCTTCTGGTTTACAAGTAGGATATTATACTGGTACTGGAATCGGTTTAAGCTCGTCAAGTGATGCTGTAAATTTATACGATGCTTCTGGAGCTCTTATGTCAAAAGTTACTTTTGGAACAGCTACAACAAATTACACTTTTAATAATGCTATAGGTCTTAATAATACTGCCATAACAATATTGAGTCAAATAGGAGTGAATGATGCTTTTGCAGCAGTAAATGATGCTGTTCAAATTGGTTCTCCTGGTTCTGTTGGTAAATTATTTATATCAGAAGTTGCTCCTTGGTCAAGTAGTAATAGCCCAATTGGTGTCGATTGGTTCGAAGTAACTAATACCAAAGCTGTTGCTATTGATATTACAGGATGGAAAATGGACGATAATTCACAATCTCCTGCGGGTGCTGTTGCATTAAACGGAATCACAAGTATTAATCCTGGTGAATCTGTACTATTTATGGAAACTAGTGATTTAGCTGGTAAAACTACCGCTTTCTTAAACAACTGGTTTGGAACAAATCCATCATCAGGAATAAGAATTGGAAATTATACCGGAAGTGGTGTAGGTTTGAGTTCAGGTGGTGACCAAGTAAATTTATACAACGCTACAAGCAGTACACCACAGGCTTCGGTATTGTTTGGTGCTTCGCCAACTACTACTTTTGCTACTTTCGATAACTCGGCTGGACTAAACAATATAACTACTGCGATTACTCAAATGAGTGCAGTAGGAATTAAAGGTGCTTTCATCGCTGCAAATAGTGCTGTAGAAATTGGTTCGCCAGGTACAATCCTAACAGCTCCTTGTCCTACCATTACTGCTACTGCAACACCAGTATCGGCATCGGTTTGTACAGGTGCAACGACTACGGTTTCGGTAACTGCTACCGGTGGTACGTTACCTTATACTGTTTCTGGAAGTTCTTTAACAGTGGGTGTGGGTACATTTAATTACACCATTACTGATGCCAAAGGCTGTACTGCAACAACATCGGTAACTATTACAAATCAACCATTAACAGATAATATCACTCCAATTACGGCTTGTGATAGTTATACTTGGAATGATATTACTTATACAGAATCAGGATTGTATGAAGGTGCAACTACAAATTGTGTAACTGATAAATTGAATTTAACAATAGTGCCAAGTACGTTAACTTTGCAACCAACGAATCCTACTATTTGTAAATCAATAGGTGCTGTAGCAACTGTTTTGGTATCTGCTGCATCAGGGTCAACTTTTAAATGGTATTCTCAAGCGGCTACGGGAACTACTTGGTCAGCTTTAGCAAATAACACTAACTATTCAGGTGTTGATGGCACTACACTAACAATTACAAGAACAACTACTGCGATTCCAGCAACTGGAACAAAATACAGAGCTGTAATTTCAAATTCTTGTGGTGATATGCCATCAGAAATAGTTGTTTTACAAGAGCTTACAGTATTGTCTAAAGTGGCAGCAATATCAGCTAAATCAAATTCTAACACCATTTTATCACCAGCATTGACTACTTGTTCAGGAAATACAGTGAATTTAACATTGGCAGCGGGAAGTATTGGAAACATACAATGGCAAATGTCAACTACATCAGCAACAACCGGATTTGCTGACTTTGGAATTTCAATTGCTCAATCTGCAGTCTCAGCAGTTAATCCTATGATTACAGTTTCTTCTGGAGGGTTAACTCAAGACACTTGGTTTAGAGTTGTAGCTTCTAATAGTTCATGTTCATCTGTGATTGGGCTAGCTACAAAAATTTCAGTTAGTGCTCCAGCAGTTGCAGGGACAATCTCTGGAGGAAATGTAACAGTTTGTGGTTTTGCTGCAAGTGCACTAAACTTAACGGGGACTCTTGTTCCATTTAATAACTCAACCGAGCTTAATTTAATCGGAAATACAGGAACGATAGTTTGGCAAAAATCAACAAATTACAATGCTTCTTCACCAACATGGTCAGCAGAAGGAAGTACAGCAAGCACTTTAATCATCGCGAATTTAACGGCAGATACTTGGTATAGAGCTCAAGTAACCAGCGGAGTATGTAAAGTGTTTACAGATGTTGTAAAAATCACAATTAGTAAAGTGGCAAAAACAGGTACGACTACAGCTACGGCTAATGGTGTTGTAACAACAAGCGTTTGTACAGGGGGTGATATTACTTTTACTTCTGCAACATTTACTGGAACATCTATACAATGGGAAGTTTCTATTACATCTTCAACAACTGGTTTTGCAACTATAGAAGGAGCAAATGCAAGTTCATTTACAATGACAAACGTGACTTATGCACCGCTCTCAAAATTCTATGTGAGAAGTGTTGTTACCAGCGGAGATTGTACAATAGCAAGAAGTGCTATTAAGACGATTACAGTAAATCCAATTTCGGTTGCAGGTAGCATTACGGGCGGTGGAATTCTTTGTTCTGGTGGTGGATCAACAGTAAAAGTTTTAGGAAATACTGGAACTATCCAATGGTTGTATTCTACAAATGGAATAGTTTATGCAAACGTTCCTTCTATGTTATTGCCAAATGCTTTAGCAGGATTTGAAACGTCCTCAACAGGAATAGCCTCAACTTATGTATTTACTAATTTTACAGCTGGTACGGTTTATTTTAAAGCTAAAATCAAAAGTGGTGCTTGTTCAGAAACATTTACAAATGTTGTGGAATATAATATTGGGACAACTGCAGTGTCGGGTGTAGTTTCCGCATTAAGTTCAACAATTTGCCCAGCAACTGGAACAACTTTAACCTTGAGCAATTCAGTAGGATTTGTTCAATGGCAAAAAGCTTTAATTTCAGTAACCACAGGTTTGCCAGGTACTTTTTCCAATATTAAAAATCAAATAGAAACTACTCTAGCAACTGGAAACTTGACTGCTTCAACAGCTTATCAAGCAGTAATAACAATTGGTACTTGTTCTACAATTATAACAAATTATACTGTGGTAAATGTATTGGCTAAACCAATTGCTAAATCAATTACAAGCAATGTAACAAGTCCGTTAGGAGGTTTAACAACTCCATTATGTACAAATGATCCTAAAAAAACATTGACTATTGGTGCAGGTTATGCAGGTGCAATTCAATGGCAATCTTCTAATGTGTCAACTAATAAAGGGTTTGCTGATATTGATGGTGCAACTAGTGCAAGTTACACTATAGCAAACCCTTCAGTTGGGGCTAATTACTATCGCGCAACATTTACTAATACTTGTGGCGTTATTGCAATTAGTGCTCCAGTTACAATTTATTTTACAAATTGTAGCAATTCTGCGAGAGTTGCAGAAACGAAGGATGAAGTTGAAATGACATTTAATGTTTTTGCTTATCCAAATCCATTCAGAGATAACTTTAAATTAAGTTTGGAATCACCAAGCAATGAGAAAGTGAACGTTGCGGTATTTGATTTAAGTGGAAAACTGATTGAACTACGAGAAATAAATTCTAATGAAATCAACACATTAGATTTAGGAAATAACTATCCATCGGGAGTGTTTAATGTGATTGTTACTCAAGGAACATATACTAAAACAGTTCGTGTTATAAAACAATAGTGAGATTCATTTTTTAGAAAAAGATCTTTTAATTTTACAAATCCCCGCTCCCAATTCTTTTGGGATGTCGGGGATTTTTATTTCTATTGCATAAAGTCAGTAAGGGTAGTGTCATATTTAATATTCAAAAATGTAGTCAATTACCCTGTAGCTATAAAAATTGTCAAAGGAATCAAGAGGAAAATAACATTATATTTTTTTAATTAATGTTTATTTTTGTTTATTATATCAGCCCTTTACTGTAATGTTATGGCAAAAAACTTTATGTATATTTGTAGCAAACTATAAATTTTGAATTTAGAATATTTCATAGCCAAAAGGCTTATAACTGCTAAAGATTATAAAAGCAGCATATCGTCGCCAATTATCAAAATTGCTATATCTGCTATTGCCATCGGAATGATTATGATGATTGTGTCGGTAGCAACAGGAATTGGATTGCAACAGAAAATCCGAGATAAAGTTTCCGCTTTCAACGGTCATATCATTATTTCAAATTACGACAACAATCAATCCGAAGTTACACTGGTTCCCATTTCAAAACATCAAGATTTTTACCCAAAATTCACTTCAGTTTCAGGCGTTAGTCACATTCAAGCCATTGCGAGCAAAGCGGGTATAATTAGAACCGAAACAGCTTTCGAGGGGATTATTCTAAAAGGAGTGGGCACAGATTATCGGTGGGACAACATCAAGGAATATATTGTGTCCGGCAAACTACCCAATTTTTCAACGAACATCAATCAAGAAGTAGTAATATCACAATTGCTCGCCAACAGGCTGAATCTAAAAGTAGGCGATTCCTTCAATACTTTTTTCATCAAAGAAGACCAAAATAAATTGCCCAACATTCGAAGATTTAAAGTTGCAGGAATTTTTAATTCTGGATTTCAAGATTTCGACGCTACTTATATAATAGGAGATATTCGGCACATTCAACGCATCAATAAATGGAAACCCGATCAAGTCGGCGCTTTCGAGGTTTTTACCAATGATTTTGACAATATAAAATCCATCGGCGAACAAGTTTACGAGCAAACATCCTCAACACTCGATACAAAAACCATAATCGAGAAATACAGTTACATCTTCGAATGGCTCAAACTCTTCGATTTAAACATCATAATTATTCTTGCAGTGATGATACTTGTCGCCACTATTAATATGGTAGTCGCATTATTAGTCCTCATCCTTGAACGCACCCAAATGATAGGAATACTCAAAGCATTAGGTTCAAACAACTGGTCTGTACGCAAAATATTTCTTTACAATGCATTTTACCTTATAGTTAGAGGACTCTTTTGGGGAAACCTAATAGGTATTTCGCTGTTAGTAATCCAGCAATATTTTGGAATAATCAAACTCAATCCCGAAAATTATTACGTCAACCAAGCGCCAGTTTACATCAATTTGGGCTATATTTTGCTGTTAAATCTACTCACAGTAACAGTTTGCTTTTTGGTTTTACTAATTCCTTCCTATATAATAACCAAAATATCCCCAGTAAAAGCCATCCGTTTCGATTAGTTTTTCTAGGAGCTATTTCCTGCTATCCGTTACAATCTTATGTTGCGTCCCGAAGTTTCGGGACCGTCCCATAAGGATTTCCGCTACTATCAGGGCTAGGGTATTTGTTTTCAAATAGCGATTTGTACTTGTGTTTATACTTACTTCCTACTATATATAGTATAGAAAATCGGCCATCTAAGAATATTGATCCTTCGATTCCTAGCCAAAGCCCAGTCAAAGCTTGGGTTGTTGTGCCCTAGACATTGGTAAATAATGTAGAATATAAAGGAGCAATGCCTATTTCGGATCCTAATCAGATACTATTTTTGATTCCGCGGTAGCAAA
>NZ_VJZR01000007.1:0-95921 GCF_007097365.1 Flavobacterium franklandianum
TCTAAAAGGAATTTTTTAGGAAATTTCTACAAAATAAAAGGAAATTATCTCCAATTATACCTAAACGAGTTCTTTTACAAGCTTAATAGAAGGTGTTTTGAGGAAAAATTATTCGACAGGCTACTAATAGCAAGCATTACAGGGTTATGACTAAAAGCAGATGATTAAAAAAAATTAAAATTTTACGTATTTGCAGGTATCAATAAATATATATATATATATAGAACACATTTAAATTTTACAATTATTAATAAAAAAAACCAAAAAAAAATTCAATATAAAAAATGAAAAAAAGAATTTATATCGCAGGAAGTGGAGGGATGTTAGGGGAGGCATTTTATGCTCAATTTAAAGATGATTACGAAATTAAATGTACAGACAAAGATGTGAATGAAGATTGGTTGTCATTTTTAGATTTTCGTGATTTTGAAGCGTATAAAAAAGATGTTGAAGATTTTGCGCCAGATTATCTTTTTCACTTGGGTGCTTACACTGATTTGGAGTTCTGTGAAGAACATTCTGATGATACTTATATGACCAATACATTGTCTGTAGAAAATGCCGTTTATTTAGCTAATTACTTGGATATTCCTATGTTGTATATTAGCACTGCGGGGATTTTTGATGGGAAAAAGGATTTGTATGACGATTGGGATATACCAAATCCATTGGGTGTTTATGCCCGTTCGAAATATATGGGAGAACGATTTGTTGTAGAAAATGCCAAACGATTTTTAGTTTGTCGTGCTGGATGGATGATGGGTTCTGGTCCTAAAAAGGATAAAAAATTCATTCAGAAATTGATGAAGCAAATCAAAGATGGCAAAAAGGAGCTTTTTATAGTTAATGATAAAGATGGTACACCTACCTATACTCACGATTTTGCCAAAACAGTAAAAGAATTGATTCAAAAAGAATATTGGGGACTGTATAATTGTGTTTGCGGTGGACAAACAGGTCGTTTAGAAGTAGCTACAGAATTAGTTAATCTATTGGGTTTATCTGAAACTGTAAAAATTAACGAAGTAGAATCAGATTATTTTAAAGACGTTTATTATGCAGAACGTCCCGCTTCAGAAAGACTGCTAACTAAGAAATTAGAATTGCGTAAAGTAAATGCTATGCGTGATTGGAAAGTTTCATTAAAAGAATATATTGAAAATTATTATCAAGGATATTTAGAATAATAAAATGGCATACAAAAAAAAAATCCATATAGTTGGTACACATGGTGTTCCTGCAAAATATGGAGGGTTTGAAACTTTAGCAGATTTTCTTTGTCAATATTTGAAAGATGATTATGAACTGACAGTGTACTGTAATACACATAAATATCCAGATAAAGAGAAAGAATATTATGGTGCTAAACTAAAATATCTCAAATTAGAAGCCAATGGCTTTAAGGGAATTTTTTATGATTTAATTACTTATGTTCAAGCATTGTTTAATGCCGATGTCATTCTATACCTTAGTCCCGTAGGGTCAGGATTTATGACTCCTCTAAAATACCTGACGAGAAAAAAAGTTATTGTTAATCACGGTGGACTAAATGAATGGGAAAGAGAAAAATTGAGCACAGTTGAAAAACTTTGGGCCAAGTTTAATCATTGGGTAGCTGCAAAATTTGCAGATATTAATATTGCCGATAATCTATTGTATCAAAAAAGTTTAAAAGATATTTTTAAAGCTAATTCCATAGTTATTCGGTATGGTGGAGACCATGTAAATACAATTGACTCAAAGAGTATTGATTTTATAAAAAAATACCCATTTGTAAAAAACACTTATGCAGTAAGTGTTTCTAGAGCCCAATTAGATAATAATATCCACTTAGTTTTAGAAGCATTTGAGAGTTTTAATGATTACAAAGTTGTCCTAATTTCGAATTGGAATATTTCAAAATATGGTATCGATTTAAAAGAAAAATATAGTAACCATCCTAATATGATTCTTTTAGATGCTATTTATGACAAAGAGGAATTGGATTATTTAAGAGGGAATGCTTTAGTTTACATACATTCTCATTCAAGATGTGGAACATCTCCCTCCCTAGTAGAGGCTATGTGTTTGAGAAATGCAATTATTTCTTATGATGCCCCTACTAATAGAGAAACTACACAAAATAAAGCTATCTTTTTTTCTTCTGCTACTTCTTTAAATGATGAATTAAAAAAAGTTTCTTTACAAGATTTAGAATCAAATAAAGAAAAAATGTTTGAAATAGCTAGTAAAGAATATAATTGGGAGAGGATTTCAAGTGAATATAAGACTATAATTGATTCTCTATAATATTCTAAGTTTAGGATAAATAATATCGATATTTCTTTTGATTTATTTCTGCTGCTAGTAGCTTATAATTGTTAAAAAGTTTTTTTTTATAAGTAGAAACCTTATTCTCATTTTATTAAAATAATCTAATTTTGTGCTAATTTAAAAACAAACAATATGAGTCTCTACTTGTATTCTATTTGTACAAAAAAATATTAACAATAAACACTGAAGTCCTTATGTCAATTTTAAAAACACTCTCTACTTACCGTTTTTCGCGTTACTACAAGATTTGTTTTTTGGTTTGGGATGTGGTGTTGCTAAATACGTCTATAGCACTTTCTTTTTTGTTTCGCTATGAATACTTTCATATTGTGGATATTAAGGAGGTTAAGGCTGTTTCCTTATTGACTAATATATTCTGGATTACATTATTGTTATACAAAGATTCTTATAGGATTATTAGAACGGAACGAATAGAAGCCATTCTGTATCGGACTATTCGAATGCTATTGATTCACGTAGCTATTATTGCAGTATTCATCCTTGTATTAAAATATGATGAAGTTTCTCGTTTGAGGATGGTTTATTTTTACACAACTTTCTTTGTTCTGTTAGTGAGTTTCCGGATATTCTTTATGCAAATTTTGAAACATGTTCGGGCTCAGGGCTACAATTTTAGAAAAGTTGTCATTGTGGGTGCTAATGCCACAGGAGAGCGTATGAATCGAATTTTATCTAAAGACCTTACCTACGGCTATCGTGTGATGGGCTATTTTGATGATGAAATCGATTCAGATACCGTGCTAGAAATCCCTATTTTGGGTGGGTTTGGAGATATCGAAAACTATTTAAGCTCTGAAAAAATTGACGAAATGTATGTTGCGCTTCATATCGAAAAAATTGAGGAAATTAATCGTCTTACAGCTCTTTGTGAGCGCCATATGGTTCGTATTAAGTACATACCCGATTTTCAACAATATACAAAATCCAATAGGGTTCAAATCACTTTTTATGGAAATGGGAACGTTCCTGTTTTGATGTTGCGAAAGGAACCTCTGGAAATTCCGCTTTATCGCATTATAAAGGAGTTCTTTGATTTTTGTTTTTGCTTATTTGTCATTTTATTTATCTTTCCATGGTTGTTTCCTATTCTGATCGTGCTGATTAAGGTAAACTCGCCTGGGCCTATTTTTTTTGTACAAAAGCGTTCGGGTAGGGATAATCAGTCGTTTAATTGTTATAAATTTCGAACCATGTATGTAAATGATGCTGCGAATGAAGTGCAAGCCAGACAAAACGATGCTCGTATTACCAGAGTGGGGGCTTTTTTGCGTCGAACCAGTATGGATGAGTTGCCCCAATTCTTGAATGTATTGGTGGGCAATATGTCAGTAGTGGGCCCACGTCCGCATATGTTGTCGCATACCGAACAATATTCTGAATTAATTAATAACTTTTTGGTACGTCATTATGCTAAACCCGGCATTACCGGATGGGCACAGGTGAATGGCTTCCGTGGAGAAACCAAAGAGTTAGCTGATATGGAGAATCGTGTAGAGCACGATATTTGGTATATCGAAAACTGGAGTTTTCTTTTGGATATCAAAATTATATGGTTGACGGTTGTTAATGTTTTTCAAGGGGAAAAGAATGCGTTTTAGGTGGAGGTTAATCGGTTAATTGTTTAACTGGTTTATCGACTTCCCCCCTTTTTCTAACTAGCTAATTGACACCCTTTTTATAATTGTTTTGTGTGTGGCGGAGTCTAATTCTAGAAGTAGTCATGAGTGCTGGTAAAGGCGAAAAAATCAATAAAAACCGACAATACATGATGTGTATTGTTTATATTTGCAAAATTTAAAGTCGAAATTTTATGAAGTATTTTTTTTTATTAAAAAAAACAATCCCATTCCTTTTTATTGTACTTATGTTTTCTTGTAAACCTAGAGAGGAATTAGTTTATTATCAGAATATAGATGGGTTAGCAGCACCTGAAAAATCAAATACATATGAGATTAAAATTCAACCTGATGATTTGTTGCTCATTATTGTTTCTGCCGAAGATCCTGAATCCGCAATCCCTTTTAATTTGAACACTATTAGTGTGCCTTCTACTGGTGTTTCGAGCATATATTTACGAGGTCAGGAATCAATGCAATCCTATTTAGTAGATCTCTCTGGCGCTATTGATTTTCCTATTTTGGGAACATTGAAAGTGGGAGGATTATCCCGTTTAGAATTGCTACAACTATTGAAATCCCAGATTTCTAAATACATCAAAAATCCAATTATCAATATTCGTCTTATGAATTTTAAAGTTTCAGTTCAAGGCGAAGTGACTTTACCAGGAACTTATTCTATCAATTCGGATCGGGTAACACTGATTGAAGCTCTTAGTATGGCCAAGGATTTGACTATTTATGGGAAAAGAGATAACATTTTAATTATTAGAGAGGGAAATGGAGTTAAATCGTACAATCGAGTAGATATTACTAAGGCCGATTTTATTAATTCTCCTTTTTATTATTTAGCTCAGAATGATGTGGTTTATGTTGAGCCTAACAAAACTAAAATAAATGGAGCCGCCGTTGGTTCCAATACCGGGGTAATCATATCTATTACATCCTTGTTGATTACTGTTATCACCTTTATCGTTACTTCAACCAATTAAAAATTTATTATAAAAATCGCAAAGCTGTAAATTGCTTGTAAAATCTTAAAAGTTATACATATCAAGCGATAGCAAACAGGCGAATAAAATCCAAATACTTGTGTGCAAGCAGGTATGACCGATAAAAAAAATAGCTACCTATGAAAGATTATTTTATGTCCGACGAAAACCAAGAAGATAGTATTCATTTAAGGGATGTTTTAGAGAAGTATCTCACCCATTGGAAATGGTTTGTCTTAGGTGTTTTTCTTTGTTTTAGTATTGCTTTTCTTTATTTGCGGTACACAACTCCACAATATCAAGCTAGCACCACCATATTAGTCAAAGACGAAAAAAAAGGAGGAATGCTTTCAGAATTATCTGCTTTTGCCGACATGGGCTTGGGTAGTGGTCTGAAGAGTAATTTGGATAATGAAGTAGAAATATTAAGGTCGAGAAGTTTGATTGAAAGCACAGTTAAAAAGCAGGAATTGAATATTTCTATATTTGAAATGGGTAGGGTAAACACCAGAGAGCTGTATAAAGATGCCCCTATCGAGGTTCATTTTACGAATGTACAACCTAGTTTTTACACTGAAGGAATGAATTGGGAATATGTGAAATTATCATCGAATACATTTGAATTAGTAAGCACTTTTGAGGAAGAGATTCCGGTATTGTTAACCAAAAAAAAAGAATTCCGGTATGGGGAAATTATACCCACTCTAAATGGGGATTTAATTGTTACAAAAAATTTTGAATTTAAATATTTAAAAAAATTAGAAGACAAATCCATTTTTATTGTTGTTACTCCTTTTGATAAGATTGTGGCTAGTTATCAGAAGCGTTTGGTTGTCGACCCAATCAGCAAAACCAGTAGTGTTGTAGCCATCAGTTTGACCGATCCTATTTTCAAACGTGCAGAGGTTTTTCTGGATAATCTTATTCAGATTTATAATGATGATGCTGCTGCCGATAAGAATTTTATATCCGAAAATACCTCAAAGTTTATCTCTAGTCGATTGATTTTGATTACTCAGGAGTTGGATGGTGTAGAGAAAGATGTTGAAAGTTTTAAAACGTCGAATAGTCTTACCGATATTGAATCGGAAGCCAAGCTCTTTATCGAAGGTTCGAGTGAGTATAATAAGAAAAGCGTTGAGAATGAAATCCAATTGAATGTGGTATCTTCTTTGTTGGATTTTATGAAGAAAAGCACGAATGGGGATTTGTTGCCTTCTAATATTATATCAGGTCAGACCGATGCTTCTGCGTTGATTAATAGCTATAATCAATTAGTTTTAAATCGTAACCGAATATTGAAATCAGCTACTCTTTCTAATCCGTCAGTAGTGAAATTAGAAGAACAAATTACTTCATTGAAAGCGAATGTGGCTGAGAGTTTAACTCGAATGCAATCCAATTTGACTATTCAGAAAAGGAATTTAAAAGGTCAGGAAGGGCTTTTAGATTCTAAAATTGGAAAGATACCTGTTCAAGAGCGACAGTTTAGAGTGATTGCCAGGCAACAAAAGGTTAAGGAAGAATTGTATTTGTATTTACTTCAAAAAAGAGAGGAAACTGCTATTTCGCTTGCTGCAACAGCACCTAATGCGAGGGTGATTGATGTTGCTAAAGCTTCGAAAATACCCGTTTCACCTAAGAAAAATATCATTTATCTAGGGGCTATATTGATGGGACTCCTGATTCCTTTTGGTATTTTATACGTTTTGGATTTATTTGATACCAAAGTAAAAAACCGCTTTGATATTACCGATAAATTAAACATTCCATTTTTAGGAGACGTTCCCAAATCGATGTCACCTAACGAGATTGTTGATACAACTAGTCGAACGAGTACAGCCGAAGCCCTTCGGATTGTTAGGGCAAATTTAGAATATATGTTAACACAAGTTCCAGATGATAGAGCCAAGAGTATCTTTGTTACTTCTACCATTCCTGGTGAAGGGAAAACCTTTTTGTCGGTTAATTTAGCTAGCATTTTTGCTCATTCAGGAAAAAAAGTAATTTTGATTGGAATGGACATTAGAAAACCAAAATTGAATGAATATGTGGGTATTTCTGACCCTAAAGGATTAACAGATTATTTATCAGCTAAAAATGTACCCATCACGAATTATATTAGTCCGATGAAAGGGTATGATGCTTTTGATGTTCTTTTGGGAGGCATTATTCCTCCAAATCCAACCGAAATGTTAATGAGTAAAAAAGTAGATGAACTGTTTGCTCAATTCAAAAAGGAATATGATTATATAGTGGTAGATACCGCTCCCGTGAGTTTGGTTTCGGATACTTTAATTGTAGCAAAACATGCGGATACTTTTGTATATGTGGTACGAGCCAATTATTTAGATAAACGCACCCTTACTATTCCTGATATTTTACATAAAGAAAATAAACTGCCTAATATGGCCTTTATTCTTAATGATACTGAAGTTGCCAAAGGATACGGTTATGGTGGTTATGGCTATGGTTACGGGAATTATGGCTATGGGGTTACCCAAGAAAAAAAACCTTGGTATAAGAAGATTTTTAATAGATAATTAAGGAGGCGAAAGCCTCTTTTTTTAATTAACTGGTTGTCGGTTAACTGTTGTCGGTTGTGGTTTATTTGTTTTGATAGATTACCCTTTTTAAGCGATTACCCATTTTTTACACAAATTAGTATCTTTGCCCTTATGGAATTTTCATCAAAACTTTTAGAGAAAGCGGTTAATGAGATGTCTCAATTGCCCGGTATTGGCAAGCGAACTGCCTTGCGATTAGTGTTGCATTTATTGAAACAGCCTAAAGAACAAACAACCTTTTTATCACAAGCCCTGACCAATATGAGGGAGGAAGTTCAATTTTGTGAAAGTTGTCATAATATTTCGGATGCTGCTATTTGTGATATTTGTTCCAATGCTAAGCGAGACCGCCAAATTATTTGCGTGGTAGAAGACATTCGCGATGTGATGGCCATTGAAAACACAGGGCAATTTAGAGGGATTTATCACGTTTTAGGTGGTAAGATATCGCCTATAGACGGAGTAGGACCCAGCCAGTTGAATATCAATTCTCTGGTCGATAAGGTAAAATTAGGGGAAGTCAAGGAGATTATTTTTGCCCTAAGTTCAACTATGGAAGGCGATACAACCAATTTTTATATTTTTAGACAAATACAAGATTTTGATGTTGTAACCACTACGATTGCCCGAGGAATATCGGTTGGAGATGAATTGGAATATGCCGATGAGGTAACTTTGGGAAGAAGTATTTTGCAACGTGTGCCGTTTGAAAAGTCTTTTAAGAATAATTGATTTGGGAAACTGAGGAATGCTGATTTGCTTTGATAAAACACGGATACAAACAGATTTCGTAGCTGTTTTGAGGGGAATAAACACTTGAACGATTCTTTTAATCTGTTTCTTTAAGTGTCTATTATATAAAATATGTTTTTTATGAAAATAAGCTATTAACAATAAATTGGTTTAATGAATGGCTATATTTTTAAATTATTAAATGAAACCCTATATTTGTTACCTAAAATAGAATAATGAACAAATCTATACTCTGTATATTACTGGGAATTAGTATTTTTTATACTTCTTGCATCCCTATTAAAGACCTTGTCTATCTTCAGAATAAAAAGGGTACTTCAACTGATGTTCCTATTTCTGAGGTGATGTTAAAGCCTTACCGACTTCAGGTGAATGACGTTTTGAGTATTACTATCAAAGCAGATGATCCAAAATTAGTAACCATTTTTAACACTACAAATAGTGGAGAAACGGGTAACAGTAATTCCTCTTTGTACTTTTCGGGTTATACGGTAGATGATCATGGAGTAATTCGTATTCCAGTTTTGGGCGAAGTAACAGCCATTGGCTATACTGTGGAAGAATTAAGATTAAGTATTGAGAAACAACTTCTGGATGAGTATTTCAAAAAAGAAGCTAATATTTTTGTTATTGTACGTTTGGGTGGATTCAAATATACTATCAATGGTGAGGTAGGAAGCATGGGGACAAAGTTTCTTTTTCAGGATCACGTCAACATTATGGAAGCTATCGCCAATTCAGGTGATATCACTATAACTGGAGATCGAAAATCGGTGACCATAATTCGTCAATCTCCTTCTGGAACAGAAATGCACGACATCGATCTTACCGACATTAATGTGATGCAATCTCCCTATTATAATTTGCAACCCAACGATTACATATACGTAAAACCACTCAAACAAAAAACTTGGGGAACAGGAAAAACAGGGATTGAATCGCTTTCCACTATTATTACCCTTATTTCTTTAGTTACCACAGCTTTAGTTATATTGAAATTATAAATAAAATCAAAAAATGTTAGATATAAAGGATTTTTCAATTTTTGAAGCCGAAACGGGATTTGATTTTAAAGGATTTCTAATTAAAATTGGAAGTTATTGGAAATGGTTTTTGCTGAGTTTGGCTATTACTTTCACCATTGCATATCAAGTTAATATCCGAAAAGAAAAGATTTATAGTATGGAAACTGTAATCTCCGTAAAGGAAGAAACAAATCCACTATTTACGTCTAATACCAGTTTGGTTTTCAATTGGGGAGGAACATCCGATCAGGTTCAAACTATTGGCACAACCCTTCAATCTCGTTCTCATAATGAGTTGGTTGTCGATAAACTACAATATTATATAAGTTATTTTGCACAGGGCAAATACAATCTTGTAGATGCTTATGGAGCTGCGCCTTTTTATGTCACTATCGACAAATCCAGAGCTCAGCTTTCAGGGGCACTCATAAAAGTTAAATTTTTGAGTGAAAGTGAATATGAAATCCGAATTCCATTTACAGGAAATGCGGCTTCATTGATTACCTATTCCGATAATTCTTACAGTACCACTTCGGTAGAAATTGGCGATTTTGTTAAACGATACAAAGTGGGCGAGGTAGTTTCTTTACCGTTTTTGAATTGGAAACTGCAAATAAAAGACAATCCTGGATTATACAAAGGGAACGAATATTTTGTTCAATTTAATAATTTTGATGGTACGGTTTCTGGGTATCGAGGAATCAATGTGAAGACGGATGATAAAGGAGGTTCTGTCATAACGCTTGGTATGACGGGAACTAATAAAGCTCGAATGGTCGAATATTTGAATGCGACCGTAAAAATGCTCATCAAAAGACAACTAGACGGTAAAAATCAATTTGCTACTAATACCATCCGCTTCATCGACAGCACTCTTGTGGCGATGGAGTCACAATTGAAAGAAACCACCAACGAGCTCAAATCCTTTAGACAAGGCAAAAATATTTATGATATTGAGGGTGACGGTGCTAAATTTTCGGATAAAATGTTGGAATATGATGTCAAGAAAGATGAAATTGGTCGCAAGATAGCCTACTATAATTCTCTAAAATCGTATCTGAAAAGTAGTGTTGATTATTCCAAACTTCCAGCACCATCAGTGGCGGGAATAGATGACCCCAATGTTGTGGTGAATGTGTCGAAACTAATTTCGCTTTCGACCCAACGATCAGAGATGGCTTATGCTGTTAAAAGTGAGAAGATTTTCAAAGATTTCGACAATCAGATGGAAGCCATCAAGAAGGTATTGATGGAAAATATTACTACAGCAAAATCTGCCTTACAATACGACTTAGCGTTAGTAGAAAGTAAAATCAATGAAGCTGAAAGTACAATCAAGCAGTTGCCCGAAGAGCAGCAAGAGTTAATCAAAATTAAAAGAAAATACGATTTAAGCGATAATATTTATAATTCTTTTCTTCAAAAAAGAAGCGAAGCCGATATCGTAAAAGCAGCAAATTTGTCGGACATCCATTTTATCGATCCTGCAAAAGACATAGGTGGAGGACTTATTGGGCCTAAAACATCTGTCAATTATGTTTTGGCTTTTTTTCTAGGTTTGCTTTTTCCCTTGCTCTTAGTTTTTGGAATTTTCTTTATTAACAATTCCATTCAAAACACAGATGATATTAGTAGGTTGACCCAAATACCGTTGATAGGAGTTATAGGATTGAGCAAAGATTCTAATAATTTAGCTGTTTATTCCAAACCCAAATCAGCCTTGTCCGAATCATTTCGCGCCATTCGATCGTCACTACAATATTTATACAAAAAACAACATGTTTCAGGCGCAAAAACGTTGATGATAACGTCCTCTGTCAGCGGTGAAGGGAAAACATTTTGTTCTTTAAATATTGCTACAGTGTTTGCCTTAAGCGAAAAAAAGACCGTAATCATTGGTTTAGATTTGCGTAAACCCAAATTGTTTGAGGAATTTAATTTATCGAATGAGGTGGGAGTTGTCAATTATCTTATCAAGCAAAAAACAATTGATGAAATTATTAATCCTACTAACATTCCTTTTCTTGATGTTATTTTATCGGGTCCCATACCTCCAAATCCTGCTGAGATGATTATGAGCGATGGAATGAGAGAAATGATAGAAGAGTTGAAGACAAAATACGATTATATAATATTAGATACGCCCCCTGTCGGTTTGGTTTCTGATGCACTGGAATTAGCTCAATATTGTGATGTTACTTTGTACATCGTGAGACAGAATTTTACCAAAAAAGATATGATTACTTTGCTCAACAACAGGGTAAAAAGAGGCGAGCTACACAATACCAGTATTATTTTGAATGGCTTCCAAAACAAAGCCAAGTACGGAGCCGGATATGGTTACGGATATGGTTACGGATATGGTACTACAACCTACTCAAGCGGATACAATGAGGATGATAAACCTAGAAATATTCTTGAAAAAGCGCTCAGCAAATTAAGAAAATCATAATTTAAAAAAGAGGCTTGCCCTTATATACAATCGAATGAAAGAAGCAGAAAAAACTATATTAATAACAGGAGGAGCTGGATTTATCGGTTCTAATTTGTGTGATTATTTTTTATCCAAAGGGCATCAGGTGATTTGTTTGGATAATTTTGCTACCGGGCATCGACACAATCTAAAAGATTTTATCAATAATAAAAACTTTCGTTTGATAGAGGGGGATATTCGGAATTTGGTAGATTGTCAGAATGCTGTGAAAGGCGTGGATTATGTTTTGCATCAGGCGGCTTTGGGTTCTGTGCCTCGTTCTATTAATGATCCCATTACTACCAATGATGTCAATGTTTCGGGTTTTTTGAATATGCTCGTGGCTTCGCGTGATGCCAATATAAAACGATTTGTTTATGCGGCCAGTTCTTCGACTTATGGGGATTCAGAAGGATTGCCGAAAGTGGAAGAGGTTATAGGGAAGCCGCTTTCGCCCTATGCCATCACTAAATATGTCAACGAATTGTATGCGGAAATATTCAGTAGAACCTATGGGTTGGAAACCATTGGTTTGCGGTATTTTAATGTTTTTGGAAGAAAGCAAGATCCTAAAGGGGCTTATGCCGCTGTTATTCCAAAATTTGTGATGCAGTTGATGCAACTCGAAAGTCCGAAAATAAACGGAGACGGTAATTATTCGCGGGATTTCACTTATATTGATAATGTGATTCAAATGAATGAATTGGCGATGACCACCCAAAACCCAGCAGCCGTAAATACTGTTTATAATACCGCGTATGGCGACCGAAATACCCTGAATAATTTGGTTGACTATTTAAAAGACTATCTATCCGAATTCAATCCGAAAATTGCTGATGTTGCCATAGCCTACGGTCCGAATCGAGTAGGAGATATTCCGCATTCGTTGGCGAGTATCGATAAAGCTAAAGTATTGTTGGGATATGAGCCGAAATATTCTTTGCAGGAAGGATTGAAGGAGGCTGTGAATTGGTATTGGGAGAATTTAACACCCTAATGGGGAGGTTAAAAGAAGAGGTTAAAATTAGGTTTCTACTACAGGAAACTATAAAATATAAATAATGGAATCAAAAATTAAAATAGCCGTTATCGGTTTGGGATATGTAGGTTTGCCCTTGGCTCGATTGTTTGCCACCCAATATTCAGTGGTGGGATTTGATATCAATCAGTCCCGAATTGATTCCCTTAAACGGGGAATCGACAGTACACTTGAGATTGATTATGAAAGTTTACAGCAAGTATTAGTGGAGACTTCGACTACGAATAATGGTTTGTATTGTACTTCGACCCTGGCTGAAATGGCCGATTGTACTTATTATATCGTTACGGTTCCCACCCCTGTGGACAAAAACAATCGTCCCGATTTGACCCCATTATACAAATCCAGCGAAACCGTTGGCCAAGTTTTGAAAAAAGGCGATATTGTCATTTATGAATCTACGGTGTATCCGGGAGTTACTGAAGAGGAATGTGTTCCGGTATTAGAAAAAGTTTCAGGATTAACATTCAATGTTGATTTTTTTGCGGGATATTCTCCTGAAAGAATCAACCCAGGAGACAAAGAGCATACGGTAGATAAAATACTAAAAGTTACCTCGGGTTCTACTCCGGCAATAGGACAGAAAGTCAATGCCTTGTACCAATCCGTTATCACTGCAGGAACCTATCTTGCGGCTTCAATAAAAGTAGCCGAAGCGGCTAAAGTTATCGAGAATTCGCAACGCGATATCAATATTGCCTTTGTTAATGAATTGGCCAAAATCTTCAATATTTTAGAAATTGATACTCATGCTGTTTTGGAAGCTGCAGGAACGAAATGGAATTTTCTTCCCTTTAAACCGGGATTGGTTGGCGGACACTGCATCGGTGTTGACCCTTATTATTTGGCACAAAAAGCACAGCAAAATGGGTATCATCCTGAAATAATTTTGGCCGGACGTCGTTTAAACGACAGTATGGGTGAGTATGTGGCTTCGCAGGTGGTCAAGCTGATGATCAAAAAAGGAATTACCATTAACGGAGCGAGTTTGTTGATGTTAGGGATTACCTTCAAGGAAAATTGTCCCGATGTTCGCAACACCAAAATTGTAGATGTCATTCGGGCATTAGAAGATTATGGTATAAAAATAAGTCTATATGATCCTTGGGCTAATTCAGCAGAGGTTCAACACGAATATGGATTAACAAACAATAATCAAGCACCGACAGCTACTTTTGATGCTATAATTTTGGGGGTGGCTCACAAAGAATTTTTAGATTTGGATATTGATAGCCTCAGGAATACGAACAGTGTTGTTTATGATGTAAAAGGAATTTTAGGAGATAAAGCTGATGGGAAGTTGTAGTTTCTAGGTAGCAGGTTGCCGAAGGCTGGTTTAGGATAAAAGTAGAAAGAGAAAAGATAAATAAAATGAAAAAAATACTTATAACAGGTGGTGCTGGATTTATTGGATCGCATGTAGTTCGCCGTTTTGTAAAGCACTATCCAGAGTACCAAATTTTTAATTTGGATGCACTTACTTATGCAGGTAATTTGGAAAATATTACCGATATCGAAAAACAGTCTAATTACACTTTTGTAAAAGGAGATATTACAGATGAATTTCTTATTGATCAGTTGTTTCAAGACCATTTGTTTGATGGTGTCATCCATTTGGCAGCCGAATCGCATGTCGATCGGTCTATCGAAGATCCTATGGCTTTTGTAAAAACCAATGTGATAGGAACTGTCAATTTACTAAATGCTGCCAGAAAACAATGGGCAAATAACAGCGAAGGCAAACGTTTTTATCACGTGAGCACGGATGAGGTTTATGGTTCCTTGGGTGCCGAAGGCTTGTTTACCGAAACGACTCCATATGATCCCAATTCACCCTATTCAGCTTCTAAAGCTAGTTCTGACCATTTTGTAAGAGCCTATGGTGAAACTTATGGATTGCCTTTTGTCTTGACCAATTGTTCTAACAATTATGGACCCAATCATTTTCCTGAAAAATTAATTCCGTTGTTTATCAATAATATTATTAATAACAAACCTTTACCGGTTTATGGTGACGGAAATTACACCCGCGACTGGTTGTTTGTTATCGATCATGCCGTAGCCATTGATTTGGTTTTTCACCAAGGCAGGAATCACGAAACCTATAATATTGGCGGTTTTAACGAATGGAAAAACATCGATTTGGTTAAAGTATTGTGTCAAATTATGGACGCTAAATTGGGAAGAACTGCCGGTGAGTCGGAAAAACTAATTACTTATGTCAAAGACAGACCGGGACATGATTTGCGTTATGCTATCGATGCCAATAAAATAAACCAAGAATTGGGATGGAAGCCCTCAGTGACTTTCGAGCAAGGATTAGAAATTACCATCGATTGGTATTTGAATAATGAGGGATGGCTTAATAATGTGACTTCAGGCGATTATGAGAAGTATTATTTGAAGATGTATTCTTAGAAGGTGGAGGTTAGAAGAGGGAAGTTAGGAGTTAGAAGTTAGAAGTGGTGAGTTAGAAGTTAGTATTAAGTACAAAGAATTAAGAAGTAAGACTTGAGTTCAAGGAGTAACGCATTAAGTTTAAGAATAAATAACCCAAAACAGATAATAGGAAAACTATGAATTGGTATGTTGTGTATACTAAACCCAAGTGGGAAAAGAAAGTAGCCGAGCGATTGAATACCATTGGTATTGTTACTTATTGTCCGCTGATTACCAAAGTAAGTCAATGGTCAGACCGAAAGAAAATAGTAAGTGTGCCTTTATTCAATTCCTATATTTTTGTTCAGATTGATGAAAAAAAACGAAATGAAATTTTTGAAGTAACAGGTGCTATTCGATATTTATTTTGGTTGGGAAAACCGGCCTTAGTTAAAGATTCGGAAATAGAAATTATCAAGAATTGGCTTTCGGTTCCTGAGGAATTTGAAGTAGCTGTAGATCATTGGAAAAAAGGGGATAAAATTGTGCTGGAATCGGGGCCTTTTGTAAGTCAGTCGGCCGTAATTCGAGAAGTCAAGCAAAACCATTATATTTTGATTTTAGAATCTTTAGGATGTGTTCTTAAAGTGAATAAAAAAGAGTCATAATCTTTGTTTAAAAAATTAATAATTTAAATAAATACTTGCTAAGTACAAATTTAAGAAGTAAGTGGTTTGTTGTTAGTAAAATAAGAGGTCAATAAAATGATTTATTTTAGCCGTTTCAACTGGGTGTTTTCTTTCTGTAAAATAGGTGCTATTTTTTTAATTTAATATAAATTTGCAAACGTTTGATAAAATAGTAGTGCCTGATGGGAGTTGCTGTGGCGAAGCCGTTGGAAGAGGGAAGTTAGAGGTTAGGGATTAGAAGTTTCAATAAAGAGATTAGCTGCAATCTGCAATCTGCAATCTAAAATCTAAAATATGTTGTTGGGCTATTTGCCTAGGTTATACTAAAAATTGTGGGATTGCGTTTTCTTTATAAAAATTTAAAATTAACTTTTCATTATGAAAAAAATAATTATTGTCCTATTTCTAGTATTTGCGGTTTTTCAATCCGAAGCTTTGATGGCTCAGGATTTGTTAAAGGGGACGGATTTAAGCGCTGTTAAAGTTGATTATTTATCGGATAGTGATATCGCCAAAATAAAAGCGCAATTGGTGAGCAACAATACCACTATCGAACAAGTGGAGCCCTTGGTGTTGGCCAAAGGAATGACCGCTTCGGAATATGCTAAATTGAAAGTTAGGTTGGGATCCCAATTGGCCACTGCACCAACCGCTGTTTCCAATACAGATGCTTTCGATGAAAAAAAAGGCGAACCAAGTCGGCTGCAAGAAAAAATAGTCAACAAAAAAGTTAAAGACACTTTAAATTCACTAGTTTTTGGATCGGAATTGTTTGATAATCCCGATTTAAATTTTGAACCTAATTTAAAATTGGCCACACCTGTTAATTATGTTTTGGGACCAGGTGATGAATTGCAAGTTAGTGTTTACGGCGTTCAGGAATATAGCGCAAGCGTTCCAGTTACGATGGAGGGCAAGGTTAACATTCAATATGTGGGGCAAATTCCAGTTTCGGGTATGACCATTGAAGCCGCCACACAAAAAATAAAAGGAGCCATTTCCAGAGTTTACAGTACAGTTGTTTCCGGGCAATCCCAAGTCGGTATTAGTTTGAGCCGCATTCGGACGATCAAAGTAACTATTATAGGCAGCAGACAGCCAGGGAATTATTCTATTTCTTCTTTGGCAACCGTCTATAATGCTTTGTTTTTGGGAGGTGGACCCGCAAAAAATGGCACTTATCGTAATATTGAGCTCTTGAGAAATAATAAAGTCTATAAGAAAATTGACATTTATAATTTTTTAGTCAATGGGAATCAATCGGATAATGTAGGTTTAAAGGATAATGATGTGATTCGCATTCCTGCTTATTCCCAAAGGGTTACTTTAGAAGGACAGGTAAAACGCCCAGGAATCTTCGAGATGAAATCGGGAGAAACTTTTAAAGATTTATTGTCATTCGCCTCTGGCTTTAATGAATTTGCTTATACGGCCTCGGTTAATGTATTGCAAAAAACGTCTAAAGACTTTAAAGTAAAAGACATCTCCTCCTCAGAATACGGCAGTTACAAACCATTGGCTGGTGATGTTTTTAGAATTTCTAAGATTTTGAATCGATTTGAGAACCGTATCAAAATTGAAGGGGCGGTATTTCGACCTGAAATTTATTCTTTTTATGAGGGAATGCGTGTTTCAGATTTAGTTGCTCAAGCCGATGGGTTAAAAGAAGATGCCTATACCAATAGAGCGACAATAGTTCGTTCCAAAGCGGATTTGACTACTGAGGTAACGAATGTCAATTTAGACAAGGCTTTGGCAGGAGATGTCGAAGCCAATATCCTTTTACAAAAAGAAGATGTTGTTACTGTATATTCTATTTTAGACTTCAAGGAAGATTATAAAATTACGATTGATGGTGAGATCAAAAAACCAGGAGTTTATGAGTTTCACGAGAATCTGACATTGAATGATTTATTAGTTCAAGCGGGTGGTTTAACTGGTTCTGCATCCAAAAGAGTAGAAATTGCCAGAATGATCAAATCGGATGAAATAAACGATGTGAATCCTAAAAGAGTACAATTGTTTAATTTAGAAATTTTGGCAGAGAACAATGAGCAAATCAAAAACTTTGAGTTGGCTCCTTTTGATGTTGTGAATATTCGTAGAATGGCTGTTTATGAAAAACCAGAAATGGTAACCGTGAGCGGTGCCGTAAATTATACTGGTAAATATGTTTTGGCCAACAAAAAAGAAAAAATATACGATGTGATTCAACGTGCTGGCGGATTGACTGCTGTTGCTAATATTGATGGTGTAAAAATCAAACGTCCTATTCAAGCCAAACAAATTGAAGCTATAGAAAATGTAAACTTGAATTTAGGGAAGCAGGACTCTATTCAAAATAAACTGACTAAAAAATTGAAAGAGGATTTAAAATATGCTATCATTCCAGTTGATTGGAGAGAAATAGTTAAAGATACTACTGACAAGACCAATGTCACCCTATTTCCGGGAGATGAAATTGAGGTTTCTGTTTACAACGAGAGCGTGAAAGTAACAGGAAATGTTCTCTTGACTTCTGAGATTCCTTTTAACAAGGGTAGGGGGATTAATTATTATTTAGAGTCCGTTGGTGGAACTGATGCCAAAGGTTGGAAAAAGAAAGCCTATATTATTTATCCTAATGGGAAAGCGGCCGTTTCGAGTTCCTTCTTTTTTATCCGTTCGTACCCAAAGGTATTGCCAGGTTCGCAGATTGTTGTGCCTGAAAAGCCTGAGACCAGAAAGATGAGTACAGGGGAATGGGTTAGTGTAGGTAGTGTCATAACGAGTCTTGCTTTATTGATTGTAACGGCATTTAAATAGCGATTTATAGTTTAGTATTAAGATAGAAGTATTAAGACAGGAGGACAGAAAGCAGTCCAGATAGTTTGTGAGTAGCAGCAAAGGATAAGAAAAAACCTAAACAGATAATGGAATGACAACAAAAGAACCTATAGTCAAGGACGAAATAACATTAAAAGGATTGTTCGATAAGTATGCCACATGGTATTATTTTTTTCTTTCTAAATGGAAAATTATTGTTTTGGCTGGTATTATTGGAGGAATCTTAGGATTGGGATATTCACTCACCAAAAAACCAGTATATACAGCAACCCTTACATTTGCACTTGAAGGAGATAAATCTGGAAGTTCTGGTGGGGTCTTAAGCTTAGCCAGTCAATTTGGTTTGAGTTTGGGGGGTAGCGGTGGAGGTATTTTTGAAGGCGCTAATTTAAGTGAGTTATTTAAATCTCGAAATATGGTGGAACAAACTCTTATGATGCCTGTTTTTTATAAAGGGAAAGCTATTTCCTTTGCCGAGATGTACATTCAGAATAAGAAATGGAGGGAGAAATGGAATAAGGAACCCAAGGATGCTAAAATTCAATTTCCACCCAACACCAAAAGAAAGTATTTCACAAGAGCACATGATAGTATTTTGGGGTTGATTTGTGGAGATTTGTCTAAAAATTGTTTGTCCGTTGGCCAAAAAGATAAAAAAGTAGATATTATCACTATGGAGTTTACATCCGGAAACGAACAGTTTTCTAAAGAATTTTGCGAAGCATTAGCAGGGCAAGTAGGGCTGTTTTATATCACAACTAAAAGCAAAAAAGCAAGAACCAATATGGAAATTCTGGAAAGACAAACCGATTCCATTAGGAGAGAATTGAATAGTGCTATTTCAGGAGTGGCAACAGCAAATGACAATACTTTTAATTTGAATCCTGCATTAAATGCCCGTAGGGTGCCATCGTCACGAAAACAAGTTGACGTTCAGGCAAATGCAGCCATACTCACTGAGCTAGTGAAACAAACAGAATTGGCCAAAGTTACAGTTAGGCGAGAAACTCCATTAATACAAGTTTTAGATAGGCCCATATACCCTTTGAAAATGGAAAAATTTAGAAAATTGAAAGGGTTGATTATGGGTGGTTTTATGGGTGGTTTTTCTGTAATGGTATTTATGGCTGGAAGAATCAGATTGAAACAACTAATGGCTAAATAGTTTTGGTGTTTGTTAATTTTAAGAAAACAAAATTTTAAGAAGCTCCAATTTTTAGCAACAACTTAACTTCCATTTTTTGCAGATCTATGAGTTCATTCCTAATTATATAAATGAAACAATCGGCTAAAGAGGCTATCCTAAATTTTTCCTACGTTTTTATATCGCAAGGGTTCTCACTTATTTTGAGTATATCCATGTCTTTTATTATACCTAAAATACTAGGCATTGAAGAGTTTGGCTACTGGCAATTTTTTTTGTTTTTGAGTTCCTATGTTGGTTTTTTTCATTTAGGGTTATTAGACGGGATTTATCTTCGATATGGGGGAAAGTCTTTTTCGGAGGTAGACAATACCTTATTAAACTCTCAGTTCAAAATTCTATTTGTTATAGAATTGATTGTTGGACTCTTTGTTGTCTTATTTGCCCTATTTTATTCCATCGATCCTCAAAAAAAGAGTATTCTTATTTTTGCCTCCATATATTTGATTCTTTCCAATCTATCTACTTTTTTTGGAACTGTTTTTCAGGCTTTTAATAGAATGAAGTTGTTTTCAATTTCAGCTGTTATTGATAAAGTTGTTTTTTTAGTTTTCTTATTTTTTTTATTCTCGTTCCAAGTAAAGAATTCTGAATATTATATTTTTTTTTATGTTATTGCCCGATTGTTTGGATTGATTTACTCGATTTATCACGGAAGAGTAATCGTATTTGCAAAGGCATTAGAATTCAAAAAAAGTCTGATTGAATTTAAAGAAAACCTATCGGTTGGCTCCTTATTGATGTTGTCTAATATTGCAGGAATGCTCATTTTGGGAGTAGGTCGGTATTTAATTGAAAAAACATGGGGGATTGTACTATTTGGTAAAATTTCATTTTCTATATCGTTAACTGCTTTTTTCTTATTGTTTATTAGCCAAGTTAGTATTGTTTTATTTCCCTTATTGATTCAACGGGGCAGCGAGCAGCAAAAGAGGGTTTATGTCGTAGGGTTGGATTTCTTGAACATCGTTTTGAACGGAGTATATCTCTTTTTCCCTATTGTTGCACTATTTATCAAAATCTGGTTACCATCTTACATTGATAGTATTTATTATTTTGTTATACTTCTGCCTTTGTGTTTGTTTGATGGGAAGATGCAAATTCTTTTTAGTACCTACATGAAGCTATTGAGAAAAGAAAAATTACTACTACTATTTAATGTCATTTCTTTAGTAATTGTTTCTGTATTTTCTATTGTAGGAGTTTTGTTGAACAATCTCAATTTTGTTATTTTTTCTATGACTATAGCTGTAGCCATTAGGTCTATAATAGTAGAGGTGTATCTCTCAAAATTATACAGTTTGTCGATGGTTAAAAAGATAGCATATAATTTATTTTTATCAATACTGTTTTGCTATGTAATGATTGTATTGGATCCTATAATGGGTTTTTTTATTTTTTTATTTTTTTATGTACTGTATTTAATTTTGATGAAAAAAGAGATAGTTCATATTGTTGTTTTTATTAAAGAACTAAAAACAAAATAGCATTAGAATGGTCAATATTATTGTAAATATTTTATTTCTATTTTTTGGGATTCATCTTTTTTTAATGATTAATAAGAGATATTCGAGTGTGATTAATCATGTTAGTATATTTACCTCTGTTTGGTTGTTTATAATTTTAGGTTCCCAGCTATCAGGATATGTTGTTTTTCAATTGAATACATTGGTAGTCGTGTATTTGTCATGGTATTTTTACTTGTTTGGATCTTATCTCAGTGAAAGCGAGATCAATATTGATTCTATAGTTGTTAAAATATTAGATATTGAAAAAATAAAAATTGCTTGCTATGTTTTAGTTGTTTTGTCTTTTTTTGCCAATTTAACCATCCTTAAGGATGTTTTTTTTAATTTTTCTTCGTTTGAAGTTTGGGCTAAAATGAGGAATGATCAGGCATTTTCAGACTACAGAGACGGTAATTATTTTTATACAGTTTTTGGCAACACTTCCAACATTTATTTGCCTTTAGCGATTTATCTTTTCATGGAAAAGAAAATAAATTCGTTGGTGCTTATAGTCGTTTATTTAGTTTCTATATTGATTGCTGTGGCTGCTTTTACTAGAGCTCCCATGTTGTATTTGATCATTATTTCGATTGTGTTTTTTACCTATCAAGCTAAAAGAGTTCCTTATAAACTTATTTTAACTTCTTTTACTGTGCTGGTTTTGTTATTTGCGGTATCTTCCTATTTTATAGGGGAAGTTAGTCAAGGGGCTGTCGATACCAATTCGGCTATTAATCTTTATTTGTATGGCGGAATTACGGCTTATCAAAATCTTTTAAATGGTAAATATTTCACTTATGATGTGTTTGATAGTAGTTATTATAGTTTTGATTTTATAAATTATATTTTAAAAACGTTTCGGATTATCAAATCCTATCCTGATTTAGTTCGAGAGTATGATCAGGATTTGCCCACAAACGTTTACACTTACCTTGATTGTTTTACTTTAGATTTTGGGTTTATGGGGGCTTTTTTGGGTTCTTATATACTAGGTTATATTAGCAAAATAATATATTTACGATATTATAGAAATCAGAGTATTTTTGATTTGATATTATATTCTACAATATGTTACTTTGCTTCTTTTATATTTATGAATAATGAATACATACGATTTACATTTGTTTTATTTATTGTAAAGATTTTTATAATTAAATTTTTAATTCGGTTCAAATTTGAAATGCCAACCCTTACCACTTGAAATGAAATTTATTAGAATAGTCATATTAAACTATAATAGTTCCCAATATACATTAGACATTATAAAAAATCTTGAAACGCAATCTTATAAAAATTATGAGATTGTAGTTGTGGACAATGCTAGTAAAGAATCAGAAAGACAACTCTTGAAAGCCAATTTGCCAAAAAGCATTTTGTGTATTTATGCCGATACAAATTCGGGGTATTCCATCGGTAATAATTTAGGCATGAGAATAAAAATAGCCGTTGAACCCGATTATTTTTTTGTTTTAAACAATGACGTAATCATTGAAGATGATTTCTTATTAGAGCAACTTGTTGCCTCATTTAATTGGGTTGGACCCAAAAAAGTTATTGCAATATCACCCTTGGTCAATACTTTATCCACAAAATTACCTCTTGAAAAGCAAATCCAAGTCAGAAGAGTTTTGCCTACTTTTCAATTGTTTTTTGTGTGCTGCACTATTTTTAAATTAGTTACAAAAAAATCATTTGCAAAGTATGTCTACAAACATGAAATGCCTTATATCAATAATTATTTAGCTTGTGACAGTATCAATGGAGCCGCTTTTATTATAGAGGCTAATTTTATGAAGAAAAATAATTATTTAGACGAAGGGACCTTCTTGTTTTTCGAGGAAGTCATTTTGGGCAGACAAATTTTGGATGCAGGCGGAACCTGTCTCCTTAATGGCAAAACGTCTTTACAACATTTGCAAGGAATGTCAACCAAAAGTTCGGTACAGCAGTTAAATGTGCAAATGGAAAAATACAAGCGGGAGAGTGAACTATATTATTTTAAAAAATATTGCGGACTAAATACTTTCAATTCAATGCTTTATGTTTTCTTTAAAAAAATTGAAGTGCTTTTGAAACAAATTATTTATTAACCTATGATTGGAGTAAAAATATGGGGAGGATTAGGCAATCAAATGTTTCAATACGCCTTTGGACTTTATTTATCGAAAAAAAGACGCGAAAAACCTTTTTTTTTTACAGAGATCAATAAGGAAAATGTTTTAGCTATTGATTATTTTAAGGTTTCTATTGCGTACCTTTCAACTGAAGCCTTAAAGAAAAATGGCTATGATGTTCAAAACTACTTTTTATACAGGTTCAAAAGGAAATTATTTCAAAAGTTGCCTTTTTTGAATAAGAAGATATTAGTAGAAAATGTGTCGGCCTATAGACCTGATATTTTGGATACTTATTCTTTATTTGATGGCTATTGGCAATCCTATAAATACCTTCAACCCATCGAACAAAAGCTTAAGGAGCAGTTTGTCTTTGAGGGAATTGAATTTACAGGCTTGGATTTATATACAGAAATTAAAAATGTTAATTCCGTTAGTCTTCATATTCGAAGAGGAGATTATCTCAAGGGGAAGAATGCAGCAATTTATGAAAACGTTTCAATGGCGTATTATGAAGAAGCCATTGGTTATTTTTCGAAAGAATTAGTGGCGCCCCAATTTTATGTTTTTTCAAATGATATAGATTGGGTTAAAAATAATTTAAAAATGCCAAAAGACCTACAGTTTGTTTATGTTAACAACACTACAATTGAAAATGCTACTCTAGCCGATTTGCATTTAATGTCAATTTGTAAGCACCATATTATCGCTAACAGTACCTTTAGTTGGTGGGGCGCTTGGTTGAATTCCTCGCCCGAAAAGAAGGTGATTGCACCAAAAAAATGGTATAAAGGAAAAATGAATGAATTAACCTTAGATTTAATCCCGCCAGAATGGAAAAGACTTTAATGAGTAAAGAAATTAAAATATTTTTTTTATATGTTCAATAATCAAGAAGTTCTAGTTTCGATAGCTATACCATTTTATAATACCGAAAAATATTTAGATCTAGCCATCCAATCCATAATTGATCAGACGTATCAAAATTGGAGATTATTATTGATAAACGATGGTTCTACAGACGCTTCTTTAGCGATTGCTCGTAAATATGAAAACGACCCGAGGGTAACTATTTATTCTGATGGACAAAATAAAAACATGAGTTTTCGATTGAATGAGTTTTCCAAAATAGTGACCACAAAATACTTAGCCAGAATGGATGCTGATGACATTATGCATCCTAAAAAAATAGAAAAACAAATACAACTATTGGAATCTCATCCTGAAATTGATGTTTTAGGTACCAATGCCTATTCCATAAATGAAAACAGTATCGTGGAAGGAATTAGATTAAAATTTCCAAAAGGAGAAGAATTAAGTAAAGTAAATACTTTTATTCATCCCACTATTATTGCTAAAACCGCTTGGTTTATTGCCAATCCCTATGACATAAAAATTGAAAGAATTGATGATAAGGAGTTATGGTTTAGAACCCACAAGAAATATAATTTTCAAATTTTGACAGAACCTTTATTTTTTTATAGAGAGTTTGGCAATGATTATTATAAAAAATATTTTAAAGGATTTAAATACTTGTTGTATGCCTTAAAAAAACACCATTATAATCTAGATTTTTTGAAATTTGGAATACAATATTCTATTGCAGGAGTAGTTTATTGTTTATTTAATTTAGTGGGGAAAGAAAGTATTTTGGTTAGTCGAAGAAATGCTATTAATGTAGATAAACTAACCATTGAAGAAGTTTTAAAAAAAGGTCAATGAGGAAAAAGATTTGTTTTATAGTAGCTACTCCCAATTTTGCAAACATCTATCTAAAGAAACATTTTGAATATTTATCAAAAGATTACGATATCTATTTGGTTTCTAATTTTAAGGGATATAGTTCATTTTATTCCTCTTTTACATTTATAAAAGGAGTCAAAGATTTGGATTTTGAGCGCAAAATTTCCATTTTTAAAGATGTAAAAGCTCTTAATTCTTTGCGAAGATATTTTAAAGAAATTCAATTTGATGCCATTCATTCGGCTACTCCAAAAGCGGGTTTAATAGGCGTTTTGGCAGCTAAATTAGCTGGAATAAAAATTCGAACTCATATTTTTACAGGACAAGTTTGGTATACAAAACAGGGGTGGTTTAAAATGTTGCTAAAAAACATTGACCGATTTATAGTATTTTGCGCTACAGATATTCTCGTAGATGGGCTATCTCAGAGACAATTTTTAATTGATAATGGGATTATCAAAGAAAGTAATTCTCAAGTTTTAGGTAAGGGATCCATTAGTGGTGTAGATGTTGAGAAATTTATTCCCAATTCCGAAATCGCTGCTGTCTATAGAAAAAAATTCAATTTTAAGGATGAGTTTGTTTTTATGTTTTTAGGCAGGTTAAATATTGACAAAGGGCTCTTAGACCTAGCAGCTGCCTTTTTAAAGTTGAACTCTAAATATCCAAACACAAGATTAGTATTTGTTGGTCCAGATGAGGAAATGATGCAACAAAAGATAGAAAAAATTGGAAGTAAATGCCCTTCTATAGTATTTAGTGGTGCTACTACAGCTCCTCAAGATGTTTTACAAATGGCCGATGTATTTTGTTTGCCAAGTTACAGAGAAGGTTTTGGGTCTAGTATTATAGAGGCTTCTTTGCTCGAAAAGCCAATAATTTGCAGTGATACTTATGGGGTAAAAGATGCCATAATAGAGAATGAAACAGGATTTCGACACAAAGTAAAAGATTTAGATTCGATTTTTGAGCAAATGGAAAAATTGATGGATCAAGAAGTACGAGAAACGATGGGAAAAAACGGAAGAGCATATGTGTTGCATAATTTTTCGGCGGAATTGATATCGCTAGAATGGTTAAACTATTATAAAAATAAATTAGCTTGATGGAGACTTGTCAGATTAGTGGTGCATCAGGTTTTGTAGGGTCCAATCTTCAAAGCTATTTAGCTAATGATTTCGTTGTCCTACCTTTATCTGTTCGGTATAAAAAAAATCAAATTATTGAATTGAATGCGGATCATATCATTCATGCAGCGGGAAAAGCACATGAATTAAAGCATTCTCTAGATGATTCAGCCTATTATAAAGCCAATTATGAATTGACTAAGCAATTGTTTGATGCTTTTCTAGGGTCCAATTCCAAAACATTTATTTTTATTAGTTCTGTTAAAGCCGTTACTGACAAAGTAGCTGGGTTATTGACAGAGGAATCTAGGGCTCATCCTTTAACTTCTTATGGGAAGTCAAAGAAATTGGCAGAAGATTACATTCAAAGTCATATAATTCCTGAAGGTAAACAAGTTTTTATTCTGAGACCATGTATGATTCACGGGAAAGGCAATAAAGGCAATTTAAATCTTTTGTTTAAAATAGTCTCAAAAGGATTTCCATGGCCCTTGGGTAGTTTTGAAAATAAACGTTCCTTTTTGAGTGTTGAAAATCTTTGCTATGTCATTAAAGAACTATTAAATCGAACAGACATTCCCTCGGGTATTTATAATCTTGCTGATGATGATGCTATTTCAACCAATGAATTAATTCAAATTATGGGAAATAGCTTAAATAAAAAAACTGTTATTTGGAAAATACCAGTTTCTTACATAAAAATAATTGCTCGGGTAGGCGATTTTTTAGCACTTCCACTCCATTCAAAACGATTGGAAAAATTGACTGAAAGCTACCTTGTGGATAATGCCAAAATCAAACATGCCATGGGCAAAGAATTACCAGTTTGCGCAAGAGAAGGGTTGCTAAATACACTAAAAAGTTTCAACAAATAGTTATGGAATATATTTCAGTATTACTTGGTTTTTTTATACTATTATTGATTTATTTTAAAGTAGCCAATAAATACAATATTGTTGACAAACCTAATTTTAGAAGTGCTCACGTAGATATTACCTTAAGAGGAGGAGGGGTCATTTTTTGGTTTGCGGCATTATTTTATTTCATTCAGAATTCTACTGAAAACTATTTGTTTTTTATAGGAATTACTATTTTGAGTATTGTTAGTTTTTGGGATGACATTCAAAGTCTACCAAATAAAATTAGATTAGCAGCGCATTTTGTTGCTTTTGCCTTGGTTTTTTATGATCTACAATTAGTCAATACTTATGGCTTTTTGATTACTCTGGTATTTTATATTTTAGCCATAGGTATTTTAAATGCTTATAATTTTATGGATGGGATAAATGGAATAACGGGTCTATATACACTAGTTGTATTAGGATCATTTCTATATGTTAATACTTATTTATATGATTTTATAGACAATGATTTTATTCTTTATCCCATGTTGGCAAGTGTCGTGTTCTTGTATTTTAATTTTAGGAAAAAAGCAAAATGTTTTGCAGGGGACGTCGGTAGTATTTCAATTGCATTTTGGATTATTTATTTATTAATCAAATTGATTCTAGCTTCAAATTCTTATTTATGGCTGCTTTTTTTAGCAGTCTATGGTATTGAAACTAGTTTTACTATCTTGCATCGCCTTTATCTAAAAGAGAATATTTTTGAAGCGCATTCATGGCATTTCTACCAATTATTAAGCAATACATATAAGTTCCCTCATCAGTTGACCTCTTTTATTTATGCATTCCTACAGTTTTTAATAGGAATTGGTGTGGTTGTTTTTTATAAAACAACACCCCAAACAACGATATGGTCTATGGTCTTAATACCATTAATTGGATTGTATCTGACCAAGTTTTATTTTTTGAAAAATGATGAGAAAATCAAAACAGAAAAACACTAATTGTTTTTTTGATTAATTTAATTTTTAAAAATAGTCATTCTATAAGTAGATAAAAATGAAAAAAAAGAGAATTTTTATATCTGAAGCTCATAAAGGAGGTAGAGAGTTATTTTTTATAAAAAAAGTATTCAAGGATAATTGGATTGCTACTGAGGGACCCAATATTGTTGGATTCGAAAGTGATTTAGAAGATTATTTAAAGGAAGGAGTTCAGGTTGGAGCTCTGAATTCTGGCACAGCGGCAGTGCATTTAGGTCTTATATTATTAGGGGTAAAAGCGGGTGATGAAGTAATTTGTCAAACCATGACTTTCTCGGCTTCCGCCAATCCAATTCTGTATCTTGGTGCGACGCCCATTTTTGTAGATAGTGAATCAGAAACGCTAAATATATGCCCAATTGCTCTAGAAAAAGCCATTGAGGATCGAATTTATCTCGGCAAAAAGCCCAAGGCTATCATAGCTGTTCATCTTTATGGTATGCCTTTTAAAGTTGATGCAATACTAGCATTATCTCTTAAATATGATATTCCAATTTTGGAAGATAGTGCAGAAGCATTAGGGAGTTCTTACAAAGGGAAAAAATGTGGCACTCTCGGTGAAATCGGAATTCTTTCTTTCAACGGAAATAAAATTATTACCACATCAGGTGGTGGAGTCATTGTCACCAAGACATTGGAAAATAAAAATAGAGCTATTTTTCTAGCTACTCAGGCCCGTGACAATGCAGCTCATTATCAGCATAGTGAAGTAGGTTATAATTATAGAATGAGTAATATTTGCGCAGGTATTGGTCGCGGACAAATGGAAGTTTTAGAAAGTCACATTAGTTTACGCCGGGAAATGCACCAATTTTATGTTGATTTATTTGAAAACATAATTGGTGTTTTGGTTTTTAAAGAACCTTCAGACGATTTCTTTTCTAATTTTTGGTTGACCGCTATACTTGTAGATGAAACTAAAAATGGAGGGATTACGAGGGAGACTTTAAGAGCCGCATTAGAAGTTGAAAATATAGAAAGCAGGCCCTTATGGAAACCTATGCATTTGCAACCTATTTTCGAAAGCTATCCTTATTATGGAGAAAAAGTTGCAGAGACTTTATTCGAAAAAGGATTGTGTTTGCCATCAGGCTCTAACCTTTCAGATGAGGATAGAAAAAGAATATCCGAAACAGTTCTTTTTGTTTTTAAGAAAAAAATAAAGAATATATAATTTTATTATTTAACTAACTAGTCCGATGCTATTTTATCTCCTATTCCTATTGATTGCAAGCTCACTTTTACTAATGGGCTATTTATTGCCTGAAAAAAATAAAATATTTCAGATAGTAACCTTTCTATTGATTGTTGGTGTTGTAGGATTTAGAGATTTTGTCGGTGCTGACTTTGGAGACTATGTAATTTGGTATAATTCGAAAGTAAGGGATCAAGACTTTGCGGTTGGTTATCTCGCATTAATGAATGTTTTCAGAACACTAAACTTAGGTTATACGGCACTTTTCTTTTTCATTGCATTTTTTACTTACTTATTTTTATTTTTAGGAGTTAAAAAATATACTCAAAATCAAAACCTTGCTATTTTTATCTTTTTACTGATCCCCAGTATGTTTTTGTTATCATTGAATACCATGAGGCAGTCATTTGTGGTTTCTATATGTTTTTACGCCTTTTATTATTTGATCAATAAAAAGTATTTGCACTATCTTCTCTTAATGTTTTTGGGAGTATCCATACACAGCACGGTAATTATTCCATTCATTTTATTCTTCCTTGTTTATAGATTTGCTGACAAAATTAAAGTTAGCCATATTTTACTAGTTTTGGTAGGTTCTTTGTTATTTTCACAACTTGGACTAGTACATTATTTTAGTTGGTTTTTTAAAGATTCAAGATATATAGCCTACTTTACTACAATGAAAATTCCCGTAAACCCATTGAAATTAATTATTTTAAATGGAGTGGCAATTTTCATGTTATTTTATTTTGAGGAAATGAAAAGAAAATATTCCAACCAAAAATACCTGATGGTTTTGTTTTTTCTGTCTGTAATAATCACTAATTTTTTTAGTTTATATGGGGATCTAACTCGGATTGCTTATTATTTTAAAATTTTTGAAATACTAGTCATTGCCGATTTTATTTTTTTAAGAACTAAAGAACTTAGGGTATGGTTGTGCAGCGGTTTTATGATTTATTATGTGTCTATTTTTATTTATACTTTGAAGATGGATATAGATAAAGATTATAAATGTAAAATGATTCCCTATAAAAATATTTTATTTGAATCCTTTAAAATAGGAACTTTATTAAAAATTAATTAAACTTGTGCACAACACAAACATACCATGAATTTAGAACAGACCTTTATAAATGATTTAGTTGTCCTCACACCCGCTGTTTTTGAGGATGAAAGAGGCTATTTCTTTGAGTCCTACAGCAAAAGTAAAATGCTTGATTTAGGAATCCAGATCGATTTCGTGCAAGACAATCAATCCTTTTCAAAGAGAGGAACCTTGAGAGGATTGCATTATCAAAATCCCCCATTTGCCCAAACCAAATTGGTTCGAGTGCTTCAAGGGGAAATTATGGATGTAGCCGTAGATTTAAGGAAGGATTCTCCCACTTATGGAAAGTGTTTTGGACTTGTATTATCGGCTGAAAACAAAAAACAATTATTGGTTCCACAAGGGTTTGCTCATGGTTTTTCGGTTTTGAGTGAAACGGCTGTGGTTTCCTATAAATGCGACCAATATTATAACAAACCAAGCGAAGGCGGTATTCGGTTTGATGATGCCAGTTTGAACATTGATTGGGGAATGGATTTAGCCACTGCCATAGTTTCAGAAAAAGACCTGATTTTGCCTGATTTTAAAAACTGTAATTCCCAATTCTAATGCAAAAAATACTTGTAACAGGAGCCAATGGACAATTGGGTTCTGAAATCAAAATGTTAGCACTTCATTATCCGCAGTTCGATTTTATTTTCACTGATATTGACGATTTTCCTTTAGACCAGTCGGAGGTGATTATTTCCAATTTCAATCGCATTCAACCCGATATAGTTATCAATTGCGCTGCTTACACTGCTGTGGATAAAGCGGAGCAAGATACTGTAGTTGCCGATGCCATCAATCATTTGGCCATTGCTACTTTGGCTAGTTTGTGTTCTGAATCAGGAGCAAAACTGGTACATATTTCGACCGATTATGTTTTTGACGGCACTTCGCCAGTAGCCTATAAAGAAGACGATCAGCCGAATCCAAAGAGTGTTTATGGAGTCACCAAATTGGCCGGAGAAATCGCTTGCTTAAAAAATTTTCCAGACAGTATTATCATCAGAACTGCTTGGGTATATTCGGAATTTGGAAACAATTTTGTCAAAACGATGTTGCGATTGATGAGCGAAAGAGACTCTTTGAGCGTCGTTGATGATCAAGTGGGTTCGCCTACTTATGCGGCCGATTTGGCTCAAGTCATCTTAACTATTTTAGATAGTGCTACATGGGAATCGGGTATTTATCATTATTCGAATGCTGGCGAAATCAGTTGGTTTGATTTTGCACAAGACATCAAAGAAATAGCTCAAAAAACTTGTAAAATCACAGGAATTCCTGCCTCAAATTATCCGACTCCTGCCGAAAGACCCGCTTATTCTTTATTGGATAAATCCAAGATTAAAGCGGTTTATGGCATTGAGGCTGTAGATTATAAAATCAGTTTAAAAAAAATGATGGAGAGGCTAGATTAGAAGTTAGAAGTAGTTGTTTTTTATATCAAATCCAATATTAATTTCATAACCCTTAACCCTTAATTCATAATCCTAAATACTATGAAAGGAATTATTTTAGCCGGTGGATCCGGAACCCGATTGCATCCTTTGACTTTGGCCATGAGTAAACAAATGATGCCCGTTTATGACAAACCGATGATATATTATCCTTTGTCCACTTTGATGATGGCGGGGATTCACGAAATATTGATTATTTCGACTCCACATGACTTGCCTCATTTTGAGAAGTTATTGGGTGACGGTAAGTCGATTGGCTGTCAATTTAGTTATGCCGAGCAAGCTATTCCGAATGGTTTGGCGCAAGCTTTTGTTATAGGAGCCGATTTTATTGGACAAGATAGTGTGGCTTTGGTTTTGGGGGATAACATTTTCTTTGGAGCCAATATGGGTGAATTATTACAATCGAATACACAACCCAAAGGAGGCGTAGTATTTGCTTACCACGTTTCAGATCCTGAGCGTTATGGAGTGGTTGAATTTGATAACAACAATAAAGCGCTTTCAATTGAAGAAAAACCATTAGTACCCAAATCGAACTATGCTGTTCCGGGTTTGTATTTTTATGACAATTCGGTTGTGGAAATCGCCAAAAATATTCAACCCAGTCCGAGAGGAGAATATGAAATTACCGATGTAAATAAGGTCTATCTTGAAAAAGGAGCTTTAAAAGTGGGGATTTTAAATCGAGGAACTGCTTGGTTAGACACGGGTACCTTCAACAGTTTGATGCAGGCTGGACAGTTTGTACAGGTTATCGAAGAACGTCAAGGATTAAAAATTGGATGTATAGAAGAGATCGCTTGGCGTCAAGGGTTTATTAGTGATGAACAGCTTAAGGAATTGGCTGAACCCCTTGTAAAATCGGGTTATGGAACCTATTTACTACAATTGTTGAAACATAAAAAATAGAATTCAGCTGAACTAGATTTTGTGTTCGCTATTTTAATCCAGAATCCTATTTAAATCCCGTTAGTTATTAGGCTAACGGGATTTTTTTGTTAAAAATGTAAAGTCCTGAAATAGCGATACACAAAAAAGTATCCTATGGAATCATTACAAGAAACTTGCTATTTAAAGCGTACGCAAAAAGACTATACTATGTCTTTTAAATTTTCAATAGATTCTTAAAAAAAAGGATCAGAAAGTATTATTTTTTAATTACTTTACTACTTTTCTCCAGAGATCCTTGTTTGATAATCATTAGGTATACACCAGGCAAATAATTGCCACCTAATCGCTTGGAATTGATTTCAGATGAATTGATGTTTAGATTTTCAATAATTCTTCCAGATATGTCATATACTTTTAATTCAATTGGGTCCAAGGTCAAGGGAGTTAGATTTACATTGAATTCTGAATCAAATGGATTTGGAAAAGTTGTAATTTCAAAATCAGAATTAACATTTATAAACACGGGTTCAGAGGCAATTTTAGTGCAAATGTCACTAGATATAATTACTCTAAAATAGGCATTATCTGTTAACCCAGTTGCTATATATTTTGAGGATGAAGAGAAAGGAATGTCGGTAAAATTATCTGTTAATGAAGCGGCTTTTTGCCATTGAAAACTTGTCCCTTTGTACCCTTTTAATGTCAATTCTGTTGCATTTAGTTTTTTTGAAACGTTTTTATTCCCCCCTTCAATGAATCCTGAAACGGGAGGAGGATTTATAGTAATTTGAACTACTGGGCTATAAACAGCATTACAACTGTCTATACTGTTTGATACTCTAATCCATGTAGTCTCTTGTAAATCAGAAGCTAAAAAAAGGTGTCCTATTTCGCCAGGAATATCATTAAAGCCACTAGATGCTGAGGTAGTCGAAAATTGCCATTGAATATCTCCTAAAGAACCCTCGCCATAAACAAGTACTTTACTACTTCCTTTACAGGCTGGTGATGCGCCAGTAATTAATTTTGCAACAGGTGTAGGACTGACAAAAATCACAACTGAATCTGTCATTTCAGATGCACAAGCACTACTTGATAAAACAGCTCTGAAATGAGTAGTAGCGGTTAATGACGCTGCCGTATAAGTTTCTTTGGTAGCCGAAGGGATATCTACAAAAGTACCAGAAGAGCCATTAACATCTGGGGCTTTTTGCCATTTAATAGTGCCTTCTTGGTTGTTTAAAGACAATACAGTGGAATTTAGAGATTTGCAAACTGTATCGCCGCCACCTTCAATATTACCAGCAATGGGTAGCGGATTGACCAAAACTTTTACAGCAGGGCTAAATACAGAATTGCATCCTCCACTGGAATTCATTACCCTAAACCAAGTTGATTCCTGCAAATTAGTTGCTGTAAATACTAATCCAATTTCATTATCAATATCATAAAAATCATCGGTGCTTGATGTTGTAGAAGACTGCCATTGAATGTCTCCGATAGAATCTGAACCATAGGTAAGTTTTATATTGTCACCAAAACAAACCGTAGTAGCTCCAGTAATTAATTTTGAAATGGGTGTTGGATCAACAATAATGACGACTGGATCAGTACTTTCTGACAAGCAATCTCCGCTGGTTACAACTGCTTTAAAATAAGTAGTAACAGCTAAAGAATTTGCTTTGTATGTTGCAGCAGTGGCATTTGGTATTGATGCAAAAGGGCCAGCAATATCAATAGATTTTTGCCATTGAATTTTTCCTTCATAATCAATCAAAATCAATTCTGTTGTATTTGAGCTTTTACAAACATTGATATCCCCACCATCAATATATCCGGCAATTGGAAATGGATTTACGACTACTTGAACAGCTGGACTATAACTAGGATTGCAGGCGCCACTAGTATTTCTTACTCTATACCAAGTCGTTTCTTGAATATTGACTGCGTTATAAGTTTTTTTATTCTCAAAATCAATATCATAAAAATCAGCAGTACTCGAAGTTGTCGAGAATTGCCATTGTATATCTCCTATCGAGTCTGTTCCGTATGTAAGTGTCTTATTTCCTCCAAAACAAAGCGGAGATGCTCCTGTAATTGTTGAAGAAACAGACAAAGGGCTGACGGTTAATGTTGCAGTATTTGAAGTCAAACTACTAGACCCATTAGTAACCACAACTCTATATAGAGTTGCATTAACAGGCAAAGTAGCCGTTTTGACAATATATAAAGTAGCCATAGAATAATCACTATAGACATTAGCTGCATTTAAATTATTTATTGTTGTCCAATCTGCAGTAGGTGTTTTTAGTTGCCAAATAAAACTATCTGTTGGAGAAACGTTTGCTACTGAGATATATATAGACTCTCCTGTTTTGCTGCAAATTGTTGCATTTTCGATTGTAGGATTTTGAGCAAATCCCTTAACAGCTGAAAAAACAAGAATAATTACTATTAATTTTAATGTTTTCATAATCATCGTTAATTTAATAAAAAAATTGATAATCGATTTGTCCCTTTAGTTGAAAATCGAAGTAAATCAACTATTTTATATCTTACATCTTTTGAATTAATTTTTATTTTGTACTAGGTATTTATTTAATCTTTAATAAATCTCACAGAGAAACCATAGTTTTTATCATCATAGCTTCTGCAAACATTATTGGAATTGTATCCTAAGCTTCTATACCAAGCGATATCCGAATCGATACTAGTAGCACTCCACCAATAACCGTATTCACCAATAAAATAAAAAGTTCCATAGCCGATGCGTATTCCAGCAGGGAGAGCAGTAAATAAACTGCTGTTGGTCGTTTCGGGACTCGTATCTGCCCAATGTGTAGCACCTATTTCTTTCATTTTTCCTCCTGTATTTGAACCTAAACTATTTGTTAAAATAGTCCATTCCCCATCAGTGGGAATATGATACCCCTTTGGAACAATTTTCTTTCTTAAAGCGGTGTCATTAAACGATGCAACATCGTATATTCCAGCAATAGCATACCAATTGTATAATTTACCAAATTCTATCCCAAAAGAGGTGTTTTTGCTGTAATAACACCAAGCACCTGTGTTCAAGGTTGACCATACGGCTGGATCATTTACTTCAGGAATTATTGTGCCATCACTATACTTTGAAACTTTTAGATTTTCTTTAAACCAAGTTTGTTTTCCAATGACAACAGGATTATAAACATTCCCATCAACATCAATAACAGGAACATTGTCAGGGACTTCTGAAGTGTTCTCTTCCTTTGAGCATCCAATTAATAATAGTATCACAATTCCTAAAAATACATTTCTCATAGCTCTATTTATATTTTTCAAGCAAAAATATATTTATAATATGCAACGAGTTTAAAAATGAATTTATATTAAAGTAAAGATAATGTTAAGTTAAAATTGGAGATAATCTTTAAAGGAATTGAAATTTTAAAAAATGAAATGAAGGTAATAAAGTTGCTATTTCAATTTTTAATCAAATTCGTTTTTGGGCTAACTAAGGTTGCTTATTCAAATTCTAAGAATTACAACTAGTATAAATGGGATAGTCTGAGAATTATTTATTAAAAATTGCAAATTAGCCAATTTTTGATTCAGAGCTTAGGCTTGTACCTAAGAATTCTAAATACCTTACACTTTTTCAATACCTCCTTGTTTAAAACATAACGAAAACATAACACCTATTAAAAAAAGAATCTTAATACAGAAATCTAAATTGCTTTCAAAATTCACAAAAGATGAAAAAACAATATTTTATAGCGCTATTGGTTCTGTTTAACAGTGTTTTAGCTGCGCAGACGATAGTTTTTTCGGATGCTGCTTTCAAAGCAAAATTATTGCAATCAGAGGCAGGCTCAACAATTGCGAGAAATTTATCTGACGATTATTTCGCAATTGATGTTAATAATAATGGTGAAATAGAAATTACCGAAGCATTACAAGTTGCCCATTTAAATATAGAAGGTTCCTCTATTAGCTCCTTAATTGGAATTGAAAACTTCACCAACCTTATTTCTTTACAATGCAGCAACAATCAGATTAGTAATTTGAATATTGACAATTTAACAAAAATAACAGACTTGAATTGCAATAACAATATTATAAATACGCTCAGTTTGACTAGCGCCGTCAATCTCGAAAATTTATATTGTCAATCTAATAAACTAACATTATTGAATGTAACTAATTTAACCAATTTAGTAACACTAGATTGTAGTTATAATCAGTTGACTATGTTGAATTTAACTAATGTTACTAATCTTCAATCTTTGATTTGCAATAGCAATTCCATTTCTACACTAAATTTAAAAGACTTAATTAGTCTGTTAACGCTTGAATGTAGTAGAAATATGCTTACGTCGCTTGATTTAAGTACGATAAGCAATATCACAAGTTTAAACTGCAATTACAATCGACTTTCGACTCTAGATGTTAGTACTTTGCTAGATATTACCAGTTTAGACTGTACAAATAATCAATTAATATCTTTAAAAGTTGATGGATTGACACGGCTTTCTTCCTTAAATTGTAATTATAATCTGCTTACTGCATTAAATGTGAATACTTTGAGTGCTATTACTTTTTTATATTGTAACAATAATAATTTGCAATCCATACAAATAAAAGGACTTATGAGTCTTAAAGTTTTAGATGTTTCTAAAAATCAAATTTCAACTTTAGACATCAACGGATTAACTACTCTTCAATATTTGTATTGCAACAATAACAAGCTGGTTACATTAGACGCAACTAACCAAATAGCATTGCAATTTTTATTTGTATATGACAATCTACTCAATAGTCTTTTTATAAAAAATAGCAGTAGTGAAAGTTCTTTAATTTTTTCAGGAAATCCAAATCTTAATTATATTTGTGCCGACGAGTCAGAAATAGCATTTGTTCAAGAAGAAATCACGAACAGTGGTTATTCGAATTGTTTTGTAAATAGTTATTGTTCTTTTGGGCCAGGTGGAAATTATTACACCATCGAAGGTCATAACAAACTGGATAATAATGCTAACGGTTGTGATGTCTTGGATGTAAATTTTCCGAATCTTAAATTGACTTTTGCTGATGATGCAACCACCACTACTTTTATTCCAGATTCGACAGGAATTTATTCCTATAGTGTAAAAGGAGGTTCTTATATAATAGTGCCTGTGCTTGAAAATCCAAGTTATTATTCTATTTCACCAGCCAGTACCTCAGTAACTTTTCCTAGTGAAGCAAGTCCTTTTCAAGCCCCTTTTTGTATCACCCCAAATGGCAACCATACGGATTTAGAAATCACTATTTTATCTTTAGAGAATGCAAGGAGTAATTTTGACAGCACGTATAAAATTGTCTATAAGAACAAAGGAACCGTAACTCAATCTGGAGTAGTAAATCTAACATTTGATGCAGATGCTTCTAATTTGGTCACTGCAAATCCTAGTGTTTCTTTACAAAATACAAGCAATTTGAATTGGAATTTCACCAATATACTACCACAAGAAACTAGAACTATTCTTGTAACCTTCAAAGTAAAACCCTCTGTTGATAAGGGCTATTTATTAAATTTTAATGTAGCTATTACGTACACCACCGATGAAACGCCAAATGATAATAGTGCCAATTTAAGTCAAGTTGTGGTAAATTCCTTAAATTCTAATGACAAAATTTGTTTAGATGGCAATACCATTTCGCCTACAAAAGTGGGTGATTATTTGCATTATATGATTCGATTTGAAAATTCTGGGTCAACCAATGTTCAAAATATAGTTTTAAAAGATCTCATTGACCCTACGAAATTTGACATTACAACACTTGAACCTTTAAACGGAAGCCACGTATTTACAACAAAAATTTCAGACAATACTACCGTAGAATTTATTTTTCAAAACATCAATTTACCTTTTGATGCAGGTAACAATGCAGGTTATGTTGCATTCAAAATCAAAACTTTACCTGCTCTTGTAAACGGGGATGAAATAACCAATTCAGCAAGTATCTATTTCGATTATTATCAACCCGTTGCTACAAATATAGCAGCAACTAGTGTTCGGGCTTTGCAAATACAAGAGCATGATTTGGCTAATTTTTTCACCATTTACCCTAACCCAGTAAGAAATATTTTGACTATTGTGGATGAATATAAAACCGAAATTAGTTCCATAACTATTTACAACACACTTGGACAATTAGTTCAAACTTTTATAAATACAGCTAATACTACGTCAGCAATTGATGTATCACAGCTTAGGGCTGGTCTCTACTTTATCAAAATAAATTCAGACAAAGGGAGTGCAACTTCCAAATTCATAAAGGAATAATTTTGAAAAAATATTGACAATCAGAGAAATAATGATTTTTACTATCTAAAAAAGAGGCCAATTGTTATTAAGCAATAATTTTCTTCCCTAATTAAAAACCCAAAGTCATCCATACAAATCATTTTATAAGAAATGATTTCAAAATTAAAATCGGATACATCCAGACTAGGCTGAACCTTTAGATATTATAGTCTCTTTTATTAATCGAAAAGGCGCATACGATTATCATTGTGAGTTAACATAAATTTAATTTTGAGAAGTAAAAATTAACACTGCCCACAAGTTTAAAACAAATAAAGATTGAATATTTGTTCCCAAATAATTCTAAAGAATTTGTGTTGTTTGATTAAAATTATTTTGGTTTATTATTACTAATTATTGAGGCTAACCATAAGCAAATTTACTATGTTTAACTATTATATTGACTTATCCGAACGAATTCTTAAAAGAGCAAAATTAGAGGAGGATACCACTTCTCTAAGAAAAGAACTATATTATATAAGAGTTAGTAGTTTGGAAGGAAAAATAAATACCGATGAATTAAAGAAATTTTTTTGGGTCAATATTTACAATGCCTACCTCCTAATAATGACTCAAGAGCAAATACAAAATGAAAAAATTTTCAAAATAAAAAGGATTAAATTTTCTTGTTATCTTTTATCTTTAAACGATATCGAATATGGAATTTTAAGATTACATAAATACAAAATAGGCTCATTTAAAATATACAATCTTTTTTATCCCAATTTTATAAAAAAACTGGCTGTTGAAAAATTAGACAGTACACTCATTGTACATTTAAATAAAAGCATTTTAACCAACCTATCGATTATAATAAAATGAATTTTGATAATTTTAAATAAAACAAATAAAATTTATTTTCCTCTTTCTAAATTCTATCTATTAAATGCCAATTTACAAAAAAACTTCTATCAAGGTCAGTGATTATTTATATTCAAAAACCTCATATCCAAACACTAATGACCAGGAAATTTAATGAAAATCAAAGCAAACCATACCGACAATTTAAATAAGATGATTCAACCACAAAAAAAAATCCTGATACTCATTGTAGGGCTTTTATTATTGAGTTCATGTGCTTCAAAAAAAGATGTTTTATACTTTAATGATATCAATTTGAAAGAGCAAGATGAAACTGTTTTTTCTGATGGAAAAATTCAAGCAAATGATATTTTAAGTATAGTTATATCTTCAAGTTCTCCGGAATTAGCTTCCATTTATAATACAAATCAGCCCGCTTTATCCACTATTAATGGTTATCTAGTAACAATCGAAGGTGCAATTACTCTTCCTATTTTAGGAAAAATTAAAGTAAAGGACCTAACATTATTGGAACTTGAGAATCTTTTAGTTCAAAAATTGATTGCTGAAAATCACTTATCCAATGCAACAGTTACTGTGCGATTAACAAATGCAAAGTTTACCATTCTAGGTGAAGTAAAAAACCCAGGTACTTTTACTTTTAATGAACAAAACATTAGCCTTCTTCAGGCGTTAGGCTATGCCGGTGATTTGACTATTAATGGACAAAGGCAGGATGTATTAATAATTAGAGAGGAGAACAATAAGCGAACTTACACGACTATTGATTTGACCTCAAAAAAGTGGTTTGACTCTCCATATTATTACATCAAGCCAAATGATGTCATCTATGTCAATCCTAATGGGCCAAAAGTAACTACATCAGGTTATGTGCCTAATTTGACCAATTTACTTGCAGTTGTTTCAATTGCTATTACGACCGTTATATTACTAACAAAATAAATCATTCCATTGGAAAGTAAAAAAAACAATTTCAACATTCAGCAAGAAATATTAAAATACCTTTCTTATTGGAAATGGATTCTTTTGTCGGTATTTATGGCAATAGCCATCAGTTTTTTTTATTTAAGGTATGCCAACGATGTATATCAAACCAGCGCCAAAATTAAAATCCTAGATAACTCAAATACGGCTTTTAAATTACCAACAGATAATATTTCTATTTTTGGAAATAATGAGATTAGCAAAGGAAATGAAATCGTAATAATGAAATCTTCCCGAATAATAGGTGCTGTTGTTGATCGTTTGAACTTGACAACAGAAATTTATAGTGTAGGAAGAATTAAATCTATCGAAAAATGGAAAAATGTACCCTTTAGCGTAATTTGGGCTAAAGAAAATGATTCCTTGTCTAAAAAACAGATTTTGCTTCAAATTGTGTTGACAAAAAGTGGCTATGTGATAAAAGGAAGTGGTGTAGAATATAAATTTGGGCAGACCAATTTTAGTGCTGCCATTCCCTTCAAAATAATGCTTAAAAACAAGGAATTATTAAATAGAACCAATGGAAATGAATACCAAATAGCTTTAAAAACAAGAAAAAGTGTTATCCAATCTATATCGAGTACTATTGTCATTGATTATGTAGCTAAACAAAGCGACATCTTAAGCCTTACTCTAAATGGATCAAACAAAGAAAAAATTAGTGCTATTGTCAATACTTTAATTGATGTATTTAATCAAGATGGTATTCAGGACCGACAACTTGTATCCAAAAAAACTATCGAATTTGTTGATGATCGATTTAATTATCTATTTAGGGAACTGGATTCAATAGAAACCTCTAAAGCCAATTTTAAAAAGGAAAAAGGGTTTAGCTATATTGAATCCGATGCTACTGTTTTAATGCAAAACAATAATGATTCGAAAGCAAAAGTGCTCTTTTCTAATACACAAATAGTATTAGCAAAATTGATGATGGATGCTTTGAATAAAAACAAAGGTTTAGAATTATTACCCTCTAATATTGGAATAGAAAACGGTGAAGTAAATGGATTGGTTACAAATTACAACGAACAAATTTTAAAACGCAATAAGCAAATACTTGCTGGCGGGGGAGAATCAAATCCTATAGTTAAGGAAACAACAAGTTTGGCTTTACAAATAAAAAATAACCTAAGGGCCTCCCTGATTGGCTATCAAAATGTATTGAAATTCAACGAAAAGGAATCCATAAGAATTAGTGGTGTTGAAAAGGAAAATTACAGTTTGGTTCCTTTTAATGAGAAAGGCATTCATTCCATCCAAAGGCAGCAAGCCATAAAAGAATCTTTGTACATTTTATTGCTGCAAAAAAGAGAAGAAGCAGCCATAAATTTAGCTATAACAAACCCCTCTATTAAAGTTGTTGATTTTGCAATTTTTTCTACAAGCCCCATCGCACCAGACCGAAGCTTAATTTTTATTGCAGCACTTCTTTTGGGTTTATTAGTTCCTATTGGGTTCATTTTTGTTTACTATTCATTAGATACTAAAATAAATAATAAGGAAGATTTAGAGTTATTACTACCCGGTGTTCCAGTAATTGCAGAAATCCCTTTTATTGAAACAGAAAACAAAACAATACGGTTTTTGGATCGATCCATATTATCTGAATCTTTTAGAATCCTACGAAATAACCTCAATTATATTAACCCTAAAACAGACCGAGGTTCTATAATATTCGTTACTTCAACGATAAAAGGAGAAGGAAAGACATTCGTCTCCTTAAATTTAGCAATTACACTTTCAACACTTGGTAAAAAAGTAATTTTAATTGGAGCTGATTTAAGAAACCCACAATTACATCGAAAATTAGATCTTGAACGACCAAACCTAAAAGGGATTACTAATTATTTATATGATACAAGTATAAAAATAGATGATATAAAAGCGAGTCATTTACCAGATACTAATATTAATTTTGACATCATTTTTTCAGGTAATATCCCCCCAAATCCTGCTGAATTATTATCAAATGGTCGATTTGAATTGTTATTGAATGAAATAAAAAACGACTATGATTATATTATTGTTGATACTGCTCCCACCTTATTAGTTGCCGACACGACTCTAATTACACATTTAGCCGATACGGTACTTTATGTTACTCGTGCGAATTTTACCGAAAAAAAGCTTCTTAAATTTATCTCCAATTTAAAGACGTTAAACACGATTAAAAATATGGGTATTATTCTAAATAATGTAGGACAAAATAAAGGGTACGGATACGGTTATTCTTATAATTATGGGTATGGATATGGCTATGATAATGACCCAATTGTTAACACATCTTTACAATATAAAATAAAGAAATGGTTTAGGAGTGTTTTAAAAAGTAGTTAATTGAAGTTTAATTCATTCAACATAAAAAAAGCAAAGACTCCGTCTTTGCTTTTTTATTCTTAGTTCAATTCATAAAAAAATGAAGTTTGCTTAATTGATAAATGCTTTTTTCAATGGAATTGATTCCTACTAGAGACTACTAAATTAGAGTTAGTACGTTTTAAACTTTAGATTTCCACTATTGATTTTGATTACTTTATTTTTTTTCAAAATCTTTTCATTTTTTGCTGCTGTTTCAACAAGGTTATTATACTTAATAATTTTTCCTGGATTGCCAACAACTGTTGCTCTGTCAGGAATATCATTTATGACTACCGTACCAGCTCCTACGGTACACCATTTACCGATTTTTATCCCAGGAATTACAATGACTCCCGCGCCTAAATGGGATCCTAAGCCAATGCTAACGTTTCCTGACAAAGTAACATTTGGTGAAATATGGACAAAATCGTCTATACAACACTCGTGTTCTATTATAGCTGCTGTGTTAATAATCACGTGATTTCCAATTTTTGCATCGGCATTGATAATCGCCCGTAGCATAATCACAGATCCAAATCCTACTGTTGCAGATGGTGAAACAAAAGCCGTTTGGTGTATGCTGCTAAAAAAATTATAATCACTAAATCTCAAACTAATATTTTTTCTTGTTAGATTGTTTCCAATGGCTATAATCAAAGCTACATCGGGCGCTGGTTTTACTATACCGGTAGCGTTAACTATCGGTATATAGCCAAGATTATCACTTTTTGGTGCATCATCAATAAGTGCTTCAATTTTACAATTAGTATTTAATACCAATTCTGTAACTGCCTTACCGTGGCCACTGGCGCCAAAAACATATAGCTTTCTATTTTCTTCCATAAAAGGGCTCTATTATTGTGCTGTTTGTGGCGTTAATATCTTCAACATTAAACACTTTTTGTAGGGTCTTAAAAATAATTTTAATGTCTAAACCTAAGGATTGCTGTTCAATATACCAAAGGTCATATTTTAACTTAGTATCCCAACCTATTGCATTTCTTCCATTAATTTGTGCCCAACCTGTAATTCCTGGTTTTACATTGTGTCTTTTTTTTTGGGGTTCCGTATAGAAGTTCAAATATTCCGGTAATAGGGGTCTTGGACCCACTAGGCTCATATCTCCTTTAATTACATTTACCAATTGTGGAAGTTCATCTAGTGAGGCATTGCGAATCCATTTTCCTATTGTTGTCAGTCTTTTCGCGTCTGGTAGTAAATGGCCATTTGCATCTTTTTTATCGTTCATCGTTTTGAACTTCATTATTGTGAATAATTTCCCTCCAATTCCTGGACGTTTTTGAAAGAAAAATACAGACCCCCTATTAGCAAAAAATAAAAAGATAAAAACCATACAAAATAATGGGGATAATGCAATTAATCCAAAAAACGCAAAATTAAAATCCAAAAAAGGTTTGAGACACTTTCTATAGATACTCCATTTTTTCTTGTTTTTCTGTTTTATCTCTACTTGTTTGTATTCTTCCAAAATAGCATTCCACATTTTTTTTTGTTCGTATCGAGAGATTATCATTTCTCTAGCATTCGATTGTAGCACATCAAAAAAATCTTTTTCATCAATTAATTTAAAAACAGCTTTTACAATTGCTTCACTATTTTTTACAGGAATTATAATCCCGTTTTTTCCATCTATTATAATTTCGTTGCACCCATTTATATCAGTTACAATGGAGGGTAAGCCCATAGCACCAGCTTGCAGGACAACATTAGGAAATCCTTCTCTATAACTAGCAAAAACTAATGCTTTACTAATAGCCAGATAGGATCTAATATCATTTTGATACCCTACAAAAAGAATGTTTTTGTTTGCTTCTATCTCTTCTTGGGTGGAGATATCAAGCGGATCTAAATCCTTTTCTTCCATGCCCACCAAAAGGAGTTTTACCCTTGAATTTTGTTGTATTATTTTTTTGAAAGCTAGAACAACTTCGTTAATTCCTTTATCCCCAACTAAACGTCCTAAAAAAACATAAACAAAATCTTCCTCTTCAATACCCAACTCTATTTTTAAGAATTTTTGTCTGGTTTGTGAAACTTGTTCTGGCGAAAAATGTTTTGTGTCGATTCCGTTTGAACTCCCATTACCAATGATTTTCAATTTTATAGGGTTGGTAAATTGGTTTGCCACAATAAAATCATACAACCCTTTTGAGTTAGGATATACCCTAGTAGCACATTTATAAGTAAGTTTTTCAACCCTTTCTAATAGATTGCGTTTCATTCCTTTTGCTTCCATCAATGGCAATCCGGCTACCGTGTGCAATCTAATTGGTACACCGGCACATTTTGATGCAATCATTGCTAGTATTCCTGCTTTTGGGGTGTGTGAATGAACGATTAATGGATTTTCTCTTTTTAGAAATAAATACAATTTTACAACTGCTATTGCATCACGAATGGGTGTTATTTTGCGTGACATTTCAATAGTAAATGTTTTCACACTTTCTTTATTTCCGATTTTTTTTAAATAGTCCTCTTCTGAAGCTACTGCGGTCACTTCATAAAAGGAATTCATATAATTTAATTGGCCGGATAACAATAAATCTAATGAGAGAGGCACGGTAGTGATTCGTATTAATTTATTATCCATTTTTTTTATATCCATATACGGTGATCCGATACTATTTATTAGAGGCATTACACTCATTGCTACATTTAAAAAAATAATAAAAACATTAATTTAAATCTGGCATAAATGCAACGGCAAGGCTACTTTTTAATAAAATTAATACCAATATTCGAGGTATATATACTCTATTAAAAACCTTTACAATAATTTAAAACGGAGATGGATTATGCTATTAAAAACCGTATAAATTGTTAAGAAATAACAATGATTTATGCCTCGGATTCTAGCGATTGACGGTATGAAAAATGCCAAAAGATATAAATAATCAAACCGGGTAAAAACATATTTCGCATTCGAATAATAATACCTAAATTTCCCAAAGTTTGAGAAAAGGCAAGCGTACCAATGATTAAAAAATAAACCATTCCTTGAATAACAAATGGTGCACTTTTAAAAGTCTGCAAAGGTTTGTTTTTAAGCACCGAAAAAGATAATATTAATAATAGTAAATTTTCAAACGATGCTAAAAGGGCAGGAATTCCATTAATGTCAAAAAAGAAAGGACGGTAGAGAAAAGTAAAAACCTTAAGAGGAAAAGGATAGGAGGAAATATCGACAGAAGAACCGGTGTGAGACCTACTCAACAAAGCTCCTTTTTCTTGTGAAAATTTATCAAAACTATCCAAAGAGGCTTCTTCAATTTTAGCAAACTCCAATACCTTTGGAACAATGGCTATGGCAATAGCAATCATCACCCCAAAAAATAAAACACGTTGTACCAATGAAATATTTCGTCCTGAAAAATAAGCGATACCAAATCCTAAAAGCATAAACAATGTGATGTGGGGTCTAATAAAATAGGACAACGCTAATCCCAAAACAATCATTGGCATTCTCTTGATAGGCTGAATTAATCCATAAATAAAGATTGCAATACAGAAAAAAAGCAAAGTGTCTTTACCAACACCACAACTCCAAAAATGCAAATTAGGAAGGAAAAACAAAAGCGGAAATAAATAATACTCTTTATATTTTGGGTCATTTGGAATCAATTCAACCGCCATCACATAAAAATAGGCCAATCCAATGAAACCAATTAAACTGTATAGCATCGTCCCTGTAAAATAGGATAAATCTAAAACATTGGATGGATAATAATTTAAGGCAAAAATAAAATATGTTCCCTGATCTTGGGTTAATGAATAGATAAAATCAGTGTAAGACATCAATTTAGCTTGTTTCCAATAGCCAATTGCATCACCCTGAACAAAAAAACAAAAATAAATTCCAAAAAGTATATGAAAAAGAAACAATTTTTTTAGCGTCTTCAAATTCTCTACCGAGATTTTTGCTGCAAAACTTTGAATAAATAAATACCCTACTACAAATATTAAAGCTAAAATTAAAATATTCATATTTTACTTAATTAATTTAGATTTTATGAGTTGAATTGCCTTTTTTTCAAAAACTAAATAATACCCATACCCGACAAAACAAGAAAGAATCAATACTAGAACCAATGCAGTTATTACTCCTACAATTGTTGTAATTTTTGGAAAGAATCGTATTAAAATCATTTGCAAAAAATTGTGTATTAAATAAATGGAATACGTTGCATTGCCCACCATCATCATCACAGACGCTTTACTAATTTTGAAATCAGGAATGCGTATTGCTATAAAAATACTTAAAAAAGCCACTATTGAAAACAATATATTTGCGTCATGAGTAAAGAATTTTAAATTGTTAAATGTACAATAGAAGAAAGACAAAAACGCTAAAATAAGCATCAAAAATAAAAGGCGTATATTTATTTTAATTTTTCTAACCACTACTTCTGCTAGAACAAAACCTAAAATAAATTCGATATTGTAAGGCGAAAATAACGTTCTAAAAAGAGGAATCTTCAAAAATTGTAAGGAAGCGAAAGGTGTGTATGTAAAGATAATTATTGCTGAGGTCCATATTAAAACAAACCAATTCCAACCCTTTTTCGAATAAAATGAGATGCTAAACAAAAGATAAAATAAGAGTTCAAAGGAAAGCGTCCAAGCAACCGATAGCGCTGGATTTCCGTGGGGAATCAGGGTCAATGAAGTTAGGGTGCTAATGTCTCTGTTGCTATTAGAAAATCCGGGTAAAAAGGTATAAAGTAGCAACATAAAAATCCCAACGGGAAGATAGGGAACATAAATTCGCACGAGTCTGTTTTTGAGATAATTGCTGAAAGAATTGGGTTCGTTATACTTATTATAAGCCGAATACGTTATTATAAATCCGGACAATACAAAGAAGAAATCCACTCCAGATTTCCCTAGATAAGCGATATAGTCCAGAAAAGGATATTGTATTTTATGATAATATTTTATGGAGCCAATGGTATGATGCAATACCACCATCAAAGCGGCTGTGCCCCTAAATAGCTGTAAGATATCTAGATATTGATTTTTTGGCACGCTATTCATTGGCTAAAACTGATAGGACAACTGCATGTTTTTTTTGAATGCTAAACTCTAACTCCGCCTTAATTCTGCCTTTTTTTCCTAATGTTTCTCTCAATGTACTATCTTCAATTAGTTGGTTTATTCTCACCAACCATTGCGCTTCTTCGTGAACTAAAAACCCATTTACACCCTCATCAATCACGTCTATATTCATCCCAACTGCTGAGGCCACTACAGGAACTCCACAGCCCATATATTGAATTAATTTGTAGGCACATTTTCCTAATTCCCAAGGGGTATTTTCGAGTGGCATAATTCCAATGTCAAAATTAGAAATCGATGCTACTTCAGTATCTTCGGTCCATTTCAGGTATTTAACTTTGTCTCCCAATCCCAAATCTTGGGTTGAACCAACTATATGCAATTCGACATTATCTGTGTCCAGTATTTTCGAAAAAAGAACAGTTCTATTTTTGATATATTTAAATGTGGATGGAGATCCAATCCAACCAATAATTACTTTAGAACTAGCATATTTTTTTTTGGCTGTGTATAAATCGGTATTGATAACCGTTGGAAGTAGCACTATCTTTTTTGCTCCAGAAACTTTGGCTCTTTCAGCCAAATAACTATTTCCTACTACAACACAACCGCTGTATTTCATCACTTTATTAATTTTGTTTTTTAAACAAAATGCGATTAATTTATTTGTACTTAAATCATAATTATGAAAGATGGCGTCATCATAATCGACTATGTATTTTACCTTTAAGAGATGTAACGCCTTTTCGAACCAACTAAAAAAATAGGGGAAAAGTTCTTTCTCAATAATGATTTTATCAAATTTATAAATAGAAAACAGTATTATAAATCGGGTTAGATAGAATTTTAGAAGCTTTCGTTTTGCTATTCGTTTACCAGAATACAGGTTAATTAAATAATCCTCATCAAAAAAGGGGCTAACACTGACCGAGATTCCTTTTGCTTCCAAAAAAGGGAAATATTGGTAACTCCGCAATCGACTACTCGCTCCGTTCCGGCTGTATTTTGTTAAATAGAGTACTTTCATCTTAATTTATCTAAAGCGTTGCAATAACTCTCTGCACTTTTTTTTATGGAAAAAAAGGGAATAGCCTGTTTTCGTATTTCCTTAAAGTTTGTTTCACCTAAACTTTCAATAAAATTCACTGCGAGATTAATGCGATTGGGATTTTGATGGTCGTATAAAAGACAGTTTGGAACACTATTTAGAATTTGTTCTGTATCACCAATCCCGACCGAGGCGATGGTTGGTATTCCCATTAATAGGTATTCTCCCAATTTGATTGGCGCAATTCCTTGCATACTAAATTGGGGTTCTCTAATAGCAAAGGCTATATCGGCAGCAGAAAGATAATTAGGGATTTCTGTAAAAGGAACTGTTTTTACAATAATGGATACTGCTAAATCATCGGGTATTCTTTCATTAGCAAACTCTTTGTTTACGGTTAAAATTAAAAAAATGGCATTCGCTTTTTTTTCTTGATATTGTCTAAAAATAGCCATCATTTCGTCCCAACCATATTGGCCACCAAGCGAACCACAATAGATCAAAACTTTGGTTTGATTCGGAACACGCAATTCCTTTCTCATATTTTCTCTTTTGGCGGAATTGGGTTTAAAGAAATCAGTATTTCTACCATTGAGCACCACCGAAAATTTATTTGAATTCTTATACCCTACTGTTTGAGAATGGATATTTATGGCTTTGTGAGAACGTGTCAAAACCCCATCAGCTCGTTGCAGCATTTTAGATTCTTCTTTCTTTAAAAATTGATATTGTTTGCTATTAGGTGATAATCCTGAAAAATCAATACGCTCTTCTAATGGTAATCCATCGGCGTCAAAAACTACTTTGAAATTTTGTTTTGACATTCGATTGACCATAAGAGCCGGCATCGTGCTTCTTGGCATAACTATGGTAATGTTGTTTTTTTTGATGTATTTTTTTAAAAAAAGTATGCCTTTGTACAGTGTGAATAGGGTTCCTAAAATTGCAAAGGGTTTTCTAACAATCGCTTTAGATGTATAAATAAGATTCAAATCTTGGGCTGATTTTTGGGTTATTTCAATTCTTTCAGCTGTTCCCCAAGTAAATTGTACAATGTGAAATTTATACTGTGATTGTGATTGCACTTGGCTCAATATAGGCATAAATAACCCTTCCATATAAGTGGTTTGTGGTCCATCCCAGGTTATGAAGAGTACGTTTTCCATAATTAGGTTAGTGATTCTGATTTACTTGCGGCACTATGCACCGTAGTATAATTAAGTTTTATTTTTAAGAAACGTTTTTCAAAATAATAATACGAAAGGTGTGCTACTAAAACTATTGCTACAACTACCGAAACATATATCATTATTTGCTTTAGCATTTGATTTTCGATATCCAATTTATTCAGCAAAAAGGACATGCCATAAATCACCAATGGATTGTAAACATAGAGTCCGAATGAAATTTTACCTAAATAATCAAACGTTTTATTTTCCAAGGAAATTAATCGTTTTGGATTTGCGATTTGGTTAAAAATTATAATCAAAGTGACTATTGAAATAATTTCATGATCAATTACTGAAGCTAAATGAAATTTGTTTAATGCCACGATCAAAAGTACCATCCAAGCCATAGCTTCTATCCACCATTTACCGATGATCCATTTGATTTTTGGACTATTGTGATAAAACAAATAGGCACCCAATGCTCCTATGGTTAAGCAGCCAAATCGTGTGTAATGAAAAAAGGTTAGTACACCATATGGTACCCCAAGCAGTTTTAAACTTATTTTAAGTACTATGTAAAATATTGGAAAGATTACCAAAAAGCGAAATAAAATTTTGGTTTTTCTAACCATCCACGGCCAAAAAGCATAAAATTGTTCTTCAACGCCTAGTGACCAATAATGCCCAATCATAAATACCAGATTTTTACTTCCAACAACTGTTGCAAAAACACCAACGAAAGAATTTTTGAAATTGGGAAGGATAAAAATATAAAACAAAATAGGCCATTGAAGATTCTCTATGCCATTTAGAAAAACAACAATAAAAAGGTACAGGTAGTACAGAGGCCAAATTCTTAATACTCTCCGCATATAAAATTTCTTTATATCGATAGTGCCAGTTTTTTCTATCTCTTTTAATAATAGATAGGTGATTAAAAATCCACTTAACGTAAAAAACATTGTCACTCCAAAATTTGCCAAATCCAATAACTCACTTTTTGGTAATTTATAATAGTCCAATCGATTGTTTATATGACTAAAAACTACCGAAAGTGCTGCAATGGCTCGGATGCCGTTTAATCCTGGGAGGTAAATTTTATCATTCATACACTCATTCTAAATTAAAAATTGTCTTTCCGAATTATATAACATAGTTAAAATGGTGCCCTTTTGAAAAAGTTAAGAAAGTGGGGTCAAGCAAGATTGGTTTAACATTAAATTCAGAAGCAATTCTTGTAACTAGTTCTGTCTCACCCGGGCGATCCGAATTATCGACAAAAATGGTAAAATTATCAGCCATATTATTCTTGATGAATTTCAAATTAGTGGCTCTACTCATCACATTTGTTTTTTGCCAAGCCGAAGGGCCATCCGATAATACTAAATCAAATTTTTTATCGCCGATAGCCTCAAAAACAATCGAATTATTGTATTCGAAGGAAAGTTCTATATCAGTGCTTTTAACTGTTGGAGCACATACAAAATTCACATAATTAAGTAAATTTTCTTCTTTCAAAATTTTCTTGATAATTTCTTGCCATTCTGCACTTTCATCAACTGTGGTAATGGTGCAGTCTAGATTATTCATTTTAATTAATCGAGCCACTATAATAGTTGAAATTCCTGAGCCAAATTCTAATACAGATGTTCTACTATTTACCACTATATCATTTGCCAAACAGGCCAAAAATCGAAATTTTAATGAGGAAGTTGTAAAGGGCAAATAACTCCCTTGATGGTATAATTTTTGAATTAAAAAAGCAGGAAGTTCCTCGTTTTTATGCAGGAAAAATTTTCTAAGAAAGTAATCTATCTTTTTTTTCATGGAAAGATTTTTTTTAATTATTGTTGGGTTGTTTTATTTATTTTATCAGGTTGTACCGTTCTAAAATGGCGAGTAACTAAATTACTATATAACTCCTTAATAGTATTTACATATCTTTCTTCGGTATAATTTTGTGTAGCTTTAAGAAACCCTTTTTGTCCGAATTCCTGACGTAATTGTTTGTTTTCACAAAGTGTTTCTAATTTGCTTGCTATGGATTTAACATCGTATTTTTCGACTAAAAAACCAGTCTCTTTATCATCAACGATGTATTTCATACCCCCAACTTTTGTCGCTACTATGGGCAATTTATGAAACATCGCTTCGGCTAATACTAAACCAAAAGATTCATGAGATGATACTAACGAAAAAACATCAAAAATGCTATAATACAATGAAGTATCAGCTTGATAGCCCGCAAAAAAAACTTGTTTTTGAAGCCCTAAATTCTGAACTTGTTGGATGTATTTCTTTTTTTCTACGCCATCGCCCACTAGAATTAACTTGACAGGTAATTGTTTTTTGACCAGTATTGCAAAAGCATTTATCAAATCTGAAAAACGTTTGTTAGCGTCATCTGTCATTCGACCTATAGATCCAATAACAATTTCATGCTCTGAAATATTCAGCTGTTTTTTTAGCATTATAGTTTCATCCAAGGAGACTGTTCTTGGTGTTGCGATACCGTTTGTAATAAGTGCTACTTTATTCTTGCCTATTTTCAGTGTATTAATCAAATAATTGGTAGCTGCTGGTGAAACTCCAATTACCTTATGTGCCAAAAGAGTAAGTGCTTTCATTAATAGATTTCCTTTCCAAGATCGCGTTTGTGGGTCTGAGGTTTCTTCCAGAATAATTATGGGAACACGCTTCCAAAAACCGTTGATTGCAGCCATAGTTACGCCTTCAAAAATAGCTCCGTGAATGATATGTGGCTTAAAATTGGCTATAATTTTCTGCACTTTTAAATGTTGTTTTACATCTAAAAAATTAGTTAGACTACCTATTTCAATAACTTCAACACCATGTTTTCTAATTTCATCAGCAAACGATCCGTAAGAGTTAGTGCAAATAATTTTGAGCTCAAAGGTCGATTTATCTAATAGCTTAGCCATAGACAACCTTCTTCGTTCCACGCCGCCAGAACTTATGGTTTCGATAATATTGAGCACTCTAATCATAGTATTTCTGATAAAGATTTTCTAGGTTCTTGACATAGTCGATTTCTGAGAATCTGTTTGCGACATAGGCTTTAGCATTTGCTCCTATTTCAGAGCGCTTTTCTTCCGGCATTTGGCAAATTTGAGATAATTTTTCAAAAAGTTCATTCTCATTATTGGGGTTAAAAAGCCAACCTGTTTTGTCTTCTTCAACAAACTCTGGGATTCCACCAACATTTGAACACAAACAAGGCAATCCTTGCTGCATCGCTTCTAGCACTGCAATTCCAAAACCTTCTGACAGAGAAGGCAGTACAAAAAGTGTGGCTTGTGACAAATATTTTTCGGGTTCGGCTGAAAAACCCACTATCTCCACTTTGTGCTGACAATTCAAATCTTTAATCAGTTTCTCCAAGTTTTCTCTTTCTCTTCCTTCTCCAACCAAAATTAGTCTGGCATTAGGGATTTCTAATTTCGAAAAGGTTCTTATTAATGCTTGCTGATTTTTTACTTTTTCCAACCTGCCGACACAGACAATAGTAAAATCAGTGGGGATTGACCTTTTTGTTAGAGTCTGAATTCCCACAGGATTGTAAATCACTTCTCCTTTATCGTTTTGTATTTCTTTGATCTCCATTAATTTTATTTTTACTGCTTTAGAGACGCAAATTACTTTATGACACAATTTGTACACTTGTCTAAAAACAAACCGAGCCTTTTTAGAATGTTTAGGAAATCCTATTTCCTCGGCAATAACTACTTTTACACCCGCAAGTTTAGCGGCAATAGTTCCGTGAAAATTGGCTTCGGCAGCTGCGGTATGAACTAGATCGGGTTTGAGTTTTTTGAACCATTTGTATAAAATCCAAATATTTTTAAGATTGGAAATATTTGGTTTTTGGTTAAAAATAGTAACATTAAAACCTCTTGATAGAAGTGTTTTTTCAGCATGACCACCATAGCCAATGGCAGCAAAATAATAGTCATTATGAAGCAAATCAGCATCTTGTGCAAAAGAAATGAATTTTCTTTCTTGTCCGCCAAAATCAAGTAATGTAGTAAGTCTTACTATTTTCATGTTTTTATTACAATACGTTAGTTGAAAGTAAAATAGTATTCCTCTTTGTAAATCCCATAAATTTATTCTTGATAGTAATTACCAACTCTTTTTCGAAATAATAGATTATTATAGTATAAAAAAGACCGCCAAAAACTATCTTAATGCTAATGGCTACTAACAGCGTTGTATCGATACTATAGCTAACCAATACAATTGCCAGAGCCATTCCAAGAGACGCAAAAAGGACTCCTTTGAGTGTATAAAACACTTCTGATAATTTAGTATTTAATTGTTTAATTGCAGTATTGTAAATAGGAAAAAACAAAAGCATACTTGCAATTAAATAACTCCAAGCTATTCCAAGAATCCCATAGTTGACTCCAATACTAAAAGCTATTATTAGTACAAAATTGACTAGCAATGAAACTTTAAAAGCGATATTCGCTTTCCCTAACGAATTATAGATCATTCCGTTTAATGAAAAAATAGACTGAACCGCTCCCACCAAGCTTAATAGAGTAAGTACTGGAATCATTCCTGCCCAATTTGTTCCAAAAAGCAGCAGAATAAATTCTTTTGAAACTAAGGAAAGGCCAATCATAGCTGGGAAGGTAAGTAAAGCAATATACTTTATAATTCGAAGATAGTATCGCTTTATAGTTGCTACATCATTCTGTTTTTTTGAAAAGGCAGGAAACATCACTTTGGTAATTACCGAGGAAATATTGCGCAATGGTAATAACATTAAGGAATAAGCCCTTGAATATAAGCCTAATTCGGTACTTCCTAGAAGGCGAGCAATAATAAAATTATCAAAATTTCGGGACCAATAGTTTACCGATGTGTCCCCGAGCACATTCAAACCAAAACTAGAGAGTTCTTTTATTTTAACTTTATTGAAAACAAATGAAGGATGCCAATTTGATGCAAACCAGTACAATATTGAATTAGTGGCTGAGGTGACTAAAGTCATCCAAACAATAGACCAAACTCCAAACCCATTATAGGCTAAATAAAAAGCTAGAGTGTATCCCAAAATTATTGCAATCCAATTGAAAATTACTTTTTGTTTGAACTTTAATTCACGAATTAGCAAATTAGATTGAACCGAAGTTAACGAGCTAATAATAAAAGAGAGGGAAATTACACGAATTAAAATGTTGATATCAGGTTGGTTAAAAAAATAGCTGATAAATGGTGCTGTAAAAAAAAAGAAAACATATAAAAACAGTCCAATTATTAAATTTAGCCAAAACACGGAAGAAAAGTGTTCTTCGTCTGCATCTATTTTTTGAACTAGTGCCACTCCAAAACCTAAATCAATAAACAAAGCAGCAAAATTAGTAAACATAGTCACCATTGCTACTAACCCAAAAGCAGAGGGAGGCAAAATTCTAGCAAGAAAAACTCCAAAGAACAACAAGAGAACTTGCGATAAAATCTGGTCCATAAAAGCCCATTTCAAACCGTTTTTTACTTTGTTTTTAAAAGTCATTTCTATTTTCAATGTGATTTATTTGGGTTTATTAATTCAATATTTGTGACCATTTTTTTATAGTAGTATCATTAAAAAAATAGTCTTGAATTGCCAATTTATTTCTTCTGGATAGTTCTTTTTCAGATTTAAAATTCTCTATAACTAAGTCAGTTTTTGTGCTTAGTTCAGCAAAACTGTCTATCTCGTGGTAGTTTAATTTTGCTTTTTTGAAGGTTTTATAAGGCAACCAAGAACCTGTAATGACGACATTTGAGGCGTATAATAATTCAAGCAAAGTGCTGCTCAAAGCATCAGAAACTGGGGTGTGAATAAAAATATCGGAGGCTAATCTAGAAACAGCCAATTCTTCATTTGTAAAAAACTTTTCTAATATAACATACGAACAACCTATTGTTGGCAATACTTTATTTAGTTCTTTTGTGTATTTCTTTTTAGTAGATTTACTTATAGCGTAGTTTAAGTTGATAATTAAATGAAATTTATCTTTATTGCGGCACTCTTTTAAAGCAGTAATTATATTTAAATGATTGTTATAAGTGCTTCCGCTGTGTCCTATAAGTATATTTATTTTATCTGGGGCATACCTAAATTTTTCTTTAAATACAGCTATTTTTTTTTTATTTTCGTAATTCAAATCCATTTGAGTATAGATTTTTTCCTCGATTGGAAACATAGCAATTTGAATTTTATCAAATAGATCCCGTCCAAATTTAGATAAGATTATTTCTCTTAATTCTAGCGATTGGCAAGTGATAGTAGTAGCTTTGTTAAGGGCTTTTTTTACAAAATAAAAATTCAGAATATCGTTGGTTCTTAATAAATCGGAACCCCAAAAAGAGCATACTATTTTTTTATTTTTTGGCACCAAGAAAAGTTCTCTTAAATAACTGTATTGCATAAAATGAAAATGAAAAGTATTAAAGTCTTCAAAATTTTTATTTTGAATAAAAAAGGCTTGCGCTTGAATTTGTTTGATGACAAAATGAAATACTTTTGGAATTTTACCTTCTACAAAAAGAATAAAAAAGCAGGTAGTATAGAAGTGTCTTGAGAAAAAGCAACAGAAAAATGCCCGAAACATTGACAAAGCTGAAATTCTTTTGCTAATAGTTGCATTGTCATACATCCAAGTTTCATTGATAGATTCTTTATTTATTTCAACATAAAAAGGTGCAGTAATACTGAATTGAGTATCAAAACTTTTTAATGAAGCATATAAAAAAGACAGAAAATTATTTTGTCCAAGACCTAATACCAGTATTTTTTTATTCATAATGGGAATCAAAACTATATATTTTTTGTGCTATTCGCAGTTTACACTAACTATCACCAGTGGTTAATGGTAAAAGACTGTAATTAAAAATGATTTTTTTATAAAAAAATCATTTTTATTGATAGAAACAATAGCTTGGCTTGTGTAAATCCCATTTTTGGCAGCAAACTTCAGCCAAAACAATTTATCAATAAAAAAAAGAGTTCCACTTCAACTTTAGCAATTGTATTGTATATCAATAAAATAATTTAGGAGGTTTCCAACCTGTTTTTTGTGAAAAAATTAACGAGCATATTGTCTTCAAAGAGTCTTTGTCTTTTGGGGAAAAGAGACTTAACTTTGATTTTCTTTTTGATTTTATTTTTAAATAGGCACTTAATAACATTTTGGATTCTTGCTTTTTCTTCTTCGGTAGTGTTTGATCCTGAAGGTAGGCACAGCCCTTTTGCAAATAAACTCTCAGCGATATTACCACCATAATAAGGAAAATCTTTGTGTAAGGGTTGCATGTGCAACGGTTTCCATAAGAATCTTGACTCTATGTTTTCAGATTCCAATGCCAAGCGCAAATCATCACAATCTATTCCATTAGTTTCGGATGGATTAATTGTTATTACCGACAACCAATGGTTAGAAAAGTAATCTTCATTTGGCACCTCAAATACAGAAACACCTTTCACATTCTCAAACAGTTGTTTATAAAAGTTTTGCATTTTCCTTCTCAAATTTACAAACTCATCTAATTTTTCCATCTGACCCCGACCAATCGACGCACTAATATTACTCAATCGATAATTGTAGCCGACTTCCGAATGTTCATAATGAATGGCTTTGTCTTTAGATTGTGTAGCCAAGAAAATGGCTCTGGATTTAATGTTTTGCGAATGACTTACTAGAGCACCACCGCCAGAGGTGGTAATGATTTTATTCCCGTTAAACGACAAAACGCATAAATCACCAAAAACACCACATTTTTGACCTTTATAGGAACTTCCTAAGGCTTCTGCAGCATCTTCAAGAATTGGAATTTGATATTTGTCTGCAACTGCTCTTATTTCTTCTATTTTATATGGATTGCCATACAAGTGAACTGTAATTATTGCCTTTGGTTTATTACCCAATTTAATTCTATCAATAATTGCTTCTTCAAGCGCTATTGGGCAAAGGTTCCAGGTTTCAATTTCACTATCGATAAAAACAGGAATGGCTTTTAAATATAAAATTGGATTGGCTGTAGCGGTAAATGTCAAAGACTGACAAATCACTTCATCTCCTGCTTTTATACCCAAAAGAATCAACCCTAAGTGAATTGCTGCCGTACCTGAAGATAATGCAGTCACGTGTACGTTATTACTCAAATATGTTTTTAAATCCATTTCAAATAAATCAACATTGGTCCCCATGGGTGCAACCCAATTGGTATCAAAAGCTTCTTTAATAAACTTTTGTTCATTTCCTCCCATATGTGGAGATGATAAATATATTTTTTTTTGGTGGTTCAACTTGTAAAGATTAAAAAATAGTTAAATAGATTGCAAAATAAATTGAGATGTAAAAATATATAATTACTGCTAAAAAAAATTGCAGAAAATTTAAAGTTAATCATTTGATAACACTCCTTAAAATAACTGAAATCCTAGTAATAGCTGACATTAAAACATAACCAATGCTACATCTAAAATAAAATAAAAAGGCCGCCAAATTGGCGGCCTAATTAAAGCTTAAGTGATAACTTGAAAGTTATTCTTTGATCAATTTTTTAGTAATTACTTCGTTGTTCGAGGAGTTTACTAATTGAACGATGTAAATTCCACTTTTTAAAGAAGAAATATTTTCGTTGATTGTGTTAGTACCTTCTTGTAATTGTACTGATTTAGGACTTACTACCATTGTTCCATCTAAAGAATAGATTGAGATTTCAAGAACACCTGCTTTAGAAGCAGTAACATCGATATTGAAATCACTAGATACTGGATTAGGATAAACCTCAGTTACATTTACAGCAAGAGCAACTTGACGCATTCTTGCACCAGGAGTACTACTTGCTAAAGTTATAGATTTAATAGCACTAGAAGCACCACAAGCATTTGTAGCAACAACTGTCAATTTGTTTGTAGTTTTCGATGAAGAAACTGCAGAGAAATCAACTGTAACTAAGTTAGTTCCTTGACCGTCAGTGATTACTGCACCATCAATAGCTACCCAAGTATAGTTAGTTGCTCCAAGAACAGCAGGAACACCAATTACTTGAGGAGTTGTTCTTTGGAAAGTAGTTCCGCCAGTAGCAATACCAATAGCAGGCATAGCGGTTGAAAGAGCTACTACTTTGTTAGTAGCGCTAGTTCCAACTCCGTTTACAGCAGCAATTGCAATTGATTTAGCAGCAGAAGCAGACGCTACAAAACCTGCAGGGTAAGTAACTGTAAAAGTCAAGTCAGTTGTAGCTAATACTTCAGAAGTATTAGTTAAGTTACTTGCAGAAGTTACAACTGATCCAGCAGGAGCAGTAACAACATAAGAAGTAGCTAAAAGAGAAGGAGTAATCGTGTAGTTGTAAGATGACTCTCCACAAACACCAGCTATTTGACCAGCTACAGTAGCAACAACTGCAGGAACTGAAGTCGTTAATTTTAACAATTTAGCTGTTGAAGATGTTGCAGGAGTTAGTAATACGTTACTAGTTGCAGAAACACCGATACCATTTACACCTTTTACACCAAGGTACAAAGATGTTGTTCCGGAAGCAACACCAGCGAAGTCAACTGTGATTACATTAGACGTACCACCAGATAATTGAGTAACACCAGCTGGTAATTCCCATTGGTAAGAAGATGCAGTTGCAGATGTAGCAGCAGTTAATGTGAATGGAGTAGTAGTACCAACAAATTTACTGATGATAGTTACTCCTAATAAAGGGTCTACTGCAGCAGCGTTTGTTAATTTTAATGTTGCTGGAGCTTTAGGTAAAATCGCTTTTAATGTCAACAATTTAGCAGTAGATGTAGTTGCAGGGTTAACAGCAGTTGCGTTAGCAGTTACTGAAGCACCTACACCATTTCTAGCTTTTACACCAATTCTCAATACATTAGTTGATACAGGAGTTGCAGCAGTTGTAGAATAATTGAAAGTATTTGCACTAGTTACACCCGCAAAATTCACAGTAATAACATTTGATGGAGTAGTAGCAACGATAGGGTAAGCAGGATTTATTGCAACGCCTTCGTTATTAAGATTTGTTAATTCGTTATTGAATGCAGTAATTGCAGGAAGTGAACCAGTAGCAGCTCTAGCAATTCTTATAATTCTACCAGTAGAAATTGAAGTTCCATCAGAATAAGAGGTTTTATCAATTTTATAGTAAACATTACCTGCAGTTGTTGGAGCAGAAGCTGATCCAACTGTAAAAGGGAAAACATTATAATATAATGTTGTTACAGTAGGAGCACCAGTAAGTACCAAGTTAACCCCAGTAGGCAATTCCCATACATAAGATGAAGCAGCTGCAACAGGAGTAGCTGTTAATACTAATGGAGTATTAGTACCCATATACTGAGCAAAACTAGTTACGGCAGTTGGTGTTCCAGAAACTGGTATTGGCAATAAAGCATCTGTCATTTTCAAAGCAGATGGAGCTGCAGGTAAAACGGCAGTTATTGCTAAGGTTTTTATAGCGCCACCACATAAAGCAGTATTTCTAGCTTGAACAGCAATATTCCCGATTTTAAGCAAACCAGCAACTACATTGTTATAATTAACAACTATAGTATTTGTTCCTTGACCAGAAATAATGTTTACTCCTAATGGCACTGACCATAAGTAAGAAGCTACACCTCCTTCAGATGATGCTGGAACAGTATATGTTAATGGAGTTGTAGTTCCTACATAAGGACCTACAGCTGCAGTAGCCGCTACACCACCAACTGTGCTAGTGATTGTACCCAAAGCCACAAGAGGAGCTGCAGCAATAGTAACCACAATTGGTGCTCTATTGCTTACTGTACCTGAACCATCAACTTCGGCAACATAGTATGTTTTAGAACCAACAACTGTTGTAGCAGGAACTGGGGCAGTAGTGCTGAAAGTAGCTATCGTTTCACTTGTGTACCATCTTAGAGAAACACCAGTTCCAGTTAAATTTGCTGCTAACGCAGGAGCAACAATCCCTTTACAGTAATTTAAAGGACTAATAACTCCAGGAGCAGCACCTACTGTAAGTAGTCCAGACAAAGAAGCATCAGTAAAAGAAGCACCAGTTGTAGCATCAGCACTTGATGGTCTATAATCAATATTAACTGTGTCAGCATTGTCCGTAATAGTTTTATAGTTTGTAGCACTAGTTAAATCGTAAGGACGAGTTAACAAACTTGTGTTTGTAGCAAAAGTAGTATTACCACTAGCAGCAAACCAAGCAGTTACATTAGCAGTTGTAGGTGTAGAAGAGCTAGTAGTATTTACAGTTGAAAATACTGCTGGAGAAACAATTAAATTGTTTTTAAATTTCAAAACATCAGCAACAGCTGCAGCATTTGAAGAAAGACTTTCGATTACTAAACCTTTTTTGAAATCTAAGAAGATAGAGTTGAAGATTTTCAATTGTGAAGCTCTTCTTAAACGCAACCCTTTGTCATGTAAAGAATTTGGAGATACAAAACCTGCGCCATTTGGACGTGCATTTGCTCCAATACAAGTAAAGTTGGTAAAAATAGCAGAAGTAAAATCACCGTAAGGCTGAGCGCTAGTAGTGTCTGAACCTGATGCATTGTTGTCAGACTCGAAACATTCTGAAGTTGAAATATCGGCAGCAAGTGGATCTTTAATAGACAATCCAAATTGAACAATCCCTTTGTATCCGTTGTCTGTATCGAAATCATCATCTAAACCATTGAAAGCAATTAGGTGCTTACAGTTTACTGAACCTCCAAACCATTCGAAGGAGTCATCATTAGAATAGGATACTTGCACGTAATCAATTGTAGTTCCACTACCTACAGCACCCATAGTCAAACCATTAAGTTCGTTGTTAGGAGCAAAAACGAAACCAGCGAACTCAATTCTTACATATTGTAATGATCCTGAATTGTCATTGTTAATAGGAGATGTTCCTCCACCAAATTCAGTGTTCACATTCTGAGATAAACCTTCAATGTAATTTACTCCATTGTTAAGGTTGTATCTTGCTTTTCCTAGCATAACAATTCCTCCCCAGTCTCCTCTTTGTCTAGAACCAGCAGCGTTTTTAGAAGTGAAAACGATAGGCTCTGCAGCAGTCCCGTTAGCAATTAATTTAGCACCTCTTGTGATGACCAAAGCAGATGCAGTAGCGTTGCTTCTAATAACAGTACCCGCTTGGATTGTTAAGGTCGCATTGTTTCTTACTGTAATAAGACCTGTCAATTCATAAACCTTATCTTTTGTCCACGTAACATTAGATGTAATATCTCCTGTTACTAGGGTCGGTGCGATACTGCTGTAAACAGTATTAATAGGATCGAAATTTGCCCAACCATTTGTCCACATTGCTGTAGGAGCTGGAGCAAAAGCACCTCTGTATGAGGTCTGTTGAATTTGTGCCATCGCAAAGTTGCAAACCAATGCAAGCATTACAATTAAATAATTTTTTTTCATTGTCTAGATTGTTTTTTTTGTTAAACAGGACAAATTTATGTGTAACAATGAAACTGAATGCCAACTAAAAATTAAATAAATAAAACGTTTGGGTAAATTGATTGTTACCAAATTTAACAAATGGTAAACTACATTTTTTAAGCGCTTTTTATAATGTTGAGAATGTTTAAAAAAGACAAAAAAAGATACTTTAGAAAAGATTAAACTGCAGCCTTCTTTGGAACAATTAGTTAGTTGGATTGCATTTTTTTAATCTAAAATAATTATCTACATCTACCGGAAGTCTAGTTGTCAAAAAGTTTCAGTAAATGACACCAACTTTTTGATTTAATTTGCGATTCAGAAAATATCCATTGCCTTTTCTTCTTCTTGAAATAAATCTCTACTTGCTTTAAAAAGTCTGAACATTTTAATTGCTTTTAATCGCAAATGAGTCATTCAAATTGGGTTGGTTGGGAATGGAAGTGAGATTATTTTCGTCTACTATGATTTTTTTAATCCCATCGTATTCACTGTATTTTTTTATAATATGAGATATTAACTCGTGATAATTTTCCAGACTTAAATGATTTTTTTTGACTCTGAGTTTGTCATAATTTAGGATTTTAGCATTGAAATACGGAACGAATGAATTATGGCATACTATTTCTTGGGTACAATTTTGCAAACCGATAAAATCAAAATCAACTTTAATTAAATCATTATCACCAGCGATATAATTTTTCGTACTATTTTTTAAAAAAGGCAATGATTTTATTGGATACCCTAAACCTAAAAGAGGTTCAATAAATATTCGATTTAATAAAGTATCTATTCGCTCGGCTGCTTTTAAATCTTTTTCAGAAAACGTCATAGGAATACAGTAATTATAGGAAAAAAAAGAGCCAACATGCGCAGTCTTTACTATTTTCTTAATTTTTTTAAAACCAATGGATTGGCAAAGTAAAACATGGTGTAAAACGGATAGAAAAATTTTTATTTTATTTTTACCAGAGGGATAAATTTCAAAAAGACTACTGGCACCAGTGAAAACAGAAGGTTCATTAAAAACTATCCAATAGGTTACTTTCCCTTTAAAAGCATTCACACAAATCGCTACATAATCTTCAAACCAATTTAGGCTTTCTCGATTAGACCAACCCCCGTTATTTTTTAATGCTGTTGGAAGACATGAGTCAAAAAGAGAGACCATAGGTTCAATCCTATTTTCTATACAAATATCAAGTATATCATTATAAAAATGAATAGCTTCAATATTGATTTCACCAATCCCATCTGGAATTATTCTAGACCAAGACAAAGAGAATCTAAAATGGAGAACCCCTGCTTGTTTAATTAACTCAATATCTTGTTTGTATTTTATTAATTCCGACTTGTAAAAAGAACTATCATTTGTATTAAAATAATTGACCTTTTTTAACAAAAGGCTCTTTTCTTTATTATTTATACTGTTTTCTTTGTAATATGACGAGCTCCCTAAAAACAAATCGTTCCCAAAGTCGTTCTTATTCAATAGTATTACATTCGTTTTTAAATTTTCTAAAATCATCTAAAACAATTAAAAATTATAAGTAGCTGATAAAGAAAAAGATCTTCCAAATTTCTGATTCCAAAAAAGGTCATCATCTGTTGAATTGTAGCCATCCTCGTAATGGAAGTCTCCTGTGAAAATATTGTTAGCTAAAGTTTCTAACGAACCGTATTCAGCAGTATTCTTATAATTATTTTGATAAAAAATCAAATCTTGAGCTAATATATTTTGGATATTGAACTTTAATTCTAGTTTGTTTTTATTGAAAGATTTAGCAACTTGTATGTCTAGGAAAGTTCTACCTTTTTCCCATATTGCAGGATCATTTTCACTAGACGCATATGCTATTCTGTTTCCAGCCCTATTGATATTGGCTGAAATAATCAAACCGTTTTCTTTGTTCATATATTGCAAACCGGCATTAAATACATAAGGAGATTGGCCTTGCATAGTTCTGCTAATTTCTGGATTTGCACCGTTGATTCCTTTAACATCCGCTTTCGATTTAATTATTGCTAGATTCGAAAACAGAGTAAAATCATCAAATACAGTAGTGTTTTCGGATGTGAATATCGAACTTAGTAATACCCTAAATTCCAGTTCAATGCCATTATTTACAGCACTATTCGCATTGGCGTAGCTAATCGTGTTGTTTATGGCTTGTTGGATGATTTCGATTGGATCTTTAAATTTTTTAATAAAATAGGATATAGTAAAGAGCTGCCCTTTTGAAGGATAAAACTCATATCGAAAATCATAATTTTGCACAGAAGCTCTTTTTAAATCTGGATTTCCTTGGGTGAAAAACTGTGTTGTAAAATCATAAAATCCAAAGGGAGCTAATTCTCTATATTCCGGTCTATTCAAAGTTTTTGAATAACTAAAACGGAGGTTTTGCTTGCTATTTATTGAAAATATTAAATTAGCTGAAGGCAAATAATCAGTTTTTTTGACATTAAGATCAACTACACCTTCTGTTTGGGTATCAGCATTTAGAGTTTGCACAAAATCTTCTACGCGAACTCCCCAAATTAATCTAAATTTCTTGTAACGGTTGTCTAGCATCACATAGGCAGCATTCAATTTCGAACCTGCAACATAACTATCTTCTTTTTTCGTATATTCATACAAAGTAAAACCATTTTTACCTGAAGAAAGCATTCCCATATTTTCATTTTTAAAAATGAATTCATCGGTTAGATACTCCAAATCTCGATCATATATTCCGCCGATACTTTGATACTGACTGTAAAAAAATTGTCTTGCAAAGAAATCCCTTTCTCGATTTTGAATATAACCACCTAACTTTATTTCATTGTTGAGTACTTTTCCAATGTCAAATTTTTTAGACACATCAAATTTGCCTCCAGAAATTGATTCTTTATTTTCCGAAAAAAACATACCACCACCATAATCAGAACTATTGCCAGGAGCACCAATAATAGCACGTGGAGAAGACTCCTTTGGGTCAGTGCTATTAGGATCCGCAATGATATAAACGTTTCTTCTCAAATTTGGGATTGTCCTTTGAATATTACTGTAAAAACCGGACCAAAACACTTTAATTTTAGGTTTCGTAAAATAATGTTCTCCATTTAATTGTCCAGAATAAATCATATTGCTAGTGAACCATCTCACATTCGAGTTGATTACCCGTGCATCGTTTACATCGTTTTTTCCAGTTCTCTCCACTACTAGGTCATTTGAATTGATACTCAAAATATTTTTTAAAAAAATACTATTATTTTCATCAAACTTCATGGTGAAATTTGCCAATGATCCCGTTAGCACTTGCTGACTATAATTGATGTCATTTTTCGTTTCTAGCAATACAGAAGGCAAACTTTGATTTGAATCATCCCATTTATTTCGAGCTATTTCATTTAAATTATTGGTTATACTGTGTGATACAGAGAAGAGTACTCCAAACACTTTTTCTCCAAAATCAAAATGGTGGCCTATAGAATATTGAAAACCAGTATTTGGTTTAAATTTAGTTTCATTAATAGCCCAATCGGACTCAAATGATTTTGCTATAGCCGCTGCTTCTGGCTTACCGTTCAATGCTTCAAAATCCTTAGTACTAGGAATTGTAGATGGTAAATTTCTGGCTCCATTATCGAAACCCAACCAGTCAGTACTACTGCCCTCATACTCTTTTTTACTTTTGAAAGTGGTAATAGAATTGTAACCAGAACCAATAGTAATAGATTGAAAATTCTTATCGGGAACCGATTTTGTATTGATTTGAATGACACCTCCAACAAATTCACCAGGTAAATCTGGAGAGGCCGTTTTAGTAATCACTAAATTATCCAGCATATTTGCAGGGAAAATGTCAAAAGAAAAGGCTTTTCTGTCCGGTTCGGAACTTGGTAAAGGAGCGCCATTGATTAAGGCTGTGTTGTATCTATCATTCAATCCCCTAATAATGACAAATTTATTGTCTTGAATACTAACGCCGCTTACTCTTTTTAAAACATCAGAGGTTGTTCTATCCGGTGTTCTTTTTATTGATTCGGCTGAGATACCATCGGAAACGGTTATGCTATTTTTTTGCGCGACCAACAAGGATTTAATTGATTCAGCTTTTGCTTTAGTTCTTGTAATGACTACTTCGTTAAGCTCATTTTTACTTTCTGCAATAGTAGTATTTAAATAGGTGATTTCATTAGTTTTCGTAATCACTTCAGAGATAATTTTGGGTACGTACCCTATGTATGAAAACTCTACATCATAACTTCCAGATGCTACATTCCTAAAAACAAATTTTCCGTCTGAATCTGTCGTCGTGCTCAATTTTTTATCTTTAATAATAACATTTACTCCCGGTAAAGCCCCACCATTAGATTCATCTACGACAGATCCACTTATGGAGCTATTCTGACCAAAAAAAAGGTGTGAAATCATTAAAAGAGCAAATGTGTAAATAAACTTCATGTTCATAATTTTATATTATAATCGCAAAATAAATGCAAAAACCAACAACGAAGGTTAACTTAAAATTAACAATTTATGATTAATAACTCTAAGTGCCCATCGTATCGTTAATTGTTTTATAACTAATTGATATATAATATTATAAATGAATTAAAGCGGTTTTTTTTTGATAAAACAACCTTTTAATCCTTTAAATAAACTGTTAAAATATAATTGAATGTTTAGAAATCGTTATATATACTTTGTCACTGAATTATTAAGAAATTAATTAAATATATTTGCGAAATAGTCTCAACTGATTTTATTTATATGAAAACCAACACGCTTTTTATTCTATTTATATTTGTATGTAATATTGTATTTTCACAAGAGAATTTAGACTCTAAAATAACTAAAGATTCTACTGCTATTGTCAAAGATTCTGCAATCGCTAAAGTGACTCCTCATAAATGGTCCATTGATATTGGGACAGGAATAAGTAATGGTACCAGACCCTACTCAGATGGATATTATAAGAGTATCAACAATCAATTATTTAATGGTTTTATATTTAACAATTATATGGTTGGAGTCAAGTATAATTTTTCTGAAATTGTTGGTGTAAAAATGGATGTTGCTTTTGATCGGTTTATTAATAGTAAAGAGACTAAGAGCAAACCATTTGAAGTAGCTCAATATAGAACTTCTATTCAAGCTGTATTCAATCTTAATAGTTTTATCAAATCTGTAAATTATGTATCAAGATTTAATTTATTATTTCGTGGGGGATTACATCTTGCTATACTGAAACCTATTGCAGCAGATTACAATAATAAAGTCAGTAATGGAGATAATTATGCTGGAGTTGTTATAGGCATCACACCGACAGTAAGAATTTCAAAAAAAACATCCATTTTTTTTGATGTAAGTTCTTATAGTAATTATGGACAAAATTTAACTTGGAACGGTAAACATTCCGAAGTAAGTAATAATACGGAAGGGCATATGTATTCCGCTACTTTTGGATTATCATTCGCTTTAGATAAATAACTGTAGTTGAACGCCAGTATAAAAAGTGCTGAATAAGAAAATTTAATGAATGTTTCCTGAAATTACTAATTTCCAATTTTATAAAAATAAATCAACTGAGATTTTACAGAAACTATACTTTTAAAAACTACATCAAAACAGTTTGAATGGACTCAGTTCCGTCTTCTTTATTGACAGTATTTGTTGTTTGTTTTTAGGTATTCAAACCAAAAGTATTTATATAAAAAGAAAAAAGAGGATAAAAGGAAAAAGTCAAAAAAGAAATAATACTAGCCAGATAAGCAGAAAAGTTAACAAAATACCAAGTTTGACTTTTTTAATAAAAGTTGAAACTTTTTTGTGAAAGATTGTTAATACTTTGCTGAATCATTTCCACTTTTTGCTGATGATTGTATTAGGAAATTTAAAGAAATCCCATTTATAATCATATCTAATTGTGTTTTTTGCAAATATTCAAGTTATAAAAGTCTCGCGTAGAATCATTTCGTTCGATTATCAGTCTATTAAGAGGCTAAATGGGGCTATTGATGGAAAATTATTTACCAAATTCTAGCGCATTGGAATGGTGCTTCAGGGTTTAAAAAAAAATATAAATTAAATTATTCTAGGGGGGTTATTCTGCTCCATTTTGGAGTGCGTAGTTCATCTGCCTTTTAATCCTTTTGTCTAATAATTTAAAAACCTATTGGATTAATTTGTATTTTTGTTTTGTTTAACATTAATATGTGAATTGAGTTAGGCTGAAATTCGTTTAATTAGTTGGTTGTTTGATTGACCAATTTTTTTTCGAAGCAGCTTATAAAAATAGTAGATTGTTAAAATGCGATTGATGCCAACGAAAAAATAAAAAATACTTTATTTAAGATGGGAATAGATAGTACTAAGAGTTACTTTTCAAAAGATAATATCAGGTTCAACATTCATAATTTGAGTTATTTACCAAGATGGATTATTGTATTAATTGATTTTTCAGTATTACTTCTATCTTTCTTTTTTACCTTTTTAATTTTTGAAGGAACAGGACTTGATTATATAGTAACTTCTCATTCTTTTGTATTTGTATGTTTTTTGTTTGGGGTCAATATATTTTTCTTTTGGTTGTTTAGAACTTATGCCGGAATAATCAGGCATTCCTCTTATATAGATGCTGTTAAGCTTTTATTTTCTCAAACTGCTGTATTGGTTTTCTTCCTTTTTTTTAATTTTTTGTTTGAATTGTACTTTCGCCAAAAAGCATTTTTGAACACTGCTTTTTTTATCAATATAGTACTTTCTTTTTGTGGGTTGTTTTTGTATCGCGTCGTTGTTAAGCAAACTTTTGAGCTTTATTTTGTTGAAAAGAACAATGCTAAATTAATCAAAACTATTATTTATGGTACTGATGCGAATGCTATCTCCATTGCCAATGCTTTAAAATTTGAAACCCCATCGCGTTTTAAAATTATAGGATTTGTTGATAAAAACAATCAAAACGCTTCGAAGCGAATGTTGGATTTACCCATTTTAATTCTCCGAAAAAAACTCCCTTCTTTATTGCGATCTGTTGGTGCCGAAGGCCTAGTAATCGCTGACAAAAGTTTGTCTAAAGAAGAACAAATTGCCATCATAGATCAATGTATAGAATTCAATTTTAAAGTATTTTCAATACCTACCATTTTAGACTGGGAAAATCAAAAAGAGATTTCCCAAAAAGTTAAAAACATTGAAATTGAGGATTTACTCGAAAGAGATCCTATTGTATTGGATACGATATCGATTTCAAAACAGTTGAAAGGTAAAACTATTTTGATAACGGGAGCCGCAGGGTCAATAGGAAGTGAAATTGTAAGGCAGGTATTGAGTTTTCAGCCCAGAAAAGTAATTATAATGGATCAGGCAGAAACGCCATTGCATCATATAGGTCTTGAGGTTGAGGCCTTAAAAGAAAATGTTATTATTCATTCGATAATTGCTGACGTTCGGGATAGAACCGCTATAGAAAGGGTTTTTAAATTGTATAAACCTGATATGGTTTACCATGCTGCGGCCTATAAACACGTGCCTTTGATGGAATGTAATCCCTCCCAGGCTATTCTTACCAATGTGAATGGAACTAAGAATCTTGCTGATTTATCTTGTGAGTATGGTGTAGAGAAATTTGTGATGATTTCTACTGATAAGGCGGTTAACCCTAGTAATGTTATGGGTGCCAGTAAAAGAATTGCCGAAAAATATGTACAATCGCTTCACTTAAAATGCCAAGAAAATAAAAAGTTATATTCCACTAAATTTATAACGACACGATTTGGAAATGTTTTAGGGTCTAATGGTTCAGTGGTACCTTTATTTTCGAAACAAATTGCCGAAGGCGGTCCTATTACCATTACGCATCCCGATATTATTCGGTATTTTATGACCATACCTGAGGCTTGCCAATTGGTTTTAGAAGCGGGTTCTATGGGTAATGGAGGTGAGATTTATATTTTTGATATGGGAAAACCAGTTAAGATTATCGATTTGGCCAAAAAGATGATTAAGTTGGCGGGTTATGTTCCAGATCGAGATGTCAAAATTAAAATTGTAGGGTTGCGACCTGGCGAAAAATTATACGAAGAGTTACTCAACGATACCTCTAAAACGTTACCTACCTATCACGATAAAATCATGATTGCTCAGGAAATTCAAGATGAATTTTCAGACTTGCACGTCAGTATTGAAGAACTTATAGGTATTGCAGCCTTCTTTGACAATGATGATATTGTTGCTAAAATGAAAAAGATAGTGCCTGAATTTATCAGTATGAATTCTACTTTTCAGGTATTGGATAAATAATAATTTAAAATCAATACAAAAAATCCAAATTCCAATGTAAGTAATGAGAACAAAATAGTGTCTTTTTTTTTACCATATAAGGCATATAGGAACATTTAAGTTTTTGATTGAATCGCTTATGTGAACTTATATGCCTTATATGGTAAGATTAAATGTGTAACTGTTTAAATACGACAATAATTGATTCTTTCTATTTAAATTGGGATTTGGATTTTTTTTTAATCTATTCTAAAAAACTGATTGTTGGCAATCACCTCTTTTAGAGGTATTGTCTCTTTTATCCTAATTTTTTGTTGGAATGCTGCCATATGATTGTTGTGATGCACATCAGAGCCTACGAAGCTATACATTCCTTTTTGGAGTAATTTTTCTGCAATTTTAGCAATTCCTTCGCCATAATATCCTACTACAGACAGTAGGTTCAATTGCAAAAGACAGCCTGCATTGATTAGTTTTTTATATTCTTCAAAATTATTGTGATAAAATACATACCGTTCCGGGTGAGCCAAAACGGGAATATAGCCCGCTACTTGCAAATCAAACAGAATAGAATACAACTGAATCGGTGCATTGATATAGGACATTTCGACTAAAACATAATTGTCTTTGAGTGTTAACAATTCCACTGATTGAAATAGCTTTACAAAAGAATCGTCCATCATATATTCTGCAGCAGCGCGAAAAGGAATGTGAATGTTGTTTTTATTCAATTCCTTACGAGTCACTTCTTCATTTGCTTTAATATTTTGGCTGTTGTTTTCCCAAAAGTTTTGGAAGATATGAGGAGTGGTAATGATTTGTGTAGTTCCAAGTCCTTGAAGCGCATTTATGAGGTGCAAGCTATCCTCAAACGTTTGGGCACCATCGTCAATTCCGGGTAAAAGATGGGAATGAATATCGATATAATTATCAGGAATTAGATCTTTAAGAAGCGGTTTTGATTTGAAAAATGATAGCATTTTGTAAAGTTACGAAAAATGTTGATTATGGTTTGTTGTTTGTGGTTTATTGTTTTTGAGTTTAAATTTGTTTTTTGGTTAGAGTTTAAATGTTTAAAGTTTAATAGAAACAAAAAAACAGCAACATCAATGGCAATGGCAATGGCAATTTCAAAATGGTATAACTGGTTAATCGGTTAATTCAGAAAAAAAAGGCAATATCAATATCTATGGCAATTTCAAAATAAGTTGACCCCCTAAATGGTGAAGTGGGTTGTATTGTATCTTAATTTTCATAGATCCATTTTTTGTCCTTTACTTCATAGCATTCGCTTTTAAAAAGTAAGCCACAGATTCACAGATTTTAAAGAGAAATCAATTTATGAAATGGATACTTGGGTTTAAAAACTCTTAAAACTATAGTGTTAAAACCAATTTTTATTGTTTATAATCTGTGGCATTTATTCTTTACAGCTGGATTTTATTGTAAAAGCGAATGCCTTACTTTACTTCTAATCTATAAAGTATTATATTTGCTTTCGAACAGTGCTAGGGATTATAGGTTTTGATGGTGATAAGAATTCCTTTTTTGTTCCATAGATTGAATTTATACTTACCCATGAACAGTACAGAAAATATCGAAAAAGAGTGGTTGTTTGAAATAACACCCAAGAATAAGTTTTTCACGCTCAATCTCAAAGAAGTTTGGCAATATCGCGATTTGCTGATGCTATTCGTCAAACGAGACGTGGTGACGGTTTACAAACAAACCGTATTGGGACCATTGTGGTATTTAATTCAGCCTTTGTTTACCTCGGTGACTTTTACTATTATTTTTAATACAGTAGCGGGAATCGATACGGGAACCATTCCCCCTTTTTTATTCAATTTGGCGGGTATTATGGTCTGGAATTATTTTACAGCCTGTCTCAGTGGCACTTCTGATACGTTCAAAGCTAATGCTAGTATTTTTGGAAAGGTTTACTTTCCTAGAATCATTACACCATTGTCCGTCGTAATCTCCAATTTAATCAAATTTGGCATTCAATTTTTTATTTTTGTTGCTTTTTACCTTTTCTATTTTATCCAAGGCGCTCCTTTGAGCCTAAATGTACACGTTTTATTTTTTCCTTTTTTAATCCTTTTGATGGGCATACTCGGATTGGGTTTAGGGATGTTGATTTCTTCTATGGTCACTAAATATAGGGATTTGAGCTATTTAATTAGTTTTGGTGTACAATTACTAATGTACCTTTCGGCAGTGATGTATCCTATGGCTTTGATAGGAGACAAAATGCCCGACTACGCTTGGTTGGTGCAGTACAACCCCTTGGCTTATATTATAGAAACGACCCGTTATATCCTCTTAGGAGTCGGAATGGTTTCTGTTTGGGGATTGGTTTATACCGTTTGCATTACCGTTATTGTGTTTTTTGTAGGTTTACTAGTTTTTAACAAGACCGAGAAGAGTTTTATTGATACGGTTTAGTCCCCCCAGCCCCCGAAGGGGGTGTATGAAGGGTTTGTTGTTTGTCAGTAGTAAAGGATAATCGTTTAACTGAGAAAAAAATCAATATCAATATCAATTTCAAACCCTAACATTGAACTTTTTAACAATTACTCCCAACTCCCAGCTTCCTTTCCAGTAATAAACATAAAGTTTTAGACATACTTTAATCTTTTTTTAATATCAATAAAATTTAATATATATTTAAAACTTTTATTATATTTGTAAATAATTTAAACGTAACGAAAACTAATGCCTTTTAAAATACCAAGTACTATTGTAAAAAGAGAGGACTACATCAAGAGGGTGCTTCCTTATATTGGCAAGAATTTGATAAAGGTTTTTACAGGGCAACGCCGTGTGGGAAAGAGCTATTTGTTGTTTCAAATTATGAATTATTTATTGGAGCAAGATAGTCAAGCAGCCATTGTTTATGTGAATAAAGAAGATATTGCTTTTTCTGCACTAAAAACAGCCCAAGATTTACACGATTATGTTTTGCAGCAAAAGTCAAATTCCGCTATGACCTATGTTTTTATAGACGAGATTCAAGATATTGAAAATTTTGAAACCGCTTTGCGTTCTTTGTTGCTTCACGACGATTTAGATTTGTATTGTACAGGTAGCAATGCCAATTTATTGTCAGGAGATATTGCGGGATATTTGAGTGGTAGAGCTATCGAAATTGTGGTGTATAGTTTGTCTTATCCCGAGTTTTTAGTTTTTCATTCTTTGAAAGAGAGTGTGCAAACGTTGGAAATGTACTTCAAATACGGTGGACTTCCTTATTTGAAAAATTTAGTATTAGAGGAGGCTGTAGTTTTTGAATATCTCAAAAATATTTACAACACCATTGTGTATCGGGACATAATAAATCGGTTTCCTATTCGTAATGTTTTGTTCTTAGAACAATTGGTTTTGTTTTTGGCTAGCAATATAGGGAGTCTTTTTTCGGCAAAAAAAATCAGTGATTTCTTAAAATCCCAGCATATCAATATGGCTTCTAATCAGGTGCAAACCTATAGTGACTATTTGGTCAATGCTTTTTTGATACACCGAGTCAGTAGATACGATTTAATAGGAAAGCGAATTTTTGAAACAGGAGAAAAATATTATTTTGAGAATCTGGGTATTCGCAATTCTTTGTGGGGATATCGTCTGGAAGACCGGGCTAAAATCATGGAGAATGTGGTGTATAATCATTTACTATTTCGAGGCTATCAGGTTCAGGTAGGCAATTTAGGGGCTTTAGAAATTGATTTTGTTGCCCAACGTGCAGGCGAAAAACTGTATGTGCAAGTGGCATTATCCATTAACGAACCCCAAACAATGGAAAGAGAATTTGGTAATTTAAAAAAGATTAATGATAATTTCCCAAAAGTGGTCATAACCCTTGATAAATTTGATGGCAATACAAATGAGGGAATACTAGCTACCGATTTACGAAGTTTTCTATTAACCTATTAATTAAAAATGTAAAACCCTACTTTCCATTAAAAAACAGCAAACCATCTAATCACATATTAGTTCATTTGAGAAAAATAAATAACTTTGTACGTTGTGGTGAAATGTTTAAAGTTTAAAATGGTTAATCACATAATCTAAACGAGAATCAAAAAATTAAATATCAATCCCTAACATTAAACCTTTAAACTCTTAAACAACCTCTAACTCCCAACTTCTAACTCCCAACTTCTAACTTCTAACCTCCCACTTCTACCCTTGAAAGATATTATCCTCAAAGCCGAAAATAGCTCTGGCACCATACCATTTATAAAAAAAAAGATTTTGTTATCTTTGTCACAATGAATAAAAATCTTTACATAATTGCAGGATGTAATGGAGCAGGAAAGACAACGGCCTCTTTCACTATATTGCCAGAAATTTTAAATTGCAAAGAATTTGTAAATGCTGATGAGATTGCAAAAGGATTGTCTCCCTTTCAGCCCGAAAAAGTTTCCTTTGAAGCGGGGCGAATAATGATTAATAGGATAAATGAACTCCTAGAAATTAATAAGAATTTTGCTTTTGAAACTACTTTAGCTACCAAAAGTTATAAATCTAAAGTGATAGTTGCTCAAAAGAAAAATTATACTGTAACTTTATTATTTTTTTGGTTGCAAAATGTGGATTTAGCTATTGAAAGGGTCAAAACAAGAGTGAATGAAGGGGGTCACAATATTGAAACAGAAGTTATAAGGCGAAGATATATAAACGGAATAAGGAATCTCTTTGCAATTTATCTTTCGGTGGTTGATGAAGTACTGATTTATGATAATTCAGGAGGAAAACCAGAATTAATTGCAGAGAAAACCTTAGAATCGGAAATTACTATTGTGAATGAATTGAAATTCAATAAATTAAAAAAACAATACCATGAGTACGTATAAAAGAACGCCCAATCAAACTAAAATAATTGAAGGAATGGATAAAGTTTATGAAAAGCTGATTGAATTCAAAAAGAAAATGAATAGTGAATTAGTGATTCTTAAAGAAGATAAAATCGTAAGAATAAAACCTTAAGTATATAGTTTAATCGGTTAATTGTTTCACTGAGAAAAAACACTTTCAATGGCACTTTCAATTCCTAATATTAAACTCTTAAACAACTTCTAACTCCCAACTTCTAACTTCTAATCTCCCACTTCTACCCTTGAAAGACATTATCCTCAAAGCCGAAAACATCTCTAAACAATACCGCCTTGGGCAGGTGGGGACTGGCACGCTCAGTCACGACCTGAATCGTTGGTGGCATCAGTTGCGGGGCAAAGAAGATCCATACCTCAAGATTGGTGATACCAATGACCGAAGTACCAAAGGCGAAAGCGATTATGTTTGGGCACTGCAAGACATCAATTTTGAAGTAAAACGAGGCGAAGTATTGGGTATTATAGGCAAGAACGGAGCGGGAAAATCGACCTTGCTGAAAATATTATCTAAGGTTACTGCACCTACCACTGGGAGTATCAAATGTAGAGGGCGTATTGCTTCTTTGCTCGAAGTAGGAACAGGATTTAATGGAGAAATGACGGGACGTGAAAACATCTTCCTGAACGGAGCCATTTTGGGAATGACCAAAAAAGAAATTGACTCCAAGCTAGACGAAATAATTGAATTCTCGGGTTGCCAACGCTACATTGACACACCTGTAAAACGCTACAGCAGCGGAATGACGGTACGATTGGCTTTTGCTGTTGCTGCTTTTCTGGAACCAGAGATTTTGGTGATCGATGAGGTTCTTGCTGTGGGCGATGCCGAGTTCCAGAAAAAAGCCATTGGCAAGATGCAGGATATTTCCAAACAAGGAGGGAGAACAGTTTTATTTGTGAGTCATAATATGGCGGCAATTCAAAAGTTATGTACCAAATGTATTTTGTTACAGAACGGAAAATTTATTATGGAAGGAAAGACAGAGGATGTTATAAACTTCTATTTGAGCCAGTCTGTTTTAAATGATTCTGAATATGTATTTAATACTAAATTGTCTGGATCAAAATTAGCTTATGCCACCAAGTTAACTATTGAAGATAGTTATGGGAATTTAATGAATGAAATACCAATAGGTAAACCTTGGAGAGTTAAAATTCATTTCACGGTAAGTGAAAAAACAAAAAATTTAGTTATTGGACTTGGAATGGCAGATATGATAGATACACCTATCAGAACCTCTTGGGCGATGCCCACTGATTATGATCCAGGGAATTATTTTGCCTCATTTACAGAAGAAAAAATTAAATTTAATAGTGGGCAATATAAATTGATTGTAGGGATTTCAAGAGGTTCAGAGTCGATTGATTATATAGATAAAGACATTGTTTTAACTATCTCCGATGTAGTTTATGAACAAGAGGAGTCTATTGTCAATAATAAAAGTGGATTAATAGTTGATCAAATGAAAACAAAAATTGAACAAATTTACTAAGTATGACTATTTACAACAGGGATAATTATATTTTAACCGATTCACCATTAAAAAAAGATCTTTTAAAATTATTTAAGAAGAATGATAAATTGACTATTTTAGATATTGGTGGTTGTGAAGGTGAAGAGTCTATCCGATATTCTAGAATTTTTCCTTTTTCTTCTATCTATGTTTTTGAGCCATTGCCTGATAATCAAAAACTCGTTGCGGAAAACATAATAAAATATAAAGTTGAAAATGTGGCACTTATCCCATTTGCAGTTTCTGATGAAGAAGGGATTTCTCAATTTTATGTTTCATCTGGTCATCCAGAAAATCAACCCAAGGATTTGGACTGGGATTTTGGGAACAAATCTAGTTCTCTTCTTACTCCAGAATTTAATCCCCACAAATGGCTTAATTTTAATGACACAATTAATGTTAAAACAATTACATTGAATTCATTTTTGGCTAATAATAAAATTAATAATGTAGATTTTATTCATATGGATGTTCAAGGAGCGGAATTAAAAGTTTTAACAGGAGCTAATGATTTTATTAAAGAAACTAAAGCAATTTGGTTGGAAGTTGCAGATATTGAACTATACAAAAATCAACCTTTGAGGAAGGATATTGAAAACTTCATGGATTCAAATGGATTTAATCTGGTGAAATCAGAAATTGATTGTCAGGTTGGGGATCAGTTTTATTTAAATAAAAAATATTACAAAATCATCTCACTTTTTAACAGACGACTTCAATTTTATTTAAAAAAATAAAGTAAACTATTTTTAATTTAATTATTATCCAAATAAAAACTTCTGATGAGACTTAAAAGATTTATTGAAAGATTTATTATAAAACTTACTAAAACAATTTTAAAAAAAAGAATTGGTCAAAAACAATATCAAAATTTGTTTGAAAGTTTTTATTCCATCTCTTTGCATGGCATGAATATTGGAGGAGGTTCTGAAACAGATACTTCTGGTGAAAAAAACGCCTTGTTTTATATAAAAAATAAGTTGAAAAAATCGAATCAATTAGTGATTTTTGATGTTGGCTCAAATATTGGGTTATATACGATTTTGTTAAATGAAGTGTTTAGTGAACATTCAAAAATTCTTTCATTTGAACCTTCAAAAAAAACATTTAACAAGTTAAGTATAAACACAAGTCATATTAAAAAAACAAATTTGTATAATTTTGGATTTGGAAATTCAAACACTTTTTTAACACTTTATTACAACCAAGAAGAATCTGGTTTGGCAAGTGTTTACGAAAGAAGATTAGATCATTTTAATATTAAAATGGATTTAAAGGAAGAAATTGAAATCAAGACTATCGATTCATTTTGTGAAGAAAATAATATTGTTCATATTAATTTTTTAAAACTTGATGTTGAGGGTCACGAATTAAGTGTTTTAAATGGTGCTGTAAAAATGCTAAATAGCCATAAAATAGATTTTATACAATTTGAATTTGGAGGCTGCAACATAGATTCCAGAACCTACTTTCAAGACTTTTATTATTTATTAAGTAAAGATTTTTATATCTATCGAATTGTAAAAGATGGTTTACATAAAATCAATAATTATAGAGAGATGTACGAGGCCTTTACTACTACAAATTATTTGGCCGAGCGAAAAGATATATAATGCTGATTATAAAATTACAAGGAGGTCTAGGCAATCAAATGTTTCAATATGCATTTGCAAGTATTCTTGCCCAAAAGAATAAAACAAAGGTTGTAATAGAGGGTAGTATCTTTGAACGGGTTGAAAAAACTCCTGGATTTACACCTAGAAAATTTGAATTGTTCATTTTTGATAATCAGTATGATAGGGTTTCAGAATCAGATGTTATTTCGTTCCATCATTTATCTAAAATAAATAAGGCAAAAAAAAAAATAGGTTTAAATTATCCTAAAATATATAATGAACCTTCGTTTGGTTTTCAAACGGATGCTTTGTCAATTAAATCTCCTGTTTATCTAAAAGGATATTTTCAGAGTTGTAAATACCTTATAGGTTATGAGAATTTTATAAGGGAACTATTTTCTTTTCCTGTTGATACATTAGACGAAATTAATAAAGAATTACTAATAAAAATTAAGAACTTCAATTCAATTGCAATTCACATTAGAAGAGGTGATTATGTGAATGATAAAATGACTGCAGAATATCACGGAAGTTGTGGTTTAGACTATTATTTGGAAGCTATAAAACTAATGGCTTCAAAAAACAAAGATTTTACTTTAGTGTTCTTCTCGGACGATAGCGATTGGGTCAAAGAACAATTTAATGATTTGCCTTATCCAAAAATAGTTGTTGAACATAATAAAGGAGAAGATAGTTGGAAAGATATGCTGTTGATGAGTTCTTGCCATCATAATATCATTGCCAATAGTTCATTTAGTTGGTGGTCAGCTTGGTTGAATATAAATTCTGATAAAACAGTAATTGCACCAAAAAAATGGTTTGAAACAAAAGATTTGAACACTCAAACATTATTGCCTGAAGAATGGATAAAATTATAAATGCACCAGTAGTTTCGGTCATTATGCCTGCTTACAATGCTTCGAATTACATTCAGGAGGCTATCAATTCTGTAATTGCACAAACATATACTGACTGGGAATTGATTATTGTTGATGATGGTTCTACTGATGCAACTTCATCCATAATAGCAAACAATAGCAATCAAGAGGGTCGTATAAAGAGTTTTTACCAAGAAAACGGAAAACAAGGTAAAGCAAGAAATTTAGGAATCACTAAAGCAAGTGGTTCGTATATAGCATTTTTGGATGCTGATGATTTATGGTTACCAGAAAAATTAGAAATTCAATTGCAAGAAATCAAAGAGGAAAATGTAGATTTAGTTTTTTCAGATTCTTATATTTTTAATAATGATAATGTTTTCGATAGAAGTAGAAAGATGAATACTCTTAACCAAATTTTTAGAGGTGAGGAAGCATTGAAACATTTTCTTGATGGCAATAGAATTCCTACCCTTACTGTATTAGTTAAAAAGGAAAGGATAAAATTTGTTAATGGCTTTACTGAAAAAAAAGAAATTCCTCTTGCCGAAGACTATCATTTGTGGTTAAAGATGTTAATTAGTGGTTTCGTTTTTTACGGTTCTGGTAAAATATTAGCTTCTTATAGAGTTCACGGAGAATCTTCTACTAGTCAAGATAAATTAGCCAATAAACAACTCCCTGAGGTCTTTTTTGATTTGCTACAAAATAATTCTGAAGCAAAACCAATACTTTTAAGCGCTATAAAGAAAGTATTCAGAAAACAGTATAATGGAAGAATTTATACAAAATCAGATTTTTATTTTGTTATAAATGAAAATTGTCGTTATTTGGATAAGCGATTCTATGCCCCTTTTTATAAAATTATCAACTATTTTCTTGGAACGAAAATAACCAAGAAGTTTTTAAATCATTTGTTAAATGCCTAAAGTCTCCATCATCGTTCCCTGCTATAACCAAGCTCAATTTTTGGATGAGGCTTTGCAATCGGTTTTAGACCAGACCTACATTGATTGGGAATGCATCATCGTCAATGACGGCAGTACAGACCATACGGAAGAGGTGGCCCAAAGATGGGTATCAAAAGACAGTCGATTTGTTTGTTTGAAAAAAGAAAATGGCGGGTTGAGTAGTGCTAGGAATGCGGGTTTAGAAGCAGTAAAAGGGGAGTATATCCAGTTTTTGGATTCGGATGATTGGATTGCTAATACCAAATTAGAATTATCGATAAATATGCTTCAGGAAGCATTTGATAATAATGTAAAAATAGCAATATCTAATTTTAGAAGGTTTATTAATAAAGTTGAAGAGCCTATGCTTAATTCTGGAATCTTAAAAGACGAATTCTTTAATTTTGACAGCATACTTTATAAATGGGATGATACTTTTACAATACCAATTCATTGTGGTTTATTTGAAAAAACATTATTTCAAAATTTTAAATTTCCTGAAGAGTTAGGGGCAAAAGAAGACTGGATTATGTGGGTAAGTTTGTTTTATAAAGATTGTAAAGCTGTTCATATTAATGAAGTATTAGCATTATATAGGATAAATATTGATGGTCTAACTCATAAAGATATGACACAGGATATAATTAAAGCACATAATATTTTTAGATTAATTCTTTCAGAAGAAGAATTTAATAAATTGTCTGAAATTTTATTTGTTAGGTATATTAATTATACGAGTTATTTAAAATTTAGTCTTATTAATATTCAAAAATCGAATAGATATAGGGTTGGAAATATGATAAAAAAAAGTTTGTATAAATTAGGGGTATTGAAAATGTCAAAAAAAATATTAAAAAATGTACTCAAAGTGAAAATCTTTTCAAAGTACTTTTAGGTTTCCAACTTTTTTAAAATAAAATCGTAAAAAGATAATGTCAACAGTTGCCATAGTGATTCCGGTTTATAAAAACGAAATGTCTCCATTTGAAACCATTTCATTGCAACAATGTTTTGCTGTTTTAGGGAATTACCCGATTGTTTTTATTTGTCCAAAAAAAATGGAGTTGGGTTCATTTCATCAGGATTACTCTAATAAGGCTAAATTTCTTTTTTTTGATGATGATAATTTTGAGTCTTTAATTACTTATAATCAAATGATGTTATCAGTTTGGTTTTATTCTCATTTTATTAATTATAATTATATTTTAATTTATCAATTAGATAGTTTTGTATTCAAGGATGAATTGATGTTTTGGGTAAACAAAGGATACTCTTATGTAGGTGCTCCATGGTTTCTTGGTAATTCAAATGATGATTCCGTAAATGAATTTTTTGGAGTGGGTAACGGAGGGTTCTCATTGCGAAATATTAAAGACAGCATTAGGGTTTTAAAAAGCAGAAAAAAAATAAGAAGTTTCAAAGAATTTATTTTGCAATGTAAAAAAACAAAAGTTACATTATATTGGCTTGACGCATTTAAGCAATATTATAGATCTTATTCATTTAAAAATTTGCATAGAAACCGATTGGACAATGAAGATAAAATGTTTTGTTTAGCTGGTAAAAGAATTAAGGGATTTACTATTCCTGATGCACCACTTGCTGCTTCTTTTTCGTTTGAAATGCAACCAAAAAAATTATATAATTTGAATAATAATCAATTGCCATTTGGAAGTCATGCTTGGTGGAAATATGATTTAAAATTCTACAAGCCTATTATAGAAAAATTTGGATATTCTATGAATTTAAAAAATATAAAGAAGTAACTGTGCCTAAAATATCCATCATAACGGTAAATTATAACGATGCTATTGGTTTAGAAAAAACCATTGTGTCGGTATTAAATCAGACCTATTCCGATTTTGAATATATTGTCATAGATGGTAATTCTACTGATGGAAGTAAAGAAGTAATCCTAAAATATCAAGATCAATTGACTTATTGGGTTAGTGAACCTGATAAAGGGATTTATAATGCGATGAATAAAGGAATAAATAGTGCTATTGGGGACTATTTATTGTTTATGAATAGTGGGGATGTACTAGTTGACGATGCCACTATTTTGAAAATTTGTAGCGAAAAATTAAAAGAAGATATTGTTGCTTTTGACTGTTTTTTAGAAAAAGACAATGCGATTACCGGAAGAAGAACCCATATCGAAAATCCCACATTATTTTATGTGTACAAAAAGGGGTTTAAACACCAAAGTACATATATAAAACGAAGTTTATTCCAAAAAGTTGGACTTTACAATGAAAGCTATATGATTGCCGGCGATCATGAGTTTTGGATTCGTAGTTTTCTAAACTCCACTACAACTTCAAAAAGTTATACGACTCCAATTGCGATTTTTCAATTGAATGGAATTTCACAAACAAGTACTTGGGGACAAGAGTATCAAAGAATAGAAAACGAGTTACTGCCAAATTTGATGACAGACTTTCGTTTATTGGAACAATTATTACCGTATCAGAATTCAAGAATTTTAACTGTAATAATAAATCTTCAAAAAATTTTTAAAAGTATAAGTCGTAAATTTAACTAATTCTTGAGACTTTAAAATTATTAAACTAGAAGAAACTTGGTTAGAAAATAAAAAGAATGCCTAATTTTGGTTGCGGTTTTGAAGTTATAAATGGTATTTTTAGCTTCAAACTATTTCGAATTTTCATAAGCAAATTGAATGATTGCATATTCAAAACAAATAGATTATAATGAAATTTTTAGTAATTGAACAGGATTTAAGAGTTTGGGGGACCAGTCAAGGGATTATATCCCGTTCTTTTTTGGCAAAATTAAGAAAAGCCTATCCCCAATCGATTATTGACGTAGTGTATTTAAAGCAAAGTGAAAGTGAAGACTGTCTGGATTTATTGCCAGTTAATTCTATTAAGACGTATGTTTTAGATTTGAAAATTCCTTTTTATACCAAGTTGTTCAATAAATTTTATTGGCGTTTTTTTCATGTTTCATTGATTAGAAATAACATTCACAAAGTATTCGGATCCTATATTACGAAGATTGACTATCAGCAATACGACCATATTTTTATTCGAAGTGCAGGATTGGATTGTGAAACCATCTTGGGCGCTAAAGATTTATCCATCCTTAAAAAATCTATTATTACTTTCAATGAGCCTTATCCTACATTTTGGTGTACAGGTTCAATCAGTCCATTGACAAATTTAGAGCTTTTTAAAGTAAAGGAAATGTTTGAAGTGGTCAATCAAGCAAAATCTTGTATGGCTACTGAAATTTTGTCTGAAGATTTGCAATATTTATATGGTTCGAGAAAGAAATTTTACAATTTGCCCCATCAATACGACGAGAGTGTTTTTGATTTATCGAAGATGGAAAATGTTTATAAAAAGAATAAAAAAATCATGATTTCTTATCAAGGGGCGATTCAGTTTGGTAGAAATGTGGAAATTCTTTTAGACGCTTATCAAGAATTGTTAGAAAATAATCTGCTGTACATTGAAAATACGGAGTTTGTTTTGCGATTAAAAGGGATAGATAAGAAGAAATTGGTAGTCAAATATTCAAAATGTTCCAACATTAAAATCTTGGATTTTGCCAGTTTTTCTGATTCTTGTAATGAGCAAATGCATCAAGCCGATATTAACATCATTTTGGAGAATGGCCCTTTGTATTGTAATGTTTTGGTTGGTAAAGCACCCTTTCTGGCAGCAACGCAGAAACCAATTCTCTCCATTTCTCCTGAAAGAAGTGAAATGCAAAGGATAATTACGGACCCTAAATATATTGCCAATTGCAATGATAAGGAAGAAATAAAACAAAAACTGGAAATCTTGATAGTTGATCGATTGAATTCTGATGCAGCAGTATTTCCTTTTGGGGATTATTTTAGTGAGGAAAATTTTAAAAAACTGTTAGATGCTGTTTTGTTTGACTCAAGTGGCCATTCATAAGAGATTCTTGAATGCGTTATTAGATTTATAGAATAAAGTTGCAGAACTAGATTGACAAAGATTTTAATAAAAATAGGATATGAAATGAGCATAACGGGAATGTGATGCAAATACCTATAAAGATATATGCGAATTACATATTCCTTAAAAAAAATATTATCTACATATGAAAAAAATAGTCCACTTACTAATTAATAAATTAGGTTTTAGGATAGAAAATAAAAGAAAGATAAACGAAAAGGAAATTAATTATTTAAAGAAGTTCAACGTCAAGAATAATTTTGAATTACTTTTTAGTTCAAGAAAGTATATTTTAGCTTTAGACAACAAATTTGAAAATCTAAAAATAGAGAGTCATAAGGATGGCTTTTTGGTTAGTTTTTCAAATTTGACATTTTATGTCGAAAGTTACGATGAGTTTTTTATCCTACATGAGGTGTTTTGTGAGGGAGATTATAATTTTAGCTCCAATTCAAAAGCGGTTATCATTGACATTGGTGCTAATATTGGCATATCCTCGCTGTATTTCTCTACCTTAGACTATGTTGATAAAATATATGCTTTCGAGCCTGTAAACGACACTTTTGACCAAGCAAAGTATAATTTGTCGTTAAACAAGAAAAGACATAAAGTGCATAGCTTCCAAAATTTTGGACTCGGAAAAAATGACAGAAAGGAAACTTTTATCTTCAATAAGCTCGTTAAAGGCAATACAGGAATTCGTGGGACATTGAGTCCAAGTTATATGGATAATCAAAATGTTACGGAAATACAAGTTCAAATCAGGGAGGCATCCCAAGAGTTTACTAAAATCATCGATGAAAATAAAGACAAGAAAATCATTGTCAAGATGGATTGTGAAGGCGCTGAATATGAAATTTTTGAAAATATTTTTGAATCTGGAGTGATCCATAAAGTAGATGTGTTTATGCTCGAATGGCATGACAAAGGCTCTGAACGTCTAACTGAAATACTGAATACATCGGGATTTGACTATTTTTCAAGGACTTTAACCCCTATTACAGGTATCATTTATGCTTATAGAAAGATATAAATACATATGAAATCATTTGTCTCTATAGTTGTTCCCTGTTATAACCAAGCCCAATTCTTGGACGAAGCATTACAATGTATCTATAATCAAACACACACTAATTGGGAATGTATTATTGTAAATGATGGAAGTTCAGATCATACTGAGGCAGTTGCCAATGGATGGGTAGCTAAAGATGCTCGTTTTGTTTATGTTTATAAAAATAATGGAGGTGTGAGTAGAGCCAGAAATTGTGGTATTGAACATGCTAAGGCAGAATTTATTCTAACTTTGGATGCCGATGATAAGTACGAAGCCACTTTTCTAGAAAAGGCTTTGGCCGTGTTAGTGAATAATGCAGAGATAGGAATTGTAAGCAGTTGGGGAAGAAGGTATTTAACAAACGGTAAACCCTTGCAAGAATTTAAATCTAAAGCTCATTCTGTTTCCGATTTTTTGTTTGGTAATGGACTTCATATGGGGTCTTCACTTTTTAGAAGAGAATGTTGGGAAAAATCAGGGGGGTATGATACTGATCCAAGGAATGGGTATGAAGATTGGGAGTTCTATCTTGGTGTTTGTAAATTAGGTTGGAAAGTTAAGATTATTGAAGAGTTTTTGTTTTTTTATCGACAACATTTAGTTTCTAGAAGAACAACAATGAATAGGCAGTATAAAGATAATATGGCATTTATTTACACCAAACATAAAGATTTATATTTGCCTCATTATGAAGATATGGTTAATCACTTTTTAGATTCCATTGTATCAGAAAAAAGAGAGTATTTAAAAGTTAAAAATAAACTGGAATTTAAAATCGGAACAGCTATATTGCGTCCTTTGCGATTCGTAAAAAAGTTAATGAGATGATATTTGTATGGGAATATATTCTGTTTGAATGTTGAATAAGTAATAGGATGAAAGAACTTAAAATTAATTTTACCGATTTTTGGCCTAATTTTGACAAGACGGACAATTATTTTTATAATTTGTTGAGTTCTCATTATGATTTAGTTATTGATGAAAACCCAGATTTGTTGTTTTATTCTAGTTTTGGTCACGACTATTTGAACTATAAATGTACTCGCATATTTTATACGGGTGAAAATAAACGACCTGATTTTTCAGCCTGTGATTTTGCTTTTAGCTTTGATTTTATTTCAAATAAGAAGCATTTTAGATTGCCTCTGTATTCTATATATATTGACCATCACAATATGTTGCCCCAATTGGAATATAAAAAAACAAGAGAAGAGGCAACACAAATTTGGAAGGGAAAAACCAAGTTTTGTTGCATGGTTGTTTCAAACCCAAATTGCGCCAAAAGAATTGAATTTTTCAAGCATTTGTCAAAATACAAACTAGTAGATTCAGGAGGAAGTGTTTTGAATAATGTTGGAGGCAGAGTGGCTGATAAAGCAGCCTTTATCAAGGAGTATAAATTTGTTATTTCCTTTGAAAATAGTGACCAAGATGGTTATACAACCGAAAAAATAATGGAGCCTATTCTTAAAGATTGTATTCCTATTTATTGGGGGAATAAACTCGTAGACCGGGATTTTAATTCGCAGCGATTTTTAGATTACAATCAATTTAAATCAGAAGAAGATTTGATTGAAAAAATTTTGGAAATAAATCAAAATGAGGATTCGGCAATTGATATGATTCAGCAACCCCCTTTTAGTCCCGCCAAAATGACCCATAATGAAGAACACCAGCAAGTTTTAGAAATAATTAGTAAAATTGTTGAAGAAAATAAAAAGCCAATGGCAGTTCGATGGCTTCGGTATTTACACGGCTTTAATTTGTTTTGCTCTAAAATACAGAAACGAGTTTTTACACATTTGAGTTTATAGCTTTGAATTCTAAAACAGAATAAACATTTCAATATTTTTATGGTTTCTACTCCAAAAATCACCGTTATATTACCCGTGTACAATTGCGAATTGTACATACAAACGGCGGTTGAAAGTATCCTGAATCAAACATTTACTGATTTTGAACTCTTGATTATTGACGATGCTTCGACAGATGCTACGGTTGCTATTATCCAAAAAATTGAAGATTCACGGATTCAATTGATACAAAAGCCAGTAAATTCAGGCTATACCAATAGTTTGAATTCAGGAATAAAATTAGCCAAGGGGGATTACATTGCTCGGATGGACGGCGACGACATCAGCTATCCCGAGCGATTTGCTAAACAAATAGCCTATTTAGAAACTCATCCCGAGGTGGTGGTTTGTGGTACAACTTATAAAATTATGGGCAACGACAAACGAATTACGCTTCCAGAACATCACGAGGCTATAAAAATAAGTTTATTATGGGGGAATTGTATTTCACATCCATCAGTAATGATTAGAAAAAAAGTACTAGACCAATATTCAATTCAATACGACACCTCCAAAGAACCCGCCGAAGATTATGATATGTGGGTTCGAATACTATCCTTAGGAAAGCTGCACAACCTACAAGAAGTGCTATTGGAATACCGATTGTACTCCAATCAAGTGTCACGAAAAAGAGCCGATGAGCAGAAAAAGAATGACATTGCAACAAAATTTCAACTGTTGCAGTATTTAGAGGTGCAATGGAATAATAGTGAATTTGAATTTCTGGAGCGGCAATTTGGCAAAACCGAAGTTCTATCATTCAATGACCTCAAGATTTTCAAACAAATACAAAAGAAATTAGAAATAGCCAATGCTTCTGGTTTTTTTGAATCTAAAAAGTTCAATCAGTATCTCATCGATTTAGAAGCCGATGTTTTACGAAAATGTTTTTTGAAAAAAAAGCGTTATTCGCCCTCAATGTATTTTGAATATCTTCTGGCTAAATACAAAAGGCAAGCCAAGTTGCCCCTCAAACAAGAACTAAAACTGGGATTGAAATCATTAATTTTTTGGAAAACCCAAAGGGGTATGTCGAAAACGAATCCTACAACGACAGCGTATAAAAAAATAATTAGGCAATGACACAAGCCACTTTCTCCATCGGTATCACCACCAAAAACCGCCTGAACAATTTACGGGTTAACCATCATTTTTGTGGTTTTTTTCTATGATGGTTTTTTACCATTTTATTTAATTTTAGATGCTATTTTCTAAAAAATCATTTTTTAAGTAGTATTTTTGTCTAGATAGTAGCTTATCTAAGCTGTTTTAAACCGATTTACGATGAGATTAGCAACAGAACAAAAAAAATTTATTTATGAGTATTGGAAATCGAAATCACCTTTTAACCAAGTTTATTTGTTTGGTTCAAGGGTAAACGATACCCTTCGAGGAGGCGATATAGATATTTTAGTTTTGACTGAAAATAAGCTTCATCATAGCGATTTGTATAAAATGAAACAATTGTTCTTTTCAAAATTTGGCAAGCAAAAAATGGATATTGTAAATTTTGAAAAATCCCAAGATACTGCTTTTAAAAGATATATAATGAGTTATGCTACACTTTTAGACCATGAATAAATTATTTTTAGAAGCCTATATAGAATCGTTTTCGAATTTTGAAACAGCGATGAATGGATTAACCAAATCGCTGGAACATTGTACCAGTATTGGTATAAAAAGTAACTATGCTTTTGAGGAAACAGAAGCTTTTGACGCATTGATTATAAAGCTTACCCGAAATTCAGATGTTTTTTTTCAACAAATAGTAAAGGCTTATTTTAAATTGAAAGGAGAAGATGGACTAATGTTCATTGATCGTTTGAATATGTTAGAAAAAATGGGAGTTATTGATAATGTAGATCAATTGATGGTTCTAAAAAGTTTTAGAAACCAAGCTGTTCATGAATATTCGGCTGTTGCTTTTCAAGAATTGTATCAGGAAGCCCTAGAATTAGCTCCTTTTTTTATAAAAACTGTTCGTCAATTTCAGCTGTTTTTAGTAAAAGAATCTATTCTAAAAGGCTAGTGTAAAAGCAATCTTCCAAAATGTCAAACCCCACTTTCTCCATCCTCATCACCACCAAAAACCGCCTAACTGATTTGGCTTTTACGTTGGATAAAATTCAATATTTATTAGACAATAAGAATGTGGTTTGCCTTATTTGTGATGATGGCTCTACTGATGGGACAGCACTGTATTTACAAACCAATTATCCTGAAATCCGTTTGATTCAGAACCCCAAAAGTCAGGGCTTGATTTACAGCAGGAATCGATTGATGGGTTTAGTCACCACCGAGTTTGCTATTTCTATTGATGACGATGCACATTTTCTTTCGGAAAACCCGTTAGAATCTATACGCAACTATTTTGAAGATAATAAGAATTGCGGCTTGCTTGGTTTTCGCATTTTTTGGGGATTGGAAGAGCCGAGGTCTATTATTTCAACAGAAAAACCGCATCAAGTACAAGGATTTGTAGGCTGTGCTCATGTTTGGCGAATGCAGACTTGGCGTGATATTCCTGATTATCCAGCTTGGTTTATTTTTTATGGCGAGGAAAATTTTGCTTCCTATCAATTATTCAAAAAGAATTGGGAAATTCACTATTTGGCTGAGGTTTTGGTGCATCATCGGGTCGATATCAAAGCGAGGAAACAACACAAGGATTATATAGAAAGACAGCGTCGTTCGTTGCGTTCGGGTTGGTATTTGTTTTTCTTGTTTTACCCTTATCGCGAAATACCCAGAAAAATGGCGTATTCGCTTTGGATGCAATTCAAACTCAAAGTATTTCAAGGTGATTTCAAAACTTTGCTGGCCATAGGTTTGGCGTTGTTAGATTTGGTTGGGAATATACCTCGAATTATAAAAAACAGCAACCGATTGACTCAAAAAGAGTATGAAACCTACAATGCACTTCCGGAAACTAAGTTGTATTGGAAGCCTGAAAAATGAATATTTTTCTTTAAATTTTCTAAAAAACTAAATTAATTTAATATTTAACAATGAAAAAATTAGTATGCCGCATTTGGAATGCGCTCAATTTAAAATTACTACAACCTTTAAAACACTGTTTTTTACCAAAAGAAAATAGAATATTAATCTATTTAGGTTTACATAAAGGCTCAAGTTTTGATCAGTTAATTAGTTCACATAAATTTTGTTATGGATTTGAAGCTAATCCTGAATTGTACAAAAATTTAATAAAAAAGTATAGATTCTATAGAAATGTACATATAATTAATGCTGCTGTAACTGATTATAATGGAGTAATTAAGTTTAATATTAGCAGCAATAATGGTCGCTCGTCATCTATAGGTGAATTTAAACAAAATTGGCCAAATGATATAAAAATGTTATATACTATAGAAGTACCAGCTGTAAGACTTTCTGATTTTTTGGATGAAAGAAAGATTGATTTTATTGACACTTATTGTTCCGATATTCAAGGTAATGACTTGACTGTTCTTAAAACGTTATCTTATTGGATTAAAAATAAAAAAATAGGAAGTATAACTTGTGAAACTTCAAAAGATAGTTATCAAAACATATATGAACTTGGAGATAATAGCGAGTCAGGATTTAAAGAATTGTTGGATGAAAATTATTATTTGGCTGCAAAAGGTTGGGGTGTATTAAAAGATGGTGAATATATAGAAGTAGAAGAGAGTTGGTGGGAAATGGATTGTAAATGGAAAGTAAAAGAATAAATATTTATGTCTATTATTTTTGGTTTGTTAGTATATGGTTACGAATTTTAAAAAAAAAAGCAGCAACCATATAACGGAAAGAGAACACTAAAGCTACAATCAACTACCAGAAACCAAATTGTATTGGCAGCCTGACAAATAGGCATATCGATTTAAAAAAACGTGCAAATTGAAAATTAGATTTTCAATTTGCACGTTTTTTGATTTTATACCATATAAAGTGCTTATTTTAAATGTATTATATTAAATTTAAAGAATATTTTTTTTTTAAAAGTGCATTTATATCACAAATATTCGCTAAAATATTGTTTTTTTTGACTTATTATTTGTAATTTTGATGCAAATTGAAAATGTAATTTACAATATGCACGATTTTATTCAAAGAACGATAGAGGATACTATAAAACAGTATCTTAAAATATTTCCGGTTGTTGCGGTTTTGGGACCTAGGCAGTGCGGAAAATCGACTTTGGTAAAACGATTGTGTCAAAATTGGGGCGATTCCTTGTTTTTGGACTTGCAGTACGATATAGATTTGAGTAAATTAGATCAGCCCAGTTTTTTCTTTGAATCCAATGCCGATAAAATAATATGCTTAGACGAAATTCAATTGGTGCCTCAATTATTTTCAGTTTTGAGAAGCGTGGTGGACAGAAATCGCCAAAACGGAAAATTTATTTTGCTGGGTTCTGCCTCTCGAGATTTGATTCAGCAAACCTCTGAAAGCTTGGCGGGTAGAATCGGGTTGGTGTATTTAGCGCCTTTTACCATAAACGAATTGAATCAATTAGAAGGGTTTTGTTTGAATACATTTTGGCTTCGAGGTGGTTTTCCGGATAGTTATTTGTCCGATAATGATGGGTTTAGCGAAATTTGGCGCACTAATTTTATCAAAACTTTCATCGAACGTGATATTCCGCAATTGGGTTTTCAAATTCCAGCTTTGCAACTCAAGCGGTTATTGGTAATGTGCGCCCACAATCAAGGGCAGCTGATTAATTATTCCAAATTGGGTGAATCATTAGGCTTGACACATCCTACCATTCGAAGATATATCGATTTGTTGGAGCAAACTTTTATTTTGCGAACGGTACTTCCGTATGAAACTAATGTGAAGAAACGATTGGTTAAGTCGCCAAAAGTATTTGTTAGGGATTCAGGCTTGTTGCATCAATTATTGTCCATTCCAGATTTCAATTCCTTATTAGGGAATCCTGTATTTGGCTCTTCTTGGGAAGGTGTAGTGGTTGAAAATATTATTGTAAACAAACCCGATTGGAATTATTATTTTTATCGCACCGCCACTGGCGATGAAATGGATTTAATTCTTGAAAAAGGGAATCAACGCATTGCTATTGAATGTAAAGCTTCGACAGCACCCAAATTGACCAAAGGTTTTTACCGTGCTTTGGAAGTTATAAAACCGCAAAAAACGTATGTGATAATTCCAGCTCCCGTTTCTTATGAAATTGCGCCCAATGTAACCGTTTGCGGATTGTCGGAGTTTTTAAATCTTACTTTTTGATATGAAAAATATAGCTATTATTCCCGCTCGAGGTGGTTCGAAAAGATTACCGAATAAGAATATTTTACCCTTGCATGGTATTCCATTGATTGTTCATAGTATTTTGTATGCCCAGAAAGATAGTACTATTATTGACGAAATTTATGTATCGACTGATGATGAAAAAATAAAAGAAATAGCTCTACAATATGGAGTAAAAGTAATCGATAGACCCGAAAATTTATCCGGAGATTTTGAGCCTACCGTTTCGGCTTTGAAGCACGTTTTAGAATCGATTGAAGCGGATGTGGAAAATGTGATTTTATTGCAAGCTACCAATCCATTGCGTCCACAAAATTTGTTGGAACAAGCTTTTGAAATGTATCAAAAAGGAAACTATGATAGTTTGTTTACGGTTTCTAGAAACCATCAAAAATTGGGTAAAATAGTAGAAAATAAGTTTCATCCTTTTAATTATTCGATAGGACAACGTAGTCAAGATTTGGAACCCTTATTTTTTGAAAATGGATTGCTGTATATCACTAAAGCCTCTTTGATTTTGCAAGAAATTATTATTTCAGAAAAAGCTTTTCCATATGAAGTTAATTCTATTTTTGCTAATGTTGATATCGATACTCAGGAGGATTTGGAGTATACAGAGTATTTATTAAGGAAGCTCATAACTCATAACTCATAACTTTTTTATGAACCCATACATAGAAATAGCAGGCAGAAAAATAGGACTCGATTACCCACCATTGGTCATTGTCGAAATTGGTATTAACCACGAAGGCTCTTTGCAAGTGGCCAAAGAAATGGTCGATGCTGCTCATCGAGCAGGCGTTGAAATAGTCAAACATCAAACTCATATTGTAGCAGACGAGATGAGTGGTGCTGCCAAAAAAGTAATCCCTGGCAATTCTGATGTTTCTATTTATGAAATCATGGAGCGTTGTGCCCTCAATGAGGCCGATGAATTGGAACTCAAAAATTATGTCGAAAGTAAAGGGATACTATTTATATCGACTCCTTTTTCTCGTGCTGCTGCCGAAAGATTACGAAAATTTGATATTCCAGCTTACAAAATTGGTTCGGGAGAATGCAATAACTATCCTTTATTGGAACACATTGCTTCTTTTGGCAAACCTGTTATTTTGAGCACGGGAATGAATACCATAGAAAGCATTCGCAAAGCGGTAGCCATATTTGATAAACATAAAGTACCTGTGGCGCTGTTGCATACTACTAATTTATACCCAACCCCTATTCCTTTGGTGCGTTTGGGAGCCATGATGGAAATGCACAATGCCTTTTCTGATAAAGTTTTTGGTTTATCAGATCATACCCTGAATAATAATGCCTGTTTGGGAGCTGTAGCTCTTGGTGCGAGTATTTTAGAGCGTCATTTTACAGACCATATGCAGCGAACGGGTCCTGATATTGTGTGTAGTATGGATGAACAAGCTACTAAGGAATTAATTCAAAACTCGAATGAAATTTGGCAAATGCGCGGTGGTACTAAACAACCCGCCAAAGAAGAGCAGGTTACCATAGATTTTGCTTTTGCCACGGTTTGTACGATTGCGCCAATCAAAAAAGGGGAAGAGTTTACTAAAGAAAATATCTGGGTAAAGCGTCCTGGAACTGGAGCGATATTAGCAGAACATTTTGAAACTATTTTGGGTAAAGTGGCTATCAGGGATATCGCAAATGATGAACAATTGAGTTGGGAGGATTGTAATTCTTGACACACCCCCAACCCCTCTCAAGAGGGGAGTTAGGAGGGGAATAATTACGAAAGTATATCTGAAATTGATTTCTAAATCCTAATAGACTTCTGTTAGTAGGGACAAATTCCCCTCTTGAGAGGAGCTAGGGTTGAGTGATTTATGAATTATTTATACTAAATACTTTTCTAAATGCTAATAGACTTCTGTTAGTAGGGACAAATTCCCCTCTTGAGAGGGACTAGGGTTGTGTGATTTATGAATTATTTATACTAAATACTTTTCTAAATCCTAATAGACTTCTGTTAGTAGGGACAAATTCCCCTCTTGAGAGGGATTAGGGTTGAGTGATTTATGAATTATTTATACTAAATACTTTTCTAAATGCTAATAGACTTCTGTTAGTAGGGACAAATTCCCCTCTTGAGAGGGACTAGGGTTGTGTGATTTATGAATTATTTATACTAAATACTTTTCTAAATCCTAATAGACTTCTGTTAGTAGGGACAAATTCCCCTCTTGAGAGGGACTAGGGTTGTGTGATTTATGAATTATTTATACTAAATACTTTTCTAAATCCTAATAGACTTCTGTTAGTAGGGACAAATTCCCCTCTTGAGAGGGACTAGGGTTGTGTGATTTATGAATTATTTATACTAAATACTTTTCTAAATCCTAATAGACTTCTGTTAGTAGGGACAAATTCCCCTCTTGAGAGGGATTAGGGTTGTGTGATTTATGAATTATTTATACTAAATACTTTTCTAAATCCTAATAGACTTCTGTTAGTAGGGACAAATTCCCCTCTTGAGAGGGA
>NZ_VJZR01000007.1:95929-162162 GCF_007097365.1 Flavobacterium franklandianum
ATGAATTATTTATACTAAATACTTTTCTAAATCCTAATAGACTTCTGTTAGTAGGGACAAATTCCCCTCTTGAGAGGGATTAGGGTTGTGTGATTTATGAATTATTTATGCTAAATACTTTTCTAAATCCTAATAGACTTCTGTTAGTAGGGACAAATTCCCCTCTTGAGAGTAGCTAGGGGTGTGTAAAATTATTGAAACTTAAAAATAGAGTTATAATGGTAAAAAGAAAAATCATACCCTATAATCCGAAACTCAAAGAATATGCCAGACAACTCCGAAATGATTCAACAAAAACCGAGATATTCCTTTGGTTAAAATTGAAAGGAAAACAAATGTATGGCTATGATTTTCACCGTCAAAAACCGATTGATAATTATATTTTAGATTTCTTTTGTTATGAATTGATGTTAGGAATTGAAGTGGATGGTTTTTCACATGAGTTTTTAGAAGTATATAATAAAGACACTATAAAAGAAAAAAAAATGAATGTATTGGGGATTAATGTTTTACGGTTTAGTGATGAACAGGTATTGAAAGATATGGAGAATGTGATACGAGTTATTGAGAATTATATTTTTGAATACGAAAAACACACCCCCAACCCCTCTCAAGAGGGGAGTTAGGAGTGCAAATAATTGTGAATTATTTATTTGAATATTTTTTCTAAATTCAAACAGTTTTTCTGTTTTTAGGATTGAATTCCCCTCTTGAGAGGGGCTAGGGGTATGTAAAATAGATTTATGAATTATTTATTAAATATATTTTCCAAATCCTAATAGCCTTCTGTTTACAGGGTTGAATTTTACTCTCAAGAAGGGAGTTAGGAGTGCAAATAATTGTGAATTATTTATTTGAATATTTTTTCTAAATTCAAACAGTTTTTCTGTTTGCTGGGTTGAATTCCCCTCTTGAGAGGGGCTAGGGGTGTGTAAAATATTTAATTACTTAATAAAGAACTTTAATATTCAACAGCTCAAATACAGATATAAACTGTAGTTAGAGGAGTTAAGCGTGTATAGATTTATGAATTATTTGTTTGAATATTTTTTCCAAATCCTAATAGCCTTCTTTTTGCAGGGTTAAATTCCCCTCTTGAGAGGGGCTAGGGGTGTGTAGATATGTAAAACTTAATAAAAAACCTTTAATATTAAATGACTCCAAAACAAATATAAACTGGATTTATAGGGGTTAGGGGTGTGTAATTTATTAAAACTAATTAATAGATCTATTTAATTTCTCTTTTTAATTCCAAGATTTTAAGATCCTAAATTAAATATAAACCGGAATTTAAAAAGTGCGTGTAAACTCCGGAATCTTAAACATAATTTTAGCATCTTTGCACCTATCGAGAAAATGAACATCAATGTTTCAAAATGAAAAAAATCCTATTCTTAACCGGAACTCGTGCCGATTTTAGTAAAATTAAATCTCTGATTCAAATTCTTGAAAAACAATCTGGATTTGAAGTTTTTGTTTTTGTAACCGGTATGCACCTTCAGGAAGAGTATGGTTATACGTTGATAGAAATCAAAAGATGTCAGTTCAAGAACGTGCATACTTTTGAAAATCATACCCACGAAACTACGATGGATTTGACTTTGGCCAAAACCATTGAAGGACTATCTGCTTATGTAAAGACTATCAGTCCTGACATGATACTGGTGCATGGAGATAGAGTAGAGACCTTGGCGGGAGCAATAGTAGGATCTTTGAACAATATTTTAGTGGCTCATATTGAAGGCGGAGAAGTTTCAGGAACCGTTGACGAATTGATTCGGCATAGTGTGAGCAAGTTGAGTCACATTCATTTTGTTTCGAATGCTGATGCCGCCAAACGCTTGAAACAAATGGGAGAAATTAAATCTTCTATTTTCACTATTGGTTCACCCGATATTGACATTATGTTTTCTGCAGTATTGCCAAGTTTGGAAATCGTTAAGGAGTATTATCAAATTCCCTTTGAGTCTTTTGCTATTGTTATGTTTCATCCCGTAACGACCGAAGCCGCAGCCATGCAACAGTATGCCGATGATTTTGTGGGGGCTTTGCTAGCGGATACACATAATTATGTGGTGATTTATCCCAACAATGATTTGGGAAGTCAATACATTATCGAAGGCTACAAAAAACTGAAAGAGAACTCTCGTTTCCGAGTTTTTCCTTCGTTGAGGTTCGAATATTTTTTGACTTTGTTGCAACACAGCCAATTTATTATTGGCAACAGCAGTGCCGGGATTCGGGAAGCTCCTTATTATGGAATTCCTATTATCAATATTGGGACAAGACAACAAAATAGAGCAGTACATGCAGAAATTGTAAATGTAGATTATAGTATCAAAAGCATAGAAATTGCTTTAAAAAAAATTGACCAGCATCAAGTACAAAAAACAAAAGCCGATTTTGGACAAGGAAATAGCGCCCAATTGTTTTTAGAAACTATCAAAAATGAGGATATTTGGAGAATAAATCACCAAAAACAATTTCGAGACCGATAAAAAAATGTATTTAAAAGCATTTGTTTTTTCAAGAAAACAAGAATAAAAAATATGAATTCTAATATTGCAATTCTTACTACTGTAATCAATCACGAACTCTATCAAAAGAGTTCCCAATTGTTTCCTCAAAACATTCAAAAATATGTTATAGATGGAACTAACGGTATGTTACGGTCTTGACAGTATTTTTTATATGATGAAAAAGTTGAAAGGCAAAGGTATTGAATGGTTAATAATGGCAGATGAAGATGTGTTGTTTGTAAATACAAAAAGTATTTTTTCTATAATTGAAGAAATGAAATTGAATGACTATATGATAAGTGGAGTTAGGGATGGAGGGGTTATTCAAAATAGGCATAAAAGTCCTTATGTTATCAATACTTTTTTTTCTATAATCAATTTTAAAGAGCTAGAATTAATTTGGAATAAGCAAGAAGTTTTAAAAAATCATTATATTTTAGAAGATGAATTTGATGATGATTTAAAAAGTTTAAGTGGAAATTATGAAACAGCAAGTTTGTATGAACTCTATTATTGTTTTTATTTTTGGTTGAGAAGAAAAGGGAAAAGGATTCTTTTTTTAAATGCCTCAACACCTTTTCTTGAAGACGGATTAACAACTTTGGTTAATGATACCAATGGAGGAGTATTGTTATACCACACTTGGTATGCACGTACTTATGGAATAAGCAAAACACATACGGATAGAATTAACAAAATATTCGAATTACTGAATTTTGAAAACACAATTGAATCTAGGCCTATAGTTTTTAAACATAAAACTTTTTTTATAATCAAAAGTGCTAGAAAATTATACAAAAGAATACAAATGAGAATTCAAGTAATTCGAAATCAAAAGCTTAAAAAGTTCAGGATTAATATGATTAATAAATGAAAAAACTAGGAATAGTAATTACAGATGGTGTTGGTTTTCGTAATTTTATTATGAGTGATTTCATTGCCGAAGCCACACAACAATTTGATACCGTAATCCTATATTCTGGCTTACCAATAAGTGCTTATGATACCATTTCTAAATCCAAAATAACCATTAAGGAGTTAGATGTTTATGTCGAATCTAAACCAGTTTGGTTTTTTAGGAAGTGGAAAGAAGTAGCCCATTTGCAAAAACATAAGACTTTTTATGGAATGAAAGATAATTTGCTTACAGGTTATCCTAAAAATAATTCAGCACGAGCAGTATTAGTCAAGTTGATTTATTTTTTCACTCGTTTTACACATTCGGATAGCAGTATTTTATGGGCCGAAAAATTGCAGTTTTTGTTCTTTTCTAAAAATAAAATTACCCAATCGTATTTGAAATTATTGAAAGAAGACCAACCTTCACATTTATTTTTTACACATCAAAGACCTCCTTTTTTAGCACCTTTTTTATATGCGGCCCAACAATTGAAAATACCTACCAGTACTTTTATTTTTAGCTGGGACAATCTGGCATCAAAAGGAAGAATGCTGGGAACTTTTGATTATTTCTTGGTGTGGAGTCATTTGATGCAATCGGAGTTGTTGTGTTTTTATCCAATGGTAAAAAAGGAAAAGGTAAAAATCGTGGGAACACCTCAATTTGAGCCTTATGTGATGCCCAAATACAAAACCACAGCCGAAGAGTTTTATGTAAAATTCGGTTTGGATGCTAATTTAAAAACGATATGTTACAGTTGTGCCGATGTTTCCATTGGTTCAAATGATCCCATTGTAATTCGAGCTATTGCCAATGCCATTAGAAATAATGCCATAAACAGCAAAGTGCAATTATTAGTTAGAACCTCACCAGCTGAAGACGATTCGAGATTCAGAGCCATTCGAGAGGAATTTCCAGAGCTACTTTGGAATGTTCCCAAATGGATTTTGACCCGAGAAAATCACGCTGAAAGTTGGTCACAACGAGTGCCATCGGAAGAGGATATAAAAGATTTACGTTCTTTATTAGAATATGTCGATTTGAATATTAATATGTGTTCGACGATGAGTTTGGATTTTATGTTGTTTGACAAACCCGTAATCAATACCGTTTTTGGGAATCAGGATAATGGGTTGTATAATGACCAACGATTTTTGAATTTCGGTCATTTCAAAAAAGTGGTCAATAGTCAATCAGTGACGATAGCCAAAAATGAAACCGAACTGATAAACCAAATCAACGAAGCATTAAGCAATCCAAATCAAAGAACCCTAGAAAGAAAAGCAATGATTGATCTGCAAGTAAGTGAATCTTTAGAAGGCACAAGCAAACGAATCGCCACGACTTTATCCCAACTTAATGACTAAACAAAAAAAAATAGCCATTGTTTGTAATTATGCTCTAAATCCCAACCGTATTGGCGGGATGGATCGGTTTTATGTGGCTTATGATAGGAAAGCAAAAACGTTGGGATATGAAATTGACTGGTATTTTTTGAATTATGAATTTTTTGATTTCTATTCCGAACTAACCATTTTTAGTGCCAATAACCAAAATATGGAATCCTTTTTCTTGGAAAAAGTAAATCAAGAAAACCTACAATACGATACTTTAGTTACTCATTTCCTATCCTTGTGTACCTCTTTTTTCAAAAAGGCAAAAGCTAGGGGTATTCAACAAACGATTGTTGTAGATCATAATCCAAGACCTTTGGAAGGATTTCCATTCTCCAAGATTTTAAAAAATAAAATAAAAGGAATTTTATATTCTCAATACATCGACCAGTTCATTGGCGTTTCCGAATATACTCGAAAACACATTTTAAAGGATTACGGTTCTTTTTTGGACAAAAAAACCAGTGTGATTTATAACGGAATTGATACTATGGTTTTTGTAAAAAGAGTGAATGAAAATACGAATAAATTTGTGGTATGTTCTCACTTACGCCCTTCCAAAGGGATTCAGGACTTGATAAAAGCAGTTGCTGTTTTGGAAGAAAATATAAAAAGCCAGATTCAAATTGATGTCTATGGCGAAGGGCCTTATGAAAATGAATTATTGGAAATGATTAAAGAAAATAATTTGGAGAGAATCATTCATTTTAGAGGAGGTTCGTCCCAACTCAATGAATTGTTGTACAATTACCGATATTTGGTGCAACCCACTTATATGGAATGTTTCAGTCTTTCTATTTTGGAAAGCTTGGCGGCAAATGTACCTGTCATCACGACTACTGTTGGAGGGAATTTAGAAATTATTGAAAACAATACAAACGGATTTATCTTTGAACCGAAAGACTATTTAGCTTTGTCGGAAATCTTGAAAAACATTGTTTTAGAAAATTTAAAAATTGACAATGATGTAAGCTTACAAATCGAAAAAGACTTCAATTTAGAGAAAATGGTCAACGAACACATACAGTTGTTAAATTGAAAACAAACATAAAAATACCCTCCAACACCTTTCAAGATGTGAGCTAAGAGTGCTAAATTAAGAATGTACAATAACGAATATTTCTTCAAACCTTAAATATCTTATGTTTGCAGGGACGAATTCCCCTCTTGAGAGGGGTTAGGGGTGTGTTATTTATTAAAAGCGAAAAATCATTCTATGACCAGAAGAAAAATTATACCCTACAATCCAAAACTAAAAGAATTGGCTCGCCAATTGCGGAATGATTCCACCAAAACGGAAATTTTTCTGTGGTTAAAATTGAAAGGAAAACAAATGTATGGTTATGATTTTCATCGTCAAAAACCCATTGATAATTATATTTTAGATTTTTTTTGTTACGAATTAATGTTGGGAATAGAAGTTGACGGATATTCCCATCAATTTTTGGAAGTATATAATAAAGACGGGATAAAAGAAAAAAGAATGAATGATTTTGGAATTTCTATTTTGCGATTTAGTGATGATCAAGTATTAAATGATATGGAAAATGTACTTCGAGCGATTGAATTTTATATTTTTGAATACGAAAAACACACCCCCAACCCCTCTCAAGAGGGGAGTTAGGAATGCAAATAATTATAAGGAGGTTAATGAAATAAATATCAAATTCTAATAGATTTTTTTTAGTAGATACGAGAATTCCCTCTCAAGAAGAGAGTTACGAATGCAAATAATTATAAGGAGAATAATGAATATATTCCAAATTCTAATAGATTTCCTTACAGTAGATACGAATTCCCCTCTCTAAAGGGTAGTGGTGTGTAAAACCCAAATAAATAAAATAAGCATAAAATAATGAAAATAGCCTTTCTAACCCCCGAATACCCGCACCCGAAAACAGGAAGTTCTGGTGGGATTGGCACGAGCATCAAGAACTTGGCTATCGGACTTTTGGCAGAAGGTTGTTCGGTACGGGTTTTAGTTTATGGTCAAAAAGAGGAGGGGGGTTTCGAGGATAACGGCATTGTGATTCAGCAAATCAAGAACTTGAAAATCAAAGGATTGTCTTGGTGGTTGACTCGAAAAAAGTTGGAACGCATTATCAATCAATTGTATGCCAATAATGAAATTGATGTGGTCGAAGCTCCAGATTGGACCGGAATTACTTCCTTTATTCAACCTAAAAAATGTCCAATAGTAATAAGATTGAACGGCTCCGATACTTATTTTTGTCATTTGGATAATCGTCCTGTGAAATGGATAAATAAATTCCACGAAAAAAGAGCGCTTCAAAAAGCAGATGCTTTATTATCCGTTAGCCAATTCACCGCCGATCTGACTAATGAAGTTTTTGGATTGCAAAAGCATTTTACTATAATCCCCAATTCTATAGATATTGGTTTATTCAATAGCAATAGCAATAGTAATGAGAATGTCAATCACAATATCAATGCGAAAAATAGTAAAAATGAGCAAAAAAATTTAAGTGTTCCAAGCTCCCCTCTCCTTTGGAGAGGGGTTGGGGGTGAGGATACTATTCTTTATTTTGGAAGTTTAATCCGAAAAAAAGGCTTGCTGGAATTGCCTTTGATATTCAATATAGTAGTTCAAAAAAATCCTGAAACCAAACTTATTTTGATAGGCAAAGATGTGCCTGATATTGTTTCTGGAAATCCATCGACTTGGCAAATGATGCAGCAATTATTTACGAACGAAGCTTTACAAAACGTAAGTTACTTAGGAAGTGTTCCGTATCAAGAGATAAAATCACACATAAAAACGGCTGGAGTTTGTGTTTTTCCTACATTTGCGGAGGCTTTGCCTGTTTCTTGGATTGAGGCAATGGCATTGCAAAAACCCATTGTGGCTTCCAATATTGGTTGGGCTAAAGAAGTGATTGAAGATGGAGTAGAAGGCTTTTTAGTGCATCCCAAAGAGCATAAAAAATATGCAGAACGAATTTTGGAACTGCTTGAAAATCCGAAATTACAGTCAGCATTTGGTGTCGCCGCCAGAAAAAAGGTAATTCTTAAATTTAGTAATGAAACAGTAGCAAGACAAAGTTTGTCGTTTTATAAGAAATGCATAGCATCAAAATGAAGAAAAAAATAAAAAAAATAATAAGTGCACTTTTCCCCAATGGAGGAATAAAAGAGCAAATCAAGTTGGTGTATTACAGTATCAATAAACCCAAAAATACTTCATATCAGTTAGTTATAAACAGCGAAAACAAAATAGTTTTCAAGACTGTTTTTAAGGAAGTTTCTTTAATAACCAATGAAGCCTTGTATTTTATCGTTCCCGATTTTAATTACTACCAACATTTTTATAAAGTACAACCTAATAATGTGGTTTTGGATGCAGGAGCCAATTGCGGGCATTTGTCCATTTTCTTTTCTAAATTGGTGGGGAAAAACGGAATTGTTTATGCTTTTGAACCTGATACATTTAATATTAAAAGAATAAATAGCAACAAGCAACTGAATAACGACCTTTTGGATAACATTAGAATTGAAGAGTTGTTGTTGTGGAATGAAAACAAATTAGTTGATTTTTATGAAGCGGGAACAGTAGGTTCCTCGGCTGTCTGGATTCCAGATACTGATAAATGTGTCAAAAAAGAAGCCGTACGAATTGATCATTGGGTAACGAAAAACAATATTAAAAAATTAGATTTCATAAAAATGGATATTGAAGGAGCCGAAATAGAAGCTTTGGACGGATGCGTACAAACCATCGAAAATCTGAAACCTAATTTTGCCATTGCCTCGTATCATATTGTAGAAGGAGCGGCAACGTACATTAAAGTGGAAGAATTTTTTAAGAAAATGAACTATCCATACAAAACAGTACGATTCCGAAAGAATGAAATCATCACTTTTGCAGGAGCATCTGTAAATCAATAAAGCTATGCTGATTGTATATCATAATGGCGCAACTGTTGTAGAACTGGCTAATGTCAAGGCTTTTGATGTAGATAAATTTAGTCTTAAATCTATTTCCTCTGCTCTTATTGAAGTGGCAAAAAATCATCCAGAGGAAATTCTGGTTTGGTGTCATATTGATTTCAAGCTACAACTCAATGTTTCGGCAATTGAAAAATTATTGCATCACAAGAAAGTATTACTTTCCTATAATCCGTCCGATATTCCATTTTTAGACTCGGCCATTGGTTATATAGACGCTTCCCTTTTTATCCAAATTAATAAAGCGGTTCCTTTTCCCACTTGGCAAATGAGTAGTATTGTGGGTTGTGTTAATTCGGAAGTTTTATTGGCATTGAATAATGAAATCACTTTAGATAAAAACTTCGATTATTTTCTGTGTTCTCTAGGAAAATTAATGATGCCCAAAGGATTATTGTGCTATTCCGAGCCACAACTTTTGAAGAATGAATCTAAAAGTATTATAGCTAAAACAAGCCAATACACGCTGTTTCGTTTTGTAAAACAACATTATAGAACGCGTTGGGTTTTCTTGTTGTTGTTCAATTTATTTATTTACGAACGAAAATTTCCCCTTTTGCCTTTTCTGTTTTCCCTTTTTTATAAAAATAGAAGTAAGACAAACATTAATTTGGATGATATTAAAGTGCAATCCTCCAGAAAAGTAATTGACAAAGCTACAGTAGATGTCATTATTCCAACTATTGGTAGAAAAAATTATCTGTATGATGTCTTGAAAGATTTCTCGAAACAAACCCTTTTGCCCAAAAAAATTATCATTGTTGAACAAAATCCAGAAACTGAAAGCACAACCGAATTGGATTATTTAACCAATGAAAAATGGCCGTTTGAAATTCAACATATTTTCACCCATCAAGCGGGTGTTTGCAATGCCCGTAATTTGGCGTTGAATGAAACTCAAAGTGAATGGGTCTTCTTGGCAGATGATGACAATCGGTTTGAGGCTACTTTATTATCGGATATTTTTAGCAAGGTTGAACAATATGGAAATGAAGTGGTAACTACATCTTATCCTCAAAAAAATGAAATTAAGAAATACACCAAAGTAATTCAATGGCCCACTTTTGGTGCGGGAAATAGTTTTGTTCCAAGAGCTATTTTGACGGATGTAAAATTCAATAAAGCCTTTGAGTTTGGTTATGGTGAAGATGGCGATTTCGGAATGCAATTGCGCAATTTAGGGTATGATATTTTGTATCTGCCAGAACCTGAAATACTACATTTGAAAGCTCCTGTGGGTGGTTTTAGGACTAAACCCGTGTTGAGGTGGCATAACGAAAGTATTCAGCCGAAGCCTTCGCCAACTATAATGTTGTATCAAATGGCACATTGTTCAAAAGAACAAATGAATAATTATAAAACCATTTTGTTCTTTAAGTATTATAAATTTCAAACGATTAAAAACCCAATCAGATATTATATTTATTTTCAAAAACAATGGCAAAGAAGTGTTTTTTGGGCTAACAAATTAAATAAACAAAATGAAATTTAGTTTAATCATTTGTACTTATATGCGTCCTGAATCGGTGTTGCAATTATTGCAATCTGTTCAAGAGCAAACTCTATATCCCGATGAAATTCTGATAATAGATGGTTCAACAAATTCGCAAACTGCAACTATTCTAAAAGAAAATAAATTTGAGAATTTGCATTATTTTGCGGTTCCACCCGAGCATCGAGGATTGACCAAGCAACGAAATTATGGCGTAAAAAAAGCCGGTAGTGCAATGAAAGTCATCGCTTTCTTGGACGATGATACCGTTTTGTCAACTAATTATTTCGAAGAAATAATTAAAACTTTCGAAGATAATCAAGATGTTTCAGGTGTTGGAGGAGTCGCTATTAATGAAAATAGTTGGACATTGGCTGAGCCCAACAAAAACTACAATAAGAATCAATATTACCTATGGGAAGGATTTGTTTATAAGGAAGGACAGCGCAATGTGGTTCGCAATTATTTGGGATTACAATCTAATTTAGGTCTAGGACGCATGCCTGACTATTCACACGGAAAAACCTGTGGTTTCCCTTTGAACGGCAAAACTTATGAAGTAGATTTATTGATAGGAATGTCGTTTGCTTTTCGCAGAAAAGTAGTTGATTCCATTCGATTTTCTCCCTATTTTGAAGGCTATGGCTTGTATGAAGATGCCGATTTTAGTATCCGAGCCTTGCAGTTTGGTAAAAATGTCATTAACACCAAAGCGCAGTTGAGTCATTTTCATCATCCCTCAGGAAGACCCAACCAATACCGATATGGCAAAATGGTAGTTCGCAACGGTTGGTATGTTTGGAGAGTCAAAAATCCGAAACCTTCACTCAATGCCAAAATTAAATGGCATTCTATTACCATTTTGTTGACTTTAATCCGATTTACCAATACATTTACCACAACCAAAAAAAAGGTAGCCTTTACCGAAGCAATAGGAAGAACAATTGGTTGGTGGAGTTTGCTTTTGAATAAGCCAAATTTGAATCTGAAATAATAATTATGAGATTAGAAATTCATCATTGGACTCCACATCACAATATGATTGTTTTTTCGTATTTGTTTTTTTGTGAAGAAAATAATATTGAATTTGATATTCGAATGAATTCTAAAATTTCTTGGACCGGAGCGATACTTTACTTCAACAATGAGACTTATTATTTAGATTATTCAGATGACACGAAATTTCTAGATAATCCCGAAAACTATAATTATTATTTCAAAAGATCATTAAGGATAAGCGATGTAAAAGGAAATGTTTATCTGTTGAACTTACAAGTCAATTATTCCTACAAATCGTTGCATCTATTGACTAAATTTAAATTCAAAGATTTAATCAATAAAGCGAATCGAATTGAAATGATTCGTTCATTAGATTATTTTAATACTTTTACAAATTCTTCTCATAATGCAATGGATGTCAGAAAGTTGTCAAAAGAAGTAAATGATAATAATGGCAAAGTGATTTTTTATACTAGTTTGTGGAATCCTGAAAATCACATTGATACTGATGAAAAAGAGCGCAGGAAGATGCAAAATGAATTTAGAATAGAGGGATGTAGAATACTAAAAAAGAATTTCAAAAATGCTTCTGTGGGTTTGTTTCCTGATGGTTTGTCCTCTACATTAGCACCAGATTTATTGTTGGATGTGAAAAAAACATCATTAAAAAGATATTTTGGAATCTTAAGACAATCAGACATAGGGGTTGCAGACGATGGTTTAAAAGACACTCCTGGATGGAAAATTGGCGAATATTTATTATTTGGCAAAGCTGTTATAACAACTCCATTAAATAATGCAATTGAAAATTTTCAAGAGTATACCCATTATGAGAAATTGTCAAGTCGTTCCTCTTATATAGAGCTACCTGAAAAAATCGAATATTTACTGAAGGATAAAAAATACCTTGAAATGGGAAAGAATAATCTGAAATGGAGTGAGGAATATTTACATCCAAAAAATTATATAAAAAGGATATTAATAGTAACTAGAAGGGAAGTATTATAAAAATAACATTTGTTCTGAATTAAAAACATTAAAAATTAAAATGGTAAAAAAATATTCGTCCGTTTAGAACAAGTAATTATGTATAGTTTAGTGAATCTAATTGTATTATTGCGTTTGTCAAAAAAGATTTATTTACCTGGGTATTCATTTCCAATAAATTTAAGACCAAAATCAACCGATTTATTAACTTTTCATCAAATATTTACATTCAAAGAATATAATATACATTTAAGGGATGAACCAAAATTTATAATTGATGCTGGGGCTAATATTGGTTTAGCAACTTTGTATTTTAACAAAAATTATTCAAAAGCCAAAATAATAGCAATAGAGCCTGAAAAAGCTAATTTTAAAATGTTGGAAATAAATAGTAAAAACCACAAAAACATTTTTTTACATAAAAGAGCGTTATCAAATCAGGCAAATCTTGTTTTGAATGTAGTTGATAAAGGTTATAGAAATTGGGGTTTTGTTACACAAATTGAAGGTAGTTTGAGCCATCAAAATATTGTTGATACAGTTCAATCCATTACAATTGATGAAATTATATAAAAAAAACAATTTAGAATTCATCGACTTATTGAAAATTGATATTGAGGGAGGTGAAAAGGAATTATTTGGATTTAAAAAATTGGTTCCTAGCCAAATAGGGAAATCTCAAACAAAACAGATCTATCTTACCAACAAAAAGAATACTGTTCAGAATAATTTATATTGAAACCTAATAACACTAGATCATAAATAATAGTTGTACATGAAAAAAGAAGACATTACCTATTTTCAAATAATCTTCTTCCATGCGGTGTTGGGATTTTTGGTCTATTTACTTCCTTTTGTAGCTAAAATATATGGCTATGCTATTTTTATCGTGGGAATCTATTATGTTATTAAGACTCAAAATAAGAAAAGTGAAGCCTTGATTGTAGCTGGCTATGTCGTAGGAAGTGAAATTTTCCTGCGGATGACTGGGGGCAATCCCTTGTATGAAATATCCAAATATGGCGTAATGTTATTTATTTTTATGGGGATGTACTATAGTGGCTTCTCCAAGGGGGCGACACCCTATTGGATTTTTCTATTGCTTTTGGTACCCGGTATAGTGCTTACCACTTTTGTGCTCAATTTTGAAACTAATATGCGGAATTCTATCGCCTTTAACATCTCAGGGCCAGTCTGTTTGGGGGTGGCTTCCATCTACACCTTCAGAAGAAAGATTCCCGTAGAGCAGATGAATTCCATTATTCTCAGCATGGGGTTGCCCATTGTAACTTGTATGGTGTATCTGACTTTTTATACGCCAAACATTCGAGATGTGATTACCAGTACCCAATCCAATTTTTCAACTTCCGGAGGTTTTGGTCCTAACCAAGTAGCTACTTTTTTAGGGTTAGGGATGTTTATCTTTTTCTCTAGAACTATTCTGGAGTCTAGGACAAAATTTATGTTAGGTATAAATCTCTTTATTGCCATCAATATGAGTTATCGGGGTATGGTGACCTTCTCTCGAGGGGGTATAATTACGGGCTTTCTGATGATTCTCTTGTTGTTGTTGTTTCTTTATTACAAATCGAATTTTAAGGGCAGGGTCAAACTCAATTATGTTATGGTTTTTATTGCAGTGGCGATGGTCGCAACTTGGACTTATACTTCCTTTCAAACGGGAGGGCTTATTGATAAACGGTATGCCAATCAGGATGCTGCAGGAAGAACTAAAGAAAGCAAGTTTTCAGGAAGGGAAGAAGTAGCTAAAGGTGAAATCAATCTTTTCTTGAAGAATCCTATATTTGGTGTGGGCGTGGGTAAGGGGGTTGAGTTGCGTAAAGAGGAGACTGGAGACGGGACTTTGTCCCATGACGAAATCACCCGTATGCTGGCCGAACACGGTTCCTTGGGGGTTGTGGGTTTGCTGATCCTGTTTTTTACCCCCTTGTTTTTATATGTCGAGAACAAATTCAATATGTTTCTGCTGTGTTTCTTAGCGTTCTGGTTCTTGACCATCAATCATGCTGCGATGCGAACGGCTGCACCGGCCTTTGTGTATTCGTTGTCGTTGCTGAATATTTATTTTGAAAAGAACAGTAAATAGGAGGTTACAGGGAGCGGGAGGTAGATTTCAGGTAGGAGTGTTCAGTTGGCAGGTTGCAGATTTCATGTAGCAGATTTCATGTAGCAGATTTCAGTTGGCAGATTGTATGCAGTTGCATATTGAAATATTTATAAAAATTTATCTGGATTATTCATCATATAAGTAATGAGAACAAAATAGTGTCGTTTTTTTTACCATATAAGGCATATAAGAACATTTAAGTTTTTGATTGAATCGCTTATGTGAACTTATATGCCTTATATGGTAAGATTAAATGTGTAACTGTTTAAATACGACAATAATTGATTCTTTCTATTTAGTTTAATAGCTTACCAACTTCAAGGCTTTTTGATGTTAAGGTTTCTAAATCATTTTTATTAATATAATCACAAGCATTTGCATATACTAACCATACTTGAGTTTCAGTATTTTCAGCATCACTATCTGTTAATTTCGAAACAAAATGTTTTTCATATTTTCTTTTTCTTGTTGCTTCTGAGATATTCGCCGATACACTTCTGGAAGAACGCCTAATTTGATCTGTCAATGAATATTTTTCTTCAGAAGGAAAACTTTTTGAAATAGAAAATATTTCCATTGCTAATTCAAATTATTTCTTATAAGCTAGTAAATCCTGAAATCTCATAATTTATATTTATCCAATCTGTTTTCAGCCTCCTGCTTCCTGAAACCCGCCGTCTGCAACCCGCTAACTCCTTTTCTTCGCCTTAATCATCATTTCCAATTGATCCCACAGTTCTTCGGGTATGGCTTCGAGGATGTTGAATTCTCCTGCACCTTTCAGCCATTCGCCACCATCAATCACAATGACTTCACCGTTGATGTAGCCTGAAAAATCCGACACCAAGTAAGCCGCGAGATTCGCCAATTCCTGATGATTTCCGACTCTTCCCAAAGGCACTTTTTTGGCCATATCAAATTTATCCGCGAGGTCGCCTGGTAATAGTCTATCCCAGGCACCTTGGGTAGGGAAAGGTCCCGGTGCAATCGCATTGGAACGAATTCCATATTTTGCCCATTCTACCGCAAGGCTTCGGGTCATCGCCAGAACACCCGCTTTTGCCGCAGCACTTGGCACCACATAAGCTGAACCCGTAAACGCATAGGTTGTCACAATATTCAATATGGTTGCCGTTGTTTGCTTGCTATCTATCCAATGTTTTCCAAAAGCAAGTGTGCAGTTTTTGGAGCCTTTGAGTACAATGTCAATGACCGTATCGAAGGCATTGGCCGATAATCTTTCGGTTGGAGAGATGAAATTTCCCGCAGCATTGTTGAGCAATACATCTACTTTGCCATAGGTTTTCAGGACTTCTTGCAGCATATTTTCGACTTGGTCGTAATGCCTTACATCACATTGCACTGCCAGACAAGTTCCGCCTGTTTCCGTTTCGAGTACTTTGGCTGTAGTTTGTAATTTCTCCAAATCTCGGGAACTGATAGCCACTTTCGCTCCAAGTTCCATAAAATAGCGGGTCATCGCTTTGCCTAAACCGCTTCCGCCACCCGTTATCACAATCACTTTGCCTTTTAAGGCATCGTCCCGAAGCATTTTTGCTGAGAAATCCATAGTTTTATTTTTTTAGAAATGTAAATATAAGGAAAATAATTAGTAGGCATGCATAGTAAAAACAGGAAAGTATTTTTTAACTACATAGAAACATAGTCAAAATTGTTAAAGAAGACAGATATAGAAAATTCTTTTTGAACATAGCAACTATGAACTCTATCCTATAGCGAAGCTTTCTTTCTTTATCTTACAAAAGCTATGTTTCTATGTGTTTAAAATTTTTAAATTTAACATGACAAAGGCGAATTTACTGTATCAAACCCCACACAGTCGCTTTGCAGCTTCTTCCAATGTTTTGTTGTCTTTGGCAAAGCAAAACCGAATTCGTTTTTCATCTTTGGCATCGCCATAAAAAGAGGAAAGGGGAATGGCCGCTACACCATGTTCTACAATCAAACGTTTGCAAAAATCGATATCATTTTCGTTACTGATAGAAGCGTAAGAAACCACCTGAAAATAGGTTCCTTCGCAAGGCAATACTTCGAAGCGGCTGTTTTGGAGTAGTTTTCTAAAGTAGTCTCGTTTTTCCTGATAAAAAGAACCCAGTTTGGACACCTCCACGACATCCAAATACTCGCTTATAGCCACTTGAGAAATGCTGTTGACACTAAAAATCATAAATTGATGTACTTTTTTGATTTCTAACATTAAATTTTCGGGAGCTACGAGATAGCCTACTTTCCAACCCGTGATGTGAAATGATTTTCCAAAGGAGGCAATTACAACCGAACGATTTTGCAATTTTTCTCGAGAATGAACTGAGATATGATTCTGCTCGAAAGTAATGTATTCATAAACTTCATCAGAAAGTACTATAACCTTTGGGTATTTCTGCAGTAGTGTTTCCAATGCCACAAAATCATCATCAGTCCATATTTTCCCTGTTGGATTGTGCGGATTGTTGGTAATTATCATTTTGGTATTCGAAGAAAAGGCTTTTTCGATTCGTTCCCAATTGGGCGTATAATCGTCATTCAAAGCTACTCGAACGGGTTTGGCATTGCAGAGCAAAACAGGTGCTTCATAACTGTCATAACTTGGGTCGAGAAGAATGACTTCTTCGTTTGAATGGACCAAGGCTGTAATTGTGGTAAAAATAGCCTGGGTTGCTCCGGCTGTTACCAGAATTTCGGTTTCCGGATGAAGGTTTCTATGATAGGATTTCAAAACTAATACCGCTATCTTGTTCAATAGCGGAGGATAACCCGACATCGGGAGGTATTGATGGACATTTTCTTTTGCCAATCGGGCGACAGTATCGGAGAGTCTCGGGTCAATAGCAAAGTTGGGAAAACCCTGTGAAAGGTTAATGGCCTTGTATTCGGTTGCCATTTTGGACATTACCGTGAATATACTCGTTTTGATTTGGGGTAGTTTGGACATATTTTGGGTTTTTAATTTTAATAAACTGGACTAAAGTCCTGCCCTACAAAATGCACTGAGCCTACGGCTCTCTTTTTTGTGTTTTTTAGTATAAATGGGACTAATAATGTCCTGCCCTACAAAATGCACCGAGCCTACGGTTCTCTTTTTTGTGTTTTTTAGTATAAATGAGACTAATAAAGTCCAGCCTTACAAAATATGCCGATCCTACGGTTCTATTGCGTAATATAAGTAGGAACGGATTATGTTGTAGCAACGTTTCGAATGCTTTTGGGATAACTCAGTTAAATGCGTATTAAGAAATTTTATAATCCCACATAAAAAACAAAAAAAAAAGGAATAACATTTTTTGAATTCCAACAAATTTGACATTCATCTCAAAGGGTTAAAAAACCTTTGAGATGAATGGGTTTTAGTTTAATAATATATCCAATATGCTTATCGCTGCTTCACTAATTTTGGTTCCAGGGCCAAAGACGGCTATAGCTCCAGCATCGAATAAAAACTGATAATCTTGGGCTGGAATTACGCCACCTACGATGACCATGATATCTTCGCGACCGTATTTTTTGAGTTCGGCTATGACTAGCGGAACGAGCGTTTTGTGTCCTGCAGCGAGAGAGGAAACTCCAAGGATATGAACGTCATTTTCTACGGCTTGTTTGGCGGCTTCGGCTGGGGTTTGAAACAATGGGCCTATATCGACATCAAAACCCAAATCGGCATAACCTGTGGCTACGACTTTGGCGCCACGGTCGTGCCCGTCTTGCCCCATTTTGGCAATCATAATTCTAGGACGACGGCCTTCTTTTAGTGCAAATTCGTTGGCTAGTTCTTTGGCTTTTTCAAAGCTTTTGTCGTCTTTTATTTCTTTGCTATACACGCCGCTAAAGGATTTAATTTGTGCTTTGTATCTTCCGAAAACGGTTTCCAGCGCATCGCTAATTTCGCCCAAGGTGGCTCGGTTTCGCGCTGCTTCGATGGCTAATTCTAGTAGATTGCCTTCGTCAGTTTGGGCACAAAGGGTTAGTTTTTTGAGTGAAAGTTGTACTTTTTCGGTATCCCGAGTTGCTTTAATACGCTCTAATTGTTCGATTTGCTGTCTGCATACCATTTGGTTATCAACATCAAGAATTTGTAGCGGATCTTCTTTTTCCAATCGGTATTTGTTGACGCCTACTATACTATCCTGATTGCTGTCGATTCGGGCTTGTTTTCTGGCAGCTGCTTCTTCTATTCTAAGTTTTGGTATTCCCGATTCGATGGCTTTGGTCATTCCACCGAGTTCTTCGACTTCTTCTATGAGTTTCCAAGCGTTTTGAGCTATTTCGTTGGTGAGGCTTTCGACATAAAAACTGCCAGCCCAAGGATCTACTGTTTTGCAGATTTTAGTTTCTTCTTGTAAATAGATTTGGGTGTTTCTGGCAATTCTGGCAGAGAAATCCGTTGGCAAAGCAATAGCTTCGTCCAAGGCATTCGTGTGCAAGGATTGTGTTCCTCCCAAGGCTGCAGCTAATCCTTCGATGGTAGTTCGTGCCACATTATTGAAAGGATCTTGCATAGTCAAACTCCAACCTGAAGTTTGGCAATGGGTTCTCAAGGCTAGGGATTTATCGTCTTTGGGATTGAATTGTTTCACCAGTTTTGCCCAAATCATTCGGCCGGCACGCATTTTGGCAATCTCCATAAAGTGATTCATTCCTATGGCCCAGAAAAAGGAGAGGCGAGGAGCAAATTCGTCGATTTTCATTCCCGTTGCCAGTCCAGTTCGGATGTATTCTAAGCCGTCGGCGAGGGTGTAAGCCAACTCAATATCAGAAGTGGCACCCGCTTCTTGCATATGATAGCCTGAGATGGAAATAGAGTTGAATTTCGGCATTTTCTTGCTGGTGAATTTAAATATATCGGCAATTATTTTCATAGAAGGTGTTGGCGGATAGATGTAGGTATTGCGCACCATAAACTCTTTTAGAATATCATTTTGTATGGTTCCTGATAATTGTTCTGGTTGAACCCCTTGTTCTTCGGCTGCGACAATATAGAAAGCCATAATAGGCAAAACGGCTCCATTCATAGTCATTGAGACCGACATTTCGCTTAAGGGAATCTGGTCGAATAATACTTTCATATCTTCAACCGAATCGATGGCTACACCCGCTTTTCCGACATCGCCTACCACGCGTTCGTGGTCGGAATCATAGCCACGGTGGGTTGGTAAATCAAAAGCTATTGAAAGTCCTTTTTGCCCAGCGGCCAGGTTTCGGCGGTAAAAAGCGTTGCTTTCTTCGGCGGTAGAAAATCCGGCATATTGACGAATGGTCCAAGGGCGACGCACGTACATGGTGGCATAAGGTCCACGTAAATTTGGAGCAAAACCTGCTCCAAAATCAAGATGTTCGAGGTTCTCGATGTCTTTTTCGGAATAGATCGATTTTAGTTCAATGCCTTCGGCGGTGAGGAAGGTCGCAGAATTCAGATTGCGGTTTTCAGACTCACTACTGTTTTCTAATTTTATATGTTGGAGATTTTTTCTCATAATATTTTAATTACCAAAAGATTCAGTAATCATATCTGCTATTGAAATTAATGGGATAACTATAGAAACTATGCATATTGCAAAGCAAATCAGACTAAATTTTATATAAAAGAAGTCTTTCTTAATTATTCCTTTTATCAAATAAAAAAGTCCAAAACAAAAGGAGACAATTAGGAATAAGATGCAAATAATAAAAAGTAAAGTCATAATTTATGTAAATTAAATTACTATAATCTCATTTTCTATTTCTTTTAAAAAATCGTCAATGTCTGTGGCACTTTCTGGATTTTTTAAATATTTTTTTGTCCGTTCCCTAACTTCATCTATTTGCCATTGAGGAATTTTATATTTCCCTGTCTTTTCCATAGGTTACATTTTAAATGTAAATGTAACTAGTTTTTTTAAATTCAGTCTTTTAACTTCAAGCTGCTAGCTTCCCGTTTCTCATCTTTGAACAATTTTAAACGTCCATTTTCTTTTCGTATAATTCGAATTAAGTCCTTCGATTACTCCGGCGCTTATGGTTGTTCCCGCTCCAACCGCAAAGAGCAAAAAGGCGGAGTCACTTCCGCCACTTGCTGCTATCAATGAGGCTCCCACAATGGCTACTCCTGAAATTAGGACTACCGTTTTGACCGCTCCCAATACTTTGGGCTGGTGTTTGATGCTTTGCAAACTATCAAGTGCTACGATATGATTGTTTACTGTAAAGCTTACACTATCGCTGATTTTTAGATTTCCAACCCATTTTTTATGGTCTAAAGTTCTGATTTTGATGCGTTGGTTTTCTTCAAAAACTTTTACTTTTCCGTTCTTAATGTTGGTGATTTCCAATTTTTTCTGTTGGGCAAAAACCGTGAACGAAATGAATAACAATACTAAATAGATTCTATTTTTCATTGAATAGGTTGGTGTTAATTTTCTTCTTTGAGTCGTTCTTGTTCTGCTTTTTCGGCCAATCGTTTTTCGATTATCGGTGATATTAGGGTCTTCCGAGGTTTTATTTTTATGAAAGGAAACAATTCTAAATTGTCCTTCATGAGGTCTTTTTTGTTGGGATATTTGTTGGTTCCCAGTAGAATTTCTTTTCCATTATCGAATAATTCCTGTTCTTTATCGGCGCTTTCCTGAATTTTTCTTTTGATAATTCCCTCGTTGAGTTGTTTGAGGAAACCACCGTTGGCTTCGATGTCTTTGAATAATACCAACCCTTTTTCAGCTAATTGTTTGGTGAGGCTTTCGATGTAATAACTTCCGTCGGCCGGATTGTTGACTTTGTCAAAATAACTTTCGTGTTTGAGAACCAGCAATTGATTTCGGGCAATTCTGTCTCCAAATTCATTGTCTTTGTGGTACAAAGCATCGTAAGGTAAATTGGCAATTGCATCGGCTCCACCCAAGATGGCACTCATACATTCGGTTGTGGTGCGCAGCATATTTACATTATATTCGTATATTGTTTTGTTGCGTTTTGTTGGCGAAACTAGTAGGTGACATTCGAAATTAGGGCTGTATTCTTTGGCAATAAGATTGAAAAGTAAGCGCAAAGCTCGGAGTTTGGCAATTTCGAAAAAGTAATTTGTTCCCACCGAAACCTCAAAAACTATGGGTTGGTTAAGGTTTGTTATTCTATTGAAATATTCGTTGGCGTGGGCCAAACTATACGCAATTTGCTGCACCATATTGGCGCCAGCATTTTGGTAAAGGCCAGCGTTAATGCTAATAAGTCCCCTAACCCCCGAAGGAGGAACTCTTAATAGTTCATTTAGGGTGTCGAAATTGGTTTTCTCTTTGGTTGTAAACCAATTTCCTTCTTTGGCTAATTGGCCTATAGGATCGAGATTACAGTAAATTTTTGTTTTTTTTTCTTTGGTAAAAGCGGCTATTTTTTTTATAAAATCTAGGGAAAGAAAAGAGAGGTTGAAATAGATTGTAATTTTATCTAAATGAATATTTTGCAATAATTTTGCCACATCTATTTTTTCGTCTTCGATAGTAAAACGGATGCTTTCGGCTCCTCTATTGATGCTGTCGATGGCTCGGAGATTTGATTTTTCGAGGTCGTGAACGAAGATATTTTGGCAAATTTGGAATTCGGATGCTTTTGTATTTACGTTTGCAGCTCCCTGGAATTCGTCTTTGTGGTAAAAAGGTTTTACCTGAATGTCTTCGGGAGAGTTCCAGATTAGGGTTTCGTTGTAGTCGGCACCTTTGAGTTCGAATTGGACTTTCTGTTTCCATTGTTTGGAGGGAATGGGGTCGAAATCATCGAATAAATTTTTCATTTGCGGGGTTCGGTATTAATGTCGTTTCCTTAGAAAATTTACTTTTGTAAGCTTCTCGATACACTTTCGCCCAAAAGCGGAAACACTCGAAGAGACATGTACTATAACTTAAATTCGAAACTATTTTTCAACATCTTTTTCGATGGTATCGCCTTCAAATTCTATGATATAGACATCTTCGCTGTCTTTTTTCATATAGTATTTTTCGCGGGCGTATTTTTCGGTTTCGTCCGGATTGTTCAATTTCTTGATTTTTTCCTGATCTTTTTTTATTTCTTGTTGGTAGTATTCCTTGTTGTCTTCGAGTTCGTCAATTTGCTTGTCTAAAACGCGATGTCCAAAATAGGAATAGTTGTCTAGAAAAACCATCCATATTATAAACGATAACAATACCCAAACGTATCTGTTGCTTAAAAACTTGAACCATGGTTTTTCTTTGTGTGGGTTTGTCATAACAGTTGTTAATGTTTTAGTAATATTTCGGATTGAATCCCAATTCCCTAGCCCTGATGGAAGGGAAAATCCTCCCGATTTTTCTTCGGGAGATTACTTCACTATGCTTTTATTTCCATCGGAGTTCAGTGAACTTTGTTTTGGAATGACAGCAGGAAATAGCTCCAAATAATTCATTCCATAAAATTACAAAAAATTTATAAGATTCGTTGATTTATTACGGCTCGAACCACATCGATGGCGACGGTGTTGTATTTATCGTTGGGGATGATGATGTCGGCAAATGTTTTTGTGTTTTCTATAAATTGCTGATGCATTGGTTTTAATGTGGTTTGGTATCGGTTTAAAACTTCGCCCATATCACGACCCCGTTCTGCAATATCGCGTTTTAATCGTCGAATTAATCGCTCATCCGAATCGGCGTGAACGAATATTTTGATGTCGAACAAATCTCGTAGTTCGGGATTCGAGAGGATTAAAATTCCTTCGACAATCATTACTTTACGAGGATGAGTCACAATAGTATCTTCAGTTCTATTGTGTGTGGCAAAGGAATATACCGGCTGGTGGATGGTGTTTCCAGCTTTTAGTTCTTTGAGATGTGCCACCAATAGTTCAAAATCTATAGCTCTTGGATGGTCAAAGTTGGTTTTGGAGCGTTCTTCATAGCTTTCTACCGTTGACTCTTTGTAATAAGAATCTTGCGCAATGATACCTACTTCGGTATGGGGTAATTCATTCATTATCTGATGCACTACGGTTGTTTTTCCTGAGCCTGTTCCTCCTGCAATTCCTATTATGAGCATAAAAAGTGGTGTTATGTTTTAGTTCGAACAAAAATAAGGAATTAATGATTTAGATTGATGAATTATTCTTCATATCCTTTACTAAACTAGAAGTGAAATATATAACGGCTATGCCACCCAAACTGATGCACAACCACATAAACCAAGATTGTTGCCAGAAAGATTGGTTTTGGAAGCTTGTTTTTTTAGAATTTAAATGTTTGATATCAAAAATTTTGACCTCAGGTAAATCGCTATTGCTGTTATTTTTGAATTTTACTAAATCGTATTCTGGGCTATTGAGTTTAGGATTTCCGGTTGTGATAGTGTATTTTTCATTGGTTTTCAAATCGGCAATGACTGCTATTTGATTTTGGAAAAATTGTATTTTACTTAAAGTCAAAGGCGGGTTGTCCTGATTTTCTATTTCGATGAAGTATTCTTTTTCGAAAAGTTGTGGAATGGTGAAGATATTATTGGTATTGGAACTCAATTCAAAAGCAAAAATTTCCTCTGGAAATGGGGTCGATTTTTGATTCATTTGCTTTTTTTTGTGGACATACATTTGAGCATTGCGTTGAAACAAATTAGGGCTTGTTATTGTAAAATCAATCTGATTTAGGATTTGAGGGCGATTAAAATTGATGTAAATTCGGGTTTTCTTCTCGGCTGGAATTTGCAATATTTTTATGTTTTTTGCTTTAATTTCTTCCAACTTGGGTTTGTTAATTTTGTTGGTAAAAATTCCAATTTTCAAGACATTTATGGGCAATGTTCTCTTGTTATTCCATTCTATTTTTAGATACCGATAGGAAGTAAGTGGTAAAGGTATAGTTTTGAAAACACTAGTGGATTCCTTGTTTTCGAGGTCGTTTAAGAGTGAATTATTAACCAATCCAAACCATTCTTTTTGGTCGTTGCTGCCACTAATGCTATACGATTTTGTAACATCGGAATTGGTTATAGAAAGTACGATTTCGTCAATTTGAGCTTTCGGATTTTCAAAAATCAGAATTGTTTTGCTTTTTGGAATTGTAGTTTTCGACAGTATTTTGCATTCTGAAAAACTACTGGAATTGGTTTCGTTATTTCCTGGAAGAATGTAATAGGGCACTTCCATTCCATTGGCTTCTACGATCCTGAAATCGCTCAATTCTTCTTGAGAAAATGAGCGCATTTCGGCAGATAATACTATTTTGTGTAAACCATTTTCTTTTACGGTTTCGATTTTTGCAGTCGTTTTGTGTTGAGCCAATAGACCGTTTGCGGCCAGTAGAATGACTATGAATTTATTCAGTTTCATTGGTTTCCTTGGATTTGTTGTCGTCTTGCACCAAAACTTTTATTTTTTGGTACACAAAAGAAATAATCAGGATTAGAATTCCCAGCAGGATAAAAGCGATGATTTTACCTGTTTCGGAAGCATTACTGATATCGAACAAAAATAATTTCAAGATGGTAATTCCCAATAAAGATAAGGCTATTATTCGCAGGTTTTTGATGCGTTTTCGGATTCCAATAATCAAGAAAACAAAAGCTAGAATTCCCCAAAGAATTGGATAGCCAGTTTTTATGATTTGTGTTCGGGTTTGATCTATTGAATCGTAAGCAATTTGTTGTTTTAGATAAAGCAATTCATTGGATTGGTAATTTTTATAAAATTCGCTGGATCGGACCTCTTGAGCCGTAACAGGATTATTCGTAAGCACCAATCCGTGAAGCATCAATTCGGTGCTGGCCATATAAATGATGAAAAAGGCGGCTATCCAAACTATAATTTTCTTTTGGAATAGTTCGAAAACCGGATTTTCTTTGTTGATTTGGTACAATTTATAACCAAAGAATACTATTATAAGTAGTGAAATGTAATGTAAATAGAAGCCAATTCGTTGATGTATTCCTGTTGTTATGTATTGCTCGTGCTCATAAAATGCGTAGTTCGAAAACCAAAACGCAAAGCACACAATATTTATTACTGCAATAATCGAAGCCAGTTGGTAACGAGCCCTGTTATTGCTTTTGCACAAGCTAAACAATAGGGCAGCGCTAAAAATCAGATGATATAGTATAGGTAATGTAATAGCCGAATTGGCTCCATCAATATGCGTATTGGCTTGGAAACTTACTTCGAATAAACCCACAAAATAACCGAGAATAATTCCAAGAAAGCTCAGTGCATCAGAATATTTTTTTGGATTGAAAATAAATCCAAATTGCTCCTGATTTTCCTCTTCTTTTTTCAATAAATAGTAAACAGCCAATAACGATGCTACAGCAAAAATACCAGTCAGGCAAATTTTGTTGAACAGCATATTCATTAAAGATGCGGAAGGGTATATTTGATTCCAATCCATCAGTAAACTTCCCACCATTAAAAAGTGAACAATAATCGAGGCAAATCGATAATAGGTTATCTTTGATTTTTGTGCTAACCACATCAACATTACTGCTTCTGCTCCCCAAAATAGGGTAATGAAATTTCCTTCGAATTGTATTGGAATAGCCAGCGTCATAAAGGTAAGTGTCAATCCTACCAACAGATAAACGGCAGTTTTGTCCAAACCAAATTTTTTATACAAAAACCAAGCGTAACTCAAGTTTAGCAATCCTAAAGCTGCGGTAAATAATCCTTTGAGTTCGGGATGATATTGTTCTAAAACAACCATTCCAGCTCCATAAAAAAGAAAAGAATTACTGGCTAGAATGCTTAATTCTATTGGAGAGAAAAGGCCTTTGGTTCTTACATTATTGATGATGTTGACACCAATGAATACCAAGTAAAAGGCAAATCCGAAAAGTAGTGCGCCAAGATAATGTGGTGCCTTTTCATCGAGGTTCTTGAACAACCAAGCTCCATACAAAATGACTGTAAAAACATAGGATAATATATTGATGATACTCCATTTTTTATAATAGGCCAATGCCAGAATTCCGATATTTAAAATGAGTATGTAGGTAAACAATACCATATAATTTCCTTGACCTGTGCTGATCATAAACGGAACGGCAAAGCCACCAATTAGAGATAATACGGCCAATTCTTTTCGGTTATAGGAAAGCGAAATAAAACAGCTAAACACGGTAATCAGGATCATTATTATAAAGGCTGTTGTCTGTCCAAACAAATGGTAACTGTGAAACGCAATACCAATTGTGAAATAGAAAACAGCAATTGCTCCGGCCACAAAAACCGAACTGAAAGCAGCATATTTTTGACGTAATTTATGAGCCACTCCCATAATTAATGCGCCGGAAAGCATACCAATTCCCACTCGGGCGGGTTCGTTGATCCAATCTTTGTCTATTGCATATTTCACGAAATAACTGATTCCCAAAACCAGAATTAAAATCCCAATTTTGTTGATGAGGTTTTCGCCAATAAATTTTTCTAAATCGGGATTGTTTTCCCTGAAATTTTCCCAAAAAGTCTTATCAGGTTCAGCTGGAATATAGACTTTAGGTTCTGATTGATGTTGTTTTTGTTTTGAGGTATTGGCATTGTCCATTGAAAAGACAATTTTTTCGTTTTTTTCTTTCACTATATCTTTTTCGACAGGAATAAAAACCATTGGTTCAGTTTTCTCAAAAATCACTGGGGGTTTCAATTCTTCTGGGGTAACTTTTGGTTTTGCTGCTTCGGGAACGGTCAATGGGTTTTCTGGAAGCTTTTCAGTTGTTTTTAAATCGTCTATTTTTTTAAACAATTCTCTGAATTTTTCGTCAATTCTTTCTTCAATTCTGTCAAATTTTGAGTCAAGACCATTTTTGATGTAGAACAAAAATGCAATACCTAATAACAGTAAGAAAATTTCCATAGCAAGGGGTTTTTTGAAAATTATGTTTTGTAAATTTAATACTATTTAATTAATATAAAGGTATTATTTTTTGGTTTTGTAATACTGAATGGAAGGGAAGTGTTTTTTAATCAGGATATTTTTTATGCCAATTAGGAAAGACTTAAAAAAACAAAAAAGCCGAACAAAAAATGTTCGGCTTTTGGTCGGGGTGGCAGTCCTGATACTTATCGGGAGAACCTTCGGCCTTCCCGTCATTGCGAGACGCAATAGCCTTTAAATTCTAGGTACAAAAAAAGCCGAACAAAAAATGTTCGGCTTTTAGTCGGGGTGGCAGGATTCGAACCTGCGGCCTCCTGCTCCCAAAGCAGGCGCGATAACCGAGCTACGCTACACCCCGAAAGCGAATGCAAAGGTAAAATTAAATTTTAATTTCACAAGTGATATTACCAAATTGATTGTTATTATTTTTACATAGCTTATATTCAATTCATAAATGAAAATTATCGAGTGTTTTAACGTGAATTAATATCTTTTTCAGATATGAGAAAAGATTAAAGGTAAGAGAATTAAAAACTCTTTCCTTTAATGGAACCGTTGAAAATCTATTTCTCGGTTTTTCTTAAACCCACTATTTTTTGTGTCTTCAAAGATTACTTTTATTCCCTTGGATCTATATTTTGAATGACATTACTTTAAATAATTTTTGAATGAGAAGTAGTTTTACTCCCTCTTTTTTAATACCATTATTGTACTATCCATTTTTTGTCGTGGTTTTATTATCTGAACTTCGTTTTACGAAATAAACTTCAGAGGACAGCACTTTACTGGGACTGATTTTTATAGTACTTCATAATTTAAATCCCTTTTCTGAATGTGTTTTTTGTCCAATCATATTTTGGCAGAAAAAAATGCACCGGGGTTAAGTGCAATTTTTCAAAAAAATCTATTTTAATCTTTAGAGGATTACTTCTCGATTTCTCTCAAGTGTTCCATTTTTTTGTGTGCCAAGAACCCGGCAATATCTTCAAAATGTTCTTTTACACGCTTGTTTCCAAATTCGAAAACTTTGGTAGCCAATCCATCGAGGAAATCTCTATCGTGTGAAACAAGGATTAAAGTTCCGTCAAAATCACGTAATGCGTCTTTGATGATGTCTTTGGTTTTCATATCTAAATGGTTTGAAGGCTCATCAAGAATCAATAAATTCACGGGCTCCAATAATAATTTTATCATTGCCAAACGCGTTTTTTCGCCACCCGAAAGCACTTTCACTTTCTTAGTAACATCGTCACCGTGAAACATAAAAGCGCCCAAAATATCTTTAATCTTGGTTCGAACATCTCCCACGGCAATATCATCAATGGTTTCAAAAATCGTTGCATTTTCGTCCAATAAAGCCGCTTGATTTTGTGCAAAATAACCAATTTGTGAATTGTGACCAATTTCTACAGCACCGCTGTCAACGCCAATTTCTTTCATTATGGCTTTGATCATCGTTGATTTTCCTTCCCCATTTTTACCCACGAAAGCTACTTTCTGACCTCTTTCAATCACGATATTGGCATCCTTGAAAACTACGTGATTTCCATAAGATTTTGACATTTCTTTGACTATCACAGGATATTGTCCTGAACGAGCTGCAGGCGGGAATTTCAACTTCAAAGCCGAAGTATCCACTTCATCCACCTGAACAATAACTAGTTTTTCTAGCATTTTTACACGTGACTGAACCGCATCGGTTTTAGAAAATGTGCCTTTGAAACGGTCAATAAAAGTTCTATTATCGGCAATCATTCGTTGTTGTTCATCGTAAGCTTTTTGTTGGTGCAAACGACGGTCTTTTCGCAATTCTAAATAATGAGAATATTTGGCTTTATAATCATAAATTCGTCCCATTGTCACTTCAATAGTACGATTCGTAATATTATCGACAAAGGCTCTATCATGCGAAATCACCACAACCGCTTTGGCAGAATTGATCAAAAAATCCTCCAACCATTGAATACTTTCAATGTCCATATGGTTCGTTGGCTCATCTAGTAAAATCAAATCCGGTTTTTGCAAAAGTATTTTAGCCAATTCGATTCTCATTCTCCAACCACCCGAAAACTCTGAAGTTTGACGTGTAAAATCTTCACGTTCAAAACCCAAACCTGTTAATATTTTCTCTACTTCAGCTTCGTAATTCACTTCTTCGATGGCGTAAAATTTCTCGCTCAAGTCCGAAACTCTTTCGATCAATTTCATATAGGCGTCACTTTCATAATCGGTGCGAACCGTCAATTGCTCGTTGATTTCATCGATTTCGGCTTTCATACTAAAGATTTCTCCAAAGGCTTTGGATGTTTCCTCCATAACCGTTGCGCCATCTGTCGTTAATAAATGTTGCGGCAAATAAGCAATGACCGCTTCTTTTGGTGCCGAAATATTTCCTGTAGAAGGTTTGCTTTGTCCAGCAATAATCTTTAAAAGCGTTGATTTTCCAGCTCCATTTTTACCCATAAGAGCAATTTTGTCATTTTCGTTGATGGCAAAAGAAATATCGCTAAATAAAGTGGTTCCGCCAAATTGCACGGAGATATCGTTAACTGTAATCATTGTTTGAAGTTAGAGATTAGACGTTAGAAGTTAGAAACTTTAAACCGCTAAAAAATTAAAAGTGGCAAAGATAGCTTAAATAAGGAATTGGGCAATTTTAGAGATGTAGAATTATTTGTAATATCCAATTAGATACTAAAAATAAATCCTCAAAATCAGAGACTTTGAGGATTTATTTTTTAATGATTACAGGATTTATTTAGTCCAAAATAAATCTCCGAACTACTTCGGCCACACCGTGATCATTATTGGAAGCTACGATGACATCGCCAAATTCTCTTAATTCAGCATCGACATTATCAACCCAAACGCCCAATCCGGCATATTGTACCATCGTCAAATCGTTTCCGGCATTTCCGATAGCGATAATTTCGCTGGAATGAATGTTTAGTTTTTTGGCCAAGATTTGAATGGCAGCTCCTTTGTCAACACCATTTGGCGCAGCTTCCAAGAAAAAAGGTTTCGACATACAAACACTCAAATCGGGCATGGCAACTTTCAATAGTGGCTCAACAGTTTTTAAATAAGTGGGTTCTTCCAGCAACAAACATTTCACCGCCGAAGTGGTTACAGCATCTTTAAAACTCGGAACAATTACCAGTTCTAAACCTGTGATAGTACTTTCTAGATCAATGTATTCCGAATTTCTTTCGCTAATAATTTTACCGTCTAAATACGTGATGATGTGCGTATTGTTTTGTTTACTAAAATCGTAAATGGAATGAATTTGTTCTTTGGTTAAGGAGTGTTCAAAAAGTATTTTGTCTTCTTTTAAATCAGTAATCGTTGATCCATTAAAAGAAATCATATAGGAATTATTGACATCACATTGCAATTCTTTGGCATATTCAATCATTGCCGAAGTGGGTCTTCCTGATGCCAAAACCACATAAACACCCATTTCCTGTGCTTTCAAAAGCATTTCTTTGTTCTCTTTTGATATTTCGTGATCGTCAGTCAACAACGTGTCGTCCATATCAACCACTAGCATTTTATATTTCATTATTTGTACTTTAATTTGTTTTTATTCTTCAGTCGGAGACTGAAAAACACATCCTCAAAGTCGGAGACTTTGCGGAGCAGTTAGATACTCAACCTAAACTCCTCAATTATTGGGTTTGCTTTTGAAAAGTCAGTTTCTTGAATAAACAATTCTACTGCTTTAGTATTTTCAATACTTGGAAACACATTCGATTGGTTGTTATCGCGAATAACGGTTTCTATTCCTATTGCTTCAATTTTACTCTTAAGGGAAACTGCTAAAATTTCACTTCCCGAAAACACTTTCATTAATCCCATACTATTGTTTGTTGTTTATTGTTTGTTGTTGAATATCAATTATTCTTCTTCAAGACTGTCTTCGTCCTCTTCAAAATCAGTTTCTTCTCCCGATTCATCCTCTTCAAAATCATCTTCCTCTTCTTCAAAATCGAATTCGAAGGGTTCTACCAACATTTTATCGGCTAGAATTTCGATTCTTTCGGTGAGCACATCCGTAAAAATAATCCGTTGGGTTTTGGCAATGCTATTCGAAATGCGCATAATTTTGGTTTCGTGACGCAATTTCAAAATGGGATCGGCATCGTCAAGAATTAACATTCGCAATCGGTTGACATTATACCCAGCAGTACTGAACAAATCGTTCAATTTGTTAGGTGTTCCAATCAAAACATCGATTCCTGTAGAAATATAATTTTTATCATAATCGGTATCTCCTTTTTCGTGCACACCAAAAACCTCTAAACCTGAATTTTTCCCGTATTGTTCGAAAAGAGCTACCATTTCCAATACTTTAGTTTTGTCTTCCACAATAATCAAAGCACGCGGAGATTCTTCATTGGTTCCAGCCAATTTTTGAATCACATTGATAACAATTGTTGTCGTTTTTCCGCTTCCATTTGGCGCAATAATAATACAATCAACACCACTTTTTAGGGTCGAAAAGGTTTCTTTTTGCATTTCATTGGCTTCCGTCAAACCATTATTGATGAGGGCTTCTTGAAGATTCTCGTTTATTTTTTTTAGTTTCATTTGCTTATTTTAGATTTAGGATTTTAGATTTTAGATTTGAAAACCTGAAAAATCTAAAACAATCTTTTTTGTTTAATTCTTGTGTTTAGTCACCTATTAGTGAACTAGTCGGCTTTTATTTACTGGCAAACAGCTGCACATCGCTTTCCGAGATTTCGTTTCCACCTAGAATGATCAATCGTTCTACCACATTTCTGAGTTCGCGAATATTTCCTGTCCAATCGTATTCTTGTAATAAGGTAACTGCTTCTTTGGAAAAATGTTTGATTGCATTTCCTTGCTCGGAAGCAATTTTTTCGGAGAAATGTGAAATCAATAACGGAATATCGTCTCTTCTTTCATTCAGCGAAGGTACGTTAATCAAAATTACTGCCAATCGATGGTACAAATCTTCTCGGAAACGACCTTCGGCAATTTCTTTTTTCAAGTCTTTGTTGGTTGCCGCAATCACGCGAACATCTACTTTAATATCTTTATCGGCACCCACTCGGGTAATCATATTTTCTTGTAAAGCTCGTAATACTTTGGCTTGAGCTGAAAGACTCATATCGCCAATTTCGTCTAAGAAAATAGTTCCTTTATCAGCCGCTTCAAACTTTCCTGCTCTATCTTTCACCGCCGAGGTAAAAGCGCCTTTCACGTGACCGAACAATTCACTTTCTATCAATTCACTCGGAATAGCGGCACAATTGACTTCGATTAACGGGAAGCTTGCTCGTTGACTTTTTTCGTGCAATTGATGGGCAACCAATTCTTTTCCGGTTCCGTTGGGTCCTGTAACCAAAACTCTGGCTTCGGTTTGCGCTACTTTTTCGATCATCAATTTGATGCGATCGATAGGTTCGCTTTCGCCAATCATTTCGTAGTTTTTACTAACTTTTTTCTTCAGAATTTTATTCTCAACAACAAGTTGTTTTCTGTCTAAAGCATTGCGAACGGTATTCAACAATCTATTTAAATCGGGTGGTTTCGAGATGTAATCAAAAGCGCCCAAACGCATCGTTTGAATAGCCGTTTCCATATCACCGTGACCAGAAATCATTACCATTGGGATTTCGGGTTTTATTTTTTTGACTGCTTCGAGGACTTCAACTCCGTCCATTTTGGGCATTTTTATGTCGCACAAAACCAGATCGTAGTCGTTGTTTTTTATTTTTTCTAGGCCTTGAAGTCCGTCTTCGGCATCTTCAACTTGATAGGAATCGTTCTCTTCAGAAAGTATTTTTGAAAGTACTCTTCGAATAGCGGCTTCGTCTTCTATGATTAGTATTTTTGACATCTTATGTTTTTTTAGCCCCGATAGCAGTGGAAATCCTTTATTGTTTTTGCTGCCAAAAACAATAAAGATTGCAACGAATAGCGGGAAATAGCTCCAAATTATTTTAATATTTCAACCATTTATACAATTCTTTCCATGTTGGTTTTTTGCCATACATTAATATTCCTACTCTATATATTTTTGCGGCAAACCAGACCACAAAAAAGAAAGTCCCGAAAAGTATGGTGATAGATAGAGCCAATTGCCACAAAGGTACGCCAAACGGAATTCGCATTAGCATTACGATTGGAGAGGTGAGGGGAATCATCGAAAATACGGTGGCTACTGTTCCGTGAGGATCGTTGATTACGGTAAAAAATCCGATGTAAACGGCGAGGACCAATGGCATAATGATAGGCAAAAGAAATTGTTGTGAATCGGTTTCGTTATCGACCGCAGCCCCAATTGAGGCGTAAAACGAACTGTACAAAAAGTAACCGCCAATGAAATAAATCACAAAACTAATTAGAATAGTTGTGATGGGTAAATTCCATAATTCTTGAACATACATTTGTGCGGTTCCAGTCATTTGTTGATGCGCTGTTTGCATCGCATCGGAGGGTATTTTTGGTGCTGGACAAGTTTCTAATCCTAAAAAGTAGGAAGCCACCAGCATCATTGATAATCCTATTATGGCCCAAATAAAGAATTGTAACAATCCTGCTAATGAGGTTCCGATGATTTTTCCCATCATCAGTTGGAATGGTTTTACTGACGAAATGATGATTTCGACAATACGATTGGTTTTTTCTTCGATGACACTTCGCATTACCATATTGCCGTAAATAATAATGAACATCATAATGAGATACCCAAACGCTCCTCCGATGGCAATCTTGATTTCGTTAAGGCCTTTAACACTTTGCTCTCCCGAAGCCTTGGCTAGACTAATAGCAACTTTAGACTTAGCATTAGTTATGGCTATCGTGTCTAAATTCGCTTTTTGATAGTTTTCTTTGGTGAGTTTTTGGGCTATGATATCTTGAATGTTTTCTATAAAAGATAAACTGGGACTTTCATTCGAAATATATTGAATTTTACTTTCTAATTCCTTGTTATTAGGGACTTTCGGGATGTAAAGCAGTCCTTCGTAACTCTCGTTTGTGATGCTATCTTTCAGCGATTTAATGTCTATTGCTGTTAAATCCAGATATTTATATTCTGCGTCATTTTTATTCGATGATAAAAATTCATTGGCAAACAAACCGGTTTCGTCGTGAATTGCGACCTGTTTTGTATCGGCTTTCATAGTGCTCAAATACCCCACAAAAACGGCTATTCCCACAAAAAGCAACGGACTCAAAAAAGTCATGACTATGAATGATTTATTGCGTACTTTGGCAAAAAATTCTCTTTTTATTATTAAGGATATAATACTACTCATTTGAAATTTTAGATTTGCTTCGCCAATTCGTTGACGCTCGTGTTAGAGTTCTGATTTTAGATTGCTTCACCCGTTTACTATCGTTCGGATCTGATTTTAGATTTTAAGTTCTAGATTTTCCAATCTTCATTATAATCCCGAAGTTTCGGGACTAAAATCTAAATTTATTAACTTACAGCCTGTATAAAAATATCGTTGACACTAGGTATTTTTTCTATGAAATGGGTTACTTGTCCTCTTTGAGTTAGTAGGTTCAGCAACTCATTTGGTGTTGCGTTACCGAGTTGAATTTCGAGTTTTATTTCATTGTTGAGTGATTTGAAATTTGTTTGACCTACTTTAAATTTCTGAGTAATGTCATACATCAGACCTTCAACATTATCCGATACAATACCCACTTCAAAACTATTGGTTCTAAATTTTCGTTTCACATCGTCTAATCTTCCTTCGATGAGTTTGTTTGATTTGTGAATGAGCGCAATATGATCACACAATTCTTCAACACTTTCCATGCGATGCGTTGAGAAAATTATGGTAGAACCTTGTTTTTGTAATTCTAAGATTTCGTCTTTGATAACATTGGCATTTACAGGATCGAAACCTGAAAACGGTTCGTCAAAAATCAATAATTTGGGTTTGTGTAAAACGCAAACCACAAACTGCACTTTTTGTGCCATTCCTTTAGAGAGTTCTTGTATTTTCTTGTTCCACCATCCTTGGATTTCTAATCTTTCGAACCAATATTCCAATTGTTTTTTGGCTTCGGCTTTCGAAAGCCCTTTCATTTGTGCTAAGTACAGGCATTGTTCACCCACTTTCATCGTTTTATACAAACCGCGTTCTTCGGGTAAATAGCCAATGTACTGAACGTGTTTGGGACTTAGTTTTTCACCATCCAGAATGATCTCACCACTGTCAGGCATTGTGATTTGATTGATGATTCGAATCAATGATGTTTTTCCGGCACCATTTGGACCCAAAAGCCCATAAATGCTTCCTTTTGGAACGGTTAACGAAACTTCATTTAGAGCAACGAAATCACCGTATTTCTTGACAACATTGTTTACTTCAAGTATATTACTCATACTGATTTTTTGATTTATTTCATCGGTTTGACTTTTCGGTCAAGAGTTTGTAAAAATAGAAAAATAGGGCGTAAAAAGGTGTTAAATAAAACAAAAAAACCCACCCTTGACTTGCAAGGATGGGAAAAATTGACATAATTAAAAATTATGAAAACATATCTTTTACCTTTTCAAAAAAGGATTTATCACTTTTTTCAGGATTTGGAACAAAATTTTCGTTTTCGAGGTTGTTTTCAAAAAACTGTTTTTGTTCTTTATTGAGTGTTTTTGGTGTCCAAACATTGACATGAACTAACAAATCACCCGTTCCGTAACCGTTGATACTCGGGATTCCTTTTCCTTTTAATCTAAGGATTTTTCCAGATTGAATGCCTTCGTCGAGTTTGATTCTCACTTTTCCGTTGATGGCCGAAATGTCTTTTGAGATACCGAGTACTGCTTCAGAGAAACTGATGTATAAATCAAAATGCAAGTTTTCGCCTTCGCGTTTCAAGAATTCGTGTTCGATTTCTTCAATTGCTACGATTAAATCCCCTGGAACACTATTGCCTGGCGCATCATTTCCTTTGTTGGAAACTTTGAGTTGCATTCCGTCAACCACTCCAGCTGGAATTTTTATGGTAACCGTTTCGTCCTCTAGAATCATTCCTTGTGAATCGGCATCCGATGGTTTTTTGTCTAATATTTGACCCGAACCGCCACAAGTTGGACAAGTTGAAGCTGATTGCATTCGTCCTAAAATGGTGTTGGTTACCCGCATTACTTGCCCTTGACCATTACAGGTGGAACAGGTTTTATAAGAAACACCTGGAGCTTGAACTTTTCGTTTTACTTTAACTTTTTTCTCGACTCCGTTTGCAATTTCTTCGAGAGTCAACTTTACTTTTATGCGAAGATTGCTTCCTTTGACACGACGTTGTCCGCCACCGCCTCCAAAACCACCACCACCAAAAGCACCACCAAAAACATCTCCAAATTGACTGAAAATATCATCCATATTCATTCCGCCGTGACCGCCGCCAAAACCTCCAGAACCATCAAAAGCTTGATGACCATATTGATCGAATTTGGCTTTTTTCTGAGGATCACTTAGTACTTCATAAGCTTCGGCAGCTGCTTTGAAACTTTCTTCCGCTGCAGCATTTCCGGGGTTTTTGTCAGGATGAAATTCGAGTGCTTTTTTTCTGTATGCCTTTTTTATTTCGGCAGCATCGGCATTTTTGGAAATGCCAAGTATTTCGTAAAAATCTTTTTTCATTTTTATTTTTTTGTATGATACGTACAGACGCAATTTATTGCGTCTCCTCGATTATATAAGACGCGATAAATCGCGTCTCTACTGACCGATTACCACTTTTGGAAAACGAATAATTTTGTCTCCCAATTTGTATCCTTTTTCTATTACATCTACAATTTTCCCTTTCATCTTAGGTGATGGCGCAGGAATTTGAGTTATTGCTTCGGCAAAATCAGCATCAAAAGCGTCACCCGCATTTACTTCGACTTGCTCTAATCCTTTAGATACTAATGTGTTTTTTAATTTTTCTTGAATCAATTCAACACCTTGAATTAGGATATTGTCGTCTGTTTTTTTGATTTCAGATAATGCTCTGTCAAAATCATCTAAAACAGGCAACAAAGCAAGTAAAACATCTTGATTTGCGGTTTTAAACAGCTCGATACGTTCTCTAGCCGTTCTGCGTTTGTAGTTTTCAAATTCGGCAAATAAACGCAAGAATTTATCCTTTTCCGAGGCTAAGTCTTGTGATAATTGTTCTTCTTTTGATATTTCTTCTACTCTTTCTTCAATTGAAGCGTCTAATGCATCGGTATTATTTTCATTGTTTTCAATTGGAGTTTGATTAACAATTTCGTCGTTTAGCTGGTTTTCAGTCGTCATTCTTGTATTATTTTTAAAAAAATTGGTAAACTTCATTTTATTCTTTTCTTTAGATTGCAAAAGTACTGCCAAAACTTAAAAAATGTCAAATTGTCACCTCTTAAATGTTTTTTATTGTTGCGCATTTTTTTTAAACAAGAAATGTTTTTTAGGGATTTGAAAAAAACTTTAATATAATTTTAAGACTATCGCGATTTAGTTTGTATAAATTTGTACAGTTCGCAAAATAGAACAAACGAGGTTAGCTCTTGGGCTCTAAATTATTATTAATTCACTCAGTATTATATTTAAGAAAAGCTTCGTTTCTACAAACAAAGCTTTTTTTATGCCCTAAAAATAACAAAATCAGCTTAGTTTAGTCCTAACACTCCACTCGAAATTCATTTCTGAAACTTGTTCTCCCTTTTCGTTTGTTCCGATAGATTTCATCCAAAAAGTTTGTCCTTCACCCGTTTCAACAGCTTCTTGAATAGTTTTTGCTGCCAAAAGTCCATCAGCACATACAAAAGTGATTCTTCCTGTGGCTTTTTTGGAAAAATTTGATTTATTATTGGCTACTAACATCGAAATTTTTTTTCCACTATTTTGAATGTGATTCATCACCAAAGCTCCTGTAGAAAGTTCTGCTGCCATAGCTTGCACGGCAAAATACATTGAATTGAAGGGGTTCTGATTGATCCAACGGTGTTTTACCTCGACTACACAAGTAGCATCTTCGATTTGTTTGACACGAACACCGCAAAAATAGGCGGATGGCAATTTAAAAAAAAGAAATTTATTGAGATTTGATGCTGAAAATTTCATTGTTATTATATTTATTTTTGTAAAAATAACAAAAATTGGCTATAAATCTACTATCCTTTTTTTTATAATAATAATTTAATCAACTATCTATATATAAGTTAGTTACGCAGTTTATATGTAAAATCGAACATTGTTTAATGTGTTAATTTTTTGTTAATATTTGGTACTATGCGATACAAGATACTGTCTTTTAGATATATATTTGCATAAGAAATTACTATATACTTTTATATTATGGAAACCACTAATAATAAAAACCTTGCGACCTTTACTCATTTGAGTGCTTTGAGTCAATATTGTATTCCTTTTGGAAATTACATTTTTCCGATTCTGATTTGGAGTTCTAATAAAGACAAATCTGAATTTATTGATTTTAATGGCAAGCAAGTTCTTAATTTTCAATTGAGTATGTTTTTGTATTCTTTGGTTCTTGCCATTATTGCCATTCCTATAATTCTAATTACAGTTTTTAGCAATATCCCATTAGATACAATAATAAATGATGGAGATTTTATGAGACATCACTTAAGTATAGAAAATATAACTGGAATAGCAATTGTAGCAATCGTAGCCATTTTTCTATTTGTAGGTTTGAAAGTCGCCGAATTTTTTCTAATCATTTATGCTTCGGTAAAAGCTTCCAACGGAGAAAGATTTCAGTATCCGCTAACGATACCATTTATTAAATAATCATCAAATCAATCAAAAAATGAACAGTTCAATCCAATCAAAAAATAAAAAAGAGAGTTATGAACATTGAAAACACAAAAGCCCAAATGCGCAAAGGTGTTCTTGAGTTTTGCATCTTGTCAGTCTTAAAAGACAAAGAGGCATACACATCAGAAATATTAGACACTTTGAAAAACGCAAAATTACTGGTTGTGGAGGGAACGGTTTATCCGTTGCTCACCCGATTGAAAAACGACGGATTACTCAATTACCGTTGGGAAGAATCACTATCTGGTCCGCCAAGAAAATATTATGGTTTGACCGAAATTGGACACACTTTTTTAAATGAATTAAATAGCACCTGGACGGAATTGTCGGATGCAGTAAACCTAATCACAACCAAAAAACAATAGTCATGAACAAAACTGTAAACATAAATTTAGGAGGAATGTTCTTCCATATTGACGAAGATGCATACCAAAAATTAACCCGATATTTTGATGCCATAAAACGTTCACTATCAAATTCATCAGGTCAGGACGAAATCATAAAAGACATTGAAATGCGTGTTTCGGAATTATTAACCGAAAAACAAAAAACGGAGAAACACGTTGTAGGCCTCAAGGATGTTGACGAAGTTATTGCCGTAATGGGTCAGCCAGAGGATTATAGAATCGACGAGGAAGGTATTGGTACTACATCAACTAATTATTCTTCGAGTACTTCAACGGCTAGTCGAAAACTATATCGTGACAAAGAGGGTGGAATGATAGGAGGAGTTTTAGCCGGTTTAGGACACTATTTTGGAATCGATAAAGTTTGGTTGCGAATCTTCTTTTTAATTATGTTTTTTGCTTGGGGAACTGGAGTTTTAGCGTATATCATCCTTTGGATCGTAATGCCAGAAGCAGTAACCACAGCCGAAAAATTAGAAATGACTGGCGAACCAGTAACGATTTCAAATATTGAAAAAAAGGTAAGAGAGGAATTTGAGAATGTTTCGGACAAATTCAAAAATGCCAATTATGACGAAATGGGAAATCGCGTAAAAACCGGAGCCGAAAAAATTGGGAGCTCGCTAAGTGATTTTATAATTGCAGTGTTGAGAGTTTTTTCAAAAATTCTAGGTGTGATTTTGATCATTGCAGGACTTTGCATTTTAGCTGCCTTGTTTATTGCTGTATTTACTTTAGGTTCTTCTTCTTTAATTGATGTGCCTTGGCAAGGATTTATTGAAGCTGGGAATTTTACCGATTATCCGGTTTGGACCTTTGGATTAATTATGTTCTTTGCAGTTGGAATTCCATTTTTCTTCCTAGCTTTATTAGGGTTCAAATTATTGTCACCCAACTTAAAATCAATAGGCAATATTGCGAAATCTACTTTATTAGCGATTTGGATTATAGCTGTTTCATTGGCAATCGCCATTGGATTAAAACAAGCATCGGCCTTTGCCATAGACGGAAGAGTTGTGGTTAAAGAAAACTTCAACTTGAAGCCAACGGATACGCTTTTGATAAAATTCAAACACAATGATTATTTTGCCAAGAATATTGATGACAATAGCAATTTTAAAATCACTATAGATTCTACAGGAAATGATGTGATCTATTCGAATAATGTAAGTTTCAAAATTGCGCAAACCGATACCCAATCAGCTTACATTCAAATCGAAAAAGAAGCGAAAGGAAAAAACCTATTCGAAGCCAAACAAAGAGCCGAAAAAATAAAATACAGTTATAAAATTATTGGAAACCAATTGGTTTTTGACAATTATTTATTAACAGATTTAAAAGAAAAATTCCGTGATCAAGACATCGAAATAACTTTATTCTTACCTTTAGGCACTTTATTGAAAATGGACGACTCGGTAGCTCGATATGACCAAACGGATGATGACTATTTTTATTGGCATCCTAATGAAAATGAAATTTTTAAAGTGGAGAGTGATAAAATAAAATGTCAGAATTGTCTAAATGAAGACAACGAAAATATCACTATTGATACTAAACAAGAAACCGATAGCGTTGTTACAACAACAGTAACTGTTAATGGTGAAGTAGTTAAGGTTAAAGAAACGACTACCAAAAAAGGGTTGTCAGTAGATAAAGACGGAGTGATCATTAAAAACAATTAGTTATGATTAAAATTATAACCATAATAACCAAATTTATTGTAGCTGCCTTAATAGCCCTACTTTTTTCCTCTTGCAATCCCTCTTTCAATTTTGGTGATGGTATAAAAGGAAGTGGAAACATAACTAGCGAAATTCGAACAGCCAATGAAGATTTTAAAATTATCGAAGTGGGTCAAGGAATTATAGTAAATGTGGAACAAGCGGACACCAAATCGATAACGGTAGAAGCAGACGATAATTTGCAAGAACACATTATTACCAAAATAGAAAATGGTGTCTTGAAAATTGAATCGGATACCAATTACAATTCAACCGAAACACCGGTTGTGAATGTAAAAATGCCAGTTGTCAATGGTTTGAGAGCTAGCAGCGGATCTGAAATTAATAGCAACAGCACATTAATTTCCAACAATATCAATGCGAAATCCAGTAGCGGAAGCCGGATCAATATTGAGGTCGAAGCCGATGCAATTACGTTAGAAAGCTCCAGCGGAAGTTCTATTGATGCGAGTGGAAAAGCACTGAAATTAGAAACTACTTCGTCAAGCGGAAGTTCCATCGATGCCAAAGATTTAATGGCAAACGAAGTGATTGCACAAACCACAAGTGGCAGCAGCACCTCCGTTTATCCCATTTTGAAGTTAGATGCAAAAGCCTCAAGTGGCGGTTCTATCGATTATTATAAAGTTCCCAAAACAATAGCTAAAGAAGAATCTTCTGGTGGAAGCGTCAGCGAAAATTAAAATTCTCTATTTGCCAAAAATCACAAAAATCATTCATCAAAAGTGAATGATTTTTTTATATTTGTAATATCGTGTTTTTGCTGTAGAAATCACAAGGCATAATTTTTAAACCATATAGATAAAATAGGCTTTCCACTTTTCATAGCTATGAAAACTATGAAAAAGTGAAGCTTCTTTTAAAACCTAAATCTATGTTTCAAAATTTTTAAACTATGTGGTTTAAAACAAATTTTCAAAAAATAATAATTTTCAAACTCTAATTAAAATGAAAAAATATAACGTCTTACTTCTAGTTCTTTTAGTTTCCACATTGGTATTGGCACAAAAGAAAGAAAAGATAAAAGGGTCGAAAATAGTAACGATTGAACAAAAAGAGATTGGTAGTTTTGAAAACATTGAAATAGGTGATAATCTCGAAGTAAATTTAGATAGAGGCGAAAAAAGTGAATTGAAAATTGAAGCTGACGATAATCTTCACGATATTATCACTATTGATTTGACGGCAAAAACACTTCGGGTTTATAGTTCGAAAACGGCTACCAATTACAAAAAACTAATCGTCAGAATCACTTATACCAATGAATTGAAAATGATAACTTCAAAAAATGAAGCCGTTATCAATGCGATTCAGGAGATTCAATTGAATGAAATTGCTTTTAAATCCTTAGATGAATCTAAACTGTATTTGAACGTAAATTCAAAGAGTTTTACTTTGCAGTCGGAGAATGATTCAAAAGTGGAACTCAATTTAAAAGCAGAAATAGCGACTATCGAATTGAGTAAGAATGCCAACTTGAAAGCCTTGATAACGGCAACAGATTTGAAATGTGATATGTATCAAAAAGCAATCGCTAATTTAGAAGGAGAGGTGACCAATGCCAACATTAGATTAGATAATAATGCTAAATATTCAGGAAATAATCTTGCTATTGCAAATGCCCAATTAGCTGCCGAAAGTTATTCGAATTGTAGTATCAATGTGAATACAACTATTAGTATTGATGCTACTGAAAATGCTCAAATTGAGCTGTATGGAGACCAAAAAATAGAAATGTTACGGTTTACTGACAACGCTATTTTAAGTAAAAAACCAACTAAATAAAGATAAAATTAGATTCTTCTACGTTTGTATGAAAATTAAAACATTTAAAATATAAACTCACAATAAATATAAAACCATTAAGAAATTAAGAAAATTAAGTTTAATCTTAATGAACCTAAATTTCTTAATGGTTTAAAAAATACTGAATGTTATTTCTAGAGGAACTTGAGGAGCGTAAAATTTTAATTATTCCTGAGCGGCCAAATATCTTTCAGCATCTAAAGCAGCCATACATCCTGTTCCAGCAGCCGTAATAGCTTGACGATACACATGATCTGCGGCGTCACCAGCTACAAAAACTCCAGCCACATTTGTTTTTGAAGTTCCTGGAACATTCACAATATAACCAGTTTCATCAAGAGTTAGATACTCCTTGAAAATATCGGTGTTGGGTTTGTGACCAATAGCGGCGAAGAAACCAGTAGCTGGAATATCAAAAATGTCGCCTGTGGTTTTGTTTTTGGCTTTCACACCAGTAACTACTTGACCATCTCCTAAAACTTCCACCGTATCGTGGTTCATTAAAATAGTAATATTTTCGGTTTTGCGAACTCGTGCTTCCATAATTTTGGATGCTCGGAACTTTTCACTACGAACAAGCATCGTTACTTTGGAACACATTTTAGACAAATAATGTGCTTCTTCGCAAGCGGAATCTCCCGCTCCAACAATAACTACTTCTTGATTTCTATAGAAAAAACCATCACAAACCGCACAAGCCGAAACGCCACCACCCATTTTGAGATAATGTTGCTCGGATTCTAATCCTAAATATTTTGCTGATGCTCCTGTTGAAATAATTACAGTTTCACAATGCAATTCGATAGTATCGTTAATCCAAACTTTATGAATACCATCACTAAAATCAACTTTGGTTGCCCAACCATCACGAATATCTGCACCAAAACGTTGTGATTGTGCTTGCAATTGAATCATCATTTCTGGACCTGTAACTCCATCGACATACCCAGGGAAATTTTCGACTTCATTAGTCGTTGTTAATTGACCACCGGGTTGCATTCCTTGGTATAAAACGGGGTTCATACTGGCTCTAGCGGCATAAATGGCGGCAGTATATCCTGCAGGTCCAGAACCTATAATTAGGCATTTAATTTTTTCGATAGTAGTAGACATAATAAGTTTTATTTATATTTTTAAACAGCACAAAAATAAGTCATAAATGCTGTATTATGGAAGTTGAATAATCATTTTTTGTTATTCAATAATAAAAAATTTCTTCTTCAAAGCGATTACTATTGGATTATCGAGTTAATTGGATTCTAAAAGGTATAAACAAAAAAAATATCGGAATTTAAAATTCCGATATTTTTAGTTTAAATAATTCAATTTTATACAGATAAATGGAAATTAATCTTTTCCGTGGCCTTTATTTCCGTGACCTTTGTCTCCTCCTTTGTTATCGTGACCCTTGTTGCCATTATTTCCTCGATTGTCGTTTCCTTTATTTCCGTTGTTATCACTTCTATACCCAATCGATTTTTGTGGTTTACCGTATCCTTTATAATATTTTTGTTTGTGATATTTATATTGAGAATAAGGTCTTGTACCGTGATAATCGTTCAACACCACTTTATACCCTCGGTTTAAATCATAATTTCGATATTGGTAAGGCAAATGACCTGATCGTATCCAAGTTCCACCATTTAGATAAATAAATTGAGTGGCTCTTACATCATAATAAGCCTGAACATCTGGGATGTAATAGTAATTTACTGAAGAATATCCTACAGGACCCCAAGAGGGTTGTACTCCTAAATTTACGTTAATCGAAACTTGCGCTTGCATTGCATTGGAGGCAAAAAGGAGCAGAGTTGCTAGAGTAATTATTTTTAAAGTTTTCATAATTGCATGGTTTTTAATTGTTATTAAATTCTATATTGTTGTTCAACACTTTCTTAAAAACCAACAACTATGCCAGTAATCTGAAATTTGTATTTAATAGTTGTTAAGTTGCTATTAAGCAATTGACAATCATTACAATAAAAGAATTAGTAAAAGAATGATAATGATTATTGCTCCAACAGATAGGTAAACCCCACTACTTGATGATTTCAAATTGGCTTTAATTTCTCGAACCTCTTTACGCAGTTCTTTTTTTTCTACTTTAGTCATTGACGATTTGTCCATTGCTTTGATTTCTTCCAGGCGGTTAATCATAATTTTTACTTCAGCTGGAACTTCTTTTGGATTGGCTGTAAGTGCAATTGGATCTTTTTCTTTTGCACTCATTGAGGTTGGGAATATACTTAACGACAACACTGTCATCATTAAATAAAGAGGTAATTTTTTCATATTGTTTTTGTTTTAAAGGTTAAATTTATTAAAGGACAAAGGTGTAAAACATTCAGGCTTTAGATGTTATACTTTTATTGTAAAGATTTATAAAATTCACATATTTATAACCAGTTCCTTTTTGCAATAAAAAAGAGGATAGGAAAATAAATCCCTATCCTCTTTGCTATTAACAAACGTTTAGACTAATTGTTAGTCAATTTATTTGCCATTGTTGAAAATATCAATAATCACTGTACGATTATAGAAACGTTCTTCTGGGTATTTGTTGTTAAAAGGCGATTGATTTGGATCTTCACCGTAAGCACTAACTTCGAATTTAACATCGCTTCTACCTGATTTAGATAAAGCACTTTCAAGAATGGTTCTCACATCATTTGCACGAGCTTGAGACAATTTCAAATTGTGAGCATCGTTACCAATAATATCTGCATGTCCTTGAATAATCACTTTTCCGTTTGCAGGAATTTTTGGAGCTACAACCTCAGTTAAGTATTTTTCATAAATTGTGATGGCTTTTGATGCGTTAAATTCATAAATGATACTGTACCTTAAACCTTCTTCAATTTTGGCTGGTTCCCAAAGTACGATGTGTGAAGTTGTTTCTTTGGTTACCATATTTCCACTTTTAGTTTGTCCTGTCAGGGTTACTTTATAGTCTCCTTGAGTTTTGTCTCCTAAAATAGATTTGCTTGACAAACTCACACTTTCTTGAGTATAAGGTCCAAAAGTTTGTAATTTTCCAGTTTCGTCTACCAATTGTATTGACCAAGCTGAGAAAGCTTCGTTAGCGCCTTTGACATCAAAAACTACATAACTTTCGATTGGTGCTTCTTGCAAAGGCATTGCTGCTGCTGATTTTGCGTCAGAACCACTTTGGAATTCTTGCAATAAAACAGGAGAGCTACTTTCGATTGAAACTCTTCTGTCACCTTCACGCAATAAATCTAATTCCAATGTTCCTCCTGGTTGTGTTGACGGGATATTTGGTTTAGATTGCCCTTTGGTAGTAATTCTGGACCCTTTGATTCCAAATGTATTGACCAAGTAGAATTTAACAGATTCAGCCATAGCTTTACCTTCCTGTGGTCCTTGTTCTGATGAACCAAATAACGTAATGGTAGTTGATGGATTTTTTATCATTCGATCTCCCAGAATATTGATCACATTATAATACACATTCATCTGACGTTCTGAACGACCCGATTGGTTTATAGGAGTTACCATTTCTAATTGATCTTCTCTAAAGTCTTTTACTTCTTCTATTTTAAGTAGTTTATAACGACTTGGAATTTCGGTTGAACCCACATTAAAGAATACATAGTTACGTAATGGAAAAACTTCTCTTACACGTACCTTAGTTGGCTCATTGGCAGGTGCGCTAACCGAAAATTGAACTTCTGGATCTGCAACCACTACTACTTTGTCCTCTGGTACTGTAACTAAACGTCCTTGACCAAATTTAAGCGCAACACCTGCTCTAATAGTGGTGATGTTCAAAGTTTCTATAGATCTTGGATCCTGTCCGAAATAAGGATGAAATGAAGCAAAAGGAGAAAGCACGAATTGTGTTTTGCTCGTTTGTGAAGAAAGAGGGATATCGAATCCAAGTCCGACTTGCATCGAAATAATGGTTTTATTCATATCACTTAAATCTCCTTTGACTTCAGGAGTTGGAGCCTGATTTGGATAAGCTGGGTTGATACCCAATTGGTATGTAAATGATTTATCCATATTGAAAGCCACACGTGGACCAGCAAATAAGAATAAATTTGATTTAAATGGAGCAAAACGTAAACTTGGTTCTACCGTAATGTAACTAATGTTCGTTTTTAAATCTGTAGGACAGTTACAGGAAGAATCTACTTGGTCAAACGTAGCTTTACGATTGTCATAACCCGCTTGGAACATAAAACCCCATCTTGTTTCGGGACGGTAATATTCGATAAGAGGTGCTACAAATAGTCCAATTCCTTTTCCCTCGTGAAAAACTACAGGAGGAGTAAAATCAGAAGTCAACTGATGCGTTGAGCCTTCATAGAAATTAAAATTGGCTCCACCTGCTACACCAAACCACCAAGATGGTTTTGTATATTGTACTTCTTGTGCCTGAGCTGGTGTTTGAATATTGAACCAAACCAAAGCAATTAGTAAAATACTTTTGAGGGTTAGGTTAGGGAACCATGTCTGACATGAATTCTCATTAAAATTATTTTTAGCTTTCATTTTTATTTTTTTATAGGTTAATAATTCCCGCCCGGAGACGGGATTCATTTTATTTGAATATTATTTATTTTTAACTCTTAGTTGGGTACGTTAATTACTGTATTTACCATAGTAACCGAAGAAACTAGTGAAATGGCTCTACCATTTAAAGTAGTCACACTGGCATTGGTACTATTGGCTGGAGAAGACAAAGTCACACCCGAGTTTGCAATGATATTTCCTGACATCACTCCACCACCAGCATAATTAATAACTGCTGCGCTACCTACATACCAATACACATTTTTAGCTAAAGCACCGCCAATCAATTTGACATTACTTGGAGCTGAATCACCAACTGTTAAAGCAGAAGCACATTGGAAAACGAATATTGCATTCGGATTACCTTGAGCATCTAATGTAAGATCGCCGTTTGTTATATCGAAAGTACCGCTAGCTGATTTATAGATACCAGGAGCTAAAGTTAATCCTCCAAGTTCTCCTGCACCTGGATCAAGACCACCTGGCATTGAAGCTGGTGATATGCTTATATAAGCATCTCTTGCAGCATTTAATCCCGCTAAAGCAGTAGCCGCTTTGGTCGCATTTCCTGGGGCTGGAGCAGCTGCGAATATTTCTTTCATTACAAGTCCTTCATTCAATGGAGTTACGGTATAAACATCACCTGTTAAAACTTCTTTGAAACCGGTCACCAAAGTTGCAGCAGCCGTTGTTCCAATATTTCCATTCACAACAGTAAATAATCCTTGATTGGTTATTCCCGCATTTCCCCCGAAAACTCCAAAGAACAAATTGCTTGTTGCTACTGGTGGTGGCGTTACAATTACAGGAATTACAGTTGTAAAGTTCCAAACATAATTATTGGTCATTGGGATTCCAGCACTATTTTGAGCACCCGAAGTTATGGTTACAGTATAGGTTTTATCTCCTAATAAAGGAGTACTAGGCGTAAACGATACTGTTGATCCTGAATATGAAATAGCGCCTAATATAGTTGTTGCTCCTTGTTTAACGGTAAATGTTGTCGCACTTAAAGTTAATGGATTCATTGGCATATTAAAAGTAGCTCTAATAACTTTATTAAGTGCGACTCCGGTAGCATTGTTTGCTGGGTCGGTTGATATTACAATGGGTCTTAAACCTGTAGTAAATATCCAAACATAATCGCTGGCTAATTCAGTTCCGATAGTGTTTTCGGCACCTTTTGTAATTGTGCAAGTATACATTTTATTTTCGTCCAATGGAGTAGTAGGAGTGAAGGAAACCATTGTTCCAGTATAAGAAATAGTTCCTGCTATTACAGTAGTTCCTTGCTTAACCGTAAATGTTGAAGTATTCAGAGTCGCTGGATTCATAGACATATTAAAAGTTGCTGTAATGATTTTATTAGGACTAACGTCAATAGCAGCATTTGCAGGATCTGTTGAAACTACAAGAGGATTCAGACCTGTTGTAAATGTCCAAATATAATCTGTTTGCAATGCGTTGCCTGCTACATCTTTGACTGAAGTTGTAACTCTACCCGTATACAGCGTATTTGTGGTAAGACGGTTTGTAGGTGTAAATGTTGCTGTGAGACCTGAATAAGAAACTGTTCCTGGTATAACAACATCTCCTGCAGTAATAATAATAGAGGATAGGTTGATGGTTTCAGGATTCATCTCTTCGTTGAAATTGACCAAAACTATTTGATTAAGTGGTACTCCAAAAGCACCATTAGTAGGCGCCGTAGAGGATACAACTGGACATACGCCAACGACTTCATTGAAATCGTCAGTTGCACAGCCTGAAATTAAAGCAATAAATAGTATTGCAAAGGTCGAAAGTAATTTTTTTGTTTTCATTTTTTTCGGGATTTACTTATTTTATTATAGGTTAAATTTTATGCAACAAAGGTGATTCAGTTATTGCTTCTAAGAATTACACAATTTTATCTAATTATTACATTATTCACATATTTTTCTATTGTTTAAATGAAATCAATTGTAAAAAGCCTTATTTTTAATAAAAAATTGCATTCTTGCTATTTTATTTTGTTTATTCATAAAACAAAAAAATCGAGGCTTATGGGCCTCGATTTCTTTTAAAGAACTAAAATAGTTTCAATTATTCAGAACTTTTATTTTTTATAATAGTGTGGTTATTTTCCTTTTTTGTTATTGCCTTTTCTCCCTAATTTGCAAATAAATGTTGTCAATTCTCTTGTAAAAGCATCCAGAGTGAGAGCCGATTCTTTGATACTAGCTATTGCTTTTTTTAAATCGTCTGGTGAATTTATAGATTGATCCAAAATATTTGAAAAACCAATAATATTTGCAATAGGCTGTCTTACTCTATGTGAAGTCATAAACATCATTTCTTCTAGACCTCTAACATATTCTTTTTGATTTTCTTCGGCAATTTTAAGGTCTCTATTTAGAATCTTGAGTTCAGCCTTCCTAATTTCTCTTTCCTGAGACTTAAAAATTAGTTTTTTGTTGGCAACAATAAGTTCTGATGAACGTATGTCTTTTTCCAATTTTTGAAAAGCAAGTTCCTTATTTGCAATAATTAACTCTACTGCCCTTTTCTCTTTCTCTTCGTTTTGAAAGACAAGCTCATGGTTAGCAATGGCTAATTCCGAGGCTCTTTTTTCTTTCTCTTCATTTTGATACGCCAATTCAATGTTTGCAATGACTAATTCGGAAGCACGTTTTTCCTTTTCTTCGTATTGAAAAGCGAGATTTTTGTTTGCTAAAATCAATTCCGCCGTAAGAATTCCTCTTTCTTTGTATTGCAAGCCGAGTTCATTGTTTACTAATATTAAATCTTTTGAGTTTATTTCAATTTCCTCGTTTTTGCTTACAGATTTCTTGTTAGCTAAGATTAATTTTCTGGCGAGTTTAGTTTCCATCAAAGCGATGGATTCTTTCAAAATATCTTGTTCTTTAGTAGGTTTCATTAAAACTCCTATTTAATATATTTGTTAAAATAAACCCTTGAGATAAATTGTAATTTTTTTGAAACGAAAATAATGCAACAATAATTGAAACTGCCTTTAGAGTCTGACAAAGGTGAAAAACAACGACTATTATTCCTAGCATGTTTCGCTTTAGCACTATTAAAGTTGTCTTATTACAATCATCTACTTTCATATTGCCTTTTTCAAATCTTGTTGCACCATTATTTATAATCCTTTTTTTAAATAATAGATTATTTCACTTGATTTTTTGAAACCAATCCTTTGGCATCTTGCAAAAGGTTTTCATATTTGTCGGTTACATCTTCGTATAATTCTTCAAATTTTCCTTTCATATCATCTGCAAAACCTTTGCTTTTGTCCACGATTTTTTTTCTTGTTTTAGATCCTTTATCGGGTGCAAACAAAATTCCTGCCAATGCACCAGCGGCCAAGCCACCTAAAACTCCTAATAATACTTTACTTGAATTCATAATTTCTATTTTTTTCTATTTAATTTTTTTATAAACTTTTTCCTTGAATTAGTCGCAATAATACTGCAACGATGGCTATAACAAGAAGTATGTGAATGATTGATCCAGCGCTATAGGCAAAGAATCCAATGGCCCAAAAAATAACTAAAATCACTGCGATTGTGTAGAGTAAATTGCTCATAATTGTTGTTTTTTAAATTTATAAATGGAATAAATAAGTTCTCGTATTAAAACTTTTTTTTCTACGGAAACCCTTTTTTGGTTTCTAATTGATTACCATACAAAGTTGCAATAAATAGAATTTCAAACTGTTATATAACTTTTTGGATTAGTTACAACATTCACACATTTTGGGATGCTGCATTTGAATCTAATGAAAAAGGCGAAAATTAACTCGCCCTCTTACTATTTTTTATTATCAACTGTTAAATCTTTCAAGGCCTGACCTATTTCATCGGTATCGTGTTTGAATTCTCTTTTAAAGGATTGCCAATCACTACTTACATCGTTTTTATAAGTATCCATTTTCATTTTAAGATCTTTGTTTTTTTGTTCTAAAACAGCAATATTTTCTTGATACTTTGAATCGATATCCTTTCCTGTTTTTTTAATTTTGAGCTTCAATCCAGCAATTCGTAAATCATTTATTCTAACTATAGAATCTCCTGAGTTTTTAAATGCTTTCCATTCTTTGTCCGTTGCTGCCTGTTTGGCTACTCTAAGACTGTCTTTTGCATCTTGAACATTATCTCTGGCAATTTCTACTTTCTCCTGAGATTCTTTTTCTTCGTTTGTACCAGGTTTGCAACTCAATATCATTGTTCCTGAAATACCGGTAATAATTGCTAGAGTAAAAATTGACTTTTTCATTTTTATTGTTTTTTAGATTTAAAAAGAGTATAAAAAAAATTGATGATTATCATTCAATAATCATCAATTTTTATGTTTTTGTAGCTGGTAGATTAAAATCTATAACGAACTCCTAAAGCTACATCAGATCCATAATGATCATCTATGTAAGAGCCTGAATTCAAATAGAATTCAGGACGAATATCTAATGAAACCTGTAATGGAAAATCAAAATTATATTCAATTCCTAAGTCACCAGCAACAAAAGCAAAAGCTCCGTTATCATTTATTCCGCCATTATCATTGTATCTCCAAGTACCTGCTCCACCACCTATACCAGCGTACCAGTTTAAACCACCATCAAGATTCCATACCCATTGATAGATACCGGCAATTTTTATATTGTCTTCATATTTATCGTTTCTCCATCCTAAATCCAACTCTAATCTGTTTTTAGCAGAAAGTTTAGTTTGATATGAAATTTCTGTGCCAAAACCATTATTACTACCCAATCTCAAACCGATGGCATTTTTTGAAATATCTTGTGCTTGTACTCCAATTGCTAAACCAAATAACATTGCAGCTAATAAAATATTTTTTTTCATAATTCTTGTTTTTATATTAAAGTTCACTAATAATTTTGAATAATTCTTCTTTAGTTTTACCCAATTTTGTTTGTATTCTTCCTAGCATTTCTTCTTTTTTACCTTTTAAAAATAGCAAATCATTATCTGTTAAGGCAGCAAATTTTTGTTTTAATTTGCCTTTTTGCTCCTCCCAGTTTCCTGTTAGTTCTGTAGTATTCATCTTTTTTAATTTATCTGTGAACGTATTTTCACAACGCTACAAAGTTGGTTGTCTTACAGCTCAAAATTGTTACATAACTTTACTAAAAAGTTATATCATTCACAGATTTGCAAAAAATTAATTTGAGTTTATATTAGAAAAACAGCTCTATTTGTTAGTGAAAATTATAATTTAAAAGACATTATGGGTTTGAATTTTCTTCTTCGATTTTATCCTCAATTTCTTTGACCTGTTCCACCAGATCGGCATATTCTCGTGACAATTCTGTTATTTCTTTTTCTGTTTTTTCTTCGGCATTAATAACTGAATTTTTCGCTGGTTTGTGTGAGGAAACCAATTCATTAATTTTTAAATGCAAAGAGGCCGAAAACTTATTGAATGATTTTTGAATGATAAACAAACTTAAAAAGGTAGTGCCAAAAATGATGTCTCCAATGATTTGATGAACATCTCTTGTAGTAAATATATTGTTGACCCACCAGAATAATACCAAACAAAAAGCCACTATAAAGGTAATGGAGTTACCCAAAATAGCCGTAGCCAATGAAACCAATCTTTCAAAAGTTTTTTCAGTGAAACCGTAAGCGATTGCTATTTTTTTCACACCAATTTTGTTATTTTCTTTTGATTATCGATATAATCTTTTAATAATATATTCAATGAATCATAATAATCTTGTAATACTTTACAATTTATTTTTGGGTTTTCTATATTCGGTATTGTAACAGGCATCTCTAGAATATAAATTGATAATTCAGGAAATTGAATTCTTATTTTCATTGTAATTTTGAGAATTGCCGCATAAAGTTCTTTTTCGGTTTTCATAATCAAAAGAGTTTGAATTACAGTATTGAAGTCTAAATTTTTATAAAAGATGTATAATCAAATAGATTATCTTCTTGCGCTTTTACAGAACACCCACAGGCTCTATTGTAAAATTCTTGTTCCAATCGAATGGCAACCTCATAAATAGACATGGCTTTTTTCTGACTACATTTTGCATTACTATTGTTACTATCAATTGAATCTTGATTTTCTGCTAAAGCTTTTTGTGTTTGAGTTGCTTTAAATAAGTTTGAAATAGCTGTCATTTTATAATTTTGTTTTGTCGAAAATGAGTTTTCCCGACTTTACAAAGATGAACAGCTATCTTACTGCAAATGTTATATAACTTTTGCAATAAGTTACAATATTTACATATTTTAAAATCAATTTATATAGTTGATAATGCCTTAATTCTTATTGCTAGAACCCTTAACGACGAGAAAACCTCCAATTGCAATTATGATTACTCCAACAATAGGAGCCCACTGAACAGGATGATTTTGTTCTTTGTTTATCTGAATCGGACCTATATCAACTACTTTTTCGGTCGAGACATAATTGAAACCCGTGTAGATGGTCATAACAATTCCAATTATAATCAATGCTATTCCAATACTTTTTGTTTTCATTTTTTCTCTATTTTTATAACATTAGATTCCTGTTGTTTTTCTAAATCTTCTTGTTTTTGTATGTCTTTTTCTAAATCTTCATCTTCTTTATTTTCCTCTTTATTCTCTTGGGCTTTTTTCTTTTTATTGAAATAACCTCTTAACAAAAAATTATGTTTTGCCGCTTCCATGATTTCGTTCAGCTGTTTCGATCCTGCCTCCAGATTAGACATTGTCGAATCTACTTTTGTACCCAATCGTTCATCGCTAACTACTTTTGAAAGAAGCCCTTTTCCGTTGTTCATACTTGTTGTAAATCTGGAAAATTCCTTGGTACTGATCTCCAAATTGACAAGTGTTTTTTCCAAGCTATTGGCAAATTCCTTGTCACTCATCAATTTTGATAAAGTGCCGTCACCGTTATTCATATTATAAGTAAATTGAGCCAATTGAGCGGTAATAATTCCTGCATTGTCCACACTGGTTTTTACACTTTTCATCAAATCTTCTATTTCAATTGCACTTTTCGATTTGATAAAGTCGTTGTCCTTCACGGTTTCATTAGATGTTGTTCCTGGTGAAATAGTCATCACTTTGTCACCCATTAATCCATCGGAACCAATACTGGCCATTGCATCTTTTTTAATGTATTTCTGAACGTCTTCTTCCATCAATAAAACTACCAAAACAGTAGAGTCGTTTAGAATTTCGATTTCACTAATAGTTCCTATATTTATCCCTGAAAAACGAACGTTGTTTCCCACTTTTAAACCACTTACGGTTTTAAATTTGGATTTCAAATGAAAGGTATCTCCAAACAAATTTTGCTGTTTCCCAACAAAATAAATAGTGATGATGAAAAGGAGTATTCCAATAATTACAAACATTCCCAATTTCCAATTCGATTCAGTATTTTTATTCATAATTTTAATTATTTTTTGTTAAATAAAAAAGGAATGCACCCATTCGTCCTTACTTTTTTCTAATTCTACATAAGTACCTTCGGCATTTATTTGCCCTTCTTTCAGGATCAAAATTCGGTTGCCAGTCATTTTGGCGCAAGCCATATCATGGGTAATGATGATGGAGCTTGTTTTGTATTTTTTTTGCACAGACAGTATCAATTCGCTGATTTCCCTGGAGGTAATAGTGTCTAAACCTGAAGTAGGTTCGTCATACAAAATAATCTTAGGCTTGATGATTATGGCTCGTGCCAATGCGATTCTTTTTTTCATTCCGCCCGATAATTCCGCCGGCATTTTGTCAATGGCTTCCGCTAATCCCACGCTTTCCAAGGCTTCTATAATTTTAATTTCGATTTCCTCTTCTGCTAAATTTTGAGTGTGATGTTTCAAAGTAAACGTCAGATTTTGACGAACAGACATTGAATCATATAAAGCGCCATTTTGAAACATAAAACCTATGCTCATCCTGATATAGTTGAGATCATCATTATTTAAAGTAGTAACTTCTTCGTCAAAAATTTGAATTTTTCCTTTGTCGGCTTGGACTAATCCCACCAAACATTTTATGGTTACTGATTTGCCAGATCCAGAACGTCCCAGAATAACCAAATTTTCTCCATCGTTTACCGTGAGATTTATTCCTTTTAAAACTTCATTTTTGCCAAATGATTTATACAAATTGCTAATGGCTATAATAGGTTTTGCTTTCATAGTCTTAGAAAAATAAATCGGTTAACTGAACGGCCATCATATCGATAATAAATACAGAAAGTGAAGCTGCAACAACTGCTTCGTTTGCCGCAATTCCTACACTTGCTGTTCCGTTTGAAGCATTAAAGCCTTTGTAAGAGCCTATTAATCCTATAAAAAAACCAAAGAAAAAGGTTTTGATAACAGCAGGAAAAAAATCTAAAAATTCAAGATGTTCCAACACATCCGAGAAATAACGGAACAAAGTCATACTGCCGTGAATGTTGTAGCCTACATAACCTCCGTAAATACCAATAAAATCGGCATAAATTACCAAAAGAGGCACCATAAGTGTAGTGGCTAAAATTCGGGTGACTACTAAATATTTATAAGGATTTATGGCCGAAACTTCCATCGCATCGATTTGCTCGGTTACTTTCATCGAACCCAATTCGGCTCCAATTCCTGAAGCAATTTTTCCGGCACAAATTAGAGCTGTAACCACCGGAGCAATTTCCCTAATTAAGGACAACGAAACCATACTGGGCAACCAAGATTCGGCTCCAAATTTTAACAAAGTTGGACGAGATTGAATGGTCAAAACCAACCCCATAATAAATCCTGTTATACTTATTAAAGGCAATGTTTTGTATCCAACGACAAAACACTGCCGGATAAATTCTCTGAATTGAAATGGGGGTTTGAAAAGTTCTTTAAAAAATCTCAAGGTAAATTGGGTTACATTACCCGCATCATTAAATATATTTTTTAGATATAGAGTCAAAATAGTACATATTTATATTACACTAAATAGTTTCAGTTTTTAAGAAGTAAAGATGAGTGATTAGCCAACAATAAATGTTATAAAACTTTGGAGATAAGTTACATTATTTACTGTTTTTAGATACCAAAACGAATCAAGAGTAGAGCGAAACAGTTCTTTTTCTGCACCAAATCTCAAAGGTTTTTAAAACAGTTTGGCGTTACAACCGAAGGTTTTGGTATCAAGCCAATCAATTTATGACCTGCAAGCGTACCGAGAAGCACAAACAGCGGATTAAACGACTAAATTTTTACTACATTTGCTCAAAAAGCTTAAATAAAACAATGCTCTACACAATTCAAATCATTGCTTTAATACAAGGAATTTTTGTTCTTTTTATCTTGTTTACAAATCGGAAAGATTACAAAAAAACTACTTTCTGGTTGCTTTTTGGAACTTTAATCTCTGTTTTGCTTTATATATTGGGTGATGACAAAAACAATCTGTTTGTTGAAAATACAGATTGGTTTCTTTTTGATAACACATTATTTGTGACCTTTCTTTTTTTGTTTTTCAAGTATTACAAAAGCGAAAGAGAAAAATTTATAAAATCCAACTATCTATTTTTTCTTCCCAACATTTTTTATTTAATTACGGAAGTACTTGAAATAATAGTACCTAAAGAAAACTTGAATATTGAAATTCTGGAAGTGCTTTTGGAATTAACTTTTGCGATTTATCTAGTCTTAATTTTACATTCCGTTTTTACAGATAAAAGAAGAATTTGGATCACTTATTTTGTTATTCCAATTGTTATTTTATTTGTGTTTTCTTGTATAAATGATATTCTTAAAATAATTGGATTAAAAGAATTGTCTTTTTTTAGCAATCAAAATTTTAATTCCTATCTTTTGTTAATTGTCGCATTTTTATTCTATTTTATTTCTTTTAAATTATTAAGTAACGGGGGAGATATTTTGCCAAAAAACGAAATAAGCAAATACAAAAATTCAAATCTGAACACAAAACGTATTGAACAATATAAGACTGATTTAATTAATTCGATGGAAATGGACAGATTATACTTAAATGGAAAATTATCCATTCAAGATGTTTCAGACCAACTCAATATTCCAAAACAGTATATTTCAGAAGTTTTAAATGAGCATATGAAGACCAATTTTCAAGACTTTATCAATAAATACAGAGTCGAAGAATTTATAAAACGCTTAAAAAAAGACCAAAATAATCAATTTACACTTTTAGGAATTGCCACGGAGGTAGGTTTCAATTCTAAATCTTCTTTTTATGCTATATTTAAGAAAATCAAAGGTATAACACCTACTCAATTTAAAAAAGAACTTGCATAAAAGAACTAATTTGTACAAATAAATTATTATGCACTTGTCTTTTTTTATTTACTAGTCGTTTCTTACGTTCTTTGTAAAATAATTTAAAAATTATAAAAATGTCACTACAAAAAGCATCAAAAAAAGTACTGTTTTTTTTGATTTTTCAACTTTTATTTTTTTCTATCTCAAACGCACAAACAAGCGTAACCGTTTCGGGAATTATAAAAGACCAAAACACCAAATCAGTTTTATCTTTTGTGAATGTAGTTTTGAAAACTGAAAAAGATAGCAGTTTTGTATTCGGTACAGTTACCAATAAAGAAGGACGATTTTCAGTATTAAAAATAAAATCTGGAAACTACTATTTAGAAGTTTCATACGTTGGTTATACTACAAAAAAGCAACCTTTATTTATCGGAAATCTAACAGAATTTTTAGATGTCAAAACTATTGAAATAGAAGAAAAATCAACTTCATTGCAAGAAGTTGTTGTAACAGGGAAAACAGCCGAGATAAGTAAGGAAATGGATAAGAAAACATTTTCTTTGAAAGACAATATTAGTCAAAATGGTGGTTCGGTTTTACAAGCAATGCAAAATCTGCCAAGTGTTACAGTTCAAGATGGGAAAGTACTACTACGTGGAAACGACAAAGTAACAGTGTTAATTGACGGTAAACAAACGGCATTGACAGGTTTTGGCAATCAAACAGGTTTAGATAATATTCCTGCATCTGCCATTGAAAAAATTGAAATTATCAACAATCCTTCAGCCAAATATGATGCAAATGGAAACGCAGGAATTATCAATATTATTTACAAAAAAAACAAAAAAGATGGTTTTAATGGAAAGGTTGGTTTTACAACAGGTTTAGGTTCACTTTGGGTGCGAAAAGAAAACTTACCAACCATAAGGCCACAATTTACTTTTACCCCAAAGTTAAATCCAAGCGTTTCACTTAATTACAAAAAAGACAAAATCAATGTCTTTTTTCAAGGCGATTATTTATATACTGAAACGCTGAACAAAAATGAATTTGTAACACGAAATTACGACAATGGCGACGTAATTAATTCACAATTAAAGCGTAACCGAAGCACACATTTTACGACATTCAAAAGTGGTTTTGATTATGCAATTAACGACCAAAATTCTTTGACTATTTCAGGACTTTTTGGAAGTGAAAAAATAATTGACAGAGGCGACCAACCATTTTTTAATAGTGATTTTTCACAACGTGACAGACTTTGGCAGTTTTTAGAAGATGAATTAAAAACAACCATAATGGCAACTGCCAGCTATCAGCACAAATTTGCAGCAGCAGGGCATTTGCTAAATATTGGTTTAAATTACACTTTTCACAGAGAAGATGAAAAATATTTTTACGACAATTATTTGCCAACTTCCACAGGAACGGATGCTTTTAAATTATTGTCAGACGAACAAGTTTATGATTTTAATTTTGACTACATAAAACCACTTAAATACGGCCGAATTGAAACAGGAATAAAACTTCGTAACAGAAATATACCAACAAATATGCAATTTATTCCAGGTGTAAATTCAGTTTTAGACACTAATGCAGGTGGTTGGGCAACTTACAAAGAATTAATTCCTGCCGTTTATGGAAATTACATTTTTGAAAACAAAAAATGGGAAGCCGAATTAGGTTTAAGAATTGAGTATGTAAAAATTCAATATGACGTTAATCCTAATCATATAGCATATCAAAGTGATGGTTATAATTATACCCAACCGTTCCCAAATTTACGTTTTGCATACAAAATTAACGACAATAATAAAGTTTCTGTTTTCTACAACCGAAGAGTTGACCGACCTAATGAAGTTGATATTCGTATTTTTCCAAAATATGATGATGCAGAAATTATAAAAGTTGGTAATCCTGCATTGCGACCACAATTTACCAATTTGATAGAATTGGGATATAAAAAAAGTTGGGAAAAAGGAAGTTTATACAACGCTATTTATCACCGATTTGCGGATGGTACAATTACAAGGATTTCAAGTACTGTTCCACCAAGTAATTTAATTTATGCAACATTTCAAAACGTAAATAAAAGTTACAACACAGGAATTGAAATGGTTTTAGCACAAGAAATTTCTAAATTGTACGCATTCAATATTAATTTAAACGCATATAGAAATCAAATTGATGCATTTACAGTTGAAAATAAATATCCTACTACACATACATTTTCAGCTGACAAACAAGAAATATATTCAGGAAACATAAAATTGAACCATACGCTTCATTTTCCTAAAAATATAGATTTACAATTATCAACCATTTATTTAGTACCCGATATTATTCCACAAGGAAAAATTAAATCTAGGTTTTCATTAGACCTTGGACTAAAAAAAGCAATTCAAAAAGGAAAAGGCGAACTCTTTTTTAACGCATCAGATTTGCTAAACACAATGATAATCAAAAAAGAAATCAACGGACAAGGTTTTAACTATACTAGTAATGACTTTTATGAAACACAGGTAATAAGATTTGGATATAGTTATAAATTTTGATAAAAAATAGACTGAAAAAACGCCCGCAAGTTTTTAAAAAAGTTTGTCTCCATAAGCGCTGCTTTTTGCTATCAATCCAATCAATTAATTTGTCACATGCAAGCGTGCAGAGCTAAACAAACAACAAAAAAAAGCGACTGTCTCTGTAAGACAGCCGACAACTAAAAAAAACAATTTTATCAAAAAATTTAGTTTAACCCAGATATCTTCTCAAAATCCAGGCAATAGTTTCGTGTTGTTGCATGATTCCCGTGAGCAAATCGGCAGTTCCGGCATCATGATTTTCATCGGTACTGATGTCGATATCTTTTCGCAATTCAGCAATTAGTGATTCGTGATCCGATAAAAGTTCTGTGAGCATTGTTTTCTGAATAGGGTATTGGTCAGGATGCTCGACTATTCGAGATAGGAGTGTAAATTCGTTCATCGTTCCAATGGTTTTTCCGCCAAGCTTACCAATACGTTCTGCAACTGAATCTATAATTGCTTCCAGTTCCGTGTATTGCGATTCGAAAAGCTTATGTAATTCCATAAAACTTCCCCCAGCAACATTCCAATGAAATTTTCTGGTTTTGACGTATAGTATCATTTCATCTGACAAAACAACGGAAAGCAATTTGTTTGCACCATGCAAATGATCTTCGGTAATTCCAATTTTAGGGATCATACTATTTTTATTTTATATTTTTTTGCAATACTTAAAAAACATCAACATCATTTGTTAGTACCAAAAATTTTATTCTTGGTGAGGTGCTTCTTCTCTTGACTAAACGACATTGATTATTTTTTTAAACACTTACTTTTTAAAATCCTCAATGGTATCTGTTAGTACCAAAAAATTTATTATTGGTGAGGTGCTTCTTCTCTTGACTAAACAACATTGATTATTTTTTTCAACACTTACTTTTTAAAATCCCCAATGGTATCTGTTAGTACCAAAAATTTTATTCTTGGTGAGGAGCTTCTTCTCTTGACTAAACAACATTGATTATTTTAATTTAGAAATTAATCGCTATTAATTTTCTATAGAGTAAAATTCTAAAAAATTGAGGATTAATTTGTTATATAACTTTTGGTAAAACTTATATAATTCCTACTTTATGCATTTTAACACCTTCTATTCGAATACTTGATTTTAATTTACTTTTTCTAGAAACCTCCATTTTATCACTACTTTTTTGGGGTTTATGGCTCAACTGTTTTTCCATAGTAAGTCTCGCCATTAAATAGCTCACGGTTGATTCGGCGCCTTGATTCAAATTGATGTACGTATCTTCTAAACCGTCATAACAGCCTCCTGTGCAAGGATTGTAAATAATTTGTTTCAAATGGTTGTTTCCTAAAAACCAGCTAAATCCAATTTTCATTTTGTTTAAATACTTATCTTCTTTGAAAACAGTGTAGAATTTACTCAGCGCCAGTATAGTATAAGCCACGTCTATGGGCTGTTCTCCACCTACTTTTTCGTGATTTACTATTTCTCCTTTTTTTAACCAACCCTGATTTGAGATGACTCTTATTTGGTCGTTTCTATATATTTTGGTCAATAAAAAGTCAAAAGATTTCTTTGCAATTTCCTTATAACTATATTCGCCAGTGGCCAAATAGGCGCACAACATTGCTTCTGGCAAAATGCTATTGGCATACGTAAGATAGCTCTCGAACCAGAACCAGTTGTCTTTTGACTCGTGTTTGTACATTTGCACTAATCTATTGGCAAAATGCTGCAATAAATCTAAATTATGAATCGAATTGTTATTCAAATTGCTATAATAAATCCCTTTTATAATGAACGCCATAGCTCTAGTAGAATGTATTTCACGAACCTGAATTAATGCAATTTGAAGGGTTAAAAACGCTTTTTCAAATAATTCTATTGGCAATAAATCCCCTATCGAAATGAGGTATCCCAAAGCCCAAATGGCTCTGCCATTGGCATCGTCTAGGTTTTCGCTGTTTTGTTTGGTAAACTCTTTAGTATCATCGACATAATTCAAGAAATATCCATCCGATTGAAAACATAATTTTATAAAGTTGTAATAACGTTCGATGTATTCTAAATCTACTGCATCATTTGTCAATTCATAATGCTGGCACATCGCGACCAAAGCTCTTGAATTGTCGTCTAATGTATAACCTGAATCTAAATCGGGCTGATTGATTACCGAAAACTGAAGCATTCCGAATGGAGTCGTCAGGTTTTTGAGGTGATTGAGGTTGATTTTGGGAATTCTATACTTTAAAACTATGGCATTATGAGTTACATAACTTTAGATTTAAGTTATATCATTCACATCTTTTGGAACAAAAAAGAAGGCTGTCTAAAAAAGACAGCCTCCCAACCAAAAAACAAAAAAAACTACTCTTCAAAAATTTCATTCAACAGTTGGTACTTTATATCGTAAAAGGCATTTCTGAAATTCAATCGTCCCTTATTGTCAATCTAGAATATAAAATAAACGATATAGGATTGATTAGACTGCTAAATTTTATCTTGAACAGGAATTATTTTGATTAAAAACTATGTATTGACTTTGATTTTTTTTATAAAACCCAGCTCTTTTTTCCTTTCTTTGACTCCTCCAATCAAAAAGCCATAGGGTTTCAAAGAATCGATGTGGTCACAAATAATTTTGAAAATGGCAATCATTGGGATCGCGAGAAGCATACCTGATATTCCCCAAATTAACTCACCAAGAACTAGTGCAAAAATGGTAAACAGTGGGTTTATCTTTACCTGCGGCCCTAAAATAAAAGGTTCTAATACCCAGCCTTGGAACATTTGTATTGTTCCGTAAACAACGACAATTCCTCCTAACATGGACAAATCGGCTCCGTGCAATGCTGCTACCACCAGTGTAAGAGCGGTTCCTGTTATATTACCAATATAGGGTACTATTTCTAAAATCCCACAAAGGATGGCAAAAAACAGCGCGTTTTCGACACCAAGCAAACTAAAACCAATACCATACAAAATCCATAAAAGCACAATCATTTTAGAAATTCCCAACAAATATTGATGTGATATATTGGCAGCACTATCTATAAGATGTTCCATATTATCTTGCTGAGATGACTCCGTATATTTGACAAAAAAAATCTTGATGTGTCCTCGATAATACAACAGAAAGAGAAAATATACTAAGACTAAAATTAAATTAGTGACAAAATTAGCCAACGAAGCTAACACCATTTGCATTAGGCTTCCATAAGACGGTTGCTCGTTTCTAAGTATTTGAAATTGCTCTTTATAGGTTAAATTCAAATGATTGTAAATATACCTTTGAAAAGTACTAAAGGCATCAATTGCTACTTTTTTCATCATTGCAAAATCATCGAGCAAATCATAAATTTTCCAACCCAGTAAAGAAAAAATGCTACACATTCCCAAGATTAATGTCAATAGACAAATAAAAACAGCCAACCCCTTGGGTGTTTTCCTTTTTTCCATCCAATTACAAAAAGGTAAGAATAGTGTAGCTAAGATTCCTCCAATACATAACGGCATCAAAAATGCTTTGGCATAATACAATCCTGCAAAAACTAGAAATAGTAGCAGTAGTTTTTTTATAACTGAAGTAATAGTTGCCGTCATACTATTTGGTTTTTTTGTGTTATAAAATTTTATTACGATTCGTCTTTTGTGGTACGAACTAGGCTAATAGCCGAAACGAAAAACACGATTCCAAGTACGCCATAAATAATAAGTTCCTTTATATCTTTTGTGCCTCCCGTAGTGTCAGTAAAAACTACGGCGGTATAGATAAGACCTCCTATTCCCAGAGCTGTGAGCATTGCTCCAAAAAATCTTTTTAGATTCATAAAGTTTGTTTTTAAGAGTTAGTAATTTTGTAAAATAGATTTTTTTTAAATTCAAAGTTGAGTTGGGTTTTTTTTTATTAAATAGAATTTACAATTCCTAAAAATAGTTACCTCATTCCTAGTTATTTTTTGAGAATACTGATTTATGTGTAATAAAAAAGAGACTCCCTCTCGAAGCCTCTTTTAAATTTATAACTTTAATTTATTGTGGACGTGTAACCGTATTCATTTGAAGTGTTACAGCAGTTTGAGCTAACATTCTACCGTTGATAGAGGCTCCTGTTTGCATATTTATTCCTGTCATTCCAAGAATATTTCCTTCAAAGTGACTAGTGGTTCCGAAAGTAACAGCATCAGAAACAACCCAAAAAATATTTTTGGCTTGTAGTCCTCCAGCAAGAGTAATCCTAACTGCGGAACTCATTTTGAGAGTTCCCTCAACTTGCAAAATATAAACGTCGGTTGGGCTACCAGTAAGCGTAATATCGGTTGGAATGTTAAGGGCACTTGTCCATTTATACAAACCAGGAGTAAGTGTTTTTCCTCCAATATTTCCAGCACCTAAATTCAGAAAATCAGGGTTAGAACGTCCCGCTGCATCAGTATATGCTGCTTGCATATCGCCTATAGCTGAGGTCAGCATGGTTGCGCTAGTAGTCTTACACGCTGGACCAGAAGCATCAACAGAAAAAACATTCCCTGTAACTTCGCCACAACTTACTACCATTGCTGCACCAGTGATTGGGCTTGTACCAATATCCCCAGTAATTGTAGATTTATAAACACTAGTAATTCCTGTTTTTGACAAAATCACAAAATCACCTGCTACTCCTAGGTCTACAACTCTGATTGGGTTGGCTGTTTTAGAGTTTGAACTCGTTTTTGATACCGCAGCAACTTCTGAAGATGCTGTAGTTTCTAATGATAATGAAGCTTTTTGAGTTGTAGTAGCTTCTGGATAGCTTTCCTGACTGTTGTCACAACTGGAAAATAACACAACCATTAGCATTGCAACGGCTGGAAACACATTTTTTAATTTCATTATTTATGATTTGGGGATGTGACTTATTTGTCACAACACAAAGTTGAGATTCTTTACCACAAAATATATTATACAATTTCTCTTAAAAGTTATATTATTTACACATTTAGAAAATGAAAATAGGAAGTAATACCAAGTATGATTTTAGAATTTTTAATGCCGATAGAACTATATTTAGTACAATTTATAAGATTATAATATGTTGTTAATCGGTATTATTAAATAAAAAAAATGATGTAATTTTCATTAGAAAATTACATCATTTGTAGGTAAGAAGGCAGATTATTAACGTTTTAGAATAAATAGTATAATTACATTCGATCCATATACCAACTTAATTCTTTTTCCATTTTTTTATATTGAAAAATGGTGGAAATGATTTTTTGAAGGCGCAAAAAAGCCGTTTCACTTTTTACCACATAATCACCGGCTCTATGGTGCATACAATTTATCGCCACTTCAATTTTATCTTGAGAAGACAGCATTATGACCGGAATGTCAGGATTTGACTCTTTTATTTTATCCAAGGTTTCCAGACCATTCATGGCTGTTTTATCAATACCGTCAAGATGATAATCCAAGATTATGATGTTTGGATAAAGTGTTAAATTCTCTAAACAGAGTTCACCAGTTGCAAAAGTATGGATGATATAGGTGTCCGAAGTGGCATCAGCTTGTTCCATAAATTCAATTTCCAATGATTTAAGAAACAAGGCATCATCATCGACTAGGAATAGTTTTATTATGTTTTCTTTTTTCACGATAATGTGTTTTTTATACGGTTAAATTCAATTTCTAATTCTTTGCTAGCTTGCCTACAAATGGATTCGATTTGGGTTACCATTTGTGCAGTTTCATCAGTAAATTGCTTCGAATTTGCAGCTTCCTGAATTAGTCTTGCCTTATTTTCTAAATCAGGACTCAAACCCATTATAGCAAAGGATGGAATAATTTTATATGACTATCCGTTACTTGTACCATTATTTAAAAACACCTATCTTTGAACAAGAAAATCAAATCAAAGGAAAATGAA
>NZ_VJZR01000008.1 GCF_007097365.1 Flavobacterium franklandianum
GGTATTTTGAAGAAAAATTATTCGATAGGCTAGTAATAGCAAGCATTACAGGGTTATGACTAAAAACGGACAATCAATTGATTTTTTATAGGTACCATCAACAATACTTTTTTGAGTAGAAAATTGATAGGTTCCTTCACTTGAAAGAATTCCATTTGTGTAATATAAATATTTACCATCACCTGTGAATTTTAAATCTATATTTTTTCCTGTTGTGGCTGGCGTATCGTTTATGTGAAATGCAAATCCTCCAGAAGTAGAAACCCAACTCCAAGTGCCAATTAAATTTTTTTCGGCTGCAATGTTAGTATTTTCTTCCGAGCAAGAAGCCATTATTGTTGTTAAAAATAGTAATCCAAGTCCTTTAAGTAAACTTATTGCTTTCATATGAGTTTTATTTATCTAAGCATAAAGCTGCTGAAATTTTTTAATTAATCAGCAATTACCTCTCCCTTTATTTTTAAAGGAATTCTTCCACCTTCATAATTCACAGCATTCGATTCGACCGTAATGGTTTTTCGAATTGGACCAAGAATCATGCTGTATTTCACCTCAATTTTTCCTGTTTTTCCAGGCATAATTGGTGCGTTAGGTTTTGTGGGAACTGTACATCCACAAGTCGAAAGTACATTGGTAATTATCAATGGTGCATCACCAGTGTTGGTAAATTCAAAAGAACGAACACCGTTATCATTCTTTTTAGTGGTAGTTCCATAATCGATAGTGTTGTCTTCTGCTTTGAACTCAATTTTAGGGCCATTTTGAGCAAAACCAAAACTACACATTAATACGATTGCAATTAAAGTAGTTATATTTTTCATTTTCTTTTTGTTTGAATTCTGTTTAGTAAAATTACTTTTTTTAATTAAGCGGACAATTATTTATTTCGCTTTTTATACTGTACTTAATTATTTACTTTTGTGCTCTATTTAAATTACAAAAATCAGACCAGAGCTAAATTTTGGTTGTAACAATTGCTTTTTATGACAATTCCTGCACAATTCGACTCCAAAACCATTGAGAATAAGTGGTATGACTACTGGATGAAAAATAATTATTTTCACTCAGAACCAGACCATAGAACTCCATATACCATTGTAATTCCTCCTCCAAATGTAACTGGGGTTTTGCATATGGGGCATATGTTGAATAATACTATTCAAGATGTTTTGATTCGTAGAGCACGTCTAAAAGGATTCAACGCTTGTTGGGTTCCAGGAACAGATCACGCTTCGATAGCTACAGAAGCTAAAGTGGTTGCCAAATTAAAATCCGAAGGAATCAATAAATCGGATTTGAGTCGTGAAGAATTTTTGAAACACGCTTACGATTGGACGGATAAATACGGAGGAACAATTTTAGAGCAATTGAAACAATTGGGTTGTTCTTGTGATTGGGACAGAACAAAATTCACTATGGATCCTGATATGTCAGCTTCTGTAATTAAATCATTCGTGGATTTATATAACAAAGGTTTGATTTATCGTGGTTACCGAATGGTAAACTGGGATCCGGAAGCCAAAACCACTTTGTCCGACGAAGAAGTTATTTACGAAGAACAACAAGGTAAATTGTATTTCCTTAACTATAAAATCGAAGGTTCGGAAGATTTTTTGACTGTAGCTACTACGCGTCCTGAAACTATTTTTGGTGATACTGCCATTTGCATCAATCCAAATGACGAGCGTTTTGCTCATTTAAAAGGGAAGAAAGCGATTGTGCCTATTTGCGGTCGAGTAATTCCAATTATTGAAGATGAATATGTTGATATCGAATTTGGAACGGGTTGCTTGAAAGTGACTCCCGCTCACGATATGAACGATAAAACTTTGGGTGAAAAACACAACCTAGAAATAGTTGATATTTTCAATGAAGATGCCACACTAAATAGTTTTGGTATGCATTATCAAGGGAAAGACCGTTTTGTAGTTCGTGATGAAATAGCCAAAGAATTAGAAGCCAACGGCGCATTAGCAAAAACCGAAATCCATTTGAATAAAGTGGGAACTTCTGAAAGAACAAAAGCCGTAATCGAACCTCGTTTGTCCGATCAATGGTTCTTGAAAATGGAAGATTTGGTAAAACCAGCTATTCAATCTGTTTTGGTTGATGGTGCTGTAAAATTGCATCCTGCTCGTTTTAACAATACCTATGCTCATTGGTTGAATAACATTCGCGATTGGAATATTTCGCGTCAATTGTGGTGGGGACAACAAATTCCGGCTTATTTCTATGGTGACGGAAAAGAAGATTTCGTGGTAGCTGAATCAATCGAAGAGGCATTAAAACTAGCTCAGACTAAAACTTCTAACTTCTCACTTCTAACCTCTGATCTTAGGCAGGATGTTGACGCACTCGATACTTGGTTTTCGTCTTGGCTGTGGCCAATGTCAGTTTTTGGGGGAATTATGGATCCTGAAAACGAAGATTTTAAATATTATTATCCAACAAATGATTTGGTTACTGGGCCAGATATTTTGTTTTTCTGGGTAGCGCGAATGATTATTGCAGGATACGAATACACAGGCAAAAAACCATTTACGAATGTGTATTTGACTGGTTTGGTGCGTGATAAACAAAGACGTAAAATGTCTAAATCCTTAGGGAATTCACCAGAACCATTAGAGTTAATCGAAAAATTTGGTGCCGATGGAGTTCGTGTGGGATTGCTTTTGAGCGCTTCTGCAGGAAACGATATTATGTTTGACGAAGAATTATGCAACCAAGGAAAAGGCTTTACCAATAAAATCTGGAATGCTTTCAAATTGATAAAAGGTTGGGAAGTTTCGGATTCGATTCCGCAACCAGAATCATCTAAAGTGGCGATTGAATGGTACGAAGCCAAGTTGCAACAAACACTTTTGGAAATTGAAGACAATTTCGAGAAATACAGAATTTCCGATGCCTTGATGGGGATTTACAAACTCGTTTGGGATGATTTCTGTTCTTGGTTCTTAGAAATGATAAAACCAGCGTACCAACAACCCATTGACAGTTTGACTTTGGCGAAAGCCATAGAAATGTTAGAAAACAACATGAAATTGTTGCATCCGTTTATGCCGTTTTTGACAGAGGAAATTTGGCAAATATTGGCTGAAAGAACCCCAGACGAAGCCTTAATCGTTTCGACTTGGCCAGAAATGAAACCGTTCAATGTACAATTAATTACGGATTTCGAAAATACCATTGAAGTGATTTCTGGAATTAGAACAATTCGTAAAGACAAGAATATTCCGTTTAAAGACCCTATTGAATTGAAAGCATTAAACAATGATAATGCTTCAACTTATTTTGATTCAGTGGTGACCAAATTAGGAAACATCACTTCCTTAGAATATGTTTCGGATAAAGTGGATGGTGCTTTGTCTTTCCGTGTAAAATCGAATGAATATTTTATTCCAATTACCGGAAATATAGATGTAGCAGCCGAAATTGAAAAACTAACTGCTGAGTTAATATACACCCAAGGCTTCTTGAAATCGGTTCAAAACAAACTTTCGAACGAGAAATTTGTCAATGGTGCACCTGAGAAAGTTTTGGCAAATGAAAGACAAAAAGAAGCCGATTCTTTGGCTAAAATTGCTACTTTAGAGCAAAGTATGGCTGGATTGAAATAGTTTTTATAATTATAAGACTGTCAATTTTACTTTTGACAGTCTTTATTTAATATTTATTTATTCGGAGCATATACTAAATTGGTTCTTCGAGTATTTTGTGAATGTTTTTTTTTTATATTTTATAAATTATAATTTTATGAAACGAATGATACAATTAAAATTTATTTTTTGCTGATTTTGTTGTCATATTGCAATAATAAAATCCGTTTTCAACTTTAGGCAACCCGATTCATCCGCTTTCTTATTCATACTATTTTTATTAGAACCTAAATATTTACGAATTTCTACCCAAATATTGTATTTCATAGATAATGTATGAATAACCGTAATTAATTTAACATTTTTATGTTTCCAGATTAGTTTTTTATGTTAAATTTGCAGTATGAATTTATATTTTTACTCGTTAATAATTTAAAAATAAATACTTATGAATGAAATTTTACACAATTTAAGATTAAATTTTGGTCGTCAAATTCGGGTTTTGTTAATCCCGGTATTATTCGCGATGTTTACCAACTTTGCGTCGGCGCAAACTACAGCTATTCCTGATGCAAATTTTGAACAAGCATTAATTACTCTGGGTATCGATACAGATGGGGTTGTTAATGCTGCAGTACTTACTGCAGATATTAGCGTTGTTACAAGTTTAGGAATTAGTGGCCAAAATATTTCAAATCTTACAGGTATTGAAGCATTTAGTAGTTTGCAAACTTTAACTTGCCAAAACAACCCTATTACCGGTAGCTTAAATTTAAGTATGTTAACTAATTTAACATCCATTAGTTTCTTGAACAATCAATTAAGTTCAATAAATGTTACAGGTTTAACAAATTTGACTTATTTAGAATTGTGGTTAAATCAATTGACGAGTATAGATTTAAGCACTAATGTTAATCTAACTTATTTAGATTGCGATCAGAATCAATTTACTTCTTTAGATGTAAGTCTATTAACAGGTTTGCAAACTTTTTATTGTAACACTAACCTTTTAACAAGTATAGATGTTAGAGGATTAACTAGTTTAGCTACAAATGGTGTTGGTATTTTTCAGTGTTCAGTAAATCCTAGGCTAAGCTGCATTCTTATCGACACTGTTGCACCAGCAACTCAATGGTTGAAAGACCCTACAGCTACATATTGCACCTTGACCACCTATAGCGGAGGAGCTTGGAGTCCTGCTACACCAACAGCAAATAATTCAGCAGTAATTGAAGCTAATTATAATGTTGCTGCGGATATTACCGCTTGTTCATTAATCATTAAGAATAATGCTACGGTTACCATTCCTTCAGGAAATGATGTAAATTTGAATGGAGCTTTAACTGTTACAGCTGGAAGCACATTCACCTTGAGCAATAATGCTAATCTAGTTCAGACAAATATTAATTCAACCAATTCAGGCGCCATTAATGTAAACCGCAATAGTAATGATTTATTTCGTCTAGATTATACTTTATGGTCATCACCAGTTACAGGCACTCAAACATTAGCTAATTTTTCGCCTTTGACATCTACTAATCGTTTTTATACTTATTCGCCAAGTGCAAATCAATATAATTTAGTATCATCAGCAATTCCATTTGCACCAGGTACTGGATATTTGATTCGTATGCCAAATGAAGATCCTTCAAATCTAGGTTTAGTCTCGCCTTATTATTTAGGAGCTTCTCCCTTGACATATAATGGAGTGTTTACAGGTACTCCAAATAATGGGGGTGTTAGTGTTATAGGCCTTGCATCTGATACTTATAACGCAGTAGGAAATCCTTATCCTTCTACCATAGGAGCTCAATTATTCTTAGATGTAAATGATACAAATGGAATTTTGTATTTCTGGAGAAAAAAGAATGCTGATTTAGGTTCTTCTTATGCTACTTTTTCTAATGGTGGAGGGACAAGCTCAACGCCCACTAGTGCTGCGCCAGACGGTACAATAGGTGTTGGTCAAGGATTTATCGTAAAAACTGGAGTTGCAGCTACACAATTGAATTTTACCAATTTAATGCGAACTACAAATAACAGCGCACAATTCTTCAAAACAAAAAAATTGGTTGAAAAATCTCGAGTATGGTTAAACTTAACCAATACATCTGGAGTATTTAGCCAAGCTTTAGTAAGTTATGTAGATGGAGCTACACTCGGTTTCGATAAGGGGATTGATGGTAAATACATCAATGACAGCCCAATTGCTTTGACCTCTAATATCAATAATGAAGAATATACGATTCAAGGTCGTCCTGCTTTCGATCCTAGCGATGTGGTAGGTTTAAATTTTAAAACCAATGTAGCTGGTGATTATACTATCGCCATTGATCACGTGGACGGTTTATTTGCCACAAGCCAAGATATTTACCTTTTAGATAGCAAAACAGGAACAGAAACCAACTTGAAAGTTGGAGGGTATAATTTTACTGCAGCTGCAGGAGTGGATAACAGTAGATTTTCTTTGAAATACCAAAAAACTTTGAAAGTTGATTCATCAATGCTAAACGATAATAAAATTCAAGTATATAAAAATAAAGGGACTTTATTTGTAAATGCTGGAGAGAAAGCTATCAAAAGTGTCAAAGTATATGATGTTCAAGGAAGACTTATTGCGGAACAAAATAATGTGAAAGCCAATATGGCTTCCATCAGCAATTTGAAAGCCAATAATCAAGTTTTGATTGTTCGAGTTGCCTGCGAGGACAATAGCGAAGTCACTAAAAAAGTAATGAATTAATAACTTTAAAATCCAACATAAATGAAAAATATTTTTTTTAAATTTTGTATAGCCCTTTTTTTCCTTTGTTCTTCAACTATTATGTTTGCTCAGCCTGGTTCTGGTTCAGATAATGGCGGGGTAGATGACAATGGTTCTGGTGACTCTACGCCGTTGCCAATTGATGATTATGTAGGTATTTTGGCTTTGTTAGGTATTTCCTATGTTTTAATTAAAGTAAAAGCCAATCCAAAAGAGGAAAATCCTTCGTTATAGAAATAATAATAAATTACTATTTCTATATTATACCATCAACCCTGTTCGTAGTCGGACAGGTTTTTTTTTTTGATGTTTTTATTGATTGTTAAACCTATTTACACTAGTCATAAAAATCTAAATTTAATGTGAGGTTAATAATAAGTTGGCAAATTAAAGGATGATATTTTTAGTAATCATATAGGAAAAGTGAATTCAAATCAATATAAAGTAGATTTATGTCTATTACTTTTTTTAGTAGTATTTCCTGCTAATTTTGAAAACTTTCTGCAATAACATATTATTAGTAGGTTGACTAATAAATGATGTTGAATTTATAAAACCCGACAGATTTTTAAAATTTGTCGAGTTTGTTTTAAATATGAAATCTCAATCCTGAAAAAAGCAGTATAGGATTTTTTTGTTTTTAAATTAAAATTTTACCCAAACAAAATCAAAAACAATAAAGGAAAAACTACTCCCGCAACGGCTAATTTCCAACCTCGGTTTTTCCAACTGAATTTTCCGGCTTTAATCATTATGGTTCCAGTTAAAGCAATGATGATTAAACTCAAAGCAAAAATATCAGAATAATAAATCCAGAAATTGGAAGTGTTCTTGTGTAATTTCATCGTTTGACTGATGATTGGAGTTTTGATGAATGAGACGATTTCTCCTTTTCCGGTTCTCATATCGATTTCGACATCGTGGCTTTCAAAAGAGATTTTAAATTCATCTTTTTTGACCATGTGACGTCTCATTTTGTCTTCGATCCCTAATTTTTTTCCTAAATCTTCTGCAAACTTTTCGTTGATTTCACTTTCTTTAGGAAGTTTTACTTCGATGGCTTTGGTTTCGGTGGTGTATTTGTCAGGATGCCAAGCTTCTCGGTGGTTCATTAATAATCCTGAAAAGGCGAAAGAAACAATTAGTCCGATGTAAAAATAGCCCAAATCTCGGTGTAAGTTTCTGAAGTTGATTTTTTTCATAGTTGTGCGTAAAGTTGATTTAAAAATATTTGACAGATTTTTTGATGAAAGGTTTAATTCTAGAATTTATATTTTAAGCTTGTCATAATTTGACGTGGCGCTATTGGATTGACACTGTAGTTTTCGTGTACAGTAGTATAATTCAATTCATTTGTAATGTTCGATAACTTGCACAAGATTGAAAATTTCTTCCAATTATAACCAACAGAAGCATCAATGGTTGTGTAGTCTTCAAGAGGAATTTCTCGGTCCCAAATTCCATTTGGTTTGGTAACATCATACTGATTATTCCAACCGCCAAGACGATCTCCAATATAATTTCCGATGGCTCCAAAAGACATTCCTTTTAGCGCACCCGATTGTAAAGTATAGAAAAAGCTTAAATTAGCTGTATTTTCCGGAGTTCTTACCAAGCGATCTCCCTCAATAAAACTGCCGTTTGCTCCAGTTGTTTTTGAATAACGCATATCGTTATAGCTATACCCTGCAATGATATTCAATCCTTCGATTGGTCTTGCGGTAACATCAATTTCAACACCTTTACTTTTGGTTTCTCCGCTCAATGTTTTGATAGTAGTGTCTATATTTAGTGTAGTTCCGTCCGCTTTGAATTCGGCAGTTTGGGCTAAATTGCTGTTGGTAATTTGATAAACGGTAATGTTGGTACTCAATAATCCTTTCCAGAAATCTTTTTTGATTCCTGCTTCATATTGGTCAATAATAGAAGGTTTTATGGGTTGTAAATCTACTGTCGTTCCCGTATTTGGTGTAAACGAGTTCGAGTAACTTGCAAATAATGACATATCTTTTGTAGGTTGATATACCAATCCCACTTTTGGAGAGAAAGCGTTGTCTAAACGTTTTGCACCTTCTGTAATTGTCTTTTTTACTAAATTATTAGTATCAGCTTGTGATTCTTGCCAAGACCAACGGATTCCTACTAATAGTTTTATTTTTTCTGTGAATGAAATTAAATCTTGTGCATAAATTCCAAAACGGTTGGTGTTGGTAGTAACTATTCGTGTATTGGTGACGTTTTTTGGAATATCTTTTCTTTGTGTCGCCGGGTCGTAAGAAAATAGGTTTATGGTGTCATAATAATTAACAACATATTTACCATCATTATTTATAGAAACTGCTTTTTCTGAAAATGTAAAAGTATACCCTGTTGCTAATGAATTTTCCCAATCGGCTCCTGTAAACAATTGGTGTTTGATGCTTCCGGTTTTAAAACATCCTTGTAAACTCAATTGGTTTCCAAATATTTGTTCTAGATTTTTATTTTTTCCTAATGGTCTATTCGTATCTCCAAAGAGGATTTCATTTTTTTCATCATTTGGTTGAATTCGCTCTGTGCCAAAAGATTGTCTGTCATAGGATTGAAATGAGGAGTTGAAGTTTAGCATCCAGTTTTTGTTAAAATCGTGGTTAACTAGGACAGAAGCACTGGTAGATTTCGTTTGTCCATTAGACCAAAGTGCACCAAAATAACTTTTTCTAGAAACTTTTGCGATTTCTTTTCCAATGGCTCCTGTTCCAAAATCAGGTGTCCAATCGGCGCTCAAATAATCGCCTTGAAGTGTTATTTGGGTTGTATTGGTTACATTAAATAGTAGCGAAGGGTTGATATAAATGCGTTCGTTTTTCACCACATCTCTATAACTTTCTGAATTTTCATAAGAACCATTAATTCTATAGGCAATAAATTTATTCAAAGGACCATAAAAATCAATCGAAGGTTTGTAATAGGAGTAACTTCCTGTTTGCATCGAAATTTCTCCTCCACTTTTGAAAGAAGGTGTTTTGGTTACCAAATTTAATATGCCTCCTGGGGCTACATTTCCAAATAATAAAGCAGAACCACCTTTCAGAAACTCTACTTTTTCAAGACCTGAAACTTCTGGAATGGAACCTGCATTATAACGAAAACCATTTTTGAACATATTGTTTGCCGACATATCGTAACCTCTAGAATAAAAAGATTCTTGTGCTCCACCACGAGCTGAACCTACATAAACACCATTAGCATTTTTTAATACTTCACTTAATCGAATGGCTTGTTGTTGTTCGATAATTTCAGCTCCAACTACCTGAATGCTTTGAGGTACATCCATTGGTTTCAATCCTGAGCGTAATGCGGTTATCGGTTTTGTTGGTTTATTGGTTGTGATAACAATTTCCTTTAAAATTACTTTGTTTTTGTTTTTTATGGTATCATAAAAAGTTTCAAATGTATTCAATGTACTTGTTTTTTCTGGTACACTTGCAGTTTCTTGAGCAAAACTGAATTGAGATAAAAATAATAGTAATGCGGGTAATAAAAGGTGCTTCATAAGTGTTTATTTAGACTGAATAAAAATAATTACGCAAATATATAAACCATTTTCGAATACACAAAGTTTATTTAGACTAAATATAAATAATATTTATTAACAATTTATTAAGAGTAGTTTGTCAGTGATTTAAAACAAAAAAATCCTGCATTTTAGGGCAAGATTTTAGTTTTTAAAAGGGGTAATTCGTGGGTTTAGGCTTTAATAACTTTTTTCTTATTTCGTCCCCACCAAATATAAAATCCAGAAATAGGAAGGCTGGCAATCAATAAACTGATTAAGAAAGCGAATATTTTCCCAGTTAATCCAAATACTGCTCCGGTGTGAAGGTCATAATTCATTCGCATTAACTTGTCCGAAATTGCCGCATTTTCATATTTTCCAAAAATGTGATTAACTTCTTTTTCTTCCAAAGTGTATTGGTCAAAATAGCGGTAATCCGTTTTCCAATAGGTTCCTTCTTCTGGATTAGCATTGGCGGCTATTGAAGTACTGTCGTTTTCGGGAGGATGCACTTCGATGGATTTGGCATTTGGATATTGTTTTTGCATTAACGCCCAAACTTTATCTAATGGTTTTTCTAAAGTTAACTTACTTTTGGTCGAAATTGGATCTTCATAAACTAATGATTTTTCGCCACCAAGAACGGTATAATAAGAACAAGCAAACCATTGAAAACCCCAAACTAAACCCGTAATTGCAAAAATAAGAGCAATTAAACACACATAAAAACCAGTGATGTTATGCAAGTCGTAATTTTTTCTTTTCCACTTAGTTCCTTTTTTCCAGTTAAATTTAAAGCGTTGTTTGGTAGCATTTTTATTTCTGGGATACCAAAGAATGAGTCCTGAAATTAAGAGCACAAGAAATATCAAAGTTGCTGATGCGACTACAATTTGCCCAATATCGTGTGGTAACCAGAGATAGTAATGGCCATCGAGAATGAACCTGAAAAAACCTTCGTCCATATTCTCTTTTTCAAGGACTTCACCTGAATATGGATTGAGGTAAACAATATGATAATAAGTAGGTTCGTAATGAAAAAATATGGCTTCAGCCGATTTTTCGGAACCATTGTATTTTATGGCGTGAAGGGCTTTGTCGGGAAATTCCTTTCGAGCAATTTTTTCCAATTGTGAAGGGAGTAGAAATAGTTTGTCTTGTTTTTCAACAAAACGGTATTCTTCGGTGATGTTTTGAATTTCTTCCTGAAAAGCATACAAACAACCCGTAACTGCAATGATAAAAACGATGATACCCGAGGATAATCCTAGCCATAAATGGATTTTTCCTATTGCTTTTTTGAAATTATTTTTCATTGAAAATAGATAAAACTCCCCACCGAAATGAAGAGCTCAGTTTAAAAAATGAATTAAAAACAGCTAAACTAAAATTTGTAACCAACAGACAAACGTAAGTTGGTACCTGGTTCTGATTGCCAATAATACGTTTCATTATAAGTGTAATATCCACCAGAATACAAGTATTTGTCCAATATATTGTTGACTGTAAGATTAAATGTCATTTTGTTTTTGGTATACGTAACTCCACCATCTAATCGGAAATAATCGGGTAATTGCGTTTCATCGTTAGAAGCAAACCAAGGTTTTCTGTCCACTTGATATTGGTATCCGATAGAAAGTCCTACACCATTCAATGCACCATTGTCTATTTTATAATTCAACCAAGCGTTTTGAACGTGTTTTGATGTTCCTGATATCTGACTGCCTACCATTGCAGGATTGTTCTCGTCTTTGGTAACTTTACCTTCTGTAAAAGCATAATTGATTACTACGTCAAGGTTTTTGAAAATTTCACCTCTAATATCTGCTTCAAATCCTTTTACTTTTTGTTGTCCACTTTGTATGTTGAATTGTTGTGCGCCAGTAGAATGTTCAGGGTCAGGAGTAAGGATGTTGTTGTTTGTTATTTGATAAACGGCAAATACCGAATTCCATTTTCCATTCATCCAGTCTCTTTTGAACCCAAATTCAAGATTAGTTCCTGTTTGAGGATCAAAACTTTTTCCTTGCCAATCGGTTCCATAGTTTTCGTTAAATGATTCATCTCTTAAGAAATAAGCCGATGTGTTTTTGTTGATGGAATAACTCAAACCAAGTCGAGGCGTGAATTTACTGTCTTTGAAATCTCCCGAATATACGTTGGCTGTTTTCAAGGTGGTGTATCTCCCCGCCAATGTCAAACGAAGTTTATTATCCATAAATCCAAGTTCATCTTGAACATAAAAAGCATTGTAACCATTCTTGTATTGTAGTCCTCTTACTTTAATATCGATACTTCTATCAAAAACTGGCATAGCCGATGCCGGAACAGTTCCGTACACAGGATTGTAGATGTCAAGGTCGGTTAGTAAAGCACTTTGAGTCCAATCATAATAATTGATTTTGTCGCTTAGATCAATACCAGCGAGTATTTTATGATTGACAGCACCTGTTTTTTCTTGTCCGTTTACAAAGAATTGTCCTGTTTTTGCTACTGCATAATCTTCTGAAAGATAAACGCGTCTTTTCATAATATTTTCGTCAACACCAGTTATGGCATCCGGCCACATCGACATTCCTACTTGGGTGTAGTTGAAGTAAGAAGCTTGTCCGGTAAATTTCCAATTGTCACTTATTTTGTGATCTAAAATGGCAAGAAAACTTTTGTCATTCATATTCGTTGGAGCAAAATTTGGTTCACCAGTAGTAAAGTCTCTTGGTAAATCGGCATATCCCTTTTTAGAAAAAACATAGTTAGAACCAATAATATTTACTTCAGAGAATTGATGTGTATATTCCAGCGTGATGGCGGTTTTGTCATCTACCAAATATTTTAATACAGGTGCAATAGAGTAGCGGTTGTTGTAATCAAAATCACGGTGACTGCCCTTGGCCTGCCCCATTACATTGATACGATATAGTAATTTACCATCTTTGGTTAGTTTTCCGTCAAAATCAAGGGCAGCTCTGTATAAATCAAAACTTCCCAAGGTAATATTGGCTTCTCCTTTGGTACGACCGCTTGGTTTTTTGGTTACTACATTGTAGAGACCACTCGGATTTCCGTTAGAAAGCATAAATCCTGCAGGCCCTTTTACAAATTCAATGCGTTCCACCATACTCATATCCTCGGTCAATGGTCCCCAAGTTGTGCTCACATTCATTCCGTTTCTAAAAGGAGCAACACGGCTACCTCTCATATTGATGTTGGCATAATTATCCCAATGTTCTACTCTCGTAGCTCCACTCACGTTGCGGGTTACGCCTTCCAGCATATCAAAAATTTGCTGGTCTTGAATTAATTTTCCAGTAATGACCTGAATATTTTGTGGTATTTCGATAATTTTTGAATCCAAACGAAGTGATGATGAAATCCTGTTGGTTTTAAAAGCACTTTTGTTGCTTAAAATAACCACTTGGTTCAATTCTGTATTCGATAAACCCAGTTGGAGATCAATTTGAGATGTTTCTCCAGTTTTCACTTCCACTACTTGTTCTAAATCGGTATAACCAACTAAAGTGACGATTAAAGTTTGTGTTCCTGCTGGAATACTTTTGAGCTCAAATACACCATCATTATTTGCGATAGTGTTTCTGTTTACTGTTTTTACAGAAACCGAAACTCCTTCGGCAGGTTTACCGTCGCTGGTTTTTATGGTTCCATTAATATTTCCTGTGGTGACTTGTTGTGCTAATCCCACAAGAGAAAAGAGTAAGATTGTTGATAGTAAAATGTTTTTCATTTGCATTTATTTAGACTGAATTAAAATAACAATGCAAATATAAAAAGCATTTTCAAATACACAATATTTATTTAGACTAAATATAAATAATATTTTATTTGTTTGAATTTCAAATTAATAAGCAATAAAAACCCTGCTCTAATAGGGCAGGGTATCTGATTTTTAAAATAAATTCGAGATTTTCACTTCGTTTTCTTCAAAGTATAAGTGTCAAAACTTGGTTTTCCTTGTTGAATTCCTGAAATTTCAATTATCAAAACATCATTTGAAAAAGGATTATAACTAATTTTTTTTGGATAATTATTTTTAGGGTTTTCAAAAATTAATTGTTTCGCAATAGTATCTTTTTTAATAAAAGTTACTGGTTTATCATTATTTTGACCTTTTATGTTTGATATATAGAAAAGTTCTTCTCCTTTTTGAACTAATTGAATATGCTCATTATGCAAAGTATCTTTTCCTTTGATAAAATAACTTTGTCCATCATAAACGCTGTCGTTTAATTTCGTCCAATTTTCCAAGAGATTTCCATCTGTAGATTTGTTTTCCCATTTTCCTAACAACCAATCAGTTCCTACTATTTTGGAAATTACTTTTGATTTTTGACAAGAAGTGAAAGTCAGTATTGTGATGAGAAGTAGAATAGCTTTTTTCATAAGAGGTGTAAAATTGTAGTTTAAAAACTTTTCAAAATTAGGGAAAAGATAGCAATTAGATCAAGATGGAAAAGGAAAATCCTTTAAAAAAATTAGTAACTATTCAGGATGTCGATAATTTTGAATTGCCTCCAGCTTTAGCTGGAGGAAAAGGAATTAATATGGAATTGGCTTTAGCCAAAGTATGCTGTTTTGGCTAAAGCCAATACAACTAATCCTAATTTCATTCCTCCAGCTAATGCTGGAGGCAATTTATGTTTTGAAAATAAAATATATTTGATTATAAAAATTATAACGACTATTTTTAAAAGCTTTCTTTCAAAATACTATAAACCAGTTCTTTCGTAGGTTTTTGATCTTTTAGTTTTGCTCGAACTACTTCAAAGGATACTTTGAAATCACAGCCCAATTTGTAGTCACTACAACCAAAAGCTATATTTCCCTTGAGCACAGTTCCTCTTTTGCATTTTGGACAAGACATTGTATTCGAGGTTGCTTTCACTACGGTTTTCTTTTCTTCTAATTTGAGATCAAAGTTTTCGTCAAAGCGCAACAAACCTTCCGCGATTCCAGCTTCGGTCTTGAAATCTTTTAAATTCACTGTCGACCCTTTTTGGAGTAATCGCAAGTATTGATTTTCGGATATTTTTTTATCTCCAAAAGTATAAGGCAACTTAAAATCGCAGCCCGCTTTATAATCACTACAACCATATGCCGATTTTCCTTTGATTAGCGTGGCTTTTTTGCATTTGGGACAGAGTTCGGCCAAAATTCCTGCTGCTTTCTTTTTTTCGACAACTGCTTCTAGTTTTTGAACACTTCCTGCGTGCGAAATGTTGGCACGTCGGGTTTCGCTCCGAACTTCATAGACCAAAGTTTCGACCATTTGCTTCATATTTTTGATAAAAGCGCCAGCCGTAAACGTCCCTTTTTCGATATCTTTCAATTGCTTTTCCCAAGAACCCGTCAATTCTGCCGATTTAACCAAATCATTTTGAATCGTGTCAATCAATTGAATTCCTGTTGGTGTTGGCAAAACCTGTTTCTTGTTTCGAACAATGTATTGACGTCTGAAAAGTGTTTCAATAATATTGGCTCGAGTCGATGGACGACCGATTCCGTTTTCTTTCATCAATTCTCGTAAATCCTCGTCATCCACTTGTTTGCCTGCCGTTTCCATAGCACGCAACAAAGTAGCTTCGGTAAACTGATTGGGTGGTTTGGTTTCCTTTTCCAAGAACGAAGGTTGGTGTGGTCCTTTTTCGCCTACGATAAAACTGGGTAAAATATCGGCTTCTTTTTCTTTAGTATTAGAGTCTTCAAAAACAACACGGAATCCTTTTTTTAAGATTACTTTTCCGGTGGTTTTGAATAGTACTTCGGCAGCTTTTCCCATTACTGTCGTGTTGGCTACTAAACAATCATCATAAAAAACGGCAATAAAACGCCTAGTAATGATATCATAAACCTGTTGCTGATTGTACTGTAGGTTGGCTTGAATCCCCGTTGGAATAATTGCGTGGTGATCGGTTACTTTTTTATCATTAAAAACCTTAGTCGATTTTTTAATCTTTTTTTCCAAAAGAGGTTGCGTCAATGCAGCATAATTGGTCAACTTTTGCAAAATCCCAGCCACTTTAGGATAAATATCGTTGGGTAAAAATGTGGTATCGACTCTAGGATAGGTGACTACTTTTTGTTCGTACAAGGTTTGAACGATTTTAAGCGTTTCATCTGCCGTGAAACCAAACTTGGTATTGCAATAGACTTGCAAACCTGTTAAATCAAAGAGTTTTGGTGCAAATTCATTGCCGTTCTTTTTTTCGACGGAAACAATTTCGAATTCACTTTCTTTTACTTTATTGGCCAAAAGTTCACCATCTTCCTTTTTCAAAAAGCGTCCTTCCTCATAGTTAAAAAGCGTTTCTCTGTACAAGGTTTGCAACTCCCAATAAGGTTGCGGTTTGAAATTTTCGATTTCTTTGAAACGATCCACGACCATTGCCAATGTTGGCGTTTGCACTCTTCCGATAGACAATACTTGTTTGTAACCGCCGTGTTTTACGGTGTACAAACGCGTGGCATTCATACCCAATAACCAGTCGCCAATAGCTCTAGAAAAACCGGCGTAATATAAATTATCGTAGTTGGCAGATGGTTTTAAGTTCTCGAAACCCTCCTTGATCGCTTCGGTGGTTAAGGATGATATCCACAAGCGTTTGACTTCGCCTTTGTACTGGGCTTCATTCATCACCCAGCGCTGAATGAGTTCTCCTTCTTGTCCCGCATCCCCGCAGTTGATGACCAAATCGGCTTTGTCGAACAGGCTTTTTATGATTTTGAATTGCTTCTGAATTCCTGTATTTTCTACTACCTTGGTTTCGAATTTTTCGGGAAGCATTGGCAGGTTGTTCAAATCCCAACTTTTCCAATGGGGTTTGTAATCGTTGGGTTCTTTCAAGGTGCATAAATGCCCAAAGGTGTAAGTTACCTGATAGCCATTGCCTTCATAATAGCCATCGTGTTTGGTATTGGCACCCAAAACGGATGCAATTTCGCGTGCTACACTTGGTTTCTCGGCAATACAGACCTTCATTTTTTAGTTCTCATTTTGAAGCCGCAAAGTAGGAATTTAGAAATTGGTATCGAAATGAAATTTGATGGAGTTATGAACGGCTTGTCAAATCGAAGTTTTTTTAGGAGCAAAACTATTGGCGATTTAAGAATTAATCCTCCTGCTGTCCGCTGTATCTCTTCGCTACTCTACGAGGATGCCGCTTCCATCAGGGCTAAGAATGACTATTCGTTTTTCAAAAGAATCAATGCAAAAAATAGTGCAAGATTGCCATTTCTTTTTCTCTTAAATGTATTTATGTGAGCCGTCGCAAGTAGGCATTTTTTTTGATAATCCACAAACACAATCCTGGAAACCTTTACCCTCCAGAATGCGCGGAATGTATTTTTCAATTCTAGTTTCCCGAGTTTTGGATTGTTTGGAACCCGAAAAATACAAATTATACCCTCGTTGTCGTCCCGGTGTTAGGGCTTCAAAAGCGGTTTTTAAAACAGGATTTTTGTATAAAGCTATTTGTAGCTCATCAACCAATTCAAGTTCGGAATTGCTTTTTAAATTCACTTTCAAACCTGCTTTTTCTACTTCAATAGCTTCATAAATATAGTTTTTTATGATGGCTTGTAAATCCTGAATTTGGTTGAGATTAGTGAATTTAAAGAAACGTACCGACTGACTGTTTTCTCCAGGCGATGATAAAAAATCATTAGCATCTTGAAGCAAAGCCCCTTTGAGAAAACTAAGTGTACAAAACTCTTTGAAACTACCTATAAGGACTACGTTTTTTCCTTGAAAACTGTAACAAGGCGTGCGCCACTTGAATTCTTCTGTAAGTCCGCATTCTAACAGCAGCGTTCTAAATAGGATTAGTTCGGCCTGCCACTTTTTTGCATTACAGATATAGTCATCAACTTTGGTGTTCATTTTTAGTTGTTTAAATTAGGTCTGGCCAGTTGTTGGGTAATTCTCCGCTGAAACCCATTTCAGGAAGAGTATTGATAAGTTCCATATCTTCTGTAGACAATTCAAAATCGAAAAGATTGATGTTTTCTTCAATTCTTTTGGGAGTTGTAGATTTTGGGATCACAATTACATCGTGTTGAATAATCCATCTTAGACAAACTTGTGAAACAGATTTGTTGTGTCTCTTCGCAATTGCCTCTAATACTTCATTTCCAAATATTTTACCTCTTGCTAATGGTGACCAAGACTCAACTGCAATGTTTTGTTTTTTACAATATGCTACCAGTTCCTGTTGCCAATAACCGGGATGAAATTCTATTTGATTGATTGCCGGAATTATAGTAGCTGTTTCAAACAAAGCTTCCAAATGTTCCTGAAAAAAATTACTCACCCCAATAGATTTAATTTTGCCTTCTGCTTGTAATTCTTCCATAGCTCGCCAAGAATCGGCATTGGCTTTTTGCCAATTATCATAATTTTTTGCATTGGCTGGCCAATGTATTAAGTATAAATCAATGTAGTCTACATCAAGTTTTTTTAGGGATTTTTCAAATTCTTTTTTAGTTGATTCATATCCTAAATTCTCCCGCCACAATTTTGTAGTGATGTAAATTTCTTCTCTCGAAACTCCACTGGCTTTGATTCCTTTTCCAACAGCTTTTTCGTTCCCATAAATTGCTGCAGTATCTAGGAGTGAATAGCCATTGGCTATAGCACTTCTGACAGATTCAATTCCCTCTTGCTCGGTGCATTTGTATGTTCCAAAACCGACTAACGGTATTTTTGTGCCATCATTTAAACTTAATTTTTTCATTGTTTTTTAGTCAATTTCCTAATATTGGATTTATTTTCAAATGGTGCTACATTCTCACACCATTGTATTTTTTGTCTCTTTTGAATGCGAATGTTTTGACTAAGCGAAAATACAATAAAAAATAGTATTCCTGTTGAATTTTCAAATGAGTAGAGAGGACTAATTCATTTGCTCTTTGAAGTCTCCCGACCCCATATTTATTGCTATATGCAATTATAACTTTAGCAATTTTTCTTTCTCTACGTTTTTTAATTATTGAAATAGTAACGAATTATGGATACTTTGTTTGATAAAAATGTTTTCAAAGAGTATGTACTTAAATTGTTTTATATTTGAGGATTAACAATTCTGGATTTAGTAAAAAAGGTGTCAGCTCAATTCAGAAAATTCAAACTCAGCAAACCAAGAAATAGCTTTAATTAACAAACACTCATAAAAAAACATGAAAGTATTAAAAAAACAAATTCTGAATTATTTTGCACTAAGTCTTACAATTGCTGTATTTCTAGTATCTTGTTCAAAGGAACAAAACAAATACGATGCGTTAAGAGGTTTAAAAACTGTTGCTGATTTTCCGGTAGGAACAGCAATTCAGATAGAAAAGCTGCTTAATGATCCAAAATTGAAACAACTTGAAGTAGAAAATTTCAATAGTATTACTTCTGATAGAGATATGAAAATGAATAGAATCACCCCATCTGAGGGAGTTTACAACTGGAAAACAATTGATACTATTTTGTATTTTGCACAACAAAACAACCAACGATTGTTTGGACATAATTTAATCTGGCATAGCTCTACTCCAGAATGGGTTGAAACTAAAGGCGCAAAAGACACTGTTTGGCTAGCAAAATTCATGAAAGAATACATTCAAACCTATGTGGGCAGATACAAAGGAAAAGTAGCCGCTTGGGATGTTGTAAATGAAGGTTTTGATACTAAAGGCGGCGAATACAGAAAAACATTTTGGTACAATAACTTGGGCAAAAGTTATATAGAAAAGGCTTTTATCTATGCTCATGAAATCGATCCTAAGGCGATTTTGTTTTACAATGATTTTAACATCGAAAGAGACTCACTGAAATTGAATGCTGTGCTGGCGATGGTAAAAGAATTTCAACAAAAAGGGGTGCCCATTTCAGGCATCGGGTTTCAAATGCATATTCGTATGGATACTCCCGACGCAATTATTGCAAAATCACTAGAGAAAGCGGCGGCAACGGGTTTACAAATACATTTGTCAGAAGTGGATATTATCTTCAACAAACACGACGATTCTAAAAACGGAGGCGTTCAAATCTACAAGGAAATTACCGAAGAGATGAAAAAAGCGCAAGCCGAAAAATATAAAAATTTAGTGATGATGTATCGCAAAATTGTACCCAAAGCGCAACAATTTGGTATTACACTTTGGAACTTTAACGACAGAGATACTTGGATCAATGGCTTTTTTAATCTAACAGATTGGCCAACAATTTTTGATGATAAACTAAGCCCAAAACCAGCTTATTTTGGTTTCAAAGATGCTTTAGAGCAAGAATTGAAATAGTCTAAAAATAATAAGTATAATTACTTTGACCCTAAATTTTTTGATTTAGGGTTTTTTATGTGTTTTATTTCTTGTGTATGGTGCAAAAGAACGAGTTAATTAAGCCGCGTTGCAAACGCTAGATTTTGTTTTTAAGAGTGAGTAGGCACTCGTTGCAAACGAGCGCCAGTGAGATTACAGCTGCTGTGCGAAGTCTTCCGACTTCGTACCCATTGCTATATGCCGTTCTTACTTTAGAAATCTTTTTTCCTGTGTTTGTTGATTGTTGGAATAGCTACGAAGTCGGGAGACTTCGCAGAGCAATCACGATTATATTTTGTAGTTACGATAAAATCATACTTCGCAGAGCTGGACAAAAAAATGAAGTCTTTACGCTGCTGTGGGAAGTCTCCCGACTTCGTACCCATTGCTATTTGCCATTACAACTTTAGTAACTTTTATTTTCCTGTGTTTGTAGATTATTGGAATAGCCACGAAGTCGGGAGACTTCGCAGAGCAATTCCAGTTTTTAAGAACGTTGTTTTTCAAGATAAACTTCGCAGAGCTGGTGAAGCAGTTTATGTATTAGTCTTGAAGGAGTTGTTTTGCCGCTCTCGCTCCGCAAAGTCTCCGACTTTGAGGATGTGTGTACCAGTCTGTGACTGGTGTAAAAGATTTAAAACAGGTCAGTTGAAAACCGAAATCACTACCTCAAAGTCTGGAGACTTTGCGGAGCTGGGGAGCTAGGACTGCTTCATTTCTAGTGAAAACTACACGAAGTGACGGAAAAAAGTCTTGGCATAATTGCATTGCTTCGGTTGTCGGGAAGTAGCAAAATGAGAGCCTTGCAAACTGCAATACTTTTTTGTATTTTTGCACTCCAATAAAAGGATTAAGAATATGTTAGATAGACTTCAAATAGTAAAACAGCGTTTCGACGAGATTTCGGACTTGATTATTCAGCCCGATGTGATCACCGATCAGAAACGTTATGTGCAGTTGAATCAAGAATATAAAGGTTTGAAAGCTTTGGCCGAAAAGCGGGATGAATACATTCTTATAATGGCGAATATTGATGAAGCCAACGAAATTATTGCCGACGGAAGTGATGCGGATATGACCGAAATGGCCAAGATGCAACTCGACGAAGCCAAGGAAAGATTGCCGGAATTGGAGGAAGAAATTAAATTTTTGTTGATTCCGAAAGACGAGGAAGATGCTAAGAATGTAATGGTCGAGATTCGCGCCGGAACGGGTGGGGACGAAGCCAGTATTTTTGCAGGTGATTTGTTTAGAATGTACACCAAATATTGCGAAAACCGTGGTTGGAGAACTTCGGTTGTGGATATGAACGAAGGCACTTCGGGTGGTTTCAAAGAGGTGATTTTTGAAGTTACAGGCGAAGATGTTTACGGAACTTTGAAGTTTGAAGCGGGTGTTCACCGTGTGCAACGCGTGCCTCAAACGGAAACTCAAGGTCGTGTTCACACCTCGGCAGCCACAGTTATGGTGCTTCCGGAAGCGGAAGAATTTGACGTGCAAATTGATATGAACGAGGTTCGTGTGGATTTTTTCTGTTCTTCGGGACCTGGAGGACAATCGGTAAATACAACCAAATCGGCAGTTCGTTTGACGCACATTCCAACAGGATTGGTGGCGCAATGTCAGGATCAGAAATCGCAACATAAGAATAAAGACAAAGCTTTGGGCGTATTGCGTTCTCGTTTGTACGAACAAGAATTGGCCAAAAAACAAGCCGAAGATGCTACGAAACGTACTTCGCAAGTAAGTTCGGGTGACCGTTCGGCAAAAATTAGAACCTACAATTATGCTCAAGGTCGTGTCACAGATCACCGTGTAGGTTTGACTTTGTACGATTTAGGAAATATAATGAATGGCGACATTCAGAAAATTGTCGACGAGTTATCGTTGGTTAACAATATGGAGAAGTTGAAAGAAGCTAGCGAGGTTTTCTAAGGAGACAAATAGATAATAGACTAAGAGATAATAGATGCCATACTGAAATGTTTGGCATTTTTTTTACGAACTATATGGGTAATTCAAAGCTTAATTTATTACAAAAAAAGCAATATAAAAGGGCATATTATGAATTATAAGCAGTCCTAACTCCCCTCTTGAGAGGGGTTGGGTGTGTTTTTTTAAAGATTTTTTTTTAGGATATAAAAAATAGTGTTAATCGTATCTTGTAGAAAGACTTCGTGTCTTTGCGTTTAAAAAACTTTACCCTAACTTTGCCAGACAACAAACTATAAACCACAAACAACAAACTATAAACCACAAACAACAAACTGTTTTGACTACACAGCAACTTATAGACCAAATCCAAATCAAGAAATCCTTCCTTTGCGTAGGATTGGATGTTGATTTGAATAAAATTCCACAACATTTATTGGAACTCGAAGACCCGATTTTCGAATTCAACAAAGCGATTATTGATGCTACGCACGATTTAACTGTTGCTTACAAACCCAACACAGCATTCTATGAAGCATACGGAATAAAAGGTTGGCAGTCATTGCAAAAAACCATCAATTACATCAACGAAAATCATCCTGAAATCTTCACGATTGCCGATGCGAAACGAGGCGATATTGGCAACACTTCGTCGATGTATGCCAAAGCTTTCTTCGAAGACCTGAATTTTGACAGTGTTACCGTGGCGCCTTATATGGGAAAAGATTCGGTGGAGCCTTTCTTGGCTTTCGAAAACAAACACACGATTCTATTGGCTTTGACTTCTAATGAAGGCGCTTTTGATTTTCAAACCTTGAATGTTCCCGAAGTCTCGGGAGGAAAGGAATTGTACAAACAGGTTTTAGAAACCTCAAAAAACTGGAAAAATTCTGAAAATTTGATGTATGTAGTTGGTGCAACCAAAGCGGAATATTTTACCGAGATTCGGAAAATTGTTCCCGATAGTTTCTTGTTGGTACCTGGAGTTGGCGCACAAGGCGGTAGTCTTCAAGAAGTGTGCAAATACGGAATGAATGCGAATGTTGGATTGCTAATTAATTCTTCGAGAGCGATTATTTATGCTTCGAATGGAACTGATTTTGCCGAAAAGGCTAGGGAAGAAGCCTTGAAAATGCAAGAAGAAATGGAAGGAATATTGATTAATCATTAAGATTGCCTTTTTTAAACACATAGAAACATAGTTTTTGTTGATTATTATGAGGCGTTTCACTTCATTAAAGTAAATCATAGCTATGTTAAAGCCAAGACCCGAGCGATAGCGAAAAGGCGAAGCAATTGGTCTATATAATTCTTTTTTTCTATGATTCTATGCGTTTCATTATTTTTAAAATTGTTTCTCAATATCTTATAAAAAAAGCAAAATGATAATTTTAATTCTTGAAATTTGGGGTAGAAATTTATCTACATTGCAACGAATTAAATTTATTAAAAAAATCCGTCCCGATAGCTATCGGTATTATCCGCGTTTTCGCTTTTGCGAATCCGTTTAATCTGCGTTCCATTTAAAAAAATGATAAACTACATCACATATAAAAATGAAAATAGCGATCAGTGGGTGACTTTTGTCCACGGAGCTGGCGGTAGTTCTTCTATTTGGTTCAAGCAAATTCGGGATTTTAAAAAACAGTATAATGTGTTGTTGTTGGACTTGCGCGGTCACGGCAATTCGAATTCCCAAATTAAAAAAGCCTTCAAACAAAAATATACTTTCGAATCTATTGCCAATGATGTTTTGGAAGTAATCGATCATTTGAAGATTGAAAAATCCCATTTCGTTGGTATTTCATTAGGAACAATTTTAATCCGACAATTGGCCGAAATGCATCCGGAACGAGTTCAAAGTATGATTCTGGGTGGTGCTATTCTGAAAATGAATTTTCGCTCTCAAATCTTAATGAAATTGGGAAACACGTTTAAATATGTGTTGCCTTATTTGGTATTGTACAAGTTTTTTGCTTTTGTGATTATGCCAAAAAAAAGTCACAAACAATCGCGATTGCTTTTCATCAATGAAGCCAAAAAATTGTACCAAAAAGAATTTATAAAATGGTTCAAACTCACTGCCGAAATAAATCCAGTACTCAAATGGTTCCGCCAAGTAGAATTGGATATCCCAACGTTTTATGTAATGGGCGAAGAAGATTATATGTTTTTACCTTCGGTAAGATTGGTGGTCGAAAAACATTATAAATCATCCAAATTATTTGTGGTAGAAAAATGTGGTCACGTGGTCAATGTAGAGCAACCCTTGGTTTTTAATACAGAAGTCTTGTCCTTTATTGGTTCTATAAAATAAAAAAAATGTCCCGCAATTTGCGAGACATTCTTTTAACTAACCAAAAACCAAAATAATAAATAACCAGTTTATTACTCTGCAAAGATCAAACACTTTTTGATTTTATGCTGTTAACGATATGTTATTACTTTGTTGGATATAAGTTAAGATTTCTCTTTCTGAAAATAATTCGTTTCAAATTACAGTAATAATTTATTTGTAAAACATTGAAAAACAGATAATAAACATTATTTTACAGCCAATTTATTTTGTTAAAAGACGGGCAGATGCGTTAGTGTTTTTAGTACTAAGAAATTATTTTAGCCATTTTATTTAGATTTAATTAGTGACCAAAAAAAAAGTCCCACAAAATAATTTGCGAGACATTTTTTAACTAACCAAAACCAAAATAATAAATAACCAGTTTATTATTCTACAAAGGTCAGACAATTTTAGACTTGTGGCTGTTAATGATTTGTTATTACTTTGTTGTAATTACGTTAATTTAAGAAAACACAACCGTTTTGTTGTCATACACCATCGTTTTGCGTTCTGCGTGGAGTTTTATGGCTCTTGCCAAAACGATGCGTTCTAAATCCCGCCCTTTCATGATAAAATCATCGATTGAATTTATGTGCGAAACCCGGGTGATATCTTGCTCAATAATAGGGCCTTCGTCAAGTTGCTCTGTCACATAATGACTTGTGGCACCAATAATTTTCACCCCTCTTTTGAAAGCAGAATGATAGGGTTTAGCTCCCGGAAAAGCTGGTAAAAACGAATGATGGATGTTGATGATTTTGTTTTCGTATAGAGAGATTAGATTTGGTGTGATAATTTGCATGTACCGCGCCAAAACAATAAAATCTATTTCGTGTTTTTGTAGTAATTCCATCTGTTGTTTTTCGCCTTCTTCCTTTATGTCTTTAGTAAATGGAATATAGTAAAACGGAATATCAAAACGGTTGGCAACAGCTTTTAAATCTTGGTGATTGCTGACAATTAAGGGGATTTCTATATTAAATTCTCCAGCACTATAACGACCCAAAATATCAAATAGACAATGATCGTATTTCGAGACAAACAGCGCCATTTTGAGTTTTTTTTCTTTAGGTTGAATCTCCCAAGCCATTTTAAAATCTACCGCTATAGATTGCTCAAACACATTTTTTATAGCCGCTAGATTACTGTTTGGATTGGTCAGCTCACATTCTAAACGCATAAAAAAAACATTCTGTTCGAAATCGACATGTTGATCAATATAGATGATGTTTCCTTCCACTCTAACGATAAAATCAGTTACTGCGGCGATAATTCCTTTTTGGTCTTCGCAATGAATGAGAATGATGATTTTTTGCATAATAATTTAATCTCTTTAGGTTTAATTCCTCGAAGTTATGCTTCGATTTTTTTTGTCACAGATTGCTTCGCCTTTTCGCTATTGCTCGAGTCACAGATTAAAAAAGATTTTTTAAAATCTGTGAATCTGTGGCTATTATTTTGCTAATACCTCTGGTGCTCTGCCCTGAGTTAGTTCATTTGTTTTTTGTCTTGCATTGCAAAAACCTTTTGTAGTAAAACGGAAGTTCTTGCATTCAAATTGGTTCTAATATTTTTTTCTTCGACCGCAATCATTTTAAACACACCGTCCATCGCCTGATTAGTGACATAATCAGTCAAATCTGGATTTACTTTTTTTACAAATGGAATCATATTGTATTTATTGATGATATTGGTCCAAACCTTATCAGCACCGACTTTAGTGAACGAACTTTTAATTACAGGATTGAATTTTCCGTATAAAGCGGTAGAAGTGCTGTTTTGTAAATATATGGTCGCTGAATTTTCATTTCCCATCAAAATAGTTTTGGCGTCATAAAAAGACATATTCACTACAGCGTTGACAAATATTGGTGTCGCTTCCTTTACGGCATCTTCGGCTGCACGGTTGAGCGCTTTTATTCCTTCATCGGCCAAGGAACCCAGCCCCATTTTCCTCAAACTGGAATCTACTTTTTTCAATTCGTCTGGCAGTAGTATTTTAACAGCTTCATTTTTGTAAAATCCGTCCGTAGCAGTTAATTTTGTTACTTGTTTTGAGATGCCGTTGTTCAAAGCTTCTTTCAATCCACCCGAAATATCTATACCATACCCTTGCGTTTGCGGAAGTTGGTTCATAACTTGTTGCATTTCGGCACAACTAGAAAGGGAAAACACCAATAATAACAGAATTATATTTTTCATTTTAAATGTTTTATGTGTTAGCCCAGTGAATTCGATAGCACACTCGGGTCAAAAATACTACTTTCAATAACAATACCATAATTTTATTGAGGAACATAAAATGCTAAATGAATACTATTAAAATTGTTTTCTTTTTTCTAATAAATAAATCGGATGCCTGTTGATTCTTAAAAATAATTGTAAATTGCAGTATTAAAATTATCATATTCACAAAAAATGGAAATCGCTAAACCCTATATTCCTGTTCATAAAGTTCGAATAGTCACAGCCGCATCACTTTTTGATGGTCACGACGCTGCTATCAACATAATGCGAAGAATTATTCAATCCACAGGTGTTGAGGTCATTCATTTAGGCCATGACCGTAGTGTTGAAGAAGTCGTGAATACGGCTATTCAGGAAGATGCCAACGCTATTGCCATGACTTCGTACCAAGGCGGTCACAATGAATATTTTAAATATATGCGTGATTTGCTTTGCGAAAAAGGCGCTTCACATATTAAAATTTTTGGCGGTGGAGGTGGTGTCATTCTTCCCTCAGAAATTGCCGATTTGCAAGCATACGGAATTACCAGAATTTATTCGCCAGACGATGGTCGAGCGATGGGTTTGCAAGGCATGATTAACGATTTGGTACAACAATCCGATTTTGCTATTGGAGATGTATTGAGTGACGAAATCAATCATTTGGTAGAGAAAAATCCAAAGGCAATTGCCCGCATTATATCTTCGGCTGAGAATTTTCCTGAAATTGCCGCATCTACATTAGATAAAATACATAAAATAAATACCGATTGCAAAACGCCTGTTCTCGGAATTACAGGAACTGGTGGCGCAGGAAAATCCTCTTTGGTTGATGAATTGGTACGACGTTTTCTTATTGATTTTCCAACCAAAACTATTGGAATAATTTCGGTGGATCCCTCTAAAAGGAAAACGGGTGGCGCATTGCTAGGGGATAGAATTCGGATGAATGCTATCAATAATCCCAGAGTTTATATGCGTTCTTTGGCCACACGGCAGTCTAATTTGGCTTTGTCTAAATACGTTTCCGAAGCGATTCAAGTAATCAAAGCGGCGAAATACGACCTGATTATTCTTGAAACTTCTGGAATAGGTCAATCGGATACTGAAATTACGGAGCATTCCGATGTTTCTCTTTATGTAATGACCCCCGAATTTGGCGCAGCAACCCAATTGGAAAAAATTGATATGCTTGATTTTGCTGATTTGGTAGCGATCAATAAATTCGATAAACGCGGTTCACTCGATGCTTTGCGTGATGTAAAAAAACAATACCAGCGCAACCACAATCTTTGGGATACGGATTTAGATAAATTACCCATTTTCGGAACAATCGCATCGCAGTTCAACGATCCGGGAATGAATACGTTGTACAAAGCGGTTATGGATAAAATTCACGAAAAAACCAATTCTGATTTGAAGTCGACTTTTGAAATTTCGCATGAAATGAGCGAAAAAATATTCGTGATTCCGCCGCACCGAACGCGTTATTTATCTGAAATCGCTGAGAATAATCGAAAATATGATGCCACGGCATTGACTCAAGTAGAAGTTGCCCAAAAATTATATGGTATTTTTAAAACGATTGAATCAGTTTCTAATAATGAGGTTTCTGTAGCAAAAGCAGGAATTGACGATTCTTTTGTCATTCTGACGAAGGAAGAATCTCATCCTTTTTTAAAACTGCTTTTAGCCGAATTTGATCGTGTAAAAATGGATTTGGATCCCTACAATTGGGAAATAATCTTGACTTGGAACGAGAAAGTACAGCAATACAAAGAGCCCTTTTACACTTTTAAAGTCCGAAATAAAGAAATTAAAATAGAAACTCATACCGAATCGCTTTCGCATTCTCAGATTCCAAAAATTGCTATGCCAAGATATCAAGCTTGGGGCGATATTTTACGTTGGAATTTACAGGAAAACGTTCCAGGCGAATTTCCTTTCACGGCCGGATTGTATCCTTTTAAAAGAGAGGGAGAAGATCCGTCGCGAATGTTTGCAGGAGAAGGAGGACCGGAACGAACCAACAAACGTTTTCATTATGTAAGTGCTGGTTTACCTGCAAAACGACTTTCAACCGCTTTTGACAGCGTGACTTTATACGGAAATGATCCACATATTCGCCCTGATATTTACGGAAAAATTGGAAATGCCGGAGTTTCTATTTGTTGTTTGGATGATGCCAAAAAATTATATTCCGGTTTCGATTTGGTCGATGCGATGACTTCGGTGAGTATGACCATTAATGGGCCAGCTCCTATGATGTTGGGCTTTTTTATGAATGCTGCTATTGATCAACGCTGCGAAATTTACATCAAAGCCAATCATCTGGAAAAAGAAATTGAAGAAAAAATAAAAGCTATTTATACCAAAAAAGGAACGGAACGACCAAAATATCAAGGTAATTTGCCAAATGGAAATAATGGATTAGGATTGCTGCTTTTGGGTGTGACCGGAGACGAAGTTTTACCTTTGGAAATTTATAATGAGTTAAAAGCCAAAACACTTTCTAAAGTTCGCGGAACGGTTCAAGCGGATATTCTCAAAGAAGACCAAGCTCAAAATACTTGTATTTTTTCGACCGAATTTGCACTAAGATTGATGGGAGATGTTCAGGAGTATTTCATTATGAAAAAGGTGCAAAACTTTTATTCGGTTTCTATTTCGGGGTATCATATTGCCGAAGCTGGAGCCAATCCGATTTCGCAGTTGGCTTTCACTCTTTCGAATGGTTTTACTTATGTAGAATATTATTTGAGTCGTGGAATGAAAATCAATGATTTCGGTCCAAACTTATCGTTCTTTTTCTCGAACGGAATTGATCCGGAATATGCGGTAATCGGTCGAGTGGCTCGAAAAATTTGGGCGAAAGCAATGAAAAATAAATATGGTGCCGATGAACGAGCGCAAATGTTGAAATACCACATTCAAACTTCGGGTCGTTCGCTTCACGCACAAGAAATTGATTTTAATGATATTCGAACGACTTTGCAGGCTTTGTATGCCATTTATGACAATTGTAATTCCTTGCATACCAATGCTTATGACGAAGCGATTACCACACCAACCGAAGAAAGTGTGCGTCGAGCGATGGCCATTCAGTTGATTATTAATAAAGAATTGGGATTGACCAAAAACGAAAACCCAATTCAGGGCTCTTTCATTATCGAAGAATTAACCGACTTAGTAGAAGAAGCGGTTTTACTAGAATTCGACCGAATTACAGAACGTGGTGGCGTTTTAGGCGCTATGGAAACGATGTACCAAAGAAGTAAAATTCAAGAAGAAAGTTTGTATTATGAAACCTTGAAACACACTGGTGAATTCCCAATTATTGGTGTGAATACGTTCTTGAGTTCTAAAGGTTCTCCAACTATTATTCCTGCCGAAGTGATTCGTGCCACTGAAGAAGAAAAAAAATACCAAATTGCAATGTTGGCTCATCTGCATCAATCCAATCCCGAGAAAGTAAAAGAGCATTTGAATACCTTGCAGGAAGCTGCCATCAAAAATGAAAACTTATTCGAGCATTTAATGGAAGCCACCAAGGTTTGTTCTTTGGGGCAAATTACGGTTGCTTTGTTTGAAGTTGGCGGACAGTATCGAAGAAATATGTAAGAAAATATTAGTTTTACTATTGCCGTTTTTGTTTGAGTGGGGCTTCGTCTGCGTTGCGAATGAAGTGTTTAATTAAAATATTGAATAACAAAGCCATATAAAACAAACCCCCAGCGCCTCTCAATAGGGGAGTTAGAAGTACTTATATTAAACTACGTCATTTCATATTGCTTTTTTTAGAATACAAATTGGACTTCAAAAGGTCTATTCTCCTTGATTTTGTTAAATCTAGATTTTGTCCAATTTCAAATAGCCAATGTGTAAAGTATCTTCTTCAAAAAAGGGAGTTACTTTCGTGATTTTCAAAGAATATTTTTCTTTATAACTGGCGTCCAAAATATCGGCAACATTATAAATATCATCTACATCAATTCCGTATTTGTCATCTATGTGTGAGGTGGCACCCTTGAAACCGCAGTGTTTGTAGAACGTTGTTGTTTTAGCATTTTTGGAAGCAGCACTTAAATTTTCGGCAATGGTGAGCATTTTATAATGGTATTCTTCAAATTCGTTTTCTTTGTACCCACCAAGATTGATGAAAAATAAATTGTCTGAAACAGAATTTTCAATTGCTTTTTTTGCTACAATTTCAATCGAAAAATTATCAACCATAGTCACTTCTCGCCAAGCATCAATGTGAATTCGACCTTTGGCTTCAGACCAAAAAGCATTCATTTGAGGAATCAAATCTTTTAAGTTTTGTCCAATTCCAAAAAAAATATCGTGTTGTTCTGTATATCTGCCTTCGGGCGTGCAGCCCAATAGTATCATATATAATTTAGGATTGTCTTTCATAAGTTGCTGTTTGTTTTTTGTTAGACAAAAAATTTTAAAAATATTTTGCAATGCTCACAGCGCATTTTCACTAGGTTTATTTTGTATTAACAAATATAAATCAATTTATTATTACTAATTTCAGTAAAAAAATTTATTTTGGTTTGATTTTTGGAATAGCCAATTCGAACCCATTAATAAATAAGAAATCATGAAAAAAATAATTACACTTTTTGCCGTTATTGGAATTTTTAGTTTCCAAAGTTGTACAACTACAACAGATTCAAATTATGTGGATAATGATACAATAGCAGAAGCTTTTGAAATTAAAGCAAAAAATTTTTATAACGATCCAAATGATAGTCCAGATGAAGGTTATTTTATTTATGGTAAGTTTACCCCAGCAATTTATTCCTCGGATGTTGTTTTGATTTACCGATTGTCAGGAACTATCGATTCGAATACTCCAATTTGGCAACTAATCCCTAGAACACTATTTCTTGCACAAGGAGAGCTTGATTATGATTTTGATTTTAGTAAAGAGGATTATACTATATATGCGGGCGGGACTTATAATTTAGCGTTAACTCCACAGTATATAAATAATCAAACTTTTAGAATTGTAATTGTTCCTGCTAACCTAGTTCAGGGAGTAGATAAAAATAGTTATCCAGCAGTTATGAATGCTTTAAATATCAAAGAAAATCAAATTCAAAAGATTAATTTTTAATCCAATTAGGCATAAATAGAAAAAAGGAAATCGAGAGATTTCCTTTTTTCTATGAGTTATTTAGAAGAAGTTTTTTCACTCATTTTCAATGAAACAACAATTCCTATGAGGAGTGAAAGTGCAATGAAAACTAAGGAAACCCATTCCGGCAATTCATAAAAATCATGAAGCAACATTTTTAGACCAACAAAGGTCAAAATTGCAATCAAACTGTATTCTAAATAGCTGAATTTTTCGAGCATATTGGCCAAGAAGAAATACATAGAACGCAAACCTAGAATGGCAAAAATATTGGAACTAAATACTAAAAATGGATCTGAAGTAATCGCTAGAATTGCTGGCACACTATCAAGTGCAAAAATTACATCCATAACCTCAATAACAATTAGCGCTACAAATAATGGTGTTGCAAAAGTTTTACCCGCTATTTTTATAAAAAAATGTTCCTTTTCGAAAGTTTTGGTAATTGGAATTATTTTTCCGAGTAACTTATAAATTATTGAATCTTTAGGTTGAAAATCATCTTCTTCTTTTGTATACAACATTTTTGCTGCAGTAAAAATCAAGAATGCGCCAAATATGTAAGTAGTCCAACTGAATTTATTGATTAGTAAAACTCCAAAATAAATCATTAAACCTCTAAAGATAATAGCCCCTAATATTCCCCAAAATAATACTCTATGTTGGTTTTTTTGAGGTATTTTAAAGGAAGAAAAAATAATAGCAATCACAAATATATTATCGACACTAAGCGATAATTCTATTAAATAACCAGTGAGGTATTTTATTGCAGCGGTTGTTGGTTTTAATTGGTCCGGGTTTGCAATGTAGCTATTGGTGTACAGCCAATAAATCACTCCTGAAAACAGAAAAGATATAGTTACAAATATTGCAGTCCATTTGCCGGCTTCTTTAGAACTAATGACATGGGGTGTTTTATTGAAAACACCTAAATCTAGAGCAAGGAAAAGCAAGATAGCAGCGATGAATAATATCCAAACAGTCATATTTTAAGTAATTTGTATTGTTGATTATGCAAAGATACCTTTTGGCATTGATATAAAGAGGAAAATTATTATTTTACACCATAAAAAAAGTGCCTTCATATCTGAAAGCACTTTTGAGTTATATTGGATTGAGATTTACAAAACTGATTTCACAGTTTTGATAATTCTTGCAGCAATTTTGTATGGATCACCATTAGATGCTGGTCTTCTATCTTCTAGCCATCCTTTGTATCCTTTTTGAACAGCGATCAATGGAATACGGATTGAACATCCTCTATCAGAAACTCCCCATGAGAAATCGTGGATAGAAGCCGTTTCGTGTTTACCAGTCAAACGTTGGTCGTTGTAAGCTCCATAAACAGCAATGTGTTCAGCAGTTACAGGACGGAAAGCTTCACAAATTTTAGCATAAACTTCTTTGTCTCCACAAGTTCTTAGAATTTCATTAGAGAAGTTTGCGTGCATTCCTGAACCATTCCAGTCAGTATCTCCAAGTGGTTTTGGGTGGTATTCAATATAATAACCGTATTTTTCAGTCAAACGATCTAATATGTATCTAGCAACCCAAATTTCGTCTCCTGCTTTTTTAGCTCCTTTTGCAAACAATTGGAATTCCCATTGTCCACAAGCCACTTCTTGATTTATTCCTTCGAAGTTGATACCAGCAGCAATACAAATGTCCGCATGCTCTTCAACTAATTTTCTTCCGTGAGTGTTTTTTCCTCCTACTGAACAGTAGTACATTCCTTGTGGAGCAGGGTAACCTCCTACAGGGAAACCAAGAGGCAATAAAGTTTTAGTGTCCATAATGAAATATTCTTGTTCGAAACCGAACCAGAAATCTCCATCATCATCAATGGTAGCTCTTCCGTTTGATTCGTGTGGAGTTCCATCAGCATTCATAACTTCTGTCATTACTAAATATCCGTTGATACGAGTTGGATCTGGGTAAATTGCAACAGGAACTAACATACAGTCAGATGAACCACCTTCTGCTTGTCTAGTTGATGATCCGTCAAAAGACCAGTTTCCTATTTCTTCTAATGTTCCTTGAAAATTTTCATGCTCTTCTACTTTGGTTTTACTTCTAAGATTTTGAGTTGGTTCGTAACCGTCTAACCAAAGGTATTCTAGTTTAATTTTTGCCATAACAATATAAATTAATTAAGTGTTGTTTAATTATTATGCAAATATAAATTAAAAGTATTATTAGTATAAAACAATGGGGTGCAAATTAATTTGCATACTGTTATTTTTATGAATACCCTATTATTATATGGGTAATATTGTAAAATTAAAATTTTTTATATGCTAAAATTAATAATTACCTTTGTTAAAAATTATCAAAATTATGGCAACATTACGTTTTCAAGCTTTAAATGAAGCTTCTAGCAGAAAACCAGTCCATTTTGAGGAGACTGACAGGAAATCAATTATTTTTGGTTCGAATGTTTTTAATGAAAAAGCAATGAAGCAATTTTTGACTTCGGATGCTTTAAAAGCGGTACAAGGTGCGGTACAGAACGGAACTAAAATAGACCGAAAATTTGCCGATTATATTGCTATGGGTATGAAAGAATGGGCTTTATCTAAAGGTGTAACTCATTATACGCACTGGTTTCAACCACTAACCGGGAGCACTGCCGAAAAGCATGATGCTTTCTTCGAAACTTTGTATGATGGGAGCGATCCCGTAGAAAGATTTGGTGGAGGCCAATTGGTTCAACAAGAACCCGATGCTTCTAGTTTTCCGAATGGGGGCATTAGAAACACCTTCGAAGCAAGAGGATATACCGCTTGGGATCCCACTTCGCCAGCGTTTATTTATGGTACAACTTTATGTATTCCCACGGTTTTTATCTCTTATACAGGAGAAGCCTTAGACAATAAAATTCCTTTATTGAGAGCTTTGTCCGCCATTGATGAAGCCGCTACAGATATTTGTAAATATTTTGACAAAAATGTCAAAAAAGTGACAGCAACACTTGGGTGGGAGCAAGAATATTTCTTGGTCGACAGTGCATTAGCTAATTCTCGTCCCGATATTTTAATGACGGGAAGAACTTTGTTAGGTCACACCTCTGCCAAAGGGCAGCAATTAGACGATCATTATTTTGGGTCGATTCCAACTCGTGCTTTGACTTATATGCGAGATTTAGAGCAAGAATGTATGTTGCTCGGAATTCCAGTGAAAACGCGTCATAACGAAGTGGCTCCCAATCAATTTGAGTTGGCTCCTATTTTTGAAGAAACGAACCTTGCTGTCGATCACAATTGTTTGTTGATGGATGTAATGCAAAAAGTGGGTGAACGTCATCATTTGAAAGTTTTATTACACGAAAAACCATTCAAAGGGGTTAACGGTTCAGGGAAACACAACAACTGGTCATTAGCTACAGATACCGGCGTTAACTTATTGGGTCCTAGTAAAACACCGATGAGCAATTTGCAGTTTTTAGCTTTCTTTATCAATACCATCAAAGCGGTAAATGATTATGAAACGTTGTTGCGAGCTGCCATTGCAACCGCCAGTAACGATCATAGATTAGGTGCTAATGAAGCGCCACCAGCTATTATTTCAGTCTTTATTGGTGAACAATTGACCAAAGTATTAGCGGAATTAGAAGGTGTAACCGACGGTAAATTATCACCTGAAGAAAAAACCGATTTAAAGCTGAATGTAGTTGGAAAAATCCCAGAAGTAATTTTGGATAATACCGACAGAAATAGAACTTCGCCATTTGCTTTTACCGGAAATAAATTCGAGTTCAGAGCAGTAGGTTCTTCGGCAAACTGTTCAAATGCAATGACGACTTTGAATACTATCGTTGCCAAACAATTGAAGGATTTCAAAATTGAAGTCGATGCCTTGATTGAAAACAAAGGGTTGAAAAAAGACGAAGCCATTTTTAATGTTTTGAGAGAATACATCAAAGTTTCTAAAAAAATCCTTTTCGAAGGAGATGGTTATAGCGATGCATGGGAAAAAGAAGCTGCCAAAAGAGGTTTGAGTAATTTCAAAACCACTCCAGAGGCCTTGAAAGCTAGAGTTTCTAAACAAGCTTTGGATTTATTTTCAGAAATGGGAATCTTGAATCATATAGAAATGGAAGCGCGTTATGAAATTGAATTGGAGGAATACACCAAGAAAATTCAAATCGAAGGCAGAGTTTTAGGAGACCTTTCTATCAATCACGTTATCCCAACAGCGATTCGGTATCAAAATACTTTAATCGAAAATGTAAAAGGTTTGAAAGAAATTTTTGGAGACGAGTTCAAAACACTGGCCAAAGAGCAAATTATTCTTATCCGTGAAGTTTCTGGACACATCGAAGGAATCAATTCTAAAGTAGAAGCGATGACCAACGAAAGAAAGAAAGCCAATCATTTAGAAAGTGCACAAGAAATGGCAGAAGCCTATTGCAATAAAGTGAAACCATATTTCGAAGAAATCAGAAATCATTGTGATAAACTGGAGTTGTTGGTAGATGACGAAACTTGGACATTGACCAAATACAGAGAATTGTTGCTTACCAAATAAGAATGCAATTCTGTTATATAATAATGCCTCTTCTGTTTTGAAGAGGCATTTTTTGTTAATTAATAAAATTTTAAAAAATCTGTGAATCTGTGGCTGACTTTTAAAAGTGAAAGTTCAGTTAAAAAACCAATAGGCAAAACCCAAAAAAAAGATTTATCTTTGCGCCACAACTACACACCTATACAATGAGTTCAGATTCTAGCAAACGTTATGCACAAAGAGGAGTTTCAGCATCTAAAGAAGATGTGCACAACGCCATAAAAAACATCGATAAAGGATTATTTCCACAGGCTTTTTGCAAAATTGTCCCAGATTATTTGACCAATGATGAAGATTATTGTCTTATAATGCACGCAGATGGCGCAGGAACCAAATCGTCATTGGCATATATGTATTGGAAAGAAACGGGTGATATTTCTGTTTGGAAAGGTATCGCGCAAGACGCTTTGATAATGAATATCGACGACTTATTGTGCGTAGGAGCCACCGACAATATTTTGCTTTCTTCCACTATTGGAAGAAACAAAAACCTAATTACTGCCGAAGTAATTTCGGCCATCATCAACGGAACCGAAGAATTAATCAAAGAACTAGATTCTTTTGGTGTGACCATTCATTCAACTGGTGGAGAAACGGCCGATGTAGGCGATATTGTTCGAACTATCATCGTAGATTCAACCGTTACTGCTAGAATGAAACGTTCTAAAGTAATTGATAATGCCAACATAAAAGCGGGTGACGTTATTGTAGGATTGGAATCTTTCGGTCAAGCCACTTACGAAAAAAGTTACAATGGCGGAATGGGAAGCAACGGATTGACATCAGCGCGTCACGATGTTTTTGGAAAATATTTGGCTACCAAATATCCAGAAAGTTACGATGCTGCAGTTCCTGAAGAATTGATTTATTCAGGTCAGATGAAATTGACTGATGCAGTCGAAAATTCACCAATAGATGCGGGACAATTAGTGCTTTCGCCAACTAGAACCTATGCCCCAATTATCAAGAAAATTTTGGATAAATATTCGTCCAATGAAATTCACGGAATGGTGCATTGTAGCGGAGGAGCACAAACCAAGATTTTACATTTCGTTCAAAAACTACATATCATAAAAGACAATTTATTCCCGGTTCCACCCTTGTTCAAACTCATTCAAGAGCAATCCAAAACCGATTGGAAAGAAATGTACCAAGTATTCAACTGCGGACATCGTATGGAAATTTACGTTCCCGAAGCCGTAGCTCAGGATATTATTGCGATTTCAAAATCGTTCAATGTCAATGCTCAAATTGTGGGTAGAGTAGAAGCTGCCGATACAAAGAAACTGACAATTACCAGCGAATACGGTACTTTCGAATATTAGAAGGGTTTGAAATTGTTTAAGGCTGTTTAAAATTGTTTAAAACTGTTTGTTTTTTGATCGTTAAACAATTTTAAACCTTTAAACAATTTTAAACTTTTAAATCCTTAAACTTTTCCTCAATGTACGAACTACTTTTTTGGCAATATCAAGACGGAATTTATCTCAACCATCATTTGGTTTACGAAGCCTTGGTCGAACAACAAGAAGTCGAAGGTCTTGAAACGCTTCCTGTTCAAGTAATCCTGAATCGTATTCATTCGGTCTTTTCAAGCTGGGAAAAAGTAGATGAAAGTAGTTGGAAAAACACCAACGGAAATGGTGCTTTTCACGTTAAAACAACGCCACAAAGTATCCAAATTGATTGCTACGGAACTGAAGGGAAGACCATGAATTTGCTCGCCGATACTTTGGAAGAATTCAAATGTCCGTTGTACGACCCTCAAATTCCAGTGCGTTACGACGAGTTTAACGAATAGATTTCCGTCATTACAATCCAAAAAAAAATCCCGTGTAAATCCGTTTCATCCGTTTCATCTGTGTCATCAGTGGCTAATTCAATATATATCCTATGCCAACAACTCATAACTTTCCGCAAAATATAATCCTCGAAGACGACTTTGTTTTGCTTCGTCCGTTACAGGAATCTGATGTAGAAAACTTATTGGAAATCTCTATCAACGAACCTGAAACTTGGGAATATTCTTTGGTTCGTGCCAACGGAAAGGAAAACTTAGAAAATTACATTCAAATTGCTCTAAAAGCAAAAGAAAACAAAACCGAAATCACTTTTATCGTTTACGACAGAAAATCAGGAAAATATGCTGGAAGCACTCGGTTTTATGATATTCAATTGCCATTCAAAACTCTGCAATTGGGTTATACTTGGTATGGCAAAGATTTTAGAGGAACGGGATTAAACAAACATTGTAAATTTTTGCTCTTACAATTTGCCTTCGAAACCCTTGGAATGGAGCGTGTGGAATTTCGTGCCGACAACAACAATCAACGCAGCATTTCCGCAATGAAAAGCATCGGTTGCAAAATCGAAGGCGTTCTTAGAAATCATATGCCAACCTTGGGAAGTGAACTGCGACGAGACAGTATTATTTTGAGTATTCTTCGCAACGAATGGTTCGATGAAGTGAAAGACCATTTAAAAGCGAAATTGTGACGGCATAAATTCCAATTTATTCCACAATTTCCCAAAGTAGAGAGGCTATTTTACTCTTTTTTAACTCCATTTACAATCCGCATTACACTATGGGAACATTCGTTATCAGCAAACGATTTGATGATCGTTATAAATTTGTATTCACGTCCCGAAAAGGGAAAACTATTTTCACGAGTCCTTCGATGGAACTCAAGATGGAATGTGAAGAAAGTATTGAAGCCATAAAGACTAATATCGAAAAATACACTTACGTGAAAGCCAGAGCGGCCAATGGAAAATATTTTTTCAAGATGATGCTTGACGAAGCCGTAGTTGCCACGAGCCGAAAATACACCACACCATTATTGCTTGAAAAAGGTATAGACGAAATCATTCGAACTGCCGTTAAATCAGATGTTTTGGATTTCACGATGAATGAGTTTGTGTTTCCAGATTAGGATAATACTTTTGAAATTTTTAGATGTGTTCTGCGATTATAATTGCTATTGCAACCTTGAAATCGCTTGCAAATAAAACTATTTAATGAATTAGGTACAAAATAATTAAAGTTTAGTAAAGGGCGCGCGTTGAGACTTGCTGGTTCGCTTCAATCAACCCAAATTAAGCTGAATTTGCTTCATTAAAACAACGTTTGTTTATTCTACTAAAGAAAAAAATCAGTAGTTTTTTAATTATTTTTACAAAATGAGATTTACAGACGAATATATCTTTAGACAGCCCGAAAACTACCAATCGATACTACAGCAATTGATTCCTGTTTTCAAAAGAGAAATCCCTGAACTAGAGTTGTTGTTCAAATGGGGAATGCCTTATTTTTATTATAAAAAGAGGATGTTTTGCTATTTAATTTCTAATCTAAAAAAAGGGTTCGTTGATGCGGGTTTTGCCAGAGGTTTTCAATTAAAACGAAACCAAGAATACTTAGTTGGCGAAAAACGAAATACAGTAAAATCGCTGCGTTATACTAGTTTAGAAAGTATCAACAACGAGATTTTAGTCGATGTAATCCAAGAAGCTTTAAGCTTGTATAAATAAAAAAAATCTCCTTTTGGGAGATTTTTTTATAAAATTATGTGTAGAAATTAGATTTTGAAAATTCCCCCAAAAGCAATAATTGTTTCTCCAAAGAAAAACTCTTGTGAGGCACTGTCTGAAGTGCTTGCCGTGGTGCGAATGTCGGGCATATTAATGTAGCCCCCTTTTAAGGCTCCTTCGATAGTGAAATACTTGAAAATGGTCAAGTTAATTCCTGCCCTAACCGATGTTCCATATCCTGATACGTGAAACTCATCGTATCTTTCTTTGCCCATAAGGGTCGTATTGGTTTTTGGATACAAAACTCCAACGCCAAAACCTCCGTTGATGTTTACTTGAAATTTATCGGTGTTTTTTATGCCAAACCATTTCGAAATATCATCTTGTCGGGCAATTTCAGTATAAACATAATTTAAACCATCGGTGTGTTCAAACATTATAAATTCTTCGGTTAGCACCGTTGGAGTATTGGCATAACCTCCGTTAAAAGGTGGGTTTCCGTCAATAATTCCGGTGATATTTGCCGTTTGGTTTTGGGTCATTACATATTTCATATGATCAACTCCAATAGACAGGCTGTATTTGTCGGTGAAAAAATAACCCAGTTTGAAATTGGTTTGAGGTATCGTCGCTCTGCCAGGTGTTATGTAATCTATGTGCCAACCTTTTGGTTTGTCGTGCGCATCGGCATTTTGAACAACGAAATTGTAATTATCACCCATAAAACGAATGTCGGATTGTGAGTATTTGTCTCTATTTCCGCCCCAAGAAATGGTGAATTTTCCTTTGTTGTGAGCTGTATATCTTTCTTTTATAATAGTGTCATTTTGAGCAAAAGTGCTGAGAGAAATGAAAAGAATTAATAGGGCGGAGTTGAACAAATTTGTTTTCAAAATAGGGTTATTAAAATTGATTTATGGTTTTTCTGATGGCGACTAGCTTGGTCATTAAGGCTTCAAAATAGTCTAAATGTAGCATATTGGCACCGTCACTTTTAGCATTTGCAGGGTCAAAATGAGTTTCTATGAAAATTCCATCTACACCTACAGCGATTCCGGCTTTGGCAATGGTTTCAATCATATCGGGTCTTCCGCCAGTTATGCCAATGGTTTGGTTGGGTTGTTGTAAGGAATGAGTAACGTCAAGAACTGTTGTTGCGTAGCTTTGCATTGTTGGAATTCCACGAAAATCAACAATCATATCTTGGTAGCCAAACATCGTTCCGCGATCCGTTACCATTACGTTTTGATTGTTGCAATCCAATACTTTTTGAACGGCATGTTTCATGCTTTCGGGACTCATAAATTGTCCTTTTTTCAGGTTGACTACTTTTCCAGTATTGGCGGCAGCAACGACTAAATCGGTTTGACGAACTAAGAAAGCGGGAATTTGCAACACATCAACATATTCGGCAGCCATTACTGCATCTTCGTTGGTGTGAATATCGGTAACGGTGGGAACTCCAAAAGTTTCGGAAACTTTTCGAAGAATTTGCAATGCTTTTTCATCGCCAATTCCTGAGAAACTGTCAATTCTGGAGCGATTGGCTTTTTTGAAGGAACCTTTAAAGACGAAAGGAATCTCCAATTTATTGGTAATACCAACTAATTTTTCGGCAATTCGCATTGCCATTTCTTCGCCTTCGATAGCGCAAGGTCCTGCCAATAAAAAGAAGTTGCCGCTATCAGTATGTTTTATTTGTGGAATGTTGTGTATGTTCATAGTGAATTTTTTCTGAGGACAAAGATAGTTAGGATTTACGGTTTTGAATTATTTATTTTTTAATCTTAATCCAAAAGGCACCATCAAAACTCCTTTTTCGTAAATATTTAAATATAAAATTACAAGCGATTTTTGCCCTTCCCATTTTAGTTCATAGACATCCAATAACCCTGCTCCCATTGCACTTCTTTTTGTGGGAAATGGACAGCAACTTTCTAGTTTGGTATAGGTTATTTTTTCGCCTTTTGGTCCGGCCAAAGCATTCAAAAAGCGTTGCTGATTGATGGTTTCGTTTCGAGTACTTTCAAAAAATATATTGATGGGATAATCCTTGTCATACCCATATTTTCTGTCCTTACTAAATTCTGAAATATAAAAGGTGTTATTTTCAACAAGCTGAAGATTTGGAGCATCATTATCAATATTTTTTATGGTAGATTTTGTGCTAGTACATGATGTAATGCTAATTATTAAGGCGATAAGAAGAGCAGTTTTTTTCATAATTACAATATTCGAATTTTAAGGATTAAACTACGAAATAACGTAATCTAATTTAGTAGCAAATTTAACAGGTATTGCTTCCATAAACAACAATTATACCTTAATTATTCCCCTTATAAAATTAGAATTATTATTTTAGCACAATAAAAATAATATTATGGATATTTTATTTCAAACATGGCCTTGGTATGTTTCAGGATTTTTGATAGGAATTGTGATGCTTAGCCTCATTTATTTTGGAAAGTCTTTCGGAATGTCTTCTAATTTGAGCACTTTGTGTTCGATGACGGGATTGGGTAAAAAAGTTAGTTTTTTCAATTTTGATTGGAAAGCGCAGCGTTGGAATTTATTGGTGGTTTTAGGGGCGATGTTGGGCGGATTTGTGGCGGTTCATTTTATGAGCGATGCTTCTAATGTGGATATTAATCCCAAAACAATTGCACAATTGACACAACTAGGCATAGATGCGCCCAACGGAAAATTATTACCCAATACACTGTTTGCAAACGATATTTTTCAGTCTCCCAAAAAGATTTTGATTTTGATCTTCGGTGGTGTTTTGATTGGTTTTGGAACGCGTTATGCCAGCGGATGTACTTCGGGACACGCTATTTATGGTTTGAGTAGTTTGCAAATTCCTTCTTTAAAAGCGGTAATTGGATTTTTTATTGGAGGATTGATTATGGCGCATTTTATTTTACCTTTAATTTTTTAGTTATGAAAGCATTAAAATACATCGTTGTTGGTTTTGTTTTTGGGATTGTTTTAACCAAATCCGAAGCGGTTTCTTGGTATCGAATTTATGAAATGTTTCTATTTCAATCATTTCACATGTACGGAATCATTATGGTTGCTGTTGTGACTGGAGTTATTGGAATTCAAATTATAAAAAGAAGAAACATCAAAGACATCAAAGGTTTGCCCATAGAAATTATTACTAAAGAAGCTGGTTCCACTCGGTTTTGGGTTGGCGGAATATTTTTTGGATTGGGTTGGGCTTTAGTAGGTTCTTGCCCTGGGCCGATATTTATATTACTTGGAGCTGGATTTTTACCCATTATTTTGGTGCTTTTTGGAGCACTTTTCGGAACTTTTTTATACGGATTGATGAAGAATAAATTGCCGCATTAAATCCTCACCCCAACCCTCTCCAATGGAGAGGGAGCCGAAATTGGATTATAATTTTAAATTAAAAAAAGCAGGATTTTCTAAAAGTAAATTCTGCTTTTTTTATACAATAACTTGAAATTTCACACTATCTCAGCACTCAAGCCAGCATCTAATAATTGACTGCATTGTGGTTTCAGTTTTTCTAAAATATCTGTTTTTACAGTACATTTCCCTCTGTAATGCACAATTATTGAGCATTGTTCGGCTTGTTCGGGAGTGTGATTGCAAACTCTGATTAGGGTTTCGATAACATGTTCAAAAGTGTTTACATCGTCATTATACACTATAATTTCGTTGTTTATTGTTCTTGACTCTTTGAGGCTAACTCGTTCTCTAACTTTTACTTTGGTACTCATTTTTAAATAATTTGTAGGTTATAAATAAAAATAGTGTTGTTTTACTTGATTTTTTCAAACACACAAAATGTAAAATTTTGCTTGGTTTCAAAGGGGGTTATATGATCTTCAGTGATACATTTTAGTTTTTTAAAATTGTCTGAAAATTGATTTTCTATTTCTTTTTCAGAGTATTGTTTGATGTCTAGTCCACTACATTTTTTTGGGCCGTTTTCTGAAAAGGTACCAATTATTATAAAATTAGTTACCCATTTTTTAGTAATTTCAGCATATTTTTTTATTTGCCCCGATGTTGTCAAAAAATGAAATGTGGCTCGGTCATGCCAAATGTCATACTTAGTTTCTGGCTTGAATTCAGTAATATCCGAAACAATCCAATTTACTTTTTCAGTATTTATACCCAATCTTTTTTTTGCTCTATCTAATGCATTGGCCGAAATATCCAAAATCGTAATATTCTCATATCCATCTTTTAGTAAAAAATCGACAAGTTTGCTGTCGCCACCACCAATGTCTATGATTTTTGCTGTTTTGTCTAAATGGGTTTTCCTTATAAAATCAAGTGAAGTTTTTGGGTTTTCTTGCGTCCAACTTACTTCACAGGGCTGTTTGGTTTCATAAACTGTTTCCCAATGATTTTTTCTGTCGATTTCCATTTGTCAATTTTTCGAATACTAATTTACATATTTTAAGGATACCCAATTGTTTCTTTTGAATTTTTTTACATAGGTTAATCCTTTTTCTGTGCAAGAAGCATCAATAAACGGAATGTCTTCGGTATAAAAACCGCTCAATAATAAGGTTCCCTTTGGATTCAAGCAATCTATATAAGATTGCATATCGTTCAACAAAATATTTCGGTTAATATTGGCAATTATTAAATCGTATTTTTTTTCTTTCAATACCGCAGCATCTCCTTCATAAACTGTGATATGATGACAATTATTTCGTTCGGCATTTTCGATAGAATTCAAATAGCACCAGTTGTCAATGTCTACAGCATCAATAGGTTGAGCGCCTTTCATTTCGGCTAAAATCGCTAGAATTGCGGTTCCGCAACCCATATCAAGAGTTTTCATTCCATTAACATCGATTTCTAATAAATGCTGAATCATCATATGTGTCGTTTCGTGGTGACCGGTTCCGAAACTCATTTTGGGTTCGATGATAATGTCAAATTCGGCATCTGTTTTTGGGTGAAAAGGAGCGCGAACATGGCATTTTCCATCCACATCGATGGGTTCGAAATTCTTTTCCCATTCTTCGTTCCAGTTGACTTGGTCGATTTCTTCCACTTTGTAGGAAATGGTAAATTCAGGCGATTTAAGAATGAACAAATCGTCAAGGATATTCTCATTCCAAAGGTCTTTTTGAATATAGGCTACAATACCTAAATCACTATCGATAAAGCTTTCGAAAGGAAGTTCACCCAGTTCGGCAACAAGAATTTCGGAACCTAACTCTTTTGGTTCAACCGTAAAATGGTAGCCTAAATATATATTTGACATAAAATTATTTTTTGCAAAGGTAGTATTTCTCTTTTTATCGAATAGTCTAAAACGAAAAAATAGGATTGAATTGCATCAAACCCTATTTTAGGAATTTATGGATATAACATCCTAAAGTATAATTTCAATTTATAGTTTAGCCACTTCGTTATCAATCGATATTTTACAAATGATATGAAAATCGATTTTTATCCATTCGCTAACTTTTATCATTCCTAGCATTTTGGTTTCAGGAGTAAGACCAAAATCACGAATGCTTAATTTTTTGCAGCCATTTACGGTATATACATCTCCAGTACTATTAAATGTGATAGGGATGATGTATTGTTTTGTTTTGCCTGTAATTGTAATGTTTACCAATGCTTCACCAGTATAAATTTTTCCTTTTTCGGAGATGGGTTGTACATCTAAATAATTGAGTTGAACTTGTAGAATAGGGTAGCTGTCCGATTTTAATAACTTTAAAAAATCTTTTAAAGCCATTGCATTATTAGAATCAAAGTTTTTGACAACAACAGAAAGTTGGTTTTGACTTATTAATGTTTTGTTTTGATTTTGTGTAGTTACAACCGACAACTTGCTTCTACAGAGCTTATCTCCATTTTGGTAGATCTTGAAAGGTGTAATATTTGTTGATCCATTGATCGTTAAGGAACTGTTTTTTTGAATTTCGGCAGAAACTAATGTTTGTGCTGTCATTGATAAAGAAATTATGAAACTGAATGCCAGAAAATAAAGTAGCTTTTTCATAATATAAAAATAATAATTTTAAGAAAAATAAAACTGGCAAGAGCGAATCTTGCCAGTTTCTAACAAAAATCAACTAGAAACTAATAGTTGCTTCAAATACTAAACCTTTGAAATTACCACCATAAAAGTTGTTTGCATTTCCAGTAGGTACGTTTCCTGCAAATTGTGCGTAATCTTTATAGTTTTGACTAACATAATCTAATTTTGCTAAAATATTTTTAGTCATAAACCAACCAATGCTTGATTCAACTCTATTTACTGTAACTTCTTTAGCATCTGCATTAGATAGTTTTCCAGATACAGTATTGTATTTTGCCGCTATATAGAATTGTTCTGATTTTCCAAATCTGTAAACAACATCTCCAGCAAATTGGTTAGCAGTACGCTTGTCGTCAACACCAGCTTTATCTCCTCCTGAAGCTAATTCGATAGTTCCAAAGAATTCAAGACTTTTGTATTTTACAAATGGGTTAAACATAAGTGAAGTAGCCCAGTTTTTGAAACCAGGGTTGAAGGTTCCTTCTGGTGTAGCAGTTGCATTGTAATTAGCAGCAACAGCAACACCGTTATTGGTGTACCCATTATTGTTCAATACACCCCAAAAACCAAATCCTGATCTAGAAGAAGAATATAAGTTTGAGTTACCTAAGTTTGCACTATGGTAGTAAGAACCTGTAAGTCTTACTCTCAAATCTTGGGCGATTTGTTTGTCATAACCTAATTTAGCCAAGATTGTTGGACTAACTACTGTATTAGCATTAGGACCAGCGGTATAAACAACTTCTTTGATACCTTGATTTAAATTTCCATTTGTAACACCCAACATACTTACTAATCCGCTTCTGTTGTAATACACTTCCATACCCATTTCAGTAGTGAATGCATTCATAATATTGTTGCCAACAAATGCATTTCTAATCGTGCTACCGTTGTCAGAACTTCTGAAGTGAGCATCACCAAAATTGTTTTCCATTTGTCCAATTTTGATTGTAGCGTATTTCATAATGCCTGCAAGGAAGTCTTTTTTGATGAAGTCTAACTTGTCAATTTGTAAATATCCACCTCTTGCATAAGTTTCATTGTGGTGTCTTGAAGCTAAATAAATATCTAGATTTACTCTTACACCGTCAAACAATTGTGCTCCAAGGGTCATATCAGCTGCAGGAAGGTTAAAATTATTTTCTTGATTCATTAATCGATATCCAGCAATTTTTGAAGGTAGAGCAAAAGTTGCAGGTTGGTCATTAAACGAGTCTACGGCTTGATAATCCATATTAAATGCACCTCCTAAATCAATACTAAGACCTTTAAATTCAACGCTGTCTTTTTTTACGTCAAATTGATTTATTCCAGTCTTGTCTCTTTTAATTTGATTTTGGATTTTACCAAAAGTAACCTGTTGTGCCATTATATTGCCAGAGAGGCAAATGGCGGCTATCATTAAAGATGTTTTAAAAATTGTTTTCATAATTAGAATTTTAAATTGGTTATTGATTATATTTAGTTTATTGATTTACGAATTGATATTATCCTTTAAAAGTTACGTCAAATTTAACCGTAATTGCATCGCCAGTTTTCATGGTACCTAGCATAGCTGTTGGTGGTTTCATTTTATAATCAGTCATTTTTAACGGAACACTACCTTTAAGTTGGTAATCGCCTGATTTTGTGATTTTACCAATGGCTTTGATGCTGATTTTTCTTGTTGCTCCTGCAAAAGATAGATTTCCTGTCAATGTGATTTCGGTATCGTTGTCACTTAGTTTTGCTTGAGAAACATCTGTCAATTGAAAAACGATGTAAGGGTTCTTTTTGTAATCGAAGGCATCGTAAGTTTTGCCATCCATAATCCCGTTTCCACTTTTCAACGATTTAACTTCTATTTTTATAGTTATGGCGTTAATTTGTTTTGAACCGTTTATTCCTAATTCTCCGGTTACTTTAGTTGGTTTCATATCCCAATCATGCACATTTGATGTTCCATGTACATTAATGAATGCGGCTGATGGAATGATATTATAATTTTGAGCAGTTACTTTACCGCTAACACAAAACATGATACTTATAAAAAGAATCATAAAGTATTTTGAAAATTGAGTTTTTGACATTGTAATTGGATTTTAATTATTTTTTAATGGATTAACATTTTTTTTTAGTTAATTCTGATTCATTTTTCTTGTACAAAGATATATTGGCAAATTAAATATAAACCTGATAATTATCATATTACTAGTTTTTTTTAAAAATTAAATATCTTTTTTTGATAAATAATTATATTATTAAGAGATAAAGTGATTTATTCGCAAACATCGTTTGTTTTTTATTATTAAAATAGGAGTTTTTTGTCTTGTTTTAAAAATTGAAATTTAAGGAGTTAATTAAATATTGTTGAAAAACATAAGTTATTTAGTATGATTTTTAACAATGCTTTATTTTCAATAAAAACTTAATTTTAACTTAATATTTATAATTGAACTACAACGTTTTCTATTGGCAGTTGAGTCATTTTTTAAATATATTTTCTAAATATTTATTAATTCGATTAGATAATTCTATTTTTGCACCACAACACCCTTTATTATGTACAAACAAATTATACGTCCTATCTTTTTCTGTTTTGACCCTGAAAAAGTCCATTATTTTACCTTTTCACTCATTCGAAATCTATCCAAAATACCCGGAATTCCATCCCTTTTTAGAGCATTATATGTTGTCGATGACAAACGATTGGAAACAGAAGTCTTTGGATTGAAGTTCAAGAATCCTATTGGATTGGCGGCTGGAATGGACAAAGACGCTTCATTGTATAATGAATTGTCTAACTTAGGTTTTGGATTTATCGAAATTGGAACTATTACTCCAAAAGGGCAAGAGGGTAATCCTAAAAAGCGCATTTTTCGTTTGCTAGAAGATACTGCTCTTATTAATAGAATGGGGTTTAATAACGGTGGTGTTCAAGAAGCTGTCGAACGATTGAAGAAAAACAAAGGCGTTCTCATTGGCGGAAATATTGGAAAAAATAAAGTCACTCCAAACGAAAATGCTGTCGATGATTACTTGATTTGCTTCGATGCCTTATACGATTATGTGAATTATTTTGTGGTTAATGTGAGTTCACCTAATACACCCAATCTTCGCGAGTTACAGGAAAAAGAACCTTTGAAACAACTATTGCAAACGTTGCAAAATCAAAATTTGACCAAGCCAAAGCAAAAACCAATTCTTTTGAAAATCGCTCCAGATTTGACCGATACTCAATTGTTGGATATTATTGAAATTGTCAAAGAAACTAAAATTGCGGGCGTTATTGCTACCAATACCACTTTATCTCGTGAAGGTTTGCAATCGGAAAATAAAGTTGAAATGGGTGGAATGTCTGGAAAACCATTGAAAAATCGTTCGACTGAAGTAATCCGTTTTCTTTCCGAAAAAAGTAATAAAGCCTTTCCAATTATTGGAGTTGGTGGAATCCATTCAGCGGATGATGCGATTGAAAAATTGGAAGCAGGAGCGAGTTTAATCCAATTGTATACAGGATTTATCTACGAAGGACCAGGTTTGATAAAGGCAATCAATAAGAAGATTTTAGCCAAAATGTACTAATCCGAATTGCACCAAAAGTCCTATCAATAAAGCGAGTCCGAAACTTAGAAGCGTTCCGATAAGTACATACTCAGTCAGTTTTCTGTCTTTGGCTTCTTTCAAATCGCCAAAGCGAAAGATGGATTTTGCAGCCAATAAAAATCCAATGGCTTCGAAATGTCCTGTGAGAATAAAGCAAAAAACAAACAAGCGTTCGAATATTCCGATATAATTTCCAGCATTTTCCAGCGAATCATCGTTTTTATAGTTGCTTTCAGGTGTCCAAATAGAAATAGTATTTTTGATGATTATCGAAGTGGGTTTTGTAAGGAATAAAATTCCAGTAATCAGTATCCAAAACTGATTGTCGAAGACGGAAAAATCAACGGTTAAATTTTTATAAAGGCTTACAATTAGTACAATAGTTATCAAATGCAGCATTTGATCAATAACAAACCAATTTCGTTTTGTATTCTTTTTTTGAAATTGCAATTTCAAAAAATCTATAAATCCGTGTGCTAAAGCTAATGCTAGTGCAAACCAGCCAAAAGCCAATTCGCCAACGAACAACCAAGCTAAAATTCCGTGTAAAAAGGTATGAATGTAAAGGTATATGCTTCTGTGTTTTTTACTTTCTTTATCCAAAACCCAAGAGGTAGGTTGCAATAAAAAATCGCCTAACAAATGCGCCAAAAGCAGTTTTACAAAAATAATCATACGCTGATGGTTTTGATTTTATTTCTGAAATATTTTTCTATTTCCATTACTAAATCAAATTGGGCACGTTTTCTTCTTCGGCTAACTGCTGCTTGATTGATGCCTAATTTTACACCAATTTCTTCCTGTGAAAGAGATGGGTTTTCAATGGCTGCCAAAACAAATTCAGCCGATTGTGCCAACCAATTATTCATAAAAGTCAGTCCCAATCGCAACATCAAATTGATTTCGGCATCAAATCCTTCATTGCCCGAATTAATGGCTAAATTGATTTTTTGTTTCTTTAAAGTTTCAAAAACTTCGCCAGAACGTGAAAAAGCGGTTCCGTTGCTTTCCGAAATTTTCTTGGACTTATAAGTCATTTCTCCAAAACCAATACTCATTCTGACATCTAACTTTATAGATTTAAAATAAGATTTAATTTGCAGTGCTATTATCAAAGCTTCTTCTGGATTTTTGATTTCCAATTGGAATTCATCGCCTCTGTAAATCTCCCATTCTACTGGGTTTTTGCCAAAAGTATTCAATAATTTCTTTAAACCATCTATCCAAATTTTGGATGATAATTTCCTAGAATTGACGATATCTCCTGTAATTATGCCTATCATATTTCAAAAGTAATTAAAAAATGGATTCGAAAAACAATTTATTTAAATATTACCAAAAAACGTAATAATAGAAAATATTACCAAAAAGCGTAATAATATAAAATATTACTAAAAAGCGTAATATTCAATTTTTTGTAAATGAAAGAAAAATGAATAAGCTAAAATATCGTTCATTAAAACACTTTAAATTTTTAAACATTTTTAAACATTTTTAAACATTTTTAAACTTTTAAACTTTTAAACTTTCTTATCTTTGAATTTCTATGGAAGCAATAAAAATTATCGAATGTCCACGAGATGCGATGCAAGGAATAAAAGCATTTATTCCAACTGATAGGAAAGTGGCATACATTCAATCTTTGTTGCGTGTGGGTTTTGATACTATCGATTTTGGTAGTTTTGTTTCGCCCAAAGCTATTCCGCAAATGCAAGATACTGCCGAAGTTTTGGCACAATTAGATTTATCACAAACACAAAGTAAATTATTGGCTATAATTGCCAATACGCAAGGCGCAATCGCTGCTTCGCAACACCAACCCATTCACTATTTAGGTTTTCCCTTTTCAATTTCGGAGAATTTTCAAATGCGGAATACGCATAAAACTATAGCCGAATCCTTGGTCACTTTGCAAGAAATTTTGGAAATTGCCGATATACAGAATAAAGAGGTTGTAGTTTACCTTTCGATGGGGTTTGGAAATCCATATGGTGATCCTTGGAATGTGGAAATAGTAGGTGAATGGACAGAGAATCTTTCGAATATGGGAGTTAAAATCTTGTCACTTTCAGACACAGTTGGCAGTTCAACGCCAGATATAATTCAATATTTATTTTCGAATTTGATTCCAAAATTCCAAAATATAGAATTTGGTGCTCATTTGCATACCACGCCCGACAAATGGTTTGAGAAAATCGATGCGGCTTACAATGCAGGTTGTCGCCGTTTTGATGGTGCAATTCAAGGTTTTGGAGGTTGTCCGATGGCGAAAGATATGCTTACAGGTAATATGCCTACCGAGAAATTGCTGTCTTATTTTAATTCCAAAAAAGAAAAAACTAATTTGAGAGCTATGAGTTTTGAAAGCGCTTATAACGAAGCTTCAAAGTTGTTTGGTGCTTTTCATTAAATACTAAAAATGAAATAGTTTCGTTAAAATATAACCCCAATAGATTGATTGTATGAATAAATTTTTCAGAATATATGTCCTAACCCTTTTATTTTTATCGTGTTCCAGCGATTTAGATTTCGACCAAGCCAATGACCTAAAGTTGGAACCTATTTTTGTAGCAAATCTGGCTGCTTTTGATATTCAGGCCAATCAATTTGTAATTGGTGGAGTCGAGCAACCTTTGGTTGGTGATGTTGTGAATTTCAAAGTTTTTAACGATGTTGATTTTACGAATAATCTTAGCCGAACCGATTTGTATTTTGAATTTAACAACACCATAAACAGAGGGTTTTCTATAAATTTGCATTTGCTTGATGCGAATAATGTTAAACTTCATACGATTCCATTTACTGTGCCTGCTTACACACCTGGACAGTCTCCTGTGACCAAAACCGAAATATTTGAAAATGCTAAACTCGACATACTGAAAAAAACTGAAAAAATAGCTTTTGTTATTGCGATAATGCCAGGAATTCCATTGACTAGTAATAGTTTGGGAAGTCTAAAAATGCGTTCCAGTGCCACCATTTATTTTGCGGTACAATGAGAAAGTTCCGCTTAATTTTGATTTTTTTGGTATCCATCAGTTGTTTTTCACAGAACAAGCAAATCTTATACAACTTCAATTCGGTGCCACAATCTATGTTGACCAATCCGGGATCTGATGTAAATTACAATTGGTTTGTTGGCTTTCCTTTGTTGTCTGGAATTTCTACAAATGTTGGCTCTAGTGGCTTTTCGGTTTATGATTTATTTGCCAATAATGGAGTAGATTTTAATGTCAAATTACGGAATGTTGTCTTCTCAACTTCCAGAAACGACAAAGTCTCATTGAATGAACAATTAGAAATTTTTAGCGGTGGATTTAAATTAGGTGATTGGCAAAGCAACTCTTATATTTCCTTCGGGATGTACCAAGAATTAGATGTTTTGACTTATATGCCTAAAGATTATGCGATATTAGCTTTGGATGGAAATGAAGATTATCTGGGTAAAGTTTTTGATATGAGCGATTTGAATGCCAGAGGCGAATTACTTTCGGTTTTTCATCTTGGGTATCATAAGAAAGTAAGCGAAAAATTAATTCTTGGCGCTCGCGGAAAGATTTATTCCAGTATTTTTAATGTGTCTTCGACTAAAAATTCGGGCTATTTTTATACTATTCAAGGGACAAATACTATTTATGACCAAGTGATTTCAGCTAATGCATTGGTCAACACGTCTGGATTCACAAATTACATCGATAATTACTCAGGCAATGCCAAAAGTGATATTATGAAAAAGACTTTATTCGGAGGAAATCTGGGTTTGGGATTGGATTTAGGACTGACTTATTATCCAAAAGAAAAGCTTCAATTCACAGCAAGTTTAATAGATATTGGCTTTATAAGTCATACCAAAGAAATCGAAAGTTATCGATTAAAAGGATATTATAACTATGTTGGATTAACCCCAGATTTTGTACTTGGTAACTCGAATGATATCTTAGATGAATTTAGCGAAGCCATTCCTTTAGACAGTTTGCATACAAAATATACCACTTGGCGGCCTTTGAAATTCAATTCTTCGATTCAATATTCTTTTGGCGATGGAAGAGGCTCGGATTGTAATTGTACGGGTAATAATGAAAATAAATATCCAAATTCTGTAGGTGCACAATTGTTTGCAATGTCAACACCAAGAACTCCTCTTATGGCGCTAACAGCTTTTTATAGAAGACAAATTTTCGATTCTTTAGAAATGAAAGCCACTTATACGGTAGATTCTTTTTCTGCTAAAAACATTGGATTAGGATTGTCAACCACCCTTGGAAAAGTCAATTTTTATCTCCTTGCCGACAACCTTTTGGAATATAGAGACATTAGCAAAGCCAATAGTTTGTCCTTTCAATTGGGTTTAAATATTATTTTTCCAAATAAAAACACGCCTAATTAAATCGTGTTTATTTTTGTATTCTTTGCTTGAATACTTTATAAATTTCGATCCAAAATACCGAAACAAATCCCACTAAAATACTCATTCCGATTTGTAAAGCCGTTACTGTATCAAACATAAAGAAATGAGAAAAAATAGGTATAAAGAGGAGTAAACTGGTTATGAATATCGTGATTCCAATGATGATCAAAACCAAGTTGTTCTTGTATCTAATGGTGGTAAATATCGAATAATAGAACGAACGATTGGCCAATGTCAAGAAAATATTCGAAGCAATTAAAGTTAGAAATACGACCGTTCTAGTTACACTTTCTGTACAGTTTTCTCTAACACAATATTGGTATATAAATAAAAGTCCAAGCGTGATAACAAGTCCTTGAACAATACTAATGGTTATTTCTTTTAGATTAAAAAATGTATTCGTAAGTGGACGTGGTTTTTGCAGCATCAAATTAGATTCCATAGGTTCATTTTCATAAATTATGGAGCAAGTAGGACCCATAATTATTTCCAGAAAAATAATGTGTACAGGAGAGAAAATATTGGGATAAATCCATCCTAAGACCAATGGTATAAACACAATCAGCACGATAGGAATGTGGATGGAAATGATGTATTGTATGGCTTTTTTGAGATTGATGTAGATTTTTCTTCCCATGGCGATGGCGTCAGTCATTTTGGCTAAATCATCATCAATCAGGATGAGGTTGGCAGCTTGTTTGGCAATTTCGGTTCCTTTTTGCCCCATAGCAATTCCGATGTGTGCCGATTTTAAAGCAGGACCATCGTTTACACCGTCGCCCGTCATCGCCACAATTTGGTTATTGGCTTTCAAAGCCTCAATAATTTTGATTTTGGCCTCGGGAAACATTCGGGTAAAAATGGTTGTTTCCATCACTTTTTTCTTCAAGCTAGCGTCATCCATTTTTATCAATTCATCACCATTTAGTGAGTTTTCAGGAGTGTTAAAGCCAATTTGTCTAGCAATTGTTGAAGTGGTTGTAGCATTATCACCCGTAACTATTTTTACTTGAATTCCAGCATTATAAAAAGTATCGAATACTTTTTTTATGTTTTCTTTTGGAGGATCATAAAAGGCAACTATTCCTAAAAATTTAAAAGCAAATTCCTGCTGTGTTTTTGGAAATGTTTTTCCAGCAAATTCAGAAACACCAACGCCCAAAACTCGAAATCCTTCTTTTGACATTGATTCAATTGCGTTATTTATTTTTTGGATCTCTCCTTTCGAAAGTATAGAACACGCTATTATGGCCTCTGGAGCGCCTTTGGCAGCAATAATTCTAGTTCCTTTTTGGTTTTCAAAAATGTGAGTCATCATTGGTGGTTTTCCGTCCAATGGATATTCGTGAATTAATTTAAAATTAGGTCGTTCATCAGTAATTTTTAATTTCGAATACGCTTCGTGAAGTGCAATTTCCATGCCGTCAAACGGAATGGGTTCGCTTGCCCACATCGAAAGACTTAATAATTCCTGTTCCTTTTTATTTAATTTTTTACTGATTTTATTTTTGCCATCGTCTGTGTTATCGCCACTGATTTTATCATCTGAAAAGGTGTACCATTTTGCCAAACTCATTTTGTTTAAGGTAATAGTCCCTGTTTTATCCGTACAAATTACAGTAGCACTTCCCAGGGTTTCGACGGTTTTGGTTTGCTTTACAATAATGCCCATTTTCATCAATCGCCAAGCGCCCAAAGCCATAAATGTGGTAAAAGCCACTGGAATTTCCTCGGGAATTATACTCATTGCCAAGGTCAGTGCTTTGAGTAAACTGTCTAATAAAAGTCTGGAATTGTAATAATTCACTGCCCAGACAATTATAAAAATAATCAAACCAATGAGGGATAATTTTTTTACAAAATTCCCAATCTGCAATTGTAAAGGTGTTTTTTCTTCGGCAATAGATTCGATGCTTTTTCCAATTTTTCCCAGTTGCGTTTGGTTGCCAATGGCCGTAACTTCAGAAATTGCCAAACCACTTGCGGCTATCGTTCCCTGAAAAACGCGATTGTTTTCGGATTTTTCATTTTTAAAAACAGAAAGCGATTCTCCGGTTAAAATAGATTCATTTACCGAAAAATCATTGGATTGAATAATCACACCATCAGCAGGAATGAAAGTCCCTTCTTCGGATTGTATATAATCGCCCAGAACAATTTCTTCACTTGGAATTTCGATGATTTCACCGTTTCGGATGACTTTACTTTTGGGTTGCGATAATTTTTTTAGTTCCTCAATAGCATTTCTGCTTTTAGATTCTTGATACAATGAAATGGTAGCAACTAAAATAATTGCTGCCAACATAAAGATACCATTGCCGTATTCTCCTGTAATGAAATAAATGCTGGTTGCCATTAAAAGTAGCAAAAACATAGGTTCTTTAGTCATCTCAATTAAAGAACCTAGAAAATGGTTCTTATCTTGATGCTCTAAGGAATTGAGGCCGTTTTTTTTCCTTGATTGAATCACTTCTTCGTTAGAAAGTCCTTGTAATATCGGGGTTGATTTTTCCATTGGAAAATTTTAACAGTTTTTTTTTTAAACAATTATACAGAGTTTAGAAAATAGAAATTGTTTAAACTGCAATTTAATCATTTATAGCCCAAGTATGATGTTGTTTTGCTTAAGATTGTCTATATTTGCACGCAATTTAACTACAACTTCAAATTGCAATGATAACACACAACTCCAAAATTATCGGCGAAGGTCTAACTTACGATGACGTATTATTAGTTCCAAACTTTTCCAATGTACTTCCTCGTGAAGTGAGTATCAAATCAAAATTTTCTAGAAATATATCGCTCAATGTTCCCATTGTATCCGCTGCTATGGATACTGTTACCGAAAGTGCAATGGCAATTGCGATGGCACAAGAAGGTGGAATTGGCGTTTTGCATAAAAATATGACTATCGAGCAACAAGCTGCCAAGGTTCGAAAAGTAAAACGTGCCGAGTCAGGAATGATTATCGATCCAGTAACTTTACCCTTAAATTCTATCGTTGCCGATGCCAAAAAAGCAATGAAAGAATATGGCATTGGCGGTATTCCAATTGTGGACGAAAACAGAGTTCTTAAAGGAATTGTTACCAATCGTGATTTGCGTTTTGAGAACAATAATTCCAGACCTATTATCGAAGTAATGACTAGCGAAAACTTAGTTACTGTTGCCGAAGGAACTTCACTAGCTCAAGCCGAGGTTGTTCTCCAAGGATATAAAATTGAAAAACTTCCGGTTGTGAATGCCGAAAATAAATTAGTTGGATTAATTACTTTTAGAGATATTACTAAATTAACTCAAAAACCTAACGCTAATAAAGACGTATTTGGTCGTTTGTGCGTTGCGGCTGCCATTGGGGTTACAGCTGATGCACTCGAAAGAGCAACTGCTTTGATACAAGCAGGGGTCGATGCCATAATTATTGATACGGCTCACGGACATACTCAAGGCGTTGTGAATGTTTTGAAGGATATAAAAGCTAAATTTCCAAAAGTGGATGTTATCGTTGGAAATATAGCTACACCAGAAGCAGCCATATTTCTAGTTGAAAATGGTGCCGATGGAGTAAAAGTTGGTATTGGACCTGGTTCCATTTGTACTACTCGTATCATCGCAGGTGTTGGATTTCCTCAGTTTTCTGCTGTTCTAGAAGTGGCAGCAGCTTTGAAAGGAACAGGAGTTCCCGTTATTGCCGATGGTGGAATTCGATACACAGGAGATATTCCAAAAGCAATTGCTGCAGGAGCTGATTGTGTGATGTTAGGGTCGCTTCTTGCTGGAACGATGGAATCTCCAGGAGAAACCATTATTTTCGAGGGTAGAAAATTCAAATCGTATCGTGGAATGGGTTCTGTTGAAGCCATGGAAGGTGGATCGAAAGACCGTTATTTCCAAGATGTGGAAGATGATGTGAAGAAATTAGTTCCCGAAGGAATTGTGGGTCGTGTGCCTTACAAAGGCGAATTGGAAGAAAGTATGCAACAATTCATCGGCGGACTTCGTGCCGGAATGGGCTATTGTGGTGCCAAAGATGTTCCAACATTGCAAGAAACAGGTCGTTTTGTTCGCATTACTTCTAGCGGAATTACCGAAAGTCATCCTCATAATGTGACGATTACCAAAGAAGCTCCGAATTATTCGAGATAAAATAAGACGAAAGTCTAAAATAAAAAAGGTGTAAGATTCAGTTCTTGCACCTTTTTTTTAGAAATATGATTATGAGCTATTTTGTCTCCCTCTCTTTCGTAGAGAGTCAGTGGGAGAATTAATCGTGAACCAAATCAGCCAATAATTTTTTATCACCTACAATCCAAAGGATATCGTCTTTTTCTAAAATAACATCCGATTCTGGGTTTAAGGTTCGGTTTCCTCTTTTTTCGATTCCCACAATCAGTCCTTTAGTGTTTTCACGTAGCCTCGATTCCTTAATGCTTTTTCCTATGAAAGTGTGGTTTTTCAATTCGATCTGGTTTAAGACAATATCAGGTTCTTTGATTTCTGGTGAAACATCGGTCTCATGTTGGTCTAAATATTTTTTAAATTCTTGTACTTGTATATCGGTTCCAATCACACAGACTTCGTCTCCAGGAAAAATTCGTTCGTTTCTTTGAGGAATATGAATCGTGATTTCACCTCTTTTGATGGATACAATATTAATACCTAAGAGCTCTCTAAGTTGTAAGTTCTTTAAAGATTCGCCTGCAATATTCGATTCGGTTACAATATCAAAAACCGCCATATGTCCATCCCAAGGGGTTAAATCGCTTCGGCTTCTTTTGGCTTTTGCAATTTCTCTTCCGTTTAAATTGGCCAGAAAATGATTTTCAATTTTATGGTACCGAATGTGGAGTTTCTTTTGGAAAATTAAATAAATGATGATGGCAATTATTAATGCAATCAAGGCAATTACTGGCGAAAAGAATATATTTAATAATAATCCAATGAAGAAAATAGACAATAGAATACGTACAAAAAATAACATAGTCAGCGGACCACGTGATTTTCGGTCGTGCATTAATTGTTCTACTTCAGCAATAGCAACTCTTCTAAAAGCGAGTGCCCACAAAAATGGAGCTATTATACTCAATGTAATCAAAGCACCAAGCGCATTTCCTAATTGATAATCATTAACCAAAGGCAATATATATCTTGAGGAAAGCAGAATTATGGCCAGAATTATTGCCACAAGTGCAATTACTTGAATTAAAAAAGCATTGATGACGGTTTGCCATAAACTGACAGTTCTTATAGCTTGCGTGCTGGCAGAATACCGTTCGATACGTTTGGTCCATTTCCGAGGTAATTTATGCGCTAAATATTCAGAAAAAGGGAGTGAATATTTAATCATAAACGGAGTTGTGAAAACTGTTACAGCCGATACCGCCACGACAATTGGATACAAGAAAGAACTTGTGGCGTTCAAAGTGACACCTAAAGTGGCTATGATAAATGAAAATTCCCCAATTTGAGACAAACTCATTCCAGTTCTGATGGAATCTTTCAAAGGTTGCCCCGACAGCAAAGCACCAAAAGTAGAACTGATGGATTGTCCAAAAATGGTAATAAACGAAAGTATTATGACTGGAATAGCATGTTCATACAAAGCAGCTGGGTCGATTAGCATCCCTACCGATACGAAAAAAACAGCACCAAATAAATCTTTTACAGGTTTTACCAAATGCTCAATGTGTTCCGCTTGAGTGGTTTCGGCAATGATAGAACCCATAATAAAAGCACCCAAAGCTGGTGAAAATCCCACATTGGCAGCAAGCCCAACCATTGTCAAACACAAGGCTAAGGAAATGATCAGCAACATTTCGTCAGTCAATAAATGTTTGGTTTTTTTGAGTACTGTTGGAATGATAAAAATACCGCCCAAAAACCAAATCACCAGAAAAAATAAAAGTTTCAAAACCGACATTAACAAATCCATTCCAGAAAACTGATTGCTCACTGCAATGGTTGATAATAAAACCATCATCAAAATGGCTAATATGTCCTGAACGATTAGCGAGCCAATTACAATTCCTGCAAATTTTTGTGTTTTTACGCCTAATTCATCAAAGGTTTTTAGAATTATTGTGGTCGATGAAATCGAAAGAATAACGCCTAAAAAAATACTATCTATTTTTCCCCAATCCATCCATTGACCTACAGAATAACCCAAAAGGCACATCACGACAATTTGTGTGCCTGCTGTGATAGAAGCGGTTCCGCCCACTTTCATCAATTTTTTGAAACTAAATTCTAAACCAAGGCTAAACAATAAAAAGATGACTCCAATCTCTGCCCAAACTTCTACGCTTTTAATTTCTTTTACCGAAGGAAAAAAATCGAAGTGGTTTCCAGCCAAAAAACCCGCAATCAAATAGCCTAAAACTAGTGGCTGTTTTAATTTTCGAAATATCAAAACGGCAATTCCAGCAGTCATCAAAATCAGTCCTAAATCGCTGATTAAGGGCTCTAAGTTATGAGAGGCTTCGGCTACTTTTTCTGCTGTACTCATAGGTCTTGTTTGTGTTTTATTCTGTTTTTGGTAAGATACAAAATATCTTTATTTGAAAAGTTAAACATTGTTGAAAAGCCTAATTATTGTCAGTTTTAAATAAATAATTACTTTTGAAACAGGTTTATTTATTCTATTTCAGGAGAAATCGATAATGGTTTGAAGATGTTTTTTATTTAAAATTATCCAAATTTGAGACAGTGTAAAACTTCATTTTGTTGTTTTTGATGTATTTACAAACATATTCTAATGTTTTATTTTCAGTTTGATAATCTCCAGTCACATTTTTTACGGTTTTATGACTATTCAGAATCAAAATTTTATTGTGCTTTTTGGCAAAATCCAATAATTTCAAAAGATGGGGGATATTAAAGTCATTGTGGGTATCATCGATACTAAAGCTGAAAATCAAATTAGAATGGCTAAAATAACAGCCTTGTTTATCAGCAATTTCTTCACGAAATGCTCTACCTCTGATTATTTTAAATTTTTTCAAAAGAGCAGCATCCAGTTTTTTTGTTCTTCCGCCATAGGGATAGGCAAAAGAACTTACTTTTAGTCCATAAAAATCCATCAAATACAACATCGGATTGATTTCCCGGTTCATGTACTCATTGATGGTATGAACACGGGTATAATCTGCGGCGTTTAGGTGATTTAAACCGTGACCAGCTATCTCGTGTCCTTCCTTTTGTAATTCAAGAAGTTTCTGGATCTGGTGATGTTTTAAGGTGTTTATTCTGCAAACAAAGAAAGTCCCTTTCCAACCGTATTTTTTTAATTCCTGATTCGTAGCAAACCATTCGTTTACATAAGCATCATCAAAAGACAAAATCACACCAGCTTTGTAGGCTTTTTTTATGGGTTTAGGGTTTTCCTTTTCACAAGAAAATAAGAGAAACAGAGTACAAAATAATGTGATTTTTAGAATGCAATTCTTCATTATTACTTTGTACTTTAAGAATGGTTTTTATTAAATCCCCAAGAAATTACTTGGCGTGATTTGCATCAATTCGGCTTTAATTTCAGGTGAAACATCTAAAGTTGCGATGAAATTATGAATGGCTTTTTTGTCAATAGCTTCATTGGTTCTTGTCAATCCTTTCAATGCTTCATACGGATTTGGATAGGCTTCACGACGCAAGATTGTTTGAATCGCTTCGGCAACAACTGCCCAGTTTTTCTCTAAATCTTCGTGGAATTTTGGTTCGTTCAACAATAGTTTGTTCAAGCCTTTCAACGTAGCTTCAAAAGCGATTAATGTGTGTCCTATTGGTACGCCAATATTTCTCAAAACCGTACTATCGGTCAAGTCGCGTTGCAATCTTGATAGTGGTAATTTAGCTGAAAGATGTTCGAAAATAGCATTGGCCATTCCTAAATTTCCTTCCGAATTTTCAAAATCTATCGGGTTTACTTTGTGTGGCATTGCCGATGATCCAATTTCTCCCGCTTTGATTTTTTGTTTGAAATATTCCATCGAAACGTAAGTCCAAATGTCTCTGTCTAAATCAATAATGATGGTGTTGATTCTTTTCAACGCATCGAAAAAAGCAGCAAAATGATCGTAATGTTCGATTTGTGTAGTCGGGAAGGAGTGGTGTAATCCAAGAATTTCTTCCACGAAAGTACCACCAAATTTTCTCCAATCAATTTGTGGATAAGCCACGTGATGGGCATTGTAATTTCCGGTTGCGCCACCAAATTTTGCTGCAAAAGGAATGTTAAACAACAAACGCATTTGCTCTTCTAGACGTTCTACAAAAACACCAATTTCTTTACCCAAACGTGTTGGCGAAGCCGGTTGTCCGTGAGTTCTGGCTAGCATTGGAATGTCACGCCATTCGATACTCAAATCTTTTAATTTTGAGGTCAAAGTGATTAGTGATGGCATATATACTTTCTCGAAAGCGTCTTTTGTCGAAAGTGGAATCGCTGTATTATTGATGTCTTGCGATGTTAATCCAAAGTGGATAAACTCTTTGTATTGTGATAAGCCTAATTTTTCGAAAGCATCTTTGATGAAATATTCTACCGCTTTTACATCGTGGTTGGTTACTTTTTCGGTTTCTTTTATCCAAAGTGCGTCTTCGGTAGAGAAGTTTTTATAGATGTTGCGTAAACTTTCGAATAGATTTGGGTTTACGGCTGCAAGTTGAGGTAAAGGAATTTCGCAAAGCGCAATAAAGTATTCAATTTCAACCAATACACGGTATTTGATTAAAGCTTCTTCTGAGAAAAATTTTGAAAGTGAACTTGTTTTGCTTCTGTATCTCCCGTCGATTGGCGATACGGCGTTTAATTCGTTTAGTGTAGTCATTGTTGTTGGTTTTTTAGAAAGCGCAAAAATAAGGAATAGTGTTCAGTATTCAGTGTTTAGTGTTCAGTTTTTTAATTTAAATTGATTTTGAAATTGCTATTGCCATTGAAATCGTTATTTCATTTTTTTAAGATCTTTTTGAATAATTTTCATTCCTTTTGAGCCTGTTGTAGCAATGATTTTGATGTCATTTGGCAAGTCATAAATGGGTACTGGTTTTGGGTCAATGTAAAACACTGGAATGCTTGGTTTGGCAAAATTCATTAAGCCTGCCGCGGGATAAACTTGTAGTGAAGTCCCAATAATAATAAGAATATCGGCTTTTTCGACAATAGTTACAGCTTCTTCCAAAGCGGGAACTTCCTCGCCAAACCAAACGATATGTGGGCGCAATTGGTTTCCTTTATCATCAATATCGCCTGAATTTAAATCGGTTTCCCAGTCTAGAATATAGTTTTGGTTTGCTGTACTTCTTACTTTTAACAGTTCACCGTGAAGATGCAGCACATTCGAACTTCCTGCTTTCGTGTGTAAATTATCTACGTTTTGGGTAATGATTGAAACTTCGAAATCCTTTTCTAATTCTGCTAAGATTTGATGTCCAAGATTGGGTTGAACCTCGTGTAATTGTTTGCGTCTTTGATTGTAAAAGTCAAGCACCAATTCAGGATTTTTTTGCCAACCCTCGGGCGTTGCCACATCCATCACATTATGACCTTCCCAAAGTCCGTCGGCATCACGAAATGTTTTGATTCCACTTTCGGCACTGATTCCTGCTCCAGTTAAAACGACTAGTTTCTTTTTCATGTTTTTTTTTTACCGCAGATGCGCAGATTTTTGGAATTATTTTTTAATAATCTGCGAACCGAACCATAGCGAATAGGCGAAGCAATCTGCGGTTATTTTTTTTCTTTTCTTTCAATTTTAAATTGGAAATAAAACTACTCTTTTTTAGTATTTTTACCAAAAATAATTATGCAATATGATTGACCTTGATTACCTTAATTTTCTCGAAAACATCCTGACCGAAAATAGAAAATCCAAGTTTTTGAAAGTATTAGAAAACAGAACCAAACATTTCACAATTGTAGTTGAAGATGTTTTCCAAATGCACAATTCCAGTGCGGTAATGCGCAGTTGCGAGGTTTTTGGCATTCAGGAATTGAACGTTATTGAAGAGCGTTACGGAAAAAGTATCGACAAGGAAATTGCGATGGGTGCGCAAAAATGGGTGGATATTAACAAATTTGACAATGTGACTCATTGTGTAGATGCTTTAAAAAACCAAGGCTATCAAATTATTGCCACAACACCACATGAAAATGATTGTTTGTTGGAAGATTTTGACATTTCGAAACCTAGTGCTTTGTTTTTTGGAACAGAACGCGATGGATTGTCAAATGAGGTTTTGCAAAAAGCTGATGGATTTCTTAAAATTCCGATGGCGGGTTTTACCGAAAGTTTGAATGTTTCTGTTTCGGCTGCGATAATTATTCAAAACTTGACCAACAGATTACGACAGTCAGAAATTGATTGGCATTTATCCCAAGAAGAAATTTTGGAAAAGCGTTTGGCTTGGGCCAAGAGCTCGATAAAAGACATTAAGCGAATTGAGTCAAGGTATTTTTCAGAATTATAAAAGTTGCTGTTATTTGGTCTATTTTTTATCGATAATCTACACGCTACTTGTAAATTAAAGAGTTTTTTGTCCTTTAAACGATTTTAATATTTTTAGTTAGCAATAGTTTATACGTTTGTAAAGAAATCATAAAAGAAATCATTTCATGAATACTAAAAATATTTTTACCATGTCTTATCGACAAGATTATTTTGATGGTTATTCAAATGGTCAAAATCCTTTTTTGCAGATAGATTGTAAAAAAAGCAGTGTTGCTTATATTTCTGGATTTAATTCGGGAAGAATGGATTATGAGGAAATGAATGAGCAAATTTCTAAGGGAATTCCTCAACGCATTGTTACGATCAAAGTTTTGGAAGAATTTCTTCTAGCGGGTCTTCTAGGATTAAGTATCGAGGATGCTGATAATTATTCACTCTTCCAACTCAATATTATTGCAAAATGGTATCAGAGTGGCATTGAGAAATACGATCCGAGCCATAGTACTTATCTTTTTGATTTTCTTGAGGATAACGGAATCCATGTTGATTAGTTTTTTAAATCAATAAATTCATTAATTACTTTTTCTGACTAAATTGTTAGAATTTATTTCCTTTTCAATATTTTATATTCTTCATAGCAAGAGCTAATAGCATCTAGTATTTGAAGGTCGTTAGCTGTTTTTACAAATGATTCGGAATAATTACAACGTTCAAGAATTTCGGCAATTTCTTTTTTGTCCACGCCCAAAAGTGCTGCAATTGTTTCTCGATCATATTTAGTTTCCAAAAGATTTCGAACGGTATCGTCTTTCTTCATTTCTTTCAGCCTTTTGAGTTCATAAGGTTTTTTGCCAAAGAAATTATAAAGGGCATCAGCAGGATTAAAGATGGAACCCATCACTTTTCCGAAAGCATTTGGCGAATATTCTCCGGCTTCATACCCTTCGGTCAGCCCTGAAATACTATAACGATAATTTTCTTTTACAGGAATCAATTTTGAATCCACTTCGATATAGCCTGTTAAGTTGTAACGCCCAACGATTACTTCCTCTAGCGCATAAGCTTTTTCGGTCAGTTGGATTTTGGTGGTTTTGGTTTTTACCCAGTCGTTGGTCACTTTAATTCTCAAGGATTGGAATCCTATTATAGTAATGTGAAGTGTATCATTTACGGAAACGGCTAGTTCAAAGTTGCCTTTTTCATCTGTAGTAGTTCCTCTTACTTTATTAATGTTGATGATATTTACATTGGGTAAAGGGAATTTAGTGTTGTCATTGATAATGGTCCCAGTAACGGTTTGGGCTGGTTCAATAACTTGTGCGAAAGTTGTTGAGGAGAGTATTAAAAAAAAGAAAACTACAAAATATTTCATAAACTGATTTAAAACTTTAAAAGTAATAAAACGGGATTAAATATTTTGTAGTTTCAGTATAATTATAAGAAAATTAACAAAATGAGTTAATTTTCAATTCCCAAATTCCCCTCTCCTTTGGAGAGGGGCTAGGGGTGAGGATTTAACTTCTTCTTGGTCTTTTTTCTCTTGGAGCATCACCAAAACTTTCAGAACGTCTTGCTGGTCTTTCTGAGGAACCGCCTTCACGTCTAGGAGCTTCTGAGGATCTAGGTGCTCTTTCAGAGTAGCCGCTAGTTCTTGGAGCTGCAGTACTTCTTGGTCCAAAACCACCTTCACGTGGAGCTGAACTTTTGTCGCTTCTAAATCCGCCACCAGAACCTTCACGTCTTGGAGCAAAACTTCCTTCTCTTCTTGGAGCTGAACTTCTTTCTCCACCTGAACGACTTCCGCCAAAACCACCTGAACTTCTTCCGTTGTGATCGCGTCTTCCGCCACCGTCGTTTTTAGAAATTTCAACATTGATACGACGACCTTCTAATTGTACGTTGTTCAATATTTCCATTACTTTATCTGTGTGTTCTGGGTCGGTGTTAAAGAAAGAGAAACCTTCTTTTACATCTACTTTGAAAACGTCATCACGACCTAAGTCTAATGTTTCTTTCAAGTAATCTTTCAATGACATCCAATCGAAATTATCTCTTGAACCAATGTTCACGAAATATCTTGTAGCTCCGCCATTGTTGTTTTCTCTTTGAGCTCCGTCTCTATCATCACGCTCACGTCTTTCTGAACCTGAAGCTTGATTTGAAATGTCCCTGTTTTTCTTGTAGTAAGCAATAAAACGGTTGAATTCTACCGATACCATTTTCTTGATTAGTTCTTCTTTCGACAATCCTTCAAGAACGCTGTTTATAGCTGGAAGGTAGTTGTCAATTTCGTGATCTACTTCGGTATCCTTAATTTTGTTGGCAAGGTGCAACAATTGGATTTCGCAGATTTCGATTCCAGAAGGAATTGTTTTTTCTTCGAATTTCTGTTTGATGATTCTTTCGATAGAAGAAATCTTGCGGATTTCACTTTTGGTTACAATAACGATAGAAGTTCCTAATTTCCCTGCACGACCGGTACGGCCGGAACGGTGATTGTAAGTTTCTATTTCGTCAGGTAATTGGTAGTTTACTACGTGAGTGATATTGTCAACGTCAATTCCACGAGCTGCAACGTCAGTAGCAACAAGCATTTGGATTTGGCGACCTCTAAAAGATTTCATTACACCGTCACGTTGTGCTTGAGATAAATCTCCGTGCAAAGCGGCAGCGCTATACCCATCTTCAATTAATTTTTCGGCAACAGCTTGTGTGTCACGTTTCGTTCTACAAAAAACTACCGAGAAAATGTCTGGATTGGCATCGGCCAATCTTTTCAAAGCTTCATAACGGTCACGGGCATTTACCAAGTAAAATTCGTGAGAAACCGTCGCTGAACCTGAGTTTTTCGCTCCTACAGTAATTTCTACTGGTTCACGCATAAATTGTTTTGCAATTCGTGCTACTTCTTGCGGCATTGTTGCCGAGAATAACCATGTGTTTTTTTCGTCAGGTGTTGTTGAAAGGATGTTTACGATATCTTCGTAGAAACCCATGTTCAACATTTCATCTGCTTCGTCAAGAATACAGTAATTAATCTGGGAAATGTTTACCAATCCCCTGTTAATCATGTCTTGCATTCTACCTGGAGTAGCCACAATAATTTGTGCGCCTCTTTTGATGTCCCTAGCTTGGTCAGTAATACTTGCACCACCGTAAACTGCAACTACATTGATACCTTTTTCGTATTTGGAGTAGTTTTTAATCTCGTTTGTAATCTGCAAACATAGTTCGCGGGTAGGTGATAAAATCAACGCCTGTGTATTTCTGTTGTTGGCATCAATTTTTTGGATGACTGGAAAACCGAAAGCTGCCGTTTTCCCTGTCCCTGTCTGAGCCAACGCAACTAAATCAATGTCTTGTTCCAATAATAGGGGAATCGCTTTCTCCTGTACTTCGGTCGGATTCTCAAATCCTAGATCGATAATCGCACGTTGTAGCGATTCACTCAATCCTAATTGTTCAAATTTGTTCATATGTATTTTTAAAATTTGCTGCAAAAGTACTGCTAATAAATGAGAAAATCTAATGCAAATTCCAGATTTAATATTTTATTGTTATTTGAAAATCAATTAGTTAGTTTTTTAGGAACGCTATAAGTTGCTCTGTTGCCTTGCCACGATGGCTGATTGTACCTTTTTCTTCGAGCGAAAGTTGTGCAAAAGTCATCTTATAACCTTCGGGTTTGAAGATGGGATCATAGCCAAAACCCTGATTTCCTGTTTTTTCTAAAGTAATTTCGCCTTTGGAAATTCCTGTAAAAAGATGCTGTTTCCCATTTAAATTCAATGCAATTACTGTTTTAAACTGAGCTTTTCTATTGTTTTCATTGGATAAAGATTCTAATAATTTATTCATATTGTCCTCAGAATTACGTTGTTCTCCTGCGTAGCGAGCTGAGAAAACGCCAGGTTCACCGTTTAACGCTTCGACTTCTAGTCCTGTGTCATCTGCAAAGCAATCGTAGCCGTATTTTTGGGTTACATAATCAGCTTTCATAATTGCGTTTTCTTCTATAGTATCAGCCGTTTCTGGAATTTCTTCAAAACAACCAATGCTTTCTAGACTTATAATTTCGATAGTTGAAGGAAGCATTTGTTGGACTTCAACTATTTTATTTTTGTTGTTTGTTGCAAATACGAGTTTCATATTTTTAGTTTTGATTCGATATAATGCAAAGATACACCGTTTTGAAAATGGTAATTTCATTTTTTGATTTTCATTTTTAGACTAGATATTACTTTCATCTCTATATCATAAGATTAAACTTATGATCTGTTGGTATTTTGGGTAGATAAACAGACTTGCTTTTAGGTTTTATATTTTTTGATTATTTTTGTACACTAACCAATATAATTATGTGATGAAAAAATTAAATATTTTATTTGCTTCGGTATTAATTCTTGCAACAGTATTCACCTCTTGCACCAAAGATATTAGTGGACCTGTAGATATGGATTATCTAGTAGGAAAATGGAATTTCAATAAATCAACTGCGTCATCTAGCGGTTTTACCATCCCTTACACAACTGATTATTTAAAAAATGAAGATGGATGTACTAAAGATTATGTCGAATTTATTGCTGGAGGTATTGTGAAATTTGGTGATTATAAACCAAATTGTGTATTTGAAGAAAAAATAGGGACTTGGTCTCAAAATGGAAATAGTATTATAATAAATGTGGTAGGTTCTAGTTTTAATGGCACTTTTGATGTTGCGAGCCTATCATCAATCGAGTTAATATTAAAAATTGACGGCAATTACAACGGAAAATCGGGTACTTTAAACTTATATTTTACGAAGTAATACTTTAGAAATTATCTGCTTCATAATATAATGTTAAAGTAATGAAAAGCAGTGTTTTGAATTAATTTTATTTGTACATTTGAGTGTAGTTTTGATTAATTACTTGAGCATATAATATCATAAATATTCTATATTAGAAAAAGTATCTCAATAGTCAGCTATACTGTTTACAGCATAAGTTAGATAATGATAAATCAAAACTTACAAATTGGAGGGCTATAAAAAGCCCTCCTTTTTTGTCCAAAATTTTCATGGAAAGAGTAGGTTTATTTATATTCTAATTTCAATTGTATCTGTTTTATTACAGTTTGAATTATTTCTAAAGCAGGCGAGTTAAATTGAAGTTAAAATATTGATTTTTATATTATTGTAAAAATTAAAATGTAAATTTGATTATGGTTTTGATTAATTACTTGTTTGCTTAATCACCGAAATATGGAAGATTATTTATTAATCAACTAAAGGGTAATTCGAAGTAAATAATTGTAAATCAAAATCAAAAAAAGGAGGACTGTAAAAGGCCTCCTTTTTTGTGTTATATAAACAGATCATTAACTATAACGTAACCTCACAAAAACGTGCTTGATTCCTTTTTTGTCTGATTCTCTTTCGTCAATTTCTAGAATGTCGGTTAAGGATTTAAGCATAGGAGTCAGTTTTGAAAAACCGTAATTTCTAGGGTCGAATTCTGGTTTTTTCTTCACAATGAGATTTCCCACATCACCAAGGAAGGCCCAGCCATCTTCATCGCCAATAGCATCTAGGGTATCTTCAATAAGTTCTATAGTTTGGCTGTCGATTTTGTTGGGTGTCGTCTCTTTTTCTGCAGGTTTTTTAGACTCTGCAACAGGAGCAGCAGTTTGTTTTGGAGACTTGCTTCGTCCGTTTGCTATTACTCGGGTCTTTTTGATGGCTCCGTCTAAAACTTCTATATAGATGAATCTATCGCAAGCAACAATAAACGAATTGGGCGTTTTCTTTTCGCCAATGCCAATGACTTTCATTCCAGATTCTCTTAATCGAATGGCCAGTCGCGTGAAATCGCTGTCGCTGGAAACGATACAAAAACCATCCACTTTATCAGAGTACAACAAATCCATTGCATCGATAATCATCGCCGAATCCGAAGAGTTTTTCCCAACGGTATAACTGTATTGTTGAATAGGAGTGATGGCGTGTTCCAATAAAACCGTTTTCCAACCGTTTGCATTTGGTTTTGTCCAATCGGCATAAATACGTTTTGTGGTTGGCGTTCCGTATTTGGCTATTTCTTCCATCATTCCTTTTACATTGCTGTAAGGAACATTGTCGGCATCAATAAGGACTGCGAGTTTTAATTCTTTGGTATCTTGTGACATATAAAAATAGTGTTCAGAACTCAGTAGTGAGTATTCAATTAATCAAATATACAAAGTTTATTGTAAAATCGAATGCCTAGCCCAGATAGAAATGGAAATCCTTTTTTTGAGAAAAGCTATTTTTTCCTGGTGTTGCAGAACGACTCCCGACGCTTCGGGAGAAGTTCCTGCAAGGCCTTGGAAAAAAGATTTTATTAAAAAAGATTGTAATGAACAGCTGGAAATTGCTCCAGATTTTTCCTATCGCCAAAATGACAATTATGATTTTTTTAAATATATTTATATTATGATAAGAAAGATTAAATAATTAATTTTGCAACTTCAAAAAAATATAATACTTCACTATATTATGGTAAAAGATTTATTCGAAAGAATTCAAAACAATAAAGGACCATTGGGAAAATGGGCTTCACAAGCAGAAGGTTATTTTGTGTTTCCAAAATTAGAAGGAGATTTAGGACCAAGAATGAAATTTCAAGGAAAAGAGGTTTTAAACTGGAGTTTGAACGATTATTTAGGTCTAGCCAATCATCCCGAAGTGCGAAAAGCCGATGCTGATGCAGCTATCGAGTTTGGTGCAGCTGCTCCAATGGGAGCGAGAATGATGTCAGGTCACACCAAATATCACGAACAATTAGAGCAAGAATTGGCTGCTTTTGTCATGAAAGAATCGGCTTATTTGTTGAATTTTGGGTACCAAGGAATGGTGTCTATTATTGATGCTTTGGTAACCAGAAACGATGTGATTGTTTACGATGTAGATGCTCACGCTTGTATTATTGACGGCGTTCGTTTGCATAGCGGAAAACGTTTTACGTACAAGCACAACGACATTGAAAGTATGGAGAAAAACCTGCAACGTGCTACTAAATTGGCAACGGAACAAGGAGGAGGAATTCTTTTTATTACCGAAGGTGTTTTCGGAATGCGAGGACAACAAGGAAAGTTGAAAGAGATTGTAGCGATGAAAGAAAAATACAATTTCCGTCTTTTGGTCGATGATGCACACGGTTTTGGAACCCTTGGGAAAACAGGTGCTGGAGCAGGTGAGGAGCAAGGTGTTCAGGATGAAATTGATGTTTACTTTTCTACTTTTGCCAAATCGATGGCGAATATTGGTGCTTTTGTGGCTGCCGACAAGGAAATTATTGATTATTTGAAATACAATTTGCGTTCACAAATGTTTGCCAAAGCGTTGCCGATGATTCAAACCATTGGTTCTTTGAAACGTTTGGAATTATTGCGTAATTCGTCTGAATTGAAAGATAAACTTTGGGAGAATGTAAATGCGTTGCAAGGTGGATTGAGAAGTAAAGGATTTAATATTGGAGATACCAATACTTGTGTAACACCAGTTTATCTTGAAGGAAGTGTCCCAGAAGCGATGGTAATGGTGAATGATTTAAGAGAAAACTATGGTATTTTCTTGTCAATCGTAATTTATCCTGTTATTCCAAAAGGAATGATTTTATTGCGTGTTATTCCTACTGCACCACACACATTAGACGATATTGACCAAACACTAACCGCTTTTGAAGCGATTCGTGAGAAATTAGTAAACGGTACTTATAAAGAAATTGCCAGCAGAACTAAAGTCGATTTGGACGCTTAGTTTCAGATTTCAGATTAAGAATGTTAAATATCTGTATACAAACGAAAACGCCTTGATTTCTCAAGGCGTTTTCATTTTTTTGTTAACTTCCATCTTCCATCTTCCATCTTCCAACTCTTCTCAAAGATTTTTAATAAACGTTTTTCTCTTACAGTGAATTCTTGGGTCGAAATTTTTCCATAAATTATGAATAGCATGATTCTCTTCTAATTCAGGAGTTCTAATGCAATTGACAATTCCTTTTTCAGTAAAAGTTCTAAAATATTCGTCAAAAAGAATAGCTGTAACACCTTTGTTTTGGTATTCAGGATGAACGCCTATCAAGTAGAAAACAACATCTTTGCTGTGTTTTCTGGCTTTGAGTAAATGATAAAATCCAAAAGGGAAAAGTTTGCCTTTGGCTTTCTGCAACGCTTCTGAAAAACTAGGCATTACGATGCTGAAAGCTACAATATCATTATTTTTATCCATCACAAATTTGATGTATTCTGGATTGATGAAACTGATGTATTTCTTCTTAAAATATTCTTTTTGAGCGTCGGTGATGGCCACAAACGAAGATAAATCAGCATATGAACTATTGAACAAATCAAACATTTTGTCGACTAATGGCATAATATCTTTTGTTTTGGTAAAGGTCAAACTCGTTAGTTCATATCGTTTTTTGATTAAGGCTTGTGCTTTTACAAAAAATTCCGGTTTCACATTCGAAAACGGAAAAATACTTTCGATATATTCTTTCTCTTTTACAAATCCGAGTTGCTCTAAATGTGTTGAAAAATAAGGGTGATTGTACCAAGTAATCATTGTTCCCATTTCGTCGAAACCTTCGGTGAGAACACCCACTTTGTCCAAGTTGGAGAAACCCATTGGGCCTTCGACGTGTTCCAAATTGTTTTTTCTTCCTAATTCATATGCTTTTTCCAATAACGCTTTGGTGACTTCAATATCGTCAATTACGTCGAACCAACCAAAACGCACTTTCTTTTTGTGTTGGTTATTGACTTCGCCCCAGTTGATAATAGCGGCTATTCTGCCTACAATTTGATTGTTTTTATAAGCCAAATAAAAATAGGCTTCGGCACTTTCGAAAGCAGGATTTTTGGTTCGGTCAAAACTTTCCAATTCATCGGCAATTATGGGTGGAACCCAATATTTGTTGTCTTTGTATAAGGAGAAAGGAAATTTGACGAACTCGGTCATTTCCTTTTTTGTAACGGCTTCTTTGATGGTAATCATTAGTAATTATTAGGTGTTGTAAATTTATCCTTTTTTAGTTTTTTTAGCTTTTCTTTTGGCTTTTTTATCTGAATCTCCGGTGTCCACTTTCATTCGTATTTCTTTGTAACCGGCATCATAACGCCAAGAAAATCCAATTCCACCATAAAGTATTGAAGGTGTATCTTTCAAACTGGTACTTATCGAAGCATCAATTTGCAAATCATCGTGAATCAGATATGCGGCTCCACCACGAACAATCGCGTCACTATAAAAATCACTCATATAACCTTGATTTTCGATAAAACCAGACCATTTTCGATTGAAACCTTTGGTTAGGGTAATGCCGTAACCATAACTCGGATAATCTGTTCCAATGTAATCGGCAATAATATTGGTCACAAAAACCCAAGTTCCGTCACCAAAATGATTTTGGGTTATCAATGCTATTTTTGGAGAAATGGCCGCATCTGGCGAAAAATAATAAGGATTGTCAGCGAGAGTAATATTCGCCCCAGCAAAAACTGAAACCGCAGGAATAAATTGATGCCAATTAAAGGAATGATTGGCTTTCCAACTGAACACATTGATGTTTTTTTCGTAGTTTTTGAATGGGTCGTAAATCAAATATTTTGCACCCAAAACGGTTTGTTTGAAAGCTGATTTCTCTGGATAAGCTATGGCTGGATTTAAATATTCATATTGGTATTGCAAATCGGCAATCAATTCTAGTTTTTCCATGAGCAATCCCCATCTTAGTGTCATATCAATACCAAATCCATTGGCATCATAATTCAGAATGCTATGATTTTCTTTGATGCCATAAATCCCAGATTCTACTTGAATAACCGATTTTCCAACGGCATAAGCCGACATGGTTTCGCCAGGCCTATTCGAATTGATTTGGTCAGTGTGTTGTCCATAATGAATCAAAGGGAACAAAAAAAATGTTGCAACGACAAGGTTTTTGATTTTGTACATATTATGTTATTTGGTTAAAAAGGGATAACGCATTTCAAATGTACTATATTTTATTATTTATTTAAGAATGATATTTTAATTTTGAACCATGGAATTGTTAATTTTGCCAAAAATTATTTAATTATGCAAGAAGCATCATTTTCAGGATTTATAAGGACTTTAATTTATATCATTGCTATTTACTATATTATAAAGTTTTTAGCTAGAATTTTTTTGCCAGTATTAGTTAAAAAAGTAGTTCAAAAAGCGGGAGAAAATTTCCAAAAACAGCAGCAACAAGCACAAGGAAATTCTTGGCAAAAAACCGCAAATAAGGATGAAATTATTATTGATACTGCCAATGCTAAAAAACCTCGCGAAACCAAAAAAGTAGGGGAATATGTTGATTACGAAGAAATAGATTAAATTTACCCAAAAGCATTAGACCAAACCATAAACCGATTCGATGAAGCAACTTCAAAAGTTATATCCGCACGCCCTTGTCCTACTTGGATTCGTATTAATTTCTCTTATTTATTTTTATCCAGTTTTACAAGGCAAACAAATTCTGCAATCGGATATTGCCCAATACACCGGAATGGCAAAGGAGCAAAACGACTTTAGAGCTTCAGATCATCAAGAACCTTTTTGGACCAATTCGGCTTTTGGAGGAATGCCAACCTATCAATTGGGAGCCAAATATCCGCACGATTATATTGGAATGCTAGATGATGCCATTCGGTTTTTGCCTCGTCCTGCCGATTATTTATTCTTGTATTTTCTTGGTTTTTACGGCTTGCTTTTGGTTTTGAAAGTAGATCCGCTCAAAGCATTTTTTGGGGCGCTAGCCTTTGGGTTTTCTACTTATTTGATAATAATTTTAGGTGTTGGTCATAATGCCAAAGCACACGCCATTGGGTATATGCCATTGGTTATTGCTGGTTTTATACTGGTTTTTCAAAAGAAATACATTTGGGGAGGATTGCTGACGATGTTTGCCGTTGCTTTGGAAATCAACGCCAATCACTTTCAAATGACCTATTATTTGTTGATTTTTTTGTTGGTACTTTCGGGGTATTTTATTTATTTGGCAATAAAAGAAAAAGAATTTAAACCTCTTTTTACTTCCTTCGGAGTTTTGGCAATAGCTGGAATTTTTGCCATTGGAGCCAATGCTACGAATTTATTGGCCACAGCCGAATATGCAAAATTTAGTACTCGTGGAAAAAGTGAATTGACTTTAAATCCAGATGGCTCAAAAATAACAGGAAACAGTGCTCTGTCACGTGAATACATCACCGAATACAGTTACGGAATTGCCGAAAGTTTCAATTTGATTGCGCCACGACTTTTTGGAGGTGGAAACAGCGAAAAATTGAATACAGATTCGAGTGTTTATAAATTTATGACGCAATATGGAGCATCTCCAGAAGAGGCTCAACAATTTACAGAAAACTATGGTTTTACTTATTGGGGGCAGCAACCTATAGTGGCAGCGCCGGCTTATATTGGAATTGTTGTTTTCTTTTTAGGTATTTTGGGATTGTATCATGACAACCGAAAAATTAAGTATGTTTTTCTTGCTGGAGCATTATTTTCCTTGGTGTTGTCTTGGGGTAAAAATTTATCTTCGGTTACCGATTTCTTTATAGATTTTGTTCCAATGTATGATAAGTTTAGAGCGGTTTCGTCCATACAAGTGATTTTGGAACTTTGTTTTCCAGTGCTGGCTATTATGGGTTTCCAATCATTTTTCACCCAAGACAAAGAAAAACAATGGCCAAGTTTATGGAAGGCATCAGCTACTGTATTTGGACTAATAATAGGATTATTTCTTCTCAGAAGTACTTTTGATTTTGTGGGTCAAATGGATTCTCAATTGTTGCAAATGTTCAGTCAAGGACAAGACAAAGCTTTTGGAACAGGATTTATAGACGCTTTAAAAGAAGACAGAAAAAGTTTGTATGCGGCAGATTTATTGCGTTCAGGATTCTTTATTTTGATTGCGGCTGGTGTTTTATGGTTGTTTCTCAAAAATAAATTAGCACAAAATACAACCATAATTCTTGTGGGATTAGTAATGGTTTTCGATTTGGTTCTAGTAGATAAAAATTATGTTGATGCCGATGGTTTTGTTAGCAAAAGAGAAGTAGAAGTTCCTTTTCAGGAAACGCCAGCCGATGTTCAGATTTTACAAGACAAGTCCCATTACAGAGTTTTTGAGGTGGATGGAAATCTTTCCAGCGCCAGATCCTCTTATTTTCATAAATCGATTGGGGGTTATAGTGCCGTAAAACCTCGAAGAATGCAACAATTATTTGATTATCAAATTGCCAAAAACAATATTGAGGTTTTGAATATGTTGAATGTAAAATACATTATTCAAACCGATTCAACGGGTGCTGCGTTTCCAGTTCAAAACCCGAATGCCAATGGAAATGCATGGTTTGTCAAAGAATTGAAAGCTGTTAATTCTGCTGATGCTGAGATTACCGCATTGGACAAGTTGGATTCTAAAAATGTGGCTGTATATAGCCCAGATGATACAGGACTGCTTATTTTAAAACGAATGCTTCTTAAAAATAAAAGCTTTGTAAAAGATTCTCTAGCATCAATTAAATTGGATTTTTATAAACCAAATCATTTAAATTATACATCAAATAATACTAATAATGGATTAGCAGTTTTTTCTGAGATGTATTATAGAAATGGTTGGAAAGTTACAATTGACGGTAAAACTGCTGGTATTTTTAGAGTAAATTACGTTTTGAGAGGAATGCAAATTCCAGCAGGAAAACATACTATAGAGTTCAAATTTGAACCTCAAGTTGTACAAACAGGAAGTATGATTACGCTTTTTAGTTTTATTGGAATGATGTTGTTATTAGTTGGAGGGATTTATGTTGAAAAGAAGAAAAGTTTAAACTTTAAATTTTAAACTTGAAACCAGAAAAACTCCTCATCATAACTTATTATTGGCCTCCAGCTGGTGGGCCAGGCGTTCAGCGTTGGTTAAAATTCGTGAAATATTTACCCGATTTTGGTGTTCAGCCCATTGTTTATATTCCGGAGAATCCTACGTATCCTATTGTGGATGAAAACTTGATAAAAGAAGTTTCAGACAAGGCTATTATTTTAAAACATAAAATCTTCGAACCCTATCAACTGGCTTCGTTTCTTTCGAAGAATAAAACCAAAAAAATGAATTCGGGGATTATTCCAAATCAAAGAAAACAATCTTTTTTAGATAAATTATTGCTGTGGATTCGGGGCAATTTATTTATTCCTGATGCCCGTGTTTTTTGGGTAAAACCTTCGGTGAAATTTCTCGAAAAATACATTGTCGATAATAATATAGACACCATTGTCACTTCGGGACCACCACACAGTTTGCATCTTATTGGACTGGAATTAAAGCAGAAATTGAATGTCAAATGGTTTGCTGATTTCCGTGATCCTTGGACAACTATTGGCTATCATAAATCCTTGAGATTGTCTAGTTTTGCTGCCAAGAAACACAAATCATTGGAACATCAAGTTCTAAATTCTGCTGACACAATTATTGTAACCAGCAACACTACAAAAACCGAGTTTCAAGCCATTACAACCAAACCAATTGCCGTAATCACGAATGGTTATGACACGGAAAATATTGCTAAAGAAGCTTTGGATACTAAATTTTCTTTGGCACACATTGGTTCTTTTCTTTCCGAAAGAAACCCAAAATTGCTCTGGGAAGTTTTAGTGGAATTGCTCCACGAAATTCCTGATTTTAAAATCCATTTAGAAATAAAATTAATAGGAGCAGTTAGTCAAGAGGTTTTAGAAACCATTTCTCAATTTGAATTGAATCCCTATTTGAATAATTTGGGATATGTTTCACATTCCGAGGCGATTGCGCATCAAAGGAAATCACAAGTTTTATTACTTATCGAAATTAATTCAGATGATACAAAAAGTATTATTCCAGGTAAATTGTTTGAATATATGGTTTCAGGAAGGCCCATTATTGCAATTGGACCAAATGGATCCGACTTTGCCGAAATTATTACCAATACAAACACAGGCGTATTCTTTGATTATTCCGAGAAAATGAAACTAAAAAGTGTACTTTTGGGCCATTATAATCAATTTTTGGAAGGAAAACTACAATCGAATGGAGTTGGTTTACAACAATATTCAAGAAAAAGTTTGACCGAAAAATTAGTAAAACTTCTAACTTCCAGCTTCTAACTTCTAATTTTTAAAATGGGAATAGTATTAAATCAGTCTTTTAAAAACACAATAATAACGTACATAGGTTTTGCGATTGGGGGGATTAACACCATTTATTTGTATCCCGTTTTACTTGGGGCAACTTATTATGGACTTTCAAATTTTATACTTTCATTTGCCAATGTAATCATGCCTATTTTTGCCATTGGAATGCAAAATACTTTGGTAAAATTCTATTCTCAGTGTAAAACTAGCGAGGAGCGTTCCCGTTTTTTATCGTTTACTGTCTTATTTCCTTTTGTAATAATAATACCATTTTTGTTACTTGGGTTGTTCTATTATGATGAAATTCTATTTTTCTTGTCCAAAAAAAATAAAATTGTAAAAAATTATATTTGGCTAATCCCTTTAATAGGTTTGTGCATGGCTTATTTTGAGATTTTTTATGCTTGGTTGAGAGTTCATATGCATTCGGTTTTTGGAAATTTTATTAAAGAAGTGGGTTTGCGTTCGGCCTCACTACTATTATTAATTTGTGTTTATTTTGGTTGGTTGAGTGTAGCTGGGTTTATTTATGCCACAGCAGTTGTGTATTTAATTGCTCTGATTGTAACTATGTTTTATGCTTTCAGTATTCAAAAACCAGTATTTCAGTTTACGATTCCAGGTAATGTAAAGGATGTATTGACTTATACTTTTTATATTATTTTGTCAGGAAGTGTGGCTAATTTATTGTTAGATGGGGATAAAATTATTCTCAATCAATATATGAATATTGAAAATATCGCTTTTTATTCGGTGGCTACATACATTGCTTTGGTAATTTCTGTTCCAAGTCGTGCAATGCATCAAATTGTGTATCCCATTACTGCAAAATTGATGCACGAAAATAAACATGATGAAATGGATAATCTGTACAAAAAAACATCAATTAATTTACAAGTGGTAGGGGGTTATGTAATGCTTGGGATTTTTGTGAATATTAATATGTTGTATGAAATAATTATTCAGGGAATCAAAGATCCCGCGGAAAAAGAATTATATCTTGGCAGTATAATGGTAGTTTTTATGATAGGATTGTCAAAATATTTTGACTTGATTTTAGGGAATAATAACGCCATAATTTTTAATACCAAATATTACCGAACCGTCTTGTTGTTAGGAGTTCTTTTGGTGATTATGACCATTGGATTGAATATGATTTTTATTCCAATTTATGGTATAATTGGCTCAGCATTTGCCACTTTATTATCAATAACTTTATATAGTTTGGCCAAATTGCTTTTTGTGGTAAAAAAGTTAGATTTGTATCCTTTTACCAAACAAACCTTGTATTCAATGGCTTTAACGCTTGTTTTGTTTGTTGCATTTTACTTTTGGGAGTTTCCTTTTAATCCTATTATTTCGATTGTACTAAAATCCGTGTTGTTGACAATCGCTTATGTTTATCTCAATTATCGTTTTGTTATTTCTATTGAAATCAACGAGGTAATGGATAAGTATTTGAAGAAGCTTAAAATTATGAAGTAGTTTGATTTCAATATAATAGGTTCTTTTTTATAAAGTAAAAAAAATAAACCATTAAGAAAATTAAGGTTCATTAATCATATAAATCTTAATTTTATTAATGGTTTAAAATATTATTCAAGAACTATTTTCTAATACAAAACTGGAAATTTTGAGGGGTTTACTTCATTCATCATAGCGTATATTTTTTCAAAAATATCTTCAATAGAGGGTTTCGAAAAATAATCACCATCCGTTCCGTAAGCAGGTCGATGTGCTTTGGCTGTCAAGGTTTGCGGCTTGCTATCCAAATAGTTATAGCCGTCTTGGTTTTCTATAATTTGTTGTAAAATATAGGCCGAAGCTCCGCCAGGAACATCTTCATCGATTATCAACAATCGATTTGTTTTGGCTATACTTTTCACAATATCGTGATTGACATCAAAAGGAAGCAAAGATTGGATATCAATTATTTCGCAATCGATACCAATTCCCATTAGTTCTTTTACGGCTGCTTCTACTAATCTCAAAGTAGAACCATAAGAAACCAAAGTAATATCAGCTCCTTCTTTTATAGTCTCAACCACACCAATTGGTGTTTTGAATTCACCATAATTCAACGGCATTTTTTCTTTCAATCGGTAACCATTGAGGCATTCTACCACAAGTGCTGGCTCGTCACATTGTAATAAAGTGTTATAAAATCCAGCGGCTTTGGTCATGTTTCTTGGGACTAATATATGAATTCCTCTTAGTGCATTTATCAGCATTCCCATTGGGGATCCTGAATGCCAAATTCCTTCTAATCGATGGCCACGAGTTCTAATGATAAGTGGTGCTTTTTGTTTGCCATTAGTTCGATATTGTAAAGTAGCCAAATCATCGCTCAAAATTTGAACACCATACAATAAATAATCTAAATATTGAATTTCTGCAATCGGACGAAGGCCTCGCAAAGCCATGCCAATTCCTTGACCGATTATCGAAGCTTCTCTGATGCCAACATCGGCAACACGGGTTTCTCCAAATTTTTCTTGTAATCCGACTAATCCTTGATTTACATCGCCAATGCTTCCTGCATCTTCACCAAAAATTAAAACTTCTGGGTGTTTTGAAAAAAGCACATTAAAATTATCACGCAAAATCATTCGGCCATCAGTATCTTCTTTGACGTTATCTTCGTATTCTGGTAAAACTTCTTTTACTGAAAACACATTCAAATTAGATTCTGAAAATAAATTCTTGCTGAATTTTGGTTGGTTTAAATCGAAGTAATTAGTAATCCAATTGGATAACTCAGGTTTTCCATTTTCATTGATTACTAATCGTAATGCTTTTCGAGCGGTGCTAAGAATTTCCTTTTTTAAGGGAGCTTTTATGTTGCTTAAATTCGTTTTAAGTTTAAGAATTTTATCGCTATTTTTGCTTGTAGGGGCGATTTTTTCTAACAATTGAACAAGCCTTTTTTGTTCCTCGATTATTGGATTAAGAAATGCATTCCAAGCTAGTTTTTTGGCTTCAAATACTTCTTTTTTAGTGATTAAGTCAATTTCTTCAATTTCTTCTGAGGAAGCAATATTAATGGCAATCATCCATAGTTTCATTTGTCGAATGCAGTCAAAATCTCTTTCCCATTGCAATCTGTTGGCATCTTTGTATCTTTCGTGCGAACCTGAACTAGAGTGGCCTTGTGGTTGTGTGAGTTGGGTTACGTGAATTAAAACTGGAACGTGATGTTCACGAGCTAAATCGGATGCTTTTTCATAGGTTTCAATCAAACTTGGATAATCCCAACCTTGTACTTTTAATATTTCGAAACCATTATGGTTTTCATCTCTTTGATATCCTTTCAAAATTTCCGAGATACTTTCTTTTGTGGTTTGGTGTTTTGCGTGAACAGAAATTCCGTATTCGTCATCCCAAACACTCAAAATAAGAGGTACTTGTAAAACTCCAGCGGCATTTATAGTTTCAAAAAATAAACCTTCTGATGTACTCGCATTTCCAATAGTTCCCCAAGAAATTTCATTTCCGCCTAACGAAAAATTTGATTTATCTGCAAGTTCTGGGATACTTCTGTAAATATTTGATGCTTGGGCAAGTCCGAGCATTCTTGGCATTTGCGAAGCTGTAGGAGAAATATCAGCACTAGAATTTTTTTGTTTTGTCAAATCTTTCCAGCTACCATCTTCATTGAGGCTGTGTGTTACAAAATGACCGCCCATTTGCCTTCCTGCTGACATAGGTTCTTGAGAAATATCAGTATGACCATAAAGTCCTGCAAAAAACTGTTGTGGAGTGAATTCGCCAATAGCCATCATAAAAGTTTGATCACGATAGTATCCTGAACGAAAATCACCGTCTTTAAAAAACTTTGCCATCGCTAGCTGAGGAACTTCTTTTCCGTCACCAAAAATGCCGAATTTAGCTTTGCCTGTTAATACTTCCTTACGTCCTAATAGGCTACATTCTCTGCTTGTTATGGCAATTTTGTAGTCTTTTAAAACTTCAGTTTTGAAGTCTTCAAAGGTTAGGGCAGAATTTATTTTCTCTTTTATCATAATGCAAGAAGTATAACTTTGGTGCAAATTTACTCAAAAACTAATTATTTTCATCATTCATTATAAGAAATAGAATTAAATTTTTTCTAAATAAAATTTGATAATAGTCGTTTTTGTTGTAAAATGTATATTTTTAATTAAATATCATTGATAATAATATAATTTTTAATTAATTTTTTTTAGTATTTTTATTCCACTAAAACCATTTTCTTGTAAATAGTTGGATAAATTTATCGGGATTCAGTGTTATGACAAATCGTATCTTTTCATTGTAATTGGGTTGCGAAATTTCCCATCCTTTATTGGAATAGATTGGAAAAAATAACTCGAAATAATCGGTCAAAAGATTTAATCGGATACCACTATCGAAGAGGAATTTTTCTTTTTGATTCGTATTTTTTACAACTCCAATATCGCCATACGCTTCTATCCAATTCCAAATAGAATAACTTCCGTTCAGAGTTGCAATCCATTGATTGGCATAAGAGGGCGTCAACTTCGATTTAAAACCACCTTCGGCTAATATAAACTCCTGACTTACAATGCCAGTTTCAGAAGATCTCCCTAGGTAAGCATAATCAAAAAGATAATCAGTTGGTCGGTCTAATGCAAAACTATAAAAATCCGAATTACTAGTGTTGTACGTAAAAGCTCCTGCGTACATTCGCAGATTAAGTTGGCGATTGTCTTCGAATAGTTTTCGATATTGTAATTCGGTAGAAATTTTACCAAATTCGCGTGAAAACTGAACGTCTCCTACAAAGCTGATATGATTTGTTAGCTCCGTTCTTGAGTTGATATATTTTGCATCAAAAACCGAATAATCCTGAAGTGAACTATCAATAACTATCTCACTTTTTTCTCGATTTATGATTACTTGTCGAAAAAGCAGTAGTTGTTTTCTATTGTCTCTATAATCATCATTTCGAAATTGCATCAAAACCATTGGGTTTATTTTTAAGTAGGTTGCATCTGGAGCATAATGAAAATAGTTGCCACTTATAGAATATCTTACGCTAAACAAACTATTGTCACGATAATCTTTATTCAACATGAAGATAGCTGAACCCGTTATCATGTTCGATTTTGTCGCAAAAGTAGGATTGATGTCATACACAAAAGGCCTGTTCAAAATAGCTCTGTTGTGGAATCGCATTCCCGGCGAAAGCCCGTCATATAAATTATAAGTGAGTATCGGAGCATAAATAATTTGATTGTAATAGGGATCTTCTAAATCCTTTATAAAAGTAAATTTAAAAGGTCGACTATTAGGAAAAAAACCTTCTAATTTTTTCCAATTATTTCTTAAATTGAATTCAGGAACTTCATTTTTATAATTGATAATGATCTTGTTGGCCTGATTTCTTTCTAAGGTGTAAATGCTGTCATTTTTTTGGGGTTCTAACCATTTTTTGAAAACAATTGTATCGTTTTTTATACCATAAATTGATATTGGTACAAAAGTATTCGTCTTGTTCTTCAACGAAAATGAAACACTATCTTTGGTTTTTGTCACATTAGAAAACTTGTAATCAATAATTTCTCTAGAATTAATAATAGTTTTAAAAAACCAATTAATATCTTTATTAGTACTCGATTTTATAATTGTTTCGAAATCATTTGCCCCACAAATCTTTTTAGTATTTAGGGCATTAAATTGCTGAATACTATTTGATACAGAACTGTTTCCAATAAAATTATCAAGATAGATTAAACTCAAACCAGCTCTATATTTACTGGCAATTTGCTCATTAAATTTTATCAAAGTATTTTTTGGCGAGCTTAGTGGTTGGTCTAAATTTTTTCGAGCCATAAGCAAATAAAAATAACTGTATTGCTCGTTGAAATCAATATTTAAAAGATGGAACCCTTTGAATAATTTAAAAGTAGATATGCGTCCAGTCATTTTTAATTCAGGGTAGTATTCGTCAATATATCGCATCATTGTATATACCTGAATGCCATCATAAATCCAGTTGTCTTTTCTGGGGTCTAACTTTAAATTATTTTTCAGATAATTGTTCAAATACGTTTTCAAAAATTTAATTTCAAAGAGAAATTCATCCTGAAACGGAACCAAAAAAGCAGGCATCTGATTTAGTCCATAGAAAGGATTTCGGTCGTAATCAGCTTGGGCAACGATAATTTTTTCGTAATGGGTTTTTCCAACTAAATTGTGAGTAAAATTGACCACTTTATCGATCGCAATAGCTTTTTGAATCTCATCAGCCTTATGCCCTCTGATATTAGTTAGAACCTCGACGGAGCTATTTTTGAAGTTGCGAAAACTAGATTTTGGTTCTAAAAAAATACTAAAATCGGTTCTGTTTTTTCCTTTCAATTTGTAAAAAGAAAAGCTTTCAAAAAGAGTAGTTTTCTCCTCATCCAAATCTGTAGTTAGCTCGAAATTTTTTGTAATTCTCAGAATAATATCAAAATCACAAACTGCATTTGCAATATCATCTAAATTTAAATTATTGTATTCAACAAAAGCATGATTTTCAAATCGCGCAGGGGTAAGAAACCAGTTTCTAAGATACATTCCACTTCTTTCTGTGTAACCATAATGAGTAAAATCATCAATAGGTACTTTTACAATGTAGTTAAGGTGTAAAACAATTTTTTGATTAGGAGCCAATTTTTTATCCAATTTAACTGTAACTAAATCTGGATTTTTTTCGGTTCTTTCCCAAGAAAGTTTTGATTTATTGGCTGTCGAAATATTTAAATTATTCGTACTACCGCGCTCTTTTTCAGCTGCCAAATGAAAACCTCTATAAAATTCGTCCGAAAATCGTTTTGCCAAAGGAGTTGTTTTAGAAGAATACGCATGGTTCCAATCATTCAAAACAATACTTGTCAAAGTATCTTCAGATTGATTAAAAAACTCGATTTCCTGTAAAACGGTCAACGTTTTTTGTTCCATATTCACCTCAACATCTATTCGTGAATGATGCTGACCATATTGTTTTGCCGAAGCAAAAAAGAAAAGGATAAAAAATATAATTTTATGAAATGATTTCAAAGTTTAGTTTTAAATTGAGATTTGGGTTTTTAAAATAATGCTTAGAAATTTGGCGATAAATCGTATTTTTTGTAGAATTTATCCAGTACTTCGACCACTTCATCTTCGTTATCCACAATTTTGAATAAATCCAAATCCGTAACATTAATGGTTTTTTCTTTTTCGACCATAACGGTTTTTATCCATTCTATTAAGCCAGACCAAAATTCAGAACCAACCAATATTATGGGGAATTTTCCAATTTTCTTTGTTTGGATTAACGTCATCGCTTCGAACATTTCGTCAAGAGTGCCAAAACCGCCCGGCATTACCACAAATCCTTGCGAATATTTCACGAACATTACTTTTCTAACAAAGAAATAATCGAAATTCAAGTTTTTGTCGTGATCAATGTAGGGATTAAAATGTTGCTCGAATGGCAATTCGATATTCAATCCCACCGAAATCCCGCCACCCAAATGCGCACCTTTGTTCCCCGCTTCCATAATGCCGGGACCACCACCAGTGATTACTCCATATCCTGCTTTGCTAATTTTATAAGCTATTTTTTCGGCCAATAAATAATATTTATCCTCTGGTTTGATTCGTGCCGATCCAAAAATAGTGACACAAGGACCTATCCGACCCATCGATTCATATCCGTTTACAAACTCAGACATAATCTTGAAAATCCCCCAACTATCATTGGTTCGAATCTCGTTCCAAGTTTTTCTTTTTAGTTTATCCTGAATAACTTTATCCTCATCGTTGTCAAAATCTTCTAGTCTCATTTTTGTGTTTTTTTGACTTTTATTATAGTTCCTTTTTCAAAGTCTAAAAATGGAGTTAATTATCTAAAGAAACCAGCATTTCAGACTTCTGTGCTAAAGTAATTCTTTTTTCAAAAAATGTGAAGCATTACTTTTTTATTTCTATCATTTCTTTTCTTTATAGGTTGTATTGTTTATTGGTTTAGTAACAGTGAAAAATGCAAGAAGACTGAAGGTGTTTGAACCTTAAATCTGGGAAATATTTTTGAGTTTACTACCTGAGATTTTTCAAGAGTATATTCAAAGCAAAATTTCAATTTTAACACCAAACAAACAAGAGATTGACCGCAGTTCCCAAAAAGCTTCTTGCTATTATTGAATTGTTATTAATTTTTGTTTTAAAAAAGCATTTTTTAAATATAATACTAATTATTAACAAAAATAGATATATTAATTCAAGTAATTATGTTGATATTGATTGTTTGTTTTCCTGAAATAGACATTGAAATGAATAAAGAATAAAAATACATTTTAAGCAGAATTATTTCTTATTTTTCTTGGATTGATGTTGTAATTAATTGTAAATTTGATAAAAAATTGACAATATTTACTTTTTGTTTTGCGACATATTCAAAATAATTGCTTTTTAGTGTTTATTTAATAAATTTAAGAGTGATTTAATTTTTGCATAAATGCTGATATTGAACATGATTTATATATATTATCAATAAATAAAAAATAACAATTTAAAAACAATACCCATGAAAAAAACAATCATTTATTTAGGAATTACTTTAATGGTTTTTTCTAGTTTGTCTTTTGCTTCCAATACTAATTTTATTGGTAATCAAAAAACACAAAATAACTTTAATGTATCTCCTGCTCCTTTAGTAGTAGCAATTAGTAAAGGGGAAATCGAAACAGTCAAAAAGTTTATTGAGGATGGCACAGATGTTGATAAAAAATTTAATGGAATGACTCCTCTAATGTATGCAGCTCGCTATAATAAAGTCGAAATTATAAAATATTTATTGCTAAAAGGAGCTGATCGTAACATTAAAGATAGTCAAGGATTTACTGCATTAAAACATGCTGAGCTATCTAATGCTTATGAAGCTATTACTTTTTTGAAATCATTATCAATTAAGGAACAAGTGAAAATTTCGTTTATTGATGACTCTGTTTTTTTGTATCCTGAACCAGTTTTATTTGTAAAATCTAGTAAAACAATCGATAGAATTATTGCTGAAAACGATAAAATAATTGAAAGTACAGATTCCGATGAAATACAGACTTTAAATTTCACTGAAATTAATAAAAAACCTGTTTTATAAAATAAGAGTAATTCTTAAGATGTCGTAGCATTATTTTAATTCGATTGTACTTATTATAAAATAGCGAATGGGCTTAGGGGAAGCCTCAATTTATCAATAAAAAAGCACCATTATGGGTTATATAATGATGCTTTTTTTATGTTATTTTTTTTCAATATTTAAACCAATTCCTTCTTCAAAAATTGTGCCGTATAGCTTTTCTTATTTTTGGCAACTTCTTCGGGAGTTCCTTTGGCAACGACTTCGCCACCGCCTTTTCCGCCTTCGGGACCAATGTCTATGATGTAATCGGCTAGTTTGATCACATCCATATTGTGTTCGATAATCAAAATCGTATTGCCTTTATCGACCAGTTTTTTTATCACCTCCATCAATACCCGAATGTCTTCGAAATGCAAGCCAGTGGTAGGTTCGTCCAATATATAAAACGTATTTCCAGTATCTTTTTTAGCTAATTCTCCAGCCAGTTTGATACGTTGTGCTTCACCACCAGAAAGTGTTGTACTTTGTTGTCCCAAGGTTATATAACCCAAACCAACATCTTGCAGGGTTTTGACCTTTCGATAAATCTTCGGAATCATTTCAAAGAAGGGAACAGCCTCGTCAATAGTCATATTCAAAATATCCGAAATGGATTTTCCTTTGTAACGAATCTCCAAAGTTTCTCTGTTGAAACGTTTCCCTTGACAGGTTTCACATTCTACATAAACATCGGGTAAGAAGTTCATTTCGATGGTTCGTACACCAGAACCTTCGCAGGTTTCACATCGTCCACCTTTTACGTTAAAACTAAAACGCCCTGCTTTATACCCCCGAATCATACTTTCAGAAGTCATCGTGAACAGGTTTCTAATTTCGGTAAAAACCTCGGTGTATGTGGCAGGATTCGAACGTGGTGTTCTTCCAATCGGGCTTTGGTCAATATCAATCACTTTGTCAATGAATTCCAAACCCTCAATTTTCTTATACGGTTTTGGTTTTTTGACACCATTAAAATAAAAGGCATTCAAAATAGGGTAGAGGGTTTCATTGATCAAAGTTGATTTCCCGCTTCCCGAAACTCCGGTTACACAAATCATTTTGCCCAAAGGCAATTCTATCGAAACATTTTTCAAATTGTTTCCTGTTGCACCCGTTAGTTTTAGGAAATTTCCGTTGCCTTCACGACGTTTTTTTGGAACTTCAATTTCCATTTCACCGTTCAAATAAGAAGCCGTCAAAGTATGGTCTTTCAAAATTTCGGCAGGAGTTCCTTTGCTGATGATTTCGCCACCGTGTTTTCCTGCTTTTGGACCAATATCAATCACATAATCGGCACGCAGAATCATATCTTTATCGTGTTCGACAACAATAACCGAGTTGCCTATATCACGCAATTGTTCCAAGGAATGAATCAATTTATCGTTGTCTCTTTGGTGCAAACCAATGCTTGGTTCATCCAGAATATACAGAACACCAACCAACTGCGAGCCAATTTGTGTCGCCAATCGAATGCGTTGTGCTTCTCCTCCAGAAAGTGATTTCGAGCTTCGGCTTAAAGCCAAATAATCCAAGCCAACGTTCATCAAGAAAGCCAATCGATCCTTGATTTCCTTAATAACTTCCGTTGCGATCGTCTTTTGTTTATTGGATAAATGGTTGTCCAAATCCAGAAACCAAGCCGTCACATCCGAAATATCCATATTGCACAATTCGGCAATATTCTTCTCATTGATTTTGAAAAACAAAGCTTCTTTTTTCAATCTGGAACCTTCGCAAACCGGACATTTGACTTCATCCATAAATTCCTTTGCCCAACGTTTTATTGTGGTCGAACCGCTTTCGTCGTGTTGGTTTTTGATGAAATGCGAAATCCCTTCAAACTCAATTTTGTAGTCTTTGGTTACGCCCAAAACTTTCGATTCGACCGAGAATTTTTCTTTTCCACCATTCAAAATCATTTCCATAGCTTCCTCGGATATTTTTTCAATAGCATCGGTCAATTTGAAATCAAATTTCTCACCAATGATTTCCAATTGCTTGAACATCCAGCTGCTTTTATATTCGCCCAAAGGAGCAAAACCACCTTTGTTTATTGATAATTTTGGATTTGGGATAATTTTCTTTATGTTGATTTCATTTACCGTTCCCAAACCTTTACAATGATCGCAAGCTCCTTTGGGTGAGTTGAACGAGAATAAATTAGGTTCCGGATTTTGATAGGAAATTCCGGTTGTCGGACACATTAAATTCCGACTGAAAAACCGAATTTCATCGGTATCTTGGTCTAAAATCATCAACACATTTTCGCCGTGATACATCGCTGTTTTGATGCTTTCGGTCAGGCGTTTTTCGTTATCTGGTGTGTTTTCGATAACCATTCTGTCTATCACGATTTCGATGTCGTGGGTTTTGTAACGGTCGAGTTTCATTCCTGTAGTGATGTCTTTGATATCGCCATTAATACGGACTTTTAGGAAACCTTGTTTGGCAATTTGCTGGAATAATTCGGCATAATGTCCTTTCCTAGCACGAATAACGGGAGCCAAAATATTGATACGTTTACCTGCAAAATCTTGGGTAATTAACTCTTTGATTTGCTCGTCATCATAGGAAACCATTTTTTCACCCGTATTGTAGCTATAAGCATCTGCGGCACGCGCAAAAAGCAAGCGTAGGAAGTCATAAATTTCGGTAATGGTTCCAACGGTCGAGCGTGGACTCTTGCTGGTCGTTTTCTGCTCGATGGCAATAACGGGCGAAAGCCCATCAATTTTATCCACATCAGGTCGTTCCAAACCACCCAAAAATTGTCTGGCATAAGCCGAAAAAGTTTCTACATAACGGCGTTGTCCTTCGGCATAAATCGTGTCGAAAGCCAAGGATGATTTTCCTGAACCCGAAAGTCCGGTAATCACGACCAGTTTCTCTCTTGGGATTTTTACATCTATATTTTTTAGATTGTGTACTCGCGCACCCAATACTTCAATGTTGTTATCGTTTTCTAGCATAAATTTTGGCAAAACGCAAAGTTACCATTTTGATTTATTCTTTCATTACAACAGCACGGAAGTTTATATTAAAATTACATATAAAATTGGACGCAGATACAGCCGATTAGCTATCGCGAAAACGCGGATAAAAACTGATGTATTTGTTTAACCAAGTTATGTTTTGAATATAAACTAATTGTAATCTTTGAATTAGATAAAATTTTTATATTTGAATAAAAAATAGAAAGATGAATATTTTAGGAATTGGCTCACGCATAAAACACCCAGAATTGGGACTTGGAGTTGTTACGAATGTAACTTCAAAGCATTATTGGGTTACTTTTATTGAAAGCGGATTGGAAACTATCGAAATTGATAGTGAATTTGACATTATTGAAGCTGTTGAGGGAGAAGTTGATTCGGTTAGTTTTCACGATGTAGAAAAATCTTTAAAAAATCTACTACAAAAATGGAGCGATGTTTCCCAAATAGTTCCCATCGCCGACAAATGGAAAGGTGGCAAAATCATTTTAGAACCAGGAACTGCCACGCAAAACAAGGAAGTTCTGATTGACACTTTTTTTCATAAAATCACGATGGTTCGCGATAGAATACGAGTGATGGAACAAAAGATTAATGCGAGCAATCTTGACGAAGCCGAGAAAATTGATTTGCAGCAATACATCACCAGAATTTACGGCAGTTTGACCACATTTAATGTGTTGTTCAAAAATTCGAATGATTATTTTGTAGGGGAAAAAACTAAATGATAAACACGCATCTTATTGATTATTCAGTTTAACGGTGTTTTTTTTATTATATTCCGCTTCGATTTCGTTTATTTCTTTAACAAGTCCTTTGTTTATCAATTGTTTCACACCACCTCTAGGAAAATAATCATAGGGAGCTGGATAAATTTCGTAAAATAGGGTATGTTGATTTTGTTCGTGAAATAGAATAACAGCATATCCTATAAACTTTTTAGATTTATTCATTTTTGTAAATTGATAAGCAATTACTTTATCATCATTCAAATACTTACCCTCTTTTAGTTTTTTTAAATACTTTTTACTTACTTCATCAATTATTAGTAATCGGTGTAATTTGTTTAGTTCCGGCGCATTTTGCCAAGCCTCTTTTGAAGAATTAACAGAATTTTCTATATCAGTAATGACATTGTAATAATTAGATTCTTGGATTAAATCAACACGTTTAACCTCAAGATTGTCTTTTGATATTTTACTGATTACTTCCTTTTTATCAATAGATTTGGAACACGACGCAATAATCAGTGTGACTAGTATGTAAAGATATTTTTTTATCATATTATAATTTTCAGGTTGAAAGATATAAATAAATTTTGATTGTAAGTTCGTGATGATTTTTTTAAAATGGTTTGCTTCAAGAAGCAAAACAATCTCGTATGCAACAAAACAGTCAATGGCAAGACCAAAATAGTTGAGATAACCACAAAAAAAACGCTAACTCAAAGCTAGCGTTTTCTTTGTCTATTTTCGATATAATTGGCAACAGCTTCTTTGGTAGTGTACCAATTCCGACCTTCTTTGTAAGCATCAATTTTTCCTGTTCGAGCCAATAAACTTACGTATTCTTGACCGTAAGGGCTGCTTGGCTCACTGACAATATCTGAAATTTTTTGAAAATCATTATCGTTGTCAGGCATCGCATTCAAATAAATATTTAAGCTGCGTTCCAAGGCTTGACACATCAAAAGCATTAGTTTTTGATAATTGCCATTATTGGCTTGATTGAGTGCTTCATAGTATTTTTTTCTATCATTTTTGAGAATAATAGCGGGTGGAAAACCACAACGCATCAACAATAAATTCATTGCCAGTCGAACTGTTCTACCATTACCATCAAAGAAAGGATGAATCCAAACCATTTTATGATGGAAAACCGCAGCCAATTCTATATCGTTCATTCCTAAAGGATTGGTATTAATAAAATCAATCAATTCATCCAGTAAATCCGAAACTTTATTGGCGTTAGGCGGAACAAAATTAGCGCCAGAAATACGAACACCACCATTGCGTAAACGTCCTGCAAAATCCTCTTCGATGGAACGTAAAACTAGGCTATGTAAAGAAAGAATGTCAATACTTCGCAAAACATAATCATCATTAATTATCGAAAATAAATAATCTATGGCTTTGTCGTGATTGTACGTTTCAAAATGTTCTCGCAAAGATTTTCCTTTTACTGTAATCCCTTCTTGAAGCACCATTTGAGTTTCTCGTAACGTTAAAGAATTCCCTTCGATACTATTCGAATTATAAGTCCATTCTATAGATAAACTTTCTCTAATTTTGTTCAAAGCGATGTTGGGCAAAGGTCTGCTGGCTTGCAAATCTTGCTTTTTTTTGTACAATCTCTCGAAGGTTGATTGAAACTCTGTTCTATATCCTAAATCTATTTTCCACATAACCCAACAAAATTACAATTAATATCGGATAAATACAATTTTTTTACTATCCGATATTAAAATTTTATTCTTTAAATCAATTTTTTTCAGAGTTTGTAATAAATTGTTTATATATTTGGAAGAGAATAAAATTGGAATATGAAATTTCAAAAGTTTGTAAATTTCAATTATTTTTTAGGTATCATTTTTTAAATTCTAATATAAAAAATAATAAAATGGCTCTATATAAAATTGAAAAAGATCTAACATATATTAAAGAGAATCCTTTTAAGTTAGAGAAAGAAATTCAAGAATTAACGGAACGTAATTTAAAAACTATATTGGGTTTGGATTTTGTAAAATCTGAGTTTTCTCTAAATAATTTTAGGATTGATACTTTAGCTTTTGATAAAGAAGCAAATGCTTTTGTAATTATTGAGTATAAAAGAGATAAAAATTTCAGTGTAATTGACCAAGGATATGCATATTTGTCTTTAATGTTAAATAATAAAGCTGATTTTATTTTAGAATTCAATGAAAATCTTGATAAAACCTTAAAAAGGAACGACGTTGATTGGTCACAATCAAGAGTTTTATTCATATCACCATCTTTTACAAATTATCAAAGAGAAGCTATAAATTTCAAAGATTTGCCAATTGAATTATGGGAAATTAAAAGATTTGAAAACAATACAGTTTCATTTGAGCACATCCAAAAAGCAGGTGCTCAAGAAAGTATTAAAACTATTTCTAAAACCGACATTACAATAGATAATGTTGCTAAAGAAATTAAAGTTTATACAGAGCAAGAACATTTAGACAATGTTTCTGAGGAGATTAAAGAACTTTATGATAAGTTAAAAAATGGAATATTAAATCTTGATAATCTAGAAGTAAAACCAAAGAAAAAATATATAGCTTTTGTCTCTGGTAGAAACGTGATTGATATTCATCCGCAAAAAAAAGCTTTGAAAATGTGGATTAATATGAACAAAGGAGAACTTGAAGACACAAAAGGTTTAACAAGAGATGTTTCAGCTACAGGGCATTGGGGAAATGGAGAGTATGAATTACAAATTGATTCAGATGATAATTTAGAATATATTCTAAGTCTAGTGAAACAGTCTATTAAAAAGAATAAAAAATAAGTTGAAAGGGTTAAATTTCGTGATAAAAGATGTCGGGTTTGTTAAGATAATTTAGTTCTTCAAAATGATTTTACCACAACTTCTCCCTCAAATATTTCCCATAACTCACATTCAAACCACCCTAAAACGGATACCCAATCGCAATATTGAATATCAGGTTTTCTTTTCTCCAAGAGCCATTTCCAAAATCAATGTCATCAATCACCCATCTTTGTCCCTCTGTCAAATAAGGCTTTCTTAGCGGAAATGCCAAATCGGTTCTCAAGATTAAAAAAGAAAAATCGAAACGCAATCCAGCACCAGCTCCAACGGCTATTTCCTTCATAAAATCTTTCGAAATTTCTGCTCCAGCTTTGTCTGGATCGGCATTCAAGAGCCAAATGTTTCCGGCATCTACAAATAAAGCACCTTTCATTAAACCATAAATTTTCGCTCGGTATTCGGTGTTGAATTCTAATTTTAAATCAGCCGATTGATCTGGCAAAAAGGAGTTAGAAGTTAGTGGTGCTTGGTAACTTCCAGGTCCGAGTGATCTTGCTCTAAAGGCACGAATACTATTGGTTCCACCCACGACAAATTGCTTGGTTGTAGGCAATGTAATCGAATTTCCATAGGCAAAACCGGCACCAAGAATGATTCGGCTTGCCAATTCACCTTCTTTTCCTAGTTTTAAATAATGCCTAAAATCTGCTTTTATTTTTACATATTGGCTAAACGGAACATCAAATATTTTTATGGTATCGCCTTGTTTTGCATTTGCTCCCTTCAATAAACCAGTGATATTTCCAGCCAAATCCACTTCTGTATTAAAATAGAAAGTATTTTTTTTACGTTTTTGCATCGTATTCGTGAAAGTATAGGAATAGGTTGGGCCAAAAATCAATTGTTTTTCGATTACTTTTCCCAAAGCAGCATCGGCATCAATATCCGCTTGATATTCTGCTGTAACATTATTCGGACTCACATAAGTAATATCGACAACATTCAATTGATGTTCTTTTCGGATATTGCTTTTCCAGATGTATCCAAACGATGTTTTAAAGGAATTCAAAGCGTAAAGTTGTGTCCTGTTTTGGTATTCATAGCGCACAGTAGCTTTGGTTCTTGGGACAAATTCTTGGTCACTTTCGATAGTAAAAGGTGTAATCAATCTTGGCCAAGTCAAACTCGTTTCTGTTCCCAGTTTATAAATATTTTGCCCTTTATTTTCGCCCGAAAGTTGAAAATCGGCTCCGCCAAATACGGAAACAGTCAGCAATTCTGCACCACGAAATACGTTTCGGTTGTTCCAGTTTACATTAATTTCAGAACCTGTAAATCCTGCTGAATTGGTTTTTCCTAACACTTCGACACGGATAAACTTTTTAGGCAAAAGCGTCAAATAATAATAAGCATCCAAAGTATTTTTCAAACTATCCGAAACCTTGAATTCATTTTTCACGAAGTTGAATGTGCCTAGATTTACAAAACGGTTCAAGGAAAGATTGTGATTTTTTCGGTTGTATAAATCCCCTTTTTTAAAATACAAAGCGCGGTCAAAAACTCTGGGTTTAAAAGTATTCGCTGAATCAATAATTGTGAAATCTTTATACTGAACAATATCCTCTTTTTTATAAGTAACGCTATCTTTTGAAATCGAAAAATTGGGATAGACTACAATCTTGTTTATTTTATAAGCAATGGCGGCTTTTTCGGGCGTTTCGTCTTTTATTTTTAATTTGATATTAACCTCATAATCTCCTTTGGTACTATCCACTTGAGCCAAAATATAATCGGGATTAAAATAATAATACCCTTTTTCCTTGAGTCTAGCATCGATGCGTTCTCGCTCGAGTTTTATCACTTCCAAATTATACGGTTCGCCTTCTTTGAGTAGAGTTAGGCGATTGGTTTGGGCTATTGCTTTTCCTAAATCAGAAGAATCTGCTGGAAATTGCACATTTTTTATTTTGTATTGTCTTTTGGGCCAAATGGTATATTCTGCCGTTGCTTTTTTGTTTTTGGCAGTCGAATCGGCGCTAACACGAGTTTTGAAATACCCTTTATTTTCCGTAAAATTTCTCAAAACAGCCACGTTATAATCTAAATCGACTTTGCTGAATAATACTGGCGCTTCACCCACTTTAGTCCTTAACCAATGGCGAATTCCTTTTTCTTTTTTTGGTTCGCCAGCCAAATTATAAATCAATAGTTTAGGACGTAATCCAAATATTTTTTTATTGGGTTTTGGTCGCAGTAAAGTTTCCAATTCGTTCTCTAATGCTTTCTTTTCTTTCTTTTTTAGGACTGAATCTTTGACGGTTACGGAACTTCCTGTAAACAATAAATCGCCATCGGGCAAATATTTAGTGTTGCTGCATCCAAAAGCAAAAAACAAGGATAATGCTATAAAATATTTTATATATTTAGTTTTCATAGTTTGTTATCTTTTTCTTGTTTTTTGAGCTTTACTTTTTCCTTGAGAACTTTTTCTTTCTCGATCATCGCTTTATCTGTCTCACTTCGATGATACAATTCTCGGAATTTATTGTAACTCATCGTAAGAATAAAGGCAACTCCAGTCTCGACAACCTGTCCGGCGATGGCCACCTGATATTCGTTTTTTCGATAGGCGCGAATCCTATAGCGACCGTCTTTTGTGAGTTGATAATCTAGCGCAACATCGCCTGCAATATTGGAAACATCTTCGTTCGCACGTTCTTGACCTTCCACACCAAAATTGCTTCCAACGGTTACTTTTATTCGATCATCAAATAGTTTTTTAGAAATGCCAACATTCAAATCGGTTCTATTTTGCAGCGTTCCAGAAGTATAATCTTCGGTTGATTCTAAATCAAATTCAAACTGGACTCCAGCAATTAAATCTCCAGCAAGATCATTCAATTGTTGCGAAAGAATTTTGCTCACACTTTGTCTAGCCAAGGATTCGGCATTGGTTCCGCCGCTTTCGCTGGCAAAAGGATTTTCGCCAATAAAACGATTCAACAATAAAAGGGCAAAAACTTGCTTGTTCAATTCGGCCGGTTCTTGTCGCAATTGTTCCAACTTGGTTTGAGAAGCCGAAACAATATCTGACGAAACTCCATAATTTCCATCAGGAAGAATAATGTCAAAGGTAATTTCGGGTTTCATTAATTCGCCATCCATTTTTAAAATAGCTTGAAACGGAATTTTCTGTTTGTAGGTGTTTTTAACGGTTGGACTTACAGTTCCTAACTGATTTCCAAGCAAATCAATTGGCGCAGTGTTCACTTTATAAATCGCCTTGATGTTCAAATTCGCCATTGTGGGTTCGCCATTCCAAACAATATAACTTCCTTTTTGAATGTCGAATTTTCGTCGAATCATATTGAAATTCATCTCATAAGCACCTTCCGAAAATTCATATTTACCGGTCAAAGTCGTTTTTCCGGATGGATCAATGCCTCCTGTAAGTTGGGCCTCGCCTTTAAGGTTCAGGTAATCTCCATTTCCTTTGTCGATAACCAAAGTAAGTTCGGCTTCATTATCAATCGAAATGGCAACACTAACATCCATACCGATTAAGGCGGATTGATTGAGTTTTTTCTCCATCGAAGCCGTTTGTTTCAGATACAAATCATCCTCATTTACAAACTCGACAATTCCTTCCCTGTCGGCGATGGAAGGATCGGATTGTGGTAAGACAATGGTGAATTTGGTTTCCTCTTTTATTTTAATAGTTCCTCCAACAATGGGATTATCAATAGTTCCTTGGATGTTTAATTTAGAGTCTAAAATTAAATCGCCATAAAACAAATCATTGTCGGTAGCTTTTGAGTGAATCGCTCTAAAGTCATTGGCAACAAGGGTTAGCCCGAAGTCAAAATTCCTGAAATCAGCTGATTTGATGGTTCCGCTTACGGTCAATTCATTGTTGTTTTCGTCGTATAAAGTAAATTTATCAAAGGCAATTATTTCATTCTCAAACTTGATTTTTTCATCCGTGATTTTAAAATAAGAGTTGAGTTCTGTGGTTCTGAAACCAGCATCATTAAAGTTTAATTCGCCATTTAATTTTGGTGCATCGGTATTTCCAGTAATCTTGAAATTCCCCGACAAATAGCCAGTTCCTTCCGTAATATGATCCATACTGAACCCTTGGATGCTTTTGATATTTAACTTTTTTAAATCTAAATTAAGGTCGAAAGAACCGTCGTTAATTTTATAGGCTCCAAAGAGATTTACGTCATTTCCTTCTCCGCTAAGCACAACATCGGCAGCCAATACATTAGTAGTTTTGTTGTCTACTTTTATAGCAATGTCGCCAACAGGTTCTCCTTTGAAAGTAAATTTATCTATTTTTAAATCCGAGGTAAATGTTGGGTTTGTCATCGCGTTTTCCACCAATGCGGAGCCGTTTATCAAACCTTGCATCAACAATTTGTCTTTTTTGACCATATTCAAAATCGTCTCAATTTTGAAGTTTACAAAATCAACCTTCAATGGCGCATTATTTTGATTGCCTAACGATTGAATTTTTAGTTCATTTCCAGAATGTTCCAAATAAAATTTATTGATGTAAAGCCTTTTATCGCTAAATTCAATTGCATTTTCGGTATTGATATTCCATTTGTCGTAATTGAGGACAAAATTTTTAGCATCAATTTTTAGTGTGTTTTTCGACTTGTCACGTAGCCATTCGCCGGCAATAAAATACTGTTGTTTCTTGCCTGTATCATTTACTTCAAGTGCATAAGTCACAATATTATTCTCAACTTTTCCGGATAAACTCGTAAATGGAATTTTAATTTCTCCGCTTTCGATAGTGGCGACGGAAACTTGATATTCCAAAGTGTTTCCTTTGGATTCTATATTTATTTTTCCATCGGAAATGGTGTTGTTGTCATACACAATTCTCGGAATCGTTCCTTTTACTTCCAATGAATCGGCAACATTATTATATTTTCCTGTAATGTGAATAGGTTCCAAACCTGTTAGTTTTGGAATCAATTTAAAAAGAATCGGATCGTTATCAACAGACAAATTAAAAGTTAATCTTTGTTCGTCTTGCGCTACATTGTTTTTTGGTTTTCCTAAATCTATATATTTCGACAATGACTTTTTGACGGCTGCTGCCAAAGTGGTCAGCTTGAATTTTCCATCAACTTCGGCTTTCAGAAATTGCGAATTTATCTTAATGTTATTTTTTTTAGTGTTGGCGAAAGCCACAATTTTGATGGAATCCAAAACTATCGGATCAGTTTCCTGCAAAATTTGGATATTCGAAAGGAAAACTTCGCCGTTTAAAAAATCAGGGTTACTATTGGCAATATCTGCATCGATATTTCCTCGCAATTTCATTGGACCGGCGTGAAGATTCAGTTTTTGAAGATCGGCAATATCCAGATTTAATTTTAATTTGACCGATGGATATTTGTCTTTCGCATTTCCGTTGGCAACCAAATCAAAGCTCAAATTCGGGTCTTTCATTGCAGATTTTAAATCAAATAATCCGTTTTTGATATTTCCTTTTAAGGCTAAATCGTGATACGTATATTTATTGAAAACTGCTTTTTGAACAATTCCATCCAATTCCGCCTGAGCCGTTTTTGGGTCTAATCCTTTGCCTTTTACTTTTGTTTTAATCGTAATTTTTCCTAATGAATCATTTTTTATGAAGCGGCCTAAATCAAAATCTAGCAAATACACTGTTGCTTCGTATTTCTCTTGATTTTTAATACGTTGATCAAACGAACCATCGATTTTGGCATTTCCAAAGTTGCTGTTTAAAGCCAAATTGGTCTTGAAATTCTGAACCGAACCTTTAAATTTCCCGCTCATATTAAACTGCGAAGGCAATTGAATAGTCTTTGGAATTGTTCCTGCCGGCACAAACGAAAGTGCGTCTTTGGCGGTGCTCGAAAATTTCTTTATGTCCAAATCGTAATACGCTTTTTGCACATCTGGAAGTCCTGTAATTTTTCCAGACATCGAAACTTGTGTGTTTCCAATGCCACTCATTTCAAAAAGCGGAATATTCAGGTTTTTTATTTTTCCGTTCAAACGGGTATTCAAATACAAAACCGCATTGGGATTGTTTTTAAACAGTTCTTCTTTTTGCAAATAGGGAGCAAACAGCAAAACATCCTTAAACCCAACTTTTGATTGATTTAAATTGGCGTTCAAACTAAGATTTTCAATGTTTTTTTGAATGGCAGCTATCGATGGATAAGCTACTTTAATATTATTTTGCAGCAGTGTTTGTGGTGTTTTTAAATACAAATTATTCAAATATGCATTTTTTGGACCATAGAAAAAATCCGTTTTGAAGGACTGAATTTGCAAACCACTTTTTTCAATTCCAGTAAGCGATTTTATGTTTCCAGAAATGGTATCATTCGAATAATATATTTTTTCAGCTTTAACATTAAATTTATCCAAATCGAGGTGACTGTAATCAATTCCTTTTGCGATGGGTTTTGATTGCATATCATCATACTTGAAAGCTATATTTTGCAAATCGACAGCGTTCAATTTTACTTTCCATCCAGTTTGTTTGATTGTTGTCGAATCTAAATTGGGTGTTATAAGTTGTTTGTCATTTACACCCAATCGTAAATTTCCTTTTAGATTTTTCAATTCAAAAGTATCAAAATCCAATAATTGTTTGTTCAAATCAATTTCGTTGACGGATAACTCCAAATTTCCTAAATTGATTCCCGAACCTAATTTGGAATCCTTGTTATCATAAGAAACATCTATTTTCGAAAAACTGATTTTGCCTAGCTTTAAACTGAAATCTTTTCTCTTCGAAATCGTATCCAAGGTTTTTATGGTCACTTCGGCAATTTTTTCAACAATATCCTGATTCAAAACTAATTTTAAACCATCCAAATTGATATTAGGGACATCAAAATCCATTTTGTCTAAATCAAACTTCTTGAATTTGGTGTCAAAGTGGACTAGTTGTACGCGAAGATCATTTTTGGAAAAATCATCCTTGAAACTAAAATTGACGTTTTCGAGATTGATATTTTCGACAGATACTTTAAAAGGCTTACTATTTGGATCTACTGGTTCTTTGGATTCAAAGGCCTTGATAATATAATCGAAATTGAAAACGCCGTCCTTGTTTCTGTAGATATTTGCTAAAGTATTTTGGAGAGAAACCGAATTAATTTCCAATTCACTGCTTAGGAGTTTAAATAAATCAATATCAGCTTCTAATCGTTTGCCAATTAATAAAGTATCTTTTTTTTGATCTTCAAAATAAAACCCTTCCAAAACAATTTCCTTTGGAAAATTAACGGCAATTCGGTCTAAAGAAACCCTGGTTTTGATTTTGTTTTGCAAATAAGAAACGGCTTTGTCTTTAGCATAATTTTGAACAGCGGGAATCTGAATTAAAACAACAAGAAGTAGTAAAAGCGCTATTATCCAAGCGACGCACCAAAGTAGCACTCGCAGTGTTTTTTTTAGAAGATGAATTAGTTTTAGATTCATACGCAAATAAAACACTTTTAGATTCCATCGGCAGTAATAGAATCGGAGGTCTTGTTCAACTTACAAAGTTGAAAAAAATACTACTTAATATTTTACATAATTACGCTTATTTATTGTAAAATTCAATGTTGTAACTGTGTTTTTCTTACTTTAAATGAATTGCAAAAAAAAAGACTTCAAATTCTTATAATTTCTCTTTTAAATATTTTGCTGTAACCGATTTTTTCATTTTTACGATATCTTCAGGAGTTCCTTCGGCGAGTAATTGGCCACCATTTTCGCCACCTTCGGGACCTAAATCGATAATCCAGTCGGCACATTTTATTAAATCCAAATTATGTTCAATCACCAATATCGAATGTCCTTTGTCAATCAGTGCCTCAAACGAAGCCAAGAGTTTTTTGATGTCGTGAAAATGCAATCCGGTTGTAGGTTCGTCAAAGACAAAAAGTGCTTTTTCTTTGGTAGCTCCTTTAACCAGGAACGAAGCCAGTTTGATACGTTGGGCTTCGCCGCCAGAAAGGGTAGAAGAAGATTGTCCCAATTGTACATAACCCAAACCAACATCTTGTAGCGGTTGCAATTTTTGGATGATTTTAGTCTGTTTGTTGGCGGTAAAAAAAGCAATAGAATCATCAACAGTCATCGTCAGAATATCGTGAATGTTCTTTCCGTCGAATGTGACTTCCAAAACTTCTTTTTTGAATCGTTTGCCGTTGCAGGTTTCACAATGCAATTGTACATCGGCCATAAAAACCATTTCGACATTGATTGTTCCTTCGCCTTTGCAGGTTTCGCAACGACCACCATCTACGTTAAACGAAAAATGTTTGGCTTGATATCCTCGAATTTTCGACAGCTTTTCTTTGGCAAACAATTCCCGAATATCATCATAGGCTTTGATATAAGTCACAGGATTCGAACGCGAACTTCTTCCAATCGGGTTTTGATCGACGTATTCGATATGCTGAATTTTGTGGTAATAGCCACGCATTTCGGTAAATTGTCCCGCTTTTTCGCCTACGCCATCCAACTTTTTCTGCATCGCGGGAAATAGGATTTTTTTGACCAAAGTACTTTTTCCGCTTCCTGAAACTCCGGTAATCACAGTCAAACATTCCAAAGGAAATTTGACGTCTATATTTTGTAAATTATTTTCTCTTGCGCCTAAAATTTCAATGTAATTGCTCCATTTTCGTCTAATTCGAGGTGTTTTTATTTCTAATTCTCCGTTGAGGTATTTTGCTGTTAAAGAAGTTGATTTCAAGATTTCGTCGAAAGTGCCTTGAGCGACCAATTCGCCACCAAAAGTTCCTGCTTCGGGACCAATATCTATAATCATATCGGCAGCTTTCATAATGTCTTCGTCGTGTTCGACCACGATAACGGTGTTTCCTAAATCACGCAAAGATTGCAAAACTTTGATTAAACGTTCGGTGTCTTTTGGGTGCAAACCAATACTTGGCTCATCTAAAATATACATCGAACCAACCAAACTACTTCCTAATGAAGTCGCCAAATTGATACGCTGTGATTCGCCGCCGGAAAGGGTTGCCGAGTTTCTATTTAAAGTCAAATAATCCAAACCAACTTCGGTCAAAAACGACAAGCGGTTGTTGATTTCCAATAATAATCGTTTGGCAATTTGTTTTTCATAAACATCCAAATCGATTTTTTCGAAAAAAGTGACCAAGTGTTTAATCGGTAAATCAACCAAATCTGAAACGGTTTTGGAATTGATTTTTACATAAGAAGCTTCAATTCGCAAGCGTTTTCCTTTGCAGGAATGACATTTGGTTTTTCCACGATAACGCGAAAGCATCACTCGATTTTGGATTTTATAATTTTTTTCTTCTAGTTCTTTGAAGAAGGCATTCAATCCTTGAAAATAGCTATTTCCTGTCCAAATTAAATCTTTTTGTGCATCGGAAAGTTCGAAAAAAGGTTTGTGGATAGGAAAATCAAACTTGTAAGCGTTGTTTACCAATTCGTCCCGAAACCAGCCCATACTTTCGCCACGCCAAGGATAAATGGCATTTTCAAAAACAGACAAAGAAGTATTTGGGATAACCAATTCTTCGTCAATCCCAATAATATTTCCGTAGCCTTCGCAAACCGGACAAGCACCATACGGATTGTTGAAACTGAACAAATGAACATTGGGTTCCAGAAAAGTAATGCCGTCCAATTCAAAATTATTACTGTACGAAAAACGTTTGTGTGTGTTTAATTCCTGTAAATGACAAATTCCTTTTCCTTCATAAAAAGCAGTTTGCACCGCATCGGCAAGGCGGTTGTAAAATTCCTCTTCGTCTTTTACAACAATTCTATCAATGATAAGTAAAATGTCTTTATTGTCTAAAATATGACCATCAATTTCATCTAGACGAACGGTTTCATTATTGACCAATATTCTCGAAAATCCCTGATTGAGCAAGGCTTTCAATTTGTCTTCCAAAGCTCGACCGTGTTCCAAATGAATAGGAGCGAGGAGCAACCATTTGCTGTCAATTCCTATGTTTTTCACGTCGGTAATGACATCCGAAACGGTATTTTTTTTAACTTCTTGTCCAGAAATGGGTGAAAAAGTTCGACCAACTCTGGCGAATAATAATTTGATATAATCGTAAATTTCGGTCGAAGTCCCAACGGTAGAGCGGGCATTGGTCGTATTGACTTTTTGCTCGATGGCAATGGCAGGTGCAATTCCTTTGATGTATTCTACCTTTGGTTTGTCTAATCTTCCAAGAAACTGTCTTGCATAAGAAGACAAACTTTCTACATAACGGCGTTGTCCTTCGGCATACAAAGTGTCGAAAGCTAAACTTGATTTTCCAGAGCCCGAAAGCCCGGTTATTACCACTAATTTGTTTCTAGGAATCGACACATCCACATTTTTTAGGTTGTGAACTTGTGCTCCTTTAATGATTATATTTTTCTTTGGATCTAATGTAGAAAGGTCAATTGACATACAAAAATGGAATTTTCACAAAAGTAATCATTTTTAAAATGAGAATTGGTATGGAAATAATCTCAAATTTTAAATTCTGAGGTTGTTTTTTAAAATTGAAATTGGATTAAAATTTCTGATTTTGGGGTTAATAAAACGGTTTTATCGATGAAAAAGTATGCGGTTGTTGAATTGATTTTTCTGTTTTCTGTTAATTTTATTATTTTTACTTGTGTTTTAATATAATTATTAGTTAAATTTGACCAATATTTATAACCACAAAAAACATTAGCCTATTTTATAGAATTACTTTTTAGAGAAAATTGCTCCAATTTTATTAAACTAAAATGTATTACTATGGCTGATATTCAACTTCCAGACGCTTTATTGGTAAAGAAATACGTTGATGGCGATGAAAATGCCTTGACCGTATTAATCAATAGACATCAATCCAAAATTTTTGGTTTTATTTATTCAAAAATATCTGATAGAGATATTTCGAATGATATTTTTCAAGACACATTTATTAAAGTTATTCGAACTTTAAAGTCAAAATCCTACAACGAAGAAGGTAAATTCCTACCTTGGGTAATGCGAATTGCTCACAATCTAATAATTGACCATTTTCGCAGAAACAAAAAAATGCCAATGTTCAGAGAAACAGAGGAATTTTCCATTTTTTCGATTATGTCTGATAATTCGCTTACCATAGAAAACAAGATAATTCAAGACCAAGTAGAAATTGACTTGCGAAAACTAATCGAGGAACTTCCAGCTGATCAAAAAGAAGTTTTGATTATGCGTATGTATCAAGATATGAGTTTCAAGGAAATCTCAGAATTGACAGGTGTTAGCATCAATACTGCTTTGGGAAGAATGCGTTACGCTTTGATGAATATGAGAAAAGTTATTGACAAACATCAAATAATTTTAACGAATTAATACTAAATTGTAAATTCTTGCGTTGTAATATTAAACAAATACTTTATTACAATATGGCAAAAATTTACTCTAAAAAATCATTAGTTACCAATTCAATGAAACCCAAAAAAGAGACTATTTCTTTTTTATTAAATTACTCAAAAGCGCTAAGCGTTCTAAATGTAAATAATAAATGTTTCGAAATTATAGCTAATTAATCAAACGTCCCGAAATTATCGGGACGTTTTTTTGTGGTATTCTGATAAAACTGATTTTTTTCCAACAGTTCGGGTAATGATATCTTTCTCTAAATCCCAACCTCTTGCTGGTGAATATTCCCGTCCGTACCAAATCATTTGAAGGTGTAAATCATTCCAAATTTCCTCTGGAAAAAGCCGTTTTGCATCTTTTTCAGTTTGCACGACATTTTTTCCGTTGGATAAATTCCATCGGTACATCAATCGATGAATGTGTGTATCCACTGGAAAAGCAGGAACGCCAAAGGCTTGCGACATTACCACACTAGCTGTTTTGTGACCTACAGCTGGTAATTCTTCTAAATATTCAAAACTTTGTGGCACTTCGCCACCGTGTTTATCAATCAAAATATGTGATAAACCGTGAATTCCTTTAGATTTCATTGGCGACAAGCCACAAGGACGAATGATTTCCTTGATTTCCTCAACACTCATTTTTATCATATCATACGGATTGTCAGCCTTCGCAAAAAGCAAAGGAGTGATTTGGTTCACCCGAACATCCGTGCATTGTGCCGAAAGCAAAACCGCTATCAACAGCGTGTAAGGATCCTTATGATTCAAAGGAATTGGAATCTCTGGATACAATTCTTTTAACGTATTTATAACAAATGTTACACGTTCTTGTTTGGTCATTTTTTGTTAAATTTGAATTGTAAAATTACTATAATTTTTATAATGTGCCTAATCCAGCTTTCCGTTTCAACTCCTCATTTTTGCAGCTTTTTTTCTAAGCAATAGCAAGAGCTTCCTTTGGTCGCTTTGCTATTTCAAGAAAAAATTAGCCACAAAAACTCCGGGGTTTCCACTGCAATCTGGGGCAAAAAGAACAATATCAATAACGATGGCAATATCAAATTCAACAACAATTTAAAACTTCTAACCTCTAACTTCTAATCTCTAACTTCAAATGACAACATTAAAAAAAGGCGACAAAGCTCCCAGTTTTTCAGGAATTGACCAAGACGGCCACGCTCACAAATTAGCCGATTATAAAGGAAAAAAATTAGTGGTTTTCTTTTATCCAAAAGCAAACACACCAGGTTGTACCGCCGAAGCTTGTGACTTGAGAGACAATTTCGAACGTTTTCAAGCCAATAATTATGCGCTTCTGGGAGTGAGTGCCGATGCTGCCAAAGCTCAAGCCAAGTTCAAAGAAAAATATGATTTTCCGTTTCCCTTATTGGCAGACGAAGATAAATCAGTTATTGAAGCTTTTGGAGTTTGGGGTCCCAAAAAGTTTATGGGACGTGAATACGATGGCATCCACAGAACCACCTTTGTCATTGACGAAAATGGAAACTTGGAAGACGTGATTTTAGATGTAAAAACGAAAGCTCATGCTGCACAGATTTTGAAGTAACACTAGTTCATAGGATATAAAAACACCAAGAAAATGTATTTTTCTTGGTGTTTTTGTTGTTTGTTCGTCAGATTGTGAAAAAACCTCTACAATCCTCCCAACAAATATACTAAAATACTTGTAAGAAAAATAAAGATTTTGTACATTTATAGGGGCAACACATCCAAGGAATATCTCACAATCAACTTTAGCTTAGCAGTCTAGAAGAAACCATCAGCCAAGACAATCCGGTTCGATTTATCGATGGATTTGTCAACAGTATCGATTTAGAAAAAATAGGATTTACTCCAAGAGTAGTAAAAGCTGAAGGTCGTCCGAGTTTTGATACCAAAGTTTTTCTAAAAATCTATCTATATGGCTATTTAAACGGCATTTGCAGTTCTCGAAAACTAGAAAAAGAAGCCTTTTTTACCCAAATTTCCGTGTTGTAAAATAGGTAATTTACACCGGATAGTGGTTTTTGATCACCGCGGTCCGCCAGCTTGGTATCTTGGCGATAGCCAAAGTTCCAATTTCTGTAAAAGCTAATTTAAGGGTAAGTTATTTTATGCCCAAAAGTGAAGGAAAACACCTAAAAACCAAGTTGACATTACTCCAAAAAAAAGAGGGCACTAAATCCTCTTACTATTCTCTCTCAAAACTTTAGGATAACTCCATAGTGTTGACGGCAGGTACTCCGGTTTCGTTCAACACGGGTTTCATTGTTCGTGCAGCGCACGCAACGAAACCCTAGCTGTTATCGGACGGTTATTTTTTTTTTAGTTCTAAATATCAATGATTATCTACTTAATAATGTTTTTAAATATATAGTGAAAATTAATGAGACTATTAACACTGAAACTCGAATTACATTTTTTATTATTATGTTTTGAAATTGCAATGAAGGAAAGATTGTGTCAGATGAATACAAAAATTGTTTTAGTTTTTTGTAATCAGATAAAATTAGAAATAAAAGTCCAAAAGTTAATATAACCGACTGTAACAAAGCTCCCAAATTCATTTTGTAAAATATATTTATCAATGTTAAATTAAGCATTAGTGAAAATAGTGTTAGTGAACCTACTAATACGGTTTTTCTATACAGAAGTAAAATTGATCCAAAAATTTGTATACTTGCGATTATTACACCAAACGTGTCTGAGTAACCAAAGTAAAACCAAGTTAGCCATTCTCCAGATTGCTGATTCATTGGAAGTATTGCAATTTCTGATGGAACTAAAAACTGAAGGCCAAATATTTTTTTCCATCCAAAACTTATCAAATTAATTGCAATCACAAATCTAACTAACGAATAAAGCAACCCAAATGTCTTATTGCTATCAATTTTTTGTTTATTTTCAAGTTTTTGCCAAATAATTGGAAATACTAACGATGTTAATAGTATTAATGCTACTAGTGGAAAAACTACTACTGGCGGAAACCAAATAATATTTCCACCATTACCGATTACTAAAATAAGCGCAGAAATTGTTAAACCAGAAATTAACGTGGTAACAATTTTTCTTGCAAATAAATTCTTTTTGTCAAAAACTAAATTTGTCATAAATCTTACATTTTAAATTATTAAAGTGCAAAATTGGAAATTTAAAAATTAGTAATGTTCCAAAGTGTAATTTGGAACATAATTTATTTAATATTTTGATTATTTAATTTTAAAAAATCCGTTGGCGAAATTCCAGCAATTTTTTTGAACGTCGTATTAAAAGTTGTCTTTGAATTAAATCCAGATTGATATGCAATTCCTACAATATTTAAATTTAAGTATTCGTCTGAAAGCAGTAATTTTTTTGCTTCGATGATTCTAAATTTATTTACATAATTATTGAAGTTTTGCTTATGTAATTCATTTATTACAAAAGAAATTTCATTTGGCGTTGTATCTAATTTATTTGCTAATTTAACTAAATTCAAATCATTTTCGAGATAAAATTTTTCGGTTTCCATTAGTATAATCAATTTATTATTCAAAACTGAGGTTTGCTCTTCTGATAACCTTTTTTGTCTATTTGGCTCGTTACTAGAAGTTACAATTTCATCCAATTTTTTAATTTCGTTTTCACCGTATTTGTAAACTTTATTTTGCCGCAATGCGAAATAGCCAACAAAAAAAATACTAAATAAGTATAGTAATGGTGTGTATGTTTTCAATAATGTTATATCAAAAAATATTAAGTTAAACCATATTACAATGATCAATAAGATTATAAGCAAAAAATAATTTAACCACTTAAGATTGATTTTTTCTGTTGATGATTCTACTTTACCAATATTCTCCGTATGTAATCGTAGGCGTAGAAAAGAAAGTGTCCAATAGAGAATTGCTTGTATTGGAAGAAGAAGTTGCAGAATTAAAAAAACAATTTTTTCAATTATTGGTTCAAATTCTAAATTTTTTCCAGTTAAAAAGTATGGTATTCTAAAAATTAAAATAATTAAAAAAGGCAGAAAAGAGTAGAGATGTAAACGATTAAATCTTTGTTCAAGCGAAGTAAAGCAAAAAATTGATATATACAGCAAAGGTGCAACCAAATATCTACTGATACCAATTAATTCAAAATAATACGGAAAGTGTACGTTAAAATTTTCGTAAACCAACGAAATTTCTAATATTGATAAACTTAAAAAAAATATAAATATACTAAGCCATCTATTTGCGTTTTTATTAATGTTTAAAGGATGATTATATAATAGAAAGCTTAAAAAGAAACCGCTACCAGCCGTTAAACTTGTTAGAATATTTATTTTCTCCATTTATGATATTTTATGTTCGGAATATGTGATTAACTGTCCGCTAACGTCAGATTGTGAAAAAACCTCTACAATCCTCCCAACAAATATACTAAAATACTTGTAAGAAAAATAAAGATTTTGTACATTTATAGGGGCAACACATCCAAGGAATATCTCACAATCAACTTTAGCTTAGCAGTCTAGAAGAAACCATCAGCCAAGACAATCCGGTTCGATTTATCGATGGATTTGTCAACAGTATCGATTTAGAAAAAATAGGATTTACTCCAAGAGTAGTAAAAGCTGAAGGTCGTCCGAGTTTTGATACCAAAGTTTTTCTAAAAATCTATCTATATGGCTATTTAAACGGCATTTGCAGTTCTCGAAAACTAGAAAAAGAAGCCTTTTTTACCCAAATTCCCGTGTTGTAAAATAGGTAATTTACACCGGATAGTGGTTTTTGATCACCGCGGTCCGCGAGCTTGGTATCTTGGCGATAGCCTAAGTTCCAATTTCTGTAAAAGCTAATTTAAGGGTAAGTTATTTTATGCCCAAAAGTGAAGGAAAACACCTAAAAACCAAGTTGACATTACTCCAAAAAAAAAGAGGACACTAAATCCTCTTACTATTCTCTCTCAAAACTTTAGGATAACTCCATAGTGTTGACGGCAGGCACTCCGGTTCCGTTCAACCAGAGTTTCATTGTTCGTGCTGCGCAAGCGACGAAACTCAAACTGTTGTACGCTGCTTTTTCTCTATTTGTTCGATGTGAATTTGTGTAAAACATATTCTGACTGGTCTGGCGAACCATTTGTTAGCTGCACGGTCGGATTTTTTCCTAAAGTATAAATAACAGAGCAAAAAGTGAACAGGTCTTTGTCACTTTGATAAGCGATACAAACAGGATATTTTTCACTGTCTTTGGAACTCAATGTTTCTTTTATCGTGTTGTCTGAAAAATCTTTATTGCTGATGTCAAGCCTATTTTTTATTGCTGTAAAACGAGTAACACTACCATAGCCATCAGTTTCTCCGGATAATATTTTTCTATTAAATTCTTTATACCAAGGCTTTATATCATCATTACTCATGGTGTGATTGGTATGATAAACAACCGACGGATTATTTGCAAGGGGTATAAAACGAACCACTTTATTTGCGGAAGCTTCAAAGTCATACACATTGTCGCCAGCGCCAATGATATAATTTTGTCCAGAGGCATGCTTCACTTTTTGTAAAAAATCTAGGGCACTTTTCTTGTCCTTTTTTAATAGTATTCCTCTAACCACGCAGGCAACTGGTAAACCGTCTGTACTTGCATTCAATTCCATTAGCGTATTAACAGTCACTCCAATTCCATTTGAATTCATCCCATTCATACCCACACAGCCTGCTGAGCTTAAGACATACTGCTCTGGCTCATTTTTGTAGGCTTTAATGTGCAGTAAAACCTGGCTTCCATTCATAAAAGACTCGGCATCTAAATTTTGAGCAATGTAAGTGGGGTTTGAACCCTTAGCGGCAACACCTAAGCCACTGCAATGGTTTGCTTCCTTGTTTTCGATTTTATCAAGATAAACCCAAAATTCGTCGGCCATTTGAAAGCAATAAACATCTTTAAAAGTTTGACCAGAACTTTCAGCAATTCCCTTTATTTCATCATATATTTCTGGTGTCCATTTTTTGATAGCGGGTTCAAAATTGGTACTATGGAAAAAATTGTCAATTAGGGTGTCGGCATTTTGCTTTGTGTTAGTTTCAATGTCTTTTTTCCACTTTTTGAATAGCTCAGCAATTTCAGTTTTCATTAATTTGCCGTGTTGTAAGCCTCGTTGATAACCGTTTCCTTGTAATTCAATAACAGGTACATTTTTGGGAGTGCCGATTTTGACTGCGGGTTGTTGTGAATATGAATTACACCATACTGTTAGCAGGAAAGCGGCAAAAAAATATCTTTTTAAATGTTTCATAATAGTTTTTATTTTATTTAAAGTTTAAGGTCGTTCGTAAAGTAGCATACAACGTCAGATTGTGAAAAAATTTCTACAATCCTTACAACAAATATACTAAAATACTTGTAAGAAAAATAAAGATTTTGTGTATTTAGTGATGCAACACATCCAAGGAATATCTCGCAATCAACTTTAGCTTAGCAGTCTAGAAGACACCATCAGCCAGGACAATCCGGTTCGATTTATCGATGCATTTGTTAACAGTATAGATTTAAAAAAAACAGGATTTACTCCAAGAGTAGTAAAAGCTGAAGGTCGTCTGAGTATTTATACCAAAGTTTTTCTAAAAATCTATCTATATGACTATTTAAAGGGCATTCGCAGTTCTCGAAGAATAGAAAAAGAAGCCTTTCTTACCCAAATGCACGTGTTATAAAACAGGTAATTTGCACCGGATAGCGGTTTTTGATCAGCGCGGTTCGCCAGCTTGGTATCTTGGCGATAGCCAAAGTTCCAATTTCTGTAAAAGCTAATTTAAGGGTAAGTTATTTTATGCCCAAAAGTGAAAGAAAACACTACAAAACGACTTTGGAATCACTCCAAAAAAAAAGAGGTTCGCTTACCTCTTGTATCTCTCTCTTAAATCTTTACGATAAGTGCATAGTGTTGACGGCAGGTACTCCGGTTCCGTTCAACAGGAGTTTCATTGTTCGTGCTGCGCACGCAACGAATCTCCAGCTGTTGGCGGCTGTTTTATTTTATTTTAATAAGTTTTGCACCATAAATAGTCATCGCATCTTCATATTTTTCATATACTTTTCTCGTGCGAAAATAAATTGTATCAAAAAGTTTATAAGTTTCTCCGTCCATTTCCACTTCTAATTCCAAACCATTATCTTTTATTATATATAGTTTACCGAATTTTAGTTTTGCTCTTCTATTTTGTCTTTTCTCTTTGGCCCATTACTAAGTTTTTTTTTATATAACTTGTCTTTTATTTTAATTACGCAATTTTCTGAAGTATATTGAGCTTCATATTCCATTCTGTATTTGCCTTCAAGTTTTATCTCTTGAGGTTTCTTCTGGGCGTTTACAAATGTTGAAAACAGTAATATAAAAAGCAGATGTTTCATTTTTATAGGGGTTTTAAAATTGCTGGTAACTTATATATATGTATGACAAAACCATACAAAGCCACCAAATTTTGGTAGATATGTATGACCTGCATCATATTTATTTTTCATATCAAATATATAAATAATAATTTTATTACAAATCATCAAATGGACTTTTGATGTAGAATTTATTTACGGCAAAATTGCGGTGTTTGTTTTGTTTTTTCACCGCAAAGGAGCAAGATGTTTTTTTGCGTAAGCTTGCCCAAAAAAAACTACCGCTTATCCTGAATAATTTCGGCCAATAATTTCTTGGCGCGAAGTAGTTTTATTTTGACGTTGCTTAGGGGTTCGTCAATTTTGTTAGCAATTTCCTGATAACTCATTTCCTGAAAATAACGCAGCTGTATTACTTCCTGATAATGTGGTTTGAGTTCTTTGATGAATTGCAGTAACTGCGAAAGATTTTGCTCGGTAATCAATTCATCTTCCGCCGATGGAGTAGTGTCGGCAATGTTGTAAGCTTGCTGGTCTTCGTCATCGGTGATTTCGATAAAAAGACTCGTTTTCTTTTTGCGTAATAAATCAATGTGGACATTTTTGGCAATAGCAATCAGCCAAGTATTGAACTGAAATTCAGGATTGTAAAGCGCAATTTTATCAAAAGCTTTAGAGAAAGTTTCAATGGTAATATCTTCGGCGTTGGTTTCGTTTTCGGTGCGTTTGAGCATAAAACCATAGACCTCATTCCAGTAATAATCCAATAGAAAAGTGAAGGCTACTTGATCGCCCTTTTTCGCTTTTTCTATCTGTAGATTTATTTCCAATGTACTGGTTTTGAAAAAAGATTGGTAATGAAGATATTCAATTGTGTGAAGATAAGAACTATTTCAATAATTGGAAACCAATACATCACATCTTTTTCTTTTAATTTTCCTGCCGAAAATCCTAAGGTGATCCAAGTGAATAAATAACGGAACCCTACCAAGCTTAAAACGATAATCCATTGGTACTGGAACGCCAATAAAACCAAGGATAAAATCAAAAATAACAACTGCGAAACATAAAAAAGTCCTAATTGAATTTTGTCAAAAGGTTTGTACAATTGTGCAGTAGAAACGTGCCTTCTTTTTTGTGTAAACCAATCTTTGAATTTTATTTTTGGCTCAGAAAAAGTGAAACTGTCTGGTGAATAGCAAATCGCTGTATTTTTTTTTGTTGCTACTTGGTTGATGAATAAATCATCATCTCCTGAACGAACCTGAATGTGACTAATAAAACCGTTTACATTGAAAAACTCGTCTTTTTTATAGGCCAAATTGCGACCAATTCCCATATATGGTTTTCCTATTTTTGCCCAAGAAAAGTATTGAACTGCGGTTAATAGTGTTTCAAAACGAATGATTTTGTTCAAGAAAGAATTGGCCACTTTTTCATACCCTCCGTACCCCAAAACGATTGTTTTTTGCATCGTAAATTGCGAACTCATAGTGGTAATCCAATCTTTTGAAGCAGGATAACAATCGGCATCCGTGAAAAGCAAATAGTCTTTTTTAGAAGCTTTTATGCCTAGGGTCAGCGCATATTTTTTGTTTCCCCAAAAGGCTTCGTTGTTTTTTACTTTTACCAATCTCACATTGGAATATTGTTTTTCGAATTCTTCAAAAATATCCAAAGTATTGTCACTCGAAGCATCATCAATCAAGATGATTTCATAATCGGGATACTCCTGTTCGGCAAGTAATGGTATATATTTCGCCACATTTTCGCCCTCATTTTTGGCGCAAACAATAACAGAAATAGAGATTCTTTTTGGATTTGATTTCTGAAGTTTGGCGAAAGCAAATTTTCCAAAAACAATCAGATAATAAGCAAGTTGAACGGCAATAACAACAATAAATAAGTATAAAGTAATGAGTAACATATAGGCTTGGCTTCTTTTAGAATGGGTACAAAGGTAATTATCAATTATCAATAAACCATCGATACACGGCAATTAGTTTCCGGATTATTTATTCAAAAGGTTATAAAGGTATTTGTGTAAGAGACAAAACATTTAAACCATTAAGAAAATTAAGATTTGCAGTGTTCTTAACCTCCTTAATTTCCTTAATAGTTTAAAAAAAATGTTCAAAACATTTACAGTAGAACTATTCAAAAATCTAAAATTTTGACCTTAAATTACGTTCACTTCAGCTTCTATATGAATTCCGAAAGTCTTATAAATTGTGTTTTGAATAGTTTTTGAAAGATCCAGAATTTCCTGCCCCGTTGCGTTACCATAATTTACTAATACTAAGGCTTGGTTCTTGTGAATTCCTGCATCACCAAAACGTTTTCCCTTGAAACCAGCTTGCTCTATGAGCCAACCCGCGGGAACTTTGACTTCGGTTTCAGAAATTTCATAGTATTTCATTTCTGGAAATTGCTGATGAATTTTCTCGAAATCAGATTTTAAAAGGATTGGGTTTTTAAAGAAACTGCCGCTATTTCCCAATTCTTTTGGGTCGGGTAATTTGCTTTGTCGAATGGCAATCACAGCATTGCTCACTTCTTTTAAAGTTGGATTTGTGATGTTGTTATTGGACAATTCACCACTAATGTCACCATACGAAATGTTGATTTTATGGTTGCGTTTCGTCAGTTTGAAAACCACCGAAGTAATAATGTATTGGTCTTTTGCTTCGTTTTTGAAAACACTTTCTCTGTAATCAAAATGACATTCTGCTTTGGTAAAGGTTCTCATTTCTAGATTTTCGATTGTCATTGCTTCGCAAGAATCGAAAGTGTCTTTGATTTCTGTGCCATAAGCACCAATGTTTTGTACTGGAGTCGTGCCCACATTCCCCGGAATTAAGGACATATTTTCCAATCCACCCAAGTTTTGATCGATGGTCCAAAGCACAAATTTGTGCCAGTTTTCGCCGGCTTGACTTTGGACCCAAACAAAATCGTCGTTTTTCTTGATGATTTTTTTGCCTTTCAAATCAACGTGAATCACCAATGCGTCAAGGTCTTGGGTCAAAAGCATATTGCTTCCTCCACCCAAAACAAACTTTTTTTTGGATTTGTTTTGTTCTAAAATGGTTCTTAATTCTGTGGTATTGTGAACAGCAACGAATTGTTTTGCTTTGGCTTCAATGCCAAAAGTATTGTAATTTTTTAAAGAAAAATTAGTTTGTATTTCCATAAAGGGAATGCGTTTTTGTTTGTTTATACAATAGTTCAATCAAATTTGATTTGCTCCCATTGTATAAATCAAAAAAGTCATCAATATTGTTTGAAATTTTTTTAACTTTTTCTAAATGTTCGTGATTTAGTCGATACACTTTTTCATTTTTATCAACAGCTATGTAATTTCCATTTTCCATATTCAAAATCGTATAGTAGAAATTATCATTACATTCAATTTCTATAGCATCTTCTATTTCTAATTGATTTAATTTGTCTTTTGATACGTTTTTCAGAATATCCCGAGCAATTTTTGTGTCTAGATTTTCAAAAGAAATTGGTTTTGTTTTAAGTTCACCAATTTGCATTTTAGTGTAATCATAGGTTTTGTGAAATTTTTCAGGTTTTTCTATTTCAATAAGCGACAGTAAGTTATCTCTAAAAAATAAAGTTATATCTTCATATTCTTTACGTTTTTTATTGAATACTTTCAGTCCATACAAATCGAAATTGTTTTTTTGCGATCGAAGAATTTCCTCATTAAAAGCACGTGACAAACATATTCCGCTAGGTTTTTTAGAAAATTGTATAGAATAAATTTTTGATGATAATTCTAACGCTTCCCTAATTTCTGGGAAATCAATCTTTAAAATTTCTGCAACATGGTGTTCAAAAATTTCAATTTGACTTTTTGTGGGTTTAAAATTGAATACACTCATTCGATTTTTTGTTAAATTAGGCAAACTTGGGTTAACAAAAATACGAATTAAAATTTATTAGTGTATGTTTTTTGCCAAATATACATCATAAATAGAGGCATAATGTAAGGAATCATCTTGGTTTCCCCTTTTTGTAAATTTTGTACGAGCTTTTTGACGTCAATATTTTCGAAATACGGCATCTTGAACAAATCACTTTTCGAAAAGGATTCCAGTTCTTCGATGAATCCGGGACTTTTGATTAAGTAATCTCCCCAAGGAACGCTCAATCCTACTTTTTTGAAATTCAGAATTTCTTCAGGCAAACGAGATGCCATCGCCGATTTCAAAATAAATTTCCATTTCTTGCCCGTAAAAAGCCATTTGTCTTCTAATGAACCTAATCCCGCAATGAGTCTTTGGTCTAAAAATGGTTCCCTACATTCGATAGAAGCTCCCATTGTGCAACGGTCATTTCGGTCGAGTAGCGAGCATAAATAAGTGTGCTGGTCGAAAAAAAGTGCTTGTCTTCTCAGATTATTGGGATACAATGATTTTGCGTCTGCTAAAATTTGATTTCTGTACTCATTTTTCGGAGGATTAGTAATCCCAAAAGTCATAGCAATGTCATTAGGATAAATATTGCAACTGTTATAAAGTACTAAATCATCCGGCTTATTTATTTGCGAATACCGAGCCAGTTTTTCGTATCGAGGTCTGGTTGTGAAATAATCCATATGACCAATTGTTGCAATTGTACTGAGCAATGAAGGGTATTTTAATGCTTTGTATCGCACGTAACCGCCCATCAATTCATCGGCACCTTCGCCGGAAAGCAACACTTTTACCGATGGTTTTGCCATTTGCGAAAGCGCCAAAATATGTGGTTCGCTCAAGTGCATAATAGGTTCGTCTTGAAAATAAGTGGAACTGACTAGCTTTTCGAAAAGAGCATTGTCTTCTAATTGCATCGTGTGAAATCCATAACCAAATTTATCCGACATCATTTTGGCCAAGTGTGATTCATTATGCTCTTTTTCTTTAAAACCAATGTTGAATGTTTGTATATCCTTGAAATTTTGGTGGTTTAGCGAAGCCAAAATCGAGGAGGAATCAAGTCCGCCACTCAATAAAACGCCCACAGGAACATCGCTCACCATTCGTAGTTTTATAGAATCGTCAAAAGTTTCTCGAAACCATTCTACTGGATTTTGTATTTTGGGTTGATTTTGGATTTCAGCTTTCAAATCCCACCATTTTTCATTGGTTGTTTTTCCGCTTTCGTGAATTGTCAAAATGTGTCCGGGAAGAATTTTTTTAATATTCTCATACAACGTATTTTCTCCAGCTACAAACCGGTTGAAAATATATTCTTCCATTCCGTCTTTCGCTATTTTTAGTGGAACTCCAGCTGTAAAAAGCGCTTTTTGTTCAGAAGCAAAATAGAAGGTTTCGTTGTAAAATGAATAATACAAAGGTTTCACACCCATTCTGTCACGAACAGCTATTAGTTTTCGTTCTTTTTTATCCCAAATCACAAAGGCAAACATTCCGTTGAGGCGATTTAGCATTTTCAAACCATGAAGTTGGAATAACTGTATTAAAACTTCCGTATCGGAACTGGTTTTGGGGTCAAATCCGTTGTTTTTCAGTTCGGGATAAAAGTCTTTGAAATTGTATATTTCGCCATTATAAACCATCACGTAACGACCGTCATCCGAAAAAAACGGTTGGTGTCCAGCCGCAGAAACATCTAAAATAGAAAGTCTTCGGTGGCCTAAACCAATATTTTTTTCGATAAATAACCCTTTGTCGTCGGGTCCGCGATGTTCGAGTGAATCACGCATTTTTTTCAAAAGGTGCTCGTCTATCTTTTTTTGTGTTTGCAAATGCAATATTCCATTAATTCCACACATAATTAATTGTTTTTTAATGTGTTAATTAATTCGTGATACTTGGTTGCAATAATTTTCATATTGGTTATGTAATTTGCATTATCTTCCACAAATTTTCTGTTTTTTAAAACGGCAGCGATTTGATAGTCCTTATTTTCGAATGCCCAAAGAAGTTCATTGGCTAGCATTTCAGTATCATCAATGGGTATCAATTGACCATTTTCGCGGTGTTTGATCCAACTTTGATTTCCTGGAATGTCGGTCACAACGGGGTAACAATTAGAAGCCATAGCTTCAAATAAAGACGCAGAAACGCCTTCAGTTATGGGCATACTGATATAAAAATTAGCTTGCTGTAACAGCTCTGGTATTTTTGTATTTGGAATTTGACCCGTAAAATTCACCTTGTTTTCTATATTCATTTTCGTTGCTAATTCTCTTAACTGCGGTAGCAATTTTCCATCTCCAACAATAGTCAATTCAAAATCAATTCCTCTTTGGTTTAAAATCCAAAAGGCTTTTAGAATTACATCGTGGCGGTATTCCGGCATTAGCGAACGAGTTACAATAGCCCTTAATTTTTCAGAGGAAGTGTTTTTAGTGTTTTTAAATTGCTTCAAATCAATTCCTTTTGGCAAAACCAACACCTTTTTCATATCGACATTGGCAACTCGCATCGAAACGGTCATTACAGGTCCCCAAGCGTGAATCAAGTCGGCTTTTTCGAAAGCGTAATTTTGGATAATTTTTTTGAGTGGCAACAAAAAGGATTTTTCGGGCCACAAATCGGTTCTGCCTTGTTGTGCAATCGCCACAGGTTTTACGCCCGATAATGCAGCAAGAAAACCGTAACTTGTGGTTCTTTCGGCAATGACCATATCGGGTTGCTGCAATTTTATCAGTTTCTTAATTTGGAAAAGTCCTGTACAATACTCTAAAATTCTAAAAGAACGGTTGAAAAAACTATGGTTTGGTGTTTTTAATTCCCAAGTGACAATTTCAAAATCGCCAAATTCTTTCAGACCATTCATCCACGTTATAGCGTCAGCTCTGTAAGTTTCTCCGAGAAAAAGTATTTTTTTTCTTTTTGCCATGTATTGTATTATTCTTCTGAGGTTAAGGCTCGATTGATAAAATCGTTCAGAGGTTTCAAGACAATTAATTTTTTGGTCATTTTGGATACAAAATCTTCATCGGTAACTTCATTAATGTCGAATTTCTGAGAAGTTTCGAAACTTTTTAATTTAAGGAATTCTATGGCAGGATGGTCTTTTTCGTATCCTCTGGGCGGATTTTTTAATAAGTTTTTTTCGTTTCTATCAAAATCAGTATACTCTTTTTTGAAACTTTTATTTTTGATAATTTCCTCTAAATCTTCGTAGAAATAAGCAATTTCTTTGCGCACTTTTTTCAAATCATCGGCTTCGGGACAGTAGAATCCTCCGGCAATGAAACTACCTGCTCGGGCAATGTGAACATAATAACCAGAACGGTTTTTTCCTTTCGCACCACTCGATAACCAAACGCCAATATGGTCTTTGTAAGGTGATTTGTCTTTCGAAAATCGGATGTCACGATTGATTCTAAAAGTACAATTTTTTATTTCAAGCATTTCAAGCGAAGGGTCGAGTGGTTTCATCGCATCCAGAAAATCACCAACTAATTGTTGATAGTCTTTTTTGAAAACTTCATAACGTTTTTTATTATCCAAAAACCAATCTCGATTGTTATTGGCTTTTAAATCATCAAGAAACTGTAAACTGTCTTTTGAAAGCATTTTTTAGATTATTGCAGTTGTTTTTTTAAATTTTCTTCACTAATAAAACCAGAATTTTTCCATTTCAATTCCTTGTTTTCATATAAAAGGAGGGCAGGTAGTTCCTCGATTTTCATTTCTTTTATCAAAGTTTTATTTTCATCTGCATCTAAACGGATGATAACCACTTTGTCTGCCATCTCTTTTTGCATTTTCAGGAGATAAGGAGCCATTTTTTTGCAAGGAGCACACCATTTGGCATAAAAATCAACTAATACTTTTTTATCTGTGTTTAATAATTCTGCATATTCATGTCTGGAAATTCCAATGATTTGATCGCTTGGTTTTGATAAACCAGTTGCATTCCATTTCATCATTCCGCCTTCTAGGTTGTAGATTTTTTTGAATCCTAATTCTTCTAATTTTGCTGCGGCTTTGGCGCTTCTTCCACCGCTTTTGCAATAGAGGAAAACGGGTTTTGATTTGTCTATTTTTTTAATATTTGTGGCAAAATCATTGCTAAGCCAATTTATGTTTATGGCATTGTCAATATGTTCCGAATCAAATTCTTCGGGAGTTCTTACGTCTAAAATCTGAGGTTTTGGAGTCTCCTTTATTTTTTTGGCGAAAGTCTCAGCGGCAATAGTTTCGATATTTTTCGTAGGTTGACTGTTGCAAGATAAAATCGTGCTAAATGTGAACAGAAAAACGAAAAGGGAACGAAACTTCATATTAGTTTGAATTTAATATTAAAGAGGCTAAAATAAGTAATTTCTTTCTCAGATTTTGAATCTAAAAGTTAAAATATTTGGAATTTACAGATTGAAAATTTTATACGTTTGATGGGTCGATTTGACAATTTTTTCTGTCCGTTCAGGATGTGTGTCCGAAATAAATAGCTGACCAAAAGTATCACTGTTTACCATTTCAACAATTTTGGCTACTCGGCTTTCGTCTAATTTGTCGAAAATGTCATCGAATAATAAAATGGGTTTCAAACCGCTTTGTGTTTTTAGAAATTCAAATTGTGCTAGCTTTAATGCAATCAAAAAAGATTTTTGTTGGCCTTGCGATCCAAATTTCTTAATAGGATAATTATCAATTTCAAATGATAAATCGTCCTTGTGAATTCCAACACTGGTATAATGCAAAGCCCTGTCTTTGTTGATATTTTCTTGTAAAAGTGTCAACAAATCATTTTCAAATAAATGACTTTCGTACACCAACTGAACCGTTTCCTGAGAATCCGTAATGCCTTGATGATGTGTATTGAAAATAGGAATGAATTGTTCGATAAAGTTTTTCCGTTTTTCAAAAATATATTTCCCAAAAGCGTCGAGTTGTTCATTATAAATAGAAAGTGTGTCGTTGTCGAAAACAAAATTCAATGCAAAATATTTCAACAATGCATTGCGTTGACTCATCACTTTTTGGTATTGAATGAGTTGTTTCAGGTATTGAGAATCCAATTGCGAAATAACGCTGTCCATAAATTTACGGCGTGTTTCGCTGCCCTCTACAATTAAATCTCGGTCGGCAGGAGAAATAATTACCAGAGGGATGAAGCCAACGTGTTCCGAAAATTTATCATAGATTTTTCCGTTGCGTTTCAATATTTTTTTCTGTCCTTTTTTGAGACTGCAAATGATTTGTTCGTTTCTATCGTTGATTTCAAATTCGCCATCGATGACAAAAAATTCTTCTCCGTGTTTGATATTTTGAACAGCTAGCGGATTGAAATAACTTTTTCCGTAAGACAAATGGTAAATTGCATCCAGAACATTGGTTTTTCCAATTCCGTTTTTGCCGACAAAACAATTTATTTTGCCCACAAATTCGAAATCTGCTTCCGAAAAATTTTTGTAATTGAATAATGAAATTTTTTTTAAATACATTTTGGGTCTTGCTGGAATAGAAAATTTAGCGCTTTAAGATGGTCTTTTAAGAGGGTGCAAATTATTGAAAAATATCGATAAAAATTACTTTTAGACATTTTCAAATGCTAAATATTTTTCAACCGCAAAGAAAGGAACACTTAAATAAAGGATAATGTAATTTTATTTAAATATAAACCCAATTTTTTTATGACGATACGAATAAAAATTTTATTTTTGCGGCTCACTAAATTAAAATTTAAATGGCTACTTATAATAAAAGAGGATATAAACCAGTAAAAGAAAAAGAAGTTAACGAAGTAACAGAAGATATCTCTGTATTAGAAAAAAATAGTACAACTGCTGAAGTTTTCTCTACATTGGATGCTACGGCATCAAAAACTGAAGATTTTGTAGCCAAAAATCAAAAAATTATTATTGGATTTGTTGGTGCTATTGCCATATTTACTGTTGGATATTTGGCCTATCAAAAATTTGTTGCTGCACCAAAACAAGATGAGGCCGCAACCGAAATGTTTGTTGCACAACAAAATTTTGACAAAGCAACTCAAGGAGTTGCTAGCGATTCGTTATATAAATTGTCATTGAATGGTTCTGAAGGTAAATTTGGATTTATAAAAATTGCGGACGAATATTCAGGAACAGATGCTGGAAATTTGGCTAATTATTATGCAGGTGTTGCGTATTTAAACACTGGAAAATATACTGAAGCGATTGAGTATTTAGGAAAATTCAAATCTGAAGATATGATTTTGGGTGCTATGGCACAAGGAGCAATAGGAGACGCATATTCTCAAAAAAATCAGCCAAAAGAAGCTTTAGAAAATTATGTAAAAGCAGCAGAATCTAATAAAAATGATTTTACCACGCCACGTTTCTTGTTGAAAGCAGGAAAAACAGCATTGGCTTTAGGAAATAAAGAAGAAGCGTTGAAATATTTTACCGATATTAAAGACAATTTTGATGCTTCTCCAGAAGCAGCTACAATTGATGTATTAATTGGATTAGCACAATAAATCCAGAGGGCAGTTTCCAGAGGACAGTTTTTCTGCAATCTGCAATCTGCAATCTGCAATCTTAAATAAGATGGCAACTATAAATAAAAATTTATCTGAATACGATAAAAACACAATCCCAGACGCGAAAAATTTTCGGTTTGGGATTGTTGTTTCAGAATGGAACGACACCATAACCGAAGGACTTTGCTTTGGAGCGGTTAAAGGGCTTTTAGAAAACGAAGTGCCATCGGAACACATCATTCGATGGAATGTTCCCGGGAGTTTTGAACTCATTTATGGGGCGAAAAAAATGTTGCAAACCCAGAATGTCGATGCTGTAATCGCCATTGGTTGTGTTATTCAGGGGGAAACCAAACATTTTGATTTTGTGTGCGAAGCGGTTTCACAAGGGATAAAAGACTTGAATGTAGAAACTGATATTCCAGTAATTTTTTGCGTTTTGACCGATAATACGATGCAACAATCCATTGATAGAAGCGGAGGAAAACACGGAAATAAAGGAACCGAAGCAGCTGTTGCCGCTATAAAAATGGCGTATTTGAGACATCAAGCCTCGTTTAATCACCATAAAAATCACCAGTTATTATCCACAGGACCTTTGCAAATCGAAGGTTTGACGATGATTGAAGAATAAAAGTAAATTTATAATTCTTAAAACCTATACTATTCTATTAATGGTATAGGTTTTTTGTTTTTTTATGATTTATTTAGGTAGTAATCCCAATAGAAAATCCTTAAATTTGTGAACTTTGGGTTTAAATCTTAAACCTTAAACTTTAAACCATTTTTTTAATGCCGAGTATTATTCAATTGCTTCCCGATCACGTTGCTAATCAAATTGCTGCTGGAGAAGTCGTTCAGCGACCTGCTTCGGTAGTCAAAGAATTGCTCGAAAATGCAGTAGATGCTGGTGCAAGCGATATCAAATTGATTATAAAAGACGCTGGGAAATCATTGGTTCAAGTGATCGATAACGGAAAAGGAATGAGCGTCACCGATGCACGTATGTGTTTTGAACGTCACGCCACTTCCAAAATTCGTCAAGCCGAAGATTTATTTTCATTGCATACCAAAGGGTTTCGTGGCGAAGCATTAGCATCGATTGCTGCCATTGCTCACGTTGAAATGAAAACCAAGCAAGATCAAGAAGAACTAGGAACTCATATCGTTATCGAAGGTAGTAAATTTGTGTCCCAAGATGTGGCCGTTTTACCAAAGGGAACTTCGTTTGGAGTCAAAAATTTGTTTTTTAATATACCAGCTCGTCGCAATTTTTTGAAGTCAGATACGGTGGAATACCGCCATATCATTGATGAATTTCAGAGAGTTGCATTGGCTCATCCCAAAATATATTTTACTTTTTTTCACAACGGAAGCGAAATGTTCAATTTGCCTCCATCGAGTTTGAGGCAACGCATAGTTAACGTTTTTTCGGGTAAAACCAATGAAAAGTTGGTTCCTGTTAATGAAGAAACGGAGATTGTAAACATACAAGGTTTTGTTTGCAAACCTGAATTTGCTAAAAAAAATCGGGGTGAGCAGTTCTTCTTTGTCAATGACCGGTTTATAAAAAGTGGGTATTTGCATCACGCTGTAATGGCTGCTTATGATGGTTTGCTCAAAGATGGCGCACAACCGAGTTATTTTATTTACCTTCAAGTGCCACCAAATACGATAGATATTAACATTCATCCCACTAAAACGGAGATTAAATTTGACGATGAGTCGGCTTTGTACGCTATTTTGCGAGCTTCGATAAAACACAGTTTAGGACAGTTTAATGTGGCGCCAGTTTTGGATTTTGAACGCGATGCCAATTTGGATACTCCCTATCATTACAAAGATTTAGAAGGAGCAACGCCTACAATTCAAGTGGATGGTAGTTTTAATCCTTTTTCGGAAGAGGAGAAACCCAACAAACATTTTACAAATACGAATTCCAGTTACAGGAGACCAGAGTCGACTTCAAATTGGGAAAGTTTGTATTTAGGTTTAAAACAGGATTCTGAGGAAATTGATACGATGACTTTCGAAAATGAAACTGTAACTTCTTCTTTATTCAACAATGATGAAGTAGAACAAGCGGTTCATAAAACCTACCAAATTCACAAAAAATATATCGTAAATCCAATAAAATCCGGAATGATAATTGTCGATCAACAACGTGCGCATCAACGTATTTTGTATGAACAATTTCTGACCAATATTACGGTTCATTTGGCCTCAAGCCAGCAGTTGTTGTTTCCCTTGCATTTGTATTTTTCGAATGATGAAATGCAGTTAATTTCCGAATTGAAACCTTCATTGACCAATACAGGTTTTGTTTTTGAAGAAACCAACGATGATAGCGTGGTCATTTCAGGATTACCTGTCAATGTTTCCGAAAGTGAAGCTTCGATAGTTTTGGAACAACTTTTGAGTGATTTGCATAACGGAATTCCCGAAAGTAGTTTTAGTCAGAATGATACCATTGCCAAATCGATGGCCCGAAGTTTGGCCGTAAAGACAGGAACTTATTTAACCGAAAAAGAACAGGAAAACTTGGTCAACGGACTTTTTGCTTGCAAAGATCCTAATGTTTCTCCATTTCAAAAACCAACTTTCATCACAATGCGTGTTGAAGATTTAGATAAAAAATTTGCACTATGATGAATATCACACCAGTTGTAAAACAACTATTAATAATTAATATTCTCTTTTTTATAGGTTCTTATTTTGTGCCAGTAGCCTATGATTTATTTGCTCTTTATTATCCTGAAAGTGACAATTTCAAAGGGTGGCAGCTAATCACTCACATGTTTATGCACGCGCCTTTCCCTAATGTGGCACATATATTATTCAATATGTTTGCGCTGTATTCCTTTGGAAGTGCATTGGAACATTTTTGGGGTGGAAAAAAATTCTTGTTTTTCTACATTTCTTGCGGACTAGGAGCTGCTTTGTTGCATACCGGAATGAATTATTACGAAATACATTCTCTATTATCCGATGTTGCTAGTTTAAAACTATCTTCTTCTGAAATTCATCTTTTATTGAATGCCGATTATAGTTCATTGTTTGACGAAAAAGGACAAATGATGGCAGGAGAAATTAACACTATTCTGGAAAAAGTGCATTGCACACAACAACAATTTAATACCATTGTACAAGCTTCGATGATTTCAAAAGTGCCTGTTCTTGGCGCTTCGGGAGCGGTTTATGGATTATTGGTTGCTTTTGCTTTTATGTTTCCTAATGCGGAGTTGGCGATGTTATTTATACCTATTCCAATAAAAGCCAAATATTTTGTACCGGGAATTTTAGCTATCGATTTGTTTTTAGGATTCAAAGGAAGTTCTATTTTTGGAGCAGGAAGTACAGGAATCGCCCATTTTGCACACGTTGGCGGAGCAATAACAGGTTTCTTGATGATGTGGTTTTGGAAGAAAAATCAGTTTAACAAAAACAGGTGGAATTAAATCCAGATAGCAGATTTCAGATAACAGATTCAAAAACTTCTAACTTCTAACTTCTAACTTCTAACTTCTAACCTCTAACCTCTAACTTAAAAATGGGCAGTATATTAGACGACTTAAAAATGCAGTATAAATTTGGTGGAATAACTCAAAGGTTAATCTATTTGAATATCGCTTGCTTCCTAGTTTCGTATGTGATTTTTGGATTGTTGCGATATGTAAACATCAATATCGATTTTCTTCACTATGTGAGTTTGTCCTCTAATCCAATGGATTTGTTGTGGAAACCTTGGTCATTCATTAGCTATGCTTTTTTTCATTCTGGCTTTTTTCACATTTTTTTCAATTTAATTATTTTGAATTTTTCCAGTCAGTTGTTTTTAACTTTTTTTAATCAGAAACAGTTATTGGGATTGTATATTTCATCAGCTATTTTTTCGGGTGTAGTTTTTGTTTTTTCCTTTTATTTAATGAATATTATTTCGCCACTTGTGGGTGCTTCGGGCGCTATTATGGCGATTTTGGTTGCTACAACAACTTATCAACCCTTGATGAATCTACGTTTGTTAATTATTGGTAATGTAAAGCTTTGGCATGTTACCGTTGTTATTCTTATAATTGATTTAATGCAAATTCAATCGGAGAATTCGGGAGGGCATATTGCTCATTTGGCTGGGGCTTTTTTTGGTTTCATTTTTATTAAATTACTCCAAAACGGAACCGATTTGAGTAAAATTGTTACAAACCTATTGGATTTTTTTGTTAATTTGTTCACGAAAAAGTCATCTACTCCTTTCAAAAAGGTACACAAAAATTACAAAAAACCTGCGGATAAGCCTGTTTTAAAGATTGTAACTAAGGATAAAACACAACAGCAAATCGATGAGATTTTAGATAAAATCAGTCGCTCTGGTTATGATTGTTTGACAAAAGAAGAAAAAGAATTTTTGTTTAAAGTAGGGAAATAAAATTGTTTCAGGTTTCAGGTTTAAAGTTGAGCAACTTGGAACTTGAAACTTGAAACTTGAAACTAAAATAATGAAAAACCTTTCGTGGTTTAATAAGCTAATGTTTTTTTTGAATATAGTCCTTACTGTATCGACTTTTCTTGCCTATCTTTTACCTTTTTTGGCTCCAAAATTATTCCCGCTTTTATCCGTTCTCACCTTGTTTATGCCTTTGTTTTTTATTTTGAATGGATTATTTTTCTTCTATTGGGGATTTCAATTCAAGAAGCGAATGATTTTATCTGGTTTGGTACTTTTGATGGGTATCACTTTTATTAATAAATTTTATAAATTTTCAGCTAAAGAATATCCCGAGGAAGAGAAAGATTTTACCGTAATGAGTTATAATGTACGTTTGCTGAATGTCTTCAAATGGCTTGATAGAGATGATGTTCCCGATGATATTTTAACTTTTATCAATGAAAAAAACCCTGATATTTTGTGCATTCAGGAGTTTTCTAATTCTGCAGAAATAGATTTGAAAGTGTATAGTCATAAATACATTTTGGTAGAAGGCAATCAAATTAAAACTGCTCAGGCTATTTTCTCTAAATTTCCTATAATCTATCAAGGAAATATTGTGTTTCCAAACTCCAATAATAATGTTATTTTTGCCGACATCAAAAAAGGAAAAGACATCATTAGAGTTTATAATATGCACCTAGAGTCTATAAAAATCACACCAGATATTACCGAAATTAACGACAAAAATATTGATGCTATTAATCAAAGTAAATCTCAAAAATTATTCAATAGAATAAGCAAAGCTTTTAAGCAACAACAGCAACAAGCGGAGATTATAAAAGAACATAAAAAGAATTGTTCATATCCAATTATTATTTGTGGCGATATGAATAACAGTGCGTTTTCATACGTATATCGAAATATTAAAGGTTCACTTAAAGATAGTTTTGAAGAAGCTGGTGTTGGTTTTGGAGCGACTTATAAGTTTCGTTATTATCCTGCCAGAATCGACTATATTTTTGCAGATGGAACGATGAAAGTCAAAAAATTTGAAAGTTTTTCTGATTTCGAGAATTCAGATCATTATCCAATTATGGCGAGACTTTCGATGGAATAGTGAAGATTGTGCCTTATTTGAGTTCTAACTTCTGACTTTTCAAATAATCCAAAGCGTATTTTCCTTCGTTGAATAGCAAATCCAAAACACTCAAATTGCTCAAAAATCCATGTTTGTCATCAAAAACTTGAGTATAGCTTTCGAATTGCGATTGGTCTTTTTTTCCGTCAACCAAAGCTCTGAAATCTAAAATAGCTGTTGAATCTAGTTCATGAAAATATTCTACTGTGGTCTCATAATCCAATTTCATTCGGAGACATTTTGTAACAAATTCCAAGGTTTCAAAATTTAAATCCATCAAAAATTGATGCTTTTTTTCGAAAATAGGGCGAATTTCATCTTCAAAAAACTCAAAGAATGGCGAAGTTCTATAGGCAGCTTCAAGTGATTTGAAATGCTGTTTTTGCCAATTGAAATCATTTTCGATTCTGATTTCTTTTGTTTTTTGGTGCGTTTCTTTCGAATGTTTTACTGGAATATTTAGCAATTGAATCCCGTTGGGACTGTAAATATAAGTTCTGTTGCGATTGGTTTGCTTTTGGAAATTATCTTCCATTTCAAATACAATTCTCTCAGATTGAGCCATTACAACGCAATGACTAATCGAAGGGAAATAGGAGGGATGTAGTAAAAGATTCATTTTTGTCATTTGTTTAATATGGTTTAATATTGTTTAAAATAGTGTAAAAGTTTAATCTCTTTTTGCATTAAACAACCTTAAACCTTTAAACAATGTTAAACTTTTAAACTTTATTCGCTTTTCTTTTTTTCCAAAAATACTCACCTACAAAAAAGGCAACTAGCGCAATCAAGAAAAATTGAAAATAAGATTGTGGCTGTCCATCACCACCTACGGTCGTGAATAAGCGTTCCCAACGAATTTTACCCAATCCTTTGCCATTAGTATCCCAACTCATCCAGATAAATACAGGTTTACCAACGATGTGATCTTCAGGAACAAAACCCCAGTAACGACTATCTTCTGAACGATGGCGATTGTCTCCCATCATCCAATAATAATTTTGTTTGAAAGTGTAAGATTGGGCAAGCTCTCCATTTATTTTAATGGTTTGACCATTGTTTTCTAAAGTGTTGCCTTCATAATTTACAATTATTCTTTTGTAAAGTGGTAAGTTTTGTTGGTTAAGTTGAACTGTTTTTCCTTGTTCAGGAATTGTAATTGGACCAAAATTATCGATTGTCCAATTGGTGTTGTGTGGAAAAATTGAGGTGTCGAAAGTTGCAGTTTTTTTAGCAATAAATCGGACTACAGAATCTATGGAAGTGTTTTTTCTCAATTCTGCGGCGGCTTTCAAAGTAAGATTGACATCGTTTTTGGCTTCGTAAACTTCTTGAGCATAAATACCTGAATTTTCAATGACTTTGGATGGAATTCCTGTAAAACTAGTCATTATAGTAAATGACTTGTCTTGGTTTTGGGAAGCATTCAAAATGTAAGGTTGAACAGCATTTATTTGTTCATCACTGTTTGGTTTCAAGATGTAAACTCTATTAAATTCGGTTGAACCGGTAGTCAATAAAACTTCGTTAGAAACTCCTTTTGCAGCGTAAACAGTATGTTCGTATTGTGATTTTGCTCTTTCTGGTAGCACTAAAGGTTTTCCGTCGATGAAAACAAAACCGTCTTTTATTTCTAAATTATCGCCTGGAGTACCTTGGCATCTTTTTACATAATTCGATTTTTTGTCAATGGGTTTTAGAACAGCTTTTCTACCTGATTTATCAAAAAATCGATAAACTGTGTCCGTTGGCCAATTGAAAACTACAATATCATTTTTAGCAATTTTCTGAAAAGAGGGCAATCTGAAATAAGGCAATTGTGGCCAGTTTAAATACGATTTCATTTTTGTTAATGGTATCGAATCGTGAACCATTGGCAAAGCCACTGAGGTCATTGGAACTCTGGCCCCATAATTCATTTTGCTAACAAACAAAAAGTCGCCAATCAATAATGATTTTTCTAACGATGAAGTCGGAATGGTGTAAGGTTGAATGAAATAGGTATGTACAAATGTAGCCACAATGATGGCAAAAAGTAACGAACTTACAGTATCAGCGGTTTTGTTTTCTGGGTTTAAACTTCTATCCGAAATGTAATTTAGGGATTGAGTATAATTGACATAATAAATGTAGAAACCCAAAGTTATAATTCCTAGAAATGTGTCTAAAGAAGATCGTTTTCCGAAACTTCTCAAGGTTTCTGTCCAAATTACTGGAAACATTATCAGGTTGATGATTGGAATGAAAAGCAAAAACGTCCACCAAGTGGGACGACCAATTATTTTCATCAAAATGATGGCATTATATACCGGAACGGCAGCTTCCCAACGTTTTCTACCGGCTGCTTCATAGATTTTCCAAGTTCCTAAAAAGTGAATTATTTGTACAATTAAGAAAAATACAAACCATTGATATGTTGTCATAATTATTTTGTTTAAAGTTTAAAGTTTAAGGTTGTTCTACTTGGAACTTTAAACCTTAAACCTGAAACAAGTTTATTTTAATTCTAATACATCTTTCATTGTAAATATTCCTTGCTTACCTACTATCCATTCGGCGGCGATAACTGCACCAAGAGCAAAACCATCACGATTGTGTGCGGTGTGTTTTATTTCGATAGTGTCAACAGCTGAATTGTAAGTTACAGTATGTGTTCCGGGAACATTTCCAGTTCTCACGGCTTCGATATGAATCTGATTTTCTTTTGCATCTTCTAACGTCCAACTCGTATAATCACTGTTTTCGATAACTGCTTTGGCCAATGAAATTGCGGTTCCGCTGGGAGCATCTAGTTTTTGAGTATGATGAATTTCTTCCATATCTACTGTATAGGAATTAAACTTCGACATCATTTTTGCCAAATATTCATTGAGTCCAAAAAAAAGATTGACACCCAAACTAAAATTTGAACTGGATATAAAAGCACCTTTCCTTTCTTCGCAAAGTGTTGCCATTTCTTCATAACGGTCTAGCCATCCTGTGGTTCCAGAAATCACAGGAACATTGGCATAAAAACAGTTTGTTATATTTTCGACAGCAACCGCTGGAATGCTGAAATCGATAGCAACATCGGCATTCGAAAGTCCTTCAAAGGTGTTGAATTCATCTTTTTTCAAAACAATTTCGTGACCTCTTTCCAGCGCAATTCGTTCAATGGTTTGACCCATTTTTCCATATCCTAAAAGTGCAATTTTCATTTGTTGTATAAATTTATTTTTTAATTCCCTTTTTAGGGGTTTGTTTCGCCAGTTCGCTTACGCTTGTGTGGAGGTTAAAAATTATAGTTAAATGTTAGTCCAACATTTGCCCTAGATGTTACATCATTCATATAAACATCGGGTCGTACTGTTAAGTTTTCATTTACATTAAATTGTATTAAAGCCGCATCAACATTAGCATCTACAATATTCAATACATAAAAACCAACCACAAACAAAGCAGATAAATCACGATTTCGTTGATAAAATTTCTGTGCAGATATTAATCTATCGTTGTCATAATAACTAAATTCATCGTCAGTGTAGCCTTCTAAACGTCGTTTGTAAGCATCTCTATATTGATGGTATTTTTGATTGCTGTCGATATAATAATACATGCTAACCCCAATTGCTCCATAAACAATAGGGATTTTCCAATATTTTTTGTTGTATGCCTGTCCTAAACCTGGGAGAATAGCCGAATAAAAAGCTGCTTTTGCTGGGGTTAAGGGATCAATATCTTTTGATTTCAAAGTATCTTTTGCAATCAGGGGTGCTACAGTTTTCGATTGTGAAAAAACAGCCGTGGTTCCTAATGTAAAAAGAAATAGAACTATGAAATAGATTTTATTCACTACCCTTTTATTAGTTTAATAATTCGGTTGAAATCTTCTTCAGAATGAAACGGGATAGTAATTTTTCCTTTGCCATTTCCAACTACTTTAACATCTACTTTAGTTCCAAAATAAGAATTGAAGGTCGTTTTTTGAGCCTCTTCAATTTCAAAAGATGTTGTTTTTGCTTTAGTTTCAGGTTTAGCTCCGCTCTGTTCGGCTTCGCCTCGGGTTGGTTTTAAGCTTTCTTGATAATTTTTGACCAATGTTTCTGTATCTCTAACTGATAGATTCTGGCTCACGATTTTTTGATAAATATCGGCTTGAATGTCTTGATCTTCGATGTTAATTATCGCTCGACCGTGACCCATACTGATAAAACCGTCTCGAATTCCGGTTTGGATAATGGGGTCTAATTTCAAAAGTCTTAAATAGTTGGCAATTGTAGAACGTTTTTTTCCCACACGTTCGCTCATTTGCTCTTGTGTCAACTGAATTTCGTCTATTAATCTTTGGTAGGAAAGTGCAATTTCTATGGGATCTAAATCGTGGCGTTGAATGTTTTCAACTAATGCCATAATCAAGGATTCGTTGTCGTTTGCAATTCGAATATAAGCAGGAACCGTTGTCAATCCAACTAAAGTGGAAGCCCGAAGACGTCGTTCTCCTGAAATTAATTGGTATTTATTAAAGTCTAATTTCCGAACAGTAATAGGCTGAATTACGCCTAATTCCTTGATGGAAGTTGCTAATTCTCGTAATGAATCTTCGTTGAAATTACTTCTTGGCTGAAACGGATTGATTTCTATCGCTTCAATTTCAAGCTCAATAATATTCCCTACAACTTTATCTGCATTTTTATCATTTACTGATTTTATATCGTTTTCAGGATCTTTCAATAATGCCGATAATCCTCTTCCTAAGGCTTGTTTTTTTAGTGCTTGTGCCATAAAATTATTTGCTATTTTTCTTTATAATTTCGTGAGCTAACTGTAGATAATTATTGGCTCCTTTGCTTGTAGCGTCATAGTTTATAATGCTTTCGCCAAAACTTGGAGCTTCGCTTAGTTTTACATTTCTTTGAATGATTGTTTCAAAAACCATATCATTAAAATGTTTCTGTACCTCTTCGACCACTTGATTGGATAAACGCAATCTGGAGTCAAACATGGTCAAAAGAAGACCTTCAATGTCTAAATCCGGATTGTGAATTTTTTGAATACTTTTTATGGTATTCAATAATTTTCCTAATCCTTCGAGTGCAAAATATTCGCATTGTATAGGAATTATTACGGAATCGGCCGCTGTTAAAGCATTTAAAGTAAGCAATCCTAGCGATGGAGCACAATCAATTATAATAAAATCGTACTCGTCTTTGATGCTTTCCAACGCTTTTTTGAGCATATATTCTCTGTCGGCTTTGTCAACCAATTCGATTTCAATCGCAACAAGGTCAATATGAGAAGGAATCACATCCACATTTGGAGCTGAACATTTCACGACAGCCTCATTTGGAGTATTGCTGTGTTCTATAATTTGATAGGTTCCAATTTCTACAGTATTGACATCAATCCCTAATCCAGAACTTGCATTGGCCTGAGGATCAGCATCTATTAACAACACTTTTTTTTCTAAAACACCTAGAGATGCTGCCAGATTTACTGAGGTTGTTGTCTTTCCAACACCACCTTTTTGATTAGCAATCGCAATGATTTTGCCCATTTATTTTTCTAAATTTTGAACGGTAAAAATACAATTTATTATGGTATCTGAAAATCTATTTTGTTAACATTTGTTACCGTTTGATTAGTAGTAAGTTTTTTGGAAATGATTCTTTGTAATTGCATAATTTTACAGTTGCGTTTTTTAAATTGGGTTGACCATAAAATTTAAATTCAGCTGTTGATATTCATTAGATTTAGCAATACATTTACCACAATAAATTTTATTCGCAACTTAGTAACTTATCATGACTTTTGCCATCATCACTCATGTGCCACATATCCTGGAGCAAAATCAGTGTTTTGCTTACGCACCCTATGTTCGCGAAATGAATGTTTGGGCAAAATATGCTAATAAATTACTTATTGTTGCCCCAAAATCCAATTCACTAAAAACATCCATTGACATCAGTTATGAGAAATTAAACATTGAATTTATAGCCATCAAAAGTTTTGATGTTTTGAGTGTAAAAGCAATTGTAAAGGCAATTATTAGTATTCCAAAAATCAGTTGGCAGATTTATTCCGTCATGCAAAAAGCGGATCATATTCATTTAAGATGTCCAGGAAATATTGGTTTAATAGGGAGTTTGGTTCAGGTTTTATTTCCTAACAAGCCCAAAACTGCTAAATATGCTGGAAATTGGGATCCAAAATCAAAACAACCTTTGACCTATCGTTTGCAAAAATGGATTTTGAGTTCCACTTTTTTGACCAGAAATATGCAGGTTTTGGTGTACGGCGAATGGGAAGGAAGTTCCAAAAATATCAAACCTTTTTTTACAGCTACTTATCAAGAAGCCGACAAATTACCAATAATGCAAAGAGATTTCAAAAGCCAAATTGGTTTTGTTTTTGTTGGTGCTTTGGTTTCGGGAAAACAACCTTTGTATGCCATTAGATTAGTTGAAATGTTGTATAAAAAAGGATACAATGTTGCATTAGAATTATACGGAGAAGGTATTGAGAGAAAAAGTTTGGAAGATTATATTAGTAAAAATAATTTGGATAATATTGTTTGGCTGAAAGGAAATCAAACTCAGGAAACGGTCAAAAAAGCTTACGAATCATGTCATTATGCTATTTTACCATCGGAAAGTGAAGGCTGGCCAAAAGCCATTGCCGAAGGCATGTTTTGGGGTTGTGTTCCTGTGGCAACCAAAGTTTCTTGCGTACCGTTTATGCTCGATTATGGTGACAGAGGCGTTTTGATAGCAATGGATTTGGAGAAAGATGTTCGTCAATTAGAAACCCTTTTGAAAGATGAAATTCTTTTTAAAAACATGAGCCAAAAAGCGAGTGATTGGTCTCGATATTATACTTTGGATGTTTTCGAAAAAGAGATTAAAAAATTGTTAGCGAGATGAGAATACTTCAAATTATAGATTCTCTTGAAGCAGGTGGAGCGGAGCGAATGGCGGTAAATTATGCCAACGCACTTGCCAATGAAATGGCGTTTTCAGGTTTAGTGATAAGTCGAAAAGAAGGCCCACTGTTGAATCAATTAAATAGCAATGTGTCGTATCTTTTTTTGAATAAGAAAAGCGTTATTGATATTCAATCAGTAATGAAATTGCGCAAATTTGTAATTCAGAATACCGTTGAAATTATTCATGCGCACAGTACTTCTTTTTTTCTTGCTTTTCTTTTGAAGTTGACCTATCCAACAGTAAAATTAATTTGGCACGATCATTATGGTGACAGCGAGTTTTTGTCCAAAAGACCTTCTTTAGCATTAAAATTTGTTCTTCCTTTTTTTAATGGAATTATTGCAGTGAACCAAAATCTTAAAAATTGGGCTGAACAGAAACTGCATTTCAAAAATGTTGTTTATTTGCCCAATTTTCCATCGGATGAAAATAATGCTTCAGAGCAAACCATTTTGCAAGGAATTCAAGGTAAACGAATAGTATCTTTAGCTAATTTTCGGGTTCAAAAAAATCATTTTTTATTGCTAGAAGTAGCCAAAAAAATAAAAATATCTCATCCTGAATGGACCTTTCATTTGGTAGGAAAAGATTTTGAAGATGAATATTCTAAGCAAATTAGGGCCTTAATATTAGACTTTAATTTGGAAGACATTGTTTTTGTTTACGGTTCCAGAAATGATATAAAAAACATTCTTGAACAATCTACAATAGGGATTTTAACTTCGCAATCTGAAGGTTTGCCTGTGGCTCTGTTAGAGTATGGTTTATATGAAAAGCCAGTTGTGGTAAGTAATGTGGGTGAAATTCCGTTAGTAATTCAAGATGGAATTAATGGGTTTTCGGTTGAAACAAATTCAGGACAATTGTTTTATGATTCATTAGTAAAATTAATAGAAAACGATTCTTTACGTCTTCATTTTGGAAAAGAGCTTCAAAAAACAATTGAAAAAAAATATTCCAAAAAAACAGTTTTAGATCAGTATTCAAATTGGATAGCGTTATGTATATGAAGTAGCCAATTTATAACCTATATTCGTTCAATGTGTCAGTAATATATAAGGTTTCTTTATTCTTAAATACGAAAAATCTAAAAAAAAGCCCAATAAGAAATCGAATAAACAATAAACACATCCTTTCAATTTCGTTCGCCAATAAATACTTGTCTTTAGTCGATTTTTTATTGATTTTATGGTATGTTTATGTAGATTTGTCCTAGTTGAATAGATTCAGTACAACCAAAAATGAATAAGAATAATAAAATACATTTTGAAGTTTCCGAGAGAAAAGTGTTGCTAAGGGTTTTTGATGTGACATTTGTTTTTGTAGCAATCTATCTTGTAGGTCATTCATTAGATTTGCAATATCTTGAATCGTCGGTTTCTAATTATTATTATGCGATAGCACTTGCACTCTATATTAATATTATTGGAACGGTTTTTGAAATTTATGATTTACAAGTGGCTAGCAATCAGTATCAGGTATTGAGAAGTGCAATTCTTACAGTATCAACAACTGTTTTGTTTTATTTGTTGACGCCAGTTTTTTCTGCTGAATTACCTTCAAACAGGTTTCAAATTTTAACATTCTATTTCACATTTCTTTTTACTTTGTTGATTTGGAGAACGTTTTATGTTAATTTTTTAGCCTCCAGTCGATTTGTACAAAATGTTCTTTTGGTGTGTAATCGGGAACAAGTCGAAGAATTAATTTTAGACTTAGAAAAATCAGATCCTCATTATAGAATTGTTGCCTATGTAAATTCTGATAGAAAAAAAAATGATGAATTTGAATATCATTATATACAACACATACATATAGACGATTTAGTTACGTTTGTGAATAAAAATAACTTATTTGAAATTGTTGTAGCTTCACAAAATACCGAAGATATTACTACCGATTTGTATTTACAATTGCTTCATTTATTAGAATCTGGAAATACGATTCGCGAATATACACAAGTATATGAAGCAAAAATGCAACGGATTCCGCTTCATTACATAACTAGAGATTTTTATAAATTTTTCCCTTTCAATCGCAGTAATAATAATCAATTATATTTGCTGAATGTGCGAATAATGGAAACGATAATTTCTATAATTGGATTGTTATTTGGCGTTTTATTGATCCCTATAATTGTTATTGGAAATGCTATTGGGAATCGAGGTAAATTATTTTACACTCAGGAACGAGTTGGCAAAAATGGACAAATATTCCAGATACTCAAGTTCAGGACTATGATTAATAATGCTGAGAAAGGGGGAGTTGTTTTTTCGAGTCCAAATGATAACCGTATAACTCCTTTTGGAAAATTCTTGCGAAAGACCAGGATTGATGAATTTCCACAATTTGTCAATATATTAAAAGGGGAAATGGCAGTTATTGGCCCACGACCAGAAAGACCTTTCTTTGTGAAAGAAATTGCCGAAATAATGCCCTTTTACGAAACTCGTCACGTAATAAAACCGGGACTTACTGGCTGGGCTCAAGTCAATTATTCTTACGGCGAATCTATGGATGATAGTTTGATTAAACTACAATATGATTTGTATTACATCAAGCATCGCAGTATTTTTTTAGATTTGAATATTGTTATTAAAACATTTAGTACTGTCTTGTTTTATAGGGGTCAATAATCAAATAACTATAGGTATTCGTTTGCTGTTTTTGAATGTTATTTTTGCCAATATAAATGCACTTGTTAGCACTAACGGTAGCGCAATTAGCAGATGGGCTTTATTTATCATAACTATCAAATAAACACCAATAAGTACCATATTAAAAACCGCTACATAGATAATCCATTTTTTGTTTTTTACCAATAAAAAGTAGAGCAAAACAAGCAATGTTGGATTAAATAGCAACACATTATAATTATTGGCCAGTTCTTGGTGATAAGAATAAAAGCCTACGGTAGCAAAGAATATTCCCAATAATCCCATTACTAAAAGATAAAAAATATCGATATATTTTTTGTTTAAAACTAGGATAAGCCCAAGAAAAACAAGGTAAGTATATATGTTATTCCACCAAGAACTAGGCGCTTGTTTTTTGAATTCTAACAGTATTTTGCTTTTCTTGCAAAGTAAATTATTATTGAATTGAGTTTGTTCTAAACTTTTGTGAAGTTCAAATGGCAAAAAGATATGATTGCTATATTGATCCACTTTAGTTCCAAAAATGATGCTTGTACCTAGTTTTTCATAAAAGAAATTGTCAAAATAAGGAAATAAAATACTTCTATAGGTTTTGTCAGTGTCCAGTTTCTTAGTGATTATTTGTGCTCCCAAAGTCCTGTTCAGGATGTCCACAACCATCGAGGTACAGTTTTTATCAATAAACTTATAAGTATAATAGCTTTCTCTTGACGCTAAAACAGCAGTTAAATTATCGAATAATTTTTGTTTATAAGCCAATGGAAGAATTAATTCCTGTTCGAAAACACTCCTTTGTTCATAAGTGTATTGACTCATAAAGTCCGAAAAAGTATTGGCTACGGCAAAATATTGCAAATCTCCTTTGGCAAATTTCGCTACAAAATTGGGAGTCCTAAAATCAAAAGCTCCGTAATTATAAACGACATCCAGATTGTTTTCTGAATCGGTAATTCTGATGGCGGTATGACCAAAAAGCGAATACGATTCGTTGCCCGTGTCGCAAGTAATAACGCTCGTACGAGCATCTTTGGATAAGATAATTGCTTGTCCAAAACTATTAAGTGTTCCAATTAGAAAGAGAAAAAGGAATATTTTTTTTAAGGAGGAGGAATTCATTTTTGAATGTGTTTAGTTTCTAAAAAATCCCAAATCTACTTTTACCGAAAAGATATTCGAATACAAGGCCGCACTTTGATTTCCTAAATTGGTCAAAGCATAATCTATTTGGATGCCTTTGTATTTGAATCCCAAACCAATATTTGGCTGAAAGCCTACTTTTTCGGTATTGTCAATTTGCTGTATGTTTTGAAAATTTCCCACGCCAGCTCTCAGGAAAACCAAGTCGGTATAGCCAAATTCAAAACCTAAAGCCGGGTCAATACTCACAAAATCGGTCGAAAGAATATCATTGGTTTTGGCAAACTGCATATTGATATTGGCTGCAGCTAAAATACTGTAATCATACCGAACAATAAACTTTTTGGACAATCCCAATTGTGCTTTTGGAGCCGTTATCTCTGTACTTTCAGGCAATTCCTGATTTTGACCAGGAATGGCATCGGCAATCTTTTTATACTCGGCTTCGTCAATGCTCCAAACATTATAAGTAGTAGTAATATCCCGAAGCATCAATCCAAATTTCCAATCATTTTTTTCGAATTGTAATCCAGCATCAAAGCCAAAACCCCAAGAACTGGCAAATTTACCTATTACTCTTCGAATTACTTTGGCATTTACGCCGTATTGAAAACCGGGAACTTGCAATTTTCGAGCATACGAAAAAGTAACGCCATAATCGGCTGTTGAAAATAGACTAATTCGATTGTAATCAATATTGCCTTGACTGTCGATTAATTCAGTCGTATTCAAGATGTCATCAACCCCAAAACGGATTAAAGAAATTCCCCAAGCACTATCGTCATCTATGGTGTTTGCATAAGCGATATAATCGTATTTGGCGATATTGGCAAAATAATTGGCGTGCATCAACGACATTTGATGATCTTCGAGATGAACCAATCCTGCGGGATTCCAATAGCCCGAATTCACGTCACTAGTACTGGCTGTCATAGCATTTGCCATTCCTAAAGCTGCGGCATCAACACCAATATTCATAAACTCGTTCGAATACTTTCTCACGGTTTGCGCATACGAACTGGCGCAAAGCAAAAAGAGGAGGAAGAATTGGCTTTTTTTCAACATAGATTTGTTTGCAGACCGGAGGACTGTTTAATTTTTTCCAAAAATATAATTTTTTAACGAGCTAATCTCTTTTTTAACAACCCATTCAGAATTGTGAAGCCCAAAAAAATAAATCTCTTTTAAAAAACGCACTTCTCATTCACTTATTATATTAAATTTGTGAACTTTGATAATCTAATTTATATAACAATGCAAATTAAAAAACACATTCCGAATACCATTACGTTGCTGAATCTTTTTTGTGGTTGTATTGCATTGGTTTTCGTATCTGAATTGAATTTTGAAATGGCTTTCTTTTTTGTGAGTCTTGGCATTTTTCTGGATTTTTTTGATGGTTTTTTTGCCAGATTATTTAAAGTTGCTGGTGAGTTGGGTTTGCAATTAGACTCTCTAGCAGATATGGTTACCAGCGGTGTTGTTCCAGGTTTTGTGATGTTTTGGTTATTAAAACAGGGGCAAGATCCCGCATCTGCAAATCAGATTATACCTTATTTAGGATTTATTATCACTTTGGGCTCGTGTTACCGATTGGCCAATTTTAACATTGATACGCGTCAAACCGATTCTTTTATTGGGTTGCCAACGCCTGCCAATGCCTTGTTTATTATGAGTTTGCCTTTAGTTTTGGAGTTTTCGGATTCCTTGGTTATGTTAGAAATTTTAACGAACCAATGGGTTTTGTTGACTATTACTTTATTTAGCGCTTTCATCCTCAATGCTGAAATTCCTTTGTTTTCCCTAAAAATAAAAGATTTTACTTTCAAGAAAAATGCACTTCAAATTGCCTTCTTGAGTTTGTGTGTTTTGTTGTTGATTTTCTTTCAGTATTTGGCCATTCCTTTGGTAATCATTACTTACGTTTTGTTGTCTATTATTAATAACAAATTTTTGAAAAAGTAGGTTATCTAATGAAACGGAAAATTAGCCGAAGTAAAACCACAATCCGACGAAAACCAAGAAAGAAAACTTCCTTTTTCACCGGAAAAGTTCGTAGTTATTCTATAATTGCTTTTTTTATCTTGCTGTTTCTTGGAGTAGGCTATCATTATCGAAATGGATTATTATATTATTTGGGTTTTAAATCCTATAAACTACAATATGAACAAGCCGAAGCCAAACGCATTTCGGATATTCGAAATTACCAAGTTTTAGAAAAACACCAAGGCAAGGCAATAGGTTTAGATCTATCAGAATATCAGGGAAAAATCGATTGGGATTTGGTCCAAAACATAGAAAATGATTATCCTATTGAGTTTGTTTTTATTCGTGCTACTGCAGGAAATGATAGAGAAGACGAGCAATTTGAAGAAAATTGGCTTGGCGCCAAAAAAAGAAAAATGATTCGTGGTGCTTATCATTATTATCGTCCCAACGAAAATTCATTGGAGCAAGCAAAACTTTTTATTAAAACAGTTCGGCTGAGAAAAGGCGATTTACCCCCTGTTTTAGATATAGAAAAACTCCCAAAAGGACAATCTTTGGACAGTTTGAAAATTGGTTTAAGGCGATGGTTGAAAGCTGTCGAAGCACATTATAAAGTAAAACCAATTATTTATACTGGCGAAAAATACTATGATGATTTCTTAAAAGAAGACTTCTCGGATTATCTTTTTTGGATTGCCAATTATAATTTTTATCGAGAGAAAATAGAAGCCGATTGGTTGTTCTGGCAATTCACCGAAAAAGCTTCCGTTTCAGGAATCAAAGGCAATGTTGATGTCAATATTTTTAATGGCGATGTCGAGCAGTTGCGGTATATTACGATGGAGTAAATTCAGATTTCAGATTTCAGATTTCAGATTTCAGATTTCAGATTTCAGATTTCAGATTTCAGATTTCAGATTTCAGATTAAGAATGATAAACATCTAGTATGAAATATGATTTTTATTCTGCGACCTGCGACCTGCCACCTGCCATCTGTTCAACTAAAACTCCAACTTCTTCTTTCTCAATTCGAAATTCTGACCTAAATACACCCGACGAACCATTTCATCTTCTACCAATTCTTCTGGTTTCCCTTCTTTCAAAATTCCACCTTCAAACATTAGATAGGTCTTGTCTGTAATTGCCAAAGTTTCTTGAACATTATGGTCGGTAATCAGGATTCCGATATTTTTATTTTTTAATTGCGCCACGATTCTCTGAATATCTTCAACGGCTACTGGGTCAACACCGGCAAAAGGTTCATCTAGTAGAATAAATTTTGGATCGGTAGCCAAACAACGAGCAATTTCGGTACGACGACGTTCGCCACCCGACAGTAAATCGCCGCGGTTGGTGCGAATATGTCCCAAACCAAACTCCTCTATCAAGCTTTCCATTTTGGCTTGTTGTTCTTCTTTAGTGTGTTTGGTCAGTTGCAAAACACTCAAAATATTGTCTTCGACACTAAGTTTTCTAAAAACAGAAGCTTCTTGAGCCAAGTATCCAATGCCTTGTTGGGCTCTTTTGTACATTGGAAATTCAGTAATGTCTAAATCGTCAAGATAAATATGACCCAAATTGGGTTTTACCAATCCTACAATCATATAAAAAGAGGTTGTTTTTCCAGCGCCATTGGGCCCCAAAAGCCCTACAATTTCGCCCTGATTTACTTCTACCGAAACGCCTTTTACAACACTTCGTCCTTTATATGTTTTAACTAGATTTTCGGCTCTTAACTTCATTTTTCTTTTTTTTATTCAAAATTCCAACTTCTAACTAAGTTGTTCATTTTTTATTTTTCTTTTATGAACTATAGAAGATATTATTACACTCAATTCAAAAATAATCAGCATCGGAATGGCAACAATCGTTTGGCTAACTACGTCGGGTGGAGTTACAATGGCAGCTACTATCAGTACAATGACAATAGCATATTTTCTATATTTCCTCAGAAACTCTGGAGTTACTAATCCCAGTTTTGTTAGAAAATATATAATTATTGGTAATTCAAAAAATAAGCCACCAGCAATAACCGATGTTTTAAACATTCCGATATAAGATTCCAAAGTAAATTGATTTTTAACCATTTCACTTACAGTGAATGTTGCGACAAAATTGACCGACATTGGAATAATCACAAAATAGCCAAAAAGCACCCCAGAAAAGAATAATAAAGAGGAAACAAAGATAAAAAATTTAGCATTTTTTTTCTCATTTACATATAAAGCAGGACTGATAAAGCTCCAAATTTGCCACAAGATATATGGAAAAGCGAGTATGAAACCTGCCAATAAACACATCCAAACAAACATATTTACTTGTCCTTCCATTAGCGTATTCTGGATGATAAAAGGCAATTCTTCGATACAAATACTTTCTCCAAAGTTTAATTGATGTGATAAATCACAAAATACACGATAGGTATAAAATGAGGGTCTTGTTGGGCCAAATATAATGGTGTCAAACAAAAAATCACTTACAAAATAGGTGAGGAATGCCATTATAATAATGGCTATTGTACTGCGAACTAATAACCATCTTAATTCTTCGAGGTGGTCTAAAAAAGACATTTCTTTAGATTGCTTTTTTCCCATTATACGATTCCTTCTTTTAAAATATCATGTAAATGGACTATTCCTATGTATTGGTCATTGTCTGCAACAATTAATTGAGTGATTGAAAAATCTTCTAAAATATTTAGCGCCTCAACGACCATTGTAGAAGATTGAATCATTTTTGGATTTTTTGTCATAATATCTTTGGCTGTCAAATGCGAAAAAGTATCATTTTCATTGAGCATTCTACGGATATCTCCATCAGTGATTACGCCAATTACTTTGTCGTTTTCGACAACCGCTGTGGCTCCAAGCCTTTTTTCTGAAATTTCAAAAATCACTTTTTTTATTGGAGCATCTGGACTTACCATTGGTTTCAATGAGTTTTCAGTTAAATCTTTTACCTGAAGCAAAAGTTTTTTGCCTAAAGAACCACCAGGATGGTATTTTGCAAAATCCTCACGACTAAAATTGCGCAAATTCATTAAGCATATTGCAAGAGCATCACCCATAACGAGTTGAGCCGTCGTGCTATTAGTTGGAGCTAGATTATGAGGACAGGATTCAGCATCGACTGTGGTATTCAAAACATAATTGGATTCATTTGCCAAAAACGAAGTCGTATTACCAGTCATTGCAATTAATAGATTGCCAAAACGCTTCAAAATTGGAACAAGAATTTTTATTTCTGGGCTATTACCACTTTTTGAGATACAAAGCAAAATATCATTGGGTTGAACCATTCCTAGATCACCATGAATTGCCTCTGAAGCATGTAAAAAAAGTGAAGGTGTTCCAGTCGAATTGAATGTGGCTACCATTTTTTGAGCAATAATCGCACTTTTTCCAATTCCTGTAACAATCAATCTGCCTTTGGAATTGAATAATATTTGCGTGGCATCTGCAAAGCTAATGTCTATGAAATCAATGAGTTTTGCAATAGACTCACTTTCAGAGAGAATGGTCTTTTTTGCCAAAATCAAAATATTTTCTTTTGTGTTCAAAATAGAATTTTTATAAAAATTTGTGAGTTCCAAAGAAATTAGTATCTTTATGAAACGCAAATTTAGATAAAATACCATTAATAAAGAATGAATTCAAACGAAATTGACATCCACAAAGAATTAAAGAAGTATTTTGGCTTCAGCCAATTCAAAGGTTTACAGGAACAAGTTATAAAAAGTATTCTCAATAAAGAAAACACTTTTGTAATTATGCCTACAGGCGGAGGTAAATCGCTTTGTTATCAATTACCAGCATTAGTTCAAGAAGGAACGGCTATTGTTGTTTCTCCTTTAATTGCTTTAATGAAGAATCAAGTTGATGCTATACGAAGTTTGTCTTCTGAAAATGGAGTAGCTCATGTTTTAAACTCTTCCCTTACAAAAACAGAAATTACTCAAGTCAAAAAAGATATTACTTCAGGTTTAACCAAGCTTTTGTATGTGGCTCCCGAATCTTTAACCAAGGAAGAATATGTAACGTTCCTTCAAACTGTCCCCATTTCCTTTGTAGCTATTGATGAAGCACATTGCATCTCAGAATGGGGACACGACTTTAGACCTGAATATCGAAATCTAAAACATATTATCAAGCAATTAGGCAGTGTTCCTATTATAGGACTTACCGCTACAGCTACGCCAAAAGTTCAGGAAGATATCTTGAAAAACTTGGATATGGTTGATGCAACAACTTACAAAGCTTCGTTTAACAGACCTAATTTGTATTATGAAGTGCGTACTAAAACTAAAAATATTGAATCGGATATTATTCGTTTCATAAAGTTGTATAAAGGAAAATCAGGAATTATTTATTGTTTAAGTCGCAAAAAAGTAGAAGCCATTGCCGAAGTTTTGCAAGTAAATGGAATTAGCGCTGTACCGTATCACGCCGGTTTAGATGCCAAAACTCGAGCTAAACATCAGGATATGTTTTTGATGGAAGATGTAGATGTTGTCGTGGCTACAATTGCTTTCGGTATGGGAATCGACAAACCCGATGTGCGTTTTGTGATTCACCACGATATTCCAAAATCATTAGAAAGTTATTACCAAGAAACGGGTCGTGCTGGTCGTGATGGTGGCGAAGGTCATTGTATGGCTTACTATTCATATAAAGATGTAGAAAAACTCGAAAAATTCTTATCAGGAAAACCGGTTGCCGAACAGGAAATTGGATTTGCGTTATTGCAGGAAGTAGTTGCTTATGCTGAGACCTCGATGTCAAGAAGAAAATTTCTTTTGCATTATTTCGGTGAAGAATTCGATAATGAAACCGGAGAAGGTGGCGATATGGATGACAATGTTCGCAATCCAAAAGTGAAGGTTGAAGCCCAAAAACAAGTGGTTAAATTACTCGAAGTCGTTCGTGACACCAAACATATTTATAAATCCAAAGAAGTGGTATTTACACTTATTGGTCGTGTAAATGCAGTGATAAAAGCGCATCGAACTGATATTCAATCATTTTTTGGTTCGGGTAAAGATCATGACGAAAAATATTGGATGGCATTATTGCGACAAGTATTAGTTGATGGATTATTATCTAAAGATATCGAAACGTATGGTGTGGTGAAAATCACGAAAAAAGGATTGGATTTTATAAAAAAACCAAATTCTTTTATGATGTCCGAAGATCACGAATACAACGAATCCGAAGATGAAGCTATCGTAACGGCTGCAAAAGGAACTGGCGTTGCCGATGAAGTTTTGATGGGAATGTTGCGTGACTTACGTAAAAAAGTAGCCAAAAAACTTGGTGTTCCTCCGTTTGTAGTTTTTCAAGACCCCTCACTCGAAGATATGGCTTTGAAATACCCAATTTCGATGGATGAGTTAATCAATACTCACGGAGTTGGAGAAGGAAAAGCCAAGAAATATGGCAAAGAATTTATAACCTTAATCAATCAATATGTTGAGGAGAATGATATTATTCGTCCCGAAGATTTAGTTGTAAAATCGACAGGAGCCAATTCAATAAATAAATTGTACATCATTCAAAACATTGACAGAAAATTACCACTCAGCGATATAGCGTCCGCCAAAGGTTTGACGATGGAGGCCTTGATCACCGAAATGGAACAGATAGTAAATTCTGGAACTAAATTAAATATCAAGTATTGGATTGACGAAATGCTAGACGATGACCAGCAAGAAGAAATTCACGACTATTTTATGGAATCCCATTCCGATAATATCGAAGAAGCACTCAAAGAATTTGACGGCGATTATGACATTGACGAATTGCGATTGATGCGAATTAAATTTATTAGCGAAGTGGCGAATTAAATTCAGATTTCAGATTTCAGATTTCAGATTTCAGATTTCAGATTTCAGATTTCAGATTTCAGATTAAGAAGGTTAAACATCTATATAAAAAAAACGAAAACGTCTTGACATTTCAGGGCATTTTCGTTTTTTTGCTAACTGCTAACTGCTAACTGCTAACTGCTAACTGCTAACTGCTAACTGCTAACTGGCAATCTGTTAACTAAAAAACTTCCCCACGATGCGGTTTCAAAGCATCTCGAACTTGAATCATTGTTTCATCGGTAACGACCATATAAGCAATCGCATACATTTCGTTAAGAACTTCAAAACCGGTAATATTGGGCGACAGTTTCTCGGCAATGATATATTCCTTCAAATGAATTTCGTGATGTTCGGCCGTTTTTGCTGAAGCAGGACCACGAAAATCCCATATTAGTTTTATTTGTCTGGACATTTTGAATGTTTTTAGACTGTAAAGTTACAAAGTCTAATTTGAAAAAAGCCGAATTTCAAAATTTGAAAATGGATTTTGTAATCATTAAGTAAAGTTCACTTCAAAGTACTATTTTTGCATTTCGTTATTGGATTCAAATAACTCAATCTACTGCAAAATGCCTCAAGATCTTCTCTTTCAAGTATCGCCAGAAATAGCTACAAACGAACTGTTGCTCAAACAACATATTTCCAAATTAATTCGGGTCGATTTCAAAGAAATCCAACATATTTCGATTCTGAAACGCTCGATTGATGCGCGCCAAAAAGCCGTGAAATTCAATTTGAAAGTCACTATTTATTTGGTTGGTGAGCCCATTCAAGAAGCTAAAATCGAACTTCCTGAATATAAAAATGTCGAAAACGCACAAGAAGTTATCGTTGTGGGCGCTGGTCCTGCGGGATTATTTGCCGCTTTGCAATTGATAGAATTGGGTTTAAAACCAATAGTAATCGAGCGTGGAAAAGACGTTCGAGGTCGTCGTAGGGATTTAAAAGCCATCAATGTGGATCATATTGTGGATGAAGATTCCAATTATTGTTTTGGCGAAGGCGGAGCAGGAACTTATTCGGATGGAAAATTATACACGCGATCCAAAAAACGAGGCGATGTAACACGAATTTTGGAGTTATTCGTCGCTTATGGAGCTTCACAAGATATTTTGGTCGATGCCCATCCGCATATTGGAACCAATAAATTACCACAAATCATTCAGGATATGCGGGAGAAAATTATCGAAATGGGAGGAAAAGTCCTTTTCGAAACCCGATTGACCGATATCCTCATCAAAAATAACGAAGTGCAAGGTATTGTGACCAAAAACGGAGACACGATTCTTGCCAACAAAATAATCCTAGCCACAGGACATTCTGCGCGAGATATTTTTGAATTATTAGATAGAAAACAAATTTTTATCGAAGCCAAAGCATTTGCCTTGGGCGTTCGAGCCGAGCATCCACAATCATTAATTGACAGTATTCAATACAGTTGCGATTATCGTGGGGAACATTTGCCACCATCACCTTATTCCATCGTGAAGCAAGTAGGAGGCAGGGGAATGTATTCTTTTTGTATGTGTCCCGGCGGCGTGATTGCGCCTTGTGCGACAAGTCCCGGCGAAGTAGTTACGAATGGTTGGTCACCATCCAAAAGAGATCAAGCTACTGCCAATTCTGGAATTGTTATCGAATTGAAACTCGAAGATTTCAAGCCGTTTGCCAAATTTGGTGCTTTGGCTGGAATGGAATTCCAAAAAAGTATCGAACAAAAGGCTTGGCATTTGGCGGGTCAGACCCAAAAAGTTCCTACCCAAAAAATGGTCGATTTTACCCAAAATAAAGTATCCTCTAATATCCCAAAAACGTCTTATGTTCCTGGAACGACTTCGGTAGAAATGGGCGAAGTTTTCCCCGGATTTCTTACCCAAATATTACGGGAAGGTTTTGTCGAATTTGGAAAATCAATGCGTGGTTTCTTGACCAATGAAGCCGTTCTTCACGCGCCAGAATCGAGAACTTCTTCGCCAGTGCGCATTCCCAGAGATTCAGAAACATTGGAACACCTTCAAATAAAAGGCTTGTATCCTTGTGGAGAAGGTGCAGGTTATGCCGGAGGAATTATCTCCGCTGCGATTGATGGCGAGAAATGTGCGTTGAAGATTGGGGAAATTTTAAAGCCGTAGGGACAGGTCACAACCTATCCGTACTGTCCGTACAGGATAGTAATAATAAATTATTTGTATGAAAAATAGAAAACGCAATCGAATGTTGGGTTATGATTATTCGCAAAATAATTTGTATTTCGTTACGATTTGCGTGCATAATAAAATATGTTGTTTTGGTGATGTAGGGACAGGTCGCGACCTGTCCCTACAAATCGATAATCAAAATGATATCGATAATCCAAATCATACAATTCGGAAAATGAATTTGAATGAATTTGGGGGAATTGCAGAGAATCAATGGGAATGGTTAGCAAATCAATATCCATATATTGTTTTGTATTCTTTTATTGTTATGCCCAATCACGTTCACGGAGTGATTGAAATTAATTCGGATTTAGTGATGGATAAATCAATAAAAATCAAGTCGTTATCTGAATTGATAGGAGCGTATAAAACCACATCTTCCAAACAAATTCATCTTTTGGGAAATAAAGAATTTGCTTGGCAACGTTCTTTTCACGATTATATCATTAGGGATGATGCAGCTTATGAAAGAATTTGTAATTATATTGAAACCAATCCTGAAAGATGGGAGAAAGATACTTTTCATGAGCAATAAAACATAATAGGCAACTAAGTATATTATCTGTTCAAAATACTAATGTTAAATAAAATCCTAAATCCTTTCCCGAAGTGTCGGGACTAAATCTTAAATAAATTATCTTTGCGCACCCGAACAGTCGGGAGAAAAAAGATTTATGAAATTTGATTTATTACAAAAAGATCCACATACCAAAGCCAGAGCAGGAAGTATTACTACGGATCACGGTGTTATTGAAACCCCAATTTTTATGCCTGTGGGCACCGTTGCTTCGGTAAAAGGAGTGCATCAACGCGAATTGAAAGACGATATTAATCCGGATATTATTCTCGGAAATACCTATCATTTATACTTACGTCCGCAAACTCAAATTCTTGAAAAAGCGGGAGGTTTGCACAAATTTATGAACTGGGACAGGAATATTCTGACCGATTCTGGTGGCTACCAAGTGTATTCGCTTTCGGCCAACCGGAAAATTAAGGAAGAAGGCGTAAAATTTAAATCGCATATCGACGGTTCCTACCATTTTTTCACACCCGAAAATGTGATGGAAATTCAACGTACCATTGGCGCTGACATTATTATGGCTTTCGACGAATGTACACCTTATCCTTGCGATTATCGCTATGCGCAAAAATCGATGAAAATGACGCATCGTTGGTTGGACAGATGCATCAATCATTTGGATAAATTACCTTTTAAATATGGTTATGAGCAAACTTTTTTCCCAATTGTTCAGGGAAGTACGTATAAAGATTTACGCCAACAATCGGCTGAATATATTGCTAATTCAGGTCAGCAAGGCAATGCTATTGGAGGACTTTCGGTAGGTGAACCTGCGGAAGAAATGTACGCGATGACCGAAGTGGTTTGTGAAATTCTTCCCGAAGACAAGCCTCGTTATTTGATGGGTGTGGGAACTCCAATCAATATTTTGGAGAATATTGCCTTAGGAATTGATATGTTCGATTGTGTGATGCCAACTAGAAATGCCAGAAACGGAATGTTGTTTACCGCAAACGGAACCATCAATATCAAAAACAAAAAATGGGAAGATGACTTCTCTCCAATAGACGAAATGGGTCATACTTTTGTGGATACAGAATATACAAAAGCGTATTTACGCCACTTGTTTGCAGCCAATGAGTACTTAGGAAAACAAATTGCTACGATACACAATCTTGGATTTTATATGTGGTTGGTTCGTGAGGCAAGAAAACATATCTTAGCAGGAGATTTTAGAACTTGGAAAGAAATGATGGTTCGTAATATGAGTCAGAGACTTTAAAAAAAGGTTTAAAGTTTCAGGTTTCGAGAGAACTTGAAACCTGAAACTTGAAACTTGAAACTTGAAACAAAATATATGTTAACTATAATAGACAAATACATCCTAAAAAAATACTTGACCACTTTTGGGGTGATGTTGGCTTTGTTTGCACCTATTGGAATTGTAATTGATGTATCGGAAAAGATCAATAAAATGATAGAAAACAAAATTCCATTCACGGAAATTTTGATTTACTATTATCATTTTACCATTTATTTCACCAATTTATTATTTCCGATATTTTTGTTTTTGTCGGTGATTTGGTTTACCTCAAAATTAGCCAATGATACTGAAATTATTGCTATTTTAAGTTCGGGGATATCGTTTACTAGATTTCTAAGGCCTTATATAATTGGTGCATCTATTATTTCTGTTTTTATTTTGTTAATGGGCTTTTTTATCGTTCCAAAGTCAAGCGAAGGATTTAATAATTTTAGATATACCTATCTCAGAGGCGATGGAAAAGAAGCTATGAGAGGCAAGAATACCGATGTTTTTCGACAAATTAGTAATGACGAATATATTTATGTCAATAGTTTTGATGTGGCATCGAAAACGGCTTATAATTTCACTTACGAAAAATTCACCAAAGACAAATTGGCTTATAAAATTTCGGCTTCAAGGATACAATGGAATCCTAAAAAGAAAAATTATACAATGTATGATTATGTCAAAAGAACCGTTGGAGGATTAGATGACAAACTTGAAAAAGCGGACAAAAAGGACGCGAAATTCAGTTTTGATTTAGAGGACATTACCCCAGTAGTTTACATCGCTGAAACCTTGAATCTTGGAAAATTGAACCAATTTATTGAGAAAGAAAAAAAGCGTGGTTCATCCAATATCAATGTGTATTTAGTGGTTTTGTATAAGAAATACAGTATTCCAGTATCGGCATTTATTCTTACTATTATTGCTGTTGCGGTTTCGTCAATGAAGCGAAGAGGCGGAATGGGATTGAGTTTAGCCATCGGGATAGCAGTAGCTTTTTCCTTTGTTTTTTTTGATAAAATCTTCGGAACATTGGCCGAAAAATCTAGTTTTCCACCCTTATTGGCCGTTTGGTTTCCGAATATCGTTTTCGGCATTTTGGCCATATTATTATTACGAAATGCAAAAAGGTAATTTAAAAAGTTATTTAAATCTTCATTTAATTGTATTTATTTGGGGTTTTACAGCCATATTAGGTGCCTTAATTTCTATTCAGGCAGATGCATTGGTCTGGTATAGAATGCTTTTAGCGTCTGTATTTTTATTCCTATTTATTCTCTTCAAAAAGGAATCTTTTCGAATTCCAATCAAAGAATTTTTCAAATTAATTTTTGTCGGATTACTGATTGCACTTCATTGGATCTTCTTTTTCGAGGCTATTCATGTTTCTAATGTATCCATAACTTTGGCAGTTTTTTCGTTAGGTGCCTTTTTTGCTTCTATTTTAGAACCTATTTTTTATGGTCGAAAAGTTCTTTGGTACGAAGTTTTTTTTGGACTTATAATTATTGCAGCATTGGGAATGATTTTGCAGGTCGAAATCAATTATCTTGAAGGAATTATGTATGCTTTGGCTTCGATAATTATTGGAGTACTATTTACTTTAATGAATGGAAAGCTAATCGAAAAACACGAACCTTCGGTAATAACCTTTTATGAATTTCTTGCTGGAGTCTTTTTTATTACGATTTACTTTTTATTCACCCATAAATTTAATGTCAATTTCTTTATTTTGACATCCAAGGATTGGATTTATCTGCTTATTTTGTCTTCGATTTGTACTGCTTATGCCTTTACAGCTTCAGTAAAAGTGATGCGAGTACTTTCGCCTTATACCATAATGCTAACCACTAGTTTAGAGCCTGTTTATGGTATTATTTTGGCTTTTTTTATCATTGGTGGAAAAGAAAAAATGAGTATGCCGTTTTATATTGGAGCATTTCTAATTGTCATTACGGTAATCCTAAACGGAGTTTTCAAGCATTATCTGTCAAATAGAAAATAATTTTTATAAAAGAGTTTAAGTGTCAAATTGTTAGTATTTAGATGCGAATTATACGTTTTTGATAATTATAAATTTTATATTTGCACTTCAAATCAAAACACAAACTAATATAACTAATGGAATATTTAGATTTTGAACTTCCAATAAAAGAGCTTGAAGATCAGTTAGATAAATGCCTTGTAATTGGGCAAGAATCTGCGGTTGATGTGACCAATACTTGCAAACAAATCAGCAAAAAACTAGAAGAAACCAAACGGAAAATTTATAAAAACCTTACGGCTTGGCAACGAGTACAATTGTCAAGACACCCCAATAGGCCCTACACTTTAGATCATGTAAGAGCACTTTGTGGTGATACGTTCCTTGAACTTCACGGTGATAGAGGGTTCAAGGATGATAAAGCAATGATTGGGGGTTTAGGAAAAATTTGTGGGCAATCTTTTATGATCATTGGCCAACAAAAAGGATACAATACTAAAACGCGTCAATATAGAAATTTTGGAATGGCCAATCCAGAAGGCTATAGAAAAGCGTTGCGATTGATGAAAATGGCAGAAAAATTTGGCATTCCAGTAGTCTCTTTTATTGATACTCCGGGAGCTTTTCCTGGTGTTGAAGCTGAAGAACGTGGACAAGGGGAAGCCATCGCCAGAAATATTTTCGAAATGGTTTGCTTAAAAGTGCCAATTATTGTGGTTATTGTTGGTGAAGGTGCCTCAGGTGGAGCACTTGGAATAGGTGTTGGAGATCGAGTTTATATGATGGAAAATACTTGGTATTCGGTTATTTCTCCAGAATCTTGTTCGTCTATTTTATGGAAGAGTTGGGATTACAAAGAACAAGCAGCCGAAGCTTTGAAACTGACTTCTTCGGATATGAAAAGACAAAAATTAGTCGATGATATTATACCAGAACCATTAGGTGGAGCACATTTTGATAGAGAAACTGCCTTTAAAACAGTGGAGCAATATATTATCAAAGGATTTAATGAATTGAAAGACTTATCAACACAAGAACTAGTCGCTCAAAGGATGGATAAATACAGTAAAATGGGTGAATTTAAAGAATAAATTCTTACAAAATCATCTTAAATCCGAAGCCTTATCGTTTCGGATTTTTTTTGGCTTATGAACAAATAAAGATTGTTTATTAACAATTATTTGTAATAACTCATTGGACTTCTTTTTTTAATTTTGCTTACTTTCGTTCTATGGAAAACGTTAAGAATATAAACCCAATTCGAACAGATAAAACTACTATAATAAACCTTGAAAAAGGAAAATTACCACCTCAAGTTATCGACCTAGAAGAGGCTGTGCTTGGTGCTATGATGATTGACAAAAAAGGGGTAGATGATGTAATAGACATTTTGCAACCCGACGCATTTTACAAAGAAGGCCATAAATATATTTTTGAAGCTATCGTTCAGTTGTTTACAGATACACAACCTATTGACTTATTAACAGTTTCGGCTCAGCTGCGCAAAAACGCAAAATTAGACTTGGCTGGAGGTGATTTGTACTTAATTCAGCTTACCCAAAAAATATCATCCTCTGCGCACATAGAATTTCACTCCAGAATCATTCTCCAGAAGTTTATTCAACGCAGTTTAATACGAATTTCATCGGATATTATCGAAGAATCCTATGATGAAACCACAGACGTATTCGATTTATTAGACAAAGCCGAATCTAAGTTGTACGAAGTAACTCAGGGAAATATAAAACGGAGTTCCGAAACTGCTCAAACATTAGTTTTACAAGCCAAAAAACGAATAGAAGAAATTGGAAACCAAAAAGGATTGAGTGGAGTAGAGACTGGTTTTACAAAATTGGATGCGATTACATCGGGTTGGCAACCTAGTGATTTAATTATTATTGCCGCTCGTCCGGGTATGGGAAAAACGGCTTTCGTACTTTCAATGGCTCGAAATATTGCTATAGATTCTGGACACGCTGTGGCATTATTTTCCTTAGAGATGTCTTCCGTACAGTTGATTACAAGGTTGATTTCGTCAGAAACAGGTTTGTCTTCAGAAAAACTTCGAACAGGAAAACTTGAACCTCACGAGTGGACTCAACTTAATACTAAAGTTAAAGATTTAGAAAAAGCACCTCTTTTTATTGATGATTCACCTTCACTTTCTATTTTTGATTTAAGAGCAAAAGCGAGACGTTTGGCTTCTCAACACGGAATTAGGATTATCATTGTCGATTATTTGCAATTGATGACTGCCGGCGGAAACGGAAAAGGTGGTGGTAATAGAGAGCAAGAAATATCAACCATTTCCCGAAATTTAAAAGCATTGGCAAAGGAATTGAATATTCCTGTGATTGCATTATCTCAGTTATCTCGTGCTGTTGAAACCCGTGGTTCTAGCAAAAGACCTTTGCTTTCCGACCTTCGTGAATCAGGTGCGATCGAGCAAGATGCCGATATTGTATCGTTTATTTACCGACCCGAATATTATAAAATTGACGAATGGGACGATGATGAACAAACACCATCGGCTGGACAAGCTGAATTTATAATTGCCAAACACCGTAATGGTTCTCTTGAAAACGTTCGTTTGAAATTTATTGGTCACCTCGGTAAATTTGATAATATTGAGGAATACGGAGGTAATTTTGATGATTTACCATCCAAAATGAATCACGACGATAATCCATTTCAAACCAAAAATCTCCCTTCTCCCAACGAAGCTTTTGGAAGTAATTTGAACGAGGAAGATGATGACGAGATGCCGTTTTAAAAAATAAATAAAAAATTACTTATTATCGACTTTTTACGCATTAGTATATTATTCGCTTATAATAAAAGAAATAAAGCAGCTAAGAATTACGCGAATGTGCACAAATTTTGACATTATGAATTTGTGATATTTTGTGAATTGAAAATCAGTGAATACTAATTAAATAAGATTCAATGAGCTAAATTCTTGGCTAAAAAAAAATAAAAGTGAATTGCCTGATGCTTTAGGTCAAATTAAAAACCATTATATTTGATACTTAATATTCTAAAAATGGTTTTCAAAAAGGTTTTTCTTGTTTTAATCCTGATTTCCTTTTCGGCAAAAGCTTCTTTTGTTTTATTGCCAATGGACGAAACCACGCAGCAAAATCATCTGAAAGCTTACGGAATTACGTATTGGTGCATTGAAAAAAAATACAAAGCCAGTTGGTTGCTCAATTATCGTGGAGGTTCTTTTTTATTAGCCGATGCTCCAGAAATACGGGAAGAATGTCAAATTCGAGGAGTAAGTTTCGAAGTCTTGAGCGATGCTGAAACAAATCAGATTTTAGCCGAAATAGCTAGTCCTTCACAAAATATGGAAGCGGTTGTACTCGAAAAAGCACCAAAAGTCGCGGTCTATACACCCAAAGGAAAGCAACCTTGGGACGATGCTGTTACTCTGGTTTTGACTTATGCCGAAATCCCGTTTACACCCATTTATGATGAAGAAGTTTTAGCCGACCAATTGATACTTTACGATTGGTTGCATTTACACCACGAGGATTTTACGGGACAATATGGAAAATTTTTTGGTTCCAACCGAAATTCACCCTGGTATATCGAACAAAAGAGAGAATCCGAAATTTTGGCCACCAAATTAGGTTATAAAAAAGTGTCTGAAGAAAAAGGAGCTGTTGCCAAAAAAATTAGGGATTTCGTAATTGGCGGCGGATTTATGTTTGCCATGTGTTCTGCTACCGATAGTTTTGATATTGCGTTAGCGGCCGATGGAGTTGATATTTGTGAACCCATGTTTGATGGCGATGCGAGCGAACCCAATTACCAATCCAAAATTAATTATGCGAATTCCTTTGCGTTCAAAGATTTTATTTTAGATCGGAAACCGGAACATTATGAGTTTTCGAATATTGATATGACCGAAAAGAGAGTCTTGATTCCGATGGAGAAAGATTACTTTACTTTGATGGAATTCTCGGCCAAATGGGATCCAATTCCGAGTATGTTGTGTCAAAATCATACCCAATTGGTAAAAGGATTTATGGGACAAACCACGGCTTTCGACCCGAATCTTATAAAATCGAATGTGTTGATTATGGGAAATTGTGAACTCAATCGCGAAGCGCGTTACATTCACGGCGAAAAAGGCAAAGGAATGTACACTTTTTTTGGAGGACACGATCCCGAAGATTATCAGCATCGAGTAGGTGATCCTGTTACAGTGCTTGATTTGCACCCCAATTCACCAGGCTATAGATTGATTTTGAATAATGTATTATTCCCTGCAGCGAGAAAGAAAAAACTCAAAACCTAATTCAATAAAAAAACACCTGAAAGGTTTCCAAAACCTTTCAGGTGTTTTTTTGTTATGTTGAATACGAAGTAAAAGGAATCGTTTATTGTCGCATAAATAGATTTAGAAATCCTTTTATTTATAAGCTTTCTTCTTGATTTAGGAAAATCAAAATACGACATTATATAAGTTTCACTACTTACTTATTATTTTCAATCACATAATTCAAAACTTTGGTCATCAAATGGACTCTGTCTTTGCCAGTTACATTGTGCTCGTGCATGGGATAAGCAAAAAAGTCCACCTGTTTTTCGGCTTCGATGAATTTTTTGAGTAAGGCCAAATTGTTTTGCATTACAACAGTATCGTCACTGGTTCCGTGAATTAAGAGCAATTTTCCTTTTAGATTTTTCACATAGTTCAAGGTGCTGGCTTCGTCAAACCCTTTTTGGTTTTCGGCTGGAGTATCCATATAACGTTCGCCATACATCACTTCATAATATTTCCAATCAGTAACGGGTCCGCCGGCAACACCCACTTTGAAAACATCGGGTTTTCGCAACATTATGGAAGTGGTCATAAATCCGCCAAAACTCCAACCGTGAATTGCCAATCGATTGGCATCAACATAAGGCAAAGATTTCAAATAGTCAACGCCTTCCATTTGGTCGTCGATTTCGTTGACTCCCAATCTTCCGTGAATCGCACTTTCGAACGCAAAACCACGATTATCCGAGCCACGATTGTCCAAAGTGAAGACTAAATAACCTTGTTCTGCCATCCAATACATCCAAAGATTGGCGCCGTCTAAATAGGAATTGGTGATCATTTGAGCGTGTGGTCCACCGTAAACATACACAAAAACGGGATATTTTTTGGTAGGATCGAAGTTGCTAGGCTTGATTAATCGAGTATATAAATCAGTGCTTCCATCGGCTGATTTAATGGTTTTGACCTCAGAAGTTCCCATTTGGTAATCAGTAAATTTAGTGCTGCTTTCCAAAAGCGTGGTGGCTTTCAAATTTTTGTTGTACATCAACGATTTTGAAGGAGTCGAATGATTGGAATATTCATCAAAAAAATAACTTCCGTCAAAATTGGGAATACAAGTATGAACGCCTTGCTCTTTAGTAATTAGGGTTTGCTTGCCATTTAAGTCAACTTTATAAGCCAACATATTGGTTGTATTTTCGCCTGTGGATTTAAAGTAAATTTCTGTTCCAGCAGCATTGCTTCCGATAATATCTCGTGAAGGGAATTTATTTTGAGTCAATTGTTTGATTAATTTCCCTTCGATAGTGTAATAATGCAAGTTGTTGAATCCGTCTTTTTCGCTGATCCAAACAAAATTATTGGAAGTAGTACTTGGAAAAAAAGCAGGAACTTCGGGTTCGACCCATTTATCGTTTTTCTCATTTAGAATAGTTCTGACGAAATTTCCAGTTTGGGCATCATAAACATTCAAAGACATATCGTTTTGACCGCGATTGAGTTCGGCAATCAAAACCTGTTTTTCGTCTGGAGTCCAAGAAAGATTAGTTAAATAATCATCTGAATTGCCTTTTGGCGAAATGAAAACTGTTTTTTTACTGGCCAAATTGTAAATTCCAACTCTTGGTTTTTCGCTTTTTTGACCAATCATAGGGTATTTGATATTGACTAATTTTCCTGGAGTTTCGTTGATGTCAAGCAAAGGATAATCGGCAACTTCGGTTTGGTCTTTTTGGTAAAAAGCTAAAAAGTTTGATTTTGGTGACCAGAAAATTCCATTACTAATTCCAAATTCACTTCTCGCAAAAAATTGACCCGAAACGATGGCTTCGTTAGATTCATTCGTTACCGTAATAATTTCATTATCGACATTGTAGAAATAGAGATTATTATTTTCAGTAAAAGCGAGGTTGCGTTTTTTTGTGTCAAAGGTTGGGTTTTTGCAAGTGGCTTTCTTTTCTTGCATCAATGTCCCTTTTTTTGAAGTAGTCAGGTAAGCATAATATTTTCCGTTTTCACTGACAAGTAGCGCATTAGAATCAATCCATTGAATGCCAAAAAAGTTTTTCAATTTTGTTCCTAAAGCTGTATTAATATCAGCTAAAGTTACGATTTCAGTAGTTTTAGAATCTATTCCTGAAGCAGCAACCATTTTGGTATAATTATTTGTATAATAAGTGTAACTAGTGGTGTTTGGAATCCACTGAAATCCTATTAGTTTATCGGCTCTAAACTGTCTGTTTTGTTCTAAAACACCTTGTTCGAGAGTTAGTTTTTTGGTTTGAGAAAAGGAGGTAATTGTAATAAAACAACATAGGGCTAGAATAGAAATTTTGTTCATATAAGTAGGTTTTTTTCGTAGGGAATAAATATACAAAAAGGATTGTATGAAATGATTGTAACAGTCTAATATTAGAAAGTTTTGCTACAGAAAACACTTTTTTTTCAATATTAATTTAAGGAAAATTCAAACCAAATGGGAATATGATCTGAAATCACTCTGGCTTCCTTTAGAGAATAGAAATTTTTGTAAAAAGGAAGAACTCCTGAATGGAGTCTAGTAATTTTCGAAACATTATAAAACATGTTGTCAAATTCAGAAGCGAGACAATTATCATTTTTACACTCTTTTTTCAAAGATGTTTTTTGATTGATAAGGATTGATTTGTACCCCATTTTCTTCAAAGGGTAAAAAACCGTATGCGATTGCGGACAGTTGAAATCACCCACAAAAATCAAATTCAGATTGGGGTATTCCTCAGGCAAGAATTTAAAATATTTGATCTCCGTTTCAGGCTGTCTGTTTTTGGTGATAGCGTGAAAATTAGCCACAGTGAATTGCTTGTTCTCATACTGAAACGTACAAAAATATGGTTCTCGGTCTATTTCTAAATGGTATTTTTTTTCGAGCCAAGCTTTTCCTATTTTCTTGATTTTACTCGTTTTCCATAGAAAAGCATATCGTTCCGTTTTATAAGCACTACTACTCGTTGGGTCACTGATGACATAATCCCATTTGCTTCCTTTCCGATTGAGTTCGTCGGCGAGTTTCGCCACAGCTTGCGCTCCACCATCACCCGCCACAACTTCCTGAATCGCCGCAATATCAAAATCTCTTAGCGTATTAGCTATGAAAGTGATTTCTTGATTTGATTTTGATTTCCCCAAGTTTTCTATGTTCCAAGAGAGGAGTTTGGTTTGGGAGAATAGGGTAGAGGAGGATAGTAAAAGGAAAAGAATGGAATAAAGGAATTTCATTTTTGGGGCTTGTATTTAAAACAATTTGGCTAAAGCCAATAGCATTATATTTATTATGCTTGTCCGTTTAGCTACCTATAATTCATTCCATCGATGATTAACTCCAGCAACGATTAGTCTTTCCATAGTTT
>NZ_VJZR01000009.1 GCF_007097365.1 Flavobacterium franklandianum
TTAATTCAATTATAGGTAATTGCGGACAATCAAAAAAATCAAATAATTACAATACCGAGGTTTAAAAGAGTTAATTATTTTTAATCCTTTTAAAGACAGAAATAAGTTGGCTGTAATGATAATCGGCTGAATAACTAGCACTTAGATCTTTAAATCCGTTTTCTCCTTTGATTTGAGCTTCCTCTTTGTTCGAAAACATATAATTAATCTTTTCTCTCAAAGAATCAGACGAAGCATAATCAAAACAAAATCCATTAGATTCATTTACAATTTCAGGTAAAGAACCAATATTCGTTGCCAAAACCGCTTTCTTAAACGCAAAACTTTCTAAAACCGTATTAGGGAAATTTTCAAACCACTCTGAGGGCACTACTGTAAATAAACATTCTTGTAGATAATGTGAAATTTCTTCAAAATCCAATTTACCTATAAACTCTATTTGATCCTCTCTTCCCTGAGCCATATTTTTTAAAGAAGTCTCATAACTATCATTTGAAAATCCTATAATTTTAAGTTTGTGATTCGTTTTAAGAAAAGCATTAATCAATGTCTCAATACCTTTTTCTTTCTCTAGTCGTCCTACATAAACGGCAAAATTACCGTATCTAATTTCCTTGCTTTGTGCTAATTGTTCTGCATTGAAAAAAGTTGGAATATGAAATGTTTTCTTTACATCAAATCCTTTTGCTATATATTTATTCCTTGTAAATGAAGAAGGAAAAACAAACCCATCAACCTTATCTTTAACTCGATTGATATTCATTATGGCCAATGAAAATGCTTTTAATGCGGAATGCGAATATGAATTTGAAATACATTTGTGTTTTACCGCTTGAAAAAGACTTTTACTCGTGCAACTTTCACATATACCGACCTTCTCCCTATATAAATGAGCATTCGGGCAAATATGCCCAAAATCTGAAATCCGTTGCACCACAGGAATATTCATTTCCTTAGCAGCATCAATAATACTACAGGATAGCTTGTTCTGAAAATGAAGAATATAAACAATATCTGGTTGAACTTCTTTCAAAAAATGCTTAAACTTTCGTTTGGCTTCAAAAGAATAAAGCATACGACCCACGACTTGAATTTTAGTTTTTAAATCCGCAGGATATTCGTGGTTATACACTTCATTTCCTGTCCCTATAGCATCTAAGAAATAAGGCTCATAGTCACTCTTAATATTCTTGTTGTGTTTGATACTGAAAGGTGCCACAATATGTCCGTGCTTTTCCAAAACCTCTTTGATATTGAACATATAGCGTTCAGGGCCTCCTGAAACAAAATAACGATAGTTGACTAAAGCAATTTTCATATTACTTTTAAAAATTTATGCTTTATAATATTTCTTAAACCAATCTGCAAACAGTTGCACTCCTTCTTCAACTGAGGTGGTCGGATGATAATCAAATTGCTGCTCCAACTCCGATACATCGGCAAATGTTTTCAGAACATCTCCAGCTTGCATCGGCAAATACTCTTTTGCAGCCTCTTTCCCCATAGCCTTTTCGATAGTTTCAATAAAATACATCAATTCTATTGGCGTGGCGTTGCCAATGTTATATATTCGGTAGGGCGCTTTTGAACTTGCTGTACTAGGGTTCAAAGCATCCCAATCCGCATTGGATGTGGCAGGTGCAACCAATACTTGCAAAATACCTTCAACAATGTCATCGATATAAGTAAAGTCCCGCATCATTTTACCATGATTAAAAACCTTGATAGGGTTACCCGAGGCTATAGCCGACGCAAACAAAATTGGGGACATATCAGGTCGTCCCCATGGCCCATAAACCGTAAAAAATCGCAAACCAGTAGTGGGCATGCCATAAAGATGACTGTACGAATGCGCCATCAATTCATTGGCCTTTTTGGTGGCGGCGTACAAACTTACTGGGTGATCGACAGAATTGGTTGCTGAAAGTGGCATTTTCTCATTCAATCCATAAACACTACTCGAGCTAGCATAAGTCAAATGCTTTACTTTGTTATGACGACAGCCCTCCAAAATATTCAAGAAACCTATCAAATTACTCTCTGCATAGCTGTGCGGATTTTCTAACGAATACCGAACCCCGGCCTGAGCTGCTAAATGACAAACCAAATCAAATTGTTCCGTCCTGAATAAGTCTTCCATTACAGAGCGATCTTCCAAAGACAACTTGGCAAACCTGAGTTTAGGATAGCTACTGCTTTGAACCTGTTGGTTTGTTGCTATAGAGTTTCTTTCCAATCCCAATTCTTGCAGACGAGCATATTTCAGATTCACATCATAATAATCATTGATATTATCAAAGCCAAAAACCTCGAAGCCCTGCTCTAATAGCTTTTTGGCAACATGAAAGCCTATAAACCCAGCTATTCCGGTAACTAATATTTTCATTTTTCTTTACTATAAAAAATTAATAACCAAAATATTTTGTCTATTAACTCTTAGATGAAATTCAATTTATATTTTTTAATATAATAATGATACCAAATAGGCCTTATTATAACAACTGTAAAAGAACAAATGGTATGCTCAAAGTTTTCTTAATTTCCAAAAATTCGTTTTTTAAGTTCTTTCAAATAGCCTAATCCATATTTCAAATCGGGTTCCATATAATTGGCTTCCCCCCATTCATTCCAAGATTTTAAGAAAACAATTTTATGTTCATCCTTTTTGTTTTCAATTAGTTTTATTGCCATATCAACATGTTTACCAAAGAGTTTTGGAGTACTCCCATGATAAATTATAGCCTGTCTAGCGGAACGAGCAGTTCGATCATATCCAGGTAAAATAGTGGGATAAACATTTTCTATTTTTTCTTCTTCTGAAAAAAGATTTTTTATGATATCTTCATATTCATATTTTTGCAATACAGCACCACCTAATTTGAAGGAAATTTGACTTCTAAGCATTTTCAACCATTTATTACCTACTGCGGCACATTCAGCTTCCCACATTCCTCTTGAATTTACAGCATCGAATCCCATATTTAGAATTTTATCTAAATTAGCTAAGCGTCCAGATCTCAACCCCACAAAATGAATCCCTTTTAGTCCGTTTGCAGAAGCCATTTCTCTCCATATTTTGATAAAAATTTCAATATCGGGTATCGCTAACGGATCATAAACTACAAAAATGGGACATCCATCAACTGTAATGTATCGTTCATCTTTGAAAGCGGGTAAAACATAATCAAAATGTTTGCGATAGTCTTCTTCTCCAAGATATAATTGCTCCACTATCATCTTGTCCCTTTTCAATTTTTTATCTTTTACCCATGTTTTTGTAGACCAAGAATGGTTTGCCCAGCCTAAACAAAAAGGGAAATCGGGTTTTCCAGAAGCAAGAACTTCTTGAAATGGTTTTTCTAATAACATTTTTCCATTTCCAAACCAATAGTGCCAATACATAAAACCCTCAACACCATGTTCCTGAGCCATTTGAGCTTGAGCTTCACGAATTTCTGGAAGTCGAAGATCATAAAAACCTAAATCAGCAGGTATGCGAGGTTGGTCATGATTTTTAAATAAAGGCTTTGCTTGTGCAACATTTGTCCATTCTGTAAATCCTTTTCCCCAATTTTCGTCATTCTCAGGAATTGGATGAAATTGAGGTAAATAAAAGGCTATAACTCTTGCTTTTCGGCTCATATAAATTATTTTTTATTATCATTAATAATTGTGTTATAAACTATAAATAAATCTTTACTTATTTTAGTCCAACCTCTTTGTCCTTGATGAAAATGATCAAAAACATTCTTTTCCATTGTGTCTAATAGTTTTTTATTAGACACTAATTCAATAATAGAGTTTTGCAATTCAATGATGTCATTAGGTTCTACAAGACAACCTGTTACTTTATCAATAACCATCTCTGATAATCCTCCAATATTACTCGCAATTACAGGCTTACAAAACGCATATGAAGTCATTACCACACCACTTTGCGTTGCGTCGATATAAGGACAAACAACAAATAGAGAATCTTTGATAAGCTTTACTAATTCGGCATTAGGAATGTATCTATTCCGGAATTCTATATAATCTAATTGTTCAAATTCAGTCTTATCAAAATAATATTCGCCATTTCCAGCTATAATAAGTTTTACATCTGGATGAATGCTGTGTACATATTTCATAGCCTCTAGTAGTATGTTTATTCCTTTGTATGGAGATATTCTGCCAAAAAACAAAATACTTTTCAGTGGTTTATTTTCAGAAAATTGCCCTAAATATAAATTATAAACATTGTAAATACTTAAATTACTTTCGTAAACATTTTTGTTTTCTAATTTATAGGTAGCAATAAATTGTGTTTTTTGCTTTTTGTTGAGTATAATAAAATTATTGAGTAAAGTAAAGCCTAATTTTCTGAAAAAATATTTTCTAAAATTCCCTTCTCCCGAATGCGGAAAAGGATCATGTACTGTTACAATAGTTTTTTTTCTAAAAAAATACAAAAAAAGTTCTTGAAAATCATAAAATACTGTGGAATGAATTATAGTAGGTCTTATTTTTAAAATAAAAAAAAAGAGTTTAAAATTCAATATTAGATTGGATACCGAAAATACTTTTTTATTAGTCCTATTAACAACATACGTTTTATCGAGATCCAAGTAATCTTCAAAAAAAATAATTTCTTTATATTGAGAAGCTTTAAATATTCCAGGTTTTGAGATTTGTTTGGCAATATCCAATACTGAAGAACGTAAGAAAAAAGACGGTAAATCAATAATTGTATACAATTCACTAATATTTTCCTTTTGCGACTTTAAATAAGGTAAATCACAATCTAAAAAAGGTGGCTTAGTATAATATAACAATCTCATTCCTATAATTTAATTGGTAATTTTCTTAAAGAGTAAATTCATTAAAACAAAATGCACTTTTGAATACTTATTTTTAAATTGATTTTTTTTTATTCTAGACAAAAGGAATCCAATATTCGTTTGGAGTATAATCATATTGTTTTCTTTCTCTTTCGGATATTTTTTTTGCAGGAACCCCACCTACAACTGTCCAAGCAGCTACATCTTTAGTAACTACAGATCCTGAAGCAATAACTGCCCCTTCTCCAATAGTAACGCCAGGTAAAATAATAGCCCGAGAACAAATCCATACATAATCCTCTACAATCACTGGGGCACCAATCGCTTTGAAATGAATATCATTATAATCGTGATGCAACGTCCAGATCATTACTTCTGAAGCAATTGTAACATTCTTACCTATTTTTATGCCTCTGCGATCGTCTAAATGAACTTTGAAGCCTATAGTAGAACCCGTTTCAATTTCTATTTTTGAACCATCCCAAATATAACAATTTCTATAAATAGAAACTCCTTTTGCAATTTTAGATCCCATTTTTCGTAATATAAATGCACGCAAATGCTTTGAATACATTGGAGTAACAATTGAATTAAGAAAAATCCATCTCCATGCTATTTTATGCCTTGAAAAAATTAATTTAGCTCTCTTTAATCTTTTTATAATCATCCTATTTTATATTTTTATTAGATTTTGCTCTAAAAGCTTCAAAAATAAATTTATCCTTTGTGAAGTAATATGTTTGCTTAAATATTCCGAGTATTTTTTAATTGGAATCGCTTTAATATCCCTCAAGATGTCCAGCTGTTTTTCAAATTCTTCATATGAATCTATATCTTTACAGAAGCTATCCATTTCATAATAGTCTGTATCAGCATTTTTAGGATAATGAGCCATTACTAAACACCCCCCAGAAATCAATTCTAAAAATCTTGGCGTAACTTGATTGAAAAAATTGGTTTCCGTTTTTGCTAAATCCAAACCGGGAGTGGTATAAAATGAAATTTTTGTTGCCCTTAAAATATCTAGATAAGCATCTCTGCCAATAGCATGTCCAACTTTCTTTCCTTTATTGGTATAAAAAAATCGATTGTCTATATTATTAGTACCTAGCACATATTCAAAATCAGGATGCTTTTCACAATATCGTTCCAAAAAATTTAAAAAATAAGGATTGGTGCGTCCCAGCAATGCTAAATCCCATTTCTTATCAAAGACTGCATCAGGAGATAATTTAGGATAATCAGGTAAGGATAATGGCCAATGTGCTATATTTAGAGGACAATTATGATCAAGCAAAAACTGATAAACCTCTGCACTCGTTATCAGAACTAAAGGGCAATGTTTAAAATTACTATAAAAGGAATTCAACTGATTTTCAGCCAACCAAAAATCAATGATTACAGGAATTGTATTTTTAGTTAATCTACAAGATTTCTGAGTATTTGCTTTCATCACAAATAATAAGGAAATAGAAGAGTTTGGGACTAAACAATGAAAAAGATCTCTCATTTTTAACCTGACTTCTATTTGACGATAAATCCAAGTGATAACCTTATTTTGTTTTTCAATTTTTAAATTCAGTTTTTCCGAAATAATTTTTTCCCATTCGTACAAAGTATCAAAACTACTTGCTTTAAGTGTACTTGAAGAAATAGAAGTCAATCTTTTATAATTTTTCATTCTCAATTGTATTTATAATTAGCAACAGTAAAATTACAATCAAAGTATATCTGACAAAACAACTTTGGTATTATTAAATCTTATTTGTTTTATCGTGTCAATCTGATCTCCGACTGTACTGAGTTTTACAAAAAAAAAGACCGTGAATTTATAATAGAAAACAGTTAAGTTGCTTTTAAGTTTTTGAAGGACTGTATTGTTTGAAATTTCTTTTTAACATACCCGTACTTTTTGTTTCAATTAAATTATTCTGTTCAAGATAGGCTAACTCAAATAGATACAAAACACTCACTAAAACAACTCCAAATCCAGCACTGGTATTGGCTCTAGTGGTAAATGACAATATCAAAATCATCCAAATATAATATTTAAGATACAACTGATTATGGGGTATTTTTATAGTAAATGATTTTATAAAGATCAAAATATATCCAAAAACAAATAATATCCCGAAAAGAATATAGCCTTTAACAATCCCTATGTCTTCTAAAAAAAAGTGTTCATTTTCATTCAAGCTCAATATTTTTTTTCCGTAAGAAGAATTATAATTATAGGCTCCATTCCCTAATAAATAGGTAGTAGTATGATTTGAAAACTCATATAAAAAATACTCAGCTTCAATTAGTCTAATATAATCTTCTTTTTGTTCAACATCATTTTCAGTTGCATCTCGAATCCCTTTAACAATAGCATTTTCAGTATTGTTGTAATATAAGTAACATACCAAAAAAATTATTATTCCACCTATACGATATTTAACTTTTGATTTTATCATAAAATGATAAATCGCAATCAAACCAAAAGCCAATATATATATACGAGTAACTTGCATTAACATCATCACCAAAAAAGGCAATAATAATAATAGGTGTTTTAATTTGAATTTTTTACTCAATTTATTCAAATAGTAAAATAGAGCAAAAAACGTAAACCCTTCTCCAGGAAACAAAATACGAATCACTCCTCTATCTTCTAAAAATTCTTCCTTTCCACCAAAGAGAACTGTTGTTGTGAAAAAAAATTGGTACAAAAATAAAATTAAACCAACATAAGCTAAAACAAGTAATGTCTTTATAATAACATCCTTATTGATTCTTGCCTCAATTAAAAATAAAAACAATAAAAAATAAGAATAGGGAGCAATAGCGACAAGACTTTGAAATATATCTTGACTCCAAAATAGAGCACTAGGAATAATAGCAAGAAAAAAAGAAAAAATAATTAATTTAATTGGTTTGATAAAATGTCCTTTTTCATAAGTAAGCCTCCTAATAGTAAAAGCTAAAAGAACAAAAAACACTAAAACAGTTGACCTAATAAAAAGAGTTTCCGCTGGTCTAAATTCAAAAAACCTAGTATAAACAATAAGTAGGAATACATAAACTACTAAATAGAATTTCTTATTTATCATAAATTATAAAAATAGAATGCATTATAGATAAAAAATACAAGTATTGGAAATAACCACACATAATTAGTTTTTATTGGCATTTCTAATTTCTTTGAAAAAACAAACCATTCAATAATCAAAAAAATTGTAAAACCTATTAGATACCCTACAGAAAGACCAAAACCTCCATAATAACTCCCAATCCATAAAACTGGCGTAATAATTACACTGTTTAAAACTGCCATTTTGAATAGTAATTTATCTTGATTCATCGCAGTGAACACAGTACCTATTAAGCTAGCTACGCCAAACAGAAACACATACCATATTTGAAATTTTAATATTAATAATACACTATAATATTGAATTGAAAAAAACATTTTGAAAACAGGATCAATAATCATTAAAAAAATCGCCACCAAAAATGTACCAAAAAGAATGAAAACAGGGACGCTTTTATAAATAATTTGTTGAAAATCTTTTCTATTATCAGACCATAATATAGAAAAATTTGGAAAAAGTGAGGAAAACAATATAGACAAAACCATTGAAACTGGAGATGTAAATTTTTGTGATAAAGTAAAAAAACCTACTTGCTCAAAGGTGGAATTATAAGCCAAGAAGTTATTAGCTAAATTATTAGCGGGTAATGAAATTAAAGCTAAACCCAAAAAAGGTATAGCTGGCAAAAAAACCGATTTAAAATCTAATCTGAAGTTGCTAATCTCAAATTGAAAGTTAAACTTTTTGTAAAGTATAATTAAAAGTATAAGTGGTTTTAATGCAAAAATTAAAATAAAAACTAAAAAGAATAAATTAATTGATATGGCTCCATTTAAAATAAAAACCACAAAAAACAACCAAAATATAGAGGTCAATATATTAGTCACTACAGCAGGCAACATCTTTTGTTTGCCCAAATAAACACTTTCTAAACTGTTACTATAGGATAAAACAACACTATATAAACTAATTAATACTATCTGAAAAAAAACTAATTCCCCAAAAAATAAATTATAGATCAGGTAAATACTAAATAAAAATAAATTTCCAATTAAGCCAGAAATAGTAGCAATACTTAAATATTTATTTAAGATTGGAGTACTACCATTTGCAGCAGTACGAATTAAAATGGTGCGTATTCCCAAATCAGCAATTACTGCCAATAACATCGACTGAGCCATCATAAACGAATAAACCCCAAACAATTCAGGCTTAAATACTTTGGCAATAATCATCACAGCTATCAGATTCAATAACTGCATTCCAACATTTCCCAATAATAAATAAGAAAAATTTTGAAAAATTTTATGCTTTACAATTTGTTTTACAAGTTCCGTAACTCTTTTCATTAAATAAATGAGTAATATGATTTTTTATTTTATCGTTAAAGAACATTCTATGATCATCAAATAGACAATTAAAATAATAATTTTCTTGCTTGTAAATAAAATAAGAGTTGTGAAATTTAATTAAGGTGTTGGATGTCTTTAATTATCAATTTTAACTGTTCAACTCTTCTCGATGTATAATGTTGATTCAAATAATTTGCATATTTTCTTATATCAACTTCGTGTGTCAAAGCATAAGTCATCTGCTTTTCAAATTGTTCATAATTTTCAATTGATTCTGAAAATTCATTTAGACTAAAAAAATCGGTATCCGGATTTTTAGGATAACGGGCTAAAACATGACAACCCGAAGTTAATAATTCGAAAAACCTTGGGGTAACTTGGTTAAATCCATTAGTAACTGTTTCACTTAAACCGCGAGTAGAATATAGTCCAACTTTGGATGATTTCATCAATTCAAAATAAAATTCTCTTGAATTGTTATTCGCTAAAAATTCATTTTTTGAAGTATAATATTTGAATCCGTCTTGCTCCATAATACGATAGACGTATACAAAATTTGGATTCTTTGAACTATAAATCTTCACAAATTCCTCCAAAACTGGATCCTGTCTTCCTAATAATACTAAATCATATTTTTTAGTAAACTTAACAGTGGGTTCAATACGATAAAGATCGGGAATTGATAAAGGAAAATGATATAGCTTAGTATGTTTAGGAACAGCAACACTATTATTCATAAGAAACTCATAGGCTTCTAAACTTGATATCAGTAAACATTTATGCCTCTTAAAACCTTCATAAAACAGTTTTATATCCTCTTGTTTTTCAAAAAAATCTATAATCATTGGTATAACTTTTCTTGAATTAAACCCGTCAGATTTTGTTTTGTTAGCTCTTAATACAAACATAAGTTTAGTGGTATTCCTAAAAACCCACAAAAAATCAAAATTGAATTTTCTAAAAAGTCTATTAATAAATAAATAAATAGAGGAAGGTGTTTCAATTTCTAAATTCATCTTTTCAGCAAATACATCTTCCCACTCATAAACTAAATCCATATGAGCTTTTTTATTTAATCTCCTTTCTGAGATTAAGGCTTTTATTTTCATATTGCAACTATTTGAAAAAAATTAAATTTTGACCTATTTAAATATTTTTTTATTTAAAAGTTTTCTTCTTTAAGTTCCATAGCTGCCTCAATACATTTATCCATATTATAATACTCCCATTCCGCAAAACGACCTAAAAGAAAAACTCCATAAGGCTTTAATAATGATTTAAGGAGAGCAATATTTTTCCTAGTATTATGATTTTGTATAATATAAGAATTAGGTTCATAATTAAAAGCGAGTGGCTTTAAATTTCCAGGTAAATTACCTAACTCCTTTATCATTTCTTGCTGATCTTGTTTCCCAGAAAACTCTACAACACAAGTTTTTCGGTTAGAACCTTCATTATTGGTCTCACTAAAATTACCAGTGTAAATGATCCGGTGAGCTTTAAATATCTCTTCTGGTAAATACAACCAAGAAATATCATTATCGTCTGTTTCACATAAAACATTGGATGTTCCATTAGAAACTAAATCAGTAACATTTTTCATGGCTAACTGCAAAGCATCGTCTTTTATATGAACAATTTCACTTAACTGTCTTACATCGCCACAATAAACTATAGCATTTACAATTTTATCATTATTGTTAATGGATAATCCCTTATTTTCTATAAAATCGATTGACTGAACTTGATAAGAACAATTAATTGACAATCCCTCTGACAACCTATTTACTATAAATTGAGAACCATCTCTGCGGGGATAAAAAAAAGTAGAATGAACCATTGTCGATTCTTCATTTTTTAAAATATTACTCAATAATACTTCCCGTAATTTAGGCATTGGTAATTTTCCATCCAACCATTCAAGAGGAACTTCTGCTAGATCAGCATTCCAAATTTTAGTATTATAGGGTCCAAAGTAAAGTTTATAAAGTTCCTCGCCAAAATTACCAATTAAGAAATCTTTAAAATTGGAATAATCAGTAGTTTGAAGTTTCTCTTCCGATAATTTGTCCATTAATTCATTGACAATCGGTTTCAATTGCTGTTCAGGTAATTGATAGAGGTAATTTTCAATAGGATAACCTACAAACTCGCCATTCAATCTAATCTTTGCGTTACGAGTTGCGCTTAAAAACTCCTTATCCTTGTCAAAATGACTCCAAAACCAATCTAAAACTACATTATTGCGACTGTTAAATACATGTCCGCCTACACGATGAAATAGATTTCCTTCTATTCTTTCGCATTTTATTAAACCTCCAAACTTTGGGTCTTTTTCAACAATTTCAACATCATATTCATCTGAAAGCATTCGGGAAATACTTAGCCCGGAAATTCCCGAACCAATAACTACTATTTTTTTCATTTTATTAATTTAGGTTTACTATTAACTCATAAATACCAAACTACTATACTACGTATTTCGAATTTAAAGAATTCTAGTATTTTTAGCTACACGATGAGCTGCTTGTATTTTTTTTAGTTTGCTTTATGACTTAATCGATGAACTTGTTAAATGAAAGTAACATTAATAATTCTGTTAGAATAATTACCTTTTAACAATAATCTTTTAACCAATTAACTCTCTATCTAACCCTTTTTAAAATTTCCAAATCACTTGCTACCATTTCTTTAACCAATCCGGCTAGGTCATATTGAGGTGTCCAACCCAATTTTTTAGACTTACTGGGATCCCCAATCAACAAATCTACCTCTGTAGGGCGGTAATACTGTGGATCTACTCGAACCACCACGGTACCTATTGGCAATTGATAATCAGGATGGTTACAAGCCGCTACTTTGGCAGTTTCATTTTCATTTTCACCTTCAAAAGCCAATTCGATACCAACTTCAGCAAAAGAGTAACGTACAAAATCACGAATATAAGTGGTTACTCCTGTGGCAATAACATAATCTTCAGCTTTATCTTGTTGCAAAATTCTCCACATCGCTTCTACATAATCTTTGGCATGTCCCCAGTCACGTTGTGAATTCAAGTTCCCTAAATACAAACAATCTTGTTTCCCCAAAGCTATGGCAGCAGTGGCCATAGTAATTTTTCGGGTAACAAAAGTTTCTCCTCGTCTTGGCGATTCGTGGTTAAACAAAATTCCATTACAAGCGTAGATATCATAAGCTTCACGGTAGTTTTTGGTAATCCAAAAACCATATATCTTGGCTACACCATAAGGAGAACGGGGATAGAACGGAGAATTCTCATCGTAAAATCCTGCTGCATTTTTATTTTCGGCTAAACCTCCATACAATTCTGATGTAGAGGCTTGATAGATTCTGGTTTTCTTTTCAAGACCAAGAATTCGTACCGCTTCTAATATTCTTAAAGTACCTATTCCGTCCACATTAGCCACATATTCTGGAGAATCGAATGAAACTTTTACGTGTGACATAGCTCCAAGATTATAGATTTCATCTGGTTGTACTTCCTGAATGATTCTGATAATATTAGTAGAATCCGTCAAGTCTCCATAATGTAATTTAAAATCAACATTTGTTTCGTGTTGGTCTTGATAAATATGATCAATTCTTTGAGTGTTAAAAGAAGAGGCACGTCTTTTAACTCCATGAACTTGATACCCTTTTTCTAATAATAATTCAGCTAAATAAGATCCATCTTGACCTGTAATTCCTGTAACTAGTGCTGTTTTTTGTTTAGTAGTGCTCATATATGTCTAATATTTGTGTTTTTAATTTGGTTAATGAATTATTGGTTAACTTGTTAATTGAGTGTTACATTAAAAATTTTCATTAATCGATTAACGCGTTACCCTGAGCTAGTAGATCCCAAGCATGTCGAGGGAGAAGGCTAACCGATTCACCCATTATTTAAAACGCCACTTTTTTCACATTCTCAACATTCTTCACAAACCAATCATAAGTCATTTGGATGCCTCGCTCTAAATCTACTTTGTGTTTCCAACCCAGTTCGTGCATTTTAGAAATATCCATCAATTTACGTGGAGTCCCGTCTGGTTTAGTGGCATCCCAAATGATTTCGCCTTGATGTCCTGTTATTTTTTGAATGGTTTCGGCCAGTTCTTTAATGGTCAAATCTACTCCAGTTCCTATATTATACAAATAGTCTGGCAATTTATTTTCCAATGCAAAAACAACCGCTTCGGCCATATCATCCACAAACAAAAATTCTCTTAAGGGTGTTCCGCTGCCCCAAAGGGTTACAGGAGCATGATTATTTTCCTTGGCTTCGTGAAATTTTCGCATCATCGCTGGAAGTACGTGCGAAGTATTTAAATCAAAATTATCGTAAGTGCCGTACAAATTAGTAGGCATCAAACTGACGTAATCCTTGTCGAATTGCTTGCGAATCGCTTGACATGCTTTTACACCGGTGATTTTAGCAATGGCATACCATTCATTTGTAGGCTCTAAATCACCCGTAAGCAAAAAGTCTTCTTTCAATGGCTGAGGCGCAAGTCGAGGATATATACATGAACTTCCTAAGAAAATAAACTTTTCAACTCCATCTTGTAAAGCCGAGTCAATCAAATTATTTTGAATTTGCATATTTTCCATGATGAATTGGTAGGGATAATTATTGTTAGCCAAGATCCCTCCTACTCTAGCTGCTGCATCAATAATAACATCTGGTTTTGCTGCCGAAATAAAATCCTGAACCGCTTGCTGATTTCGCAAATCTAATTCACTACTTGTGGCTCCAATCAAATTGGTGTAACCTTTGGCAATAAGTGTTCTCCAAATCGCGGAACCCACCATACCTCGATGACCAGCGATGTAAATTTTTGATTCTAAGTTCACCATAATAATGCTTGTATAATATTAAAACTTTATATAACTATAAAAAACGCTTCTCATTCCCTCTGTCTTTTCGAGTGCAAACTGCCAATCTGATCCAAAACTAAAACCCAATGAATTTTAAACCCTTAAACCTTAAAGCATTAACAAACAGCCCTTTTCTAACCCAAATTAAATGAATGACAATTCTACACGGCTTCGCCTTTCCTACTCACAATCTTGTGAGTAAAGAAAATCTTTATTTTTGATTACAAAGATAAAAAACAAACATTCATTTGTACTATTAAGACTCCTTTTAAATACAAAAACCAAAAATTATATAAAAATAATTCCTTCAATAATCCCATTGTATTCCATCAAAAAAAACTCAGTAAAATTCAGTAAATTGAAATAAAAAAAACAGCTAAAAAAACTATGCTAAACTTCATAATCCATCCAAACCTAGTTTAAATTATTATTCCTGTTTTCCACATTTCATCTAAATTTAATACAGATATCATTGAATTCAAATAAAACCAATCCGATGTTTTTACAACTTATAGTTTATTTGATATTCCTATTCCCTCTGAAATTGACACACTAAGTCAATACAAAAATCTAAATAAACTAATTCAAATTCAATAAAAATCCATAAATGGTCAAAAAAACGGTATGAGTAACCGTTTTTATTGTATTAGGTCTAGAATAAGAGCAAAGGATACAACAAAAACAAACCTCATTCGCTTTGAAAACGAATGAGGTTAGTTGCTTAATTCTTATTAATAAAGGAGATTCAAAAAAATCAACCTAATATTGGTTAGTAGCCAATAACACTAAAGTACAGGCTACTTCAACTTTTATATTATTCAGTTCCAATAGTTGGTAAAACTCCGGATTCTCGGTTCCTGGATTGAATAGTACTCTTTTGGGCTTTGATTCAACAATGTAATTGTAATAATCACGTTGACGTGTAGAATTCAAATACAAAGTAATTGTATCGATATTTTTTAAAGGAATAGCCTTAGTTTGGATTTTTATCCCTGCTACTTCCCCTGCATTTTGACCTATTGCTAGAACTGAATGTCCTTTTTCGACTAACATTGTGATGGCTTTAAAAGCATATTTTTCTGGTTTCGCACTAGCGCCTAGAACCACCGTTTTTTTATTTTTCATTTTCTGTATTTCTATGGTACAAAAGTAGTCAAAAAACGGCTAAAGGGGAGTATATTTAAAATCTAAGTTCAATAAGAATAATATAAAAGTCCAATTAATTTTTGTCACATCGAGCGCAGTCGAGTTGCTACAGTAGTTCTCGGCTGCGAAATCGAACTGACGAGCAATTATCATTATTCTTTAACACACGTCACTTTGAGTGATTTTGAATAGTAATACGACAGCTTTACTATTCAAAAATTATATCGAGAAGCCTTCCGAAAAAAAACAGAATCAAAAAACAATAAAAACATTACTTTTACACCCTCAATACAAGTCAATATGGATCTTTTTATCTATTTATTTGCTGCACTATTTTCTGTGCTAAATCCTATTGGAACTGTGCCAATTTTCGTAGGACTTACCCAATCCGATTCTAAAAAGGAGCGCTCCAGAATTTCGTTATGGACGGCAATAGATGTGTTTCTAATCCTAATTGTTTCCCTTTTTGTTGGTCAATACGTCTTGACCTTTTTTGGTATCAGTATTGAAGCGCTTCGAATTGCTGGAGGAATCATTATTGTAAGCTCAGGATTCTCATTGCTTTCGGGTAAGTTTACTAAAAAGCGAGGAATTAATAAAAAAGCAGAAACGGATGCCCAACTAAGAAACGATATTGCATTAACCCCTTTAGCGATTCCGATGCTTGCAGGACCTGGCTCTATATCATTATTAATTGCATTCTATCAGGAGCATCATACCACAAATGAAATTATTATTTCTTGTTGCGCCATTTTTGCTATCGCCATTGCCATATTCATTATTTTGAGAAGCGCTCATTATCTCTCAAAAATCCTTGGCGCATCTGGAATCGTTGCTATCTCCAGGATAGTTGGTTTCATCGTAATTGCAATAGGAATTCAATATATTGTGAGCGCACTTATCAGTATAATTAAAGGAAATTTACTGTAGCCATTGGCAATTATTCTCTTGGAAGAAACAGTTCGGCCATCATACAACGGGCACTTCCACCTCCACAAGCTTCTATAGTGTCAAGACTGGAACTCAATATGGTAACGTGTTCTTCGAGTTGCGCAATTTGCTTTTTAGTCAAACTTTGATGTGCGGACTGGCTCATTACTAAATAGCGTCTTTCATCAGCGCCTTTAACTTCAAGCATATTGCCTGCAAAAGAATTGACTTGGTCTTCGGTAATCAGAATGATTTCTTTTTCATCTCCTTTCAAACTGTCCAAAACCATTTTGCGTTCCTTTTTGTCATCGATACAATCGGCACAAATCACAGCAAAAGTATCGCCTATACACATCATCACATTGGTATGATAAATTAGTTTTCGCTCACCGTTAACCGTTTGAAAAGCTTCAAAAATCACTGGAGAATACTCAAAATCCTCACAGAATTCAATGAATAATTCTTCGTCAGCACGAGGTGACAAAGCACAATAGGCTTTCTCGTTCTCTCTATCTAAAAGTAAACTTCCTGTGCCTTCAAGATAAAAACCATCGGCTTCAGCCGAAGTATAATCCATAATTTCGTTGATAATAAAACCATTATCTTCTAGAATATCTAAAATATCTTCCCTACGTTCTTCTCTACGATTTTCGGCAAACATGGGATACAAAACTACATCACCACTTTCGTGAAAGGATATCCAATTATTCGGAAAAATACTGTCTGGCGTATTGGGATTTAAAGTATCATCGACTACGATAACATGGACTCCCACCATTCGAAGTTTGGTTACAAAAGTATCAAACTCCTGTTGCGCTTTGGCATTTACAGTTTCTTTAGATAATCCATTTAGGACTTTTTGATAATAATTATTCACAGCCGTTTGTTCGTTCATTCGGAACGCCACTGGGCGAATCATTAGAATGGAATTTGTAGTTTGACTCATGTTTTTTGGGTTAACTGGTTATAGTTCTAGAAAAGCCGAATCGATTTTGATTGACAGCTCTCTACTTTTAATTTCTTATCTCTAATTTGTAACTTCCTATTTCTTATACTTCTTACTTCGCACCTCTAACCTCGTATCAACGGCAAGGTAGAACATCGTAACAATCCTTCTTGTTTGGCAATTTCGGAATACGGAATTTCTTCAACAATGAATCCATTTTTTCTCAACCATTTATTAAGCCTGGTAAACTTCTTTTCAGAAACCACCACATTAGCATCTATTGAAAAAACATTCGAATTCATATGATACATTTCTTTTCTGGTGATATGAAACAAGTTTTCTTCACCAAAGAGTTGAACCAAAAACAAATAATCGGCTTCTTCTCGGAAACCCCGTTTGTATATGATTCCTTTATTTTCTCCAACTGGTTGAAAACAACAATCCAAATGCAAGGCATTGTCTCTGGCTTCGATTTTAGATTTTATCAAGTCGAATTCCTTGACAATCTTATTGGGAAATAAATCCTTAATATACTGAACCCCTTGAATGTTTGTTCTTGCAGTAATATAATCTCTGTAATCGCTGCCCTTATAAGTTCCTATAAAAATATAATCGTTCCACAACATAACGTCTCCTCCTTCTATATGTACTTCCTCTGGTGGAATTGCCACTTTAGAAGGTTCTATCTGATCGATTACATATTGAATAGCCTCAACTTCATGAGCTCTGTCAGGCAATATATTCGATTTAATAAACACATCATCGATAACAAAACCAATGTCTCTGACAAATATTTGATTGTAATTGGCAATGATTTCTGGACGAAAAACCGTCACTCCATATTTTTCAAAAACACTATTAAAAGCTTCCATTTCGGGAATCATATACGCTTCTTTTGGATAGGTTCCTGCCAAGATATGTTCTAGTGATTTGGGATCATAGGCTTCATTTACTGTTGGTGTTGGTCCATTACTATTGGCTATTCCAAGCACAACAGCTCGTAATCTTGAAGTCTCATTTTTTATGTTTAATTTTAACATAATAACAGTTTTGGTTTTGTCAAAGATAAAAAAGCTCTTTGACTCAGAGAAACTTTGTTTATATCTATTTTTAAGATCCCGCTAAATAGCATCTGCCTTTTGGGTAAAACAAATAATACCATTGAGATGCATAAATTGGTCTTATTCCGTTCGAACTCGTCATCCTGAGCGAAGCCGTAAGGCGAGAACCATTATAAAATCTCAACTTTAGCCTGTCTTGGGCGAAGCCGAAAGACTCGACTAACAAAAAAAAAACAATAGCTCTGTATAGATTCAATTGGCACAAAAACACCCTATACAATTGACAAAACACCAAGAAAAAGACACAAAAAAACCACTCCGATTGAAGTGGTCTTTATTATTAGGACTGATTGTATTATCTTTTATCCATTCCTACAAACGATCTCAAAGGATAACCGGTATAAATTTGTCGTGGTCTTCCGATAGGCTCTTTGTTGAGTCTCATTTCTTTCCATTGTGCTATCCAACCCGGCAGTCTACCGATGGCAAACATAACGGTAAACATATCAGTAGGAATTCCTAAAGCTCTGTAAATAATTCCGGAATAGAAATCGACATTTGGATATAATTTTCTGGAAATAAAATATTCATCAGTTAAAGCAGCAGCTTCTAATTTTTTTGCAATTCCCAAAATTGGATCATCATAACCCAATGTTTTCAATACTTCATCGGCAGCTGCTTTGATTATTTTGGCTCTTGGATCAAAGTTTTTATACACTCTATGTCCAAAACCCATTAATCGGAAAGGATCATTTTTATCTTTTGCTTTGTCCAAATATTTATCAGCATCACCACCGTTGGCGTAAATTTCTTCTAACATCTCAAGAACTGCCTGATTGGCTCCACCATGTAATGGTCCCCAAAGTGCAGAAACACCTGCAGAAATCGAAGCAAATAAGCCCGCGTGCGAAGAGCCTACCATTCTCACAGTAGAAGTAGAACAATTTTGTTCGTGATCAGCATGAAGGATAAACAATTGATCTAACGCTTGAACAATTACAGGATTAGCTTTATAAGGCTGAGTTGGCAATTTAAACATCAGTTGCATAAAATTTTCAACATATCCCATTGTGTTATCGTAATAATTCAAAGGAAATCCTTGACTTTTTCGATACGTCCAAGAAGCAATTACAAGAAATTTCCCCATAAGTTTACAAACTGCTTCATACAATTCGTCTGGGTTTTCTGGATTTACAGCCGAAGGATTAAAAGCAATCAAGGCACTTGTCAAAGCCGACAAAACTCCCATTGGGTGAGCCGTTTTAGGAAAGCCATCAATAATACTTTTCATCTCTTCATTCACCAAAGTATATCTTCTGATGTGGGTTTCAAATTCTAATAATTGTGCTGCGTTTGGCAATTCTCCAAAAATTAACAAATAGCACACTTCAAGAAAATGAGCTTTTTCGGCTAATTCTTCGATTGAATAGCCTCTGTAATGCAAAATACCTTCTTCCCCATCAAGAAATGTGATTTCACTTTTACAAGCACCCGTATTCTTGTACCCCTGATCTAGAGTAACTGCTCCAGATAAATCACGAAGTTTGCTAATGTCGATGGACATTTCATTTTCAGTTCCAATAAAAATTGGCAACTCATATATTTTTCCGTCAATTTCTAATTTTGCTGTTTTTGACATAGTATTTCGTAATAAATCTTAATAAAATTATTTTTTCAAATTTAGGGAATTCCAAGGGAATTAAAAAATGAAAACCACAACGTTTTTGTTAAAACTCAAAAAAAAAGCCACTTACTTTTCGTAAATGGCTTTTAAACAAAAATCGTATGCTTATTTTACTTTAAATGCATTTTTACCAGGAAAATAGGCGGTATTTCCTAATTCTTCTTCTATTCTAATTAATTGATTGTATTTTGCCATACGATCAGAACGAGAAGCCGAACCTGTTTTGATTTGTCCACAGTTCAAAGCTACTGCTAAATCAGCAATAGTATTGTCTTCTGTTTCTCCTGAACGGTGTGACATTACTGAAGTGTAACCAGCATTTTTAGCCATATTTACAGCTGCAATAGTTTCGGTTAAAGTTCCAATTTGGTTTACTTTTACCAAGATTGAATTAGCAATTCCTCTTTCAATTCCAGTAGAAAGACGCTCTACATTAGTTACGAACAAATCATCACCTACTAATTGCACTTTGTCTCCAATTTTTTCGGTAAGCATTTTCCATCCGTCCCAGTCGTTTTCGTCCATTCCATCTTCGATAGAGATAATTGGGTATTTAGACGCTAATTCAGCCATATATTCTACTTGTTCGGCAGAAGTTCTGATTTTTCCTGTTGGTCCTTCAAATTTAGTATAATCGTATTTTCCGTTCTCATAAAATTCAGAAGAAGCACAGTCTAGAGCAATCATTACTTCGTCACCAAATTTATATCCAGCAGCTTCAACCGCTTTTTGAATGGTTTCCAAAGCATCTTCAGTTCCACCAGCTAAATTTGGAGCAAATCCACCTTCGTCTCCTACAGCAGTGCTCAATCCTCTATCGTGTAATACTTTTTTAAGGCTATGGAAAATTTCAGTTCCCATTTGCAATGCGTGTGTAAAAGAAGTTGCTTTTACCGGTATTATCATAAATTCCTGAAATGCGATAGGCGCATCGGAATGAGAACCACCATTGATGATATTCATCATTGGAACCGGCAATGTGTTTGCAGAAACCCCACCGATATATCTATATAATGGCATTCCTAGTTCATTTGCAGCTGCTTTAGCAACGGCAAGAGAAACTCCAAGAATTGCGTTTGCACCCAGTTTAGCTTTATTAGGAGTTCCGTCTAACTCAATCATAGTTTGGTCAATCAAGTTTTGTTCAAAAACTGATGTTCCAACTAATTCTTCAGCAATTAAAGTATTTACATTTTCTACCGCTTTAAGAACTCCTCTTCCAAGAAAATTTTTCCCTCCGTCACGTAATTCCACTGCTTCGAACTTTCCAGTTGATGCTCCAGATGGAACTGCTGCTCTTCCTATTACTCCGTTTTCTGTAACTACATCTACTTCTACAGTAGGGTTCCCTCTTGAATCGAAAATTTGTCTTGCGTGAATTTTGATAATAATACTCATTTTTTTTAATTTAAATGTTGAAATATATTTTATTTAGTTACAAATATACTATTTCCATAATTAACAGAAAATTAAAAAAGTGTAATGTTATTAACGAAAACGTTATACTACTTTAAAAATTAAGGAGCTGAACAATTTTATTGTTCTATGTTATTTAGCCTAGATTTTTTCGAATCATATCCTTTGCGTTTCAAAATAATAAATACTCAAGTTGTGACTTTAGAGTTTATTAAATTTTATTTTCTACCAAGCTTTTTTATGATAATTAATTGCTTTTTGAATTCGCATTTATAAATAGTACTTTTGCAAACTATTTATACAAAGATGAGCTTTTTAGAAGAAATACAACGTAGAAGAACTTTTGGGATTATTTCGCATCCCGATGCCGGTAAAACCACCTTAACAGAAAAACTACTCCTTTTTGGAGGCGCAATTCAAGAAGCAGGTGCGGTGAAGAATAATAAAATTAAAAAAGGGGCCACGAGTGACTTTATGGAAATTGAACGCCAAAGGGGAATTTCGGTTTCCACTTCGGTTTTGGCTTTCAATTACCAAGATAAAAAAATAAACATCCTCGATACACCAGGTCACAAGGATTTCGCCGAAGATACTTTCAGAACACTAACTGCGGTTGACAGCGTAATCGTCGTTATTGACGTAGCCAAAGGGGTCGAAGAGCAAACGGAAAAATTAGTCGCCGTATGCAGACTAAGAAACATCCCTATCATTGTCTTCATCAACAAACTGGACCGTGAAGGAAAAGATGCTTTCGACCTGATGGACGAAGTGGAACAAAAACTGGGTTTAACAGTAACACCTTTGAGTTTTCCGATAGGAATGGGTTATGATTTTCAAGGAATTTACAATCTTTGGGAAGAAAACATCAACCTTTTTAGTGGAGACAGCCGTAAGAATATTGAGGAAACCATCGCTTTTCAGGATGTTAAAAATCCTGAATTAGAGAAAATAATAGGAGAGAAACCAGCCAACAAACTTCGGGAAGAACTCGAATTGATTGATGAAGTCTATCCCAAATTTGATCGTCAGGATTATTTAGACGGAAAACTGCAACCCGTATTTTTTGGTTCGGCTTTGAATAATTTTGGTGTTCGCGAACTTTTGGATTGTTTTATTCAAATTGCGCCATCGCCAAGACCAAAAGATTCCGAAACCAGATTGGTTGACCCAAAAGAAGAAAAAATGAGTGGATTTGTATTTAAAATCCACGCCAATATGGATCCGAAACACCGAGACCGTTTGGCCTTTATCAAAATAGTTTCGGGTACTTTCGAAAGAAACAAACCCTATTATCACGTTCGCCAAAAGAAAAATTTAAAATTCTCCAGTCCCAATGCTTTCTTTGCAGAGAAAAAAGAAATCGTTGACATCTCTTATCCGGGTGATATTGTAGGACTACACGATACTGGAAATTTCAAAATTGGGGATACTTTGACAGAAGGTGAGCTAATGAGTTTCAAAGGAATTCCGAGTTTCTCTCCAGAACATTTTAGATACATCAACAATGCCGATCCAATGAAAGCCAAACAGCTCGACAAAGGCGTTGATCAATTGATGGATGAAGGAGTAGCACAATTGTTTACACTTGAAATGAATAACAGAAAAATTATTGGAACTGTGGGAGCGCTTCAATACGAGGTGATTCAATACCGATTGGAACACGAATATGGAGCAAAATGTACGTATGAAAATTTCCCCGTACACAAAGCCTGCTGGGTAAAACCCAATGACATTAAAAGCGATGAGTTTAAGGAATTTAGAAGAATCAAACAAAAATTCTTGGCTCACGATAAGTACAATCAATTGGTTTTTCTTGCCGATTCTGATTTTACGATTCAAATGACACAAAGCAAATATCCAAATGTAAAGCTGTTTTTTACTTCGGAATTTGAATAACCCCTACTCCCATTCGAATAGCTATTGAAACGCTTCAAATGAGAAGAAAAAAAACCAACTATATTTGACCGCATTTTTTAAACAAAAATCCTGCTCCAAAAAATTGGAACAGGATTTTTGCTTTTAAAAAACGTTTTGTGGATTATCCTTGAATCTTATTTTTTTGGATTGCCCTAAACTTCAAAAAAACAAAGAGTATAGCAATAATGGCCAAAACCCAAACATAATCATCTATCGGGGTTCCTGGAGTAGTATCTCCTGTGCCTCCATCATCAACTCCACCATTATCTGAACCCGTTCCAGGCTGTCCAAACATTACAAAGGTTGAACATAAATAGAAAACCGCTATATAATATTTTAATACTGTATTTTTCATTTTTTGATGTTTTTTCGGATTTTTAATTCACTACTTTTTTGATAACTACTTGGTTATTCTCGCCAGAAACTTTTACCAAGAGCACTTGGTTGTTTGCTATCAGATTTTCTAATGTTGTAGTAGTTGCTTTCACATTTTTGCGTTCTGCTAATAGTCTTCCTTGCACATCATATACTTGAATGGTATTGATAACCATTTCTCCTGAATTCAGATAAAGAATTCCGTTTTTAGAATACACAGTTACATTATTTTCATTGAAGATAGAATCATCAACTCTCAATGTTTTTTGATATTTCAGAGAAAATCTTGTGTTGTCTATTCCTGATACTGCGGTAAAGCTGTACGAACTTGTTTTCAAATTGGTTTCAGCTCCCGTTTTGCTATCTACTAAATAAATATCTTGATCAGTAGCAAACAATCCATCAACGTGGTCAATAGCAATCGTATAATCACCAGCAACATTTGTTTTGAAATTCAAAGAAACTATATCAGACGTATCGAAAGCAGAACGCCCTTGAATGGTATATTCTTCGTTGTTGATGTTTGATGTTAAAGCTATTGGACTATCATTTATGTATTTCCCATCATAGCTATCTAGTCCTTGAGTGGCACCAACTATGTAACCTAATAAAGATTGGCTAAACACTCCTGTTGTATTAGTCAAGTTTAGCCAAATGCGGTCTTGTGCAATCACTTTCTTAGTTTTGAAAAACTGTGTGCTTGCTGGACTTGTTTCACGCATAGCATTGGTGAAAAATGCAGGAACAGTTATAGCATTTTTAGCCTGAACAAAGAAACCTTGACCTACTTGTATTTTTCCATTTGAAACTTCACTTGCTGTAGATGAGTATGTCAATGTTCCTCCTAGTGGATTAAAAGCAGCATAAGCAGTACCTGAACCATTTTTTTTCCTCCAAAAATACAAGGTACTTTCAATGTTGGCTGTGTTGGCTGTGATAAATGTATTTGCATCAATTACAGATGAATATGGATTTCCGACTGAATTATAGGAACGTGGCGCATCAATATAACTTAAGGTTACAGGAACATCTCCATTATTAGGTACTCCAGTAAATACTCCAGAGTAAGCCAAACTAGCTGTACCAGCATCATATCCAGTTAAAGCATCAGTATTAGGCATACGTATCAAATAACCTGTTCCAGCAGTAAAGTTGGTTACAGTAGGGGTTTCAATTGCACTATACGCACCTTTTATACCTCCGGTATTATAAGTCGTATCAAATGTATAAAAACGACTTGGTGATTGTGATGTCAATGGAGAGAAATCTTCTAAATTCTGATTTGCAACAGGTGATGACCACAAAGTATAATCTAAACGATATAAAGAATTACTGTTTCGTTTTACAGTAATAACGCCTGTATTTGACACATTATTTACTTGAATTAAGTTGGCATTATTTTCGACAACAAGGCTACCATTATTTATTACCTCATTTTGAACAACAATATTTGTTCCTGAATTAATAATCAAGGAACCTCTTGCTTTAACGGTTACTTTTTTGGCTGAAAATGTACCGTTTGTTGTTGTACTGTAACTATCATTTATTACTACTTTTAATGATGCTGTTGGCGTTAGTGCATCATTCCACGCGGCAGTTTCCCATACGGCTGCTAATTCAAAATCTAAACTATTCAAAATAAAAGGAGTATTGTTTTTTGTCCAATTTACTGGGTCATTAACCAATGTTTTGTATGCAGAAAATGATGATTTTTCATCTTTAAGAGCTAAAGATCCGCTATATTCAACATTATCAAAATCGCCAGTTACAATATTACCATTTGTCACATTTAATGCTGTTGGTAAATACGAACTGTTTGAAGTAACCGTTCCCGTTGTTAACCAAGCCAAGTTTGACAAACCATAAATAAAATTTGGACTAACTCCAGATCCTTCATACATAAAAAGATTTTCTCCAGAGGCCGACAAACCGTCCAAAGCACCAGTAACAGATCCAAAATCAGCTGACAAAGAAGCAGTTAATGTATTTATGTAAATTACTGTGCCTACTGGAACAATGTTTCCAGTATTGTTTTTCCAAACCAATGAAGTACCTTCATTCACTAATAATGCTGCACCATCCCAAGCATTATCTGTAAAAATCAATTCAGCATCCACAGGAATTGGTACCCAGTTTACAAACGAAATTCCATCTGGTGTGTCATTAGACAATGCAGTAATACTAATATCTCCAACTCCAAAGTTAAGGGCTACAGCTTTAGCGGTAATCCCAAAAGTATAAGTTGAATCTGTTGGGTCATCGTTATTAAGATTTACTGTATCTGCAAAAGTCCCTGCAACTGCACTGTTGAAAGTTAAAGTAAATGTAGTAGAACCACCAGCCAGGACTGTTGCAGGAAGTGAAATACCCCCGATAGTATATTTGGTTGCACCAACATTCATCAAAATAGTATTAACGGTTAGATTTCCCGTTCCTGTATTTTCTATTGTGTAGGTTTTAACCACATTTGTGTTGTTAGCTGCATTTCCAAAATCGGTATGGTCGGCGGTGCTCGGTGTTGTGTCTCCAACTACAATAGTAGTATTATTCCCTTTTAAAGAAATGTTTGGCGTTGGTGCTTGTGCTATTGCTTTGATGGCAAAATTATAAACACCCTCGTCTGAATCATTACTTAATACTTCAATAACATCATCAAAAGTTGACGCTGTTAAACTATTGAAAGTAACCGAAAAAGTAGTTGAGCTTCCCGTTGGAATTGTAGTTAATACTGGTTGCGTAATTGCAAACACTGTAGTTCCCAATGATTTTTGAACATATGGTGCTGTTAAAACTAAATCGGAAGAACCTGTATTTTCTATAGTATAGGTTTTTGTAACATTTGTGTTTGTAGCCACTGTGCCAAAATCAGTAGCATTAGTTATAGATGCTGGAGTTGCTCCATCTACAATTGAAACAGCATTACCTTTTACGTTAATTTCTGGACCAGATGAATATACAATTCCTGATATTGAAATATCGTCAATTCCAACTCCAATAGAATTTGATGTTCCTCCAACTGTAAATCTTATTTTAACTTGAGTACCACTATAAGCGCTTATATCAAAAGCTGTTTGTGCCGATAAGGTTGAACTAGTTGGCGTTCTTGTTCCTAAACTAGTCCAATTGGTTCCATTATCAATAGAAATCCATACTGTTAAAATGATTTCGGCAGCTGTACTGCCTCCAAATGTTCTTACCTTAAAATTCAAAGTTTCGTTTGTGTAACTATTAAAATCCATTGCTGGGCTAATTGTTGAAGATGTAGCTTGTAATAATTGCACATAAGTAGTCCCCGCAACAACAGCATCAGTCCAATTCGTAAAACCTGAAACATCTGTACGAATAGGAGTAATATTTACTTGCCCCCAACTTACCTGCGTATTCATCAATACTATGGCAAACAATACTAACAATCCATTAATTGTTGTTTTACTTTTTGCCAGAAAAAAACCTAGAATAATTTTGTTCATTGTAGTTTGTATTTATTTAGTATTTATAAAGAATAATGATTCAATTAGTTTTTAAAAAAATGACAACCAAACCTTTAAACATTTTAACAAAACAGATGCTCTAGTGAATTACACAATATATTTAATGTAATACTTTTCGTGTTTTTAAATTCACAATTTAGATTGACAAAAAAAATAAAAATAAAAAACTAGACCTATTTTTTTCCATTATGAAATGATTAAGAAACGGTTGTATATAACAAAAAAAAACTCCCACCAAGGTGGGAGTTTACTATGTGTAATAAAAATATTTTTAAACTATAACACTTTCGTAGTTAACCGCTTTTTTCAAGAAAGCTTTAATCAACAATCGATTGGGTGCAGAACCTGAAGTCATAAATTGTTTTTTAGTATTTGATCCTGATGGTAAAATTTTTGCATTTGGATCTTGTTTTGTACCCATAAACCAAAGCACAAAATTCATATTAGAATTAGTAGAAGCGTCTTCTTGTTTTACAACAATGGTTTCGGCAGTATTAGCAGTAATTGTAGAATTTAAATCAGATTTATATTCAACTGTTGTTTGACCAAAAGTAGTTCCAACTGATACTAAAATAAAGGCAACTGTCATTAAAAGAATGTTGCTATTTTTGTTACCGTATTGTTTAGGAAATTGATTCATTGTTATTTAGTTGCAAAGAGTTTGTTTATATTCTCTTATCTGAGGCCAAAACTAAATCAATACTAAGCTACTAAAAAATATTTTCGATGAATCACAATAATAGTCGTTTAAAGCACAAAATGATGATATTTAAAGTGTTTTAAATCTGGTAATTACAACTGAACCTATTCTTTTCTATAAAACAAAAGGCTCCATTTCTGGAGCCTTTTGTAATTTATGCTTGTCCCGCGGGACCAAAATTAAGTGGAACTGGAGGTTGTTCGGTGTCTTTTATTTCGCCGTGAGCGACTTCAAAACGGTGAATATTTTCTCCAATGGCTTTCAATAACCTTTTGGCGTGTTGCGGTGTCAAGACAATTCTCGATTTCACTTTGGCTTTAGGAATACCAGGCATGATACTTACAAAATCCAATACAAACTCAGATGAAGAATGATTAATGATTGCCAAGTTGGAATAAATTCCTTCGGCCGTTTTTTCATCCAACTCAATATCGAGTTGTCCTTGTTGTGGTATTTGATTGTTCATATCTTAATAAATGTATTCTTCTTTACTTGCCATCATTTCATTGTAATCTTCATTTGAACCTACAATAGTATTATCATATTCTCTCATACCTGTTCCAGCTGGGATTCTATGACCTACAATTACATTTTCTTTCAATCCTTCTAAGTAATCGATTTTACCTGCAACCGCAGCTTCGTTCAATACTTTAGTAGTCTCTTGGAACGATGCAGCAGAAATGAACGATTTCGTTTGAAGTGATGCTCTTGTGATACCTTGTAAAACTGGTGTTGCAGTTGCTGTGATAACATCACGAGCTACAACAAGATTTTTATCTGTACGTTTCAATAGTGAGTTTTCATCTCGCAATTCACGAGGTGAAATAATCTGACCTGGTTTTAAAACACTTGAATCTCCAGCGTCTTCAACTACCTTCATACCGTACAATTTATCATTTTCAACGATAAAATCTTTAGTATGAATCAATTGTTCTTCTAGGAATAAAGTATCTCCTGGATCTTGAACTCTTACTTTACGCATCATTTGACGTATTACTACTTCAAAGTGTTTGTCATTTATTTTTACCCCTTGCAAACGGTACACTTCTTGAATTTCATTAACCAAATACTGTTGAACAGCAGCTGGACCTTTAATTCTCAAAATATCTTCCGGAGTGATAGCACCATCAGACAATGGCACGCCCGCTCTTACAAAGTCATTTTCTTGTACTAAAATTTGGCTAGATAATTTCACCAAGTATTTCTTAACCTCACCAAATTTAGATTCGATTACAATTTCACGGTTACCTCTTTTGATTTTTCCAAAAGAAACCACACCATCAATTTCAGAAACGACTGCTGGGTTAGATGGGTTACGAGCTTCAAGCAACTCAGTAATTCTTGGTAAACCTCCTGTAATATCTCCTGATTTAGAAGAACGACGTGGAATTTTAACCAATACTTTACCTGCTTTAATTTTCTCTCCATTTTCAACCATCAAGTGGGCTCCAACTGGTAAGTTATAAGAACGGATCAATTCACCGTCTTTACCGTAAACTAATAAAGTAGGAATCAATTTCTTAGCTCTACCTTCAGAAATTACTTTTTCTTGGAAACCAGTTTGCTCATCAATTTCAACCATAAATGATTGTCCTTGTTCTAAATCTTCGTAAGCGATTTTACCTGTAAATTCCGAAACAATAACTCCATTATACGGATCCCATTTACAAATAGAAGTTCCTTTAGCTACAGATTCACCATCTTTAACAAAGATGCTTGAACCGTAAGGAATATTGTTTGTACTTAATAGAATGCCTGTTTTTTCGTCAATTAATTTCAATTCGGTAGAACGAGATACTACAATATCAACTGCATTACCATCGTTGTCTTCGCCTTTAACCGTTTTTAAATCTTCGATTTCTAGTTTACCAGCAAATCTTGTAACAATACCTGATTCTTCAGAAATACCACCCGCAACCCCACCAACGTGGAAGGTACGCAATGTAAGCTGAGTCCCAGGTTCTCCAATGGATTGAGCGGCAATTACACCCACTGCTTCTCCTTTTTGGGTCATTTTTCCTGTTGCCAAGTTTCTACCGTAACATTTAGCACAAATCCCTTTTGTAGCTTCGCAAGTTAATGGAGAACGAACCTCTAATTTTTCAATTGGAGAAGCCTCGATTAATTTAACATACGCTTCAGTAATTTGATTTCCTGCTTCTATGATTAGCTCGTTTGTCAAAGGATTGATAACATCTTGCAATGCCACACGTCCTAAGATTCTTTCGCCTAAAGTTTCTACGATTTCTTCGTTCTTTTTCAGTGCTGAAACTTCAACACCTCTTAAAGTACCACAGTCAACCGTATTTACAATTACATCTTGAGAAACGTCATGCAATCTTCTGGTTAAGTAACCCGCATCGGCTGTTTTCAAAGCCGTATCCGCAAGACCTTTACGAGCACCGTGAGTAGAGATAAAGTACTCAAGGATCGAAAGACCTTCTTTAAAGTTGGAAAGAATCGGGTTTTCAATAATTTCACCACCACCAGCAGTAGATTTTTTTGGCTTAGCCATCAAACCACGCATACCAGTTAACTGACGGATTTGTTCTTTGGAACCCCTTGCTCCAGAATCAAGCATCATATACACCGAGTTGAAACCTTGTTGGTCTTCTCTAATGTTTTTCATTGCTGTTTCCGTAAGCTGTGCATTTGTTGAAGTCCACACGTCAATAACTTGGTTGTAACGTTCGTTATTAGTGATAAGACCCATATTATAATTTGCAGAGATACCTTCAACTTGCTCTCTGGCATCTGCAATTAATTTTGGTTTTTCATCTGGGATTCTAATATCTCCCAATGAGAATGACAATCCACCTTTGAAGGCAAATTTATATCCCATATCTTTCATATTATCCAAGAAGGCAGCTGTTGTAGGTACATTGGTCACGCTCAAAACGTGTCCGATAATATCTCTCAAGTTTTTCTTAGTCAAAACATCATTGATATAACCTGCAGCTTCTGGAACTACTTCGTTAAACAAGATACGACCAGCAGTTGTTTGGATAATTTGGTACACTAATTCACCAGCTTCATTAAAATCTTTGGCACGAATTTTCACTCGAGCATTCAATTCTAAACGACCTTCATTTAATGCAATATTTGTTTCTTCTGCAGAATAAAAAGTTAAGCCTTCGCCTAAAATTTTGTGTTCTGGAGTCGATAAACGCTCTTTGGTCATATAATATAGACCCAAAACCATGTCTTGAGAAGGTACTGTAATTGGCGCACCATTGGCTGGATTCAAGATATTGTGAGAAGCCAACATTAACAATTGTGCTTCCAAAATAGCTTCTGGTCCTAACGGCAAGTGAACTGCCATTTGATCCCCATCAAAATCCGCATTAAATGCAGTACAAACTAAAGGGTGCAATTGGATTGCTTTTCCTTCAATTAATTTTGGTTGGAATGCTTGAATACCCAATCTGTGCAAAGTAGGAGCACGATTCAGCATTATTGGGTGTCCTTTGATAACATTTTCAAGGATGTCCCAAACTACTGGTTCTTTTTTGTCTATTATTTTCTTAGCCGATTTCACTGTTTTTACAATTCCTCTTTCTATCAATTTACGGATAACGAAAGGTTTGTACAATTCGGCTGCCATATCTTTAGGGATACCACATTCGAATAATTTCAACTCAGGCCCAACAACAATTACAGAACGAGCAGAATAATCCACACGTTTTCCAAGTAAGTTTTGACGGAAACGACCTTGTTTTCCTTTTAGGGAATCCGAAAGTGATTTCAAAGGACGGTTTGATTCTGTTTTTACAGCAGATGCTTTACGAGTATTATCGAAAAGTGAATCTACTGATTCTTGCAACATACGTTTTTCGTTTCTCAAGATTACTTCTGGAGCTTTAATCTCCATCAATCTTTTCAAACGGTTGTTACGTATAATTACACGACGGTATAGATCATTCAAATCGGAAGTTGCAAAACGACCTCCATCAAGCGGCACAAGAGGACGTAATTCTGGTGGAATAACTGGAACAACTTTCATAATCATCCACTCAGGACGGTTTTCACGGTTCAAGTTAGACTCACGGAATGACTCTACAACTTGCAATCTTTTTAATGCTTCAGTTTTACGTTGTTTAGACGTTTCATTATTAGCAGAGTGACGCAATTGATAAGACAATTCATCAAGGTCAATACGAGCTAATAAATCCATAATACATTCTGCTCCCATTTTGGCAACAAATTTATTAGGATCAAAATCGTCTAAATATTGATTGTCTGCAGGAAGTGTGTCTAAAATATTCAAATACTCTTCTTCAGTCAAGAAATCCAATCTTTGTACTGATTCTCCTTCTGGAGTTTTAGCAATACCCGCTTGGATTACAACATATCTTTCGTAATAGATTATCATGTCTAATTTCTTAGACGGAAGACCTAATATGTAACCAATTTTATTTGGAAGCGAACGGAAATACCAGATATGAGCAATTGGCACAACAAGATTGATGTGTCCTACTCTGTCTCTACGTACTTTTTTCTCGGTAACTTCAACACCACAACGGTCACAAATGATTCCTTTGTAACGAATTCTTTTGTATTTACCACAAGCACATTCGAAATCTTTTACTGGTCCGAAGATTCTTTCGCAGAAAAGTCCGTCACGCTCTGGTTTGTGTGTTCTATAATTGATAGTTTCTGGCTTTAAAACTTCACCTCTTGATTCTTTCAAGATAGATTCAGGAGAAGCTAGTCCTATCGAAATTTTGCTGAATCTTTTTACAGGATTCTTATCTTTATTGTTATTATTTCTAGTATTCATCATAGTTATTACTATTGATTTATTTGCAATTAAAAATTGATTTTGTACAGACTTAGTAATTCTTTGCCTCTACTTCCTCGGATTACTTCTCTAAACTTCAAACAAAATTTTTGAAGTGCTAATTATATAGACTATATAAAAAATCGGAACGGGTTACGGGTCTAAATCCTAAAAACTCTTATAAATGCCAAAGTAGAGACGCGATTAATCGCGTCTCTACTAGTGGACAAAATTTATTTATTCTTCTAAACGAATGTCAAGTCCAAGACCTTTCAATTCATGCATTAATACATTAAATGATTCAGGCAATCCTGGTTCTGGCATAGATTCTCCCTTAACGATTGCTTCGTAAGTTTTGGCTCTACCAATAACGTCATCCGATTTCACGGTCAATATTTCACGTAGTGTGCTTGATGCTCCATAAGCTTCAAGTGCCCAAACCTCCATCTCTCCAAAACGCTGACCTCCAAATTGAGCTTTACCACCCAATGGTTGTTGTGTAATTAATGAGTATGGTCCTATTGAACGTGCGTGCATTTTATCGTCAACCATGTGACCCAGTTTCAACATATAGATTACTCCAACTGTTGCAGCCTGGTGGAAACGTTCTCCGGTTCCTCCATCGTAAAGATAGGTATGTCCAAAACGTGGAATTCCAGCTTCATCAGTCAATTCGTTGATTTGGTCTAGAGATGCACCATCAAAAATTGGAGTAGCAAATTTTCTACCCAAGTTCATTCCAGCCCAACCTAAAACTGTTTCGTAAATTTGACCAATATTCATACGTGAAGGTACTCCAAGTGGGTTCAACACGATGTCTACAGGTGTTCCATCTTCTAAGAAAGGCATATCTTCGTGACGAACGATACGTGCAACAATACCTTTGTTACCGTGACGTCCCGCCATTTTATCCCCAACTTTTAGTTTACGTTTTTTGGCAACATACACTTTAGCCAATTTCAAAATCCCTGATGGCAATTCATCACCAACAGTAATTGTGAATTTCTCTCTACGCAATGCTCCTTGTAAATCGTTCAACTTAATTTTATAGTTATGAATTAAATCATTCACCATAGTATTTGTTGTATCGTCAGCTACCCATTGTCCTTTACTCAAGTGAGCAAAATCTTCGACAGCATAAAGCATTTTTTGAGTGTATTTTTTACCTTTTGGTAATACTTCTTCACCCAAATCATTCATTACACCTTGAGAGGTTTTTCCGTTTACGATTAAGAACAATTTCTCAACCAATTTGTCTTTCAATTCAACAAATTTAGTTTCAAATTCTATTTCCAAAGCAGCCAAAGCGTCTTTGTCCTGAGTACGTTTGCGTTTGTCTTTTACTGCTCTTGCGAACAATTTTTTATCTAAAACCACACCGTGTAAAGATGGAGATGCTTTTAATGATGCATCTTTCACATCCCCTGCTTTATCCCCGAAGATTGCACGAAGCAATTTCTCTTCTGGAGTAGGATCTGATTCTCCTTTTGGAGTAATCTTACCAATTAGAATATCGCCAGGTTTTACTTCGGCACCAATTCTAATCATTCCGTTTTCATCTAAATCTTTAGTAGCTTCTTCAGAAACGTTTGGAATATCATTTGTCAATTCTTCGTTACCTAATTTAGTATCTCTCACTTCTAATGAATAATCATCTACGTGAATAGAAGTAAAAATATCGTCACGAACCACTTTTTCAGAAATTACAATCGCATCCTCAAAGTTATATCCTTTCCAAGGCATAAACGCAACTTTTAGGTTACGCCCTAAAGCTAATTCACCATTTTGGGTTGCATATCCTTCTGACAATACTTGTCCAAGAACCACTCTGTCCCCTTTTCTTACGATAGGTTTTAAGTTGATACTGGTACTTTGATTGGTTTTTCTAAATTTAATCAAATTGTATGTTTTCTCATCTTCTTCAAAACTTACCATTCTTTCTTCCTCGGAACGGTCGTATTTGATTCTAATGATATTGGCATCTACATATTCAACAACTCCAGGACCTTCAGCATTGATCAAAACTCTTGAATCTGAAGCTACTTGACGTTCTAAACCTGTCCCAACAATTGGTGCTTCAGGACGTAACAAGGGTACAGCCTGACGCATCATGTTAGATCCCATCAACGCTCTATTCGCATCATCATGTTCCAAGAAAGGAATTAATGAAGCTGAAATCGAAGCGATTTGGTTAGGTGCAACATCGGCATAATCTACTTTTGTAGGATCAATTACCGGGAAATCACCTTCCTGACGTGCAATTACATTGTCAGCAAGAATTTTACCATTGGCATCCATTTCGATATTTGCCTGAGAAATCATCATTCCTTCTTCTTCCTCTGCACTTAAGTAAACCGGAGTAGAAACTAAGTCTACCACTCCTTTAGTTACTTTACGATATGGCGTTTCGATGAAACCCATTCCGTTTACTTTAGCATAAACACCAAGGGATGAGATCAAACCAATGTTTGGCCCCTCAGGAGTTTCAATTGGACATAAACGTCCGTAGTGCGTATAGTGAACGTCACGCACCTCAAACCCTGCTCTTTCTCTCGAAAGTCCACCTGGTCCAAGTGCAGATAATCTTCTTTTGTGCGTAATCTCAGCCAATGGATTCGTTTGATCCATAAATTGAGACAACTGGTTGGTACCAAAGAAAGAGTTGATAACCGATGATAATGTTTTGGCATTAATCAAATCGATTGGTGTAAACACCTCGTTATCTCTAACGTTCATTCTCTCACGAATGGTTCTAGCCATACGAGCCAAACCAACACCGAATTGTTGAGACAATTGTTCACCAACTGTTCTAACACGACGGTTTGACAAGTGATCGATATCATCAATATCTGCTTTCGCATTGATTAATTCGATCAAATATTTTATGATAGTGATGATGTCCTCTTTGGTCAAGACTTGCTTTTCCATCGGGGTATCTAACCCTAATTTTTTGTTAATTCTATAACGACCCACTTCACCTAAATTGTAACGTTGGTCAGAGAAGAATAATTTATCGATAATACCACGAGCAGTTTCTTCATCAGGCGGTTCTGCGTTACGCAATTGTCTGTAGATGTGCTCAACGGCTTCTTTTTCAGAATTGGTTGGATCTTTTTGTAGCGTGTTGTGGATGATAGAATAATCGACTGCATTATTATCTTCCTTGTGCAACAAAATAGATTTAACGTTAGAATCGATGATTTCTTCCACATTATCTTTGTCGATAATGGTATCTCTGTCAAGGATTATTTCGTTACGTTCGATAGAAACAACTTCGCCGGTATCTTCATCCACGAAATCTTCATGCCAAGTGTTTAACACACGAGCCGCTAATCTTCTACCAATATATTTTTTAAGTCCTGTTTTAGACACTTTAATTTCCTCAGCAAGGTCGAAAATCTCAAGGATATCCTTATCTCTTTCGAAACCGATAGCACGAAGCAAAGTCGTTACAGGTAATTTTTTCTTTCTGTCGATATAAGCGTACATAACACTGTTGATATCGGTTGAAAATTCTATCCAAGAACCTTTAAAAGGAATTACACGGGCAGAATATAATTTTGTTCCATTTGCATGGAATGATTGTCCAAAGAAAACCCCTGGAGAACGGTGCAATTGAGAAACAACAACACGCTCGGCGCCATTGATTACAAAAGTACCAGAAGGAGTCATATAAGGAATTGTACCAAGATATACATCTTGAACAATAGTTTCAAAATCTTCGTGCTCTGGGTCTGTACAATATAGTTTTAACCTAGCTTTTAAAGGCACACTGTACGTAAGCCCTCTTTCAATACATTCTTGAATTGTGTAACGTGGTGGATCTACAAAATAATCGAGGAACTCCAATACAAAGTTATTTCTTGTATCTGTAATTGGAAAGTTTTCCATGAAGGTATTGTATAAACCTTCGTCGCCTCTTTCGTCAGATTTTGTTTCCAATTGGAAGAAATCTTTAAACGATTTTACCTGAACATCTAGAAAATCTGGATATTGAGGTATGTTTTTTGTAGAGGCAAAATTCAATCTTTCAGTCTGATTTGTTATCATCTATGGACAAAATTTTGATTAAAAAAAAGTAATTTTTTGTGTAAAACACAGTTTAACCAATACTTTCTTTTTTAATCAATACCTCTTTAAAAATAATGCTAGAGCAAGCTCTTTAGTTTTATTTTCTTTCATCGTATTGACTTAAAAACACTTTTGTATTTTAAACTATTTTATAATAAAATGGGGGAAATTTTTATTATACGAAAAATGGTTTAGGTCTTTGGATGCGTACCCAAGACCTAAACCTATTCTCTAAAGAGGGTTGAATTATTTTAATTCAACTACAGCTCCAGCTTCTTCTAAAGATTTTTTAAGACCTTCAGCCTCATCTTTAGAAACACCTTCTTTAACGTTACTTGGAGCGCTATCTACTACATCTTTAGCTTCTTTAAGACCTAAACCTGTAAGTTCTTTTACCATTTTCACAACAGCTAATTTAGAAGGACCTGCTTCTTTTAATACTACTGTAAATTCAGTTTGAACTTCTTCAGCTACTGCATCACCACCACCAGAAACAACTACTGCTGCAGCTGCTGGTTCGATACCATACTCGTCTTTTAATATTGTTGCTAATTCGTTAACTTCTTTTACTGTTAGGCTAACTAATTGTTCTGCGAATTGTTTCAAATCTGCCATTTTTTCTATCGTTTTAAAATGATTTGTAAAATATTATTGTTTATTGTGCGCGTTTTAATGCACTTAATTCAAACTAAATACTAGTTTAATTAAGCAACCTCTTCGACATTAGCGAATTGGTTTTGAAGAGCAGAAATAACTCTTTGGGCTGGTGATTGAAGTAATCCAATAATTTCGCCAACAAGTTCTTCTTTCGATTTGATAGTTGCCAAAGCATCTAGTTGATCGTCTCCAATGTAAACTTCTGCATTGATGTAAGCCCCTTTTAAAATTGGCTTAGCATTCTTTTTGCGGAAATCTTTGATAATTTTTCCAGGTGCGTTAGCAACATCAGAAATAAAGATGGCGCTGTTACCTGTCAATACAGATGGTAAATCACCATAATCATTAGCCGAAGCTTCCATTGCTTTTGCAAGCAAAGTATTTTTAACTACCTCTAATTTTATACCTGCTTTAAAGCAAGCTCTTCTCAAGTTTGAAGTTGTTTCTGCGTTTAATCCAGAAATATCAGATACATAAATAATATTTGTACCAGCTAACTGTGCAGTTAAATCTTCAATCGCGATTGATTTTTCTTCTCTAGTCATACTAAAAATTTTTAACTACCAATTATACTGCTTTAGGATCCAAAGCAATTGCTGGACTCATCGTGCTAGTTAGGTAAATACTTTTGATGTAAGTTCCTTTAGCCGCAGTTGGTTTAAGTTTGATTAATGTTTGAATAATTTCGTGAGCGTTATCTACAATTTTATCAGCATCGAAAGAAATTCTTCCAATTCCTGCATGTATGATACCGGTTTTGTCAACTTTAAAGTCAATTTTACCAGCTTTAACTTCAGCAACTGCTTTTGCAATGTCCATAGTTACAGTACCAGTCTTAGGGTTTGGCATTAAACCTCTAGGTCCTAAAATACGACCTAATGGACCTAATTTACCCATAACACTTGGCATTGTGATGATTACATCAACATCTGTCCAACCATCTTTAATTTTTTGTAAATATTCGTCAAGACCTACATAGTCTGCTCCTGCCTCTTTAGCTTCCGCTTCTTTGTCTGGAGTAACCAATGCTAATACTTTTACGTCTTTACCAGTTCCGTGAGGCAATGTTACTACACCTCTAACCATTTGATTCGCTTTTCTTGGATCTACACCCAAACGCACTGCGATATCAACCGACTCATCAAATTTTGCAGAAGCAACTACTTTTAACAATGCCGCAGCATCTTTTAAAGAGTATAATTTGTTCTTTTCAATTTTTGATGAAGCCTCTTTTTGCTTTTTTGTCAATTTTGCCATGTCTTACGCTTGTTTTAGAGGAGAATCTCCTGTTACAGTTATACCCATAGATCTAGCTGTTCCTGCGATCATGCTCATAGCAGACTCGATTGTGAATGCATTTAAATCAACCATCTTGTCTTCCGCAATTGCTTTAATAACATCCCAAGTAACGCTAGCTACTTTCTTACGATTTGGTTCTCCTGAACCAGATTTAAGCTTTGCCGCGTCCATTAATTGAACAGCAGCAGGTGGTGTTTTTACAACAAAATCGAAAGATTTGTCTTTATACACTGTAATTTGCACTGGGCAAACTTTACCTGGTTTATCTTGGGTTCTAGCATTAAATTGCTTACAGAATTCCATGATATTAACACCAGCAGCACCTAAAGCAGGTCCAACCGGTGGCGACGGGTTCGCAGCACCTCCCTTAACTTGTAGTTTAACTACTTTACTAATCTCTTTAGCCATTTTTTTTAAAAATTTAACACATTAACAATGGAAGCGATAATGTGGTTTATTATAGATGTAACAAAAATTATACTTTTTCAACTTGCAAAAACCCTAATTCTAATGGCGTTTTTCTTCCGAAAATTTTAACCATCACTTCAAGTTTACGCTTTTCTTCATTAATTTTCTCAACAGTTCCATTGAAACCGTTGAAAGGACCATCAATAACCTTTATTGTCTCACCTAAATTGAATGGGATAGATCGAGTATCGGTATTTACAGCCAATTCATCTACCTTACCTAACATTCTATTTACTTCAGAAAGTCTTAAAGGAACTGGCTCTCCACCTTTTATTTCACCTAAAAAACCAATTACACTTGTTATAGACTTAATAATGTGAGGAATTTCTCCTATTAGGTTTGCTTCTATCATTACATAACCGGGAAAGTAAACTTTGTCCTTGATTATTTTTTTTCCCTCTTTTACAGTAACTATTTTTTCAGTAGGAACTAGAACTTGCGAAACATAATCACCCATTCCTAATCTTGCGATTTCAGTTTCGATGTACGCTTTTACTTTATTCTCTTGTCCACTTACTGCACGAACAACGTACCATTTTTTCAAATTATTATCTGCCATAACAAAAAAATTACGCTTTTATCCAGGTGAAAAATTTCTCTAATACATTTGCAAACATTTCATCTACTCCCCAAGTTGCCAAAGCAAATAATACGGAGAAAAGAGCAACAACAATCGTTAGACGTTGTACTTCTGCCCAAACTGGCCAAGTCACATTTGATCTTAATTCTTCAAATGCTTCTGATATATAATTAACAACTTTTGTCATTATGATTTATTTTTTTGCACGGGCGGAGGGATTCGAACCCCCATCAACGGTTTTGGAGACCGCTATTCTACCCTTGAACTACGCCCGTTCGTTAAAAACCAGTAACGCCCGAAGACGTTACTGGCTTTATAAATTATTTATTAGGATTATGCTACTATCTCAGTTACCTGTCCAGCACCAACCGTTCTACCACCTTCACGGATAGCAAAACGAAGTCCAACATTCATTGCAATAGGGCTTAATAAAGCTACATTGATTGTTAAGTTGTCTCCTGGCATAACCATCTCTACTCCTTCTGGCAAAGTGATAACTCCTGTTACGTCAGTTGTACGTACGTAGAACTGTGGACGGTAGTTATTATGGAATGGTGTGTGACGACCACCTTCTTCTTTTTTCAAGATATAAACCTCTGCTTTGAAAGTAGCGTGTGGTTTTACAGATCCTGGTTTAATGATAACCATTCCTCTTTTGATATCAGCTTTATCAACACCTCTTAACAATAAACCTACGTTATCTCCAGCCTCACCTCTATCAAGGATTTTACGGAACATTTCAACTCCTGTAATAGTAGAAGTCAATTTTTCAGCTCCCATACCAATGATTTCAACAGGATCTCCTGTATTAGCAATACCTGTTTCGATACGACCTGTAGCAACAGTTCCACGACCTGTAATTGTAAATACATCTTCAACTGGCATCAAGAATGGTTTTGCAGTATCACGAATTGGCTCTTCAATCCAAGAATCACAAGCAGCCATCAATTCAATAATTTTTGGTACCCAAGCTGGATCGTTGTTCAATCCACCAAGTGCAGAACCTTGAATAACTGGACAGTTGTCTCCGTCATATTCGTAGAAAGACAATAAGTCTCTAATTTCCATTTCTACAAGCTCTAACAATTCCTCGTCATCAACCATATCCACTTTGTTCATGAATACAACCATTCTAGGAATACCTACTTGGCGACCTAATAGAATGTGCTCACGTGTTTGTGGCATTGGTCCGTCTGTAGCTGCTACAACAAGAATAGCACCATCCATTTGAGCAGCACCTGTAACCATGTTTTTTACGTAATCCGCGTGACCAGGACAGTCAACGTGTGCGTAGTGACGGTTTGCAGTTTCATACTCAACGTGAGATGTATTAATTGTAATACCTCTTTCTTTTTCTTCTGGAGCATTATCAATTTGATCAAATGATTTTGCTTGACAGTAACCAGCATCAGATAACACTTTAGTTATTGCTGCAGTTAAAGTTGTTTTTCCGTGATCCACGTGCCCAATTGTTCCAATGTTTAAGTGGGGCTTGTTACGGTTAAAGGTTTCTTTTGCCATTTTACTTAATTTTTAATCTTAGTTATTATTAGTGTTCAATTTTATACTTTTTTTGAGCCAACTACGGGAATTGAACCCGTGACCTCTTCCTTACCAAGGAAGCACTCTACCTCTGAGCTAAGTCGGCAGAGAAATTTTGTTTAACATTGTTTAAAAGTTTAAAGTTGTTTCCTTAAACTATGTAAACCTTAAACTTCATTTTGTGGGGAGAGCAGGATTCGAACCTGCGAAGTTCACACAGCAGATTTACAGTCTGCCCTCGTTGGCCGCTTGAGTATCTCCCCATTTTTTTTTAAATTTCAATAATTTAAAGAACAAATTCCAAATCGCATTTGGAATAAAAAAGAGCCGGCGGAGGGACTCGAACCCACGACCTGCTGATTACAAATCAGCTGCTCTAGCCAACTGAGCTACGCTGGCAAATACAATAAAAAAAGTCCGCTATTTCTAACGGACTGCAAATGTATATCTTTTTGTTTTTTAATCAAAACAATTTTATGAAAAATTTAGATTAATTATGTGTATTGATTTTTTCTTTTCTTTTTACCAACAATCGTTCTATAGATTCTGCCGCAAGCTCTATTGCTTCTTCAAAAGTTTTGCATTGTTTTTTTACTAAAAAATCGTCTCCCGGGACAATTATTTTCATCTCTACGATTTTATTTTCCTTGTCACTCGTCTTTTCAACTTTCAAATAAACGTCAGAAGATACTACTTTGTCGTAATATTTTTCCAATTTAACCATTCTTTCTTGAACAAAATCTACTAGTTTTCTGTCAACTGTAAAGTTAACTGCGTGAACATCTACCTTCATAATCATTTTTTTTAGTTGGTTAAACATTTTTCGAATTATTTTAGATTTCTTGGATGGGCATCTTCATAGACTTTTTTGAGTTCTGACAAACTGCTATGTGTATATATTTGTGTCGATGCCAAACTTGAATGTCCTAATAATTCTTTTACTGAATTTAAATCGGCTCCATTGTTCAAAAGATGAGTCGCAAATGTGTGTCTTAATATATGGGGACTTTTCTTTACTTTCTCGGAGACAGTACTAAAGTATGTATTTATTAATCGATACACAAAGGATTCACTTAATTTTAATCCTTTTTTTGTTAAAAAGAAAAAGTCACTATCCATAACTTTCTCTAAACCTGCTCTTTCTGAAAAATATAAATTTAATTGTTGCGAAATAATTAGCAACAACGGAAGAATTCTTTCCTTATTTCTTTTACCTAGAACTTTTATGGTGTGATTTGACGTATTGACGTTTACCGTTTTCAAATGAATTAATTCTGCACGTCGAATTCCCGTAGTATAAAACAAGTCTATTATAAGTTTATCTCTAATTTCTTCGAACCCTACTGGATTTTGTATTTGATCCAAAACGGCTGTAAGTTCATTTTCCGAAAACGGAATTTGAAGTGTTTTAGGAGTTTTTAAAGCTTTGTGTTTCAGCATCGGGCTAAGTTCAATTTGCTTGGTCTTTAATAGAAATTTATAATACGCTTTTAAAGATTGCATTTTTCTATTTACCGAAACATTCGATATAGCATCATCTACAAGCGAAACTATCCAAGTTCTGATCTGATTGTAGTTGGCGCGATCTATATTTTCTTGATCGAATTGATTTTTATTGAACAACTCGAAGAAATTGATGTCATTCAAATACGCATTTACGGTATGTGGAGAATATTTTTTCTCCAATTGAAGATAATCTTTAAATGCGTCCTTATTATTAATCATAAAAAAACCGTTAGCATCAAAGGTATTAAACTTTAATGACTAACGGTATTTTATTGTAACAGAAAATAATTAAATATTCTCGATGTTATCTCTCATATTCTGGATATAAGCAGCTTTTTGAATCTTGATTCTATTGATAACTGATGGTTTTATAAAAGCAGTACGCGCTCTTAGTTGACGAACAGTTCCAGTTTTGTCAAATTTTCTTTTATAGCGCTTTAATGCTCTATCGATATTTTCTCCGTCTTTAATTGGTATAATTAACATAATTTTATCACCCCCTTTCGTTAAGGTTGCAAAAGTAATCAAAGTTTTGAATTATGAGTTATGAATTATGAATTATTTTTTCAGATTAAAGACAATAGACAAATAGATGACAGACTAAAAAAAAAGCCAAATTACAATTACTTTGTTCTTGGCTCTATAATCTTATTCAATTTTATTTTATTCTTTCAAAATATTCCTCGAAATCACCAACTTCTGTATCTCAGTCGTTCCCTCACCAATGGTACATAATTTCGAATCTCTGAAGAATTTCTCTACTGGATAATCTTTTGTATAACCGTAACCGCCGTGAACTTGAATGGCGTCAGTTGAAACTTTTACACAAACTTCTGAAGAATACATTTTGCTCATTGCTCCGAGCGTAGTCATATTGCGGTTATTGTTTTTCAAGTAAGCCGCTTTGTGCAACAACAATTCTGAAGCTTCAATTTCGGTGGCCATATCGGCTAGTTTAAAAGCTATTGCTTGAAATTCGCTTATCGCTTTTCCAAACTGATGTCTTTCTTTCGAATATTTTAAGGAAGCTTCATAAGCACCTTTCGCAATCCCTAATGACAATGCTCCAATAGAAATTCTTCCACCGTCCAAAATTTTCATCGATTGAATGAATCCCTGTCCTACATCACCTAATCTATTGGCGTCTGCAACTCGGCAATTATCAAAGAATAATTCAGCTGTTTCGCTAGCGCGCATTCCTAATTTATTGGCTTTTTTTCCTGAGGTAAATCCTGGCATTCCTTTTTCGAAAACAAATGCAGTCATACCTCTAGAATCGCCTTTTTCGCCAGTGCGTACTATAACTACAGCAATATCTCCTGAAATTCCGTGTGTGATAAAATTTTTGGATCCATTTACAATCCAATCATCTCCATCTTTTACAGCAGTTGTATTCATTCCTCCTGCATCGGAACCAGTGTTATGTTCGGTCAATCCCCAAGCACCAATGTGCTCGCCAGTGGCTAGCTTTGGAATCCACTTTTTCTTTTGTTCTTCGTTACCAAAAGTCAAAATATGATTCGTACATAACGAATTATGCGCCGCAACAGATAATCCTATCGACGGATCTACTTTTGAAATCTCTTCGACCACTGCAATATATTCGTGATATCCTAAACCTGAACCACCCAATTCTTCTGGAACTAAAACGCCCATAAAACCCATTTTTCCCATTTTTTTGAATAATGAAACTGGGAATTTTTGAGATTCATCCCACTCCATAATATGTGGTCTAATATATTTTTCGGCAAAATCTCTTGCGGATTCGGCTATCATTACTTGTGTTTCGCTGTAATCAAAGTTCATTGTAAAAGAGGTAAGAATTTTAAAAGTTCAAATATAAGGCTATAATTTTTGCCTTTTCAATAGACAAACCTTTAATTTTTGTTAAATCTTCACTATTTTTTATATCGCCATTCATACTCCGAAAAGTTACTATATTTTTAGAAATTGGATATTTAAAATAAGGAAATAGCGAAAGCTCTTTTATTGAAGCATTGTTAATGTCAATTTTTTTGACTGTTGGCGAAGCCGAAATCTTGAAATGAGAATTCAAATTTTCGATAACCTCTGGCGACAATCCCCAAACGTCATTCATTTGTTCCATCGAAACAAAACCGCCAAGATTTTCTTTGAATTTTAAAATCCGAATCGAAATGGCCTCTCCTATTCCATAAATTTTAATTAAATCTTCTTGAGTAGCTTGGTTGATGTCGATGACTACAATCTTCTCTTTTTTGGCGAAAGCCGTATTGTCATATTTTTTATACTCTTTGAATTCTTTTTTGTTATTGACCCAATCCGGAAATTTGAAATAGGGCGAAATGGCATTCAACAAGGAATCCGAAACTTTGGTCACCGTTTGAAATTCTTTGGGCGAATTCACATATTTATTTTGTTTTCTAAAAGCAAACAATCTGTCGATTTCAGCAACAGACATTCCGAGTTTGTATCCTTTATAATCTGTAATGAAATTGGGGTTGAACGGATAAATCTTTGGAACATAATTCAATTTTTCCTGTTTCAAGGAATCGATTTGTGATTGCAAGGAAAGCCACTTTTCTTTTTGGGGAGTAGCTTTAGAAAAAGAATTGAAATCTACAAAATAATAAAGCAATTGAAAGATAATAATGATGGCAAACAACAACAAAATACCTGTGCGCTGCTCTCTAGAAAACTTAAAAAAGGAATTCATTGTTTTTAAAATCATTAAAAGGATGTTTTATAAAGCCTAAAAATATGAAATAATTTATAATACATCACTTTATAGATAAGATAATGACAAAAATTTAAAAAGAGTGACTTTAAAAAAAATACAGTTCTCTATATCTCCAAAACATTAAAAAAACAATATATTTGAAAACTATTAACAATAAATGTGAAAATATGTCTATTTGGAAAAGAAAACCATTAGAACAGCTTTTGTCCGAGGCTGATGATTCTGAAAAAGGATTAAAGAAAACTCTAACCGCGCCTGGATTAGTTGCTCTTGGAATTGGCGCCATTATTGGCGCCGGATTATTTTCAATAACAGGTTTAGCAGCATCTGCAAATGCGGGTCCAGCCATAACTATTTCTTTTTTGGTAGCAGCTTTTGGCTGTGTTTTTGCAGGTTTATGTTATGCCGAATTCTCTTCGATGATTCCAGTTGCCGGAAGTGCTTATACTTATTCATTTGCCACTATGGGTGAATTTATAGCTTGGATAATTGGTTGGGATTTAGTTTTAGAATATGCCGTTGGAGCTGCAACGGTTTCTATTAGTTGGTCTCGATATTTCGGCAAATTTTTAGGAGGCTATGGCATTCATATAGATGATGCCTATATGCTTTCGCCCTTTGAAGGAGGTATTATAAATATTCCTGCCGTATTAATAGTTATGGTCGTATCATTCCTATTGATTCGCGGAACCCAAGAATCATCATTTGTTAATGCAATAATAGTTTTACTAAAAGTTACTGTAGTTCTAGTATTTATTGCTGTGGGATGGCAATATATTAGACCTGAAAACTACACCCCCTATATTCCAGAAAATACAGGGAAATTTGGAGAATTTGGTTTTTCAGGAATAATCAGAGCTGCAGCAATAGTATTCTTTGCCTACATAGGATTTGATGCTGTGTCAACCGCAGCCCAAGAAGCTAAAAACCCTAAACGAGATATGCCAATCGGAATATTATTATCCTTGGCAATTTGTACTATTCTTTACATTCTTTTTGCTCACGTAATGACAGGAGTGGTAAATTATCAGGCATTTGCAGGAAAAGACGGGATTGCCCCAGTTGCGATTGCGGTAGAAGCTATGGGAACTGCAGGGCCTGACGGAATGATAACTCCAGCCTATCCTTGGCTTAACAATGCGATTTTATTAGCAATTTTAGGAGGATATTCTTCTGTTATTTTAGTGATGCTTATGGGTCAAAGTAGAGTGTTTTTCTCGATGAGTAAAGATGGTTTGATGCCAAAAATATTCTCAGAAGTACATCCAAAATTTAGGACTCCGGCTAAAAATAATTTATTGTTTATGGTAATTGTGAGTCTGTTTGCAGCATTTGTTCCCGCTAGAGTTGTTGGAGAAATGACCAGTATTGGAACACTATTCGCCTTTATTTTAGTTTGCATAGGCGTTTTGATTATGCGTAAAAAAATGCCTGATGCACCAAGAGCATTTAGAACGCCTTTAGTTCCATTTGTACCCATTGCTGGAGTTGCAGTATGCCTATTTATGATGGTGTTTTTACCATTAGACACATGGATTAGACTTATCGTTTGGATGATGATTGGGTTCGATTTATACCTATTTTACGGGATGAAACACAGTAAATTAAACCAAGGTCATTTTAGTCTAAAAAACTACAAAACAGTTGCTAGCTCTGGCTTAGGAATGGTTTTAGCATTAATTATTATTGCTTTTATTCATCATAGCGACATTGAAGTTGACGATCATTTCTTATTCTATTTTTCTCTAATTTTTGCAGCAATTCATGCATTAATTTATTCTTATAGTTTTAAAAAGGTGAGAAAATCCAATTGAGAAAATAGTAAAGGGATTATAAAGTTTTTCATAACTTTATAATCCCTTTTTTTGTTTTCAAACTCTTGTTACAAATCAAAAACTGAAGTGCGCTTACCTCGAATTAAATCTTTCAACCGAATCCAGAAAGCCAGCGTTAAATAAACACCAAACCACAAACCTGCCGTAACAAAGGTAATATAGATAAAAAATAATCTCACATCCGATACCCGCATTCCCAATCTATCAGCAAGGCGCGAAGAAACATGAAAACCACGTTTTTCGAAAAAATATTTGAGTTGTATGACTGCTCGCATTTTTTGGATTTTGGGTAAAATTAAGAAATTTTCTTTAATAACTCCATTCCAATAGCACAATCTAAACAACGACTTTTGTTGCAATATTCATTTTTAAGCTGCAGTAAAGACTGAGTTTCAAAAGCACTTTTCGATTTAATTCCAAAAGAACTAAACTTGTCTATAATTGCATTTTTCTCTGGAGCCACTTCGTTTATCAATTGAATTAGATCTTCGGAAATTTCTTTGCCTTGACTTTTTGCATACGCGAATTGGAGCGGAATTATGGTATTTATAGTTACTAAATCGATGAATGATTTGGAAAGTTTCTTCTTCTTTTTTGGGCTTTCTTTGTCAAACTGATAATGGTTTTCCCAATAATTTGATGTCGAAATTTCGAAAATTTTATAAATACTTTTCACTGAATTGGTAGCACTGATTCCTGAAAACAAATTTTGTTGACTGTGGTATAAATTCGCCAATTGCGACAATCGAATGGTAGGAAAATTATCTGGTCGATGTTTGAAAAACTGAACAGGTTCTACTAATCTCCTCTCCATTTGGTATTTATGCAACAAATAAAAATACCTGAATTTTAAATCCTTGAAATAATTATCCTCTTTTTCGGCATCTAATAAACCCGCATTTCCCAAGAATAAAGCTTCGAGATTTTCGACCTCAAAACTTTCTTTTCTTAGAATTGAAAACGGAATGGATTGAACAATTTTCAAAAAGATTTCACCATTGGTATTCAACCCAAAATTCTTGGCCAAAAGGCAAAACAAGACCGCCTCCCAATCGTTATTTGTCAGTTTTAATAAGTCGTAAATGGGTTTTGACTTTCTTTCTAAACGTTCGAAAAACAAACGTTCTTGCCAATTTTTAAAAACAAATTCATCAATTTCTTTGATTTGCTTTTCACAAAAAATCCATGACTTTGGCGACATCAGCGATTGATAATTGGCTATTGTTACCGAATCAACATGGTTTTTCAGTTCCAAAACCGGAATTTCGGAATTGTTGCTTCTGAAAATTTCAGTGTCGTGTTCCCAAACCACATGCAAAATGACGTTTTCATAGGCTTCGTCTCTTTCGTGATGATGCACATACCAATCGGAAGATTTAAGATGAATTTCCACATTTCCAGCCCATTTTTGATTGCCAATAACAATCTGAGCATTGAAAAAATCAGGTCCGGCAAGTTCTAAATAGTGTCCAACATTGATTATGGCAATTTCTTCTCCATTGAAAGTTTTTAAATTCAAAGTGTCGAATTTCTTGAATTTCCAAAGGTAATGGAGAAAATTTTCTTTCATTTTTAGACTTTTATATTGATGACTAAAGTAGTAAAAAAAGAAATATGTTCAGGACAAGCGCATTTAAATAATTTTCAAGTATTATCACAAACAAAAAATTGTTCAACTAACGCATCAAATACAATTTGGCGCAAGCCCGAGCATCAGATAAAGCTTCGTGATGGTTGAGTTCAATCCGCATTTCACGACAACAATCGCTTAATTTTGTTGGCTTTAAACCTTTCGCTTTGTAAATTTTTACTGTACATTCCCATCGAGAACCAATATTCAACGATTCATAATCTAAACCGTAAAGCGCCATCGATTTGGCCAAAACATTTCGGTCAAAACTTTCGTTGTGTGCTACAATTATTCGGTTTTGTAATCGCTTTTGGATTTCAGGAAACACTTGCGCAAATGATTTTGCATTCACTGTATCTCGTGGATAAATTCCGTGAACTGCTATCGTAAATGAATTGTATTCGTTTCTTGGCGGCTTGATTAAGGTAACATATTCGTCAACAATAACGCCGTTTTCAACCGTAACAATCCCAACAGAACAAGGGTGGAAGGCTGTAGCGGTTTCAAAATCTATTGCGGTGAAGGTCATTTGATAAGTTAGAGGTTAAAGGTTAAAGGTTAAAGGTTAGAGGTTAGAAATTGATTTTTGCCATTGATATTGATATTGATATTGCCATTGATATTGTTATTACTTTTACACAAACAGTGATTTTGGAAACATTTCAAGAAAAGGCATCGCTTTAGAGTAATCTAAGGTTTCGTACTCAAAACCTAACCTTCTAAGATTATCATAATACAATTGATGATTTTGATAATAGTTTTTTTCGCTTTGAACAAACCAGGCTTTTGGCCCAAGTTTTTCCGACAAGAACCATTTTTCTAACAATCTTCCTGAGCGACCATTGCCATCATTCCAAGGATGTATTTTTACAAAAACCAAATGTATCATACTTGCGAAATAGAAAACTTCTTGAAAATTTAATTTTTGTTTCACCAAAGCTTCAATATCTTCATAAAATTGAATCATTTCGTCATCCACCTGATGAGGCAAAGCGGCGACATATTCAATTTGTCCTTCATCGTTAGTAATAAACATATTTTGGTAGCGGTGTTTTCCTTGCTGGCTTTTCGCAACTATATTCTTTGATAAAAGTTTATGTGCTTCAGCAATAGTGTTTTTATTCAATGCATTTGACTTTGCAAAAGAATAGGCATCATATAAATCGTCGATTTTTTTGGTATAATCTGGAAGAAATTCCATTCCAAATTTTTTATGTTTGATATAAGAATCCAATTCTATTTCTTCACCTTCAATTTTGCTAGAAAAAACTGACGCAACCGAAGTGTAAAAACTAAATGATTCCGTAGAAACTTCGGCATCACAAAGGGTGCTAAATTTTTCTTCTACTCCTTGTGGAAAGTTTTTTTTATAATCTTCTAAAAGTATTTCTGAAATTATTTTCATCGATTGTATTAGTTACTCAACAAATATAAAACTTATATCAGTTATACAAGTTCAATTTTTATTGGAAAAAATTCCAAACCAATCCAAAACGAATTATAAAGTCACCAGTAGGGTTATTTGGAGAGGACAAATAATTGTATCCGGAAAGCGCAGCATTAAAATGCTCTAAGGTTAAATAAACTCTAGTCCTTTGAATTCGCGCATTGAAGAAAAAATCGAAGTTGGCATAATTGCCCATTTTTTTCTGATTTTGAACAAAAAACTCCCCAATTACAGGATTGTATTCGTTACCATTATAACTAGTAAAATAATTAAAAGTGATTCCTGTTTGAAAAAACAAGGCTTTACGAAACATCTCCTGAGAGTAATAAAATGTATTTCTAGTGACAAATTCTGGAACATTCAGTATCAAATCAGATTGATCTACTTTTTGGTATAAAATCGTATTGTCTAATGCAAATTTCCAAAACTTAAATTCATTACTCGCCTTTACCGACAAATAATTAATAGTATTGGCATACTGTGAAGGTGCTATTATTTGTTGTTTTAAAGCAATTTGTTCCGCAGTTGAAATGTCAGCAAAATACAAATGATCATTAAATGTCGAATATTGCACAGAAACATTAATCCACTGAGAATTGGCGTTGACACTGATTGAATTAATTTTTTCGTTCTTAAAATCGTTGGACCAATTGTAATTTACATAACTACTTTGATACAAATTATAGTTGTCGTTGGGCAGTTTGTTTACATTTTGATATTGGAAAGAGAGTTGCATTTCCTCATTTAGCTCATATTGTATTTTAGCATCCAAATTCGAGAGCGATTGATTGGTAAACGACCTAGTGAAAAGAAATTTTCCTGTCCATTTCTTTTTCTGATAGTCATATTGACCTCCGTAACTGTCTATTCTTCGACTCAAAGACGCCGGAACCGTTTGGTCATCCTTAATCAAAATTTGGTTGTAATAATAATTGCTAAAAAAATCATCAACAAAAAAGTTAAACTTTCCTAAAGTTGTGTTCTCGTACGTTAAACCTACTTTATTATAGGTTTTGTTATAATGTGTTTGGTCGTTTATGCCACTAGTTTTATAGGAATCACCAAATCGATATACAGTTGTTCCTCCAACAGTCGAAGTTACGGTAGGCTGATTGTACTCGAAATATTTATTTTCATAATTAAATTGGTGAGTCACAAACAAATTATTATTTCCCTTCACGGAATTTATTCTAAAAAAATGATCTAAAAACACTCGTTTCCCTTTTAGAAACGATCGAGCATCTGTCAAATAAACTTCTAATCGATCTCGCTGTAAAAAAGCTGGGTTACCACTTTCAAAATCTTCAACGGTAGTAATTCCACCATTTTCTTCATTCATAATATCCTGACCGGTAAAATGAAAATTAGCAAAATATCGTTTATTTTTTGTGTTGTAACTGGTAGTAAACCTGAAATTTCCAGTACTTGTGAGTTGATTTATATATTTCCCTTCAGAACGTAATCCTTTGTAAGCTATTGAAAAATTTAATCTTGGAGAAGTATTTACCGAAAAAAAGGCGTCCAGATTTTGACCTTTTTTCATAACCGATTTAAAATACCATTCGGTAACAGGAGTGGCTACTGAACCATATCGAATTTGATTGGCTTCAAGAAAATTAAAGTGCTTCGCTTTAAATCCAAATTCTGGAAGTGGCGAAAAAGAATTCAAACTGTATTGCAATGTATTATACGTTTGCCCTTCGTTAGGAAAAGCCAAAAGTCCAAAAAGGTCTTTTCGCAGATAGTTATGACTGTATTTTTTTTGAATCGTAAGCGAAGTGTCGATATAAGTGGTGTCGCGCTCCAAAGTAATCACTCGATACATATCAATCGTGGCTACAGGTTTTTTTATTCTCAATGAATCATTCGCCATACTATTATTCGGAATGTTTGAATTATCACTGTTTTTCTCTTGAGAAAAAAGCAAAGTAGTACAAAATAATAAAACTACCAGAAAGGAAATTCTCATCGAGAAAGGATATAATTATAGGGAACCGTTTATTTAATCAAGGCAAAGGTAAATGAAAAAAGGTACAAATAAAAAAACAGTCTAATTTATGGGATTGTTTTGGCAAATGGAGATGAAACACGCTATTTTTAGCCCGTTGGTTATAACTCAATTTAGATTTTTTAACGCATAGAAACATAGTTTTTATTAATTTCACCAAGACGCTTCGCTTGATTTTAGCAAATCATAGCTATGTGAATCCAAGAATTGGTCTATCTAACTCTTTTTTCTATGATTCTATGCGTTTCAAATTTTACTGTTTCTAAAGATTTAATAATTACACACGGGTTATTTTTAAGAAAATTTTATAATCTTTGTTGTTCCAATACAATTAATATGCTGCTTGCTAATTTTTCGAAATTCATCTTAGAAGCCGGCACCGACGAAGCCGGTCGTGGCTGTCTTGCCGGTCCAGTAACAGCAGCTGCCGTAATGCTGCCAGAGGATTTTGAAAATATAATTTTGAACGATAGCAAGCAATTATCCGAAAAAATAAGAGAAAAGCTCCGGCCCATTATCGAAAGCCAAGCCGTTTCATTTGCCGTAACCCATTTACATCCCAAAGAAATTGACGAAATCAATATCCTGAATGCTTCTATGAAAGGAATGCAAGAATGTATTTTGAAATTAAACCAAATTCCCGAATTTATTATTGTGGACGGAAACAGAGCATTGAATGCTAAATTGGGTTTGAGAAACACTTTTGGAAAACGATTTACAAAAGAAGAAATTGAATTATTAAAATCGATCCCCAATCAAAGTATTATAAAAGGCGATTCGAAATATTTGAGTATTGCCGCAGCATCAGTTTTGGCAAAAACGTATCGTGACGAATATATGAATGCTATTCACGAAGAATTCCCAATGTACAACTGGAAGAAAAACAAAGGCTATCCCACTATGGAACATCGGGAAGCCATCCGAAAATATGGTGTGACAAAATACCATAGAATGACGTTTCGATTGTTGCCAGAACAGTTGAAATTGGAAATTTAGATTGTTTTCAATAAAAGTTATTTTGATGATTTGTAGTGAATTATTTATATATTTGAGAAGCAAATGAAGGATGACTTTTTATTATACCTATCTACCCAAAATTAGGTGTATAATATTGGTAACGTGATTACTTTATCCAAGTTATCTTAAGTTTTTCCAAACTTTGGTAACAAAACAGAATCTAATTTGTAATTTTGAAAAAAAATAAATTTTCTTGAAAACAGAGCATAATATAAACAGAATTCAATACTTATTGTCATTATACAATATGACAAAGTACGATCTATTGTCATCTGTGAATGAAGGTCTTAAAAAGAAAATAGAAATAAGTGACATTTATTCTGAAGAAATTAATTTAAATGTTCTAAAAAGAATTGACAAAATTTTTAATAAAGGTTTAAACTTCTACTTAGACCCAAAAGACATTGAAGTTAATAAAGAAGCAAGTATTTTTTTTAGAAAAACTCATTTCAATTCTGATTTAAATATTGGTACAAAAAAAATTGTCAATCATTTTGAAGAATTAAAATTAAATCTTTCAACTATATCTAAACTATCTGATTTAAGTTTTGAAAGATTAATTGAAATCTATAAAACATCTGATTCGCCTCAAAAAGTTGCAAATGAAGTCAGAAGTAAATTATACCCTGAATTCACGTTGAATTCACGCGATTTTTTAAAAGCTTTTATTGGAAAACTTGGCGCGAATAATATCTTCGTTTTTGAATTTATTGAAACCTGGAACAAAAAAGAAAAAGCGAATATTGATGGTTTTTTTCTACAACCAAATTTCATTGTTTTAAAAAGACAACAAAAATCTTTTAAACGAGAAATTTTCACTTTAGCTCACGAACTTGGACATTATTTACTAAACAAAGAAGAAGTTGAACAAGTAACAACTTTAAATATTGCAAGTGAAAATTTAAGCAAAATTGAAAGATGGTGTAATGATTTTGCTTATTATTTCTTAATTAATAACTACGAAAAATTTATTAACGATATAAAATTCGCAAATTCCCAAAACGATTATTATTTACAGGAAATTGAAGATATTTCTAAGTTTACGCATTTAAGTAAATTATCACTTTACACTCGTTTATTATATGAAAACAAAATTTCAAAATCTTCATACAATAACATAAGGGAAGATTTTGACAACCAATATAGATTACGCATAGCAGAAGAAGATAGAAAAAAAGAATTAGATAAATTAAAAGGAATCAAAATTGGAGGAGCTGTTCCTAAACCAATAAATTCCCCTTTATTTATTTCAACGATTCAGACTGCATTTTATGAAGGTGTTATAAATGAATACGAAGTATGTAAACGATTAAATATTAAACCAGAAAAATTAGAAGCGTACTTATGAAAATAGTTATTGATACAAACTCACTATTATCATTAGTTCGATACTATTTACCTTTTGATAATGAAAACCATTTACTTGATTTTTTTCAAAGTAAAATAGCTAATGGAAATATTGTAATAATTGACAAAGTTTATCAACAATGTCAATATCAAGCAAAAGGGTTAATTTTGGAGAAGTTAGAATTTTTAACAGAGAAAAACTTTTTAAAAGAATCGAAACAGCCATTTAAAACTTCTGACTTATTAATACCAAATCCAAAAAAATTCTTTCATTTACTGGATAATAACTTTGTGAATTCCATAGTGAAAAAACAAAAGAAAATTACTGATGCTGAATTTGAAGTTGAAAAAGAACGTTTTTTGGAAGATGCAGATATGAAACTTGTTATAGCTTCTTTAAATTTTATACAAAAAGGAGAAGATGTATTATTAATCACAGAAGAAACTAGTTCTAGCAACGACAATAAACTTTTTAACAAAATACCTCTAATCTGCTATGACCTCGAAATAGCAACTAAAACACTTCCTGAGTTAATAAGTATGTTTAACGATGACATAAAATTCAGCATTGTAAAATAAAGCCTACCACTAACAGCTTGAGTTTCGTTGCGTGCGCACCACGAACAATGAATTATTAATCACCAAATAAAATCAGTGTCAATCTGTTAAATCCGTGTCATCTGTGGCCTATTTAGTCACAAACTCCGCTCCAAATAATTGAGAAAAATGTTTCAATATTTTTGCTTTCACTTCTGCTTCATCAACTTTTTCCACTCCGAGTTCCACATTTAAAGACGTTACTGCTTTTCCTCGGATTCCACACGGAATAATGTTGTCAAAATAACCCAAATCCACGTTGACATTTAATGCAAAACCGTGCATCGTCACCCAACGGGAAGCACGAACGCCAAGTGCACAAATTTTTCTTGCAAACGGTGTTCCAACTCCGAGCCAAACTCCAGTTTCGCCTTCGCTTCGACCACATTCTAATCCATATTCTTGTAAAGTCAAGATGATGGATTCTTCAAGAAAACGCAGGTATTTATGAATGTCGGTAAAGAAATTTTCTAAGTCCAAAATAGGATAACCCACGATTTGGCCTGGGCCGTGATAGGTAATATCGCCACCACGATTGATTTTATAGAAAGTCGCTCCTTTGGCTTCGAGTTGTTTTTCGTTCAGCAATAAATTTTCCAAGTCACCACTTTTTCCCAAAGTATAAACGTGCGGATGTTCTACAAGAAGCAGGAAGTTGGGCGTTGGGAGTTGGGAGTTGGAATTTCGGTTTTTGATTTTCAAATCGACAATGCCTTTGAATATCTTTTCTTGGTATTCCCAAGTGGTTTTATAATCCTGACGTCCTAAATCTTGAAGTTGGATGGTTTTGTTCATTGCCTTATATTGAACTGCAAAGTTACAAAGTTTTTATTGGCAATGTTCCTTTAAATAAAAATGGCAGACGGATGACACGGATTTAACTGATTGTCACGGATTTTAGTATTGTTGTTCTTTTGAAAAAGTATTATGTAAAACAAAAAGTTGCCACTTAGCCCCGATAGAAGTAAAAATCCTTTTGGAGCAGTGTTTGCACCAAAAGATTATAACGAATAGCGGGACGACTGTTGATTGAAAAACCCGATATTTCTGCTCCAAAAAATTCTGAAATCTGCTTTCTGAAATCTGCAATCTATTTGTTATCTTTGTACTCTTAAAATCAGAACAGAATGGCATTATCCGAACAAGAAATCCTTCGTAGAGAAGCACTCACCCAATTGCGCAATTTAGGTATTGAACCTTATCCTGCAGCCGAATTAATCACAACCGCTTATTCCAGCGAAATCCACGCCGATTTCGAGAAGTTTGAAGGCAAGGAAGTGATCCTGGCCGGTCGTTTGATGGGAAAACGTATTATGGGGAAGGCCTCCTTTGCGGAGTTGAAAGATGCCGAAGGGCGTATTCAAATCTACGTTTCGAGAGATGACATTTCTACTGATGAAGAAAAAACGATGTACAATGTAGTTTTCAAAAAACTGTTGGATATTGGCGATTTCATTGGGGTTCGCGGTACGGTTTTCAAAACTCAAGTGGGCGAAATATCGGTTCACGTTTATGGCTTAACAGTTTTGGCGAAAGCCCTGAAACCTTTGCCAATTGTAAAAACGGATGCTGAAGGAAAAACACACGATGCTTTTTCGGATCCGGAACAAAGATACCGTCGTCGTTATGTAGATTTGACCGTGAATGACCACGTAAAAGAAACGTTTATCAAAAGAACAAAAATGTTCAATGCGATGCGTAATTTCTTCAATGATAGAGGCTATCTTGAAGTAGAAACTCCGGTTTTGCAACCGATTCCTGGTGGTGCTGCGGCGAGACCTTTTATCACGCACCACAACTCATTGGACATTCCGTTGTATATGCGAATTGCCAACGAATTGTATTTAAAAAGATTGATTGTTGGTGGTTTTGAAGGGGTTTATGAGTTTTCGAAAAACTTCCGTAACGAAGGAATGGACCGAACGCACAACCCAGAATTTACCGCAATGGAAATATATGTAGCCTACAAAGACTACAATTGGATGATGAAATTTGCCGAAGATCTTTTGGAGCATTGCGCCATTGCAGTTAACGGAAAAAGTGAAGCAACTTTTGGCGAACACCAAATCAATTTCAAAGCGCCGTATGCGAGAGTTACAATGACGGATTCCATCAAACATTTTACAGGTTTTGATATTTCTCGAAAGTCCGAAAGCGAACTTTTTGAAGCCGCAAGAGGAATGGGAATTGATGTGAATGCCACAATGGGAAAAGGAAAATTAATAGACGAAATTTTTGGCGCCAAATGCGAAGGAAATTACATTCAGCCCACTTTTATCACAGATTATCCAAAGGAAATGTCGCCTTTGTGCAAACAACACCGCGAGAATCCCGAATTGACAGAACGTTTTGAATTGATGGTTTGCGGCAAAGAAGTAGCAAATGCATATTCAGAATTGAATGATCCAATTGACCAAAGAGAACGTTTTGAAGATCAAATGCGATTGGCTGAAAAAGGCGATGACGAAGCTTCGGGAACTATTGATGAAGATTTCTTGAGAGCGTTGGAATACGGAATGCCTCCAACCTCAGGAATGGGAATTGGAATGGATAGACTAATTATGTATTTGACCAATAATGCTTCAATTCAAGAGGTATTGTTGTTCCCGCAAATGCGACCAGAAAAAAAACAAGTCCAAATTGAATTGTTGGACGAAGAAAAATTAATTCTGGCACTTTTGCAAACCAATGAAAACAAAATGGAATTGGGTATATTGAAAATTAAATCCGAGTTAAGTGGAAAAAAATGGGATGCTGCTATGAAAGGCTTGGCGAAACACGGATTGGTAAAAGTAAGTTTGGTGGGAGAAAGTAAAATTGTGGAAATAGTGGGATAAAATTTCCCCTCTAAATATAAATAAAAAGCCGGTTTCGAATTTTTGAAACTGGCTTTTTGAGTTTATTATATCTTACTAATTTTAATATGTTTCGATTTCAATTTTTTATCATCGGCATACTTCCTTAATTGTATTCCGGCTTCAATATGCCTGTCGGAGGAAAGTACATTCGCCCCATTTTCTATCAGTTTATAATACAAACTATCTCCTTTTGCGGCAGCACTTTTGTCAATATTGCCCATCGTTCCCAGAATACAAGCAATTTTTCGACTGTGTAAATACTGATACACTTCTGGTTTTGGCTCTGAAGTTCCTACAAAAGCAATCATTTTATCGGCTTTGACACCCAAATTTTCCATACGTTCCACATCTTCTTTTCCTCTGGCAGATACTGAAATCATTAAGTCGGGAGCTAATTTAGCTACTTCGGCAGCCTGATTCGCATTGTAGGTAATGATAACTGAATAACGCTCTGCTTGATTTCTCCGAACGGCATCAACAATCATCTGCATCGGAACGCCTTTCTTCACATCGAGAGTATAAATGACCTTGTCTTTTCCCCATTTTAGAACTTCGTCTAAGGTCTCAATTTTATAGGGAGTTTGATTTCCTTCATTATCCTCCAAAAATAATTGTTGCAATTCTTGATAGGTATAATTGTCAATTTTACCAGTTCCAGTAGTAGTCCTGTCTAATGTATTATCGTGCATCATCACCAAAACCGTATCTTTACTCAAGGCAATATCGGTTTCGATAATTGTGGGATTATATTGTATTGAATTGTTGAAAGTTGCCGTACAATTTTCCGGAAAACCTTTCACTGGACCACCTCGATGCGCACTCACTAATGGAATAGATTTATCGGAATGACTCAAAAACCGATGCAATTCTTTAGGCGTTTTGAATTGCAGCCGATATTCTTTTTGTTGTGCAAAGCTGTTGATGAAAATAAGCAAAAATAAGCTAAGAAAGAACCTTTTTGATCTGATGAACATATCGTTTTTTTTTATTGGCCAAAAGTAGCCAATTCAAAAGTCAAAAATTAAAATTAGACTTAAAATTATTTTAAGAATCAACAACGGAACAATTTTACACCCGGCGAAATCTTACAAAACTATTCCTTTTTGAAATTTGATGTTTAAAAATAATATTCAATCATATTTAGAATGCCAGTAAAATTATTTAGAAAAACCGCATTCTAGTTTCACTAAAATTATTTTGGATTGGTGGCGCATTTTTTATCAACCTTTGTTAATAAAAAAATGATAAAAAAAAAGAAATATGATTTAAATCATATGAAATAAAGCTTTTAAACTGTAGAATTATACTCGTAAAAAAGAGCTAATTATTTTTTATAATACACTGACATCTAAACCTATATTAAAAACAAAACTATGAACCTGCAAGAAATGACTACAATTGGAGATTTTGTTGCTCAAGATTATAGAACAGCAGCTGTCTTTACAAAATATGGAATCGATTTTTGTTGTAAAGGGCAAATAACTATAGATGAAGTTTGCAAAAAGAAAGACCTCAATGAAGCCAATTTATTGAATGACTTAAATGCTGTTTTGGCGTCAAAAAATGATACTGGAATAGACTTCAATTCATGGCCATTAGATTTACTAATCGATTATATTGAGAAAACCCACCACTGTTTTGTAGAAGAAAAAACTCCGGTAATTCTTCAATTTTTGAATAACTTGTGTAGCGTTCACGGAAGCAATCATCCTGAATTATTCGAAATCACAGAACTTTTCAAGAGTAGTGCAAATGAATTAGCTCCTCATATGAAAAAAGAAGAATTGGTATTGTTTCCTTTCATTAAAGAGATGATAACTGCCACAAAAAATCACGGCTCCGTTAATGAACCACCTTTTATGACCGTAAAAAATCCCATTTCAGCAATGATGCACGAACACGAACACGAAGGGGAACGATTCAGAGCCATTGCATCATTAACCAATAATTATTCTCCTCCAGAAGACGCTTGCAACACTTATCGCGTAACCTATGCAATGTTGCAGGAATTCGAACAAGATCTACACAAACACATTCACTTAGAAAGCAATATTGTATTTCCAAAGGCAAAAGCTTTGGAGAAATTTTTCTCAACTGAAGAATAACAAAACAACTAACAAAACCAAAATCAGTAAACACTATGGAAAAGTACGTCATTAAAAGGAACGGAGATTATAAACCGTTTGAAAGTTTCAAAATTGAAGATGCCATTGCAAAAAGTTTTAAAAGTGCTACCATAACATTTGACGAAAGTGTTTTTGAAAATGTAATTAAAGAATTGCAATACAAAGAAACCTGGTCAGTCGAAGAAATTCAGGATTTAATCGAGAAAAGCCTCTTCGAGAAACAGTATTTTGAAGTGATGCGTTCCTTTATGTTGTACCGTCACACAAGAAAATTACAGCGGGAACATGTTGAGGGAATCAATGACGACACCACTTATGTTGATAGTTCACAAACCATAGCTGAATACATTGAACAAACAGATTGGCGCATCAATGCCAATGCAAACACTTCCTATTCCAACGCTGGCTTGGTCAATAATGTGGCTGGAAAAATTATTGCTAATTATTGGTTGGACAAGGTTTACACTAAAGAAGAAGGCTATGCGCACAGAAATGGCGACTTACACATACACGATTTAGATTGTTTAACTGGTTATTGTGCTGGTTGGAGTTTACGTGTTTTACTAAATGAAGGTTTCAACGGAATTCGCGGTCGTGTAGAAAGCAAAGCACCATCTCATTTTAGAGAAGCTTTGGGCCAAATGGCTAATTTTATGGGAATTTTGCAAAGCGAATGGGCTGGCGCTCAAGCATTCAGTTCGTTTGACACCTATTTAGCGCCTTATGTTTTTAAAGACGACTTATCGTTTGATGATGTCTTGAAAGCCATTCGTAGTTTTGTCTATAATTTGAATGTCCCTGCTCGTTGGGGGCAATCTCCTTTCACTAACATTACTTTGGATTGGATAGTTCCAGAAGATTTAAAAATACAAATCCCCACAAAAAATGATCTTCATTTTTTCGAAAACAATTCAAATCAAGAGCTTTTGGAAAGAGCTAAAGAAAGAGGAGTTAATAAAGTTACCGATTTGCGTTACGAACATTTTCAAAAAGAAATGAACCTCATCAACAAGGCTTATTATACTGTAATGACCGAAGGCGATGCTAACGGACAGCCTTTTACTTTCCCAATTCCAACGGTGAATATCACCGAAGAATTTGATTGGAATGGAGAAAATACCGATTTACTTTTCGAAAATACCGCCAAAATAGGTTCTTCTTATTTCCAAAATTTCATTGGAAGCCAATATAAATTAGACGAAAATGGCGAAAAAGTAGAAAACGAAAATGCTTATAAACCCAATGCGGTTCGTAGTATGTGTTGTCGTTTGCAACTCGATTTGCGTGAATTATTGAAACGCGGAAACGGACTATTTGGAAGTGCCGAAATGACCGGAAGTATTGGCGTTGTGACCATCAATATGGCTCGTTTAGGCTATTTATATAGAGGAAACAAAATTGAATTATACAAGCAATTAGACAAATTATTATATATTTCTAAATCGACTCTGGAGAAAAAACGTGTGTTCATTCAGGAAATGTACGATCGCGGTTTGTATCCTTACACAAAACGCTATTTACAACATTTTAGGAATCACTTTTCGACTATTGGTGTAAACGGAATCAACGAAATGATTGTCAATTTTACAGGTAGAAAAGACACAGTAACATCTTCAATAGGAATTGATTTTGCTTCCGAAATTTTGGAACATATTCGGGGTCGAATGAAAGAATTTCAGGAAGAAACAGGTAATTTATACAATCTTGAAGCCACACCAGCCGAAGGAACTACGTATCGTTTTGCCAAAGAAGACAAAAAACGTTTCCCAAATATCATCCAAGCCGGACAAGATGATAACATTTATTATACTAACAGTTCCCAGATTCCTGTAGATCATACCGAAGATCCTTTTGAAGCGTTGCTTTTGCAAGACGAATTACAGTGCAAATACACCGGCGGAACTGTTTTACACTTATATATGAGCGAAAAAATGAGCTCTCCAGAAGCGTGCAAGCAATTTGTCAAAAAAGTATTGTCGAGCTTTAGATTGCCTTATATCACAGTGACTCCCGTGTTTAGCGTTTGTCCTATTCACGGCTATTTGAATGGAGAACACGAATATTGCCCAAAATGCGATGATGAATTAATAGAAGAAAAAGAAAAAAGTTCAAAGTTTCAGGTTTAAAGTTTCAAGTTGAGCAACTGTCTAAAACCTGAAACTTTAAACCTGAAACTTTAAACAATTTTAAACTAAAAAAAGAAATATGAAAACAGAAACTAAAACAAATCCAATTTTGGAAGAAAACCAGCATCTGAGAACCAAATGCTTGGTTTACACGAGAGTAATGGGCTATCACAGACCCGTAGAAAGTTTTAATATTGGCAAAAAAGGTGAACACAAACAACGCACTCATTTCACTGAAGGAAAATGTTAGCACCCCTATTTACAGCTTAACACCTTTCACTTTATTAGATTATCCGCATAAATCAGCTTGCATACTTTGGTTTGCAGGCTGTAATATGCGCTGTTTGTATTGTTACAACCCTGAGATTGTACTCGGAAAAGGAAGTCTTTCTTTCGGGAAAATACTTTCATTTTTATATTCAAGAAAGAATTTATTAGACGCTGTTGTTTTCAGTGGAGGCGAATGTGTGATGCATAAAAATATCATTCCGCTGATTTCCGAAGTTAAAAAAATGGGCTTTTTAGTCAAAATTGACACCAATGGCAGTTCGCCCGAAGTAATGCAAAAACTCATAAACAAAGACCTTATTGACTACATCGCATTAGATTATAAAGCCCCCAAATCGAAATTTGAAGCGATAACACAATCGGATTTATATGATCCTTTTGAAAAAACATTAGACCTCATTTTACAAGCCAAAATTCCTTGTGAAGTCAGAACCACCTACCATTCTGAATTACTTTTAGATGACGATTTGGAAACTATGATTCAGTTTTTGCAAAACAAGAACTATTCAGGCAATTACTACATCCAATATTTCAAAAACAATGTAGAAACACTTTCAAAACTAGAACGGTCCAATAATAAAATTGATTGCGAAAAACTTTCCACACCAACTATAAAGGTTGTTTTAAGAGAATAAAACTAATTTCTAATATTTAATAAAATGTTTTCAAAAACCTGCGAATACGCGATTAGAGCTTGTATTTTCATAGCCACACAATCCTTTCATAACAAAAGGGTTACCGTTAAGAATATTTCCGAGAAGATTGATTCTCCCAAGTCCTTTACGGCCAAAATTCTCCAAATTTTAGCCAAAAATAATCTTGTTCATTCCGTTCAAGGAATAGGCGGTGGTTTTGAAATCCCAAAAGAGATTATGAATCATATCAAGCTTTCGCAAATTGTAATCGCCATTGATGGGGATTCCATTTTCACTTGCTGTGGTTTGGGATTGGGTAAATGCGCAGAAATTCATCATTGCTCAGTTCACGAAAAATTCAAAGAAATAAGAAGCGAAATAGTCGATATGCTCAACTATACAAATCTTGAAGAACTGGCTATAGACATTTCTTTGGGGGAATCATTTTTGAAGTGACAGTTACAATCTTATGTTTACGAAAGAAATAAAGCAAGAAAAAGCCTAAATAAAATGATCTAAAAAATTTTAACCGACGATAATTTCATCGAAAAAAAAAAGAAATTAACAAAGGTTCAAACTGATGATAGCGGTTGGTTTATTATTAAATAAAAATCTTGAAAAATAGAGTGAGGAATATCCTAATTCAGAATATCCCGGAGGTAGATTGCCACAATTAAGATTAATTGAGAAATTGCCATGGGGTTGAAAATACTGCTCGAACCGCACCTTTAGCCAACTCAAGGGTAAAGTCAAAAGAGCCAAATCTACATGTTCTTAAAAACATATTGCTGTTCATAAATAAATACAAACATTATATAAGTAGTAAAAGCGATACAATGTCGTATTTTGAAATTATACAAAAATCATATAAAGTGTTGGATTTTATTGTTTAAATTTGTTTTTACCCCTTTGACTTTAAAACTTTCGACTTACTTATATCAAAGTTTATAAGGAATTTTATATATTAGTCTGGTCAAATATAAGAAGATGGCATAGAAAAAATATCTCTTTTTGCTATTAATTCAAAGCTAATCCTCAAAATCAATTTATTAATTGAATTATTATGAATGAAAAACACAAGCGTTTTCATTAGGGTAACTTTATATTTTCCCCTTTTAAATTTAGTGAGTGAGTGAGTGTTAGTATTCTAAGAACAAAATTGGCTTCCCTTATTTGAAAATAATAAGTATTTATTTACAAAATGAAAGATAAAGACATACAGGAATCGGAAATTTCATTATTATTGGAGACTGTTTATGAGAAATACGGTTATGATTTCAGGCAGTATTCTCAAGCACACATCAGACGTAGAATCATGAACAGGATCGTGATGTCTGGATTAGAAGATGTTTCTCAAATGCAATCTAAGGTGCTCAATGACGAAATATTTGCTTCAGAGCTTTTACAGGATCTATCAATAACAGTAACAGAAATGTTTCGTGATTCCAGTTTTTACAAATCATTACGAGAAAACGTAATACCAATTTTAAAAACCTATCCGTTTATAAAAATATGGCATGCTGGGTGTGCTACAGGCGAAGAAGCATATTCAATGGCCATCATTATGCAAGAAGAAGGTTTGTATGACAGAACCACGATATATGCAACAGATTTTAATCAACATGCCTTGAACAAAGCGAAAGAAGGAATCTTTTCGAATAAAAAGATAAAAGAATACACTATGAATTATCAATTATCAGGGGGAAAAGAATCTTTATCAGCTTATTATACATCCAATTATGGCAATGTGATTATGAATCAATCTTTGAAAAAAAATATTGTTTGGGCAAATCATAATTTAGTTACTGATAGTGTATTTGCAGAAGTACACTTGATATTATGCAGAAACGTGCTTATTTATTTTGAAAAAGATTTACAAAACAAAGTGCAAAAGCTTTTTTACAATAGTCTCATTAATGGCGGTATTTTATGTTTGGGTTCAAAAGAAGGGTTACGCTTTACAGATTTTTATGAGCAGTACAACGAGGCAGATAAAAAACAAAAAATATTTAAAAAGAAATATCAATTAGCTAGAGGTTTGGAATGATGAGTTACGAAGCAATTGTAATAGGAGTTTCATCAGGAGGATTGAAAGCGATGAAAATAATTTTTTCGCATTTGCCAAAGGGTTTCAAAACTCCGATTATTATTGTGCAGCATGTTAGTGCACATTCAGATAGCCTATGGATACAATTGTTAAATGATACCTATACTATAGATATAAAAGAAGCTGATGAAAAAGAAAAAATTGAAGACGGAAAAGTATATTTCGCGCCACCTAATTATCATTTATTGATCGAAAAGGATAAAACTTTTTCACTTACAATTGATGAGCGGGTAAATTATGCAAGACCATCAATCGATGTATTATTTGAATCGGCTGCCGAAGCGTATAAAAATAAATTGATTGGAATAATACTTACCGGTTCTAATAGTGACGGAACAAATGGAATAAAAAGAATACAAGAATGTGGTGGCTTAACGATTGTGCAAGATCCGAAAACAGCCGAAGCTGCTTATATGCCTAGATCTGCTATAGCTGCTATTCAACCGGATTATATTTTATCGCTGGAGGAGATAACAGCATTGCTCATAAAATTATGTTCAAATTAATATTATAATAAATGGAAAATAAAACAGATGATTTAAGTGTGGCTTTACAACAGATGCAAACTAACCTGAAAAAGGTGTCGGAAGAACATACCGAAAGAACATGGTTGCAGACAGGTAAAAATAATCTGAATGAAAAACTAAGCAGTGTAAAAACCTTGTTAGAATTATCAAAAGAAATTATTGATTTTCTTGTTTCATATACTTCTGCACAGATAGGCACTGTATATGTGTTTGAAGACGATGCCCTTCATTTACAGCATTCGTACGGTATAAACGGGAAGATTACAAGTTCTTTTCGGATGGGTGAAGGATTAGTGGGGCAGGCAGCAGTAGGAAAGTCATTGAATATACTCCATCAATTACCTGAAAATTATTTCAAAATAGAATCTTCATTAGGCAAAGAAAAACCCGACATTATTGCCATTTTACCTGCTGTTTTTAACAATCAAACCATGGCCGTAATTGAATTGGGAAAGTTTGGCGATTTTTCTCCTATGCAATATAATTTATTAAAAGAGATTTCTGAACCTATTGCGATTAGTATTAATGCAGTGGTTGCAAAAAAAAATCTTGAAAACCTGGTTTCCCAGTTAAAAAGTAAAGAAAAGGAATTAAATAATCAGATTAGTGCTATAAATAGATCGAGTGCCACAATAGAATTCGATTTAAACGGAATAATTTTAAGTGTCAATGAAATTTTTCTGAATCTGCTGGGTTACACTGAAAATGAAATTGTGGGGAAACACCATAGCCTTTTTGTTGAGAAGAGCCATGCAGCGTCAAAAGAGTATCGTCAATTCTGGGATAATTTGAGAAAAGGCGAATTTCAGCAAGAAGAATTTAAAAGGATTCATAAAAACGGAGAATCTGTGTGGTTTCTAGGTAGCTATAACCCGATCCTAGATGAATCCGGTAAACCAATAAAGATTTTAAAAATTGCAACGAATGTAACCCTTGCAAAAAAACAGCAGGTTGAAATAGACGCTATTACTACTGCCATATATAAGTCGAACCTTATAATAGAATTTGATTTAAACGGTATTATTTTAAAAGTCAACGATAACTTCCTAGATATTATGGGCTATAAGGAAAGTGAGATCATCGGCAAACACCATAGTATTTTTGTTGAGAAAGGATATGAAACTTCAATAGAATATACCGAATTCTGGAATAATTTAAAAAAAGGAATGTATCAGATGGGCGAGTTTAAACGGATTTCTAAAAGCGGTGAAACAGTCTGGATTAAAGGCAATTATAACCCGATATTTGATGAACAGGGAAACACGTATAAAATATTAAAATTCTCAACAGATGTAACTCTCGTCACAAAACAAGCATATAATCTGGCCCTGCAGGCAGAAGAACTTCAAACGCAGCAGGAAGAGTTGAAACAAATGAATGAAGAGTTGGAACAAATGAATGAAGAGTTAGAAGAACAGGCGCAAAATCTGAAACAACAGCAAGAAGAATTACAAATGTCTAATGAAGAACTGGAGGAACAGACCCAGTCATTGGAAGAACAGACCAAGTCATTAGAAGAAAAAAACAAAGAAGTTGAAGCTTCAAAATACGACATTGAACAGAAAACAAAACAACTGGAAATAAGCAGCAAATATAAATCCGAATTTCTTGCAAACATGTCGCATGAATTAAGGACACCACTTAATAGCTTGCTAATCCTGTCAAAAGATTTATCTGAAAATAGAAATAAAAATCTGGATGAGGACCAAGTAGAAAGTGCCGAAATTATTTATAAGAGCGGCCATGATCTGCTTATTTTAATTAATGAAGTTCTTGACCTCTCCAAGATAGAAGCAGGAAAAATGTCGGTAAATGTAGAAAGAGTATCACTTAGAAATTTTACAGATGAACTCCTTCGTAATTTTAAACATCAGGCTGAACAAAAAGGATTGAAGCTGACTTCAAAACTGAATGCAGCATTACCCGAATCCATCCGCACCGATTTGCAACGTTTGAATCAGATATTGAAAAATCTCTTATCCAATGCCATAAAATTCACCGAAAACGGAAGTGTGAACCTAAGTATTGACCGATATACCCAAAGTAAAGTAATCATCTCCGTAACCGATACAGGTATTGGAATACAGGAAGACAAGCAAATTGACATATTTGAAGCCTTTCAACAAGCAGATGGGGGTACTTCCAGAAAGTATGGCGGTACGGGCTTAGGCCTTTCCATTTCACGTGAACTTGCAAATTTGTTAGGAGCTGAAATAAAATTAAGCAGCAAATTAAACGAAGGATCTACTTTTTCAATCATTATTCCTCTGGAAATACATCCTGAACAAGAATCTCTAAGAACAAACACATTAGAAGAGGAGGTTCTGTATAAACCTCATTCCAATATCCATCAGGATGAGAATGACACAAAATATTTGAATTATCCTTCCATTCAAGATGACAGAGATACCATAACAAAGGATGATAAAGTAGTACTCATCGTTGAAGACGATCTGAAATTTGCTTCGGTACTTTTAAAGCAAGCCAACAAAAAAGGATTCAAATGTTTGGCGGCAGCAACCGGAGAAGATAGTTTATTGTTAGCAACAAAATACAAACCCCAAGCCATTATTCTTGATATGGAACTACCCGGTATCAATGGACATAAAGTGTTACTTGAATTAAAAACAAATCCATCCATAAGGCATATACCTGTGCATATTATTTCGGCAAATGAACGTTCGCTGGAACCTATAAAAGAAGGAGCAATTGAGTATTTGATGAAACCGGTAAATAAAAATGATCTAGAAGAAGCATTTAACAGAATTGAAAATTTCATTAGCAGAAAAATGAAAAACCTGCTCATTATTGAAGATAATGAAAATGCCAGGAAAGCCATGCGGAAACTTATTGGAAATGGGGATGTGAAATGTCTTGAGGCCGGAACAGGTAAAGATGCACTTGCTTTATATCAGGAAAATAAAATCGATTGCATTATACTGGATATTGGGTTACCCGACATGACCGGATTTGATCTTATCTATAAACTTGAGGGGTTAAAAGACCAAGACATTCCGCCTATTATTATTTATACTGGTAAGGAACTTACAAAAGAAGAAAACAATGAACTACAGAAATACGCAGAGAGCATTATCATTAAAGGAGTAAAATCTGAAGAACGATTGTTAGATGAAACTGCACTTTTCCTTCACAGAACCATCAGTAATTTGCCGGAATCAAAACAAATGATCATCAACAACTTGTATGATAAAGAAGCTGTTTTTCATTCAAAAAAAATATTATTGGTAGATGATGATATGAGAAATGTATTCGCATTATCAAAAATATTAAAAGAACGTGGAATGGAAATCATAAAAGCAGAAAACGGAAAAAATGCTTTGGAGATGTTGGATAAACATGCTGACATTGATATGGTATTGATGGATATTATGATGCCGGAAATGGATGGTTATGAAGCGATTAAACGAATACGACTACAAATAAAGCATAAGAATTTACCTGTAATTGCACTCACAGCAAAAGCTATGAATGATGATAAACAAAAATGTATTGAAGCAGGAGCCAACGATTATATCGCAAAACCTGTTGATGTAGAACGATTACTATCATTGATGCGTGTATGGTTAGGTAAATAAGTGTTATGAGTTAAGTGTTTTAATTTTAAACCGATCAGACATGAGTAAACCCAAAATATTAATAGTAGACGATAAGCCCGAAAATTTAAAAGCTTTAAGAAAAGTTCTTGAAGATCTGGACATTGAACTTGTAGAAGCAACAAGTGGAAATGATGCGCTTAAAGCTACCTTGCGCCATGATTTTGTTTTGGCATTAATAGATATTCAAATGCCAGAAATGGATGGTTATGAACTGGCCGGTATACTGCGTGAAGAAGAAAAAACTGCGCACCTGCCTTTTATATTTATTTCCGCGGTTTATAAGGATAATCTGTTTATTTTTAAAGGATATGAAAATGGTGCATTCAGCTTTATAACAAAACCTTTTCAGCCTGAAATATTAATAAATAAAGTTAAATTTTTTATTGAAAAACACCAACAGGAAGTTGCTTTATATGAGTTGAATGAGGAGTTACAAAACTCAAATAAAGAGTTGGAGGCATTCAGTTATTCTGTGTCTCACGATTTACGGGCACCTCTTCGCGCGATAAACGGCTATGCCGAAATACTCAATGAAGATTATGGGTCTAAACTGGATGATGAAGGGAAACGCATTATAGATATCATCCGCGATAACGCTACTAGAATGGGAATCCTGATTGATGTCCTACTTTCGTTCTCACGGCTTGGGAGGAAAGAGATTCAGATGACGGAAATTGACATGAATAAAATGATAGAAGAAGTGATGGTTGAATTAAATAAATCAACAACACATAATGCAAAAATAAAAATTGGCAAACTGCATGAAGTGAAAGCTGATTACGGTTTGCTTCGTCAGGTAATGATTAACCTAATCTCAAACGCAGTTAAGTACTCTTCAAAGAAAAAAAATCCTGTTGTGGAAATATCGTCGGAAGAAAAGAATGGTGAAATTATTTTTTCGGTAAAGGATAATGGGGCAGGTTTCGATATGCGATATGCGGATAAATTATTTGGCGTGTTTCAGCGCCTGCATTCGCAGGATGAGTTTGAAGGAACGGGAGTGGGACTGGCGATAGTGCAACGAATAATTTCCAGGCACGAAGGCAAAAGTTGGGCCGAAGGAACAGTGAACGAAGGAGCAGTGTTTTATTTCTCAATTATAAAAAACTAAAAAACTATGAATCACGAAATAGAAATTCTTTTGATAGAAGACAACAAGAACGATGCGGAATTAACCATCCGCGCATTGAAAAAAAATAATCTGGCAAACAAATTAGTGCATCTGAAAGATGGTGCAGAGGCAATTGATTTCATATTTGCGGAGGGAAATTATTCCGGTCGGAAAGTTGAAAATATCCCCAAAGTAATATTACTCGATTTAAAAATGCCAAAAGTAAACGGCATTGAGGTGCTTAAAAAAATAAAAGCAGATGAGCGCACAAAAAAAATCCCTGTCGTAATACTCACTTCATCCAAAGAAGACCCCGATATTCAGGAATGTTATCGTTTGGGAGTGAACAGTTATGTGGTGAAGCCTGTACAGTTTGAAGAATTCGTTAAATCGGTTTCCGAACTGGGATTGTACTGGATAATATCAAATCAACCTCCACGATAATGGACAATATACCAAAAACACTACAGGTAGAGAATCTAAAACAGATGTCGATTTGCTTTCAGATTTCTGAAAAGAAAACATTAACTTTAGCTATTTAAGAGCTTGAAATAAGAATGCTTTTATAAAGGCATTAAAAGAAAACAAGTACGATTTAATAATTGCTATCAAAATACAATAAAGTAATGAATGACAATCTAAAAATACTTATCCTTGAAGATAATCAATATGACGCTGATTTGATTCAACGCGAGTTGAAAAAATCAGGATTTAGGTTTACTTCGGAAATTGTCCAAACCCGTGAATCTTATGAGAGCGCCTTTGACAGCTTTAAACCGGATATAATACTGTCCGATTATTCTCTTCCTTCTTTTGACGGATTAGCCGCTTTCCACATCAAACAAAAAAAATCTCCCGACATTCCTTTTATTATTGTTTCCGGTACCATTGGTGAAGAAAATGTAGTTGAATTGCTTAAACAGGGAGCTACCGATTATGTGTTTAAAGATATGGGCAGGCTTGCCCTTGCTGTCCGTCGTGCTTTGGAAGAGGTAGCACAACAAAGAGAGCGGAAGCGCAATGAAAAGGTAATGAAAGAATATTTAGAGCAATACAGCACGATGATATCTGCCACTTTGTTTGGTTTTATGCTTACGGATGAGAAAGGAAAACTATTGGATGTAAATGACGCCTATTGCGGCATGTCTGGATACACCAAAGAAGAATTATTAAATCTTTCGGTTACCGATATTCAAGCAATTGATAATCCAGAAGAAGTTGCCGAACACATACAAAAGGTCATGGAATTCGGTACAAATCAGTTTGAAAGCAAACACAAATCTAAAGACGGTCTTTTTTTTGATATCGAAGTCAGTATGGGTTTTTTGCAATCCAAGAAACAATTTATTGCATTCATTCGCGATATCACTGACCGAAAGCTGTCAATAATAAATCTCAACAAAAAAAATGAACAAATTGAGGCTCAAAACCAGGAATATATTAAAATAAACAATGAACTTTCTTTTCAAAACGACGAGAAAGAAAAACGTGCAGCTGAACTGGTAATTGCGAACAAGGAACTTGCCTTTCAAAATAATGAAAAGGAAAAACGAGCAGCAGAGTTGGTCATTGCCAAAGAAAAAGCAGAGGAAAGTGACCGCCTAAAATCTGCATTTCTTGCCAATATGTCGCATGAAATAAGGACTCCAATGAATGGCATCTTAGGCTTTGCCGACTTATTGAAAGAGCCTAATCTTACTGGCAAGCAGCAGAAGGAGTATATTAAAATAATAGAGAAAAGCGGTTTTCGAATGCTCAATATCATTAACGATATTGTTGATATTTCCAAAATAGAAGCGGGACTGACTGAAGTTAATTTGAAAGAATCAAATATAAATGAGCAAATCGAATATATTTATACCTTCTTTAAACCTGAAGTTGAACAAAAAGGAATGCAACTTTTCTTTAAAAAATCTTTGGCTTCGAAAGAAGCCGTGATTAAAACGGATCGTGAGAAAATCTATGCAATTCTAACTAACCTTGTTAAAAATGCCATTAAATATACTGATGAAGGGTTTATAGAATATGGATATTGTATAAATACGGACAGCAAACCTACAGAATTGGAATTTTTTGTAAAAGACACAGGCATTGGGATTCCAAAGCACAGGCAGGAAGCGATTTTTGAACGATTTATCCAAGCCGATATTACTGATAAAATGGCGTATCAAGGAGCAGGATTGGGACTATCCATTTCAAAAGCATATGTAGAAATATTAGGGGGCAAAATCTGGGTAGAAAGTGAAGAAGGAAAAGGATCAACCTTTTATTTTACCATTCCATACCATACTGAATCGGAAGAGAAAAATCTTGTTGAAAATCTTATCCCGGATCTTGATGAGGCAAATAATTATGCTAAAAACCTGAAAATATTAATTGCCGAAGACGACAAAATATCCAGAATGCTGCTTACAAAAGCAATTAAAGTGTTTAGCAAAGAAATTATAGAAGCAATAGATGGAGTTGAAGCCCTTGAAGCTTGTAAAAATAATCTTGACATCGATCTAGTGATTATGGATATTAACATGCCTAACATGAATGGTCACGAAGCCACCAAGCAAATACGCCAATTCAATAAAAACGTGATTATAATTGCACAAACAGCCTATGCCTTTGATAGTGACAGAAAAGAGGCAATAGATGCAGGATGCAATGATTTTATTTCAAAACCCATTGTAAAAAATGAACTTTTGATGCTAATAAACAAGTATTTTAACAAAGATATAATAAATTGAACCCATTGGGTTTAAATTTTAAAAATTGACTTTTTTTTCAATTGAGAATCACTTAAATCAAACAATTCATTTAGTCCTTTTTCATTTAATTCAATGGCTTTGGCTTTTCTAAAATGCCAATAGGAATAATGTGACGATATTTGTAAAATAAAAAATACAACTAACTTACATTAAAGTAGTTTTTGTAATCTACCAGCGAGGAAAGAGGAGTTATCATATCGAAATATTTAAGCCAAAACTACCAACAACTGTATAGTCTCAAACGTCTGTGAAACAACTATTTTACTAACACTCACAAGAAACAAAAAAAGCTCGCCTAAAATTTAAGCGAGCTCATTTTCTATAAAAAAGTGTTTATGCTACAACTAATTCCGGCACTTCTACTCCAACCAATTCTTTGGTATAAAATTCTAATTGGTTTTGAATTTCTTTGATGCTATTTTCGAAATAATTTGTGTTTGCAAAAAAGTTTTGATAAAAGGCAATGCCTTCTAGCAAATTGCTTTTAAAAGCTTTTGTTTTTTTCAATTGCGAAGCATTAATCTCAGTCGAAATGTTTTTGATGTCATTTTTCAAATAATCAATATACATTTTCAACTCTTTGATGAATAAATTTGGACGATTGATATCCGTCATCACATTAAAATTGCCATAAATATGTCGCACCATCTCCGAAAGCGAAACTTCCTTATCAAAATAAGCCATATTAGGTCCCGGACAAATGATTACACCTTGAGATTGTCCTGTGATTTTAATATCATTTTCAAGATATGAAGCATTGGCAAGACCTACACAAAGACAAGCTTTTTCGGTAATATCGAATTTCATTTTATTGAAAGCTTCTGCTGATAAAGATTCTTTTATCTCATCAAGTTTTCCCAATTTTACGTCTTGATATTTCTTCGAGGCAGTACAAATTCCTTCAGAACCAAATTCTTTGCTCAAAGCCAAAAACTTTTTAGGACAAGAACTACCTGCTTTATCATCGTCAATCCGTTGTTGTTTGAACATTTCGTTTGAAGTTCCTCTAACAGTGTTAAACGGAACTCCCAAAGGCGAAATATGACTCAAATACAAATCTTTTTCTTTGGCATTTCGCAATAATTCCCTTGTTTCAGCATCTACAGAAGTGGCGCTAGGAACCAATAAAAAAGGTGTTCCCCAACCCACAGCATCTACATTGTAATAATCCAACATAAAATCATGTTCTTCTGCAGTTCCTACTCCGCCTTGAACGGTGATTTTTAAATCTAAAGGCGTTTTAGGAATATTCATTCCCTTTTGTGCCAAGGCTTTCACCATAATATCATGAGCCGAGTGTACCAATTGCTCTTTTTTATGTTTGAATTCTTCCATAATCGGACCCAACAAAAAACCATCGGTAGCAAAAGCATGTCCACCACAATTCAAACCTGACTCAATGCGGTATTCAGAAACCCAAAGTCCTTTTTTGGCCAAGAAATTTCCTTGAATCATTGCCGAACGATAATCACTTACTTTCAGAATAATTTTCTTTTCCAAAAGATTGTTTGCATCTGGAAAGAAACAAGGGAAACTTTCGAAATAAGCAAATAATCTTGGGTTCATCCCTGCCGATAAGACAATCGAAGAAGACAAATTGCTATTAGCAAATCCACGAAGAGCAGCGTGCGCATCATTAAACTCTACAGGCAATTGTTCGTTTTTAACGAAATTTTCCTTATCAAGCTTAGTCATAATATTCACATCGATTTCACCTGAATAAAGATTTTCTTCTAGATATTTTTTAACGTTTTCTTTCAACGCAATTCCATCTTCCAAAAAGCGCTCTAATCCTTGTTTGATTTCGGATTTGTTAGGCAACATTGCAATATAATTTTCTAATGCATGTTTGCTTTCTGACAATTCTGTTTTGAAATTTTCGAATTTTTCTTTTACAATTTTATCGACTAAATTTAAATAAGAAGTAATTCGTTCTGCACGATAATCATGAATTTTCTTGGTTATTTCTTGATAAGGAATATCGAATTTTTCACTGTAAAAAGCTCTCATTTTTTCAATAAGCTCATCATCGGCAAGTGCAATAACTGATGATATTCCGTACTTGGCTACTCGAATTGGGCTGTCAATCGTGAAAGCCAATCCCATCACCGGAATATGAAAAGTATGTAACTGTTTATTTGTCTTCATTTGCTAAAATATTTTGTTTACTATAATCAGCAAATTTCGGGAAAGAAATTTAGACATAACCTGATAATTATCATATGTTCCAAGAGCTTTGTAATACTTTTGTATTGATTATGATTATTACTGTTTAAATCACTTAAAACACAATGCTATTTGAGTTTTTTGTTTTTTAAATAAGTGTATATTTGTGAAAATAAATTCTATAAAAGAAATTAAAATTGATTTGGGAATGAAAAGTCTTAAAGAACGAATATTAGATCTAAAAAAAGAAAAAAATGCGGTTATTTTAGCGCACTATTATCAAGAGGCCGATATTCAAGATGTAGCAGATTATGTGGGTGATAGCCTTGGATTATCGCAAGAAGCAATGAAAGTAAATGCCGATATTATTGTATTTGCAGGCGTACATTTTATGGCCGAAACTGCAAAAATATTAAACCCCACCAAAAAAGTACTTCTTCCCGATTTGAAAGCAGGTTGTTCCCTTGCTGAATCCTGCCCAGCGGATTTATTCCAGAAATTTACAGAGGCGCATCCCGACCATGTCGTCATCACTTATGTGAATTGCTCTGCCGAGGTTAAAGCCTTAACTGACATTGTGGTCACTTCTGCAAATGCTGTGAAAATTGTGGAATCTATTCCAAAAGACAAACCAATTATCTTTGCTCCAGATAAAAATTTAGGAAAATATGTAATGGAACAAACGGGTAGAGAAATGCTACTTTGGGACGGTTCTTGTGTGGTTCACGAAGCTTTTTCATTGGATAAACTTATTGCTTTGTACAAAAAAAATCCAGATGCTCAAATTATTGCGCATCCCGAATCTGAAACGCATATTCTAAAAACTGCCAACTATATTGGATCAACTGCAGGGATGATAAATTATGTGAAAACTAATCCTAGCAACAAATTTATCGTCGCTACCGAAGCTGGTATTCTTCACAAAATGAAACAGGAAGTTCCTGATAAAATATTAATTCCAGCACCTTCAAACGAAGACAACACTTGTGCGTGCAGCGAATGTGGCTATATGAAAATGAACACTTTACAAAAAGTGTATGATTGTTTATTAAATGAAACTCCCGAAATTTCGGTTCCCGATGATATTATGAAAAAAGCATTAATTCCTATTGAACGAATGCTTGAATTATCTAAATAATGATCCAAACAAATTACTTAATTATAGGTTCTGGCGTTGCTGGATTGACTTTTGCATTAAAAATTGCCAACCAATTTCCAGAAAAAAAAGTTTGCATAGTTACCAAGGCAAATGCGGACGAGTCTAATACCAAATATGCTCAAGGAGGCATTGCCATTGTTACAGATATCATAGAAGATTCTTATGAAAAACACATCGAAGATACCTTAATTTGTGGCGACGGATTGTGCGATGAATCTGTGGTAGAAATGGTAATCACTGAAGGCCCGAAACGATTAAAAGAATTGATCGAATGGGGCGCAAAATTTGATGAGAACAGTAAAGGAACTTTAGATTTAGGCAAAGAAGGCGGCCATTCAAAAAACAGGGTTGTTCATCATAAAGACCAAACTGGTCAGGAAATTCAACGTGCGATTTTATCTCAAGTTCACCTAAAAGAAAATATACTAGTTTTAGATTACCATCTCGCTATTGATTTAATTACAGAAAACAATCGTTGTTTAGGAGCTTATGTTTTAGACGAAAAAACGAATGAAATTCTAACATTTCAATCTGATTTTACCTTGCTCGCTACTGGCGGAATTGGTCATCTTTATGGTCATACCACAAATCCAGTGATTGCCACCGGCGACGGAATTGCAATGGCTTTCAGAGCCAATGCAGACATCAAAGAAATGGAATTTATTCAATTTCACCCCACCGCTTTATACGATGCTTCTACAGGAACATCTTTCTTGATTTCGGAAGCTGTTCGTGGTTTTGGTGCCTATTTACGAACGAAAAACGGGCATCGATTTATGCTCGATTATGATTCGCGAGGCGATTTGGCCTCACGTGATATTGTTTCACAAAGCATCGACTTAGAACTCAAAAAATCTGGTGATGACTGTGTTTATCTCGATTGTTCCCATTTAGAAATGGAGGGTTTTATTAAGCATTTTCCAATGATTTATGAGCGTTGCAAAAGCATTGGAATAAATTTGTCTAAAGATTGGATTCCTGTGGTTCCTGCTCAACATTATCTTTGCGGCGGAATTGTGGTTGATAAAACCGGGAAAACTTCTGTTGAAAATTTATTTGCTTGCGGCGAATGTTCCAGAACTGGTTTGCATGGAGCCAATCGTTTGGCTTCAAACTCCCTATTAGAAGCCTTGGTTTATTCGGATAAAATCTTTAACTATTTGGCCAATACTTCTTTCGACAAAGGCCAATTCGAAGGCAAGGTTACTGATTGGAAATTGGTTTCAAAACCAGCGATAAATCCAGATTATGTTGCCAAAAGAAAAGCCGATTTACAACTTTTGATGCGTCAAAATGGCGGAATTGTACGCAATGACGCCGATTTGCTTAAAGCCAAAGAAAAACTCAAGCTTTGGAAAAATGAAATCGAAGAAAAAATAAATAATTATCAAATTAATGCTGATTTGTGTGAACTGCAAAATTTGATAACTATTGGAACTTTAATCGTTCATCAATCTATCGAACGTGAGGATAATTGTGGTGGTTTTGTAAAGATTAATAGTTAAATGCTAGATTCAAAAATAAATTTCTCCCTTTTCTAGGAATGTTATTCCAGTCTGAAAAAGTGGAATAATAAGTGTCGAAAATATTTTCGATTCCAATCTTCACATTGCATTTCACTTTTTCGAAAGCAAAAGAATAGCCCGAATCAAAATTCAAAACAGCAAAACCCAGTGTTCTGTCTTCACCATAAAAAGGGCTGTATTGCGTTTGAGTTGCATTTCCTTGAACCGCAATTTCTGATGTAAATTTTCCTTTTTTATAATTCAAAGAAGAGAAATAACGCAACGGACTTATGAAAGGCAAATTCTGGTCTTCGAAGTCTTTACCGTAGCTGTAAACCAATTGTCCTTTCCATTTCAAAACCTCTGAAAACTGGCATTCCAAATTCAAATCGGCGTTGAAAATGGTCGCATAATCAAGGGCTGTATAGATTTTTACTCCACTTGCTCCAATGGTCATTGGAACCAATATTTCTTCTGGTTTTCCAACAATATAATTGGAAATATAAAAATAGGAAGACGACATTTTTGCACTCCATTTATGAGTTTTATAGCCAATTGTGACACTTCCTTCAAGGGAATTTTCATTTCTTAATTCCGGGTTTCCAATATAATCGAATTGGTCAAAACTATTGAATAAATAAAATCCGTAGCCCTCAGAAACCGAGGGAGCTCGTTCTCCGAAAGCCAATCCAAAACCATACGAAAATCCATTTTCATCATAAGAATAATTCGAAGAAATACTTGGCAAAACCCTATTTTTGCTGTCTTTCATATTAGGATAAAAAATCCGCAAACTCTCTAAACCTAATGGACTGGCAACCTGATTATAATGATTGGCTAAACTGGTAGAAAATTTCAAACTCGAATGACAATTCAGAGCGATATTATCTTCAAAAAACAAGGCGGTATAAAACGTTTTTACATCCGGCCAAGTGTACATAAACATCAATTTTTCGTTAGAATCGGCTGGATACATCGTCATTTCAGCTACGGAACGATTGTAAAATGAATTCAAATCGGCAATAAAATGATGGCTACTTAAAACTCCTTTTACTTTGGAATAAAATCCAAAAGTATCGCTCCAACCTGGCATATCCATATGAATTGGAACTGAAGGTCGCTTGGTATCATCCATTTTATGAGTGATGGTATTGTAGTAGATTTTGGTTTCCCAGTTTTCGATTTTGGACGATTCAGGAACGTATTCAAATTTCAACGATGTGATTAAGGCTTCGGCCAAAGAGACATCCATTGGCAAAGCAGGATAACCAACATTGGTAGCTTTATCGTAAATAACAGAACCTTCGAGCACTTTATTTGTATCAAAAGCAAACCCAGAAGTTGATGAAATATTGAATTTTCGAAACTGCGAAAACAAAACCTCCTGACCCTTTCCATCGGTATAATTATCGGCTTCTCGAAACATAAAATCGGTGTCAATATAAAACGATCTTTCGACATAATTTATGGCTGAACCAATAATTTTTTGCTTGCTGTTGGTTTCAAAACCAGCATTTACAGAAGTGTCCCAACCCAAATTTGAGAAACCACTTCTATTTCTTTGTAAATCAATAGAGCCACCAATAGTTGCTCCGTGACAACTACCCTGTTGCCCTGATTTTATAGTGGCTTCGGATAAATTAGAAACCTCAACATAGGAAGTTATCGGATCCATTTTATCTGTGCAAGCACTAAAAATTCGCATTCCATCGATGGTAATCAACGTCCTTTCGGTGGTCATAGTATTAATCATGGGTTCCCAAGCATAACTGCCCCGACGTATCATATCGACTTTGGTGGATTGTTGCAAATATTCATCAATAGTAGCCAATGGTTTGGCTTGATTTTGAAACAATTGTGATTTTTTTCCAATTACAATTACTTCCTTCAAATCTTTTGGAGTTATAGTATCTATTGGTTTTTCTTGAGCAAAACTAATTTGGAAAATGGAGAAACACAATCCTGTAAAAAGTATAAAGTTTTTCATTTTTAAAATTGTGAAATACCTTTGCCAAAGCTCAAAACTCTGGCAAAGATGATTATGAATTAAAACTCTATTTCGAAGTAAATACTACTTGCTGAAACAGCATCAGTGATGGCTTCGCCTTTCAAAACTGTTCCGGTTGCGTTGAGTAATTGGAGATTAATTTTCCAATAACCAGTCATAGTCAGCGATAGTTTGCCGTTGTATAAATCCCCAGCAACAATTTGAGTTAAATCTACATTATTGGGCGAACTATGATTTCCCATACTTGGCATTCTTGGGTCAATTTTTAATTTATAATTATCTACAACAGGAAAATTCATCATATCTTGCATTTTCCAAACCCCTACAACCATCTCATTTATCCCTACTTTTGGATGATGTGGATCAGCATAAGCTACGATATACCTTACGCTATCTGAACCTGTAAATGTAGTCACTCTTTGTTTTGCCGATGCGGGAACATCAATAACTGAAGTCATTGTGTAAGCTTTCCCACCAATAGTATAATCTATTTTTAAATCCCAATATTCCGTAGTATTTTGAGCCATTTGAAAAACAATATACCCTTCATAAACTGATCCATCCACAGAAAGTTTTGTCACTGGCGATTTAGGACAAGAATGAGTCATCATTGCCATATGCATTACTGGCATCCAAGAAATGGTAGCATTATTTATATATTGATTGGTTGTATTGTCTTTTATTTTCAGAGAAATCTCGTTGAATCCTTGCTCTAAACTGCCCATGTGTTTGTATAATTCTATGGTGTGAGTCGTATTTGTAATCTCTTTGACCTTTGTCAATCCGTTTAATTCATTCAATGCAGGCACATCATTATTTGACGTACATGAAGCAAAAATGGTCACTATAACCAATAGTAATATTCTTAAAAATTTCATCTGTTTATATTTATTGTTTTTTATTGGAAGATGAAACGCCTATAATCATTTCGCTGTGTGTCAATGATAACTGTCATAGGCGTTTCATTTTATATTTTTTTAAAATTTGGATAATAAATAGTGTTCCGATATATAATTTATATCGAAAAAAGTAATTGTAAAAACCGGAAAATTAAGAAATGAAGGTGGGCGGATGAAATACCGAAGCACTATTCAAATAGTAGTATAAGTTCGAATAGTTGCTGTTTATATTTTGCTTATTGTAAAAGTAAATCGATGCGATTTTGAATGATTTTATTTCTTGAAAAAACAACACTTCTATTTGTTGGGGAGCCATTTTTTTATCTGAAGAAATTGGAGCCTCCTTTTCAGAAGCTTTGGCCATTTCTTTCATTAAATGACATTTACCGTTGCATTGCATTTTTGGCTTGGCTTTATTGATACAAAGCACTTTAGAAATATATTCATAATTAACGACGTATTCTAAAACCGGAAGTATCGGTTTTAGTAACATAAATAACGCTAAAAGGAATAGTATCTTTTTCACGATGCAAATATAGCACTCCATTTAAAATTATTTTTATGATTTTGGTCATATTTTAATTAACTTTATGCAACTTAAATTTGTGGCTATAATTTGTATTTGCCAAGTAATTTTCGAAAAAATACATAAATTATTAGAAATCAGTTATGCAGATAGATTTAGATTTACTTTATTCTTGGGGTGCAGTAGCCAAAAAATACAAGAAAAATGAAATTATTTTTGATGAAGATGAAACAGCTAATTTTTACTATCAAATTCTAGATGGCAGCGTCAGATTATACAATTCGAATGATGAAGGAAAGGAGTTTACCCAAGGTATTTTTTGCGAAGGAGATGGTTTTGGAGAGCCACCTTTATTTATAAATGAAACCTATCCTTCAAAGGCAATAACGATTCTGGACAGTACCATTTTAAAATTATCAAAGGATAAATTTTTAAAAATCCTCGATGAATATCCGTCCATTCAAAAATATTTTTTGGTTTTACTAGCTCAAAAAATTCATTCCAAATCTAAGACTTCAAAAGAAATCATCAACCAAAAACCTGAGTTTAGAATCATCGCTTTTTTAAATTCGTTCAAGAAAAAATCAGGATGTACCAATGAAAAAATACTTATTCCGTACACTCGTCAAGAAATTGCCAATTATACGGGATTGAGAGTGGAAACGGTTATTCGGGTTTTTGCAAAAATGCACGAGGCTAATAAAGTAGAAATCATCCATCACAAAATATATTATTAATGGTATTGAACACGAAATTCTGGTTAAAAATCTCGTTGCTAAACCTATGTTTAGTTGCATTACTTGGCGTTTTGATGCGGTATAAAATAGGTTTTGAATTCCCATACTTAGACCAAAAACATTTGCAGCACTCCCACTCTCATTTTGCTTTTTCTGGCTGGATAAGTCATACTTTAATGGTGTTAATGATATATTATCTTCAGAGTAAAATTGCCGAATTTCAAGGAAATAAATACAAAAAAATCATTATTACCAACTTGATTTGCTCTTACGGAATGCTTGTTTCCTTTATTATCGAAGGCTACGGTTTGGTTTCTATAACACTTTCTACAGCTTCCATATTAGTTTCTTATATTTTTGCCTATCGATTTATCAAGGATTTAAAATTATTGAATGATGATTTGTTGGCGAAAAGCTGGTTTAAGGCTGCGCTGTTTTTCAATGTAATTTCTTCTTTCGGCACTTTTTATTTAGCCTATATGATGGCGAGCAAAAATGTGGTTCAGGATTGGTATCTTTCGTCGATATATTATTATCTGCATTTTCAATATAACGGTTGGTTTTTCTTTGCTTGCATGGGATTGGCATTTGGCTTTATAAACCTACGGAAATCCGAACATTCCTTTTATGAAAAATCGTTCAAATTGTTTGCAGCAGCTTGTATTCCTGGGTATTTTTTATCAACTCTTTGGTTGGACTTACCTCTTTGGCTTTATGTACTTACGGTTCTTGCTGCGATAATCCAAGTTTTTGCTTGGTTTAAACTTTTGGTAATTTTATTAAAAACAAAAAGGAATTCTTTAGAAAATCATGCTCCATTATTGCGCTTTATCTTGTTGTTTGTTGGTTTTGCCTTGAGTATAAAACTTTTGCTTCAATTGGGTTCTACAATTCCAGTTATTAGTCAGTTGGCTTTTGAATTTAGACCTATTGTCATTGCTTATTTGCACTTGGTTTTATTGGCAATAATCACCTTGTTTATACTTTTTTATATTTATGCGAATCACTTGATTTTCATCAACAGGAAAATAAAATATGGAATAGTATTATTTTCGATTGGCGTCTTGTTAAACGAAATTGTATTGGCTGTTCAAGGTTTTGCATCATTAAGCTACACTGTGATTCCGTTTGTAAATGAAATACTTTTTGCAGTTGCAGTTATTTTATTTATTGGAATTGTAATCACTTCGTATTTTTCCATAAAAAAAGTTAAAAATAATCCTCCTTTATGATTGTACTCATAAAATAAAGGTTCAAAAATTAAGTGCTTTGCTTTATAAAACTAAAGTATTTTAATTATGAAAAAACCAATTCACTTTTTGTTAATTGCTTGTTTTGTTGCCTTTTTCGGATGCAAACAAAATAGCGAAGCTACAACTGAAACCGAGAACACAGAAATTCCTGGAGCAGGACAATCTGCAGTTCAAGACGAAACTTCGGCACCAAACATCGTTCAAGTTGCCTCAGGAAGTAAAGATCACACTACTCTTGTGGCTGCCGTGAAAGCAGCTTCCTTAGTAGATGCCTTGAGCAATGCAGGACCATTTACCGTTTTTGCCCCAACAAATGCCGCTTTCGACAAACTTCCTGCTGGAACTGTTGAAGGATTGTTGAAACCTGAGAAAAAAGGGGATTTAGAAAATATTTTGGGCTACCACACTTATGTGGGAACATTGAAAACACAATATATGAATGACGGTCAAGAGTATGATATGGTTTTTGGCGGAAAAGTGAAAATCACTAAAAAAGGCGACAAAACGTATGTAAATGGTTCCGAAATTGTAGCATCAATACCAACATCTAACGGGATTATTCATGTGATTGGCGATGTGTTGCTTCCAAAATAAGATTATTAATTCGCTTTCATAGGTTAAACAAAAAAAGCGTGAGTTGCAGTAACTCACGCTTTTTTTATGGAATGGATATGCAATTATACCGATTATAAATTGCTTCGCCTGTTCGCTGAGGCTCGGGTCAATATTGTTCAATAAAAATTGGATTGTTTTCAAAATATATCGGTATTACACCAAATCGATTTAGACTATTTTAAAAAAGTGGTTGGTATTATCTGTGTGCCGTATGCATCATTGCCGCTGCGATATTGGTCGCTCTTTGTTTGATTTCTTCTGCTTTTGCACCTACAAATAATTCATCGACAGTAGTATCAAACAAGGTATTCCAATGTTGAAAATGTTCTAGTCTCACTTCACTTTTTTTATGCAATTCTTCGTGTACCTGCATTGGATTTCCGTCGTAATTTCCAGACGAAAATAAAATATTTTCAAAAAAATCACACATTTTAGGTAAATGATGGTTCCAATTTACTTTGGCTACATCGTTAAAAAAATAACTGATTACCAAATCCTCTTGTACTTTTCCGTAAAAAGTAGTTACCAATTTTTCAATGTCTGACCTGTTTTTGATATCTGTTTTCATTTTTATACTTTTTACAAATCTTTATTTTTAAACTTTTTAAGCGAAATATAAAACGGAATAATTGCCCACAAACACAAAAACATAAACGACACCATCAATCCTATTGCGGTTCCAAAAAAGTCTTTGAATATTGCTCCCGTATAACCCATCATTGCTGAGACATCAAGCTGCAATAAAATTTGAATTCGTGCCAAATCTATTGGGCTAAAAGCCGTTACCGCTACCATTGCTTTTTCGATTGGATATTCCGAAAATTGGAATAACAAGAACAAAACCAGACCATCAAAAAGTAAAGCAAAATACAACCAAGTCATTATGGCAATGCCAATTCCTTTGGCCTTATCTCTGGTGAGAATCGAACTTAAAAACGCCAAAGCCACAAAAATTATGGAAATCAAACAACCTACAATTACCATCATTATTCCAACACTGTCAGGCGCATTAACCAATAGCGGAATTCCTGCTCCAATAAAAAAAGCAGCAACCATTGACAATGACAATCCTAGGAATAAACTCAACCAAATCTTTTTCCGTTTTACAGGCTGACTCAACAAAAGCTCAATAAACTCCGAGGAATTGTATAAATAAATAGTGGCAAAAAGGATTGAAACTAGTGGAACCGTAAATAAAATTACGTTCAAAATAGTAAGCAATCCTTTGGCAGAATTGTCTTCTAACCCAAAAGAACTCCAAGAAAGTAGTGCTAAAATCAAGGTGTAAGCCAACACAATCTTGTTTTTTAGAATGTCGAGAAATATAATTTTTATGATTCTGTTCATAATACAAAAATTAAGTTTTATTTCTTTTTCAAACCATTAAGAAAATTAAGAAAACACTTAATGAAACTTAATTTCATAATGGTTCAAAATTAAGTTTCATTGTTTTGATTTCAAAATACTTGCAATTGCCTTTGAAATTCTTTGTTCGTTTGTTGTTTGCAATAAATCGTGAACTGTTTTATGAAAATGAACTTTGCCGTCTTGCATAAAAATAATTTCGCTTATCAAATCATCGAGTTCGCTCAATAGATGGGAAGTAATCAGGATGAGTTTTCCTTTTTCTCGCTCCTTTATTATTTTTTCTTTCAATATTTCCGAAGCCAAAGGATCTAAACCCGCTGTAGGTTCATCTAAAATCAACACATCGGGATTAAACAGAAAAGCCAATGTAGCACTCACCTTTTGGGTTGTTCCTCCTGAAAGCGTCCGCATTTGTTTGTCGAATATTTTTTCGAGTTCGAAAGCTTTGATTAAATCCTCATCCAAAACGGCATCTGAATTTCTAATTTTTTTCATCATTTCGATGATTTGACCCACCGTCATATAATCTGGATAACGTCCTATTTGCGGCATATAACCAATTTGTTCCCGATATTTATATTTATTGAGTATCGATTTTTGGTCAAACAAAATATCGCCTTTACTAGGAATCACCATTCCCAAAACACTTTTTATCAAAGTGGTTTTTCCACAACCATTAGGACCAATTAGTGCGACACATTTTCCTTTATTGAAAGTAAGATTGACATCACTTAAAACTTCTAACTTTCCGAATTTTTTATATATATTTTTAATTTCAATCATAGCGATAATGAGTGCATTAATGGTGTTTTGTCGATAAAATTATCAGGTGTGATACTGGGTAATATTTTCTCAGATTTATCTAAAAGTGTTATCATAAAGCTTCTGAAAAGTAACATCGCTGAAGGGTTATTTTCAGTAAGAACTGCGAACAAACTCAAGGGTCGAAATGGCACATCACCAACTCCGTTTTTGTCTAAATCATAGCCTTCATATTTGTCCCAATAATTGCCATCAAAAGTATTCAAAACCAGACTTCCGTTAGTGCTAATATCAAAAGTGTTCCCAACAAAATTGTTGTTTTTAATGATGTTTTCCATACAACTCGCTTGAATTTTCATTCCCCAACCATTGGCTTCAAAAATGTTTTTTTCGACTAAAATTCGGCTTGTTCCTTCCATATGAATTCCTGATGTATTTCTAGAAAATTTGTTCCCAATAATGTAACTGTCTGAGATTTCTTTTAGGAACAATCCGTAAGCTGCATCGCCCCAATTTTCTTCAAAATAATTATTAAACATTTTCACTCTTCGGGTAAACATAACCGCCACTCCAGCACCATTATTTTTGAAAACATTAGAAATATAAGCATCATCATTAGAAAACATAAAATGCAATCCGTAACGAACATTATGAGTAGAAATATTTCGCCAGATTACCGAATTAGTGACAAATTCGAAATAAATCCCATCTCGATGACCTGAAATAGTATTGGCAGTAACTTGAAGACTATCACTTTTCCAACAATGAATTCCGTTACCAATTAGTTGTTCTTGCTTTCCGGAGGCTTTAATCTTATTATTTTTGATAATACAATTCGTTCCGTTTTGAATATAAATCCCGAAGAAATTATTGTCGAGAATATTGTTTTGTATCACAACATTTTTTCGGTTATAGACTTTTATTCCGCAAGGATCTTCAAGAGTTCCATAGCCTGAATTGATTACTTTAAAACCTTGAACTATGACACCATCGGCTTTTATAGACAAAACTTCATATTTTTTTTGGCCGTCTAATGTTGGATAACTTATGCCTAGAAAAGTTATTTTTTTATTAATACTAATATTTCCTTCTTTATAAATTCCTTTATACACTAAAATTGTATCGTCAACTTTGGCCAAAGCAATTGCTTTTTTAATAGATTTTAAAGGTTTATTTATCCCTACTTCAATCACTTTAGCTTGAAGAAAGAATGAAAATAGCAGAAAAAAAAAGATGATGTTTTTCATTTTTGTAATAACTAACTATTGAAAAGTTTAAAGCTTAACAAAAAATTATTTTGATAAAATTGCTTCCCAAGAAAGCGGCTGGGCATTCAATTTTATTCCAAATTCCTTCGCATCCGTTTCTTTGGAGAAAGCAATAATCCCACCTCTCATAGGACTTTGAATAGTTCCTCCTGAAAGGAAAAACGCTGTATTTGTTGGTATTAAAACATTGTCTTGGGCAAAATCATTTACAAAGTAAGCGCCCATTTTAGTCTCTGAATTTTCTTTGCAATAATTCATCATACACGAAATATCATCAAATTTATAGGCTCTTCTTTTTTCGGTAATCACTTCGGCTGCAAATTTTCCATCGGCAATGCTCATTCCGCAAAAATCGCAATTATCAGCATTTAATTTAATCGGAACCGCTTTGTCATTGGCACAAGAAAAAACAGTAATTGATAAAAGTAAAAATAGCGCAGGCTGAATGTTTTGTTTTCTAAATCTATTCAAAAGTTTAGTTTCCTTCACCACGATAATAAGTAGCAAAACTCCAGCTGCGACCAACATCCATCCACCAATATCTGGAATGGAATACGCTCCAAAATTAAGCAGTTGTTTGTATCCAATTAAGGGTGGTTGATAGGCCATTCCTGGCACCACTATTGCGGCATTTGGATTGAGATTATGGCCGTATTCATAGTTCCATCTGTAAAAATCAATACCTGCCAAGATACCGAAAATCATGAAAGATGCCAGAAGAATTAGTACGCCCTTTCTTTTGTCTATGAATACCATTGCTAAGGCAAACAATCCGAAAAAGCCAAAGATATAAGGCAAGATTTTAAATTCTGGAAAATCTTCGGTATGCAAAGTTTTCATTCCTATATAGTGATTTAATCCGTTGATAATATCTACATCACCACCTATTTTGTTTGCGTGTAATTGTAGCACCAATCCTTCGGGATATTGAGGTGCTTCGAGCTCTATTCTCCACATTGGAAAAAACAAAGAGGCAAAAAATAAGGCACTCACAGCCAAAAGAACTACTTTTGAAAATAATGATATTTTTGAAGTAATCATACTATTTTTTAATTATAAATGGTTTAAAAAATGAACCATTAAGAAATTTAAGTTGATTAAGATGTGTAACTTAATATTCTTAATTTTCTTAATGGTTCGAAAAAAAGTTAACCTTGAATTAATTATTTAGTTGCTGGCACATTTGTTCCTAAGCTAAACGTTAATGGAACATTGCTTCCTGCTGGAGATACTCTCACATAACCTTGCATTTCTTGGTGCAAAGCACTACAGAAATCGGTGCAATAGAAAGGAACTATACCTACTTTTTTAGGAAGCCATTTTAGTGTAGAGGTTTCTCCTGGCATAATAAGTAGCTCGCCATTATCGGCTCCTTTTATGGCAAATCCGTGAGGAACATCCCAATCTTGCTCTAAGTTAGTCACGTGGAAATAAACCTCATCACCCACTTTTATTCCTTCGATATTATCCGGTGCAAAGTGAGAACGAATCGAAGTCATATAAACATCAACTCTATTGCCGCTTCGAACTACTTTTGATTCTTTCTCCCCTTTGGTAACGAAAGGATGATTGTTTTCTTCAATTTTATAGAATTTCAATTGGCCGTTATTTCGAATCAAATCAGCTGGTGCTGCTTGTGCATAATGTGGTTCTCCAATGGTTGGAAAATCCAAAATCAATTGCATTTTATCACCGCTAATGTCAAATATTTGGGCACTTTGAGCTAGTTCTGGACCTGTGGGTAAATATCTATCTTTGGTAATTTTGTTGTAAGCAATCAAATATTTCCCGAAAGGTTTTCTACTATCGCCACCAGGAATACAAAGGTGTCCAACAGAATAATAGGTTGGAACTCTGTCTAAAACTTTCAATGATTTGATGTCCCATTTCACCACTTCAGAAGAAACGAAGAAGGTAGTGTACGCATTTCCTTTTCCATCAAATTCCGTATGCAATGGTCCAAGACCAGGTTTTTGAACTTCGCCGTGCAAGGCTGCTTCGTATTTGATTACTGGTATTCCGTCATATTCACCATCAAATTGTTTGTTTTTGATAGCATTTTGCATTTTGTCAAAACTAAACACAGGAATCAAAGCAGCTAATTTTCCAGAACCTACAATGTATTCCCCTGTTGGATCCACGTCACAACCGTGAGGCGATTTTGGACAAGGAATCATATAACATATGTCTTTTAATTCTTTAGCACTTAATACTAAAACCTCCGTTCTGATTTCAGATTTTGCAGTATGGGTTTTTTCGTCATAGATATTGTGAGCATATTTTGTAGTTACTTTTTTGGCTTTACCCGCTTTTACATATTCTTCGGCTTTTTTCCAGTTGACTGCCATAATGAAATCTTTGTCTTTTTGGGAAGCATTCACTTCAAGCAACGTATTGGCTTGTTCTGTATTGTAGCAAGAGAAGAAAAACCAACCGTGCGATTTTCCTTTACCGGCATGACTTAAATCGAAATTTACGCCTGGAGCTTCTATTTGGAAAGCTATATCCATTTCACCTGCTTTTCCCACTTTTACAAAACTCAAATATCCTTTGAAGTTTTCTTTATAGGTATTAATTGGAACGTCACCGTTTACATTATCCGGCGGAACGCTAAAACGAGTTCCAGCAACCACATATTCCGTATTTTCTGTAATGAAAGGAGAAGAATGATTTCCTGCGCTGTTAGGCAATTCGATAATTTCTTTTGTAGTAAACGTTTTCAAATCAACACGTGCAATACGAGGTGTATTATTGGCATTGGCAAAAAGCCAACGGCCATCAACTTGCCCATTCGTTTGAGACAATTCAGTATGATGTTGATCATCCCAAGGGATAAAACCGTGAGAAGTGTTTAGCATAGGTTTTGTCTCTTCATTGTAGCCATAACCACTTTGAGGATCGGCAGAAAAAACAGGAATAACCCTTAAAAGTCTTCCACTTGGTAAGCCATAAACGCTCACTTGACCACTAAAACCTCCAGAAACGAAATTATAGAATTCATCATATTTTCCTGGGGCAACATACGCCTTTTGGGCTGCATCACCACTAACAACATCCCCTGAATTTTTAGGCTTGCAAGAACTAAAAAATGCGGCTACCAAAACGATGGCCAAACCCGCTTTTATAAATTGGTTATTCATAACATATTAGTTTTTTGGTTTTTTAAATTTCTTATTTAACACCGTCATTTTGACGCATATACTCTAAAATATTTCTAGCATCTGCATCAGTAAGAGATTGATTTGGCATACGCACTAAACAAATTTCTAATTGTGCTTGTAATTCTGGATCTTTATCAATCATAGGATCTGGATTGGTAATAAAATTCATAATCCATTCTGGTTTTTGACGCTCAGTAACTCCTTTCCATCCTGGACCTACTAATTTTTCATCTGTCAATTTGTGACAAGCAGAACATTTAACCGCTTGGATTTTTTCGCCTTCAGCTGCCATTGCAACATCTAGTTTATCCCCTAAATCTATAGATGTGTGCTTTCCTAAACCTCTATTAGGATCGTAAGAAGAATCTCCTGCATCAGCTTCGGTAGTCGCTGAACCAGTTGAAAAATCTTCGGTATCTTTTTCTTTCTTTCCGCAAGAAGTAAACATTGCTATTGCAACAATAAATAATGATAATTTGTACATAAAAATTGGATTTTAAATTTCTTGTACAAATTTCTGAATCCGTTTGCTAAAGGATTATGATTGCAATCATACTTAAAAAAGTATTTTATATATAATTAAAATTTTGTTAAGAATTAAACCTTTAAAACATATCCAAGTCTTATCATTATAACTTAAAAAATATAATACAAATGAAAAGATTATTTGTTTTAGCATTATTACTAGTTGGCACAACTATAATGGCACAAGAGAGAAACAGGAAACATCAAGGAAATGCAATGGAGCAATTTACTCCAGAGCAAAAAAATCAATTGATGTTAAAAAAAATGACTTTAGAATTAGATTTGAATGATGCCCAACAAAAAGAAATGAGCGGATTTATTTCTGATAAAATAGCTAAAAAAGAAGCTCATAAAGCCGAGATGAAAGCGATGAAAGAAAAAGGAATAAAACCCACCAATGACGAACGTTTTGCAATGCATATGAAAATGCTTGACGAACAAATTGCCGCAAAAAAAAGTATGCAAAAAATCCTAAATGCAAGGCAATTTGAAAAATGGACTTCGCTAAAAGAAGAACATAAAGGAAATCGTGAAGGAAATCGTGAAGAAAATCAACCAAGAAAACGTGAAGCAAAACATCAAGGTCAAAGACAAGGTTAAAATTTAATAGTTAGTAGAATTGGTTGATTTGCATAACTTCCGGCTGGTTACCGGAAGTTTTTTTTTCTCACCCCAACCCTCTCCACACGAACGACAGCGAACTGGCGAAGCAAAGGAGAGAGAGAAGGAAAATTTAATTACTAAAATGTCTTTGAAACCTTATCTACTGCTTGAATGGTAAAATCCAAGTCTTCATATGAAAGTGCATCGGTGATAAACCAAGTTTCATAAGCTGATGGCGCAATATAAATTCCTTCTTTCAACAATCCGTGGAAGAATTTTTTGAAGGTTTCATTATCTCCTTTTGCAGCAGATTGAAAATCGAAAACTGGAGCAGCATCAAAATGTACCGAAATCATGGAACCTATTGTGTTAATAGTAAATTCGACTTTATTTGCTTTCAAAACTTTGCCAATTCCAGCCGCTAAATAGGCTGTTTTTTCTTCTAATCTTTTGAAAATTGCTCGATCATTATCCAATGCTTGAAGCATGGCCAATCCTGCTGCCATTGCCAACGGATTTCCAGACAAAGTTCCGGCTTGATACACAGGTCCAAGAGGCGCTAAATAATTCATAATTTCATTTCTGGCTGCAAAAGCTCCTACTGGTAATCCACCACCAATTACTTTTCCGAAACAAACTATGTCGGCTTTAATGTTAAACAATTCCTGAACTCCTCCTCTTGCTAAACGAAAACCGGTCATTACCTCATCGAAAATCAGGAGAATTCCATTATCAGTACACAATTGGCGTACCCCTTCAAGAAAACCTTTATTGGGTGGAATACAACCCATATTTCCTGCAACAGGCTCCACAATTATAGCAGCAATTTCGTTTTTATTGGCTTCTATTAAAGTCGAAACATTTTCTAAATCATTGTATTTTGCGAGCAAAGTATCTTTGGCAGTTCCGGCAGTTACTCCAGGACTGTTTGGCGAACCAAAAGTAACCGCACCACTTCCTGCTTGTATCAAAAATGAATCTGAATGTCCGTGATAACATCCTGCAAATTTGATAATTTTATCTTTTTTGGTAAATCCACGAGCAAGACGAACAGCACTCATACAGGCCTCAGTTCCTGAATTTACGAATCTTATTTTATCAATATTTGGAACCATAGAAACTGCTAATGCTGCGATTTGAGTTTCTAACTCTGTTGGCATTCCAAAGGAAGTTCCTAGTTTGGCTTTTTCGATTACGGCATCTACAACGGGTTGAAAAGCGTGACCCAGAATCATTGGCCCCCATGAATTGATATAATCTATTAGTTTGTTTCCATCTTCGTCAAATAAATATGCTCCTTTGGCACTTTTTACAAAAATAGGCGTTCCTCCAACAGCTTTAAAAGCACGAACTGGAGAATTTACACCACCTGGAATTACTTTTTCTGCTTCAGCAAAAAGCTGACTGCTTCTTTGATATAACATTTTAAAATTATGAGTTTAAGGGTTTAAAATTGTTTAAGAGTTTAAAAATTTAAAAATTTAAAGTTAGGAATTGAAAATTGAAATTACTATTGATTTTTTTCGTTATAGTTTATTAGATTATGCCATTAAACTTTAAACCATTTTAAACTTTGAACTTTTAAATTACTATTTAATTATTATGGATTGCCCAATTGAAATTGAATTGTCAAAAATATTATTTAGCTTTTTTAATTCTTCAACAGGAATATTATATTTTTTTGATATAGAATACAAAGTATCCCCTTTTGAAACCACGTAGCGTTCCGTTTCATTTGAAATTCTGTTGTTTGCATATCTAACAATATCCTTTTTATTGATATATATATCGTATTTGTACAATTCGTAACGTTCGATTAAACTAATTAATTTGGTTGGATATTGTGGATCTGTCGCATAGCCTGCCTCTTTTAGTCCTTTGGCCCACCCTTTATAATCTTTATAATCTAATTTAAAAAGTGATGAATATCTTGAACGTGATGTTAAAAAAAAAGCATGATCCTGAAACGAATCTTTAGGGTCATTGTATTTTCGAAAACATTCCCCAGCGGAATCATCATCATATCGAACCGATTCTCCTAACCAATCATTGTGGCATTTTATACCAAAATGATTATTTGCTTGAATACACAAAGAAGAAACTCCATAACCTGATTCTAGCAAAGCTTGACCTAAAACTATACTTGCCGGAATGCCATAATTCATCATATTCGATTGTGCAACATCTTTATATTTTTCGATATAATTCAGAATCAATTCGTTGGTCACTTTTACTCGTGGAGACGCTTCAATAGTTTGAGATTTATTAGACGAATTGTTTTTGTTTTGGGAAACTGAAGAATAAGACCCATTTCTAGTGGTTTGTATTACCGACTTCTTCGTATTACAACTTACGAAAAAAAGAACCATTATTAAGAGAGCATATATTCGTGTCATTGAAAATTTATTATAGGTAATTTTTTTATTTTCAGTTTCAAATTCATTCCAGCATTTCCTTGAATTCCGCCTGTATGAATGAGTAATATTTTTGAATTTTCGGGAAAATAATTCTTATCAATCAAATCTATAACGCCAAAAACCATCTTTCCTGTATAAATAGGATCCAAAGGAACTTGATCTTCTACATAAAACTGATTGACAAAAGCGATTAATTCAGGATTCACCTTTCCATATCCACCAAAATGATAATCCGTTATTAATTCCCAATTTTCTTTGTGTACAAATTTACGAATTTCCTCTTTTAAAAAATCACCTTTCAAAGCTGGAAATCCCAAAACTTTTTGGTGTGGCAAACTGCTATTTATAAGACCGCTTACTGTCCCTCCTGTTCCAACTGCGCAACATATAAAATCATATTCAGCATCTTCTTTGAATAAAATTTCTTCGCAACCTTGCACAGCAAATTCATTGGTTCCTCCTTCTGGGACATAATAGAAATCGCCAAATTCGTTTTTTAAATTTTCTATAAATGGGGATTCTGTTTTATGGCGATAGTCTTCTCGGGTCACAAATTTAAACTTCATGCCACATTCCTGAGCGAATTTCAAGGTTGGATTATCTTGAATTTTACTCTCTAATTCATCTCCTCGAATAATTCCGATGGTTTTCAAGCCGTTTTCTTTTCCAGCAAACGCTGAAGCGGCAATATGATTGGAGAATGCTCCGCCAAAAGTGAGAAGTGTATGGTGGTTTTCAGCTTTAGCTTGAACCAAATTATATTTTAGTTTTCGGAATTTGTTCCCAGAAATAAATGGATGTATCAAATCCTCCCGTCTTATAAACAAAGAGAAATTTGGATTGGATAATTTTATTTCTTGGGTTAGAATTTCTTGCAAAACAACTACTATTTGGTACAAATATACAACACAAAATGATTGTATTGTTTGTAGCAGAAGCGAATGAAGAATCTATGCTATTTACGCTCAAATATATTTCAAAAAATCCCAAAAAGTCCTATTTTTTAAATAGTCAAGATCCTTTTCATTTGCGTAAGCTTCTCTCTCGAAACTAATATTTCTATAAGCTAAGTCTTTGTTTCTATATTGGGCCAACCTCAAAAAAAACTCAAGAAAATACCAAATAAAAAAAGGGATAATAAGCAGTTCCAATTGTTGCCGCAAGTGAATTCGTTCGTGATTTACAAAAGTTACATTTTCTTTATCCAATCTATATTTCACAAACACAAATGGGAAAAATGCCAATCCGCGATACCCTTTGGGAATTAAATATTTGGTAACAATTAGAAACATTAGTTATAAAGTGTATAAATTTGCTGTATGAATGAACAAAGTAATGAAAAAAAGTTAATCGAAGGCGAAGATTTTTATTATACGCCAGAAGGTTATAAATGTTTTACCGAAAAGTACCATCTAAAAAAGGGATTTTGCTGTAAAAGTGGCTGTCGCCATTGCCCGTATGGTTTCGATAAAAAAACGGGGGAAATTAAAAAGTGAGCAGTATTCAGTCGCAGTTTACAGTTTACATAAACTATAAAATAAAATGACTTTCAAAGAACAAATCCAACAAGGAATTCCAACTATATTACCACTTCCAAAACCGTTTGAAGTCAACATCAATCATGCACCAAAACGAAAAGATGTTCTTTCGGATGACGAAAAAAAGTTAGCGCTACGCAATGCCCTTCGCTATTTTGAACCGCAACATCACGCCGAATTAATCAAGGAATTTGCTAAAGAATTAGAAACTTACGGTCGGATTTACATGTACCGTTTTCGACCCGATTATGTGATGTATGCTCGCCCAATTGTCGATTATCCTGGAAAATGTGAGCCAGCAAAAGCCATTATGCTAATGATTCAAAACAATCTGGATTATGCTGTGGCGCAACATCCACACGAGCTAATTACTTATGGCGGAAATGGTGCTGTTTTTCAGAACTGGGCGCAATATTTATTGACCATGCAATATTTGTCTGAAATGACCGAAGAACAAACGCTTACTATTTATTCCGGACATCCAATGGGATTATTCCCTTCACACAAAGATGCTCCGCGTGTTGTAGTGACAAACGGAATGGTAATTCCAAATTATTCGAAACCGGACGATTGGGAAAGAATGAATGCACTGGGAGTATCACAATACGGACAAATGACAGCTGGAAGTTATATGTACATTGGTCCGCAAGGAATTGTCCACGGAACCACTATCACCGTTTTGAACGGTTTCCGAAAAATAAAAACCAATCCCAAAGGCGGATTATTTGTCACTTCTGGATTGGGTGGAATGAGTGGCGCACAACCAAAAGCTGGCAATATAGCAGGTTGCATTACAGTTTGTGCCGAAGTCAATCCGAAAATTACACATATTCGTCACAGTCAAGGTTGGATAAACGAAGTCATTGAAAATCTTGATGAATTGGTTGAAAGAGTTGCTTTGGCGAAAGCCAATAACGAAATTGTTTCCATTGCCTATTTAGGAAATGTGGTCGATGTTTGGGAAAAATTCGACCAAGAAAATATTTATATCGATTTGGGTTCCGACCAAACTTCGTTACACAATCCTTGGGCTGGAGGTTATTATCCAGTTGGACTTTCTTTTGAAGATGCCAATGAAATGATGGCCAATAATCCCGAAGTATTTAAGGAAAAAGTTCAAAAAACTTTGCGAAGACATACATCAGCAATTAATAAACACGCCGCAAAAGGAACGTATTTTTTCGATTACGGAAATGCTTTTCTATTGGAAGCTTCCCGTGCTGGAGCTGATGTTATGGCCGAAAATGGAATTGATTTCAAATATCCGAGTTATGTTCAGGATATTATGGGGCCAATGTGTTTTGATTACGGTTTTGGACCTTTCCGTTGGGTTTGTGCCTCGGGAAAACCGGAAGATTTAAAGAAAACGGATGCGATTGCTTGCAATGTTTTGGAAGAAATTCAACAAAATGCACCTGTAGAAATTCAGCAACAAATGGCTGATAATATTCATTGGATAAAAGGCGCACAGGAAAATAAATTAGTAGTTGGTTCCCAAGCCAGAATTTTGTATGCCGATGCTGAAGGAAGAATGAAAATCGCCAAGGCTTTTAATCAGGCTATTGCCAAAGGTGAGATTGGAACCTTAGTTTTGGGTCGCGATCATCACGATGTTTCGGGTACAGATTCGCCTTATAGAGAAACTTCAAATATTTATGATGGTTCCCGTTTTACTGCTGATATGGCGATTCAAAACGTGATTGGCGACAGTTTTCGAGGTGCTACTTGGGTCTCGATTCATAATGGCGGAGGAGTTGGTTGGGGCGAAGTGATTAATGGTGGATTTGGGATGGTTCTAGATGGTTCTGCAGCAACTTCAAAACGCATAGAATCTATGCTTTTTTGGGATGTCAACAACGGAATTTCCAGAAGAAGTTGGGCGCGAAATGAAGGTGCAATTTTTGCCATAAAAAGAGCCATGGAAACTCAGCCTTTGCTGAAAGTTACTTTGCCTAATTTGGTAAACGATGATTTGTTTGAAAGTTAAAACGGGTGTTATCCCTTTATTTTTTGATTAAAATCAGCTTCATTTTCGATCACTTTTCCTTCGTATTGTAGCTTCCAACCCATCGTATTGGTAAGAATCAACATTTTCGAAAGTTCTGAAATCAATCTGTTTTTAGCATTGGATTTCAAGGAAGATTTTTCTATTTTTTTGGCTAGATTGTCTTTAACCATTTTGTTTATTTTGTTGTAATCGTCACCTGTAAAGGGATTCAATTTACTTTGTTCTACATCATAATACTTAATGTCTGGACTTATTTTTATTTCTTCTTTTGGGATATTTGTAATGGTGATGGTTTTGTTTTTTTCGTCGATATCGTATTTCATTTGATGCAAATCATAAGCAACGGTCACATCGGCATTGACAATTACAATGGCTTTCTTTTCGAAAGAAACCACACCCATCAAATAGTCATCTTGATCTTTATAGGTAATCACTTCGGCAAAATGACCTTCGGTAACCACTATTTTTCCTACGTTTACGATTTGTTGCTGGATAAGATTGGTATTATAATCTAGTATTGCGTCGTCTTCTTTTTTGAATTCGCAAAACTTAAAAAGTAGAAAAATAGACACTACTGCAACAATTACGATAAGGATTCTGTTTAGCATTTTAATTTTTTCATAAAAGTAAAAAAAATATCGGAATGGAACAGGAATCTAAATCAACTTATTATTCTTTGCCGTTTGCATGGCTTCGAGTTTGTTGTGAACCTGCAATTTAGTATAAATATTTTCGATGTGTTTGCGAATGGTTCCTGAAGATAGAAATAGGTTTTCGGCAATGGCATTGTATTTTAGCCCTTTACTCAAATGTTCTAAAACTTCGATTTCAAGTGGCGTTAAATTGTATTCTTCTTGGTCTAAAATATTTTCGAAAACGGTTGGATTTCGAAATAATTTCAGGGTTTTTATCCAATCGAAGGGGGCATTGTGGCACCACCATTCATCGTTTCTATAATTCCCTGATGCAAATATTTTGGGTTCACTTCTTTCCAAATTTCTTTACCGTCAGCCGGATTTATTCCGTTCAGCGCCTCTTTGGTACAAACCACTAGGATGCCCGCATCGGATATTTTAGACCATTTTATGGTAGAATCAAAGTTCTTTTTCCGGTCGTTTGCATTTTGTGCAAAACTGCTCAAAGCAACCACGATGGTTAAAGTGGCTAGAATTAATTTTTTTATTGTGTTTTTTATTTAAAGTTAAAACACAAAGAAATGTATCTATCTCAATTGGAACAATACGACGAAATACGTATTTTTTAAAATTGAATTTGAGGAAAATGATTTTGAAGTTTCACCGTTTTATCGTGGAGTTTCGATAAAAATTGCTGGTGACTTTCAGAATTTGGATTGAAAGGTCTGTGTTGCAATCCTTTTTGAATTGTTTCGACTTCTTTCATTATCGAATGACTTTCTTCTGAAATACAAGTTTCAAAAAATCGTTGCCAAATATAATCTATCGCAACGGAATTGGGATGAATCATATCTTCGGCATAAAATCGATAGTCGCGAAGTTCGTCCATCATTATTTCGTAGCTAGGGAAATAGGTTGCAGATTGCAGATTGCAGATTTCAGATTGCAAGATTTTATAAATAGCAGTAATTAAATGGGCTTTGCTCAATTGATTTTCAACAAACCCATCTTTAAGATGACGAACTGGTGAAACCGTAAAAATAAAATTGACGTTTGGATTGATTTTTTGGATTAAATCCAAAGTATTTTGCATCGATTTTTTGATGGTTTCAACTGACAATAGTTCTTTTTTAAATTCCTTTTGCGGAACTTTATGACAATTGGCAACGATAGCGTTACTTTCTAAATTACGATAAACCCACGAAGTTCCGTAAGTGATAATTATATGGGAAGCTTCTTGCACTTGTTGTTTTGCAGATAAGATTATTGCATTCAAATTAGCAATAAAATTCTCCTTGTTGGAATTACTTATATCTGAATGCACATCAAAACAATGCCAACGCTCGTTATAAAAGAAGATGTCCTCATCGCTAAATTGTTTCCCAGAAACAGCAAAATCAATAAATTTTTGGATTGCGAGAGGGTGAAATAATATCCCGAATGGATTGCAAGAGTTTTCGAACTTGAAATAATCGAATTTCTCCGCCATATTCTCAGCAAAACATGAACCCAAAGACATAATTTTAGCATTATAATCAATTGGGTAGTCGCTTTTAAGAATGGAAATTTTAGTTCTGAATTGCATCAATTATTTTTTACAAAAATAGAATTAATTGTAGAATAATTGCGACTTTAAATGTTTAGAATCTGTATCGCCAAATATAATTTTCTCTGATACAATTTCGGTTGGATAACCATTTGAATTATATTGGTATTTACTGTCGATTCTTTTTATGGAAGAAATAATTTGATCGTCGTTGATAAGTTGTACCGTTGAGCTTTCGACATAAACGACACTATTATTCAACGAAATAGCTTGTTGGTAATTTAATAATTTACTGAATCCAACTATGTTATTTAAAGGATTCTGTGTGTTATCATATCCTAGACTAATTTCCTTTTTTGACAAAATTCCATTCCCTGTATTGTCTAAAATTTGATCGTCTTTAATAAGATTTCCATTTTGGAAAGATAAAACGCCGTGATAGATTTTCACTTCGAGATTAGCAGCCTCTTTTGTACGCTTTTCATAAGAAATTGTGCCGTCATTATTGTGAATATAATTAATAACGTAACCATCCGACGAAATTATTTTGGTCAATTTACCATCTGAATAGGAATATTCTAAGGTATTTTTATGAGAAGCTAATTTGTTAAACTCAACTATTTTGGTGATTAAATCTCCTGTATAATAAAATTCCAAAAGAACATCTACTTTATCAATATTGACGATTTTATTACCATTATAATTAAGATTTGTGTTGCTAGAGCTGCCATCGACTGAAACTTCGACAATCTTTTTTAACATCAATACAGGCCCAATAGCTTCGGTTGTACAAGAAGAAAGTGTTATCAAAGTAACTATCACAATGCAAACTATTTCTTTTACTTTTTTCATAAAACATAAAAACCAATTTGCCTTTTCTGAATATCAAGACTTCTCTTTGGCTTGCAAATCAACTTCATAAAAATAAAAACTACAATATTCACCGTTACAAACCCAATATTTCGGGTGAACTACTATTTCAACCTGCATCCAACACTTTAAAATGTCAACTATGTTTATATTAAAAACAAAACCCTTTCAGTACAACTGCACTCAAAGGGTTTTAACTAAAAAACTTATTTTTTTATTTCACAAAATCAATCGCTTTGTCTAAAGCTTCCTGAATTCCTTCCACTTTTTTTCCTCCTGCGGTTGCAAAAAACGGCTGACCACCGCCTCCACCTTGGATATATTTTCCTAATTCGCGAACTACTTGTCCAGCATTCAAGCCTTTTTCGGCAACTAATTCTTTCGAAATATAACAGCTTAACATTGGTTTTCCTTCTTCGGCTGTAGCCAAAACTAAGAAAATATTTTTGCCTAAAGTTCCCAATTCATAAGCCAAATCCTTTGCTCCTTCTGGACTCAAATCGACTTGTTTGGCCAAAAATTGGATTCCGTTAACATCTTGTAATTCTTGTTCTAATTCGCCTTTCATATTCTTGGCTTTATCTTTCAATAAAACTTCCAATTGTTTTTTTAATTTTGCATTTTCATCTTGCAACGAATGAACCGCTTTTACCACATCCTGAGGGTTTTTCAAAACAGACTTAACTTCACTCAAAATATTTTCTTGGGTTTCAAAATACGTTTGTACCGCATCGCTCGTAATCGCTTCAATACGACGAATTCCTGCTGCAACTGCACCTTCGCTGATAATTTTAAAATGCCAAATTTCAGCCGTATTTTTCACGTGAATTCCTCCACAAAGTTCCATACTTTCACCAAATTTGATAGCGCGAACGGTATCTCCATATTTTTCTCCAAACAAAGCCATAGCTCCTTCGTCTAAAGCTTGTTGAATTGGAATACTTCTTCTCTCGATTAAAGGCAATTGCTCCTGAATTCGAGCATTTACAAAATTTTCCACTTGACTCAATTCATCGTCTGTCATTTTAGAAAAATGAGAAAAGTCGAACCGCAAATTATTTGAATTAACCAAAGATCCTTTTTGCTCGACGTGAGTTCCCAGAATGCTTCGCAACCCTTGGTGCATCAAGTGTGTAGCAGAATGGTTCGCTGCGGATTTTCTTCTGCGATCTGGAGCTACAACAACTTTGAAAATCTCGGTCAAATTAGACGGCAACTCTTTTACAAAATGAATGATTTGGTTGTTTTCCTTTTTGGTGTCAATAATATAAATCACATCACCATTAGCTGTTTCTAGAACTCCTGCATCTCCTACTTGCCCTCCTCCTTCTGGATAAAAAGGCGTCATATTGAAAACCAATTGGTAAATTTCTCCGTCTTTTACACTTACCACTTTTCTGTAACGGGTAATTTTCACTTTGGCTTCAGTATAATCGTAGCCAATAAATTCCTGTTCTTCATCATCTAACAAAATCTGCCAATCGCCAGCCTTCACTTTAGAAGCGGCACGAGAACGCTCTTTTTGTTTTTGCAATTCCGATTCGAAAGCAGCTTCGTCTAAACTCAGTCCTTTTTCCGAAAGAATCAAAGCCGTCAAGTCGATTGGAAAACCATAAGTATCATACAATTCGAAAGCTTTTTTGCCCGAAATAACAGTTTCTTTTGAATTGGTAATTATATTTTCTAACAAAACTAAACCTTGATCTAATGTTCTTAAAAAAGAATTTTCTTCTTCCCGAATCACGTTAGTACAAAGTGTTTTTTGTGATTTTATTTCTGGGAAAGAATCTCCCATTTGGTTGCTCAAAGTTTCGACCAATTTATATATAAAAGGTTCTTTGGTATTCAAAAAGGTAAAACCGTAACGAATCGCACGACGCAAAATCCTGCGGATTACATAACCCGCTCCCGTATTCGACGGTAATTGACCATCGGCAATAGAGAAAGCTACGGCACGAACGTGATCGGCAATGACACGAATGGCAATATTCACTTTATCTTCTTCTTCGTTGGAAGCTTTGATGGTGTATTTTGCTCCTGTAATTAATTCGATTTCTCTGATTAATGGTGTAAAAACATCCGTATCATAATTGGATTGAACACCTTGCAAAACCATACACAAACGTTCGAATCCCATTCCAGTATCGACGTGTTGTGCTGGTAATTTTTCTAAAGAACCATCGGCTTTACGGTTGAATTCCATAAATACGTTGTTCCAAATTTCGACAACGTGTGGATGGTCGTTGTTTACCAATGATTTTCCAGAAACCAAGGCTTTTTCTTCGGCAGAACGAATGTCCACGTGAATTTCTGAACAAGGTCCGCAAGGTCCTTGATCGCCCATTTCCCAGAAGTTGTCTTTCTTGTTTCCAAGAATAATGCGGTCTTCATCGATTAAGGTTTTCCAGATATCATATGCTTCTTGGTCGAAAGGAACATTTTCTTCTGCATTTCCTTCAAAAACGGAAACGTACAGAATGTCTTTTGGTATTTTGTAGACTTCGGTCAGCAATTCCCAAGCCCAGTTGATGGCTTCTTTTTTGAAATAATCGCCAAACGACCAGTTGCCCAACATTTCGAACATCGTGTGGTGGTAAGTATCAATTCCTACTTCCTCTAAATCGTTGTGTTTTCCTGAAACACGAAGACATTTTTGAGTATCGGCTATTCTTTTGCTTTTCGGCGTGGCGTTACCCAAGAAATATTCTTTGAACTGCGCCATTCCTGAGTTGTTGAACATCAGGGTTGGATCGTTCTTGAGAACTATTGGCGCTGAAGGAACGATTAGATGTCCTTTGCTTTCGAAAAAATCTAGAAATTGTTTGCGTACGTCTTGTGATTTCATTTTTATTGTTTATTCGGTTATTTGGTTAATCGATTAATTGGTTTTCGCATCTACGAAAAGTCAATCAACGAACCAACTTTTGCCCCAGATTATCTCACACGCTCTTATTGTCATCGGAGTTCACTGAACACTTTGTGTTTGCAGTGGAAAGCTTCGAAGTTTTGGAATCTATTTTTTCTTGAGGTGGCAGAGCGACCAAAGGAAGCTACTGCTGGCTCATTAGAAAAAAGATTACAAGACGAGAACTTGCAACGAATAGCTGGAAAAGGCACATTAAGTTACTATTTTTTTAAAAACCATCCTATTTATCTTGCTCATTTGCCCTTTTTCTTTGTTAAAAAATATTTCAATAGCAAAAACTATTAAACTATTTTTTGCCTTGAAAAAGAACAAACTAACGTCGCTAAATTTGGACGCTTTATTTCAAAACAGTAACTAAAATATTTATTATCGAAAAAAGGGTGTGAGAAATGAAACATTTACTAAATTTGTTCGACTAACCTTTTTACGATGTGCAAAAATAGGGTATTTTAAAATATGGCGAAAGTAAAATATTATTACGATTCCGAAAATCTAGCCTATAGAAAGATAATAACCAAAACCAGGAAGAAAATTGGAGTTGTTTTGTTGTTTTTAGTGGCTTCGGCATTGTTTGGTCTTTTAAGTTTCATTGTTTTATTGAATACTCCCTATTTTGAAACTCCAAAAAATAAAAAACAAGCTCGCGAAATCGAGAATTTAAAATTGCGTTATGCTATCTTGGACAAAAAAATGGACGAAGTGGATAATGTTATTGGGTTGATTGAAGAAAGAGACAATAATTTATACAGGGTTTATTTTAATGCCTCGCCTATTCCTGAAGAGCAACGAAAAGCAGGTTTTAAGGACGTCGATCGATACAAGGATTTAGAAGGTTACGACAATTCGCAATTGGTTACCAATACGACAAAAAGGATTGACGTACTCCGAAAAGAACTCGCCATTCAGTCGAAATCGTTGGACGATATTTTGAAAATGGCCAAGGCAAAAGATAAATTATTGGCAGCTATTCCGGCCATTCAACCCGTGAGAAACGAGAATTTAAAAAGTAGAGTTTCGGGTTTTGGATATCGAACGGATCCTTTTACCAAGGCGAGAAAAATGCACGAAGGAATGGATTTCACCTCTAAAACGGGAACTCCAATTTATGCCACAGGAGACGGCATTGTGGCAAGAGCCGACAATACAGCTTCGGGATTTGGAAATCATATCGTGATTCGACACGGTTTTGGATATGAAACTTTATATGCGCATCTTAGCAAGTACAAATGCAGAGCTGGACAGCACATAAAACGGGGTGACATCATAGGTTATGTAGGAAGCACCGGAAGATCAGAAGGTCCACATTTGCATTACGAAGTGCATAAAAATGGGAAAGTGGTCAATCCGCTCAACTTTTATTACGGAAACATTTCGGCGGTGGAATATGTTGCTATTGCGAAATTGGCGAATCAGGAAAACCAATCGTTTGACTAGTTTTCAGGTTTAAAGTTGAAAAACTTCAGATTTAATCGCTTAATAAAAAAGAAAAACTAAACTAAAAAATATTAAATAATGAAAAGTGAATGGAATACAAAATACGAAGAGACTGAAATTAAAATAACTAATAGTTGGATTAGTGGTGAAAAACTTTATATAAACAATGAATTGCAAGATGAACAACTAAATTTTATTACTCCAAGTAATATGACAGGAAATTTAGTCAATAAACAAGGAGAAAAACTTAGTATTAAAGCAAATATATCAGGTTTCTTTACTGTAAGTTGCAGATTATTTATTGACAACAAAAAAGTAGAATTGAAACAAACTAGATAGAGAACAAATTACCACGTTAGAAATAAGTTGAAATAAACCTGAATTTCATAATATTTAAGAACTAAAATAATATGCATATTGAACTTTCTAAAGACAAAAGATATTACAGCATTGGCGAAGTCGCCAATGCTTTTGATGTGAATGCCTCGCTTATTCGGTTTTGGGATAGTGAATTTGACATTCTCAAACCAAAGAAAAACGCCAAAGGCAACCGGATGTTTACTCCCGAAGACGTGAAAAACCTGCAATTAATTTATCATTTGGTAAAGGAAAGAGGTTTTACACTCGAAGGCGCCAGAACACATTTGAAAGAAGGACAAAAGAAAACCTTGGACAAATTTGACATTATCAGCAAACTGGAAACCATAAAAGTACAGTTGACGAATATCAAAAATGAACTTTAGATTTTTGATTGTAGATTAACGATTTTTGAACCGAGCGTCAGCAAACTGGCGAAGCATTGCAGATTTTAAAAACAAAAAATAAATACTAAACTTTAAATTAAACAAAAATGGATTTTAAAAAATTTTTACCTTGGATTATTGGAATTGGATTAATCTTAGTCATTGCTTTTTGGGTAATGGGAATAATGAATACAGGTTTGCAAAAAGACCAAGCTGTCAATAAAGAATGGGGTAATGTAAACACAGCTTATCAAAGAAGAAATGACCTTATTGGAAACTTAGTAAACACGGTAAAAGGTGCTGCCGATTTCGAAAAAAGTACATTGACAGCAGTAATCGAAGCTAGAGCAAAAGCTACATCTGTAACAATTGATCCTGCTAATGTAACTCCAGAACAATTGGCTGCATTTAACTCGGCTCAAAGTGGTGTTAGCAGTTCTTTATCAAAATTATTAGTATCCGTAGAACGTTACCCTGAATTGAAAGCAAACGAAAACTTCTTGAAATTGCAAGACGAATTAGCCAGTACAGAAAATCAAATTCTAACTGCCAGAACTCGTTTTAACGAATCGGTTTTAGAATATAATGGTTATGTTTTGGCAATGCCACAAAGTATCTTCTTAGGAAAATACAAAGAAAAACCCTATTTCAAAGCGGTTGAAGGTGCTGATAAACCTGTTGAAGTAAAATTCTAAAACCTCCCCAACCCCTCCAAAGGAGGGGCTTAAAAAAAAACAAAATAAATGTCAAAAGTTGAAGATTTTTTAACCAAAGAAGAAGAACTAGCAGTTGTTGAAGCTATTCGTATGGCTGAAAAAGCGACTTCTGGCGAGATTAGAGTTCACATAGAAAAAACAACTTCCAAAGTTCCTTTTGACAGGGCTTTGGAAGTTTTTCACGAATTGGGAATGGATGCAACCGAACTCAAAAACGGGGTTTTGATTTATGTGGCTGTAGAAGACCATAATTTTGTTATTTGCGGAGACAAAGGGATTAACGAAGTAGTTCCTGCCGATTTTTGGGATTGTACCAAAGAGGCAATGGCTGCTGAATTCAAAATCGGGAATTTCAAGCAAGGATTAATTGACGGCATTACAAGAGCTGGCGAACAATTGCAAAAATACTTTCCTTATCAAGAAGGTGACACGAATGAATTATCAAACGAAATATCTAAAGGATAATGAAAATAAGTCAGAAGTTAGAAGTGGGAAGTCAGAAGTGGGAAGTGGGAAGTAAAAAAACAAGAGAAGACAAGTTACCTTATCTAAATATAAAGTTATTATTATATTTAACAGCCCTTCTTTTTCTGCATTGCGAGGTTGTTTCTGCCCAATTTGACATTCCTGCAAAACCAGATTTCCAAACTTCGGTTTATGATTATGCCAATGTTTTAAGCGCGGATGAGAAAACGCAATTAGAACAAAAACTCATTCGCTATTCTGATTCTACCTCAACTCAAATCGTCGTTATTACCATCGAAAGTTTGAAAGGCGAAGACATCGGGATTTTGACTCCAAAATGGGGACAAACCTGGGGAATTGGAGGAAGTAAAGAAAATGATAATGGTGTACTTATTCTATTGGCGAAAGCCGAAAGAAAAATTTGGATCTCTCCAGGTTATGGGCTGGAAGATAAATTAACCGCTGGAATTGGTGGAGAAATTACCAGAAACATCATCATTCCCGAATTTAAAGCAGGTAGTTATTACAGAGGATTAGACAAAGGTGCCGATGCGCTGTTTGATGTTTTCAAAGGAAAATACAAAGGCGAAAGAAAACAAAATAAAAACAAAAATTTTCCAATTTTACCGATAATAATTATAGTTGTCATCGTTCTTGTACTTGCGTCTAGAAATAAAAAAGGTGGCGGCGGAAATTCTGGAAATTCTGGTGGCGGACCAAGTTTATTGGATGTAATTCTCCTGAGTAGTTTGGGTCGAAACAGTGGCGGTGGTGGTTTTGGCGGAGGCGGCTTTGGCGGTTCTTCTGGTGGAGGTGGCTTCGGTGGAGGATTTGGCGGAGGTGGTTTCTCTGGAGGCGGTTCTGGTGGAAGTTGGTGATTTTTAATTCTATCAAATAACTATTATATTTGTAAAAAACATTCCCAATGCTATCACAAAAAACCAAATACGCACTTAAAGCCCTACTTTATTTAGCCCAGCAAGAAGAAAGTTACATTGCTAGGACTATCGAAATTGCCGAAGGTGCCAATATCCCCAAAAAGTTTTTGGAACAAATCTTATTGGAGTTAAAAAGAGGACATTTTGTGAGCAGCAAGCAAGGAAAATTAGGAGGTTATTATCTGATAAAATCGAAAAATACGATAACATTGGCCGATATTCATCGATTATTTGATGGTGCAATCGCACTTCTTCCTTGTGCTTCATTAAATTTTTACGAACCTTGCCACGATTGCAAAACGGAGTCGGAATGCCTATTAAGACTGGGATTAATAGCTGTTCGAGAAAAAACTTTAGTAGCGATGGAAGGCATTACTATCGCATCTTTAGCAAAAAAATAAAAAAATATTTTCTAAACTCTACTAATTATATAGAATTAATTATATATTTGTCCCAGAATTTAAAACATTAATAACATTACCCATTTAAAAGTATGAAAATGAGTCCAAACAAATTCGCCTTTTTAGAAAAAGAATTAATAAAAATTAAAAAACAAGATTATATGATGATGTGTACGTGTTGCTTTTAAAAAAAATTTAATACAAACTCTACTAATTACATATAATTAATATAATAATGAAACGCCCACGACAATTATCATTAAAAAATAGGGATATGATTAAAGGCGTTCCATCTTCCAATAAAAAAAATATTATATACAGATGAAAACTATCTATACAAAAACAATTTCGACTATAACTTTTATATTAATATTCACCACCTCTTATTCTCAAAGTACTCTAGAAGGAGTCTTGAAAAACGAACAAGATTCACCTATAGAAGGTGTTAATGTAGTTCTAAAAGGAACTACCACTAATTCAACTTCAGATGTTAATGGTAAATTTACCATTGAGGCCAAAGAACTTCCATTTACAATTATTGTACAATATGCAGGATTTAACACTAAAGAAATTAAAATAACCGAACTACCCACTAGTCCATTACAAATTGTTATTACTACGGGTGAGGAAAAAATTCTATCCGAAGTAGTTGTTTCTTCAAGACGCAGAATAGAAAAAGTACAGGATGTTCCAATTGCGATCTCAGTTATAACAGGCAAACAAGCTGAACAAGCTGGAGCTTTCAATGTGAATCGTATCAAAGAACTGGTTCCGTCGGTACAATTATATTCCTCCAATCCAAGAAATACTGGAATCAACATTCGTAGTCTGGGTTCTCCTTTTGGACTTACAAATGATGGTATAGAACCAGGTGTTGGATTCTATGTTGACGGAGTTTATTATGCTCGTCCAGCAGCAACTACACTTGATTTTATTGATATAGAACGAATTGAAGTATTACGTGGTCCACAAGGTTCCCTGTTTGGAAAAAATACGACTTCGGGAGCTTTCAACATAACAACCCGTAAACCAAGTTTTACTTCGGGAGCTGATTTTGAAGTGAGCTATGGAAATTACCAATACCTTCAAGCCAAAGCTTCAATTACAGGACCTTTGAGTCAAAAAATTGCGGGTCGTCTATCCTTTTCAGGTACGCAACGTGATGGTTTAATTGAAAATATAGCAACCGGAAAATCGACAAACACGCTTAATAATCAAGGAATCAGAGGGCAAATCCTTTTTACTCCAACGGAAAACACCAATATTACTTTGGCAGCAGATATTACAACGCAACGCCCTGATGGATATGCGCAAGTAGTTGCTGGAGTTGCTCCTACAAATAGGGCAGCTTACCGCCAATTTAATGCTATTATTGCCGATTTGAATTACCAGCTTCCAAGCTTGAACGCATTTGATCGCAAAATTGATCAAGATACACCTTGGCGTTCGGGACAAGATTTAGGTGGTGTTTCTCTTAATGTTGATACAAAAATTGGAATAGGAACTCTTACTTCAACAACCGCTTGGAGATTCTGGAATTGGGATCCATCAAATGATAGGGATTTTACAGGCTTACAAGTTCTTGCAAAATCACAAAACCCTGCAAAACACAAACAATTTACACAAGAGATTCGTTATGCAGGACAACTTAGCTCAAAATTAAGTGGTGTTGTTGGTGTATTTTTCATTGACCAAACTGTCAAAATCGATGGTACAGAAGAATCTGGAAATGCGCAATGGCGTTTTTCTCAAAGTACTACCAATACTGCATTGTGGAAAACACCTGGCCTATTTGAAGGATACGGAATTCATACCAATGCAAAAATACATTCAACAAGCGCGGCAGTATTTGGTCAATTGGATTGGGCTATAACCGATCGCTTGCACGTATTACCGGGTTTAAGATATAATTACGATAATAAAGATGCCGATTACGACCGTAAAACGTATGGTGGTCTTCAAACTAATGATCCGGCTCTAATTGCTTTAAAAAAATTGGTTTATACCGACCAATCTTTTGTAGCTGGCGCTGATGATACTGACTTTTCTGGAAATTTAACTGTGACCTATAAAGCAACCGATAAAATCAATGCCTATGCCACTTATGCAAAAAGTTATAAACCAATTGGTGTGAATGTAGCAGGGTTGCCAACTGTCTCAGGTCAACCAGCACTTGATCTTGCCGTAATTAAACCCGAAGATGTAAATCATTATGAATTGGGTATAAAAACATCTCCTTTCAAAAACTCAATTTTGAATTTGACTTTGTTTAACACCGAAATTAATGACTTTCAAACTAACGTACAAGCAGCAGAATTGGGTATAAATCGTGGCTATCTTGCCAATGCTAACAAAGTACGTGTCAAAGGTGCTGAGTTAGATGCTAGTATTATAATCAACCATCATTTTACCATTAATGGAGCTGCAACATATACAGACGGTAAATATGTAAAATTTACCAATGCACCACTTCCGTTAGAAGAAACTGGATCTACAGTATCGTTCAAAGATGTTTCAGGAACGGATTTACCCGGTGCTTCAAAATGGGCTGGATCTTTAGGAGGAGAATACACTAAAACTGCGAAATTCTTTGGAAATACAGGTAAGTTTTTTGTAGCAGTAGATGGTTATGCTCGTTCAAAATTTTCTTCAAGTCCTTCCGCTTCAAAATATTTAATTGTAGATGGCTATGCTATTTTTAATACCCGTTTCGGTTTTCGTACTTCCGAAGGTTCGTCTGTTTACTTCTGGGGACGTAATATTTTAAACAAGGATTATTACGAACAGTTATTACCTGCTGGTGGAAATTCAGGACACTATGCCGGAGTATTAGGAGATCAAAGAACGATTGGAATCACTTTAAAATATGCTTTGTAAGACTTATAACTATTGATTATCAAACCCATAAAGTTTATTTTAACAGGTATTTCGTTTCTACATCTATATAATTTACGATCAAATTTGCATATAAAAAATAAATCCCTCTTAAATTAAGTTTGTTTAAATTTGCCAAAATTTGAATTGAACTTAATGAAATTTATATATACCCTTTTTCTATTTTTAGCTTGCGGTTTTTTAAATGCCCAAACCAAAAAAAATGTAGATCACCAAAGTTTGCTTTGGACACGCTATTACAATATTTTGAATATAACCAACAAATGGTCATTACATAGCGAATTTGACAATCGGGTTTTCCTAAATTCTTTTGAACAAAATTTGTATGTAATTCGAATTCAAGGACGCTACAAAATAAACCCTGAAATAGAAATAGGTGCTGGATATGTTTATTTTTCGGTTGCAACTCAAGACCCAGAGGTTACTTATGGCTTTAATGTACCAGAATACAGAGGACAGCAGGATCTCACTTGGAAAAAAGAACACGGCAAATTTACGCTGAACCAAAGATTTAAGGTAGAAGAACGCTTTTTTCATAATGCCAATAAAGAAGGATTACTTCCAGGAACAACTTTTTTTTGGAGATTTAGATACCGGCTTCAAGGAGAATATAGCTTTTGGAAAAAGGAAAACCAGTATTTAAAAGCCATTATTAATGATGAATTGATGATTAATGGCGGAAAAAATGTAGCTAAAAATACTTTTGACCAAAACCGAATTTATGCCGCTTTACAGTTTGGCGTCAACAAAAATATTGCTTTGGAATTGGGTTATTTAAAAAGTTTCCAGCAGCGTGCGAGCGGTGTAGATTATTTCAATCGGGATATTATTAGGTTTACCTTATTTCACAAAATAAACCTTTACAAAAAGGAGTAACATAAAAAACCAAGGATATAAGGAATATATTCCAATGTTTAAATTACCTGGTTCGTTTTTAGTTTGTCTTTCTTTTAAAAATTACGAATATGAGTATAGAAAAACTTAATTACACCTTAATAGATTTAATAAAATATTTTCTCAAACTGGGCACTACGGGTTTTGGAGGCCCGGTGGCTTTGGTTGGCTATATGCATCGCGACTTGGTTGAGGATAAAAAATGGATTAACGATTCCGATTTCAAGGAAGGATTAGCTCTATCACAATTAGCTCCAGGCCCATTGGCCGCACAATTGGGGATTTATATTGGTTTTGTTCACTTTGGAGTTTTAGGCGCAACTCTTTCGGGATTAGCCTTTGTTCTTCCCTCTTTTATAATGGTAGTTTTATTAGGAATGGCCTACCAAGCCTACGGCGGTTTACCGTGGATGCAAGCCATTTTTTACGGAATAAGTGCAGCAGTAATTGGCATTATTATTTTAAGTTCTTATAAACTCACAATTAAATCCATTGGCAAATTTGAAGTTCCATCCATAAAAAATAATTGGCTGCTTTGGGTATTTTATATCACTGCAACAATTCTTACGGTCGTAACTCAAAAAGAAGAAATGTTGTTGTTTCTAGCTTTGGGATTCATTTATATGATAGTAAAAGCACCCCCTGAATGGATTAAACGACCAAAAACAGCTTCCATGTTTATACTTACCACTGCTGGTTTTTCGACTATCGAACTTGGAAAATTAGGCGACATTGCCTGGTTTTTCACTAAAGCTGGAGCTTTTGTTTTTGGTAGTGGGCTGGCTATTGTTCCTTTTTTACACGCCGGAGTTGTAAATGAACACGGCTGGTTAACCGAAAATCAATTTGTCGATGCGGTGGCGGTGGCTATGATTACTCCTGGCCCAGTTGTGATTACCGTGGGTTTCATTGGCTATTTAGTGGCAGGATTTACAGGGGCTTGCATTGCGGCATTAGCTACCTTTCTTCCTTGTTATTTATTTACGGTTATACCTGCTCCTTATTTCAAAAAAATTTCCCAAAACAAAAGTATCAAAGCATTTGTTGACGGAATAACTGCTGGAGTAATTGGTGCTTTGATGGGTGCAGTAATTGTAATTGCAGTCAGGACAATTGTAGATCTTCCAACAGCACTAATTGCCATAGGAACTGTATTAATTTTAATTTATATTAAAAAAATACAAGAACCCCACATTATTGGTATTGCAGCTGTTTTAGGTATCACAATCAAAATGATTTTATAAAAAATTCCCAAACACGAGATAAGATTGCGTTTGGGAATTTTTATTTAATTTGTTCCGAAAAAACTAACTATTCTTGTGGTTGATTTCCTCTACCTTCACCACTTTGTCTGCTTTCTCTAGCTTCTCTCATTTTTTCTCTATTGGCAGCTTCATTTTCTTTCATTTTTTTGAATTGCTCAGGAGTCAATATGGCTTTTAATTTGGTGTCGGTTGCTGTTTTTTCTTCGTTTCTTTTCAGCATTAGGGCTTTGCGCTCTTCGCTGGTCAACTCTTTGGCATTGCTAGCCATTCGTTGGTCTCTCATAGCTTGAAGTTGGGCACTTTGCTCTGCAATAATCGGTTTGATTTGCTCTTGTTGGTTGGCATCCAATTTCAATTCGGTCGTCATTCTATCTAACGAAACCTGATTTCTTTGCTCTGGGGACATTTTTTCTCTTTGTTGTCCTTTGTTTGATTTTTTCTCTGGTTGGGTTTCTTGTGCAAAAGAGGAAATGCCTATAACCAATAATGCTGCGATAATTAATTTCTTCATTCTATTTTCATTTTTAAGTTTAGGTTTATAAGACTGTAATATATCGAAATGGTTTAATCCAAAATTAAGAACATTAATCCTCATTATCCATTCCTCTATTTCTTGATCCTCGGGAACGATTTTCTTTTCCTCCAAAATTTCCTAATTTATATGCCAACGAAAACATTGCATAGCGTTTCAAAACGGTATTTTCTTCATCGCGAATAGTCGTTGGCGAAATGGTTCTGGTAGCACTTAGGTTTTGATTCAAAACGTCATAGACTTTTACTTTCAAAGTCATTTTTTTATCGAAAAATCCATACGACAAACTTGTGTTCCATAAATAGAAATCTTTTTTGAAATCGTCCGAAATATTCGAATTGTAGGCATAACCAAAATCATTTCCGAAAATCCAATTTTTAGGCCAATAGTTGGTAGTTTGCAAATTGATTCTGTGCACCACATTCGAACTGGCTTTAAGGGATGAATTCGTATATCTGGACTCATTATAAGACAAATTATACGAAGGTGCAATGGTAAGCAACTCGCCATAATCATAAGAAAAATAGACTCTTGGAGTAACCCCTAACGATTTTGCGTCATACAAAACAGTATTGGTAAATCCTTTGTCCAATGAATAGTTTCCACTTAGGCTCAATCCATAACGCAATACATGAGCTTCACTTTTTACAGTTTGATTCCAATTTCCTCCCAAGGATGTGGTGTATGTTCCAGAAACGTTTTTATAAGTTGTTGTTCTTTTTCCACTTTCATCATAAACCGAAGTCGAAACTACTTCGCTATTGAAAAAATCTCCTCGCATATACAAGTTATAACCTGAACGAGTTCGCATATCAAAATTCCTGTAATTGATGTTGACACTATTTTTTTCGTTTGGATTCAAATTTGGATTTCCTATAATCGTATTTAATGGATTAGCCAAATTTCCTACTGACATCAATTGAGTTGAAGAAGGAAGGCTATTGGAATAATCGTATCTCAAAGTAAGGAATTTGGAGCGATCCAACTTATATCGTATTTGTGCTCTTCCATAAGGCAAAACATATTTTTGATTCAAATCGGTAATTTTATTAAGGTATAATGAATGATTGTCAAAATCAATAATTGATGTACTCGAATTCAAATTGAAAGTAAAATTGTTCTTTTCGAAAGTAATCCCCACTTTTGGAGTAATAGAATTTTGTCTAGAAGAGGTATAATTCGTTTGCAAATCGTTTAGAGTAGAATACGATTGTGAAGTAGCATCATAATCGAATGTTTTAAGGTCGTTTATAGCATTCGACCAATCAAAATCAGAGCCAATTCGAACTCGTAATGAATCTGTTATGGGCTCTGTGTATTCAATATCGGCTGAATAAGAATCATATGTGTTCTGCGTTTTGCTGTTCTGATTTCTCTCATCGTTGGGCTTATCACCTTGATAAAAAATTGTTTCCGATAGATTTTGTACATCCGAATCGCTATTGGAGTTATTATTAGTGAAAACAAAACTTAAATTACGAGCTTTTCTTTCGAAAGCTTTGTTAAAATTTATTGAGTTTCCAAAATTTGTAGCTGTACTTTCTCTATACGATTTTGAGTTGTTTTCGTTTAAAGATTCCTCCTTTTCGTCTTTAGAAAAACTCGAAGATTCAGAATGACTATTCGAAAGAGTTTGATCGACTTTTGGAGTAACCACGATTCTCGTAGTGGGATTTATTTTATGTTCAAATTCAAAATTCACTTTGTTTCCAGTATTTTCATTTCTTGATTTCGAATCAGATTCGGTAAAAATAGTTCCTGTAGGCAAGAAATTGGCCTGATTGGATTTGCTTTCGTTTTTGTTTACTGAATTCGAAAAATTATAACTTGCACTAGCTTCCAAATCTTTCAACCATTCATCGGAATAATTAAAGCCAACCAGATTAGATTCTGTAATTCCCCTGCCTCCAGTGGCCCTTGTATCTCCTCTAGCATTTCTTCCGCCACCCATACTATCAAAGACTTCGTCTTGCGAAAAACCTGTGGAATTGATATTATTGGCTGAGGCCAACAAACTAATTTTTTGTTTATTATCGAAAAAATTCACGATAAGACTGGCTTCATATCGATCATCGGTTCCATAACCACCCAAGAATTTTCCAAAATAACCTTTGTTTATCTTTTCGTCAATGGTCAAATTGATGCTGGAATAATCAGAACTAGACTCTTGTTTGGATAACTCCTCTTTTTTGGTTTTCAAATCCGAAACTTGAACTTTACTTATCAAATCGGCAGGCAAATTTTTTAAAGCTACGGCTCCATCTTTATCAAAAAAAGCTTTGCCGTTTACTAAAAATTGCGTCACTTCTTTTCCGTTCACGGTTATTTTACCATCACTATCAACTTCAAATCCTGGCAATTGTTTCAACAAAATTTCGACATTGGCATCTGGCCGAACCTTGAATGAAGAAGCATTAAACTCTAAAGTATCTTTTTTTACTCGAACTGGCGGCGCTTCACTTTTGATAACCACCTCATTCAATTCTTTTGTATTTTGCAACAAATATACTTTTCCATAATCCTTGCTCTCTAAAAGTGTATTTTGCTCCTCAATATAAGGCTGGTACCCCATATAATTAACTTTTAAAAATACAGGCTTATCGTATTTTTTAATACTCATTTTAAAAACACCATTTTTATCTGTATTTACATACTCTATTACGGCAGAATCTTTGGCACTTGAAAAATATACTGTAGCCAACTCAAGCGGAATTTGTGTATTAATATCATACACCGTTCCCTTAATAATAATTTCATTTTGGGCATTTGCAGAAAAAAAGAAAAGTAGCATCAATAAAAAGGAATAGATTTTAGGCATATAATAATTCTTACATTAATTCATTAAGACTCAAAAATATTGCAATGGTTTAATAGTGTTTATAGATTTATCTTATTTTATAGAAAAAAGGCATAAAAAAACCCCCAAATAGTGTCTAACTCTTTGGGGGCAGTCTATTGCTCGGGATTTAGTTTTATTTTTCTCTAATATAAATATCGATTGGCACTCCTGAGAAGTCCCAGTTTTCTCTAATCTTGTTTTCGAGGTAACGTTTGTAAGGCTCCTTGACATATTGCGGCATATTGGCAAAAAACACAAACTGTGGCGTAGCTGTTGGCAATTGCATACAATATTTAATTTTCACGTATTTCCCTTTGGTTGCTGGCGGCGGATAAGCTTCGATTACTTTCAACATAAATTCGTTGAATTTTGAAGTCGCAATTCTTTGTTTTCTATTTTCGAAAACCTGAACAGTTGCTTCCAATGCTTTCAACAAACGTTGTTTTGTGAGTGCCGAAACAAAAAGAATAGGCACATCGGTAAAAGGCATTAATTCTTCTCTAATTTTAGCTTCGTAATCCCGGGTTGACATCGTGTCTTTTTCGACTAAATCCCATTTGTTAACCAAAATCACTACTCCTTTTCTGTTTTTTTCGGCTAACCAAAAAATGCTTTGATCCTGTCCTTCAAATCCACGAGTGGCATCGATAATCAGGATGCAAATATCGGAGTATTCAATCGCACGAACGGAACGCATTACAGAGTAAAACTCCAAGTCTTCCTTTACTTTAGCTTTACGACGAATTCCGGCAGTATCTACCAAGTTGAATTCAAATCCAAAACGGTCGAATTTGGTATCAATAGCATCACGAGTTGTACCCGCAATGTCTGTAACCATAAAGCGTTCTTTACCAATAAGTGCGTTTATAAAACTAGATTTTCCGGCATTTGGACGACCCACAACTGCAAAACGAGGCAACACTACTTCTTCTTGAACTGGTTCTGGCTTCACTGGAAAAGCATCAATTACTGCATCCAATAAATCTCCTGTTCCACTACCAGAAATACTGGCAAAAGTGTAAAAATCACCTAAACCAAGGTTGTAAAACTCAAGAGCATCCTTTTCACGCATTGAATTATCCACCTTATTTACAGCAAGTAAAACAGGCTTTTTTACCTTACGCAAAAGTCGGGCAACGATATCATCCATTGGTGTAATGCCTTCTTCGACATCGACCACAAAAATAATTACGTCGGCTTCGTCAATGGCCAGTTCTACTTGTTTACGGATTTCGCCTTCAAAAACGTCATCTGATCCACGAACATAACCACCTGTATCAATCACAGAAAACTCTTTTCCGTTCCACTCGCTTTTACCATAGTTTCTATCTCGGGTCACCCCAGATACTGAATCCACAATAGCTTCTCTTCTTTGTATCAGCCTATTAAAAAGGGTTGATTTCCCTACATTAGGTCTTCCTACTATCGCAACAATATTATTCATTTTTGTAAATTTTTAGCTTTCAAATTTCAAATTTTAGAATCTAGTTTCCTAAAATTCTATTACTTATAAATCCAAAATGCAGTATTTTAATTTTTTGCAAAGGTAGTGTTAAATCCCATACTATCAATTTTTTTACTATTTTGCAATGCAAATAATGATTCCTCTATAAAATGCGATTACTATTAAAATAATTTTGCCACAGATTTTACAGATTAACACAGATTTTTTATTTGAAATTTTCTTGTTCTAATTTTTCTGCGTGAATCCTTTTAATCTGTGGCCAAAAAATAATTTCGAACCTAAAAACTGACGTTATGGATACCAATAATGAAATCAGACTTCGCCTGCGTTTTTACAAAGATGTTCCCGAAAATATGGAATCCATCCGTCAAAAATTCGAAAATTATAAAGTGACTTGCATCGAAGATTGTCATCTAAAGATCAAACACAATCATATTTGGATGAATATTCCCGAGGCAAAACGTGACTATTGGTCGCCACATTTGCATTTGGAATTAGAACCAAAAGATAATAACGAAACGCATATTCGTGGATTGTTTGGACCAGACCCCACTTTGTGGACACTTTTTATGTTTTTGCATTTTATGGTGGCGGGAATTTTTGTGATTTTCGCGGGTATCGCCTACTCTGACTATGTTTTGAAAAATTCGACAAGAATGGATTTTCTCGTAATGTTAATGATGGTTATCGTTTGGTTTTTGCTTTACTTCATCGCCAAACAAATACGGTATAAAGGCAATGGACAAATGAATGAATTGGAAAGAAAGTTTTTAGAGATTTTGGAATTAAAAGAGCAAACTTTATGAAAATTATTTGGACAGCAACTGTTTTAGAAAGTTATGAAGAAATTCTAAATTATATTAGCCACAAATTCACAATGAAAGAAACAGTAGATTTCATTGACAAAACAGAGAAGCTATTCTGCTAATTATTTCAAATAATTTTGAAGTGGGAAGCCAGCATAAAGAAACCCAATACCGCAAATTTTTAATTGCAAAACAAAATTACTTATTTTACAAAATCGAAAACCAAACTATTTATTTGTCGGTATTTTGGAACAATGCAAAAAACCCAATAGGCTTAAACACGATACTTCGAACGTAATTTTACCATAACCTCTTCATTGTCAAAAACTCTTCCTGACTGAATGTCTTCCTCACTTTTTTGAAGTTTTTGCAATAAAACTTCTTCTGGAAAAAGCAATTCTGTGATTTTTTTTATTTCTTGAGAGGTAAAGTTATTCTCTTTTAATTTGCGATAATACGTAGCATTTTTCAAATTCAAGTTTTGAATGAAATATTCCGCCTTGTAATAGGATTTGCTCACTAAATCAGGTAAACTAGAAACGTAATTATCATATTCTTCTACTAATTGTATCATAATATGAGATTTTTTAATGGAAAAATATTTGGAGTCATAACCTACTGATTATACCCAAACCTTTTCAACATATTAGCATTGCTTCTCCAGTTTTTATTGACTTTTACAACCAATTCGATGTGAATTTGTTTTCCGAAAAATTTCTCTAAATCGGCGCGAGATTCCATTCCTACTTGTTTCAAAGCTGCTCCTTTGTGGCCAATGATGATTCCCTTTTGAGTTTCGCGTTCCACCATAATCAGGGAACGAATTCGGATGATGTTTTCGTCTTCGAAAAATTCTTCGGTTACGATTTCGACAGCATATGGAATTTCTTTACTGTAATTCAACAAGATTTTCTCGCGAATGGTTTCGTTTACGAAGAAACGTTCCGGTTTGTCGGTCAATTGATCTTTTGGATAATACGCTGGTGATTCTGGCAACAATTCGATTATTCTTTGGAAAACTTCGGGAACGTTGAAGTTTTGCAAAGCGGATATTGGATAAATCTCGGCATTGGGAACTTTCTCCGTCCAGAAGGCAACTTGGGTTTCTAATTGTTCTTGATTGGAATTATCAATTTTGTTCAACAACAACAAAACTGGAATGGTAGAATGGATAATTTTATTGAAAAAAGCTTCGTCTTTGAGTTCTTGTTCGCCAATTTCGACCATATAAATCAAGATATCGGCATCTTCAAACGCAGATTTTACAAAGTTCATCATCGATTCCTGCATTTCGTAAGCGGGTTTGATGATGCCTGGCGTATCAGACAAAATCAATTGAAAATCTTCGCCGTTTACTATACCCAAAATTCTATGTCGGGTGGTTTGTGCTTTTGATGTGATGATGGATAATCTTTCGCCAACGAAGGCATTCATCAAAGTGGATTTCCCCACGTTTGGATTTCCTATGATATTTACAAAACCTGCTTTATGTGCCATAACATTATTTTTATAATTATAAAAAAGCCACTCTTTTCAGAATGGCTTTTTCAATTGCTATTCGTAAAGAATATCAACCCGATAGGTTGTTTTTCGGCTACAAATGTACAATGGATTCTACTATTTACAACATAAAATCTATGCTACTTTATTTGACTTCAAATTTATAAAATGTAGTTTGGATATAAGTATCATTAGGATTCAATACTGTACACGGGAAATCTTCGTGGTTTGGAGAATCTGGAAAATGCTGTGTTTCAAGACAAAAACCTGAACGAGTTGGATAGGATTTTGCCTCTTTTCCGTTTTTTATATTCAAATAATTACCCGAATAAAATTGCACCCCGGGTTCTGTAGTAAATACGTGCAACTGAATCCCTGTCGAAGCTTCTGAAACAGTTGCTGCGTGGCTTAACGCATCGCTTTCTTTATTTAATACCCAATTATGATCGTATCCAATTCCTTGAATTAATTCAACATAATCGTCATTGATACGTTCTCCAATTTTGTGAGCAATTCTAAAATCCATTGGAGTGTTTAACACGCTACGGATTTCTCCTGTTGGAATTGCACCAGCATCGGTTGGTGTAAAATAATCAGCATTTAGACTCAAATCGTGAGAAGTTATTGTTCCTTCACCAGCTCCTTTCAAATTGAAATAAGCGTGATTTGTAAGATTAAGAACTGTTTTAGCATCTGTTACTGCACTATATTCTATTTTTATTTCATTGTCATTGGTCAAAGTATAGATTACTTTTACCTGTAAATTTCCTGGATACCCTTCCTCACCATCCATTGAAAGATAGTTTAATTCAAGGGATTCTTCTGCCATTTCATTCAAAAAGGCAGAGGCTTTCCAAACCACTTTATCGAAGCCTTTCTGCCCACCGTGAAGAGCATTTGGATCATTGTTTACAAATAATGAATACTCTTTAGCGTCTAAAATAAATTTTCCGTTGGCAATTCTGTTGGCATAACGCCCGGCAACAGCTCCCATATAATAGTCGTCTTTTTGATAATCATCTATTGAATCATAACCTAAAATAACGTCTATGCCAGATGTACCTACTGGAATAATAAAAGACACTATTCGTGCGCCAAAATTGGTGATTTGACAAATAAATCCGTTCTTGTTTTTTAAACAAAAAAGAGAAACTTCTTGATTATCGATTATTTTATTGAATTTTTCTACAGGTAGAATTATATTTTTCATGTTTATTTTTTTAACTATGTCTTTCAAATAGCATTATGAATCTTGCAATATGCAATAAAAAAAACTTCAGAGATTATAATCACTCCGAAGTTTTTTTATTAAATTATACAAACTAATTTCATTAGTTATAGATTATTCTACCAGAAAATTGAATATAAAGCAACTAGAACTCCACAGATAATTAGTGATCCAGCTAAAAAGGCATTATTTACCTTGAACATAGAGGAATCTATTTCTAATCCTTTAGATTTTACGCCACGTTTATCGTCAATTAAACTAATAATAACCATAACAGCCACACAGATTACGAATACAAATCCCATACGATCTAAAAATGGAATTTCATAAATACTTGTTCCATCTTCTTGAGGAACTAAAGCAGAAAAACCCGTTGAATGTAAAAATTCTAAATTCATCATTTTAGGCAAGAACTTAAATATGACTGACAAAATAAAACCTCCAATAGTGGCAAACATAGCGGCATTTGAACTTGTTTTTTTCCAAAAGAACCCTAGTATAAACATCGCAAAAATACCTGGACTTACAAATCCGGTGTACTCCTGAATAAATTCAAAACCACCTTTTTTATCAATTCCTAAGTGCGGAGCAATAACAACTGCTAATAGCATGGCAACAATAACGGCTATTTTACCCACTTGAACCATTTTCTTTTCACTAGCATCTATATCAATTTTTTTCTTATAAATATCCAATGTAAAAATAGTTGAGATGCTGTTTACTTTTCCTGCCAGAGAGGCTACAACTGCTGCAGTAAGCGCTGCAAATGACAATCCTTTTAAACCAACTGGCAATAAATTTAACAAAACAGGATAAGAACGATCTGGGTTCAAGACACCATCAGGCCCAAGCATTTCTGTTTGCAAACCTCCTTTTGTATATATTACATAAGCTGCAATTCCGGGTAAAACTACTATAACAGGCATCAATAGTTTCAAAAATGCAGCAAATAAAATACCGCTTCTTGCCGTTTTCAAATCAGCTCCTAACGCTCTCTGAGTAATGTATTGGTTACAACCCCAATAATTTAAATTTACAATCCACATTCCTCCAAGCAATACGGTAAGTCCTGGTAAACTTGGAAAGTTTGGGCTGTCTTTTTCAAATATCATGTGAAAGTGATCACCTGATTGATCCATCATATAGTTAAATCCTTGAACCATTCCGTGTTGCCCATTTAATTCAGCTACTTTATCTAACGCTAAATAGGTAGTCACTAAACCTCCAAAAATCAAGAAGACTACTTGAATAACATCGGTGTAACCAATAACTTTCATCCCTCCTAACGAAATAATAATGGCAAAAAATGCTAATCCATACATACACAAATCAAGGTTGATTCCAGAAATTCCGTTAATTGCTAATGCACCAAGGTAAAGTATAGAGGTTAAATTTACAATTACATACAATAACAACCAGAAAACAGCCATAATCATGGCGATATCACCGTTGTATCTTTGATGAAGAAATTGAGGCATCGTGTATATTTTATTCTTTAGATAAACAGGAATAAAAAATACCGCTACAATAATCAAGGTTAAGGCTGCCATCCATTCATAGGTTGCAATAGCTAAACCCATTTTAAATCCATTTCCAGACATAGCAATAAATTGCTCCGAAGAAATGTTTGAAGCAATTAGGGATGTTCCAATAGCCCACCAAGTTAGTGATCCTTCAGCTAAAAAGTAATCATGAGAAGCAGTATGAGAAGCAGTTTGTTTTCGTTTGTATATCCAATAGCCATAGCCAGATACTATAAAAAAGTAAACAAGAAAGACTAAGTAGTCTGCAGTTTGTAATGTATTCATAATTTTTTGTTTTGTTGGTTTTTAATTTTGGTTAATCCTATAAATATTTATACTAATAAATTCTCTTACAGCTTATTTTGATCTAACTTTTTGTTCCCATTTCCAAGCACTTTCCATTGCCTCATCTAAAGAGGATTCTGTTTTCCATCCCAGCACTTCATTTGCTTTGTTAGTACTTGCATAAGCCATTGTTACATCGCCTTCTCTTCTGTCAACAATTTTGTAAGGAAAAAGCTTCGTGCTTACTTTTTCAAAACTTGCAATTACTTCTAAAACCGAACTTCCAACTCCCGTTCCAAGGTTAAAAATTTCAATTTTTTCTTCATTTTTATTTTCCAATAATCTTTGTAAAGCCACTACATGAGCTTTTGCTAAATCGACAACGTGAATGTAATCGCGAATGCAAGTACCATCTACTGTTGGGTAATCGTTTCCGTACACCATCAATTCTTTACGCAACCCAACACCTGTTTGAGTTATGAATGGCACCAAATTTTGCGGAACTCCAATGGGCAATTCACCAATTTCAGCAGAAGGATGTGACCCAATTGGATTAAAATAGCGAAGCAATATAGCATTAATATTGCTAACTTTAGAAACATCTGTAATGATTTCTTCTCCTATTTGTTTTGTGTTTCCGTAGGGAGACATTGCTGGTTTGATTGGTGCATTTTCGTCAATTGGCATGACATCGGCCTGACCGTAAACCGTACAAGAGGAACTAAAAATAAATTGAGCCTTCTCTTTTTTCTCTAATTCTTGAAGTATATAAACCAAAGATGAGATGTTATTTTCATAATACAAGAGTGGGTTAGTAACGCTTTCGCCAACCGCTTTTGAAGCAGCAAAATGAATCACACCACTAATATCCTGATGCCTTAGAAAAAAATCTTGAACAGAAATTTTTTCTCTTAAATCTAATTTTTCGAAAATGGGTTCTTTACCTGTAATGGAGACAATACCCTTTAAAACCGATACAGAAGAGTTAGAAAGATTATCAATTATAACCACTTCGAAACCTTTATTTTGCAATTCAACAACTGTATGTGAACCAATAAATCCAAGGCCTCCTGTTACTAATATCTTCATTTTTTATTTGCTTTTATAATGTATATTAGATAAATCTCTTAACATTTGTGCACTTTTTTCGGCAGTGATGTCCCGTTGAGATTCTCCCATCATTTCGTATCCTACCATAAATTTTTTAACCGATGCCGATCGCAATAATGGCGGATAAAAGTGCATATGAAACAACCATTCTGGATGCTCGATTCCGTCTGTTGGCGCCTGATGAATTCCAGACGAATAAGGGAAAGAAGTTTCAAAAAGATTGTCGTATTTAGCAGTCAATTGCTTTAAAATTAAGGCATAATCTGTTACTTCTGCTGTATTAAAATCGGTTATTTTAGTCACATGACGTTTGCAAACGATCAAAGTTTCAAAAGGCCAAATTGCCCAAAAAGGAACCAAAGCCACAAAATGTTCGTTTTCGATTACTATTCGTTCTTTGGCTTCTATTTCTTTTTCTAGGTAATCTAAAAGTAAGTTGCTTCCGTTTTTATCAAAATAATTTTTTAAACTATTTTGTGTTTTTTCGATTTGTGTGGGCAATGAAGACTGCGCCCAAATTTGACCGTGTGGATGTGGATTACTACATCCCATCACACTTCCTTTGTTTTCGAAAATTTGTACGTAATTGATATAATCTACATTTCCTAAATCGGTATATTCTTTTTGCCAAGTTCGAATAATTTCTTCTATAGTTGGCAAATCCATTTCTGGCAATGTAATATTATGTTTTGGCGAAAAACAGACCACTCTAGAAATGCCTCTTTCGGGTTTGGCTTTGAAAAAAGTTGCCTCATTGCTCTCTTCGAACTCAATTTCTTCCTGCTTTAAAGCTGCAAAATCATTTTCGAACACAAAAGAACTTGTGTATAGTGGATTTACCTCACCATTGGCACGAACGTTTCCTGGACACAAATAACATTCTGGATCGTATTCTGGCCTTCCCTCATTGGCAACGGTTTCTTTTTGGCCTTGCCAAGGACGTTTGGCGCGGTGGGGAGAAACTAAAACCCATTCATTAATAAGTGGATTAAAACGTCTGTGTGGATCTTCGTATATATCAAATTTTTTCATTTTAATTAATTTTTATACAATGATGTTCCGTTAGACACTTTTACATCATAAATTTTCAAATCTATATTAAATTTTTCAGTGTATAATTTGGTGAATCTTTCTTTTATTACTGCTTCACTTCCTTTTTTTACTAAAGTGATAGTACATCCTCCAAACCCACCTCCCATTAATCGAGAGCCAATTACATCCTCTTCAGCCTTGGCCAAATCAACAAGATAATCTAACTCAGCACAGCTTACTTCATAATCTTTTGATAATCCCTCGTGGGTTTCAAACATCAATTTTCCTAATGTTTGAATATCACCTTTGTCAAGTGCTTCACAAGCTTGAATTACCCGTTTGATTTCTTTTACGGCATACAAACTTCTTTTAAAAACATTGTCAGACATTTTAGCTTTTAAAGTCATCAAATGATCTACCTCGCAGTCACGGAAACTTTCAATTTCAGGATAATTTTCTTTGATGATACATAATCCTTCGTTACATTCGATGCGTCTATTATTGTATTCGGAGGTGAATAATGAATGTTTTACGTTACTATCAAATAATATTAAAGAGTAATCAACAAAATTTGCGTCGTGATAGGTATAATCTAATGTGCGGCAATCAATTTTTATAACTTTATTTTCTAATCCCATTACGCTAGAAAATTGATCCATAATGCCACAATTGATGCCTACCCAATGCTCTGCACTTTGTCCCATCAATGCAATATCAATAGATTTTATTCCCAAATTGAACATTTCATTGATGCCAAATAAGAAACCACATTCTAAAGCCGCCGAGGAAGACAAGCCAGAACCCGTGGGGATATTACTGCTAAACGAACAATTAAAACCGCTTATTTCGAAACCTTTCAGTCTCAATTGAAACAATACGCCCCGCAAATAATTAGTCCAAACCACTTCGCTTAATACGGCTTCTTTTGTCACATCGATTTCAACAGATTCATTCAAATCAACAGCATAAATGTTGGCAATATTTGAGTTGTTTTTTTCAAAAGCGAAACAAATAATTTTATCTATAGCTGCTGGCAAAACGTATCCGTCATTATAATCGATATGTTCTCCAATAATGTTTATTCTTCCTGGAGACAAAATCACTTTATCAGCTTCTGAATTAAACGTTTTCCGAAAAAAATCTTTAGTGTGTTTAATTAAAATCTCATTCATCATTTTATGTATTATATTAAATGGTAAAAAACCATTGTGAATATCTAGATTAAATCTATAGTTTTTAAATCTGTTTTTGAACTAAATATTTTATTTGAATTGAAAAGAAAAAAGCCCTCATTTTAAAGTATTTTAGAAAACCAATTAAGTGATTTTCCGTATTTAAATCAAATAATTTCATAATATAAATAGGCTGAAAATGTAAAATGTGTTTTATTTACATTTATTTATCATTGAATATGAAAAAACAAATTTAAAATAATTATTTACTTTTACATACCAGTACCTACTAGTTTGTTTCTTAAATTGCAAAAAATATTATATTTAATGAAATTCATACAAATTCAGCATAACAAGGGTATTCCCAAATACAAACAAATAATCTTATCTATTGAAAAAACAATAGAAGAAGGGAACCTAAAAAAAGATGAAAAATTACCCTCGATAAACAAAGTTCGCCTTGAGTTTTCTTTGTCACGCGATACCGTTTTACAAGCCTATGAAGAGCTTAAAAAAAGGGGTATAATTTACTCAATTCTTGGCAAGGGATACTATGTAAAAAGCACTGAAATCAACATAAAACATCGAGTTTTTTTACTTTTCGACGAACTAAATAGTTTTAAAGAAGACTTATACAATTCTTTCCTAGTCAATGTTGGAAAAGGCATTCAGGTTGATATTTTCTTTCATCATTTTAATTCTAAAGTTTTTCAAAAACTAATCGATGATAGTAATGGCAATTACACCAAATACATTATAATGCCTACAAATTTAGTTGCCGCAGCAACAGCGATAAAAACCCTACCAGTAAACGAAGTTTATATTTTAGACCAAACAAATCCAGAATTATTATCCTTTCCAGCAATATATCAAAACCATCAAAAAGACATCTACAATTGCTTATCACTTGGTAAAAACAAATTAAACAAATACCAAAATCTCATCTTAATATTTCCTGGATTCCGTGAACCATTTGGAATGAGAATTGGATTTGAAGAGTTTTGCAACGATTTTAAATTCAAACATGAGGTAATTACAGAATTTAAAAATAGAGCCATAAAAAAAGGAGAAGTATATATCATTCCAAATGATAGAGATTTAGTACAAGTTATTGAAAAGTCTAAAATTCAAAATCTAAAAATAGGAGAAGACTTTGGTGTAATTTCATATAACGAAACGCCTTTAAAAAAAATTGTCGAAAACGGAATAACTACTATTTCAACAAATTTCGAGCTGATGGGGAAAATTCTGGCTCAAATGATTTTAAAAAATCAAAAAGATCAAATAGAAAACAAATGCCACTTAATCCTTAGAAATTCATTATAAAATTTAGTGTTTTAATTTAACACCGCGTTACAAAAATTGAAGCGTTCTCTCTAACGCCATTCCTCTGGAACCTTTTATTAGAATTGAACTGTTTTCAATTTTTACCCTATTTAAATATTCAGAAAAAGCATCGAAGGTTTCAAAAAAACAAAAATTCGTGTTGTTTATTCGATGGCAATAAAATTCTTTTCCAACTAAGTAAAAAGTAACCTCTTTACTCCTTAAAAGCATATTAATAATAGCTTTATGTTCTTGTGCACTTTGGGTTCCTAACTCAAACATATCACCCAAAATCATCACTTTGTTTGTATCCTCTAACTGTAAAAAATTCTCGATTGCTACTGCCATACTACTTGGATTGGCATTATAAGCATCTAGAATAATTCGATTTGTTCCTTTTGACATCATCTGAGAACGGTTATTTTCGGGAATATAACTCTCTAATGCATCTTTTATTGCCTCATCATCAACTTCAAAATATTTTCCGATAGTCAAAGCTGCATTGATATTACTAGCATTAAAAAGCCCTATCATATGTGTTTTAATTGAAAAATTCGCAAAATGAATTTCCACAAATGGATTAGCTATAATAGAACCTATAGAAACATCTCCATACTTTTTATTCAGACCAAAGGAATAAGCATTCAAATTTTTTGTTTTTTCTACCTGAATAGGGTCGTCTAGATTGATAAAAACCGATTTCTTGTTTTGAGCAAGATATTCATACATCTCACTTTTTCCTTCAATAACACCTTCCACCCCACCAAAACCCTCTAAATGAGCTTTGCCAAAATTGGTAATATAACCATAATCTGGCTGTGCTAATTCACAAAGAAATTCTATTTCTTTTTTATGATTGGCTCCCATTTCTACAATACCTACTTCAGTAGTGCTGTCAAAAGACAACAAGGTCAAAGGCACTCCAATATGATTGTTAAAATTTCCTACAGTTGCTTTTGTATTGAATTTTTTAGAAAGCACCACATGTATCAATTCCTTAGTTGTCGTTTTTCCGTTGCTTCCAGTTAGTGCAATTATGGGTAGTTTTAAATACTTACGATGGTATTTTGCCAGTTCTTGCAATGTAGATAAACTATTTTCAACCAAAACTGTTCTTTGGTCGATAAAATAATTTTCATTGTCAATTATTACATAGGAAGCTCCTTTTTCGAGTGCCTCATTTGCAAAAGTATTGGCATCAAAATTTTCGCCTTTTATAGCAACAAATAAGGAATTCGGTTCGATTTTTCTTGTATCAATTGAAACTGAACTACACTTTAAAAACAAGCTATGAATGTTTGATATATCCATACGGAAATGGTTTTAAACGATAAAAGCCCTAATCAAAGGGCTTTTACTAATATTATAAATGAATTTAATTTCTTGCAGATTTTCTTTTTTCAGATTTAGCACCAACTCTAGACATTGCACATCTAAAACCAATATAATCTGTGGCCATATCTTGAGGGAAATACCTTCTTTGTGCTGGGTCTAACCAATACGCTCTGTCTCTCCAAGAACCACCTTTATAAACTCTTACATTGTCATCAATCAAAGTTGTTCTTTTATTGTTTTTGTCGTATTTTCTAACCATATTTCCTAAACTATCTGTCGTAACATTGTGTTTAGGCGAATTATACATACCCATATCCGCTCCTTTTTTGCTGTCAGTCTCTGAATCAGCAAAATTAAAATATCTTGACGATTGCTTGTCACCATCTCTGTAATTGGTGTTGTCACTTTTATCAAAATTTTGTCTCAAATAGGTTTCATTTTCATCAACTGGAACTTGAGCAATTTGTCCAGGAAAACTAGTTGCCACTTTTTTACCATTGCTTAAAGTTGCATACTGAATACTATCTTTCCCAATTATGCTTATTTTACCATCTTTACCAATTTTGTTTTTGGTATATTGATTTCCTCTAAAATAGTTAAAATCATTGGCTTCATTATCTATAATTGGTCTGTAAACATCCATAACCCATTCCGCTACATTCCCAGCCATATCATATAAGCCAAAATCATTTGCGGGATATTTTTTTACATTATTAGTAATATCAGCTCCATCATCTGACCATCCTGCTATACCTCCATAATCACCATTGCCTTGTTTGAAATTGGCCAATTGATCTCCTTTGGTTTGTCTTTTTCCAGAACGGGTATAACTACCTGACCAAGGATATTTTTTTTGTCCTTTGTAGATGTTGTATTCTCTTTGTCCTACATCGGCAGCAGCTGCATATTCCCATTCTGCCTCGGTAGGAAGTCTGTATTCTGGGAGTAGAATTCCTGAGGAACGTTGTGCATAAATATTTATTGGTGCAATAACTTTACCGTCTTTCCCAGCTTTTGGTTGTCTAATACCCCCTTTTTTATCTGCATATTTTCCAGGCAAAACAATTTCTGCGTTTCCACCATAAGTTGATGTTGGAGATTTCAAATAGGTTTCTGTATCAAAATTGCTGTCAGCAGCTACGTCTAAAGTTTTGGCATTCTTTTTTAGGTAGCCGTTTTTTTCAAGTAACGCTTCATTTACACGGTTTGTTCTCCATTTAGAAAATTCGACTGCTTGAATCCAGTTTACACCCACAACAGGATATTGTGCATATGAAGGATGTCTTAAATAATTATTAGTCATCGTTTCATTATACCCCAATCTGTCTCTCCAAACTAAAGTGTCTGGTGAAGCTCCTTCATAAATATTTTTGTAGTTTGCTTCGGTTGGCGGGAAAACCTTTTTGGTCCAATCTAAATATTCTAAATACATAGCATTGGTAACTTCTGTTTCGTCCATATAAAAGGATTGAACGTGTTGTTGAGTAGGAGAGTTATTCCAATCGTGCATAACATCGTCCTCTACTTTACCCATTGTAAAAGTTCCTCCTTCGACAAAAACTAATCCTGGACCAGCTTCTTGTTTCTTATTTAAACCTCCTTTTTTGCTGTCAACATTCCAACCTGTTCCTTGTGAGGTGTTTTTTGAGCTAGATTTTTTACTACAACTAGCAAAACTAACAATCAAAATCATTGATAATATCAAACGTAAGGCCATAATTTTGTTTACTTTCATACTTTTTAATATGTGATAATTTTTGTGGTGCAATATAATAATTAACCATTAAAATGCAACAACATTTTTTTATTTTATAAAACGATTCGTGCTTTCTACATTGAAAACACAAATCTAAAACGCAAATTTATACTATTTATTATTAAAATTACATGAAATGATATAATTTTACTGCCAATACTATTTTATTAAATGTTGCGTTTTACAAAACTATGAAAAAGACACTTTTGGTCTATTTAATCCTATTTCCTTTCGTTTCTTTTGCGCAAATAAAAGGAGAGGCTACTATTGAATGGCTAGAAAAGAATGAAATGTTTTTTGGTGAAAACAAAATTAATATCCCTCAATTCGTTGGTACTAGTTTTAATTATGACTCATCAAGGAAGGCTATTTATTTAACACTGAATATTTCAGAACCAAGCTCTTCTTTCGGAAATACACTTCAAATCTCAAATCTTAATTATGAGTCAATAAATGAATCTCAACTTGGAGACCTAGACATAGCAAATATCCCAAAAACTATAGAGGCCTCTTTGAAAATAAATGAATCTAGAGATTTAAAACAGGCTTTTATTGTACTATCTCCGATTGTCAAAGATGACTTTGGATACAAACGAATAAAATCATTTTCGTATACTATTAGTGGCAATAATTCTTCAAGAATTTCACAAACAAATAAAATTAATGCTGTAACCAATTCTGTTTTAGCCGCTGGAGATTGGTATCAATTTTATATAGAAAAATCAGGTGTTTATAAAATTTCGAGAAGTTTTTTACAGCAATTAGGCCTTAACTTAAGTGGAATCGATCCAAAAAAATTAAAACTTTATGGAAATGGTGGCCGAATGTTGCCTTTATCTAATGCGACTTATTATCCAACCGATTTAACTGAAAATGCTATTCAAATCATTGGCGAATCCGATGGTGTTTTTAATAATGAAGACTACATATTGTTTTTTGCAGAAGGTGTTGATACTTGGAATCAAGAAAGTCAAACCAACAATAATTTATACGACACAAAGTCCTATTATTACATTACAGTTCAAGGAAATGACGGGAAAAGAATCTCTAATATGACTCAACCCACCGGAAGCAGTACTTTGAGTTTAAATACTTTTGACGACCGTCAATTTTATGAATTAGATTTAGTCAATATTGGACGTCTTGGTCGAAAATGGTTTGGAGAAGTATTTGATATAAATCAAGACCAAGAGTTTTTGTTTAATTTTCCAAATGTTGATACAACAACACCTATAAAACTGAGTATAAATACTGCTTCGGCAGCATATACAGCCACTAGTTTTAAGGTTTTGGCAAATGGACAAGATGCAGGAACTATGTCATTTCCTGCACTTGTTCAATATTCAGGTATTCAATTTTATGAAAGCTCTTTGCCAAGCAATACTACATTTCCAAGTTCGGAAAATGTAAAGATTAAATTATCATATAACAATAATGGTGTGCCGGGTTCTAAAGGATATCTTGATAAAATTATACTTACTGCTAAAAGAAACCTTCAAGGTTATGGTAAACAATTTCCTTTTCAATATGATTTGTCTGGTTCTAGTGTAGGAATTGTAAATTATACTATTAACAATGCTAATGGAATTTCACAAATTTGGGATGTAACAGATATATATAATGTAACCAAAGTAGAAAACGCAAATCAAGCCTCATTTTCGTTTAAAGCAAATCTAGGCGAAGTCCGAAAATATCTTGCCATCGATGCTTTGGATTATTATACCCCTTTAAAAAAGAGTAAAACAAAAATTGCCAATCAAAACTTGAAGGGAACCCTTTTCAAAAACACTCAAGGTCAGTTTCAAGATATAGATTATGTGATTATTACGCCATCATTCTTAGTAAATCAGGCCGAAAAATTAGCGAATTTTCACCGTTCTTATTCTAATCTCAACGTCAAAGTAATTCAATTGGAAAATATTTATCAAGAGTTTTCGGCAGGCAAACAAGACATTGCGGCCATTAGGAATTGTATCAAATATATTTATGATAACGCTTCAACATCAGAAAAAAGAATTAAATATATAAACCTTTTTGGCGATGCTTCTTACGATTATAAAAATAGAATTCCGAACAACACTAATATTGTACCTATATATCACGCATTAAACAGCAATACCACAGGCGAATCCGCTTTCGCATCGGATGATTTCTTTGGACTTATGGACACGAGTGAAGGAAATATTACTAATTTTTTTGGAGGAATAGACATTGCTGTTGGTAGAATGATAAATGATAATGTTTCCCAAGCAGATGAGATGGTAAACAAAGTCATCGAATACCACGATGTAAAATCATACGGTAGTTGGAGAAACAATTATGTAATGGTTAGTGATGATTCTGACAAGGCTTCGGATGCAAGTTTGCAAAGTCGACAAAACATTTTGGCTGATAAAATCACTTTTGAAAAACCTTTTTTGAATGTTAATAAAATATTTTTAGATTCCTATGTACAAGACGCATCGGCTGGAGGTGCGCGGTATCCTAAAGGAAGAATTGATTTATTCAGCACTTTCGAAAAAGGATCTTTAGTAGTAAATTATTTAGGTCACGGCGGCGAAGATGGGCTAGCAAGCGAGCGGCTTTGGGAAAAATCGGACGGTCAAAATTTAAGCAATCAATATAAATATCCTTTATTTATAACCATAACTTGTGATTTTTCGCGATTTGACAATCCTTCAAGACCAACTGCTGGCGAATTTACGTATTGGAATCCAAAAGGGGGGGCGATTTCTATGCTTACAACTATTCGTGAAATAGGTCAATTTAGTGCCGAAAATTTCAATGATGTTTTGGCTAAAAATTTATTTTCTTATGGCTCGAACCAATACACATCTATCGCCGAATCTTTAAGAATTTCGAAAAACAGCAATCCAAATTCTTCAACAAATGTGGTGTTTTACATTGGCGACCCAGCCTTAATGCTTGCTATTCCAAAACCTAAAATACGACTTACAAAAGTGAATGACATTCCAGTTTCGCAGCCTATCGATGATTTTAAATCATTGGCAAAGATGAAAATATCAGGCGAAATCACAGATGAAAACAACATTCCACTGACTAATTATACCGGCGAATTATCTACAGCTATATTCGATAAATTTATTTCAAGATCCACGCTAAACAACGATGGAAACAGCCCTGCAATGTCTTTTAATGAGTTGGGCGAAACCATTTTTAGAGGTAACGCATCCGTAACCAACGGGCAATTTGAATTTAGTTTTATTGTTCCAAGAGATATTCGAGTCCCAGTTGCCAGTGGAAAAATTAGTTTCTATGCCAAAAAGAATCAGTTTTTCGAAAATCAATCTGGTTATGATACTACTATAAAAGTGGGAGGAATAAATGAAAATGCAGTTGCAGACAATATTAGTCCCAGAGTGAAGTTATATATGAACGATGAAACTTTTGTTTCTGGTGGAACAACAAATGAATCTCCATTCTTAGTAGCAAACCTCGAAGACGAGAGCGGTATCAATACAGCTAGCGGTATAGGGCATGATATAATTGCAATTTTAGATGGAGATATTGATAATCCTTTTATTTTGAACGATTATTACCAAACAAATTTAGACGATTTCACAAAAGGAACATTAAGGTATCCATTGCGAAATTTGGCAGTTGGCTTGCACACTATAACTTTCAAGGCTTGGGATGTTTATAACAATCCAATTACTACGGAAATTCAGTTTATAGTGGTTGGAAATGATTCGATAGCATTGACACGTGTGTTAAATTATCCAAATCCTTTTGTTAATTATACTGAGTTTTGGTTTTCGCACAACAGACCTTACGAACCTTTAGAAGTTCAAGTTCAGGTGATAACCATTACCGGAAAAGTCGTTTGGACGCGCAACCAAATCGTTACTACCGAGGGATTTTTGTCCAAAGAAATCACTTGGGACGGCAAAGATGACTTTGGAAATAGAATAGGAAAAGGCGTTTATATATATAAACTTACTGTTAAATCGAACCTAACCAATTCGAAAACTGAAAAATTTGAAAAACTTGTAATACTTTAATTAAATACTATATTTGTCCAATTATTATTCAATACCAATGAGAAAAATATCTTTACTTTTTGCCTGTTTATTTGTAATCTCTTTTGCAAAAGCTCAGGAAAATGTTATTACCACAGCAGTTCCATTTTTATTAGTTAGTGCCGATGCCAGATCTGCAGGTATGGCCGATAATGGAGTTGCCTCTTCTGCGGATGCTTTTTCGCAACAATGGAATCCAGCAAAATATGCATTTGCAATAGACAAAACAGGCTTTTCGATAAGTTACACTCCATATCTTACCGACTTGGTAAATGATATTTCTTTAGGACAACTCAACTATTATAACAGACTCAACGAAAGAAGTGCTTTTGCAGGTAGTTTTCGATTTTTTGGATTAGGAGAAATTGAACTACGAGAAAATGCCGAAGACATTCCTAGAACGGTTTCCCCTAGCGAATTTGCATTTGATGGATCCTATTCTTTGAAACTAAGTGAGAAATTCTCGATGGCGGTTGGCGCTAGATTCATCAATTCTAATTTAAAAGTAGCTTCGGATGTAGGTGATGCATCTTCAGCTAGTTCATTTGCAATTGATGTTGCTGGTTTTTTTCAAACAGAAGAATTATCATTCAACAATTTCAACGGAAGATGGAGAGCTGGTTTTAACCTTCAAAACTTAGGTCCTAAAATGAGTTACGACAATACACAATCTAGCACTAACTTTTTGCCTGCCAATATGAAATTAGGAGGTGGTTTTGACTTTATTCTGGATGATTATAACAAAGTAGCCGTTAATTTAGAAATTAGTAAACTATTAGTGCCTACACCTCAAGATCCAGATTTAAATGGTGATGGCACAATAACCCCTGCCGAAAGATCTCAAAACAATCAAGATTATCAAAGTATTGGATGGTTTCAAGGAGTAACTCAATCATTTTCAGATGCACCGGGTGGTTTTAGCGAAGAACTAAAAGAGGTTACCTATTCAGTTGGTGCTGAATATTTATATCAAGACTCTTTTGCATTACGAATGGGTTATTTTAACGAAAATCAAAACAAAGGCGCCAGACAATTCTTCTCTCTTGGAGCAGGCTTTAAATATACTGCTATAAAAGTTGATGTTTCTTATTTATTTTCAACATCGAGAATTAAAAATCCTTTAGAAAACACCTTACGATTCTCACTTACCTTTAATTTCGGTGACCAATATGACGAATATTAGTCAACATAAAAATAACCTCAAATCCAAATTTCTAAGAAGTTTGGATTTTTTTTCCAAAAAACACTAATGAAAGATATCATTATTTCAACCCGCTTTTCGGCTTTTGAATCCGTTACACAATTACCAAGTGATATTCAAAATCTAATGGCACAGGCTGTTGCAGTTAGAAAAAATGCGTATGCCCCTTATTCAAAATTTAGAGTTGGTGCTGCACTTTTATTGGATAATGGAAAAATAGTTTTAGGTTCAAATCAAGAAAATGCAGCATATCCTTCGGGACTTTGTGCGGAACGTGTTGCTGTTTTTCAGGCAGGAGCGATTTATCCTGATGCAAAAATATTAAAAATGGCAATAACTGCTGCTTCTGATTCCAATCAAACAACTGCCCCAATTCCTCCTTGTGGTTCTTGCAGGCAATCTATAGCCGAATATGAAATCAAACAAGATTTTCCAATTGAAATTTATTTTATGGGAGAAATTGGTGCGATCTACAAATCGGATTCGCTTAAAAACCTGTTGCCGTTTATGTTTGATAAAAATTTCTTATAAAAAAACCAAAAAGTAGCTTTTTAATTTTACTTCTTCCTTAGAATGTCCTATTTTTGCAGCTTGCAATTTTGGGGAAACATTCCTTATATTTTTTGCTTACATCTTATAAACACAACAAATTAATTAGCAAATTAAACAATTCAGATGAAAGAAGTTACAAAAGAAGTTTATTTAAAGTGGTACGAAGACATGCTACTTTGGAGAAAGTTTGAAGACAAACTTGCAGCATTGTACATTCAACAAAAAGTTAGAGGATTTCTACACTTATATAATGGTCAAGAAGCCGTTTTAGCGGGTGCTTTACACGCTATGGACTTGACAAAAGACAAAATGATTACCGCTTACAGAAACCACGTTCAACCAATCGGAATGGGTGTTGATCCTAGAAGAGTAATGGCTGAACTTATGGGGAAAGTTACAGGAACATCAAAAGGAATGGGTGGTTCTATGCACATTTTCTCAAAAGAACACGGTTTTTATGGTGGACATGGAATCGTTGGTGGACAAATTCCATTAGGAGCTGGTTTAGCATTTGGAGACAAATACAACAATACGGGAGGCGTTACCATGACCTATTTTGGTGATGGTGCTTCTAGACAAGGATCATTACACGAAACTTTTAACATGGCGATGTTGTGGAATTTACCTGTTGTTTTTATTGTTGAAAACAATGGTTACGCCATGGGAACTTCTGTTGAAAGAACTGCAAATCATTCTGATATTTGGAAACTTGGTTTGGGGTACGAAATGCCTTGTGGACCTGTTGATGGAATGAATCCAGTAAAAGTTGCCGAAGCCATGAGCGAAGCAATAGAAAGAGCAAGAAGTGGCGGCGGACCAACTTTCCTAGAAATGAAAACCTATCGTTACAGAGGACACTCAATGTCTGATGCGCAATTATACCGTTCGAAAGAAGAAGTGGAAGAGTATAAAAAAATTGACCCAATTACTCAAGTTTTGGATGTAATTAAAGATCAAAAATATGCTACAGATGAAGAAATTCAAGCCATTGACCAGAAAATAAAAGATTTGATTGAAGAGTGCGTGAAATTTGCCGAAGATTCTCCTTATCCAGAAATACAACAATTATATGATGTAGTTTACGAACAAGAAAACTACCCATTTATTCCTCATAAACTATAAATTCATTATGGCAACAATAATTACAATGCCCCGTTTGAGCGATACAATGACAGAGGGAACGGTAGCAACTTGGTTAAAAAAAGTAGGGGATAAAATCAGCGAAGGCGATATGCTTGCTGAAATAGAAACCGACAAAGCAACAATGGAATTTGAGTCTTTCAATGAAGGAACTCTTTTGTACATTGGAATTCAAGCAGGTGAATCGGCTCCAATTGACTCTTTATTAGCCATTATTGGAAACGAAGGTGAAGACATTACGGCTTTAATCGCTGGAGGCGCTGTAGCTGTCCCAACAACAGAAACAGCTCCAGTAGCAACAGAACTTAAAACAGAAACTATAGCAGCTCCTGTACTATCCGCCGCTTTACCAGCAGGAGTTATCGTAGTAACAATGCCTCGTTTGAGCGACACAATGGCCGAAGGAACTGTAGCGACTTGGTTGAAAAAAGTAGGAGACAAAGTTGCCGAAGGTGATATGCTTGCCGAAATCGAAACCGACAAAGCAACTATGGAATTCGAATCTTTCAACGAAGGAACTTTATTATACATCGGAATTCAAGAAGGAGAATCGGCTCCAATTGATAGTTTATTAGCTATTATTGGGCCAGCAGGAACAGATGTTAGTGGAATTGTTGCTAGTGGAGGAATTGCTCCTGTAACCGCTCCAGCTGAAGAAGCGAAAGCCGCTCCAGCTACACAAACCGCTGCTCCAGTTGTTCAAGAATCACTAGCTGATGGACAAAGAGTTTTAGCTTCGCCATTGGCAAAGAAAATTGCCAGCGATAAAGGAATTCAATTGACACAGGTAAAAGGTTCTGGAGAAAATGGACGCATCACAAAAAGTGATGTCGAAAACTTTACTCCACAAGCTGCCACTGCACCAGCTGCAAGCTCTACCGCTCCAGCTAAATCAGAAGTTGCTGCACCAGCAGCAAAACCTTATGTTCCTGCAGGACAAATTGCCACCGAAGAGATTAAAAACTCCACAATGCGTAAAATCATTGCCAAACGTTTGGCAGAATCTTTATTCACTGCACCACATTACAACTTGGTAATTGAAGTGACAATGGACGAAGCAATGAAATCAAGAGCAATTATCAACAGCGTTCCTGATACCAAAGTATCTTTTAACGACTTGGTGATTAAAGCATCTGCATTGGCTTTAAAAAAACATCCAAAAATCAATTCACAATGGACTGCGGATAATATTATCATCAACTATCACGTGAATATTGGTGTTGCTGTTGCTGTTGAAGATGGATTGGTTGTACCTGTATTGCCATTTACTGATGGTATGAGTTTATCTCAAATTGGAACAAGCGTAAGAGACCTTGCAGGAAGAGCCAAAAACAAAAAACTATTGCCTACCGAAATGGAAGGAAGTACTTTCACTATTTCCAACCTTGGAATGTTTGGTATTACTGAATTCAATTCTATCATTAACCAACCGAATTCTGCCATCCTTTCAGTTGGAGCGATTGTAGAAAAACCAGTGGTGAAAAATGGACAAATTGTAGTAGGAAACACAATGATGTTATCTTTGGCTTGCGATCACAGAACTATCGACGGTGCAACCGGAGCACAGTTCTTGCAAACTTTGAAACAATATATTGAAAACCCAGTGACGATGCTGGCTTAATAGCTCGTTAGTTTATATATGAAATCCCGTTTTGAGAAATCAGAACGGGATTTTTGATTTTCGAACGTTTAATTTATTATTTTTAAAATCTTAAAAAACTACCTCGGAGCAGAGATCCAGTGGCATTAACTAAATAATAGCCACAGATTCACAGATTTTAAAAAATCTTTTTTTAATATGTGAATCTGTGGCAGAAAAATCGAAGCGGAGCTTCGAGGAATTAAACCTATAGCGATTAAAATACAGAAAATGAAACCAACCATCACAATTATTGGCGCAGGAATTTCAGGTTTAAGTGCCGCTGTTAATTTACATCAAAAAGGGTATAAAATTCAAATTTTGGAAGCAACTGATCGTGCAGGCGGACGAATCAAAACCGATATCATTGATGGCTTTCGACTCGATAGGGGTTTTCAGGTTATATTGACTGAATATCCCGAAACAAAATCGTTGTTAGATTACAAAAAATTAAATCTGAAACGATTTCTACCAGGCGCAACAGTACTTTATGACAAAGGACAATTCGAAATTGCCGATCCATTTAGGCGACCAACGGCAACATTTTCCACATTATTTGCGCCAGTTGGTTCCCTGAAAGACAAAATAAACACCTTATTTCTGAAAAACAAATTAGTTAAAATTACTTTTCCTGAGCTTTTCAAACAACCTGAAATCGAAACTATTGCGCAACTCGAAAAGTATGGTTTCAGTCCAAAAATGATCGATCGTTTTTACAAACCTTTCTTTTCGGGCATTTTTCTGGAAAATGATTTAAAAACATCAAGCAATATGTTCGATTTTGTAATGAAAATGTTTTCCAAAGGCGATGCTGCTATTCCAGAATTGGGTATGGAAGAAATCCCAAAACAATTGGTGGCAATGCTCCCTGCAAATTCGATTCAATACAACCTGAAAGTTAGCGCAATAGAAAACAACAAAGTAATTTGCGAAGACGGAACAACTATAGACGCGGATAAAATCATTATTGCTACCGAAGCTATCGGTCTTGCGAGTAATTACATTTCGAAAACTAAACAAAAGTTCCATCAAGTAACGAATGTTTATTTTGAAGCCAAAATTGCTCCCACTAAAAAAGCGGTTGTGGTTTTAAATGCTTCAACCGATAAAAAATGGGTCAACAATTTGACAGTGATGTCCAATGTTTCGAATAAATATGCACCAGCAGGAAAGGTTTTGATTTCCATTTCATACAACGGAATTCCAGCAATTGACGACGCCACTTTAGCCGAAAATATGAAAACCGAATTGAAGAAATGGTATGGAAACCATGTAGAAGATTGGAAACTACTGAAAACCTATCGCATCAAATATGCGTTGCCCAATCAAGAAAAAGTCGCCAATGAAGTGCCTGATTCAGAAATTAAAATCAATGATAATTTATTTATTTGTGGTGATCATTTATTGAACGGTTCGATAAACGCCGCAATGAAATCGGGACGAGTTGTGGCGGAATTGATTGATGATAGTTTTGGGGTTTAAAAGGGAGATTGGGATAGGGTTTATGATTTTACAACAAATAATTTTTTATTTTAATTTAGTAAATTACTAGAAAATAAACAATTAGACTTACAGAAATTAATGTTATAAAAAATCCAGTCCAAACATTTCTGCTTTCATATTCCTTTTCAAATTGCTCAATTAATTTTCCTCTAAATCCTTTTATAATCCAGAAGAAAAAGCCTCCAATCCAAAGTGAAGTAAGCTTTGCAGCGAAAGGTTCTTTAGACATAATTTTATTTTATTAAACTTTTTTATTCTTCTCCTCAATCCATCGTGACATATATTTCGTACTCGTCAAAGTATGATGTTGCAATAGTGTTCCCATAAAATTATCTAATCGATGTTGTTTTAAATGGGTTTGAAATTTTAAAACATGCTTGACAAAATCACCTTCAAATAAAGATTTCAAATAGCGTTTTTCTATAATTTCAAAACCATTTTCTTGTGCTTTTAGCCAAAGGTTTTTGTCTTGATACAATTCTACCGATTTATCTGCAAAAACTTGGGCATCATCAATAATAAAACCATTCCAAGGTAAATCGCCACACATTGATTCGGCTCCGATAATTGTTGTTACGCTTGGTGTTCCACATTGCATTGCTTCTAGCAATTTTCCTTTTATTCCTGCTCCAAAACGTAACGGTGCCAAAACTAATCTAGCATTTTTTACAATTTCTTGGGCAATATTGGCTCGACCCATAATATGAAAACCTTCAGCTGGCTTGTGTAATTGCAATACTTTTTGACTTGGATACGCTCCGTAAATTTGCAAAATTGCTTCTGGAATTTGCTTTAGGATAAGTGGCCAAATCGTTACTTTCAGATATTGAACGGCATTCCAATTGGGTTCGTGAAGGAAGTTTCCAATGAAAACAAAGTTCTTTCGCTCTTCGAATGCTGGCAGATTTTGAATCGTTGAATCCTCAATTGGCTCCAATAACAGAGGCAAATAATACAATAAATTAGCATCGATTTTGAAAACGGATTGCAGCAAATCGATTTCAAATTCGGAAATCATCAAGGAAATATCACAACGCAAAATACTGGCAATTTCTCTTTTGGCAACATCCTCAATTAATAAATCGTCAGTTGAAAATAGTCGCTTTTCCTTGAATGCTTTTTGGCGTGCCAAACGTAAGCAATGCAAATCTTCGGTATCTAATAATCTTAAAGCATCAGGACAATTTTCGAAGACACGCCAACCAAACTGTTCTTCCATCATAAAACGATCGAATAATACAATTGTGGGATTCAATTCCTTTACAAAAACATCAAAACTGGAACAATTTAAAACAATAGATTTCTTGGCAACACCCAAAGATTCCAAGTCAATCATAAAATCGCTATCCATTGCAGGACTGGCAAAAGTTACTTTGAAACCTTGCTTTTTAAAAATAGAAATCAATTGCATCATCCTTCCTCCTGCTGCGGAAGAATGGGGTTCTGGAAAGACAAAACCAATAATTAAAACGCGCTGATTTGCATTCATAAAACTACTATAAACCCCTTGGTTGAATTATTAAAAAACATAAAATGAAACACATAGATTCATAGAAAAAAGAATGAGATAGACCAATTCTTGGTTGCACAGAGCTATGTATTACTATAAAAAATAAAACGCCTTGATGTCGTCAATAAAATCTATGAATCTATGTGTTTAACAAAGAATATAAATTGAATTACCCCAAAAAGGTTGACTATTAACAATACAAAATAAGGAAAATAAAACTGTAAATCAATCTATTTCACAACAAATAAAATATGTATTTTTGTGATTCATTTACACAAGAAAAAAATGTTAGGATTAAAATTGGCCACCGACCCAAGATGGGTAACCATCGTAGAATCGAATATCGAAGAAATCTTGACCGATCACGCTTGGTGCGAGCAAAAAGCAGCAACAAACATCATCACTATAATCACCTATAATTCAGAACACGAGGAATTGGTTACTGATTTGTTGGAAATTGCCAAAGAAGAATTGGAGCATTTTCAAATGGTTCACAACATCATTAAAGCACGTGGATTAAAATTAGGCAGAGAACGAAAAGACCATTACGTCAACGAACTTTTCAAGTTTTTGAAAAAAGACGGAAGCAGAAACGATGCTTTTGTGGATAGATTACTTTTCTCGGCAATGATTGAAGCCAGAAGTTGCGAGCGATTCAAAGTGTTGTCCCAAAATATTGAAGACCAAGAATTGGCAGCATTTTATAAAGAATTGATGATAAGCGAGGCGGGACATTACACTACATTTCTTCGTTTTGCCAGAAAATATTCGGAGAAAGTGAATGTGGACAAACGCTGGCAAGAATGGATTGATTTTGAAGGCGAATTAATAACAAACTACGGAAAAAGCGAAACTGTTCACGGGTAAGTCATTCTTTTTTATTTACTTGCGCCATTATTTTACGGTAAAAAAAGTTCTTCATCTATCGGTTTTGAAATATAATCGTTCATACCCGCTTTTTTGGATTTATCAATATCTATTGAAGTTACATCAGCGGTAAGAGCAATAATTGGAATTTGAAGATTCAGGGTATATCGGATATAATCCGTTGCTTCAAAACCATTCATTTCGGGCATTTGTAAATCCATTAAAATAATGTCATATTCTGATTCTTTTAATTTTTCTAAGACTATTTTTCCGTTATCTGCAATTTCGCACTCAAACCCAAAATCGTTCAAAATTAACTTTATTAGAATTTGATTTAAAGGAATGTCTTCTGCCACAAGCACTTTTATTTTTTGCGGTTCATTTTCTGTCTTGAAAATCAAAACAGGTTGTTCGGGTACTATTTCTGCTGTTTTAGAGAAATTCATTAAGAAACCAAAGGTTGATCCCTCACCCAATTTACTTTTTACAAAAAGTGACCCTCCTTGAAGTTCTACTAACTGTTTTACAATGGAAAGTCCAAGACCTGTCCCGCCGTATTCCTTAGAAATTTCATCGGAAGCTTGCTCAAAATTATTAAAAATATGTGTCAATCTGTTTTTAGGAATACCAGTATCACTAACAAAAAATTCTACTGTTATTTTTTCTGCATCGTCATGTGTAACACGAATACTAATATTGACTTTGCCTTGAGGGGTAAATTTTATAGCGTTACTGATTAAATTTAGCATTATTTGTCGCAAACGAATAGCGTCTCCTAGCACTATTTTAGGAATTGAAGAGTCGTATTCTTTGGTGAATTCAATGTTTTTTTCTTGACATTTTGGACTTAACAAACTAAATATATCCAAAATAGATTCTTCTAAATTAAATGGATTCTTGCTAAATGTCATTTTTCCTGAATCTACTTTGGCAAGATCTAGAATGTCATTTATTAAAATAATTAAGGATTCACCAGATTTTTTTATGGCATTAACATATTCATTTTGCTTAACGCTTAATTCCGTTTTTAATATAACATTGGTAAATCCAACAATAGAATTCATAGGTGTCCGAATCTCGTGACTCATATTCGATAAAAATTGTTGCTTAAATTTTAAGGCTTCTTCTGCCATAAGTGTTTTATGCTCGGCAACACTTTTAGAAGCAATCAATTCTTCTTTTACATTATGATGATCGGTAACTTCGTAAGCAATAATGGTAATTCCCGAAATAGATTCGTCAGCCTCGAGATAAGGTTGGTACACAAAATTAAAATAGACATCCTCTAATTTGCCTTTGCGCAATAGTGGAATAAGAAGTTCATAGCCTTCATACGGAATTCCTGTTGTGTAAACTTCATCGAGTATTTCTGGTATAATTCCTCCTTGTAATTCCGGCAAAATTTCCAGTAGTGGCTTTCCTTCGACGGCATTTCCTTTTCCCCAAACTTCTTTGATACTATCATTGGCGAGTTCAACAATCATGCCTTTTCCTTTCATAATAGCGAAAGCAAAAGGAGATTGCATAAGCATCATATTGTATCGTTTGTTGCTATCTTCGATGCGTTTAATGGCTGCCTTCTCTATTTCTAATTGTTTTTCAAGTGCCTTTTTTTCTCGTAATTGCAGCTCTATAGACAATCGTCGGACGTCGGTAATATCAACAATAGTAAGTACAATCAACTCTTCATCGATACTTTGCTGAACTATTGTATGGGCGTTCAGCACCATGATTTTAGCACCTATTTCAGGAAATGTATGTTCTACTTCAAAATCATAAAAACTATTCTTTTTTGGAACAATTTCTTCTAATAATTCACGTAGTCTTGGAATATTCCACTGATTATTTCCTAATTTGTATAAAGATTTTCCAATGCTTTCGTCTTCGGTAACTTTAAATGTATTGTAAAAGGATTTATTGGCCGATTTAATTTTAATGTCTTTGTCCAAAATCAAAACCGGTTCGTGTACGGTTGAAAGCAGGGCTTCATTAAAATTATTTAATTCTTCTACTTGTTGAAAACGGTTGTGCAATTCTTGATTACTCGTGATGAGTTCCTCATTTGTAGATTCTATTTCTTCTTTTGAGGTTTCTAGCTCTTCATTTAGACTCTGCAGCTCTTCATTACTGGAAACAATTTCTTCATTGGCACTCTGTAACTCCTCATTAGCTGCTTCTTGATCCTGAGTGATTGAACCCATATCGGCACGGGCAGAAGCTAATTCTTCTTCCAGTTTTTTGATGCGCCGATCTTTGGCTACCGAGTTTTTTTGTTTTGCTTTATTGGGATCTTCATCGGATTCTATTTCTTGTTGACCCGTAAAAACAACGATTAACATAGGTTCTTCGTCTTCTAATTTGAGTGGAATGACTTCAATATTAACGATTTGAATTGTATGACTATTCAAGTCTCGATTCATTTCTATTCCCATTTTCCGAATGGATTGTTTTGTTTTAATTGCGTGATGAATGGCATTGCGTAACTCAAAAGTAATTTCAATAGGTGCCATTTTTAAAATATTGAAACTGGCTTTTCCAGGTAAATTTTGCAAATACAATGCAGTAGCACCTCTAAATTGAAGAATGTCTAAATCATAATTAATGATAACGCTTGCTGGAACATGGTGTTCTAATAAAACCGCATCAAAGGCATTTCCAAGATTTCCACCAGTAGAAATGGTTGTTTTTTTGAAGGGTAAGTTAACACTACTATTTTTATCAGGCATAGTTGTATAGGGATTACGTGAACTCAAATTTAGAAAAGATCGGAGATTTGTACTTTTTTTTCGGGAATAAAACTTATATTTTTTGTCAATTGTTGTAAAAAACTGAGCTGATGTTCCAATGGTTTCCGATTTACCAAGCATTAAACAACCACCATCATTTAGGGCATAATGAAAAGTAGCCATTGCTTTTTTCTGTGCCGTTATGTCCAAATAAATGAGCATATTTCTACAACTAATCAAATCCATTCTGGAAAAAGGAGGGTCGTTTAAAATATTATGATGTGCAAAAACGCATACATCTCGCAGCAATTTTACAACGCGATATTTATGTTTTGATTTTGTAAAAAACTTTTCCAACCTTTCAGGGCTGACTCTTGAAACTTGGGCGGTCGAATATTCTCCAATTCGGGCATTGTTTATAGCTACTGTACTTAAGTCCGAAGCAAAAATCTGAAAGGGAATGTCAAGTTTATTTTCTTCTTTAATTTCAAATAAAAGCATGGCAATGGAATATACTTCTTCGCCTGTCGCGCAAGCCGCTACCCAAATCCTGAGGGTTTCATCTGCCTCTTTAGCTTTTAATAATTTAGGCAAAATAGCATCTTTCAAAAGTAAAAAAGCATCAGTATCTCTAAAAAAAGAAGTGACATTAATAAGTAAATCTTGGTAAAGTAAATCCAATTCACTAGCATCTGACATCAGCAATTCGCTGTATTGTTTTAATGTTTTAGATTTATTAATGAGCATTCTTCGTTGTATTCGCCTATTGATAGTATTCATTTTGTAATGACTAAAATCAACATTTTTGTTATGATGTAAATGCTGTACAATGTTTTTAAAATCTGAATTATTAGTGTCAAAATCTATAGTGGAGGCTTTTTTAGTAGTTTCTATACCTATCATAGGATGTTGACTCATTCTTGTTAATTCAATACCTATTTCTGCAGGCGACATAATATAATCTACCACACCATCAGCGATTGCAGAATTTGGCATACTACCAAATCTTGCCGAATCATCTTGTGCAAAAGTCACTCCACCAGCCATTTTTATATCCCGTAAACCAATAGTTCCATCATGAGCACTACCTGATAAAACCACTCCAATTACGTCTTTCTTGTGAGTTTTGGCCAATGAAGAAAAGAGTATGTCAATAGAAATAGCGGGACCGCCACTCGAACGGGGAATTAATTTAATGTGTCCATCATTAACTTCAATTCCTTTATTGTACGGAATAATATAGACATTATTGGGAATCATTTTTGCCATATCATCAATATCCTGAACTTGCATTTGGGTTGTTTTTGACAAAATGGAAGTTAGCATACTTTTATGATCGGGGCTTAAATGCTGAACATAAATAAATGACATGCCCGTTGTAGGAGATAGATTTTGAAGCAGTTGTGTTATAGCTTCAAGTCCTCCAGCCGAAGCTCCAATGGCAACAACAGTAAACGGATTACTTTTTTCAACAGATTTTTTTTTTGATGACAACGTAGTATCTATCTCGTCATTGGAAAGCTTATTTATAGGAAGTGTATTTTTTAAAGAAGAATTTGATTTCATTTTACCAGTTATTTTAGATTAAGTATAAGTAGTCCTTTATCAACCACTCCTTTTAACAGGTGCTTTTCAATACAAATATACACAAACTTATGTAGTAACTTAAAAATGCTACCTCTTTCTAGGAAGACATAGTGAGGAAATAATCTCAAGTATTTCCAAAAAAATAAATTTTAAAAAAAGGGAATAACCGAGCTCAAGAACCCGGCGTACCTATAAAACAAAAAACCCCATTCCGATAGGAATAGGGTTTTTCAAAAGAAAGGCGACGACATACTCTCCCACATAACTGCAGTACCATCTGCGCAGGCGGGCTTAACTACTCTGTTCGGGATGGGAAGAGGTGAGCCCCGCCGCAATAACCACCTTAAGAGGTTACAATTGCTTTGGGCAATTATTTTGCAACTAGTGATTCATTTGGAATCAAAAATTACAATAATATCTTGACATACTGAGATAAAGAAATTTTAATA